>NZ_ARXS01000004.1 GCF_025532145.1 Alloalcanivorax balearicus MACL04 | reverse complement strand
CACACGTTTGCTTGCCTGATTGTTAAAGAGCTGCGGGGCCGCGTCTGCGTTGTTGCCCCGCCGAGGAGTGCGCATTCTACGGATCGCGCCTTTCCTGTCAAACCTTTTTTCGAACTTTCCTGAAAAAAACTTTCGATCGCCTACTTTTCAGCCAAACCGGGACTTTCCGCCCCTGGAATCACTTGATCGTGACCCGGGCGATCTTCTTCTTGCCGGCCTGAATCACCGCGCTTTCGCCACGTTTGAAACTGCGCTCCGAGGTCAGTTGCTGACCGTCCACGTAAACCGCGCCGCGCCCGAACACGTCCTTGGCCGCCTTGCCATTCTGAGCCAGCCCGGCGAGACGAAGCAGTGGCACGATGTGCACTTCATCGCCCTCCTCCAACGCCACCTCGACTTCCGGCACATTCTCCGGGATATCCCCCAGAGCGGTGAGATTGCCGGCGGAGGACGGCGCCATCCGCGCCGCCTCCTCGCCATGAAACCGGGTCACCATCTCCAGAGCGAACGCCTTTTTCGCCTCCTGGGGACTGCCCAGGCGCTCGGCTTCCGCCTTCAACCGGGCCAGATCCTCATTGGATACCGCACTGAGCAGCTCGTAATAGCGCCAGGTCAGTGCGTCCGGCAAGGACAGCAGCTTACGGTACATATCCCCCGGGGCGTCGGTGACACCTACATAGTTCCCAAGGGACTTGGACATTTTCTGCACCCCGTCCAGCCCTTCCAGCAGCGGCATGGTCAGGCAGATCTGTGGCGGCTGATCGTGTCCCTTCTGCAGCGTCCGCCCCATCAGCAGATTGAACTTCTGATCGGTCCCACCCAATTCGACATCCGCCCGCAACGCCACGGAGTCGTACCCCTGCACCAGCGGATAGAGGAACTCATGGATAGCAATAGGTTGGTTGCCTCGGTAACGCTTATCGAAATCGTCCCGTTCCAGCATCCGCGCCACCGTATACTGACTGGCCAGGCGTATCAGATCGGCCGCGTCCAGTTCACCCATCCAGGAGGAGTTGAACGCCACCTCGGTCTTTTCCGGATCCAGGATCTTGAACACCTGCTCCTTGTAAGTCTCCGCATTGCGCAGCACGTCCTCACGGCTCAACGGCGGCCGGGTGACACTTTTTCCGGAGGGATCCCCGATCATGCCGGTGAAATCTCCGATCAGGAAGATCACCTGGTGCCCCAGATCCTGAAAATGGCGCAGCTTGTTGATCAGAACGGTATGCCCCAAATGCAGATCCGGAGCGGTGGGATCAAACCCGGCTTTGACACGAAGAGGGCGCCCGCTTTCCAGACGAGCCCGCAATTCGTCTTCCTGAATAATCTCATCCGCGCCCCGGCGAATCAGCGCCAGCTGTTGATCCACATCAATCATCGATTGCCTCTGCCATTCGATATCCGCGCCTCGCTCCCGCCCTGAAACTCCGGGAACCAGCGCCGCTAGCGGTGCTCCAATAACACCAGCCTGTTTGAACCGCGGCATTGTAGCACCTTGGAATAGTTGTAAAAGACCTATAAAGACAGGTATCTTTGCTGCAATATTTTTTTCATCGCCTCAGGCGGCACAAACTCAGAGCGCTACTTACAGCATGAGAAAACATATATCCGCCCTCGGTCGATCGGTGCGCCATTTCCCCCGCACCCACCTTTTGCTCTCCGGAAGCCTTGTTTTGATCGTTACCCTGGTGACCCTGCTACCAGAATCCGGAGAAAGTCGACCCGAACGCCCGCAAACCCTGGATTTGAACCTCGAAGCCGCCGGCGATCCCCCTGTCGCAGCCAAACCGGCCCCGGCGGCGGACACTGACTCCGCACCGGACAGCGACCTCGCAGCCGAACCGGCACTTCCCGAGCCCACTCCCCAATGGGAGACCATCACCGTGGCTTCGGGCGACACCCTGGGCCGCCTGTTGCAGGACCGCGGCGTTACCGCCGCCCAGGTTCATCGGCTGGTGACCGGCCACAAGCGCCTGCAGGATCTCAAGAATATTCGCCCCGGCCAGACCTTCGAGGTTCTGCTCAACGAGCAGGGCGAACTTCAGGCCCTGAAATACAAGCCTTCCAGGATCCAGACCATCACCGCCACCCTCACCGGGGACGGCACCTGGCAAGCCAGCACCGAGCAGCGCGAGTACCAGCGCCGGGTCCGCTTCGCCGACGCCACCATCAACAGTTCGCTGTTCCTGGCCGGCCAGGCCGCCGGAATGAGCGACAATCTGACCATGCAGTTGGCCAACATCTTCGGCTGGGATGTGGATTTCGTTCTCGACATCCGGCCCGGGGACCGCTTCCGCGTGCTCTTCGAGGAGTTGTACCTGGACGGTGAAAAAGTTGGCGAAGGCGACATTCTGGCCGCCGAATTCTGGAACCGGGGCCGTCACCTGACCGCCTACCAGTATCAGGATGAAGACGGCGCCGTGGCGTACCTGGACGCGCAAGGCAACTCCATGCGCAAAGCCTTCATCCGCACCCCGGTGGCTTTTTCCCGCATCAGTTCCGGCTTTAACCCGGGACGCCGCCATCCGGTGCTGAACACGATCCGCGCGCACAAGGGCACTGATTATGCCGCGCCGTCCGGTACACCGATCAAGGCCGCCGGCAAAGGCAAGGTGATCTTCGCCGGTGTCAAAGGCGGCTATGGCAACGTGATCATCGTTCAGCACGGCCGTCGCTACACCACGCTGTACGCTCACATGCGCGGCTTCGCCAAAGGCGTTCGCGTGGGCACACGGGTCAATCAGGGCCAGACCATCGGCTACGTAGGCTCTTCCGGCCTTGCCACCGGCCCGCACCTGCATTACGAGTTCCGCATTGACGGCGTGCATCGCAACCCGCAAACCGTACCACTGCCCAAAGCGCAGGGCGTCAGCCCGGGGAACAAGGAGCAATACCTGGCCCAGGTGCGTCGCGTGAACTCGCAGATGACTCTGTTTGCCGGAGCCGCCACCCTGGCACGCAGCGATGTCCGGTGACGGGCTCTACATTGGTCTGATGACCGGCACCAGTGTCGATGGCATCGACGCGGTGCTGGCCCGCGTCGGCAAGCGGGGTTTCCAACTTCTCGCCCACCAGGGCTCTCCCTTACCCGATACCCTGCGTGACGATATCCTGAAGCTTTGCCGCAGCGGCCCTGACGAGATCGATCAGGCCGGGCACGTTCATCGACAGCTCGGCGAAGCTTACGCCCGCGCCACACAGGCCTTGCTGACGCAATCCGGTCATCAACCGGAGCAGATCCATGCCGTGGGCTGTCATGGCCAGACCGTTCGCCATCGCCCCGGCGACCTCGGTTTCAGTGTTCAACTCGGTTGCCCGGATACCCTGGCCGTCCGCACCGGCATCCCGGTAGTGAGCAACTTCCGCAATAAAGACATGGTGCTCGGCGGCCAGGGAGCCCCCCTGGTACCCCGCTTCCACCAGCGGCTGTTCGGCGCGGTGGCGCAAAGGGTCGCGGTGGTCAACATTGGCGGCATGGCCAACGTCACTCTACTGGATGAGGGCAAGCTGATTGGCGGCTTTGATACCGGCCCCGGCAATGTCCTGATGGACCTCTGGATACAGCGCCATCAGGGCGAGCCCTATGACCGGGACGGCGCCTGGGCCGCCGGCGGCGCCCTCTTGCCGGATCTGCTGAACAGCCTGCTGGCCGATCCCTATTTTCGGCTGCCGCCCCCGAAAAGCACCGGCCGTGAGCATTTCAACGAGGACTGGCTGCAACAGCGACTGCCAGCGGACGCCAATGCGCGGCAGGTCCAAAGCACTCTGGCGGAACTGACCGCCCGCACCATCGCCAACGCCCTTAACGATTTCGCACCACAACGGCTGCTGGTTTGTGGCGGAGGTGCCAATAACCAGCATTTACTAGCCCGCCTCCATGCCCTGCTCGACATCCCGGTGTGTTCCACCGAGGATTTCGGTCTGCATCCGGACTGGGTGGAAGCCGGCGCTTTTGCCTGGCTGGCCTGGGCCAGAATCGAAGGGGAAACCGGGAATGCGCCGGCGGTCACCGGAGCCAGTCGGGCCGCGGTGCTTGGCCAGCTCACGCTGCCCTGATCACACGCTCCCAAGAATCCAAAGCGCGCTCAGCGTGGACGAGATGCCCAGGGTGGCGCCGGCGAGGATATCCGTGGGGTAGTGAACGCCCAGCAGCACACGCGAGGCACCGACCATAAGAGCGAACAGCACGGCCATGGGCGCCAGTGCCGGGAAGAAAACACAAATCAGGGTAGCCATGACGGAAGCCGCGGCGGTATGCCCCGACGGGAAACTGAAGCGATCCGCCGGTTTGATGAAGGCATTGAGCGCCTCCACGCTGTCCGCCGGACGCGGGCGGCGAATCAGATTCTTCAGCAACATGAACGCCGGCACCTCAATGACGTAGGCAATAGCCGCCGCCTGCGCGAACACCGTGCCGATGCCATCCAGCAAGGTCCACACCAGAGCCACCAGCACCACGTACAGAGGCCCATCACCAAGGCGGGATACCAGGCGTGCCGCTCGGGCCCAACGGGCTGCCCGCGGCTGTTTGGACAGCCAGCACATGGCACGCACGTCGGCGGCGGTCATACGTTGGAAACTGGGTCGCTGAATCATCATGCCTCCAGCATCCATGCCCGTGGAGACAATGATTTGACTGTTTGGTGACGGTTTTATGACGATCCGCCAGGGGTGTCTCGCACGGAGATTGCCCTTGAAAGATTTACACAGAGAAGGAGGAGCCGCAACCGCAGGTTGTTGCCGCATTGGGATTGTTGACCACGAAGCGGGAGCCCATCAGCCCCTGCTCATAGTCCACTTCGGAACCATCCAGGTACTGAATACTCATGGCGTCCACCAGCAAGGTCACACCTTCCCGGTCCACCGAGGTATCGTCGTCGTTAACCTGCTCATCGAAAGTAAAGCCGTAGGAGAATCCCGCGCAGCCACCGCCGGTGATGTACACCCGCAGCTTCAGATCGGGATTGCCTTCGTCGTCACGCAACTCCTGGACTTTCTGAGCTGCGCGCTCGGTCAGGGTAATAGGTGCGGATTCGCTCATCATGATCACTTCATATCCAGGGCGAGCATGGTCCAATACCTGAGTGTTTTAGTCAAGAATGGCCGGCGATGGCTTGCGCCACCGCCAGAAGCCTTGCCGGTGTCAGGCCCCAACAGGCCCGATGCCTCAGACGGTTTCCGCTGGATCCGCCTCGACCTGTTCCCCAGCTTTCCGCCCGGGAGCCGGCAGATTACGCCGTTCCTCGTCCATACGCACCAGTTTACCGTTGACCCGGGCGCCCATCACCATTTCCAGCATGACGTAATAGACATTGCCGTCCACCGACGCCTTGCTGGCCAGTTCCAGATGCTCGGCGGCGCTGACGTCGCCCTCGACCCGGCCGTTGATGGTGACCCGCGGCACGTGAATCTCGCCACGCACCACCCCGGTTTCACCGATGATCAGCTGTCCGCCTTCATCGCCGGCACGAATGTTCCCTTCCACTTCCCCCTGAATATGCAGGCCGCCGGTGAATTCCACATCCCCCAAGATGCGGGCACTGGCGGCAATCAGGGTGTGGTCGCGAAAGCCTTGTGCATTGCCTTTCTTATCTCGACCCAACACCGTTGTCTCCTGATGATTATCGTTGTACCGGAGCGCTTCGAAGCACGCCCCGCTCCCCCCCGGAAGCTCACCAAGGCAGTCGTTGTTCCGACTGTGCGGTCCTTCGCCCGGATGCCGTGGCGGTCACCTCCAGAGATGACACCTGCAGTTCCGCGGGCACCGTTACGATACCCGAAAGCTCCTGAAAATACCGGAACTGAAACTTGTCCTCGCTATGCTCTTCCAGATAATCAGCGGCATCGGCGGTGAACGCCTCGCCATCACGACTGCCGCGCAGAGTGAAACTGACACGGCCGGACAGGGCATCCCGGTTCTCCCCGGTTTGCACCAGCACCAGGCGATAACGCACCCGCCGCTCACCCTCAGCGGGACTCAATTCCAGCTTCTGCACCACCAGCCCATGATCTTCGTCGCTGGGGGACATCACACTCTTGTAGAACGAGACCGCTTGCTCCAGTTCCGCCTGCTGATCACGCAGGGCCCGGATTTCCTGACGCAGCTGCTCCCGCGCCTGTTCCCCCACCTGGGCTTCGGTACGGTACACCGCCAGATCCTTGCGAGCCTGATCCAGTTCCTGTTTGACCTGGTGCAAAGAACGCCGGGCAGGACCGTCCTCCTCACCTTCGCTACTGTCGCCGGCGATCACCGACAGCCCTGGCACACCATACCACCAGACCAGAGCGCCGCCCCCCACCAGGCACGCCAGGCACAATATCGACACCGCCAGGCCCGCCAACAAACGCCGACGACGCTGGGTGGAGGGGCTGATCGGCACCAGCACCACATCGTCCAACCGGTTTTTCACGCCCCACTTCGCCATCAGGACCACAACCCGCTATCGCCATCAGCGATGCGCGCCCTGAGCTTGTTTGCCGTTTCAGCCAAGGCCATAGAATGCTCCAAATAGGTAACTCCCCCGAGCCCCGGGCCATTCAAGCCACCGGACCGGGGAAAATAATAGGCAGGGCCATCCGGCCCGGCAACTCAGGCCGCCTTGTCCTCACTGGCGGGACGCCGCCCCTCGGCCGCCATCCCCGCGCCGTTGGCCATGCGCTCCGCCAGGGAATCATACAATGGACGCGACCATACCAGTTTCGATACCGCGGCGGACAGAAAGGCGCCCACCATCAGAGACAACAGCAGATCGTGTCGGTTGCCGGTCAATTCCATGACGATCACAAAGGAGGTGATCGGACGCTGAATCACGCCGGCCAGAAACGCCGCCATCGCCACCACGGTGATGCCAACCACCGAAGCCTCCGGGAACCAGCCGCTCAAGGCACTGCCGATGCCAGCACCGGCGGCCAGGCTGGGCGAGAACAGGCCGCCGGGCAGTCCGGTGAAATAGGACACCAGGGTCGCTCCCATTTTCGCCAGCGGGAAGGACCAGTCACCGACATGCTCCCCATCCAGCAGGCTGCGCGCCTCCTCGTAACCACTGCCATAAGTGGCGCCGCCGGTCAGCAGACCCAGCGCCACCAGCACCACGCCACAGAGAAACACCACCCGATATGGGTGCCTGACGGCATGCGGTGTCAACCAGCGGCTGCCACTGATCAGCAGACGACTGAACAGACCGCCCAGCAAACCGCAGATGAGCGCGACCACGCCGATGGCCAGCCAGTTGGCGGTCAGTTCCAGATCGCCCTGGGGGTGACCAAAGTAGCTGTAGTGGCCGTTAATCATCAGCACCACCACACCCGAGAGGATGATCGCCAGAATCAGGGTGCCGCTGGTGCGTTGCTCGAAAGAGCCGGACAGTTCCTCGATGGCGAACACGATACCGGCCAGCGGGGCGTTGAACGCCGCCGAGACCCCGGCCGCGCCTCCGGCGACGATCAGGGCGTTATCCACGTACTTTTGCTGCAGACGTCCAACCTGACCCACCGAGTACATCATCGCCGCGCCGATTTGTACGCTGGGGCCCTCGCGACCGATACTGGCACCGCACAGTACACCGAGCACGGTGAGAACGAACTTCAGTGCGATCACCCGCAGCGACAGAAAGGTCGGGCGCAACCAATGATAGCGTTGCTTCAGCACCACCAATACCTGAGGAATCCCGCTGCCCTGGGCTTCCGGCCCCATGCGGCGCATCAGCCAGATGATCACCATCATCCCCAGCGGGGTCATGGCAACGGGGATGTAAGGCGAGTAGGCGTGAATGCGGTTGAAGGTTTCCGAGGCCAGTTCCACCGCCCAGGCGAACCCCACCACCAGCAACCCGACCAGCAGAGCACCAATCCAGAACACGGCGCGCAGCTTCCAGTCCTGAATGGTACCCAATTGCCTGCGCGTAAGGCGCCGCGTGCGGAAGAAGTAATAACGTAACAGCCGGCCGGAACGCGGTCCTCTCTTCACTAGACTCCCCGAGCAGAAAAGCACACTCCCCGGCCAGCCCTCCGCCAACCCGGACGTGATCATTGAAAAAAAGCCGTTATAGTGTACGCCCGGAAGCCCGGTACAGCCACTGGGCCACTTTCGCTGCAAGGAGCCCCAACCCATGTTTTTGTGGCTGAAAGCCTTTCATTTGATTGCGGTTATTTGCTGGTTCGCTGGTATTTTTTACCTGCCACGCCTGTTCGTGTATCACGCCATGGCCGAGGATCAGGTCAGTCGCGAGCGCTTCAAGATTATGGAGCGTAAACTTTACCGGGGCATCATGAACCCGAGCATGATCGTCACCGTGGTGCTGGGCCTGTGGATGCTGATCAGCCACTGGGACCTGTACAAAACCCAAGGCTGGATGCACGCCAAGCTGGCGCTGGTGGTCTTGTTGATCGGTTACCATCATATGTGCCTGGCCCACCTGAAGAAGTTCGCCGCCGACGCCAACACCAAAAGCCATCGTTTCTTTCGGGTGTTCAACGAAGTGCCAGTGCTGTTGCTGATCGGTATCGTGATTCTGGTGGTGGTCAAGCCGTTCTGATCAAGGCTCTTGACGCCACCGACTGAACGTCTGACGCTAGCAATACACGTCGGCGCCTCCGCCCGGCGTCCCACTTTCAGCCCTTCGGCTTTCGACGACGACACCATGAAACCCAATATTCTAGTTATCGCCGGCCACGACCCTTCCGGCGGCGCCGGCATTCACGCCGATATCGAGGCCATCCATGATCTGGGCGGACTGGCCAGCACACTGATCACCGCGCTGACGGTGCAGAACAGCCAGCATGTGTTGGGCTTCCAACTGACCGATATCGACCTGCTGGAGCGCCAGGCGGACGCTCTGCTTGCCGACTACGATTTCCAGGCGGTGAAGATCGGCATGACCGGCTCACTGGCCACGGTCCGCTTCATCGCCCGCCTACTGGCGCGTTTGCCCGGTGTACCGGTGATTCTGGACCCGGTCCTGGCGGCGGAAAGCGGCGGCAGCCTGACCCGGGAATCCCTCGGCGACGCCATGATCGGCGAGCTGGCGCCACTGTGCGAACTGCTCACCCCCAATTTGCCCGAAGCCCGGCTGCTCGCCGGAGACGACGGAACGTCGGGCGCGACGAGCATGCAAAGCGTGGCCGATTGCGGCCAACGCCTGTGCCAGCGTGGCGCCAGAGCGGTGTTGATCACCGGCACCCATGACGACACCGATCAGGTCAGCAATCACCTGTTCCGAGGCACCGGTGAGACGCAAAGCTGGCACTGGCAACGTCTGCCCCACGTCTATCACGGCTCCGGTTGCACCCTGGCGTCCTCCATTGCCTGCCTGCGTGGCCTGGGAATGCCGCTGGAACAGGCCGTGGCGGAGGGGCAGGCCCGCGTGGATCACTATCTGCGCACCGCTTGGCAGCCGGGCCAGGGCCAACATGTTCCCGACCGGAGGACGCCGTGACAGCCCGCTTACATGGCCTCTATGCCATCACCGACCCCATGCTCATTCCGGGTCAGCACCTGCTGCCCGCGGCCGAGGCCGCTCTGCGTGGCGGCGCCCGGCTACTGCAGTATCGAGACAAACCCGCCAGCGCCATGCAGCGGCTGGAGCGAGCCGGCCGCCTGGCCGAACTGTGCCACCAATACGGTGCGCTGTTCATCGTCAATGATGACCCGGCCCTGGCCCAGGCGGTCAACGCCGATGGCGTGCATATGGGGCAAAGTGACGGCGCTGTGCCCACCGCCCGGGCCTTGCTCGGTGCCGACAAGATTATTGGCATCTCCTGCCACGGCGATCTGACGCTGGCCGCCAAAGGCGCTGCCGAGGGCGCGGATTACCTGGCACTGGGGCGCTTCTATCCGTCCCACACCAAACCCGAGGCGCCGCCGGTGACTCTGGACACCCTGCGGGAAGCCCGTGACCGCTTCGATCAGCCTCTGGTCGCCATCGGCGGCATCACCACGGACAACGCCCAGCCGCTGATTGACGCCGGCGCCGATATGATCGCACTGATTCACGGGCTATTCGCCACCGCCGACTACGGTGAGATCGAGATCCGGGCGCGCCAGCTCTCCCGATTGTTCCCGGTCCACTGACCCGGAACGGTCATCTTCCGGAGGTGGCGACCGGTTTCCGGAATACGCATAATGCCACTCAATCCCCGGTGGCGGATGCCACCCTCATGATCCCCTGCCCGGCTCTTCCGTGAGCCGGGCCGGATCCGTTTCGCAAGGAGTTCCCATGAGTCGCACGCAATCCGAACAGCTGTTTCGCCGTGCCCAGAAGCACATTCCCGGTGGCGTCAACTCTCCGGTCCGCGCCTTCAGCGGTGTCGGCGGCACCCCGGTGTTCTTCGAGCGGGCGGAGGGCGCATACCTGTTCGACGAGGACGACAACCGCTATACCGACTACGTTGGTTCCTGGGGACCCATGGTGTTGGGCCACAACGCCCCGGCGGTACGTGAAGCGGTGCAACAGGCGGTGGCTCGCGGGCTGAGCTTCGGCGCCCCCACCGAGGTCGAAGTGGAAATGGCTGATCTGGTCTGCGAGATGGTGCCTTCCATGGACATGGTGCGCATGGTCAACTCCGGCACCGAAGCCACCATGTCCGCCATTCGCCTGGCTCGCGGCCACACTGGCCGGGACAAGATCATAAAATTCGAAGGGTGCTACCACGGCCATGTGGACAGCCTGCTGGTACAAGCCGGCTCCGGCGCCCTGACCCTGGGCACGCCCGGTTCCCCCGGCGTGCCGGCGGCGGTCACCGCCGACACCCTGGTACTGCCCTACAACGATGCCGCCGCCGTCGCGGAAGTGTTCGCCCAACAGGGCAGCGATATCGCCGCCGTAATCGTCGAGCCGGTGGCCGGCAATATGAACTGTGTACCGCCCACCCAAGGCTTCCTGGACACTCTGCGGGCCCAGTGCAGCGAGCATGGCGCACTGTTGATCTTCGACGAAGTCATGACCGGCTTCCGCGTCGCTTTGGGCGGAGCCCAGGCCCTTTATGGCATTACTCCGGATCTGACCACCCTGGGCAAAATCATCGGTGGTGGTATGCCGGTGGGGGCCCTCGGCGGGCGCCGCGAGATCATGGAAAGCCTGGCGCCACTAGGACCGGTCTATCAGGCCGGCACTCTGTCCGGGAATCCGGTGGCAATGGCCGCCGGCCTGGCCACGTTACAGGCTCTGCGCGAGCCGGGCTTCCATGACGCTCTTGACGCCAAGGCCCGGCGCCTCACCGAAGGCTTGTCGATGGCGGCACGGGAATGCGGGATCGGCTTCACCACCAACCAGGTGGGCGGCATGTTCGGCCTGTTCTTTACCGAGCAGACCCGGATCAGCCGTTTCTCGGAAGTGATGGCCTGCGACAAGGAACGCTTCCAGCGCTTTTTCCACGCCATGCTGGACCGTGGCATCTATCTGGCACCAAGCGCCTTTGAGGCCGGCTTCGTCTCCATCGCCCACAGCGACGAAGACATCGATGCCACCATCAAGGCCGCCCGCGAAGCGTTCGCGGCGCTGCTGTAGCGATCCATGGGCCCAGCGGCACACAGTTCGCTGGCGCGCTTACACATGTCGCTGCTAAAGCAGTTTCCCACAGACCGGACTACGAAGCCGCTGTGGGAGCTTGCCTTGCAAGCGAATGGGCTCTCAGTTCCTACCGCTGGCCCATCGAATTGTGAGACAACAGTGGTCAGCGGGCCAGCGGCGCCAGGCGGCCGCCGGTCAGTGCCAACAGGTCCTCCGGCGTCATTTCAATTTCCAAGCCTCGGCGACCGCCGCTCATATACAAAACGCTTTGGCTTTCGGCGCTGTTGTCCAGCCACAGCGGCAGCCGTTTTTTTTGCCCCAACGGGCTGATACCACCAAGCACATAGCCGGTAAGCCGTTGCGCCACGGCAGCATCCGCCATGGCCGCTTTCTTTCCACCCGCAGCTTTGGCCAGGGCTTTCAGATCCAGTTGTTTGTGCACCGGAACCATGGCCACCTGAGGCCGCTCGTCCACCATCGCCAGCAGCGTCTTGAATACCTGCTCAACGGCCAGGCCCAGAGCGTGCGCGGCTTCCAGCCCATAGCTGGGAGCCTGTGGATCGGCATGATAGCTGTGTGTCCGAAAGGCCACACCGGCTTTTTCGGCGGCCTTGATCGCGGGTGTCATGCCGTCCCCCGACGCAGTTCCTGAGCCCGCTTCCGGGCATCACGGGCGCCTTCCTCGTCACCCTGCCGCTCGCGGGCGGTGGCCACCAGTTCCCACAATTCCGCCTGATAACCCGGGTTGTAGGGCGCCAACCGCAAGGCTCTCAGGGCCAGCCCTTCAGCGGAGTGGGCGTCGCCTTCTTCCAGACGCAACCTGGCCAACTGCCGATACACCCAGGAGGAGTCCGGTTCCATGTTCAGCGCCCGTTCCAGATAACGCCCGGCCGCGGACATATTGCCCTGGTTGCGGGCCCCCTCGGCGCGATCGAGCAGGGCCAGCGCCGGCGATCCTTGCAAATCAGCCCGGGCATCCACCGGTTGCTGCCGCGGTTCGCCGGAAGGCATTGATGACGAGGACGAGGACGAAGAGCCGTAGCCGCCTCCCGTCCCCGTCGTTGGTGTCGTCGCGCAGCCGGCCAGCATGGCCGCCAGCAGCATCAGTCGAACCAGCCCTTGAACCATTGCAGTACCCCTTTCTTCTTGTCGCCGCCACGGGATCCGCAACGGTCGGCCTCCTCGGGAATCGATGCGGGCAGCATCGGATAGCGGCGGGCACCATCACAGCCCTCGCCACTGACCAGGGTACCGGACGGATCCATCCAAACCCACTCCACGCCGGCCGGCGGTTTCTGCGACAGGCTGCGTTGCGGCAATGAAGCCATCAATTGCGCCCACACCGGCACCGCGCCGGAAGAACCGCTGACTCCGGCCGGGCTGTTGTCGTCCCGGCCTACCCACACCACCGCCAGATGATTGGCGGAGAAACCGGCGAACCAGGCATCGCGGAAATTATCGCTGGTGCCGGTCTTGCCGGCCACCTTCACCGAAGCCGGCAACTTGGCACGCACCCCACGACCGGTGCCCTGATCGACCACGTCCTGCATCGCCTGTTGCAACACGAACACCGGTTCCTGCGGCAGCACCTCCTCGGTGGTGATGGGATAACGGGCGATCGGCTGGCCATCCTTGTCAAGCACATCGGTGATCGATCGCAACGGCGTGGAGAAACCGCCGGTGGCCAGCGGCTGATACATCATCGCCACCTCGAACGGCGTCAGTCCCAGACTGCCCAGCAAAATACTCGGATAGAGTGAAATGTCCCGCTGTACGCCCAATGTTTTCAGCGTCTCCGCCACCTTGTTCAAGCCCACATCCATGCCGAGTCGCGCAAGCGCCTGGTTGCGCGAACGCACCAGGACGTCGTGGATCGGCATCGGGCCCAGGGATTTGTTGTCGAAGTTCTTCGGCTGCCAGGGTTCATTATTACGCAACGGCACCGACAACGGTTCATCGTTGACGATGGTCGCCAGGCTGTATTTTTTCGGTTGCTCCAGCGCCGCCAGCACCACCGCCGGCTTCACCAGCGAGCCGATCGGCCGCACCGCGTCCAGCGCCCGGTTGAACCCGTGCTCCCGGGAGCGGCGATTGCTGACCACCGCCAGCACATCGCCCTGGGTCGGCGCCACCACCACCACCGCCCCATTGAGATGGTTCTTGCCGCCGGGGTCCTTGCTTTCCAGATGATCGCGCAGCGCCTTTTCCGCCGCCAACTGAGCCAGCACATCCAGTGTGGAGTGGATGCGCAGACCGTCGACACCCAGCACCTCCGGCGGATAGTCACGGGCAAGTTGCCGCCGCACCAGATCTATGAAAGCCGGGAACGCATAAAGCGGCGACTCGCCTCGCGGCACCACTTCAAGCCCTCGCTTGCTGAAGCGGTGCAGCTCCTCCTCGCTCAGCGCGCCTTGCTGACGAGCCACCTGCAGCACCGTGTTGCGACGCTTCAGCGAACGCTCCGGGCGACGCCGGGGATCGTACCAACTGGGCCCCTTGAGCAACCCCACCAGGGTCGCCAACTGATGAGGTTCCAACTCTTCCAGAGGGCGGCCGAAATAGAATTGCGCCCCCAGCCCCATGCCGTGGATGGAACGGGATCCGTCCTGGCCGAGATACACTTCGTTGATATAGGCTTCGAGGATCTGATCCTTGCTGTAATGCAGTTCCAGCAGCACCGCCATCGGCAGTTCCACCAGTTTGCGCAGCAGGGTGCGATCCTGAGTGAGCCAGAAATTCTTCACCAACTGCTGGGTCAGCGTACTGCCGCCCTGCACCAGGCGACCGGCTTTGATGTTGGCCACCATGGCCCGCGCCAGACCGCGCAGGGACACCCCGTGGTGCTCGTAGAAATCCTGATCCTCGGTGGCCAGCAACATCTTGACCATCAGCGGCGGTACCCGGTCCAGCGGCACATAGACCCGATCTTCGCTGTGCCCCGGATGGATGCTGCCGATCTGCATCGGCTCCAGCCGTGCCAGAGAGCCCCCCTGCCCGGCCTGCAATGCTGTAATCTCACCGCCGCCCAGACGCAGATTGAGGCGCTGGGAAGGTTCGCCGCCATCGCTGTCGCGGAAACCCCGGGTGTGAATGATCAGCTGATTGCCGTTCACCGAATAACTGCCCGGAGTGGGCGCACCCGGCGCCTGCCGGTAGCGCATCAGCTCCAGCATTTTGAGCATGTCCGCCCGTGACAAAACCCGTCCGGGATACAGCTCCACCGGCCGGGCATAGACCCGCGCCGGCAACTGCCAGACATGGCTGTCGAACCGTTCCTGCACCAGGGCGTCCAGATAGATCAGGCCGGCGGCCATCGCCACCAGCCCCACCGCCAGGACCTTGGCGAGGAAACGCCCGCTGATCCAGCGCCGCGCCGACGCTTTCTTCTTACGGCGGCGCGGAGCCGCTCTCTTCGCTTTTTTTGCCATGGCCGGGAGTATACGGAAAAGTGTGGGGATTTTATGAGGGCCCCGGAAGGATTGATGCGCCGACGGTCATCTTTGAGGAAATTTTGCAACCGCTCCGACCATCCCCATAATAGGCCCCGCCAGGCCCGCCCCCCACCCGGGCCGCCTTCCGTCCCGCACGGAACCGGGATGATCAGAGGTGGGAACAGCCCCAACGGAGCCACCATGGAAAAGAAATACGACGTCTACGCCCTCGGCAATGCCCTCGTGGATACGGAAATCGAGGTCAGCGACGCCTTTCTCGAACGCATGGAAGTGGGCAAGGGGCTGATGACCCTGGTGGACCAGGCACGCCAGGCGGAATTACTCCAGGCACTGGAAGGCGAGGCCGAACCCCACAAGCTGACCAGCGGCGGCTCCGCCTGCAACACCGTGGTGGCGGCCCGTCAATTTGGCGGCAGCGGCTATTACGCCTGCAAGGTGGCCGGGGATGACACTGGTGATATCTTCGTGCGCGAGTTGCTGGCCGCAGGCGTCGACACCAACATGAATGGCAACCGCCCGCGGGGTATTTCCGGTCGCTGCCTGGTGATGATCACACCTGATGCCGAACGCACCATGAACACCTTCCTTGGCATTTCCGAGCAGGTCTCCGAAGACGAGGTTGACGAGGACATCGTGGCGGCCTCCCGCTACGTGTATCTGGAAGGCTATCTGGTCAGCTCCCCCAGCGCCCGGGCCGCCGCCATCCGCCTGCGCCAACTGGCGGAAAAACGCGGCGTCGGCACGGCACTGACGTTTTCCGATCCGGCCATGGTGCGTTTCTTCCGTGATGGTCTGGCGGAAATGCTTGGCGACGGTGTCGATCTGTTGTTCTGCAACGAAGACGAGGCCAAGGGTTTTACCGATACCGATACTCCGGAAGCCGCACTGGAAGCTCTGAAGCCGCTGTGCCGCACCCTGGTAATGACACGGGGCGCGGAAGGCTCCTTGCTGTGGGACGGTCAGCAGACACACTCTATTCCCTGCGCTCCGGTGAAACCGGTTGACACCAATGGCGCCGGGGACATGTTCGCCGGCGCCTATCTTTATGCCATCACCCATGGCCACGACGCGGTCACCGCCGCCCGTCTGGCCAACGCCGCCGCGGGCCGCCTGATCGTTGAATTTGGCCCGCGCCTGCCCAACGGCGCTCATCAGGAAATCCGCCAACGCATTCTGGGCGAGTAGGCAAGCAAAAGGAGGGTAAGACCGCGATGCAGGCCGTATGCACTATTCACGATATCGAGGACGACACCGCCCGGGAATTCCAGGTGGATGACCAGCCGGTGGTGATCGTCAAACGGGACGGGCAGTTCCATGCCTACCTGAACTGGTGCCCGCACCTGGGAATCGAGCTGAATTTCATGCCGGATCAGTTCCTCGACAGTGACAATCAGTTTCTCATTTGCGCCAATCACGGCGCCCTGTTCGAAATCGAATCCGGCGATTGCCTGTCCGGCCCCTGCAGCGGCGACGCCCTGCTGGCGGTCCCCCTGGAAGTCCGCGAGGAACAAATCTGGCTGGGCGAGGTACCGCAACCGGCATGAGCCATCCCTTCGACCATCTGACCCCGGATCTCATGCTGGACGCCCTGGACGGCGTCGGCTTTCTCACCGACGGCCGCTTGCTGGCGCTCAACAGCTTCGAGAACCGGGTCTATCAGATCGGTCAGGAAGAAGGGCCGCCGGTGATCGTCAAGTTCTACCGCCCCCAGCGCTGGAGTGACGAACAGATCCTGGAGGAGCACCGCTTCAGTCTCTTTCTGGTGGAACGGGACTTGCCGGTAGTGGCGCCCTTGCAACGGGACGGCCGCACTTTGTTCGAGCATGGCGGCTTCCGCTTCGCCGTCTTCCCTCGCGCTGGCGGTCATGCGCCGGAATTGGCCAATGACGCTCATCTTGAGCAACTGGGGCGGACCCTGGCGCGCTGGCACGCGTGCGGCAACGACCGTCCCTACCGGCAACGCCCCACCCTGGATGTGATCGCCGACATCGAAAAAGCCGCCGCCCAGCTCACCGAGGAAGTGGTGGATCTGAATTACCGGGGCCAATACCGGGACCTGACCGCCACACTGGTGTCACGGCTGCGAACCCATCTGGCGGGTCGTGACTTCCCCCTGCTCAACGTTCATGGCGACTGCCACAGCGGCAACATTCTTTGGCGCGAATACGGAGAAACCGGAGGCGGCCCTCACTTCGTCGACCTGGACGACAGCGTGCGGGCGCCCGCCATGCAGGACCTGTGGATGCTGCTTTCCGGTGAACAGGAAGAGCAGCGCCATCAACTGCGGGTCGTGGCCCGTGGCTATGAGCTGTTTCTGCCCTTCCCCTGGGATCAGAGCGTGCTGATCGAACCGCTGCGCATCCGCCGCATGATCTGTCATGACGCCTGGCTGGCTCAGCGCTGGGACGATCCAGCCTTTCCTCCCGCCTTCCCCTGGTTCGACAGCCCCCGCTATTGGCAGGACCGGGTCACCACCATGGCGGAGCAGGTTCAACGGCTGTCATCGTGACTGGCAGCGCCTCATAACTTGACAGGCAAAGGGGTCTCCAGCCGATTCTCGACCTTGGTCATCGCGGTTTTCCAGGCCAATACTTCCACGCCTTTGCCCACCGCCTCTCGCAACAGCTCGCCGTAACGGGCGTCGATTTCGTCCGCCGGGCGCACTGCCACCGCGCCGGAATGCTGTACGCAGAAAAACAGCACTGCCCGCTTGCCCGATGCCGCCACCGACATCAGTGTCCGCAAATGCTTCTGCCCGCGTTCGGTGATCGAGTCCGGAAAGGCGATGACGCCATCGTCGGGATCATCGGGACCAGGCCCCAGAGTAACGTTCTTCACTTCGATGAAAGTATGGGGCGCGGCGCGCTCGCCCAGGGCCAGGTCGAAACGGCTGTCACCGAAGGTGATCTCGCGTAACACCCCGGCGCCCGGTTCCAGTTCCCGCACCCGCCCTTCCGCGATGGCTTCCGCCACCAGGGCATTGGGACGGCCGGTATTGACCCCGGCCCAATGGCCGTGGGCCACCTGCACCGCTTCCAGTGTGTGGCGATACTTGCGCTTGTCGTTGCCGCTGTCGGAGATCAAAGCCGCCTGTTCCCGGTCCGGCAACACGCAATGCTTCATGGAACCGGTGTTGGGGCAGTGCACGGTGATTTCGCTGCCGTCAGCCTGACGCACATCAGCCAGGAAACGCTTGTAGCGGCGCAACAGGGTCACCGCCTGCATGGGGGGATCGAACTTCATTGCGTCTCCAGGAAGCGGGCCAGACGCTCCAGCGCCTGATGCAAGCGCTCCTCGTCGCAGGTGTAGGCGAGACGAATGTACCGCTCGGGTTGATGAGTCTCTCCAAAATCCAGCCCGGGCGTTACCGCCACACCTGCTTCTTCCAGCAAGCGCCGGCAAAGTTCGAAACTGTCCCGGGTGTGGGCGCTGACATCCACGTAGATATAGAAGGCACCCTCACTGTCACCGACCACCGGCAGCTCCATTCCCGGCAACGCCTCCAGTAACAGGGTACGGCGCCGGGCCAGCAACTGCCGGCGCTGCTCCGCGATAGCCAGAGTGTCTTCGCTGAACGCCGCCATGGCCGCGTGTTGTGCCACCGTGCCCGGAGCCAGGAACCAGTTCTGTGCCAGCCGCTCCACCGCCGGCACCGCCTCCTCCGGCGCCACCAACCACCCCAGCCGCCAACCGGTCATGCCGAAGTATTTGCTGAAGCTGTTGATGACCCAGGCGGCGTCGCCATGCGCCAATACGGTTTCCGCTTCGGCGCCGTAGCAGAGCCCCTGGTAAATTTCATCGACGATCAAAGTGCCCTGACGCTCCCGGCACCACCGCGCCCAGTCATTCAATTCCCCGGCCGGGATGCGATTGCCGGTGGGATTGTCCGGGCTGGCCACCAGGGCGGCCCGGGTCGTTTCGTCCCAGGCGGAGCGCAGTATGTCGCCGCTGGGACGAAATCCCGTCGACGCCTGTAACGGCATGGGCTGCGGTACGCCCCCGAACATACGGACGAACTGGCGGTTACAAGGGTACCCCGGATCACACAGCAACACGCCGTCGCCGGAGTCCAGCAATGCCCCCAGAGCCAGTTGCAAGGCACCGGAGGCCCCCGGTGTGACCACGATCCTGGCCGGATCCACCTGCGCGCCGAAGCGGTCGCGGTAATCCTCGGCGATGATCTCACGCAATGCCGGCAACCCCGCCGCCGGAGTGTACCGGGTCTGTCCCAGATCCAGGGCGTGGCGGGCTGCCGCCATCACCGGCGACGGGCAAGGAAAGTCGGGTTCCCCCACCTCCAGGTGGATGATATCCCGGCCCTGGGCGGCCAGTTGTTGGGCCCGCTCCAGCAACGCCATCACGTGAAAAGGCGGAACGGTGTTGGCAAGGCGGGAAATTCTTTGCGAATCGGTCAAGAAAAACCCCTTTTCTGTCGCTATGTTGTGGCTATAATCCCGTGGTTTCGTGGCGTCAAGAAACGCCACCGGGCGAGGGAAAGCCCACCGGGTTGACTGCCATCGCCAACAGTGGCATGGCAGGCAGTAACGCGGTAAGGTCGAAGATTACACTATTGACGGGCTCCGGTTGGGCGGGGCCATGCTCAGGGAACGCTCAGGGCACTGGGCTCCGAATAGCGAGTCGTGACTATGTTAAGGGAGTTGATCAAAATGGCCACCGGGAAAAAAGCTAAAAAGAAAGCCATCGCCAAACCCAAGGCCGGTGCAGCCCGGACTTCCGCCGCCGGCAAGAAAGCCGCGGTGAAAAAGGCAGCCACCGTCAAGAAGAAGGCTGTAGCCAAAAAGGCGGCCCCCAAGAAAGCGGCGGCCAAGGCCGCGGCGAAGGTGGCGAAAAAAGTCACGACCACGAAAAAAGCCGCCAGCAAACGACCCGCCAGCGCAAAGACCACGGCCAAGGCAGCCCCTTCCCGTAGCGGCAAGAGCAAGACTGCCAGCAAAAAAGCAACGGTCAGCAAAACCACCAGGACCGCTGCCAAAACAACGGCCACGAAAGCCAAACCGAAGACTCAGCCGGCCCGTAAAGCTACCCCGGGCCCCGCTTCCTCCACTCGCAGCAAACAGGTGAAAAGCACGCCCAAAAGCAAACCGAGCGCCACAACCGCACCCCAATCCAAGGCTTCCGGCACCGCCAAGCGCGCTGCCAAGGCCAAGCCGGCTCCGGCCCAAGTGCCAGCCCGGAATACGACGACGTCATCGGGAACCGCCAGGAAGGCTCCCGGCAGCCAGGAGCGCAGGCCGTCCCGTTCCTCTTCTTCAGTTCAGGTGAAATCGACGGTGAAAAAACCCGCAACAGCCGCCGACAAAGCGGACAATCTTATTCATGGAGTCACTCCCTATGTCGCCAAAGCAGGCGAGGAGTACATGAACGACGCTCAGCGCGCCCATTTCCGTCAGGTTCTTCTGGCCTGGCGCCAGGAGTTGATGGAAGAAGCGGATCGCACCATGCACCACCTTCAGGACGAGGTGGCCAATCTGCCCGACCCCGCCGACCGGGCAACCCAGGAGGAAGAATTCGCATTGGAACTGCGCACCCGCGACCGCGAGCGCAAACTGCTGAAAAAGATCGAGAAAGCCCTCGATCAGATCGACAAGGACGACTACGGCTACTGCGAGGCCTGCGGCATCGAGATCGGCATTCGCCGACTGGAAGCCCGCCCCACCGCGGAGCTGTGCATCGACTGCAAGGAACTCGCCGAGATCAAGGAAAAGCAACTGGCGGGCTAGGCCCACCAAGTGAATAGTGAACAATGAACAGTTAAAAACCCGGGAAGCAGGACCTAGTCCTGCTTCTTCTCTTTGCGCTGTTAACTATTAACTTTTCACTGTTAGCTGCTTTATGTCCTATCGCGGTCGCTTCGCCCCCACCCCTTCCGGCCCGCTGCATTTCGGTTCTCTGGTCACCGCTCTGGCCAGTTGGCTGGATGCCCGCTATCACCGGGGGGAGTGGCGGGTACGCATGGATGATCTGGATCCACCACGGGAACAACCGGGGGCAGCTGACACCATTCTGCGGCAGCTGGAAGCATTCGGACTGCATTGGGATGGGGTTCTGCTCCATCAGAGCAAGCGCGGTGATGCCTATCAGGCGGCACTCGACTCCCTGCTGGAACAAGGGCAGGCCTTTTACTGCACGCTATCACGGCAACAATTGAAAGCGCTGGGCAATGTGCACCCCGGAGCGTCGGTGGCGCAGCCGCCCGGACCGGATCGCGCCGTGCGTCTGACCGTACCCGTGGCGGCACTGTGTTTCGATGATCGGTTACAAGGCCGGGTGTGCGCTCAGCTCGCCGAGGAGGAAGGCCCTTTCGTGATCCGCCGCCGCGACGGTCTGTTCAGTTATCAACTGGCCTGCGCGCTGGATGACCGCGATCAGGGCATCACCGATGTGGTGCGCGGGGCCGATCTTTTGACCTCCACACTACGGCAAATCCGCGTTCTGGATTGTCTCGGCGCCACCGCGCCCCGCTATGCTCATCTGCCCGTGATCCTGCAACCGGATGGTCGCGGGAAGATCAGCAAATCCGTGGGTAGCGCCGCGCTGGACCCGGACCACAAGGGACCACTCACGCATGCGGCACTGGCCTGCCTGGGGCTGTCCCCGCCGGCCGGGTTGCAACAGGCAACGGTCACCGATCTGCTGCAATGGGCGCGGGAAAACTGGACACCGGCACTACTACCGCGCGGCACCGAGTTACCCGCTCCCGCGCTTTTACAAGGCGGGAAGGTCTGACGTATGCTCAATGCCAGCCGTATGCTCAATCATACTGGGCCGAACCGAGCCTGAATCGGTCGAGGCGCCCTCGCCGCCGGATTAGAGTGCATGTATACCGACCGACTACTGATTATTTTCATTTTAGGCACCTATCTGCTCTCCCCGGCCATCATTGGCTGGTGGAGCGAGGGTGGGCGCGGCTGGTATCGCCCCTACCTGATCTGGCTGGCCCTGATCGCTCTCAGCTACTGGATCGCCAAGAGCCGGGACGCGAATGACGTATAGTGTCAGCGAACTGATTCTGATCGCCTGTGGCTACCTGCTGTTTCTGTTCCTGGTGGCCTGGATCACCGAGCGAGGCTGGATCCCTTCGCGCTGGGTACGGCATCCGCTGGTCTATGTTCTGTCCCTCGGGGTTTACGCCAGCGCCTGGGCGATCTATGGCTCGGTGGGCTATGCCTATCGTTACGGCTACAACTTTCTCGCCTATTTTCTCGGTATCTCCGGGGTGTTTCTGTTGGCGCCGATCCTGTTGGCGCCGATCCTGCGTCTGACCACGACCTACCAACTGGGCTCCCTGGCGGATCTGTTCGCTTTCCGCTATCGCAGCCGCCTGGCCGGGGCGCTGACCACGGTGATGATGGTGATCGGCATGCTGCCGTTGCTGTCACTGCAATTGAAGGCCGTGGCGGAGTCGATCCAAATCCTGACAGGGGATCCCGATCCCGCCTGGCTGGCGTTCTGGTTCTGTCTGCTGATCACCCTGTTCGCCATTTTGTTCGGTGCACGCCATGCCACCGCCCGGGAACGGCATGAGGGGCTGGTCGTCGCCATCGCCACCGAATCGTTGATCAAACTGGTGGCGTTCGTAGGGGTGGCTCTGCTCGGGCTGTTCGGCGTCTTCGGTGGTCTCGGCGGCTTGAACCAGTGGCTGGACGCCAATCCGGAGATGCTCACTCGTCTTTACCAGCCTTTACAGGACGGCACCTGGCACAGCCTGATCATGGCGTTTTTCGTCTCCGCGGTGGTGATGCCTCATATGTTCTACATGGCCTTCACCGAGAACCTCAATCCTCGAGCTCTGATCACCGCCAGTTGGGGACTGCCGCTGCTGTTTCTGATCATGGCGCTGTGTGTGCCGCTGATCCTGTGGTCCGCGCTCGCCATCGACGCGCCGACCATTCCGGATTATTTCGCTCTCGGCGTCGGCCGGGAGAATGGCCATGGCGCGGTGCTCGCCTATCTGGCCGGGCTGGCCGGCGCCAGTGGCATGTTGATCGTCGCCACGCTGGCGCTTTCCGGCATGTGCTTGAATCACCTGGTGCTGCCGGCCAGCCCCCTCAGTTCCGCCCAGGATTTGTACCGCAATCTGCTCTGGACCCGGCGGGTACTGATCGCCGCCATTCTGGCGTTGGCCTTTTTATTCTACCGGCTCACTGGCCCCAACCATTCCCTGGTGGAACTGGGGGTGTTGTCGTTCGTCGCGACGCTGCAATTCGTGCCCGGCCTGATCGGGGCGCTGTTCTGGCCATCGGGCAATCGCAGCGGCCTGTTCGCCGGCATGTTGGCCGGGTTCGTGATCTGGGCGGTAGCTCTGTTGTTCCCATTGATCACGCCGCACTGGCACGCCCAGGAAGTCCTGCAGTGGCTCGGCTGGCAGTATCCGGAAGGCGCTACCCAATGGCACCGGGTGGCGCTGGCGTCGGTGAGTCTCAATGGCCTGATCTACGCGGTGGTGTCGATCGTCACTCCCATGTCCCGGGCGGAACGGTCCGCCGCCGAGGCCTGCGCGGTGGACAGCCTGCGACGCCCGTACCGCTGGGAATTGAGCGCTCAGTCCGTGGACGATTTCATCGCCTCCCTGAGCGGCCCGCTGGGGCCGGTAACCGCCGCCCGTGAAGTGGAGATGGCGCTGCGGGACCTGCGCCTGAAGTATACCGAGACCCGCCCCTACGCCCTGCGGCGGCTGCGCGATCAGTTGGAGACCAACCTGTCCGGCCTGCTCGGCCCCTCCGTAGCCCATCAACTGATGGATGAAAACGTGCCCTATAGGCCGCGCGAGGGCGAGGAGTCCAGCGAGGATATTCGCTTTATCGAGACCCGTCTGGAGAAGTACCGGGATCGCCTTTCCGGGCTGGCGGCGGAACTGGACAGTCTGCGCCGTTTCCACCGGCAAACCCTGCTGGAATTGCCGATGGGTGTTATTTCCCTGGGCGCCGACGGCGAGATCATCGGCTGGAACCGGGCGGTGGAAACCCTGACCGGTATCGAGGCGGAAGACACCATAGGCTCGCGCCTGGACCATCTGCCCTCCCCCTGGGGGGAGCTGCTCACCGAATTCAGCCGCGGCGAGGACGCCCACGACCCCAAACGCAGCATCGAGGTCAACGGCCAGGCTCGCTGGCTGAGTCTGCACAAATCGCTGATCCGTGGCGCCGGCCCGTCCGAGCAGGCCGGCGGCCTGGTGCTGGTGCTTGAGGACATTACCGATCTACGCCATATGGAAGCGCATCTGGCGCACAACGAGCGGCTGGCCTCCATCGGCCGCCTGGCCGCCGGGGTGGCCCATGAGATCGGAAATCCGGTTACCGCCATCGCCTGTCTCGCACAAAATCTGGAAGGCGACAGCATCGATGAGGAGCAACGCCTCAGCGGGCGCCAGATCATGGAGCAGACCCGCCGCATCACCCGCATCGTCGAATCGCTGGTAACGTTCAGCCACTCCGGCGGCATGCGCGACGTGATTCATGGCCCGGTGCGGGTCTTCGACACCGCCGCCGAAGCCATCGCCCTGCTGCAGTTGGACCCGGACCGCCGCCAGCAACACTTCCGCAATCTCTGCGACCCGACCCATGAAGTGATGGGTGACCCGCAACGTTTGCTGCAGGTGTTCGTCAACCTGCTCAGCAACGCCTCGGACGCCAGCGAGGACGACGCCCCGATCACTGTCCGCAGCCGCCCCGAAGGCGAGAAGGTGCGTATCGAAGTCGAGGATCGCGGCCATGGCATACCGACGGAACTGCGCGATGCCCTGTTCGAACCTTTCGTCACCAGCAAACCGCCGGGCCGCGGTACGGGTCTGGGACTGGCGTTGGTTTACAGTATCATCGAAGACCATCAGGGGACGGTGCGCGTGGAGAGCCCGGTGGAGGGCGACCAAGGCACCCGCTTTATCATCGACCTGCCCGCTTATCAGAATTAGAAGGAAGGCAGTATGAGTCACATACTGATCGTGGAAGACGAGCCCGTGATTCGCGGCGCGCTACGAAAATTGCTGGAGCGGCATGATCACTCCGTAACGGAAGCGGAATCCGTGGAGCAGGCCCTGGAGAAAAGCCTGCACCAGTACGACCTGATCATCAGCGATCTGCGATTACCGGGGGAGCCGGGCACGGCTCTGATCGAACAGTCCAACCCGACGCCAGTGCTGATCATGACCAGTTACGCCAGTCTGCGCTCGGCGGTGGACGCCATGCGCCAGGGCGCGGTGGACTACATTCCCAAACCGTTCGATCACGAGGAAATGCTGCTGGCCGTGGAGCGGGTGCTGAAGGAAGGCCGGCTCAATCGCGGCAACCAGGCGCTGCGCCGTGATATGGAACGCAGCTATCCGGTTAACGCCATGGTCGGTGAGTGTCAGGCCATGCGCGAGCTCAAACACCGCATCGCCCGGGTAGCGCCCACTGACACCCCGGTGCTGATCCTTGGGGAAGCCGGCACCGGCAAGGAACTGACCGCCCGCTCCATCCATGAACACAGTGATCGGGCGAGTGGCCCACTGATTACGGTGCACTGCGCCTCCTTGCCGAAAACCCTGCAACTGGATGATCTGTTCGGCAACGATGAACAGCCCGGCCGCATTGAAGAAGCGGAAGGCGGCACCTTGTTTCTGGACGAAGTGGGCGAACTGTCCGGAGAAGCGCAGAGCCGGCTGCTGACGCTGCTGGAGCAGGGCGAGATCCATCGCCAGGACTCCCTGGCCACACGCCGGGTGGACGTACGCATCCTGGCCAGCAGTCAGACCGATCTGCCCACCCGGGTCACCGAAGGGGGATTCCGCCGTGACCTTTATTACCGGCTTAATGTGATGGAGCTGGAAGTACCGCCATTGCGGGCCCGCGAGCAGGATATCGAGGACCTGGCCAGCGCTCTTCTGGCTCGTGGCAGCGAGAAACTGCGGCGGCAGAACCTGTTTTTCACTCAGGAAGCCCTGGAGGCAATGCGCGGTTACAGCTGGCCGGGCAATGTGCGGGAGTTGGAAAACGTCATCGAGCGGGCCGTGATTCTCTCCGAGGAGGAAGCCATAGGCCCCGGTCAGTTGGGCCTGAATCCGGATCGCGCGCCACAACGCACCACCCGTGCCAGCCGCGCCAGCCTGGATCCCTCCGAGGATCTGTCGCTGGAGGACTACTTCACCCGCTTTGTCCTGGAAAACCAGGACAGCATGACCGAGACCGAGCTGGCCAATAAGCTCGGCATCAGCCGCAAAAGCCTGTGGGAGCGCCGCCAGCGCCTGGGCATTCCCCGTCGCAAGGGCGGCCGGCGCTGAAGCCCGGAGCCAGGCAGGCTCCAACAGAGCGGCTTAGTCGTCCATTGCTGTGGGAAGAGCCCGGGCGGCGCTCCGCTTGGCCGCGAATATGCCCCCGGGCCGTTGGCCATTCGCTTGCAAGCAAGCTTCCCACAGCGGCTTCGCGGCCTTTGCCAAGGCGCCGCTGAAGCAGCGTCGAAGATGATTCCCAGCGTTTTTTTGCCAGGAACAGCTTGTGGATGACCTTCTTGTTACGTCCTCAATCGCATTCAACGACCAAGTGTTACCTTACTACACGGGACAGGTAACAAGAACGTTACCCCACACCCCCACCTTTGGGACCGCTTTTCCATGTTTTTTGTAAGTTTCTGATTTATAAGGATTTAACATGCTATTGCAAAGAAAAATCCATCCATGCACTATGAATCCCACGCCAGATAAACAAAACAACCAAGGCGGCAAGGCTCAAATAAGAACAAGAAAAGAAGAACAAAAAGTGGATGAGCCAAACGAGAGAAATGCCGTAACACCATGTGCGTACGGCGCAAGGCAGAAAACAACACAAACAATAACAACAACAGAATCAGCGCATAGGGCATCACAACCAAGGTTGTGGTGCCTTTTTACTTTTAAACGCCCAGCTTGCCTTCGATCTCTTTCCGTTGCAAGGCGCCGATCAATAACCTGTGGCGCGAAAAAGGTGCTACCATGCCGCCTTTCATTCAGCTAGGACGATAATCGCTCAATGGCGTCAAAGCTTCTGGAGAAACTGACCCGCCTTATTCAGTTTGGTTCCCCACGCACGCCCCGCCTTCCCAAGGCCAAGGTGATTCCCCGCGACGCCCACCCTATTTCCCGTAAACAGGTGTCCCGGGCCGCACTCAATGTACTCTACGGATTGCATAAGGCCGGGTTCGAAGCCTATCTGGTCGGAGGATGCCTGCGAGATCTGCTGTGCGGGCGGCAACCCAAGGATTTCGACGTGGTCACCGACGCCACTCCTGAGCAGGTCTACCGGCTGTTCAAGCGCAGCCGCATCATCGGCCGCCGCTTCCAGATCGTGCACGTGCGTTTCGGTGGCGAGGTCATCGAGGTGTCCACCTTCCGCGCGTTCCAGAGGGATGACGATCTGGATGACGATCAGCACCGGGCCCATGAGGAAACCGGCCTGGTGCTGCGAGACAACACCTGGGGCAGCATCGAGGAAGACGCGCTGCGCCGCGACTTCACCATCAACGCCCTCTACTACAATATCGCCGATTTCGCCCTGTACGATTTCGTCAACAGCCGGCAGGACATCGAGCGCGGCATCATCCGGTTGATCGGAGATCCTCAGCAACGCTATCGCGAGGATCCGGTACGCATGCTGCGTGCCGCCCGCTTCGCCGCCAAACTGGGCTTTCAGCTGGATCGCGCCACCCGGGCGCCAATTCCTGAAATGGCTCCGCTGTTACTGCAGGTTCCGCCCGCCCGCCTGTTCGACGAGGTGCTCAAGCTGTTCCTCAGCGGTCATGCCCGGGAATCCTTTGAACAGCTACGGAAGCTGGGCCTGTTCGCCTTTTTGTTCCCCAACACCCATGAAGCCCTGGAAAGTGAGCAGGGGGAAGTCTGGGAACGGCTGATCCTGGCCGCCATGGACAACACCGACCGGCGCCTGTCCGAGAACAAGCCGGTTACCCCGGCCTTCCTTTATGCGGTGTTTCTGTGGCCGGTGCTGGTTACACAATTGAATCGCTACCGCGAGGATGGCATTCCACCGGCGCCGGCCTTGCACAAAGCCGCCACCTGGGCGCTTAACGAGCAAAGCCATCACACCTCGGTACCTCGCCGCTTTTCCTCGGTGATGCGCGAGATGTGGGATCTGCAACCGCGCCTGGACAAACGCAATGGCAAGCGGGCGGATACCTTGATGGAGCACCCCCGCTTCCGTGCCGCTTACGACTTTCTCCTGCTGCGCGAACAGGCCGGTGAAATCAAACCCGGCCTGGGAGAATGGTGGACCCGGTATCAAGCCGCCGACGAGCCCCAGCAACGCGCTATGGTTCAGGATCTGGGCCAGCCCGGCCGCCAAAGCGGCCGACGGCGTCGGCGGCGCCGTCGCAGCGGGGGCGGAGGCGACAGCGAAGCATGATCGCCGTCGGTCTGGGTAGCAATCTGGATGGCCCTGTCGAGCGCGTCAGCCGTGCCTTGGAAGCCATCGCGGTATTGCCGATGACCCGCCTTCTGGCGCATTCCGCGCTCTACGATACCGCGCCGGTGGGTCCGCAGGATCAGCCCGATTTCGTCAACGCCGTGGCCTTGCTGGAAACCCGCCTGCCTCCTTTGTCCCTGCTCAGCGCGTTACAAGACCTGGAAAAGGCGGCCGGGCGAGTACGGCACCGGCGCTGGGGTGAACGTACCCTGGATCTGGACCTTCTGCTGTGGCGGGACCAAATCATCCGCCTGCCCCGTCTCACTGTCCCGCATCCGGAAATGCACAAACGCGCCTTTGTTTTGCGCCCCTTGTTGGACATTGCCCCCGAAGCGCGCTTGCCGGACGGCCGTCCGCTGTCCGACTATTGGCCTGGAGTGGCGGATCAGCCGCTGCGCCGTCTGCCCAGCCTGGAGGAGAACCACTTTGTTGAGCCAGCGCATTCAACAGCGTCGTGAAGCCGGCAATCTGCCTCGTCTGATTGCCGTGGAAGGCCCCATCGGTGTCGGCAAGACCACCCTGACCCGGCGCCTGGCGGACACTTTTGGTTTCGATACCCTGCTTGAGCAGGCGGAAGCCAACCCCTTTCTGTCCCGCTTCTATCAGGACCCGGCCCGCTACGCCCTGCAAACCGAGCTGTTTTTCCTGTTTCAGCGAGCGGAACAGTTGCGCAACCTGCACCAGCAGGAGTTATTCAGCGGCCCCTGGGTGGCGGATTTCCTGGTGGACAAGACCCGGCTGTTCGCCGAGGTGACGCTGAGCGACGAAGAGTTCCCGCTCTACGACAACGTCTACAGGCACATGCTGATCGACGCCCCGACACCGGACCTGGTGATCTACCTGCAGGCCCCCACCGCCACCCTGCGGCAACGGGTGCTCAAACGTGGCACCGACTTCGAACAGCGCATGGATCCTGGCTACCTGGAACGGCTCAACGACGCCTATACCCGTTTTTTCCATTTCTACGACGGCGCGCCGCTACTGATCGTCAACACCGCCGACATCGATCTGGTGGAGGGCGACCGGGACTACCAGCAACTGGTGGCCGAGTTGCTGGACATCCGCTCGGGGCGCCACTATTTTAACCCCCGGCCGCTGGGGAACCTCTGAACCGCCTTGCCTCCGAGTCCCCAAGCCCGCCCCCGGGCGCCTGCCCTTACCTTCCAGGCGCCTCCGTCTATTTGTCAGGGGAGAGCCCCATGCCCGTAACCATCCGCACCCTGCAGAAGTACAAACAAGAACACCGCAAGTTTTCGGTACTGACCGCCTATGACGCGACCTTTTCCCGGCTGATCAGCGATGCCGGCGTGGAAGCCATGCTGATCGGCGATTCCCTTGGCAATGTGGTCCAGGGACAGCAGAGCACCGTGCCGGTCACGCTGGAACAGATGGTGTATCACACGGAATGCGTGACCCGCGGCAATCAGAACAGCCTGATCATCGCCGACGTGCCGTTCATGGGGGCCGCCACCCTGGAACGTACCCTGGACGCCGCCGCCCAATTGATGCGCGCCGGCGCCAACGTGATCAAACTGGAAGGCGGCGCCTGGCTTGAAGAAGCCGTCACGGTGCTCAAGCGCAACGGCATTCCGGTCTGCGTCCATATGGGGCTGACCCCGCAATCGGTGAATGCCTTCGGCGGCTACCGGGTACAGGGCAAGGATGAAGCCGGCGCCAAGGAGTTGCTGGAAGCCGCCATCACCCTGGACCGGGCCGGAACCGCCCTGTTCGTGCTGGAGTGCGTACCGCGCGGCCTCAGCGCCGAGATCACCGCCAACGTGCAGGCGCCGGTCATCGGCATCGGTGCCGCGCCGGAGTGCGACGGCCAGGTGCTGGTGTTGCACGACATGCTCGGCCTGAACCCGCGGCCGGCGCGCTTCGTCAAGGATTTCATGGCCGACGCCGGCGACATCGCCGCCGCTATCCGCGCCTATGATCAGGCCGTCAAGGACGGCAGCTTCCCCGCCGAGGAACACTGTTTCTAAATGCGCCTCCCGGGACGACCGTGCCGGGGCATCTTTTCATCGTGGAGGCATCCCAATGCACATCGCGGAAACCGTGAGCGCCACCCGCGACGCCATCGCCGCCTGGAAACGGGCGGGTGAAACCGTGGCCCTGGTCCCCACCATGGGCAATTTACATAACGGCCACCTCAGTCTGGTTCGTGAGGCGCGTCGGCAGGCTGCTCGCGTGGTGGTTTCGATCTTCGTCAATCCGACCCAGTTCGGTCCTGGCGAGGACTATGACGCCTACCCGCGCACCCTGGATCAGGACAGCACACTACTGCGGGAAGAAAAGACTGACCTGCTGTTCATGCCCAGCGTAGACGAGATGTATCCCTTGGACAGTAACAAAACCTGGGTGTCCGTGGACGACCTGGGGGACCATTTGTGCGGCGCCAACCGGCCGGGGCACTTCCGCGGCGTCACCACCGTTGTGAGCAAATTATTTAATATTGTGCAGCCGGATATCGCCGTCTTTGGTGAAAAGGACTTTCAGCAATTGGCGGTGATCCGCCGCATGACCGCGGAATTGATGATGCCGATCCGCATTGTCGGTGCCCCCACCGACCGCGAGGAGGATGGCCTGGCGCGCAGTTCCCGCAATGGTTTCCTGACCGCCGCGGAACGGCCCAGGGCGGCGTTGCTGCACCAGCATCTGGAGCAGGCGCGCAATGCCATCGCCGCCGGGGAAAGGGATTACCGGGCCCTGGAAGCGCGTCTGGCCCACGCCCTCGGCGAGCAGGGTTTCCAGGTGGATTATTTCACCGTGGCCGATGCCCACACGCTGGTCCCGGCGGGCCCGCGACACCGGGATCTGGTGGTTGCCGCCGCCGCCCGCCTGGGGCAACCGCGACTGATCGACAACGTGACGATTTCGTTACTTAACACATAAAAAAGCACGGATTTGGCGGTTCCGCGGCGCCTTGTATGTGACCGGTGATTCATGCATACTGCCGCCCCGCAGACAGCCTGCCCAGGCCGTCCGTGGCTTGTTCAGAGAGGTACCCGATATGCAGTGCACCATGCTGAAAGCCAAGCTGCACCAGGCCCGCATTACCCACGCGGAACTGGAGTATGAAGGCTCCTGCGCCATCGATGGCAATCTGCTGGATATGGCCGGCATTCTCGAGTATGAGCAAATCCAGATCTATAACCTGGATAACGGCGAGCGTTTTGAAACTTACGCCATTCGTGCGGAAGAAGGATCCAAGATCATCTCCGTCAATGGTGCCGCCGCCCATAAAGCCCAACCTGGTCATCGCGTGATTATTTGCGCTTACGCCAGCTACGGCAGCTCAGAGCTGATTAACTTCAAGCCGCGGCTGATTTACGTCGGCGAAGGCAACGAAGTCAAAGGCTCCAGCAACGCGATCCCGGTACAAGTCGCCTGATTGTCGCGCGCCACGCTCGCGCCCGTACCCTGATTCGCCTACGCCGGCCCCCGAGGCCGGCGTTTTTGTTTGTCATGTTCACGGCCATTGTGCGGAAACGGCCCGCGAACCGCGATTCTCTCATCGACCTAGCTCCAAAGTATCCCCCACCCTTGCGCCAAAGGGAGTTAGACCATAGTTTAATTCCTGTGCGTTCCTTTGCCGCGCCATAATGCGGCCGCACTTTCACCTCACCCGACCCTTGTCATCATCATCGCCCAAGGGCGAGTCCCGGCCCAGGGCGGGTGCGGACAATGTCTAACAACAAGCCACCGGCGAGCAGTATGGAAGGAGGCCGCAATGTCCGAGCATAAAATCCACCCGGTTCCGGAGTCATTCAAGCGTCAGACCCTCATGGACCGCGACACCTATGAGCGCTGGTACGCACAATCCGTCGATGATCCGGAAACCTTCTGGGCGGCCCGCGCCGAAGAGCTGCTGCACTGGCATACCCGCTGGGATACCGTCAGCGACTGGGATTTCAAGGAAGGTCGCGCGGCCTGGTTCGCCGGTGGCAAACTGAACGCCTGTTACAACTGCGTCGATCGTCATCTGCCGCAACGCGCCAAGCAAACCGCCATCATCTGGGAAGGCGACGAACCGGACCAGGATAAGCACATCAGCTACCAGGAACTGTTCGAACAGGTCAGCAAGCTGGCCAACGTACTGCGCGGCCGCGGCGTCAAAAAGGGCGATCGGGTCGTGATCTACATGCCCATGATTCCGGAAGCCGCCTACGCCATGCTCGCCTGCGCCCGTATCGGCGCCATCCACTCGGTGGTTTTCGGCGGCTTCTCACCGGAGGCCCTCAAGGACCGTATCAACGATGCTGACGCCTGTGCCGTCATCACCGCCGATGAAGGCGTCCGCGGCGGCCGCACGGTACCGCTGAAACTGAACGCCGACAAAGCAATGAATGGCCAATCCAGCGTTCACAGCTGCGTGGTGGTACAACGCACCGGCGGCGACGTGGACTGGAACGACAGCCGCGACCTCTGGTACCACGAAGCCATGGCGCAGGCCGACCCGCGGTGCGAACCGGAATGGATGGACTCCGAGGATCCGTTGTTCACCCTTTACACTTCTGGTTCCACCGGCAAACCCAAAGGCGTGGTACACAGCACCGCCGGCTATTTACTGCAAAGCGCGCTGACCCACAAATACGTATTCGACTATCACGACGGCGATATCTACTGGTGCACCGCCGATGTGGGCTGGGTCACCGGCCACAGCTACATCGTTTATGGTCCACTGGCCAATGGCGCCACCACCCTGATGTTCGAAGGCGTGCCCACCTACCCGGACGCCTCCCGTTGCTGGCAAGTGGTGGACAAGCACAAAGTAAACATCTTCTACACGGCCCCCACCGCTATTCGCGCGCTGATGGGGCTCGGCGATGAGCCCGTCACCAAGACATCGCGGCAGAGTCTGAAGTTGTTGGGAACGGTGGGCGAGCCGATCAACCCGGAAGCCTGGGAGTGGTACTACAAAGTGGTGGGCGAGGAGCGCTGCCCGATCGTGGACACCTGGTGGCAGACCGAGACCGGCGCCATCATGATCGCCCCGCTGCCCGGTGCCGTGGATCTGAAACCGGGCTCCGCCACCTTGCCCATGTTCGGCGTACAGCCGGCCCTGATGGACCCGGACGGCAAGGAGCTGAACGGCGCCACTTCCGGCAACCTGGTGATCAAGGCGAGCTGGCCGAGCCAGATCCGCACCGTTTACGGCGATCATCAGCGCATGATCGACACTTACTTCAGTGCTTATCCGGGTTACTACTTCACCGGTGACGGCGCCCGCCGCGACGAAGACGGCTATTACTGGATCACCGGTCGGGTCGACGACGTCCTGAATGTGTCCGGCCACCGCCTCGGCACCGCCGAGATCGAGTCCGCTCTGGTGCTGCACAAGAGCATCGCCGAGGCCGCCGTGGTGGGTTATCAGCACGACGTCAAAGGCCAGGGCATCTACGCCTATGTGTCCTTGATGGCCGGTGCCACCGGCAGCGAGGAGTTGATCGAGGAACTGCGCAAACTGGTCACCGAGGAAATCGGCCCGATCGCCAAGCCGGATCTGATCCACTTCGCTCCGGGGCTGCCCAAGACCCGCTCCGGCAAAATCATGCGCCGCATCCTGCGCAAAATCGCCGCCGATGAACTGGACAGCCTGGGCGACACCTCCACCCTGGCGGATCCCGGCGTGGTCGACCAATTAATCGATACCCGCCGCAACCGCTAAAGCGGACCGGTATCACCGTTAGCCTGTCTCCCGGCCCCGATACAGTAAGGGGCCGGGCTTTTTAATCTTGTCACGGATAATTCAGATACAGGATGGTCGGCGTATCGGCGGCCTGACTGACGATGGTTTCCGCTTTCCCCGTGATGACGCTGCCATCGAGCCGGTGCCAGCTCATGTGGGGGCTGGGAGTGTTCATCAACACCATCGGATCCGCCACTTCCTGCCTGATCCGTTCGCAGCTGGATACCGGGACCGCATCCCCGGAGGCGGCAGGCACTCCCACTTCGCACGTCGCCACCGCGATCTTGCCACGAAAACGCACCTGCCCGTCACTGGCCAGGACTTGTGACATCAGCAACGCGCAGGCGATCCCCGCACTCCATCGCCACCATTGCCCGCCACCAATACCCGTCCCCTTCCGAAACAGCCGCCGATTCCCTCGCTCCATCGCGTCCATGTCCTTCCCCTTTCATCAGCCCTTTTCCGGTATTTTTTCATTTTCATTTATTCACATTTCCGACTCTAATAGAAAATCCTGACCTTAAAAAAGGCTTTTTTTCTTATCTTTAAACCAAAATAGCATTAATAACTAATGCCTTTATGCCCACAGAGAAAAAGCTAAAGTTTTGATTTGCACAGCCGATAATGTTTTTCTGGCCGACATGAAACAGCGGTTCACCCGCCTCGCCAGCGGGCTCGGAGCGACCACGGGAAAACATCCTGATGGGGAAACGGTCAGGCCGTCGAAGGGAGTTGGCGCCGTAATAACAGCACCAGCGGAATGGCCGCCATGTTGATCCACATAAGCAAGCGGAAATCGTTCATGTAGCTGATCTCCGCCGCCTGACTCAACAGAGTGTGATACACCTGGGCCGGCACCCCGGACACCAGATCCTTCATCGGTAGTCCCTGGGCAATCCAGGCCTTCAGTTGCAGTTGCTCGCCCAGTTGTTGTTCGTTGATCCACAAATTGCGGGTCAGCATGGCGGTCATGATCGAGATGCCGACGCTGGAACCGAGGTTACGGGAAAGGGAAAACAGCGACGTACCCTCGGTCCGCAACGACGGCGCCAGGGTGGCGTAGGTCAGAGCGGAGGCCGGCACGAACACCAACCCAAGCCCCAATCCTTGCAGCACGCCCGTCCAGATCAGGTCACTCTGCGAAACCTGCAGGGTAAAGCCCGCCATCTGGTACAACGACAGACTGGTCAGACATAGTCCCGTGATCACCAGGGCCCGGGGATCGAGGCGGGTACGCATCAAGCGCCCCACCAGCATCATCGACACCATCGATCCGAGTCCTCTGGGGGCCAATACGATGCCAGTGGTGGCGGCGGGGTAATCCTTCCATTGCTGCAGAAACGGCGGCAGCAACGCCATGGTGGCGAGCAGGATGATCCCCACTACGAAAATGAACATCACGCCGGTGACGAAATTGCGATCCCGAAACAACGCCATATTGATAAAAGGCGCTTTATGGGTCAGCGAGTGCACCACGAACAGATACAGACCCGCCAGCGCCAACACCGCCTCGATCTGGATCTCAAGACTGCCAAACCATTTCAGGTGTTCGCCCCGGTCCAGCATCAACTGGAAGGCGCCGATTGCCAGAGCAAGCAGGGCAAAACCGGTAAGGTCAAATCGGGTTTTCCGGATTTCCGTGTCCGGCACACTGAGCCAGATCCCCAGATAGGCCAGCAGGCCGAACGGCAAGTTGATGTAGAACACCCAGCGCCAGCTGTACCATTCGGTCAGCCAGCCTCCCAGTGTCGGGCCGAGGATTGGCCCCACCATCACACCCACCCCCCAGACCGCCATGGCCTGGCCGTGTTTTTCCACCGGATAGGAATCCAGCAACACAGCCTGGGACAGCGGCACAAGGGCAGCGCCGAAGATACCCTGCAAAATACGGAACGCCACCATCTGTTCCAGCGAGGTGGACAGGCCGCACAAGCCGGAAGCCACGGTAAACCCGGCCACCGACCACAGAAACACCTGGCGCCGGCCGATACGCGACGTCACGAAGCCCACCGTCGGGGTCATGATGGCGCAAGCCACGATGTAGGAGGTCAGGACCCAGGTAATCTGGTCGGTACTGGCGGAGAGACTGCCCTGCATATGCGGCAGGGCCACATTGGCGATGGTGGTATCGAGCACCTGCATCACCGTCGCCAGCATGATACTGGCGGTGACCAGACGCTGGTCCTCGATACGCGTCATATTACTGCGCCTGTGCGGTTTGTTGCTCCGGCTCGTCACCGGTGTCGATGCTCACCTCGGCGCTCATTCCGGAGCGCAGGATCGGCTGGCCGTCCTTGGGCAGCAAACGCAGCCGCACGGGTAGCCGCTGAACCACTTTCACCCAGTTACCGCTGGCATTCTGCGGAGGAATCAGCGCGAACTCGGAACCGGTGGCCGGACTCAGACTGATGACTTCCGCTTCCCACTTCACCCCCGGGAAAGTGTCCACTTCCACTTCCGCGGTCTGCCCCGGCACGATCCGGGTCAGTTGGGTTTCCTTGAGGTTCGCTTCCACCCACAACGTATCGGTCTTCGACAAGGAAATGATCGGCACCGCGGCGTTCACCCGTTCCCCAATCATCGGCACTTCGCCGCCCACGATGCCGGAGGCCGGAGCGATGACCTGGCATTGGGACAGATCGTATTCCGCCTGCTCCAGCTTGGCGGTGGCGGCCTGATAATCCGGATGGTCCTCCACCGCCACATCAGGCCCGCCCGCCAGCTGCGCCCGCAGGCTGACCAGACGCTGTTCCGCCACGGAGCCGTTGGCGCGAGCCTGGTCCAGTTTCTGTCGGGCGCCGTCCAGTTGTGCCTCGGACACCGAACTGCGCCTCATTCGCTGCAGACGTTGCAGCTCACGCCGGTAATAGGACACATCACGGTTGGCCTGATCCCGCTCCGCCATCGCCTGGGCATAGTCTCCCCGCAACGACAGGATGCGGTTGCGCACCGCCTGCTGATCCGCCCGCGCTTCGGCAACGGCGATGCGAAACGGCCGGGGGTCCACTTCCGCCAGCACCTGCCCCTTCTCCACCACCTGATTGCGTTCCACGTTCACCGCCACCAACTGCCCGCTGACGTTGGCGGCCAGGGACAACATGTCGATCTTGATGTAGGCGTTATCCGTGCTGACGTAGCGCTGGCCGCCAAAAATCAGCCACAGGATCAGCACCACCGCCACCAGCAAGCCCAAGCCCATGCCCAGACGGCGGGTTCGTTGTATCGAGGTCACTCTAGTCTCCCTGGTCCGGGCGATCACACAAGTTGGCGCGCATGGCGGCCAGAATCCGAATAAGCGTGTCGATATCCGCAGGCTCCAATCCCGCAAAAGCCCGCGCACGGGTTTGTTCGGCCAACGCCTTCAATCGTTCCAGCGCCGGCCGGGCCTGGTCGGCCAGAAACAACAACCGGCGCCGTCGATCGGACGGATCCGGGCGCCGCTCCACCAATCCTTCCGCCTCCAGCTGGTCCAGTTGGCGGGTCAGCGAGATGGGGGCCAGATCCATCACCTCGGCAAGGGCTGCCTGATGCACGCCCTGCCGCCGGGAAAGCTGCCAGAGCACCTGCCAGCGGGCCCGGCTCAGGCCCTGCTCCCGGGCCCGACGATCGAAGTCCCGCCGCATCATGCGCGCCACATCGTTCAGGCTCATCCCAACCGTGGTGTCCCTTCCGCCCATGCTCGCTCCTCGGATAACAACTTTAGAGCCGGTTTAAGATTTCTATTGTAAGCATGCTTATGAATTTGGCAATAGGGTCAAATAGTTTGACCCATATCCGCGCCCTCACCGGAGACAGCCATAGTCAACCCCGGTAGACTGCGCCCCTCGCGAGCACCAGCGTCGAGGACAATGCAATGCTGACCAATGCGGTCGTGATATCCGTTCTGGTTCTGATGGGCCTGAGCCTGGCGCGCCTGAATGTGGTTCTGGCGCTGGTGTGCGCCGCCCTCACCGCCGGCCTGTTCAGTGGCCTGTCCCTGCATGACACCCTGACCCTGTTCACCGAAGGGCTGGGCGGCGGCGCTCCGATTGCTCTCAGCTACGCCTTACTGGGCGCTTTCGCGGTGGGCATCGCCCGCTCCGGCGTCACCGAATGGCTGGCGGCACGGCTGATCCGCCGCCTCGGCGGCACACCCGACCCCGGACAGCTGCGGCGGCTGCGCAACCTGATCATTCTGGTCCTGCTGGGTGCCGCGGTAATCAGTCAGAATCTGATCCCGGTGCATATCGCCTTCATCCCCATCCTGGTGCCACCCCTGCTTGGAGTCATGGCCCGGCTCAGGCTGGACCGGCGGCTGGCCGCCTGCGTACTGACGTTCGGGCTGATCACGCCCTACATGGTGCTACCGGTAGGCTTTGGCAGCTTGTTTCTCTACAAACAGCTGGAACCCAGCCTGGCCCAGGCCGGCCTCGATCTGGCAAAGGAGCAGATTCCCCGGGCCATGCTGCTGCCAGCCGGTGGCATGGTGGCGGGTCTGCTGCTGGCGCTGTGGTGGTTTCGTAACCCCCGGGATTATCGGCCAGTAACCTTACCCGGCGAAGACCACCAGGTACGGTTATCCCCACGCACGCTTGTAGTGGCGGCGCTCGCTCTGGGCAGCGCGGTGAGCCTGCAACTGCTCACCGACTCCATTGTGTTGGGCGCGCTGGTCGGCTTTCTGCTGTTCACAGCCGGCGGTGTGGTGCCCTGGCGGGAATCCCAGGACGCCTTCACTCAAGGCGTGAAGATGATGTCTTTGATCGGCTTCATCATGATCGCCGCCAACGGCTACGCGGCGGTGGTGAAAGGGGGCGGACAGGTGCCGTTGCTGGTGGAAGCCGTCACCGGCCAATTGAACAGCCCCGGTGTGGCGGCGGCGGGCTTGTTGCTGCTGGGGTTATTCATCACCCTCGGCATCGGTTCCTCATTCTCCACCATCCCGATTATCGCCACCTTGTATGTGCCGCTGTGTCTGGCGCTGGGCTTTTCGCCCCTGGCCACCGCGGCCCTGGTAGGCAGCGCGGCGGCACTTGGAGACGCCGGCTCACCGGCCTCGGATTCAACGCTGGGCCCCTCAGCGGGGCTCAACGCCGACGGCCAGCATGACCATATCCGGGACACCGTGATTCCGACTTTTGTGTTCTATAACCTGCCATTACTGGTGGCGGGCTGGACCGCCGCCATGGTGTTGTAACCGACGGATCAGCCCTGCACCATTTGATCAGGCATTAAAAAGTTCATCGCGGTTTGACGGGATTTGGAATTGCCCTCCATCAGGGACAGCGGAGCCGTGTTACGCCGTTGCGGGAACGTCGTGAAGCAGGTTCCGCAAAGGCGTAACACGGCTCCGCTTCGAGATGACCGACGGCCGTTTCTGGAAAGGGAAAGGATGTCCTGTCCACCGCGAGCAAACCAGCACACCGGGATGGAGAGGGCATCCTCTCCCCTCTCCGGAAAGGTCCGTCGTCGTTGGAGTCCGGAACGCGGCGGTTCACTCGAAGCGGGTCTGCCCGGAGGCCTTCCGGGACCCTGTTTGACAGGGACGTCAAACCGGGAGCTTACAGGGATGTATTTACAGCGATCCCGGAAGGCCTCCGCACAGACCCGTGTCCCCGATGGAGACGCCCATTCCCGTCATTCCGCGATGAACCATTAAAAAGGCCCGCATCCGCGGGCCTTTTTATTTTGGCTGACTCCCGAAAGGGTGCAATTAAGCGCAATCAGCCTTCTTTCGCTTCCTTCATGGACAGCTTGATGCGGCCACGCTGGTCCACATCCAGCACTTTCACCCGGATCACATCACCTTCCTTGACGTAATCGGAGACCTTCTCCACACGTTCTTCGGCGATCTGGGAAATGTGCAGAAGCCCTTCGGTACCGGGCATGATGCGTACGAAAGCACCGAAATCCACCACGCGGGTCACTTCGCCTTCGTAGATTTTGTCCACTTCGGCCTCGGCGGTGATTTCCTCGATGCGGCGTTGCGCTTCCTGGGCCGCTTCACGGGTCTCGCCGTAGATCTTGATGCTGCCGTCGTCCTCGATGTCGATGGTACAGCTGGTTTCCTCGGTCAGAGCCCGGATCACCGCGCCACCTTTACCAATCACATCGCGGATTTTCTCCGAATTGATCTTCATGGTGAGCAGGGTCGGCGCATTGTCGGAAACCTGGTCACGGGACACGGAGATCGCCTTGGCCATTTCGCCGAGGATATGCAGGCGGCCGCGCTGAGCCTGTTCCAGCGCTTTCTCCATGATCTCTTCGGTGATGCCCTCGATCTTGATATCCATCTGCAGCGCGGTCACGCCACGCTCGGTGCCGGCCACTTTGAAGTCCATGTCGCCCAGGTGGTCCTCGTCACCCAGGATGTCGGACAGCACCGCGAAACGGCCGTCCTCTTCCTTCACCAGACCCATGGCGATACCGGCCACCGGAGCGCTCAGGGGCACACCGGCGTCCATCAGCGCCATGGAGGTGCCGCACACACTGGCCATGGAGGAGGAGCCGTTGGATTCGGTGATCTCGGAGACCACACGGATGGTATAAGGGAAATCCTTCTCGTTCGGCACCACCGCTTCCACGCCGCGGCGGGCGAGACGGCCGTGCCCGATTTCACGGCGCTTGGGAGAGCCGATCATGCCGGTTTCACCCACGCAGTACGGGGGGAAGTTGTACTGCAGCATGAAGTGGTCCTGACGGGAGCCTTCCAGGGCGTCGATAAACTGGGCATCACGCATGCCGCCGAGGGTAGCGGTAACGATGGCCTGGGTTTCACCCCGGGTAAACAGGGCGGAACCGTGGGTTTTCTTGAGCATCCCGACTTTACAGTCAATCGCGCGAACCTGATCCAGGGCACGACCGTCGATACGTGCTTTGCCGGACAATACACCCTCACGCACCACGTTCTTCTCGATCTTGCCGAACAGGCTTTTTACTTCGCCGGCTTCCGGGCTGTTCTCATCTTCAGTGACGAACTCGGCCACGCAAGCGTCACGCAGCTCACCCACTTTGGTGTAGCGCGCCTGTTTTTCGGTGATGGTGTAAGCCTCGGCCAGGGCGCCTTCGTATTTGGCTTTGATCGCGGCTTTCAGCTCGGCGTTTTCCGCCGGCGCCTGCCACTCCCAAGCCGGGGTGCCCACTTCCTGGGCGAAAGCCTTGATGCCCTGAATAACGGTTTGCATTTCCTGATGGCCGTAAAGTACGGCGCCCAGCATCTGGTCCTCGCTCAGCTCCTGGGCTTCGGATTCCACCATCAGCACGGCCGGCTCGGTACCCGCCACCACCAGGTTGAGCAGGGATTCTTCCAGCTCGGAGTAGCTGGGGTTGAGCAGGTACATACCGTCCTTGAAGCCCACCCGGGCGGCGCCGATCGGGCCATTGAACGGAATCCCGGAAATCGCCAGGGCGGCGGAAGTGCCGATCATGGCGGCGATGTCCGGATCGCGGTTCTTGTCGGAGGACATCACGGTGGCAACGATCTGCACTTCGTTCATGAAGCCGTTGGGGAACAGCGGCCGGATCGGGCGATCGATCAGGCGGCAGGTGAGGGTCTCCTTCTCGCTGGGACGACCTTCACGCTTGAGGAAGCCACCGGGAATGCGGCCAGTGGAATAGGTTTTTTCCTGGTAGTTCACGGTCAACGGGAAAAAGCCTTTACCGGGATCCGCTTCTTTCTTGCCCACCACGGTCACCAGGACCTGGGTGTCACCGATGGTGACCATAACGGCGGCGGTGGCCTGACGGGCGATTTGCCCGGTTTCCAGCACCACGGTATCCGCGCCGTATTGAATCTCTTTGCGCACTATATTGAACATATCTCTCGTCTCTTCTCTTCACTCTTCCATCAGTCTTTGCCAGGGCATCATAACCCTGGCTCCGTGGGCGCCATAGCCTTCATTCACCATGGATCGTCCCGGCATTCGTCACTGCTTTTTCGGTACGCCAAAAACAACAGAAGCCCGGCATGGCCGAGCTTCCGTCGTGAATCGAACATGACCAGGGCTTAGCGACGCAGCCCCAGACGCTCGATCAACTGCAGGTAGCGGCTACGATCCTTGCCAGCCAGGTAGTCCAGCAGCTTACGGCGCTGGTTAACCATGCGGATCAGACCACGACGGCTGTGGTGGTCCTTGTTGTGGGCCTTGAAGTGACCCTGCAGCTGGTTAATGTTCTCGGTCAGCAGGGCAACCTGCACTTCCGGGGAACCGGAGTCCCCTTCCTTACGACCGAATTCCTTCAGGATTTCCGCTTTCTTTTCGACGCTCAAAGCCATTGTATACACTCCAATATGCAACATTAGTCACGGTCAGCCATGCATATTTATAGCTGCCGTCCTGCTTGCGCGACCCGACCGGGTCACTCCGATACCAGACGACGAGGCGCTATTCGCCCATCCTCCAGTACTTCTCCGACCCCCAGGAACTGTTCCGTGGAAGCCTGATAAAGACTGACCCAGCCCTCGGCCGGGCGGTCACTGGCCATCACCGGCTGACCCTGGCGCAGATAATACGCCGCGTTGTCACCCAGATTGACGCGCGGCCAGTCTGCCACGCTGGTGGATAAAGGCAAGAGCAAATCATCAATTGCCTCGAATCCACCCTGCTCCTTGAGCAGCCCCAACTGCTCCAGGGTAATCATCCGCTCCTCCGGATAAGGACCGGCGGACAGGCGCCGCAGGGCGATCACGTGACCGCCACAGCCAAGCGCCGCGCCCAGGTCTTCCACCAGGGAACGCACATAAGTGCCCTTGGAACAGGCCACCTCAAACGTCAGGTCCTCGCCTTCCAGGCGCGCCTCGCGAATTTCGTGAATGGTCACCTGGCGCGGCTCGCGCTCAACGGTAATGCCTTCCCGCGCCAGCTTATACAGCGGTGTGCCATTGTGCTTGATCGCCGAATACATACTCGGCACCTGCTCGATTTCCCCCAGGAAACGGTCCAGCGCGGTCAGAACCTGGGCCTCGGTGACCGATACCGGGCGGGTTTCCACCACCTCACCGTCGGCATCGCCGGTTTCCGTGGTCACGCCAAGACGCGCGGTGACCCGGTAGCGTTTATCCGCGTCGAGCAGAAACTGACTGAATTTGGTCGCCTCGCCGAAACACACTGGCAACATGCCAGTAGCGAGCGGATCCAGGCTACCAGTGTGCCCGGCCTTGGCCGCGGCGAACATACGCTTGGCCATTTGCAAAGCCCCGTTGCTGGTCACACCATCGGTTTTGTCCAACAACAAAATGCCATTCAGAGGACGGCCTCCGCGGCGTCGTTTTCCCACCGTCTTATGCTCCGAGATCAATCGTGGTCTTGGTCTTCCTGATCCGGGCTTTGTGCCCGGTCCTCCGCCCGCGCCTCGTCAATCAGCTGTGACAGCCGAGAGGCATTTTCGGGGGTCAGGTCGTAATGGAAACGTAGCCGGGGCGTGGTGCGGGTATTCAGAGTCTGGGCCAGGGTGCTGCGCAGGAAGCCGGCGGCACCGCCCAGTACGGCTTCGGCCTCGGTTCCGGCGTCCGCGTCCCGCCCCAGCAATGTGAAATACACATCGGCGAAGGACAGGTCCCGGGAAACCCGGACGTCCTGAATCGTCACCATGTCCACACGCGGATCCTTCATTTCAAACCGCAGGACCCGGGCCAGTTCGCGTTGAATCTGATCAGCAATACGGTCAGTACGCTGAAAACCTTGGGGACGGCGATGACGACTCATAGTGCGGGCGCGCTTACAGGAAGCGCGCCACCTCCTTCACTTCGAAGACTTCGATCTTGTCGCCTTCCTTGACGTCGTTGTAGCTCTTCACGGCGATACCACACTCCATGCCATTACGAACTTCCTGGACGTCGTCCTTGAAGCGGCGCAGGGATTCCAGCTCACCCTCGAAGACCACCACATCGTCACGCAGTACACGGATCGGACGGTTTCGATGGAGGGTACCTTCCACCACCATACAGCCGGCCACGGCACCAAACTTGGAGGAGCGGAAGACATCCCGCACCTGGGCCACGCCAAGGATCTCCTCGCGTTTCTCCGGTGCCAGCAGACCGCTCATGGCCTGTTTCACGTCGTCGATCAGTTCATAGATCACGCTGTAATAACGCAGGTCTATGCCTTCCGCTTCGCACAGGCGCTTGGCCTTGGCGTCCGCCCGCACGTTAAAGCCGAGCAGTACCGCCTCACTGGTCATCGCCAGATTGACGTCGGACTCGTTGATCGCGCCGACACCAGTGGAGACCAGCCCCACTTTCACCTCATCCGTGGACAGGTCGGTCAGCGCGCCGATCAACGCCTCCAGGGAACCGCGAACATCGGCCTTGAGCACGATATTGACGTGCTTGGTTTCCTCGGAGCCCATGTTCTGGAACAGGTTTTCCAGTTTGGACGCCTGCTGGCGCTTGAGTTTGACGTCACGGTCACGGTCCTGACGGAATTCAGCCACTTCACGGGCTTTCTTCTCGTCCGGCACCACCTGAACCTGCTCGCCGGCCTCCGGCGCACCGTTCAGACCAAGCACTTCCACCGGAATGGACGGCCCCACTTTATTCACTTGCTGGCCATTCTCATCCACCAGGGCGCGAACACGGCCGAAGCATGCGCCGGCCAGCAGCATATCGCCCACTTCCAGCTCACCGGCCTGGACCAGGATGGAGGCCACGTTGCCCCGGCCTTTTTCCACCCGGGATTCAATCACCACGCCACTGGCGGGGCCCACGGCGGCGGCTTTCAGTTCCAGCAGTTCGGACTGCAGCAACACTGATTCCAGCAGGGAATCAACGCCCTCACCACTGTGCGCGGAGACGTTGACGAACTGAATGTCGCCCCCCCACTCCTCGGGGATCACGTCCTTGGCGGCCAGTTCGTTCTTGACCCGATCAGGGTCGGCCTGTTCCTTGTCGATCTTGTTCACCGCGATGATGATCGGCACGCCGGCGGCCTTGGCGTGATTGATCGCTTCTTCCGTCTGCGGCATCACACCGTCATCCGCGGCCACCACGATAATCACGATATCGGTGGCCTTGGCACCGCGGGCACGCATGGCGGTGAAGGCGGCGTGGCCCGGGGTATCCAGGAAGGTGATCATGCCGTGTTCGGTGTTCACATGGTAGGCACCGATGTGCTGGGTAATCCCCCCGGCTTCACCGGCGGCCACTTTGGCGCGGCGGATATAGTCCAGCAGGGAGGTTTTACCATGGTCGACGTGCCCCATGATGGTCACTACCGGTGCACGGGAGACTTCCTGCTCTCCAGAACGGTCCACCAGAGACGCCAGATCGTCCTCCAGAGCCTCTTCCTCGCCTTTCACCAGTTTTGGAGTGTGGCCCATTTCCTCGGTGAGAAGGACAGCGGTTTCCTGGTCGATAAACTGATTGACGGTGGCCATCTCGCCCATTTTCATCATGGCCTTGATCAGTTCCTTGGCCTTGATGTTCATGCGCTGAGCCAGTTCCGCCACGGTGATGGTTTCCGGAATTTCTACGTCGTACACCATTTTCTCCGTGGGGCTTTTAAACCCGTGCTCCCGGTTCATGGAGCTCTTCATCTGGCCGTGGACCACGCCGCCACTCTTGGGTTTGCGACGACGCCGGCGCGATTGCCGTTCCTCGGTACGGTACCCGGCTTCCACGGCATCCCGGACGATGGAGGAGGCCTTGTCGTCTTCCTCTTCCTTCTTCTCCTGGGACTGTTCACCGCCGCGCTTCTCCAGCTCCTCGGCGATACGTTGGGCTTCCTCGGCGGTACGTCGGGCAGCTTCTTCCTCCGCCTTGCGGCGGGCTTCGGCTTCCTGCTTGCGCCGTGCTTCCTCGGCCTCGCGCTGCTTACGCTCTTCCTCTTCGCGCTTGGCACGCTCTTCCGCCGTCTCCACCTTGTCGGCTTTTTTGGCGGTCTTCGGCACGGAAACGCGCTTGCTCTTGTCCTCGGCCTCTTTCTCCGTACCACCCTGAGCCGCACTATCAGCTTCCAGAGCTTTACGGCGCGCATCTTCCTCAGCGCGGCGAGCGTCCTCTTCTTCCTGCTTGCGACGAGCCTCTTCCTCCGCCTTGCGGCGGGCTTCTTCCTCGGCGCGGCGGGCCTCTTCCTCGGCCTTCAGACGGGCTTCTTCCTCCGCCTGACGCTCCGCTTCCAAACGCTCTTGCTCTTCGATGGACTCACGCTTCACGTAGGTACGCTTCTTGCGCACTTCCACGTTCACGGTTTTCGCTTTACCGGCGGTACCCGTCGTCTTGATGGTGCTGGTGGAGCGACGTTTGAGGGTGATCTTCTTGGGCTCCGCGTCCTGGGCGCCATGGGACTTACGCAGATGCGCGAGCAGCTGCTGCTTCTGTTCATCGGAGACCACATCACCTGCGTCGGTGTGACGAAGTCCGGCGTCTTTCATCTGCGAAAGCAGCGTATCCACCGGAATCTTCACAACCTCTGCCAGACTTTTTACGGTCGTTTCTGCCATGTCAGCAACACTCTCCTGTCCGCTTATGGTGGCGCCCTGCCCCACCGCTCTACTTACTCACCGGCGTTCTCATCTTCAAACCAGGGAGCGCGGGCGGTCATGATCAACTGAGCCGCTTGCTCTTCGTTGATCCCTTCAATATCCAGCAAGTCATCCACCGCTTGTTCGGCAAGGTCTTCCATGGTGACAATGCCACGGGAGGCCAATTCCACCGCCAGATCGCGGGTCATGCCGTCCATACCCAGCAAGTCGTCGGCGGGTTCGGCCGATTCAAATTTCTCTTCGGACACCAGCGCGCGGGTCAACAAAGCGTCCTTGGCGCGCTGGCGCAACGCTTCGACGACATCTTCGTCGAAGCCTTCAATGGCGAGCATTTCCTCGGTGGGCACATAAGCCACTTCCTCCAGGGAGGTGAAGCCTTCTTCCACCAGAATCGCCGCCACATCTTCATCCACATCCAGCAGGCTCATGAAGGTTTCCATGGCCACCTGGGCTTCTTCCTGCTGTTTGTTCTGCGCATCATCGAGCGTCATCACATTCAGCTCCCAGCCGGTCAGCTCGGAGGCGAGGCGGATGTTCTGACCGCTGCGTCCGATGGCCTGGGCCAGGGCGGATTCGTCTTCCACGGCGATGTCCATGGAATGACTTTCTTCGTCCATCACGATGGACGCTACTTCCGCCGGCTGCATCGCATTGATTACCAACTGTGCCGGGTTATCGTCCCACAGCACGATGTCGATGCGCTCGCCGGCGAGTTCATTGGACACCGCCTGCACGCGAGCACCGCGCATACCGACACAAGCCCCCACCGGATCGATGCGCTGATCGTTGGTCTTCACCGCGATCTTGGCGCGGGAGCCCGGATCGCGGGCGGCACCTTTGATCTCGATCAGTTCCTCGCCGATCTCCGGCACTTCGATCTTGAACAATTCGATCAGCATCTCCGGGCAAGCCCGGCTGGCGAACAATTGCGGGCCGCGATTTTCTTCGTTCACGCCCAACAGATAAGCGCGTACACGGTCGTTCTGGCGCACGCTCTCACGCGAGATCATGTGCTCACGGGTGATCAGCGCTTCGGCATTACCACCCAGATCCAGAATGATGGCGTCACGCGTGGCCTTCTTCACCGTGCCACTGATCAGCTCACCGATGCGGTCGCGATATTCCTCGATCACCTGATGACGCTCGGCCTCACGCACTTTCTGCACGATCACCTGCTTGGCGGTCTGGGCACCGATACGGCCGAAGGCCTCGGATTCCACTTCTTCCTCGTAAACGTCGCCAATCCGCAGGTTCTCGTCGTGCTCGTGGGCCTCGTCGAGAGTCAGCTGTCTGCCGAACTCATAGAGGTCTTCATCGGGCACCACATGCCAGACGCGGAAGGTGCGGGAATCACCGGTAACCCGGTCGATGTGCACGCGGATCTCCACGTCTTCTTCCTTGAAACGTTTTTTGGTTGCCGCCGCCAGGGCCAGTTCGATGGCCTCGAAAATGACGTCACGACTGACGCCTTTCTCGTTGGAAACGGTTTCCGCTACCAGCAGGATCTCTTTGTTCATGGCCAGGCCTTTACAAAGGTTTTTTCAGGTCACGCTCAGTCGAAGCGTGGCTCCAGACGAGCGCGGTCCACCTGACTGTAAGGAATACGCAGAGTGTCGCCATTGAGCATCACCACCAGCGTATCACCATCGACAGCCACCAGAGTCGCCATCATCTTGCGCTTGCCCGCTACCGGGGCCAACAGTTTCAGTTGCACCTGCTCGCCGAGGTAACGTTCAAACTGGGAAAGTTCGAACAGCGGCCGATCCATGCCCGGAGAGGACACTTCAAGGTTGAACTCGCCGGGGATAGGGTCTTCCACGTCGAGCACGCCACTGACTTCATGGCTCACCGCGACACAATCGTCCACGGTGATGCCGGCTTCATGATCAATGTACAGACGCAATACCGCGCCACGCCCCTGCAGGTATTCGATACCCCAGAGCTCGTAGCCCATGTCGTTGACTACCGGAGCCAGCAGCTCCCTGATCTGTTCCGTGCGTTTTGACATTGCCTTGATTCCGGCGCCAGAAACAAAAAATGGGCGTAACGCCCATTCCCACTCGCCATCCCGGCTTTGAATAACAAAAAGCCCCTACGATGAGGGGCTTTCTTACCACAGAACCGGGATGCGGTTCCGTTAAGTGGTAGCGGGGGCAGGATTTGAACCTACGACCTTCGGGTTATGAGCCCGACGAGCTACCAGACTGCTCCACCCCGCACTAAATCGCGGCGCACATAGTATGTATTCGTGCCGCCGTTGTCAATGCAAACTCAAAAAAAGTATTTATTTTTCCGAGTCTTAACCGCGGCATCATCGCGGAGCCATTAACCCTGGCCAGGGAATTCGAAGGGCCTCGAAAAGCGCCTTCGATGTTACTACCAATGCACCCCTTTCCTGACCCGGAAAGGGTGACCAACCGTGAGAATGGCGGTTGCAAAAAGCCCATTCCAAATTGGTGCCGAAGGCCGGACTTGAACCGGCACGAGCGTAAGCCCACTACCCCCTCAAGATAGCGTGTCTACCAATTCCACCACTTCGGCAAAGAACCTGGTATCACTCGGATTGAGAACCAGCCTGACTCTCATCCAGGGGCGGGGATTCTACATCACTCGCCGGCACATCTGAAGTGCCTTTTTCAGAACTTTCCATAGTCGGAGCATCGCCCTTACCGCTGGCAGGCACATCGGTGCCCGCGGCCGGAACATCGCTTTGGCTATTGGAAGGCACATCGGAGGATTGCGGCACCGCCGGTGCATCACTTTCCGGCACATCCAGTTCATCAACGGTTTCCACCATCGGCAAAATACTGGAGTTCTGGGCGACCTCGTTACGAGCCATCCAAGCCAGGGCCAGACTGGTGATGAAGAACACCGCAGCCAGCACCGCCGTGGACCGGGTCAGGAAGTTCGCGGAGCCCGCGCTGCCAAACACCGTCTGCGAACCGCCGCCGCCAAAAGAGGCGCCGGCATCGGCACCTTTGCCGTGTTGAATCAGGACCAGGCCGATCAGACCCAGAGCCGTCAACACGTGGACCACATGAAGCACAATATCCATAAGTAACCGTTTATTCCGCCGCGAGACAAATTGCGCTGAATTCATCCGCGCTCAGTGAGGCCCCGCCGATAAGACCACCGTCAATATCCGGCTGGGCGAACAGAAGGGCGGCATTATCCGACTTTACACTGCCGCCGTAAAGCAGCCGGATGCGGGAAGCCACACTTGCGTCCTCCGCGGCCAGCGCCGCGCGTAAACGGGCGTGCACTTCCTGGGCTTGCTCAGGGGTGGCGGTTTCACCGGTACCGATCGCCCAGACCGGCTCGTAAGCCACCACTGCCTGGTCGAAAGCGCCGATGCCAGCCACGTCCAGCACCGATGAGACTTGCCGTACCACTACCTGCTCGGTCTCGCCCGCCTCCCTTTCGCGCAGCGTTTCACCGACGCACAGGATCGGTATCAGCCCTCCCTGCTGGGCACGAAGAAACTTCTCACCCACCAGTTCATCATCTTCACCGTACAGGGCACGGCGCTCGGAATGCCCTACTATTACGTACCGGCAGCCCAGATCGGCGAGCATTTCCGCGGAGACTTCGCCGGTGAAGGCGCCATCCTCGTGGCTACTCACGTTTTGCGCGCCAATTTGCACCCCGCTGTCGCCCAGAGTGCGGGCCAGAGCCGCCAGATAGGGAAACGGCGGACACACGGCCACTTCTGCCCGACTGTTCCGCAATCCACTCAGGGAAGCGCCCAGAGCCTCCACCATGTCCAACCGGCCATTCATCTTCCAGTTACCGGCTACCAGCGGCGTTCTTGTCATTCACTTGTTCCCGTATTCAGCGGTCAGGCGATAATCGCCTGCACCTGTTCCGCCAGACGCTGGCAAAGGCGCTCCACCTGCGCGCCATCCAACCCTTCCACCATGACCCGCACCAGCGGCTCGGTACCGGAAGGACGCAACAGCACCCGGCCCTTGCCGGCCAGCTCCGCCTCCACGTCACTCACCGCCTGCCGCAGCTCGGGGCGCTCCATGAAACCATCGCGATTATCGCCGCGCACATTAATCAGAGTCTGCGGCACCAGCGGCGCTTCCGCCACCGCATCGCGCAGCCCCCGACCTTCCCGGCTCAGTGCCGCCAGCACCTGCAACGCCGCCACCATGCCATCACCGGTGGAGGTACGATCCAGACACACCAGGTGCCCGGAAGACTCACCGCCGAGCAGCCAGCCGCGACTGTCCAACTGCTCCATGACATAGCGATCGCCAACGTTGGCACGGACGAACGGGATCCCCTGCTGCTCCAACGCCAGCTCGAGGCCATAGTTGGACATCAAGGTTCCCACCACACCACCGTGCAGGGCACCATTGCGCTGACGATCACGGGCGATCACGTACAACAGTTGATCGCCATCCACCACCTCACCCTGATCGTCCACCATGATCAGGCGGTCGGCATCGCCATCCAGGGCAAGACCGAGATCGGCGCCACTCTCCAGCACCTTGCGCTGCAGAGCCTCGGGGCTGGTGGAGCCGCAACCCCGGTTAATATTGAAGCCGTCCGGGGTGTTGGCCATCGGCAGCACATTGGCGCCCAGCTCTTCCAGAACATCCGGAGCGATGTGGTAAGCGGCACCGTTGGCGGTATCGACGACGATGGTCAACCCGGCCAGACTCAGCCCCGGCGCCGTGCTTTTGACAAACTCGATATAGCGGCCACGGGCGTCATCGATACGCCGCACCTTGCCGATGCGATCCGAGCCGACCACCGAGATCGGCTCATCCAGCATATGCTCGATGTCCTGTTCGATCTGATCGTTCAGCTTACGGCCATCCGCGCCAAAGAACTTGATGCCGTTGTCGGTGTAGGGGTTGTGGGACGCCGAGATGACGATCCCGGCCTGGGCATGCAGGGTGCGGGTCAGATACGCGATTCCCGGCGTCGGTATCGGCCCCAGCAGCCGCACATCCACCCCGGCGGCGGAAATGCCCGCCTCCAGCGCCGACTCGAACATGTAGCCGGAAATCCGGGTGTCCTTGCCGATCAGGATCTTGCTGCCGCCACGCGCGGCCAGCACACGGCCGGCGGCCCAACCCAGCTTGAGCACAAAATCCGGGGTAATGGGCGCTTCACCCACGGTGCCACGGATCCCGTCCGTACCGAAATATTTACGACTCATCCACTGTCTCCATTACAGCGCGGGCAAAGCGCACGCTGTCCACGGTCTCTTTGACATCATGGGCACGCACGATCAACGCACCCCGTTCAACACACATCACCGCCGCCGCCAGCGAACCGGGCAAGCGCTCGTCCACCGGCCGGTCCAGTACTTTTCCGACCATGGATTTGCGCGACAACCCCACCAGTATCGGCAGCCGCAAACGTTGGAGCTGGTCCATTTCCGCCAGCAGCTTCAGATTGTGGTACACGGTCTTGGCGAAACCAAAGCCCGGGTCCACCAGCAGCCTGTCACGGGCAATCCCCGCGGACACACACACCGCCACCCGCTCCTCCAGGAACTGGATCACCTCGGCGGTGACGTCCTGGTATCGGGGATCATCCTGCATGTCCCCGGGCTCGCCGCGCATATGCATCAGGCATACGGGCAAGCCAGCTTCCGCCGCCGCCTGACAGGCGCCCGCACGGCGCAATGAGCGCACATCATTGATCAGACCCGCGCCGGCGCGGGCGGTTTCACGGATCACACTCGCGGTACTGGTATCCACCGACACCAGAGCATCCAGTTCGCGGGTCAGGGCTTCCACCACCGGCACCACGCGGTCCAGTTCCTGCTGTTCGGATACCGGATCGGCGCCGGGGCGGGTGGACTCTCCACCAACATCGATGATGGCGGCGCCGTCGGCGAGCATCTGCTCCGCCCGACGCAGAGCCGAGTCCAGGGAAGTGAATTGGCCACCGTCCGAGAACGAGTCCGGGGTGACATTAAGGATACCCATAACGACGGGCGCGGACAGGTCCAGTGTCCGCGCCCCACAGGTCAGTTTAGTGATCTGGCGCATCAGTGAGTATTGGCGGGTCCACCGATGGGGTCGTCGCCGGGCTTGGCGTCGTCGGAGGCGTTCTCGCCAGAAGAGGAAGCACCACTTCCGGGCCCTTGGTCGCGCCAGTCCTTCGGCGGACGGGGCTTGTGTCCGGACATAATATCGTTGATCTGCTCGGCATCGATGGTCTCGTACTGCATCAGCGCTTCGGCCATCAGATCCAGCTTGTCCCGGTTATTCTCCAGAATTTCCTTCGCTCTTGCGTAACAGCGATCAACGATGGAACGCACTTCCCGGTCAATTTCCTCGGTGGTCTGCTCGGACATATGCTTGCGCTGGCCCACCTGCTTACCCAGGAACACCTCGCCTTCGTCTTCCTCATAGGCCAGCGGTCCCATTTTCTCGCTCAGGCCCCACTTGGTCACCATAGCCCGGGCCAGCTTCGTGGCCCGCTCAATGTCGTTGGAGGCGCCGGTGGTCACACCGTCAAACCCAAGCGTGATTTCCTCGGCGATACGGCCGCCAAACAGAGAACAAATGGACGATTCCAACCCTCTCTTGGACTGGGAATACTTGTCCTCTTCGGGCAGATACATGGTCACACCCAGGGCACGGCCACGAGGAATGATGCTCACCTTGTAGACCGGATCGTGGTCCGGCACCAGCCGGCCGACAATCGCGTGGCCGGATTCGTGATAGGCGGTGTTCAGCTTCTCTTTCTCACTCATCACCATGGAGCGGCGCTCGGCGCCCATCAGGATCTTGTCCTTGGCCTTCTCGAACTCCTCCATGGTCACCACCCGCTTGTTGGCGCGGGCGGCGAACAGAGCGGCCTCGTTGACCAGGTTGGCCAGATCGGCGCCGGAGAAGCCCGGGGTACCACGGGCGATCACACTGGCGTCCACGTCCTCGGCCACCGGCACGGGACGCATATGCACTTTCAATACATGTTCGCGGCCACGGATATCGGGCAGCGGCACGGTCACCTGACGGTCGAACCGGCCCGGACGCAGCAGCGCCGGATCAAGCACATCGGGACGGTTGGTGGCGGCGATGACGATGATGCCGTCGTTGGCGTCAAAACCGTCCATCTCCACCAGCAACTGGTTCAGGGTCTGCTCGCGCTCATCGTGGCCACCGCCAAGACCCGCGCCACGGGAACGGCCCACGGCATCGATCTCGTCAATGAAGATAATGCAGGGCGCGTGCTTCTTGGCCTGATCGAACATGTCGCGCACCCGGGAGGCACCGACACCAACGAACATTTCCACGAAATCGGAACCGGAGATACTAAAGAACGGCACCTTGGCCTCGCCGGCGATGGCCTTGGCGAGCAGGGTCTTACCGGTCCCCGGAGACCCCACCATCAACACACCGCGAGGGATCTTGCCGCCAAGCCGCTGGAACTTGGCGGGATCGCGCAGGAACTCCACCAGTTCCTGCACCTCTTCCTTGGCTTCCTCGACACCGGCCACATCCGCGAAGGTGGTTTTGATCTGATCTTCGCTCATCAGCCGCGCCTTCGACTTACCAAAGGTCATCGGCCCGCCGCCACCTTTGCCACCGCCCTGCATCTGCCGCATGAAGAAGATGAAAATGGCCAGGATCAACAGGATCGGCAGCACCGACAGGAACAACTGGGTCAGGAAGCCCTGACGTTCCGGCTCCTTGCCGACCACATCCACTTTATTCTGGATCAGGGTGGGAATCAGATTGGTGTCCAGCGCCGGCGGTTTGACCGTTTCGAACTTGCCGCCATTCTTCATTTCACCGGAAATCCGGGTATCCCCGATGGTTACCCGGGCCACCTTGCCACTCTCCACGCTCTCAATGAAGGAGGAGTAGTTCAGCATCTGCTGACTGGGCTGGGGGTTGATGCTGGAGGCCACCACATAAAGGACCCCGGCAATCACCAGCCACAGTACGATGTTCTTGGTCATGTCGTTCAAGGGAGACCTCGATTCGTTCGGGCGCAAGTGCGCATACTGACTTCTAAACCTTACACTATTTCAGGTGCCACCCCAATTGATACACTTCATTGGAGCGAGGGCGGCTGGCCGCCGGCTTGCGGCTCACCACCCGCCGAAACCGGCTCTGAAGACTCCGCCGATACTCATCGAAGCCCTCTCCCTGAAACACCTTGACCAGGAAAACGCCGTCCGGTTCAAGGACGCTCTCCGCCATATCCAGAGCCAGCTCGGCCAGATACATGGCCCGCGGCAGGTCCACGGCACGGTTACCACTCATATTGGGGGCCATATCGGACATTACAAGGTCCACTTTGTGCCCCCCCAGGCTGTCCAGGATTTGCTGGTAGACCGCCTCCTCACGGAAATCCCCCTGGATGAAGGCGACATCGGGAATCGGGTCCATGGCCAGAATATCGCTGGCCACCACCGTTCCCCGGGAACCGACCAGCCGGCCAGCCACCTGGGCCCAGCCGCCGGGGGCGGCCCCCAGATCCAGCACACGCATGCCGGGCCGGAACAACTTGTCTTTTTCGTGGATCTCCAGCAGCTTGAAACTGGCCCGGGAGCGGTAGCCCTCGGCCTGGGCGCAGGCCACCCAGTGGTCGTCAAAATGCTCTCGCAACCAGCGCTGGCTGCTTTTTGATCTGGCCATAAAGGTTCATCCTGTTACCCGGTCCGGATGCCCACCCGAGGGAATAGTGCCTGAGGCCCCGGTGATGATTGCAGGGCAGCAGCCGCGTACCTAGAATAGCGCCCCCGATTTGGAGAACACCATGCCTTTGAGCCCACAGGACAGAAAGCGCTTGCGCACCATCGGCCACCACCTGAAAGCGGTGCTGCAGACCGGCGACAAGGGCCTGACCGAATCCTTCACCGAGGAATTGAACCGGCGCCTGGAAGACCACGAGTTGGTCAAGGTGCGCGTCAACGCGCCCACCCGCGACCAGCGCACCGATCTGGTGAACGCGCTGTGCGAGGCCAGCGGTGCCGAGCTGATCCAGCGTATCGGCAACATCGCCCTGCTTTACCGGGCGGCCGCCAAGCCCAACCCCAAGCTGTCCAATATCCTGAGAGCCCAGGACTGAAGCGGGGGCTCCCGGTCCGGACCGCGGCCCCGCGCGAGCGCCTTACAGGTGCTCGACCTTGTCCACCTCGTACTCCCGGGTGCCTCCCGGGGTGTCGATTTGCACCACATCGCCTTCCTCCCGACCGATCAGGCCACGGGCGATGGGTGAATTGACACTGATCTTGCCTTGCTTGATATCGGCTTCGTCGTCACCCACGATCTGGTAGACCTTCTCTTCATCGGTGTCCACGTCGATGATGGTCACGGTCGCGCCGAAAATGACCTTACCGGTGTTATCCAGTTGGGTAATATCAATGATCTGAGCGGCGGACAGCTTGCCCTCGATCTCGTTGATACGCCCTTCGCAGAAGCTCTGCTGTTCGCGGGCGGCGTGATATTCCGCGTTTTCCTTCAGATCACCGTGCTCACGGGCGTCGGCGATGGCCGCGCTGATACGGGGCCGTTCCACCTTTTTCAGATGGTCCAGCTCCTTGCGCAATGCTTCGGCACCACTGACCGTCATCGGAATGCGTTGCATAGGTTCAACCTCAAATAATCATCCGTGGGTAGCGCGGGGCACCCGGCCCCGGGTACCCCGTACAATTAGATTTCGGCGTGCAAGTCCTGCAGCCGACGCACCTGCGGCTCATCACGCAGGGCCATGGCCTGGCACACCGCCTGCGCGGCGGTGATCGTGGTGGTGTAAAACACCTTGTGCTGCAGGGCGGAGCGGCGAATCGCAAAGGAATCGCGGATCGCCTGCTTGCCTTCAGTGGTATTCACGATCAGCGCCACGCCGTCGTTTTTAATCATGTCGACAATATGCGGCCGCCCCTCGAGCACTTTATTGATCGGTGTCACCGGCAGTCCCGCTTCGGCGATGACCGCCGCGGTACCGCGGGTAGCGACCAGCTCGAAGCCCAGCTCACTCAGGGTGCGGGCCACGTCCACCGCCGCGGGCTTGTCCACCTCGCGCACGGAAATGAACGCCGTACCTTCCTGCGGCAAACGTTCGCCGGCCCCCAGGGATGCCTTGCCGAAGGCTTCGGCGAAACTGCTGCCAATACCCATCACTTCGCCGGTGGATTTCATCTCCGGACCGAGAATGGGGTCCACTTTCGGGAATTTGGCGAACGGGAAAACCGCTTCCTTGACGAAATAGTGGCGCGGCGCGACCTCCGAGGTAAAGTCCTGATCCTTCAGACTGATCCCCACCATGCAACGGGCGGCCACCTTGGCCAGTGAAACGCCGATGCATTTGGACACATAAGGCACGGTCCGGGATGCCCGCGGGTTCACTTCGAGCACGTAGACATCCTCGCCCTTCACCGCGAACTGCACGTTCATCAAGCCGACCACGCCCAGTTCGAGGGCCATGGCGGCGGTCTGCTGACGCATCACGTCCTGCACGCTATCGTCCAGGGAATACGGTGGCAGCGAGCAGGCGGAGTCGCCGGAATGCACGCCGGCCTGCTCGATATGCTGCATGATCCCGCCGATAACCACATCGGATCCATCGCAAATAGCGTCCACGTCGACCTCAATGGCGTCGTCCAGGAATCGGTCCAGCAGCACCGGAGAGTCGTTGGAGACACTCACCGCGTTGTTCATGTAGCTGCGCAGTTCCGCCTCGTTGTAAACGATTTCCATGGCCCGGCCACCCAGAACGTAGGAAGGCCGCACCACCAGCGGATAACCGATTTCTTCCGCCAGCTTCAGGCCTTCTTCCAGGGAACGGGCGGTGCGGTTCGGCGGCTGCTTGAGGCCAAGCTTGTTGACCATCTGCTGGAAGCGCTCGCGATCTTCCGCTTCATCGATGGCGTCCGGGCTGGTGCCGATAATCGGCACGCCCGCCGCCTGCAGAGCCCGCGCCAGTTTCAGCGGCGTCTGCCCGCCATACTGCACAATCACGCCCTTGGGCCGCTCGACGTCGGCAATGGCCAGCACGTCTTCCAGCGTCACCGGCTCGAAGTAGAGACGGTCGGAGGTGTCGTAATCGGTGGACACGGTCTCCGGGTTACAGTTGACCATGATGGTCTCGTAACCGTCGTCCTTCATGGCGAAGGCGGCATGCACGCAGCAGTAGTCGAACTCGATGCCCTGACCGATCCGGTTCGGACCACCGCCGATCACCATGATCTTGTCACGGTCGGAGGGGTTCGATTCGCATTCCTCGTCATAGCTGGAGTACATGTAAGCGGTACTGGTGGGGAACTCAGCGGCGCAGGTATCCACCCGTTTGAACACCGGCCGCACGCCCAGGTCCTGGCGCTTGCTGCGTACATCCGCCTCCCGCACGCCCAGCAGTTGGGCCAGGCGGGCATCAGAGAACCCCTTACGCTTGAGACGGTACAGCGTGTCACGGCTCAGATCAGTGAACGTGAAATCCACCAACCGGCTTTCCTCGGCGATCAGGTCGGCCACCTGCACCAGGAACCAGCGGTCGATCTTGGTCAGCGCGTACACGTCGTCCACACCAAGACCGCTACGGAACGCATCCCCAATCACCCAGATGCGCTCCGGCCCCGGCGTCGACAGCTGCTGGGCGATACGCTCGGCGGCGTCCGGCGCATCCAGATCCACTTTCGGATCGAAACCCACGGAGTCCACTTCCAGTCCGCGCAGGGCCTTGTGCAAGGACTCCTGGAAATTACGGCCGATGGCCATGACTTCGCCCACCGACTTCATTTGCGTGGTCAGCACCGGATCCGCGTCGGCGAACTTCTCGAAGTTGAAACGCGGAATCTTGGTGACGACATAATCAATGGACGGCTCGAAGGAGGCCGGGGTCGCGCCACCGGTGATATCGTTTTGCAGCTCGTCCAGGGTGTAGCCCACCGCCAGCTTGGCCGCCACCTTGGCGATCGGGAAGCCGGTGGCCTTGGAAGCGAGCGCGGAGGATCGCGACACCCGCGGGTTCATCTCGATCACCACCATGCGGCCGGTATCCGGGCACATGCCGAACTGCACGTTGGACCCACCGGTTTCCACGCCGATCTCACGCAGTACCGCCAGGGAGGCATCGCGCATGATCTGGTATTCCTTGTCGGTCAGGGTCTGCGCCGGCGCCACGGTGATGGAGTCGCCGGTGTGCACGCCCATCGGGTCGAAGTTCTCGATGGCACAGACGATGATGCAGTTGTCGTTGCGGTCACGCACGACCTCCATCTCGTATTCCTTCCACCCCAGCAGCGACTCATCGATGAGCAGTTCGTGGGTGGGAGACAACTCGAAACCCCGGGTACAGATTTCCTCGAATTCTTCCTTGTTATAGGCCACCCCGCCGCCGGAGCCGCCCATGGTGAAGGAAGGACGGATGATCGAGGGGAAGCCCAGTTCCGCCTGAATCTCCCAGGCTTCGTCCATGGTGTGGGCAACCCGCGCGCGCGGACATTCCAGGCCGATGTTCTTCATCGCCTTGTCGAAGCGATCGCGGTTCTCCGCCTTGTCGATGGTGTCGGCATTGGCGCCGATCATTTCCACGGCGAACTTCTCAAGCACGCCGTGGCGTTCCAGATCCAGGGCGCAATTCAACGCGGTCTGGCCACCCATGGTGGGCAGCAGCGCGTCCGGGCGCTCCTTCTCGATGATCTTGGCCACCGTCTCCCAGGTAATGGGCTCGATATAGGTGGCGTCGGCCATGGCCGGATCGGTCATGATGGTGGCCGGGTTCGAGTTCACCAGGATCACCCGGTAGCCTTCCTCTCGCAGCGCCTTGCAGGCCTGGGCACCGGAGTAATCGAACTCACAGGCCTGGCCGATCACAATGGGACCGGCGCCGATGATGAGGATGCTTTTGATGTCTGTTCTCTTGGGCATTTTTGCTGACCGTCGGACTCTGGTTAATTCGTTACCGGGTTAATTCATTGCCGGGCCGGACGTCGGGGTGCGTGGCGTCCGGCGCGTCTCAGGCGCGGTGCGCCTCCATCAACTCGATGAAGTGATCAAACAGGGGAGCACAGTCGTGGGGGCCGGGACTGGCCTCCGGGTGCCCCTGGAAGCTGAACGCCGGCACATCAGTGCGATGCACGCCCTGCAGCGTACCGTCGAACAGCGACACATGAGTCACTTTGAGATTGTCCGGCAGGGTCTCCGCGTCCACCGCGAAACCGTGGTTCTGGCTGGTGATCATCACCGTGCCGTCTTCCACGTTTTTCACCGGGTGGTTGGCGCCGTGGTGGCCGTTCTTCATCTTCATGGTGCGGGCGCCGCTGGCCAGACCGAGCAGCTGATGCCCCAGACAGATGCCGAACAGCGGCAGCTTACGCTCCAGAATCTCGCGGATTGCCTGGATCGCGTAATCACAAGGCTCCGGATCACCGGGGCCGTTGGCCAGGAAGACGCCGTCCGGGTTCATCGCCAGCACCTCGGACGCCGGGGTCTGGGCCGGCACCACGGTCAGCTTGCAGCCGCGGTCCGCCAGCATCCGGAAGATATTGCGCTTGCAGCCGAAATCGTAGGCGACCACGTTAAACAGGGCCTCCGCCTGAGCCCGGTGGCCTTCGCCGCGAACCCAGGTGCCCTCGGTCCAGGTATAGGACTCGCTGACGCTGACCTCCTTGGCCAGATCCATCCCCTTGAGACCGGGGAAGGCGCGCGCGGCGGCCAGGGCTTTTTCCTCGTCGATATCGTCACCGGCGACGATACAGCCGTTCTGAGCCCCTTTTTCCCGCAGGATGCGGGTCAGGCGGCGGGTGTCGATATCGGCGATGGCCACGATGTTTCGCTGTTCCAGGTACTCCGGCAGGGACTGCTCGGCACGCCAGCTGCTTACCGTCAGGGTCAGATCCCGGATTATCAGGCCGGCGGCCCACACCCGGGAGGACTCTTCGTCCTCCTCATTGACGCCGGTGTTGCCAATATGCGGATACGTCAGCGTGACGATCTGCTTGGCATAGGACGGGTCCGTGAGGATTTCCTGATATCCGGTCATCGCGGTGTTGAACACCACCTCACCCACGGTCTCACCCGTGGCGCCAATGGCAACACCCCGAAAGAGACTGCCGTCTTCTAATGCGAGTATGGCGGGTACCGTCAACGCAACCTCCAAGGCTGATAGGGTTCCGGGTTGTCCGCGTGGACGCCGTGGCGGGCGGGCGAGACACCGTTTACAGCGGACAAACCCTTGGAAGATTCGGGGCGGGGGCCGGTCGCAAAAAAGCGAGGTGGATTCCTCCACCTCGCTTTTTCATGTTATTCAGCGATTCATGCGCCCCACGCGCCCTCAGGCTTGGCCTATTCTAGTGCTTTCGGCCGCCAGTGTCACGGGCGGAAACCCGCCAGCGGCACCGTGGCGGCCAATCTCAGCGGGCGCCCCAGCCGGCACTCTCTCCCGCCAGCCCAAGCACATCCTGCATATCGAACAACCCCTTGGGCTGAGCGCCCAGCCACAGAGCGGCGCGTACTGCTCCGCGAGCAAAGGCCATGCGGCTGGATGCCTTATGGGTAATCTCCACCCTTTCGCCCTCGGCGGCGAACAGGACGGTGTGATCGCCGACAATGTCACCGCCACGGATGGTTTCGAAACCGATGGTCTGACGGTCACGCTCACCGGTGCGGCCCTCGCGGCCGTACACCGCGCACTCCTTGAGGTCCCGCCCCAGAGTCTGGGCCACCACTTCACCCATGCGCAAAGCCGTACCGGACGGCGCATCGATCTTATGGCGGTGATGCGCCTCGATAATTTCTATGTCGACGTCATCGCCGAGCACGGCAGCGGCGGTTTCCAGCAGCTTGAAGCACAGATTCACCCCCACCGAGTAGTTCGGCGCGAAGCAGATCGCCACCTCCTCGCTGGCGGCGCGCAACCGCGCCTTCTGTTCATCGTTCAGACCGGTGGTGCCAATGACCAGGCGGCTGCCGGCCTGGCGGCAGGTCTCGATGTTGCGCGCCGTCGCTTCCGGGACGGTGAAATCGATGAACACATCGGCCTGACCCGCCAGCGCGGCAAGGTCATCGCCCACGGTGACGCCCAGCTTGCCGGCGCCCACCAGTTCACCGGCGTCAACCCCGATCAGGGAAGAACCCGGCACGTCCACCGCCACCGCCAGTTCGGTTTCCGGATTGGCCAGCGTCGCTTCGATGAGCATACGCCCCATGCGCCCGGCGGCGCCGATGATGCCTACTTTCATGGTATTCATCCGTTGGATCAGAAGGTTGCCCTTAAAGCCCGTCGAAAAAGCGTTTCACGCCTTCGAACCAGCTGGTTCGGCGAGGATTGTGCCGGTCACCGCCCTTGTCCAGGGAGGACTGCAGTTTGCGCAGCAGATCTTTCTGCTCGCTACTCAGCTTCACCGGGGTTTCCACCACCACCTTGCAGATCAGGTCGCCCGGCGGGCCACCTCGCACCGGGGTCACCCCTTTGCCGCGCAACCGGAACAGCTTACCGGTCTGCGTCTCCGGCGGCACCTTGAGTTTGACCTTGCCGTTCAAAGTCGGCACATCCTGTTCACCGCCCAGGGCGGCGTCCACGAAGCTCACCGGCACCTCGCAGTGCAGATCGCTGCCGTCACGCTTGAAGATCTCGTGCTCGCGCACCGCCACCTGCACATACAGGTCGCCGGCAGGCGCCCCGTGCATGCCCGCTTCACCCTCACCGGCCAGACGGATACGGTCACCGGTATCCACTCCCGGCGGGATCTTCACGGACAGCGTCTTGGTATTCTGCACCCGACCCTGCCCGCCACAGTTGCGGCACGGATTCTTGACGATCCGGCCTTCGCCGTGACAAGCCGGACAGGTCTGCTGCACGGTGAAGAAGCCCTGCTGCATGCGCACCTGCCCCATACCGTTACAGGTGGGACAGGTCACCGGCTCCTCGCCGGCTTCGGCGCCGGTGCCGTGGCACACCTCACAGCTGTCCCAGGAGGGAATACGGATCTTCTCCTCGCAGCCGCGCACCGCCTGTTCCAGGCTGAGTTCCAGGGTATAGCGCAGATCCGCGCCACGGGCCGGCCCGCGGCCACCGCGGCCGCCGCCACCGAAGATGTCGCCAAAAATATCGCCGAAGATGTCGCCGAAGCCACCACCAGCGAAACCTCCGGCACCAGCTCCGCCGAAGCCGCCCTGCCCTTCCACTCCGGCATGGCCGAAGCGGTCGTAGGCGGCTCGTTTGTCCTCGTCGGACAGGACCTCGTAGGCCTCCTTGGCTTCCTTGAATTTGGCCACTGCCTCGGCGTCATCCGGATTACGGTCCGGATGGTATTTCATCGCCAGGCGTCGATAGGCCTTTTTCAGATCCTGCTGACTGGCGTCCTTGGACACCCCCAGCACTTCGTAATAATCGCGTTTGGACATAGTGAGCCTTTATATGGCGCCAGACGCCGAACGCCGGACGCTTGGCACTGCTCTCGGCAGCGCCCCGCGCCCGGCGTCAACGTCCGACGGATTTCGACTTACTTCTTCTTGTCGTCATCCACTTCTTCGAACTCGGCATCGACCACATCATCTCCGGCCTGCTTGCCTTGTTCATCACCGGCGTTGCCGCCCTGGGCCTGCTGCGCCTCCGCATACAGTTTCTGTGCCAGGGAACCGGACGCCTCGGTAAGCGCCTTGGTCTTGGCCTCGATATCGTCCTTGTCGTTGCCCTTGAGCGCGGCTTCCAGATCAGAGATGGCTTTGTTGATCGCCTCTTTCTCTTCCTCAGTGGCCTTGTCGCCGGCTTCCTCCAGGGTCTTGCGAGTCGCGTGGACCAGGTGATCCGCCTGATTGCGGGTCTGCACCAGTTCCTCGAACTTGCGATCCTCGTCGGCGTGGGCCTCGGCGTCGCGCACCATCTTGTCGACCTCGTCATCGGACAGGCCGGAAGACGCCTTGATCTGGATCGTCTGCTCCTTGCCGGTGGCCTTGTCCTTGGCGCCCACGTGCAGAATACCGTTGGCGTCGATATCGAAGGTCACCTCGATCTGCGGCACGCCGCGCGGCGCCGGCGGAATGTCTTCCAGGTTGAACTGCCCCAGAGACTTGTTCTGCGCCGCCTGCTTACGCTCGCCCTGCAGCACGTGCACGGTCACCGCGGTCTGGTTATCGTCCGCCGTGGAGAACACCTGCGACGCGTTGGTCGGGATAGTGGTGTTCTTCTCGATGATCGGCGTCATCACGCCGCCCATGGTCTCGATACCCAGGGTCAGCGGGGTGACGTCCAGCAGCAGCACGTCTTTAACGTCACCGCTGAGCACCGCACCCTGAATGGCGGCACCAATGGCCACGGCCTCATCCGGATTGACGTCCTTGCGCGCTTCCTTACCGAAGAACTCGGCCACTTTTTTCTGTACCAGCGGCATCCGGGTCTGACCACCCACCAGGATCACGTCGGTGATGTCGGACGCTTTCACGCCGGCATCGTTGAGCGCGATCTTGCAGGGCTCCAGGGAGCGGCTCACCAGCCCCTCCACCAGGGATTCCAGTTTGGCCCGGGTCACTTTCACCACCAGGTGCTTGGGACCGGTGGAATCCGCGGTGATGTAGGGCAGATTCACTTCCGTCTGCTCGGCGGAGGACAGCTCGATCTTGGCCTTCTCGGCGGCTTCCTTGAGGCGCTGCATGGCCAGCGGGTCGCCGCCCAGATCGATGCCGGAGTCCGCCTTGAACTGATCCGCCAGGAAGTTGATCAGCGCCAGGTCGAAATCCTCACCACCCAGGAAGGTATCACCATTGGTGGCCAGCACCTCGAATTGGTGCTCGCCGTCCACTTCGGCGATCTCGATGATGGACAGGTCGAAGGTACCACCACCCAGGTCATACACCGCGATGGTGCGATCACCGCCCTTCTTGTCCAGGCCATAGGCCAGGGCCGCGGCGGTGGGCTCGTTAATGATCCGCTTCACGTCCAGACCGGCGATGCGGCCGGCATCCTTGGTGGCCTGACGCTGAGAATCGTTGAAGTACGCGGGCACGGTGATGACGGCCTCGGTCACCGGCTCACCCAGATAGTCCTCCGCGGTCTTCTTCATTTTCTTCAGCACCTGGGCGGAAATCTGCGGGGGCGCCATTTTCTCACCCTTCACGTCGACCCAGGCGTCGCCATTGTCGGCCTTGGTGATTTTGTAGGGCACCATCTTGATGTCCTTCTGCACCACCTCGTCTTCAAAACGGCGACCAATCAGGCGCTTCACCGCGTACACGGTGTTTTGCGGGTTGGTCACCGCCTGCCGTTTGGCGGCCTGACCCACCAGCACCTCGTTGTCCTCGGTGTAGGCGATGATGGACGGCGTGGTGCGCGCGCCCTCGGCGTTTTCGATCACCTTGGTCTTGTCACCTTCCATCACAGCCACACAGCTGTTGGTGGTGCCAAGGTCGATACCAATAATCTTACCCATAACGTCTGTTTCTCCTTCACACGATCCGAATGCCAAAGGCCACCCGGACAGTTGAACCTCAATGAACTTGCCAGCTATATGGCGGCGCCCCGAGTCTTTTCAAGGGAGCCGGATCAACCTTCCGCCTTACTGACCACCACCCGTGCCGGACGGATCAGGCGGCCGTTGAGCAGGTAGCCTTTCTCCAGTACGTCAATCACGGTGTTGGGCTCCGCCCCGGGGGCCGGAATCATCGTCATTGCTTCGTGACGCTCCGGATTGAAGGGCTCGCCGTGGGGATCCACCTGCTCCAGGTTGTGCCGGCCGAAGGCGTCCATCAGCACTTTCAGCGTCAGCTCCAGCCCCTCGCGGGCGGGTTTGAGCGCCTCATCCTCGGCATCCAGGGTGGACAGGCCACGCTCCAGGCTGTCCGCCACGGACAGCAGATCACCGGCGAATTTCTCCAGGGCGAACTTATGGGCGTTCTCCACCTCGCGCTCGGCACGGCGGCGCACGTTCTGGACTTCCGCCTGGGCGCGCAGGTCGGCTTCGGCCAACGCTTTCTCCAGACGCTGCATCTGCTCCTGCGCTTCAGCCAGCTGCCGGGCCGCATCCGGCTCCGCGCCGGCCTCTTCGCCAGCCACCTCGGCGGCAGGTTGGGGGTTCTCCAGTTCGGAATCCTGGGTCACCGCCTCATCTTGGGGTTTCTGTTTGTCCTGATCGCTCATATCCACTCCAAAATACCCGAATGCGGGATCCATCTCGGGAAAGCGGGCAAAGATATGGGAACAGGTTGAGCGGATTCAAGGGCAAGCGAGAAAGCAGGTAACAGTTAATATTGAAGAGTTAACAGTGCGCGCGAGGACACCTCCGAGTACCAATGCCGTGCCCGCGCCCTCCCTTTTCGCGGAGCCGGGCCGCTATTCACTGTTCATTATTCACTGTTCACTGCTTTTCACAGTTGATTGAGGGCGGCGGACAGGATACGGGCGGTGATATCCACGGTGGGGATGACTTTTTCATAGTCCATGCGGGTGGGGCCGACCACGGCCAGCACGCCCACCGGGCCGTTTTCCAGCCGATACGGCGCCGACACCAGCGAATACTCCTCGAACGGCTGGTAGCCGGACTCCCGGCCGATGAAGATCTGCACGCCATCGGCTTTCATGCTGCGTTCCAGCAAGTGCAGGATATCGCGCTTGTGGTTGAAGGCATTGAACAGATCGCGCAGCTTGTCGATGCTGTCAGCCTCGGCGGAATCCAGCAGATTGGATTCCCCGGACACCACGTAATCGGATTCTTCGTCCCCGGACTGCCTCAAGGCCTGACCGGCCACGTCGAGGGTGGTCCGCATCAGCGCGTCCATCTGCGCCCGGTCCGCGGCCATGGTGCTCAACAGGCCGTCGCAGATGGCGTCCAGGTCACAACCACCGTAGGTGTAATTGATGTAGTTGGCGGCCTGGCGCAATTCACTCTCATCGTACTCGCGGGCGGTATGGATGATACGGTTCTGCACCTCGGAACGGTTCACCACCAGAATCACCAGCACGCGCTGACCGGACAGCGGCAGGAACTCCACCTGCCGCAGTGTGCTGACCTGACGCCTTGGCGCCGCCACCAGACCGGCCATGCGGGTCAGTTCCGCCAGAGTGCGGGATGCCTGGGACACCAACTCCTGCGGCGATTGATCCGGTGCCAGCAACTGGCGCAATTCGTCACGCAACTGCTGGTGATCCGGGCTGCGCATGGCGCTGGACGCCAGCAGCGTATCCACATAAAGGCGATAACCCCGCTCGGTGGGCACCCGGCCCGCCGAAGTATGAGGGCTGATCAATAACCCCAGATCCTCCAGTTCCGCCATGATATTGCGGATGGTCGCCGGACTTACTGCCAGGCCGCCCCCCTGGGCCAGGGTTTTCGAGCCCACTGGCTGACCGTCACGGATGTGACGCTCCACCAGGGCCATGAGTAACCGTTGCTTGCGTTCGTTGAGTTCCACAGCTGCCTTTTGTCACCCACTACTGCCAATCGGGATGGGCGGAGCGCCCACCCACTGCCGATTGTTGCCAGCGAAACGGTCGCCGTCCAGTGTTACTCCTCTTCACCTTGCAAACGGCAGGCTCTTACGCTGACGGCCGGAATCGCCTAACATCAACGGGGCACTGGCCAGAATAACAGTTGTCCGAGCAGCGCGGCGCACACCGCCGCGCCACCCGATGCAAACGCCCAAACCAGGAAACACGGGGGTTCCGTACATGCTCACTCACTTGAGCGTTCGCCATTTCGCCACCGTCGATCAACTCGAGCTGGAACCGGAATCCGGCCTAACCGTCATCAGTGGCGAGACCGGCGCCGGCAAATCCGTATTGATCGACGCCCTTTCCCTGACCCTGGGGGAGCGGGCGGATTCCGCCGTGGTTCGGCCAGGCTGCGAGCGGGCTGAAGTGCTGGCCAGCTTCACCGTGGCCAACCACGCCCAGGCCCGGGCCTGGCTGGAAGAGCGGGAACTGGACAACGGCGATGACTGCCTGCTGCGCCGCACGGTTCGTGCCGATGGCCGTTCCCGGGCCTATATCAACGGCACGCCGGCCCCCCTGGCCGACGTGCGTCAGCTCGGCGAGTTGCTGATCAGCATTCACAGCCAGCATGAGCATCAGGCCTTGCTGCATCGGGACACTCACCGCCAGCTGCTCGACAACTTTGCCGGTACCGGCGACCTGGCGGCTTCCGTGCGGAGCGCCTGGCGGCAGTGGCAACAGGCCCGCCAGGAGCACGATCAGGCCCTCACCGGCGCCCGCGAACAGAACGAACGCCAGGAACTGCTGCGCTTCCAACTGGACGAGCTGAACGCCCTGTCTCTGGCCGAAGGCGAATTAGCGGAACTGGATCAGGAACAGCAACGCCTGGGCCACGCCGACGCCCTGATCCGCCTGTGCCAGCAATCGGTGGCGGCCCTGTACGACGGCGAAGAAGGCACCTGTAACGATCAACTGGGCCAGATCCGCCATTGGCTGGAAGAAGCCCGCGACCACGACAACGCTTTGTCGGAAGCTTTGGACACGGTGGAATCCGCCCGCCTGCAAGTGGAAGCGGCCGCCGAAGCCCTGCGCCACTACCTGGACCGCCTGGACCTGGATCCGGAGCGGCTGGCGCAAGTGGAAGAGCGCCTGGGGCAGGCCTACAGCCTGGCCCGCAAACACCGGGTGCGCCCGGAAGAACTGGTGGAGCATCACCAGCAACTGGCCCGGGAAGTGGACACCCTGGAGCACTTCGATGAGCACCTGGAGGCCCTGGCCAAAGCGGAGGAAGACGCCCGGGAGCATTACATGAGCGAAGCCCGCAAGCTCAGCAAGGCCCGCAAGACCGCTGCCACCACACTCACCCGCCAGATCGCCACCCAGCTCAAGGCCCTGGGCATGAAAGCCGCCAGGCTGGAAACCGTGGTGGAAGACGACAGCGCCGGCGCCGAAGGTCTGGATCTGGTGGAATTCCGTTTTTCCGCCAATCCCGGGCAGCCGCTGCGGCCGCTGGCCAAGGTCGCTTCCGGTGGCGAGCTGTCCCGGGTCAGCCTGGCGATCCAGGTGATCTGCGCGCGCAACCTGACGGTGCCCAGCCTGGTGTTCGATGAAGTGGATGTGGGGGTCGGTGGCGGGGTGGCCGAAATCGTCGGCCGTTTGCTGCGGGAGCTGGGCGAACACGCCCAGGTACTGTGCATCACCCACCAGGCGCAAGTGGCCAGCCAGGGACACCAGCACTGGCAAGTGCACAAGATTCAGAGCAAGAACACCACCCGTACCCGCATCCAGCCCCTCGCCCCGGATGCCCGGGTGGAAGAACTGGCGCGGATGCTGGGTGGCGTGGAAATCACCGACTCCACCCTGGCCCACGCCCGGGAAATGCTCGAGAAGGGCCAGGAAGTGGCCTGACAAAACCCCACCGCCCGGGCCCTGGGGCACGGGGATTGGGTCGGGGAGCGGGGCTTGCGGGCGTGACGCCGCTATGCGGCGTTGGGCTGGCTGGCGGTGAACCGGGCCTGGGCCGGTCGGTTACTTGCGTTTCGGCTTAACGTACAACACCAGGGCGTGGTCGACGATGTCGTAGCCGTGCTTGTCGGCGATCATCTTCTGACGCTTCTCGATTTCCTCATCGACGAACTCAATCACTTCACCGGTCTCGGTGCAGACCATATGATCGTGGTGGCCCTCATCGGCCAGCTCGAATACAGCGGAACCACCTTCGAAGTTGTGGCGCAATACGATGCCCGCCTGCTCGAATTGAGTGAGCACCCGATAGACGGTGGCCAGCCCCACATCCTCGCCGGCCTCCATCAGCGCCTTGTAGATGTCTTCCGCGCTGAGATGCCGGGAATCGGAGGATTCCAGTTGCTGAAGGATTTTCACCCTCGGCAAGGTCACCTTGAGCCCAGCTTTTCTAAGATCCTGATTATCCAATGTACTTGCTCCGTAGCCGCCTTTTGGGGATCGCCTGACTTTCAGGGAACCTTGTTCCCCCCGTTCAAGTCTGTATTATCGCCCGAACATTATGCCAAGTCGAAAACCCATGCCAAGGATCATCGCCCTTTTTGCCATATTGACCACCCTGCTGGCCGGTTGCAGCTCCCTGCGCTTTCCGGGGGTGTACCGCATCGACATTCCCCAGGGGAATGTGGTCACCGAGGATATGCTGTCCGGCCTGCAACCGGGCATGACTCCCGAGCAGGTTCGCTTCGTGCTCGGTCCGCCCACGCTGACCGACCCGTTCACCCCCAACACCTGGTACTACCTGCTGCAGTACCAACCCGGTAACGGGGAGATGGTGGAACAACAGATCGTGGTGCATTTCGACCAGGGGCACTACAGTCATTACGACGGCCAGGCCACCAGTGATCTGCGCGAGCGCACCTCCGGTTACCAGGATCAGGAGCTGCTGCGGCGCGCCGAGGACCGGCGCCAGGAAGCCGCCAACTGATCCAATCTCAGTCTTGGCTGGCACGCCGGGCCCTGGCCCGGCGTGCTGATTTCGGATCCGCCTTGAGTGGCCGGTAGATTTCCACCCGTTCCCCTTCCGCCAGCTTCCGCCCCGCCGGATTCGGCTCGACCTTGCCAAACACCCCCATGCTGACCCTGGCCGGGTCCAGCCCTTCGAAATGGTCGGCGATCCCCGAAGCGATCACGGCCTCCAGCATGGAAACGCCCTCCGGCACCTCCACCGCAATCAGTTTCTGCTTCTCCGGCAAGGCATAAACCACCTCGACGCGAATAGTCCCGGCCATGGGCCTAACCTCCCAGGGCGCCGATCAGGGCATTGAGGAACACCGCCGCCACCGCCAGTGGCGCCACGATACGCACCACCGCCCGCCATATCATGTACAAGCCGAAGCTTTTCATCGCCAACTCCTTGCGGGCCTGTGTTTCCTTCATGACCCAGCCGGCGAAAATGGCAATCAACATGCCACCCAGGGGCAACATCAGGCTGGAAGCGAGGAAATCGATGTTCTGGAAGAAGGTGCCCACCAGGAAGGTCACGTCCTTCCAGTAATTGAAGGACAGCACCGTGCCAATACCGATCACCCAGGCCGTCAACCCCACGACCAGGGCCGCCAGTGGCCGTCCCAGCCCCCGTTCCACCAGCCAGGCCACCATCGGCTCACCCAGGGAAATCGAGGAGCTCAACGCCGAGCACATCACCAGCACGAAGAACACCGTCCCGACAATGACGCCGGCGGGCATCTGGCCGAACGCCAACGGCAGGGTCACGAACAGCAGCCCCGGCCCCTGGGAAGGCTCCAGGCCATTGCTGAACACCACCGGAAAAATCACCAGACCGGCCCCCAGGGCCACCAGCGTGTCCAGTAACGCGATGATCCCCACGGTGGAGACGATCGACACTCGCCGGGTCTGACCGGTACGGCGATCCTTGACCTCACGAGGCATATAGGCGCCGTACACCATGATCGCGCCCATCCCCAGACTCAGGGTGAAAAACGCCTGCCCCAGAGCGGCCATTACCGCCTTGCCGGACAGCTTTGAGAAATCGGTGTGGAACATGAAATTCACGCCTTGGGCGAACCCCGGCGTGGTGCTGGCGTAAACCACCAGGCCGATCAGCAGCACGAACAGCAGCGGCATCAGCACCTGCACCGCTTTTTCCAATCCCCTGCTGACGCCACGAGCCACCACCCACATGGTCAGGATCATAAAGGCGGTATGGCAGCCCAGCATCAACCAGGCGTTGGCCTGCATTCCCTCGAAGTGGGCCAGAGAGCCGGCGGCGGAAATGCCCTGGAACCCGCCCTGGGCCATGTCCCAGATGTAATAGAGCGTCCAGCCGGCAATCACCGAATAGAACGACAAAATCAGGAACCCGGCCAGAGCCCCCATGTAACCGATCCCGGCCCAGCGGCGGCTCACCTTGCTCTCCGCCGCCAGCTTTATCATCGTATGCACCGGACTCATGCCACCTTTGCGGCCGAGCATCACCTCCGCCACCATGATCGGCACGCCAACCAGAGCGATACACAGCAGGTAGACCAGCACGAAGGCGCCACCGCCATACTCCCCGGCGAAATACGGGAATTTCCAGATGTTACCGAGCCCAACGGCGGATCCGGTGGCCGCGAGAATAAACGCCCACCGGCTGGTCCACATGCCGTGGACCGGCTTGTCACCTTGCTTCATGCAAACCTTACCCCTTGGTGAAATGCGATCATTGTGTTGATTTTGCGACAGGCGCTCAAGCCGCAAAACCGCCGGCCGTCCATGCCGGCCTGCCAATGACGCTCGCTAAAGCACCGGGCTGTCTCTATAATCGCGCCCCCATGGGCAAAGCGAAAAAAGCGAAAACACCATCCAGCACCGTGGCGCAGAACCGCAAGGCGCGCTTCGACTATCACCTGGAAGAACACTTCGAGGCCGGACTGGCGCTGGAAGGGTGGGAAGTGAAATCCCTGCGTGAAGGGAAAGCCAACCTGTCGGAGGCCTACATCCTGCTCCGTGACGGGGAAGCCTACCTGTTCGGCGCCCGCATCGAACCACTCCCCACCGCCAGCACCCACATCACCCCGGACCCGCTGCGCAACCGCAAGCTGCTCCTGCACCGACGCGAGCTGGCCCGCATCTTCAGTGGTGTGCAAAAGGACGGCTACACCTGCGTTCCGGTGAGTCTGTACTGGAAGCGCGGGCTGGCCAAGCTGGACATCGCCCTGGCCAAAGGGAAGCAGAAGTTCGACAAGCGCGCCACCGAGCGGGAACGCGACTGGAACCGCCAGAAACAACGCCTCTTGCGCCGCAACTAGCGCCTATCATCGTACATCGATAGTCGCGACGCTGAGGCGCGTTGATCAGGCAGTGCGGAACGGTCAGGAGGCAGTGTGGCGATGGTTAGCCACCAGCGCCTTTACCTCGTCACGGACACACCAGTAGAACAGCAACCAGGAACGCAGCACCGCCGGCAGGAAGTACACCGCGAACAGAATCACCGGCACCCGGGCGTCTCCGGAAACCCGTTCCACCAGCAGCACACCCGCGCCATAGGCACAGAGCACCAGCAGCAACTGCAGGCTGCGGGCCAGCAAGGGCCGCGCGATTACTGGAGCCAGCAAATAGGTGGCACCCTCTTTAGCTGCTCTAGCTGACCGAAAGATCGTCTTCATCGTTTTCTCCTCAATGAACGACGATGCCTTGATCAACGGCCACTTTCTCAGTCTGATTGGGGGCTCGCTGTAAGTCATCGTGTGGATCACATGGGTGTCCCCGCAGCCCTTCGCTTTTGGCGCCTGGCCCGTCGGCACACCCAGCCGCACCCCGTGCGACGAGCCCATAATGCGCCCGTCCGACGACACAACCATGACAATATGTACGATTGTTCGACAATTTATGTAAAGCTCTGTAACACGCCTTCCCGCCACTTGTTTTCGACTTCTTTGCCCCCATCTCGTACACTACGCCACCCTGGGGCCGACAAGGTTTCGACGCCGGTATTGAACTCTGTGGTGCATGCCGAGAAGGTCACGAGTCTCGTAAAACATTTGTGGCATCTTTAAAGTAATCGCAAACGACGATACTTACGCACTGGCGGCCTAAGGCCTGCCTACGGTCAAGCGACCCAGCCTGTGGGGAAGCGCGACCGGCATCGCTACACAGGCTCGCAGCAAAGTCCGCCCCGGGCCGCGCTGTTAAAACTTAAAGGGGCTCGGCTCTTTCGTCCTGCCCGTCGGGCTGAAAGGGCCTAAATCAATAGACACGGCTAAGCATGTAGATCTGCAGGCGGATTGCTGACGGACGCGGGTTCGATTCCCGCCGGCTCCACCAATTTAAAGCTCCACCGATGAAAGACCGATAAAAGAAAAGGGGCGCTCCATTCGGGGCGCCCCTTTTTCGTTCTGGCCGTTGATCCGGTGAGGACGCCCCCCCCCCCGACAGACCCAACCACCGTAGGGTAGGAGCGGCCCATGGGTCGCGATATTCTCTTGATCCATCAGACGCGCACCGCCAGATCCGTGGCGCTCCGGTTACCGTTCTCACCGAACCAGCAGCCTCGGAGACACCCCGGGAAAGGGACAGGAATAACATCATGATCAGAATCGGTTTGCTATTGATGCTGCTGATGAGCATGGCATTGAGCTCCGGCTGCGGCGTCTACAACGCCTATAAGTCCCACAATGCGCCGGATCTGCTCCCCATCCCGCCCGAACTGGCCGGGGTCGATCCGGAAAAAGAAAAGGCACGGATGGACGATCTGGCAAGGCAGCTCGAAACCGCTCTTGCCGCCGGCAAGTCCGTGGTGATTTCTCCCATTTTCACCAAGGACGCCTACCACCAGGGCTTCCGTGGCGAGGACGGCCTGGATGTGCTTTGGGAGAACCCCAATCAGGCCGGCGGCAGTTATTCTCTTACCTGGCTGCGAGCCACCCAGATCCGGGTCGACGGCCGGGATTATCTGGTCTCAGTGGAAGAGCCGGGCCGCTACAGCCTCAAAGTGGTCAATTATCAGGCCAGGGACGCCAACCTCGACGGCATGAAACGGGCCGACAAACCGGTCGTTTCACGAGGCCTCGGAGTAACCTATCTGAGCAGCGGCTCCTACAAAGGCCATGAATGGACCCAGGAGTGGCAAGACGAGATCTCCTGGAATGATCGCCCTCGCCTCAAGACCTATTGCACCCCTACGATGGGCGGCCATTGCATCCCCCATAACGTAATGGAATCCCGCAAACGGGTGATGCGGGAAGCCGGCTATCACACCACGGTGAAGGAGGTGGCCAAGCCCGCCGTCGACGTGGCAACGGTATTGGATCGCGACTTCGCCGCCTTTGACCTGAGCGCGGGCGAGGTAGTGATGATCGACGGTGTTTTCGCCAAACCGCCCAACAACTGGTTCGTGGACGACGCCTGTGTCGAAAGCTCGGTCGCCGGCATACTGCAGTGCGAGCTGAGAGGCTTCACCATGCAACGACTGCGGCCTTCCATGGATGCCTTCCGCCAGGGGCTGTCCGAACCGGCATTGAGCCCAAACCGGCGGGCACGCCAATTGAACCTGACCTCCCGAAATTACAGCGTTCCCAGCGAGACGCTGGCGAAGTTATTGTCTTCCGCTACGTATCGACAGGTGCGCTTTTCCGCCAAACCGGGTGAGGTCGATGAAGCCTGGGGACAAACCTACTACTTGAATCTGGACTAACGCCCACCGTCCGCCCCGGTTTCCTTTCGCTTCTGCGCCCTGCCCAGGCCGGCCCCCACGCCGGCCCAGGCCACAGCGATCCCCGCGCCGATCACCATCGGCAGCGCGGGGACGGAGGCCATCAGATCCAGCCCGCTTTTCACCCAGCCACTCAGCGCATCGCCACCCCGGTAGACCACCGTGTCGATGGCGTTCTTGGCTTTGTATTTCTGTTCGGCGGGGACCACGGTGTAGAGCATCTCGCGGCCGGGACGAACCAGCGCGTACTCGCCGGCACGCCGGGCAATCATGACGACAACGAAGACCGCGAACGTGGGCGCCAGAGCGAGCCAGAGAAAGCCCGCGGTGATCACCAAAGGCACCGCCGTGAGCAGAACCCCCACACCAAGGCGCTGGGCAATGCGGCCGGTCAGGAACACCTGGGTCAGAATCGCCAGCGCCTGCACCACTGTGTCGATCAACCCAAACACCTGGGTTTGCCGGGTGCGGTCAGGGAACGTCTCGGCCACCAGCCTGGCCTGCTCGAAATAGAGAAAGGTGCTGACACTGGCCAGCAACAGCACGAAAACCGCGATGGCGATCAGATAAGGAGAGCCGAACACCTCACCGATACCGGCCAGGGGATTGCCGCCCAAAGCGCGTTCGCGGTGCCCGTCACCGGCCCGCTCGCGATCCGGCTCCCGGTGGCGGTCCCGCCAGCGATGCAACCAGCCCGCCGCGACCGCGCTGGCGGCAAGCAGTCCGGCCGCCAGCACCAGCAACCCGGCGTGGCCAACAGGTCCCACCAGCACCGTGCCCAGCACCGGCCCGGTCAGTCCCCCCAGGCTGGCGCCACCAGCAATCAAGGCGAACAGGCGCTTGGCTTCAGCACTGACGAACACATCCGCCAGCACACTCCAGGCAAGAGAAATAGCCAACAGGTTGAACACCGAAAGCCAGACATAGAACACCCGCCCGGCCCAGACCTCTCCGGGCAGCCAGACCATGGCAGCGGCGAAACCAAGCAGATTGATAACGAAGAAACCGTACACCCAGGGCAGAATATGACGCCGGGATACCCGCGACGCGATCCAGCCGAACGCCGGCAGCGCCACCAGGGTAGCCACGAAGGTGGCGGTGAACAGCCATTGCAAGTTGTCCACACCGCCGGCCACGCCCATGGTTTCGCGTACCGGCCGCAGCATGAAATAGCCAGTGAACAGGCAGAAAAACATCAACAGCCCCGCCACCACGGCCGGGGCCTCAATAGGGCGAACATTGAACAGCCGGACCACCAGCCGCGACACCGGGTGGGTGGGCGCCATGGTCAGGAGAATAGGGCCCGCAAATCGCGGCGCTGTTGTTCGGTCAACATCGGCCCATAGCCCGCCTGCAGATTATCGCTCTGGCGATGGGGCTTCCCGGTGGCGGGAATGACCGCGGTCACCGCCGGATGGCTGATGGAAAACTTCAGGAACGCTTGGGCCCAGGAATCGATCCCGGCTTCCGGCGCCCATTCCGGCAGCGGCCGATCCGCCACCTGGCGGAACAGGCGGCCATCATCAAAGGCCCGATTGATTAACACCGCCACGCCCAAATCCCGGGCCAGCGGAAACAGTCGCTCTTCCGCCTTGGTGGAAATCACCGAATAGTTGATCTGCAGGAAATCCGGCTTGCTGGCTTCCACCACCTCGGCCAACTGATCCTGACCACTATCAAGCCAGTGCGTCACGCCGCTGTAACGCACCTTGCCTTCTTTCTTGAGGTCGTTGATCAGCGCCATCTGGGTTTGCCAGTCCTGCATGTTGTGCACCTGCAGCAGTTCCACCTTGTCGGTTTTCAGGCGGCGCAGCGAGTTTTCAAACTGGGCCTTGCCGGCCTCTCTGCCAGTGCTGGAAATTTTCGTGGCCAGAAACGTTTTTTCCCGCAGTCCCAGCTCGCTCAACAGGTCACCGATCACCGTTTCCGCCGAACCATAGCTGGGCGCGGTATCAATCAAGCGCCCGCCACCGGCGAAAAAACGCCGAAGCACTTCGCGCAGGGGATCGCGTTCCTGATCGGAGGTGCCCACCTCGAAACTGCCGGACGATCCCATGCCAATAACCGGAATCGCTTCACCACTGGAAGGAATGGTCCGCATCGCCATGGCGGCGCCCTTTTCGCTGGCCGCCCAAAGCGGCGACAGCGCCAGGCCGGCGGCGGAGGCCGCGCCGGCCTTCAACAGAGTACGTCGGGACAGCATCGGCACACCTCCTTATCCTTATATCGACCGCTTCGTATCGAAGACCGGGTCAGCAGATGTCGTCCACCACGCCGCCATCCACGCGCAGCGCGGCACCACTGGTGGCGGAAGCCTGGGTGGAGCAGACATAGACCACCATGTTCGCCACTTCCTCGACACTGGCGGGGCGCTGGATCACCGAGCTCGGACGCTCCGCCATAACAAATTCCCGGCCCAGCGTTTCCACCGACTTGCCGGTGCGTTCCATCTCATCCTGCATCATGGCGCGGAAGCCATCCGAAAGCGTGGGCCCGGGCAAGACCGCATTAACGGTGACGCCGCTGCCGGCCACATGTTTGGCAAGGCCGCGCGACAAGGCCAGTTGCGCGGTTTTGGAGACGCCATAATGAATCATGTCGGCGGGAATATTGCGGGCCGACTCCGATGAAATGAACACCACCCGGCCCCAGCTCTTCTCCACCATTCCCGGCAGATAGGCCCGGGAAAGCCGTACACCGGACATGACATTGGTTTCCCAGTAATCATCCCAGGTGTCGTCGTCAGTATCGTAAAAATCCCTTGGACCATAGATGCCGACATTGTTGACCAGAATATCCACCGCCGGAATTTCCGCCAGCAGCGCCTTGCAACCAGAAAGATTAGCGAGATCCGCGGCCACACCGCGTGAATTCACGCCCGGCACGTCCGCGGCCAGCCTGTCCCTGGCCCGGGCCACCGACTCATCACCGCGGCCATTGAGAATCACCTCCGCGCCGGAGGCCGCCAACCCCACGGCAATGGCATAACCAATACCGCCAGTGGAAGCGGTGACCAGCGCGGTCTTACCGGATAAATCAATATTCATACTCAGCCTTCCGATTTCGGGTTCAAACCTGCAAACCGTCATGAACAGATAATGTGCGCATTCAAAAGGCGTTGCACAATCACCGTAATCGGATAAGGATTGTTTCCAAATCGTTGAGAATAATCATGCTTAAGGACATCAACGACCTGCGCATCTTCGAACGCATCGTGGCACGGGGCAGCCTCTCCGCCGCCGCACGCGAACTGGGCCTGTCCCTGGCGGTAGTAAGCAAACGTCTGGGAGAACTGGAACGGCAGCTGGATGCGCGGCTGCTGCACCGGACCACCCGCCGGCTGTCACTCACCGAGGAAGGCGACATTCTTCATCAGCATTGCCTGCGCCTGCTGTCCCAGGTGGACGAGGCGGAAGCGGCCCTGCTGCATCACCATGACAGCGTCACCGGCACCCTGCACCTGACCGCCCCCACCGGGTTCGGGCGCCGCCACTTGGTGCCGGCACTGTCACGTTTCACCCGCGAATACCCGGAACTGCGGGTACAACTGGCCCTGACCGACACGGTGGAAGACCTGGCCAAAGGCGGGTTCGATCTGGCGATCCGCTATGGCGAGCCATTGGACTCGCGCATGGTGGCACGCCGTCTGGCCCCCAACCGCCGGGTGCTGTGTGCCAGCCCGGATTACCTGCAACGCAAGGGCGCCCCGCGCAAACTGGCGGACCTGACCGATCACGACTGCATCCTGATTGGACAGCAGCCGCAAGCGGACTGGTATTTCGGTCGCGGGCAACGTGAAAGCGCCGTGCGCATCACCGGCGCCTTCTGCTGCAACGACGGCGAGGCCGCCCATGCCCTGGCCCTGCAAGGCGCCGGCATCGTATTGAAGTCCATCTGGGACGTGGGCGAGGACCTGCACTGCGGCCGTCTGGTCCAGGTACTGCCCCGCCACGCTCCGGCCGCCGCCCCCTTGAATGCCCTCTATCTGCACGGCCGCCACCTGGCCCCACGGGTTACCCTGTTCCTGGACTTCCTCAAACAGTATCTGCATGCCCATCCCCAGAGCAGCCGCGCTAAATAGGCGCTCACCCCGCGCGAAAATCGGCATCGTCAATTGCCGGTGCAACCGTTGACCCCACGCAAGCCGGGCCACCATGATCGAGAATCCGGTTTCGGGCGAGTGGTGAATCAAGGACACAACGATGGAATCCTTACCGATCATTTCCATGGCGGGGTTGTCGAGCGAGCAACCGGCGGAGCGTCAGGCCACGGCCAACGAACTGGGTCGCGCCTGCCGGGATATCGGTTTTTTCTACCTGGTGGATCATGGGATTCCGGACTCCGTGTTCGAGGCATTGTTCGAGGACGCCGCGGCTTTCTTCTCACTGCCGTCCGACCGCAAGGAGGCGCTCTCCATCAAACGCTCCCCGCATAATCGCGGCTACGTGGCGATCCAGGACGAAAAACTCAACCCGGTTTCCGGCGCCGACAGCAAGGAAGCGTTCAACATCGGCCATGACCTGCCGGCGGACCACCCCGACGTGCTCAATAACAAGCCCTTCTGCGGAGTGAATTACTGGCCGGATCTACCCGGCTGGCGTGAGCGGACCCTGGACTATTACCACCGCTGCCTGAACGTGGCCCGCACCCTGCACCGGGGCTTCGCCCTGGATATGGGCGCCGCGGAGGATTTCTTCGAGTCCCGCCTGATCGAGCCCATCGCCACCCTGCGCATGCTGCGCTACCCGGCCGCCCAGGGTGACCCGCGAAGGGCGGACGGCGCCGCAGGCACTCACACCGACTACGGCAACGTCACGCTATTGAAAACCGATGGCGTCCCCGGTCTGGAGGTGCGCACCAAGGATGGCCAGTGGATTGATGCCCCCAGTTTTCCCGGCGCTTTTGTCTGCAACATCGGCGACTGCCTGATGCGCTGGAGCAACGACCTTTACCAGTCCACGCCTCATCGGGTACGCACCCCGAAAGCGGAGCGCTACTCCGTGGCGTTTTTCATGGAAGCGGATCCGGACGCCATGGTCGATCCTCGCGATCTGTTCCCCGACCAGGAGCCACACTACCCGCCGGTCAGCTGTAGCGACTATCTGGCGCAACGACTCAACGCCACCTACGACTTCCGCGCCGAACCGCGCCAGGCCAATCATTAACCATTAGTAAGTTCATACGCATAGCTCCCAACTGGCGCTGCAACGCCAGAAGAGCTTTTAAGCGTTAGCGCTATGCTTACGTATCGTCCTGCAACATAGCGGCGACCTCACCAACCAAGTCGACGTCCGGCGCTTGGCTGTGACTTCCTAGGCACTCTCGAAGTTGCGCCGGCACTTTCTTAAGGTGCGACTGGATGGGTTGATAGTCTGGCGTAACATTTGGACATCTCGATTCGCCTGATGAAAACTGCAGAAAGGCCTCTTGGACGTGGCTTTTGGGCCCTTCAGCCCCCTCGTCTGTCATGTCGTCATGCCGCGCCTTGTTCGCAACTTCAACCACAATGGAAACACGAAGCAGCACGTACAAATGGTGATGGATAGTTTTTCGCCACCATTTCCTCATATATCCTATTAAACACTTATCTTCCTTATAACTTCGAAGGCCGAATCTTCAGGCTTGCAACCATTTGTGTAAACAATGTGCTTTGCTAGTTCAAAGTTCGACTTGTGCTCCAAAAAGTGTCTATTCAAATTAATCTCATTCTCTGACTCAAAATTATTCCTCTCGTTTAGAATCTTTAATGAACACTTCAAATCAGAAGACGGCAGCAACAAAACCACATTCTTAAATCCCCCCATTGCTATTTTAGCTCTTTTCAGATACGCCTCATCTTCATAGACTGAATGTCCAGCACCAAAGTCAATCACACTATTCTTATGCTCCGATAAAAGACGCTCCACCGCATGTATTTCAAACTCTTTCCAATATCTGTATACGCCATTAATGCCGTCTTTTCTCTCTAACCGTTCAGCAACCCTGTAGTCGTACCCTATTTCCTCATAGTACCCCCACCTATGATCGTCCATTGAACATCGCGGCATATTGAGTTTCTTTGAAACCAGTGCAGCAATAGTGCTTTTACCCGAGCCAATAGGCCCAATTAATATGATCCCGGACTCGCTCAATTATCTCACTCCTTTCGCAATGGCGCGCCCGGGCACCGAAGGCACGAATTGATGCGCCTGACTGGGATTAGGCATTTACCACCAACCTTGGCCAGATTTCCAGCCACCGTTTGGTGACTATGCGATCATTGAAGTCCTGAGGTTTTGGTCTTTTTGTATTAATCGTTACTGTAAAATCGAACAAGGCATCAAAGCCAAAAGGGGACACCAACAGAATGTCTCCGGTATTGCTCAAAGCAGCGCCAACCGCTGTTTCGACCTCAACCCAGTAACTCATTGCATCTGAAGTTGACGTGTAGGGTCTGTCGCGGTTCCGCTTGTGCATCCGCGCCTGATTCTTCACCGACCAAGGAGCATCCAGAACGCTGGCAAGCTCCCGCTCAAGCTTTCGATCTCTGCTCTCGGATGCCTCTATTGGATCGAAATAAATCAGATCAATATCGTTCAGGTCCGTGGGCTGTGAAAATCCATGAACTTTGTCCCATACAAGATTCCGTACGAATCCCGCGGCAAGACACCAATCCGAAAGGCCCAGACTCGCAGCGGCGGAAAGCGCTCTCATCCGCACGGGATCGTTTGCTATCCATTGTTTGATTCTGGCTTCAGATTTCATCAAGTTGCCTAGCGAAAAAAGCTAAAGCAGCGCCCTGAAAGGGCGTTCCGCCGGACGGCCGCAAGGCAGGGAACGTACTTGAGCGACGGGTTATCAGTTCCCTGATGGATCAATGTCTTCACCGAACATGATTCGATGCCCCTCGGGCGTCGCCACGCCGAACTCACGCAGACCCCAGGGCTTGTCGGATATTGCCTGGAAAATTTCGGCGCCACGCAGCTGATAGTCACAGTAAATCTCGTTTATGCCCTCACAGTTTACATAGGCGAAGTACGAGTGCTCATGCGTATCACTGGCTGGAAGCTCGTCCGGGCAGTGCCCCAACATCACGTGAAAACCACCAAGACTCACGAACGACCAACCGTCCACTCGGAAGCGGACGGAAAACCCGAGTTTGTCGAGAAAGTAGCTTTCAGTCTTCTCAAGATCCTTGACCGCCAAAACATGCTGGGTGGCTTTTACTGCAAACACGGATGACCCCGTTCAAAAGAGTGAATACTCAATAACCAGTATTGGAATGCCGGACCGAGCATCCAATCAACTCACCGGCTTCGAAAGACAAAACAAAACCATAAAAGTCAACAAGTTACAAACCTCGATCTGAAATCTACCCCCGCTTCTCTTGCCACAACAAAACACATCGCAACCACCACGCCGTGCCAAACCCTGAACAGCAATGCACAATATTGGTGCACTCACATGAAAGCGCCCCAAAATAGCCCATAAAAGTCCTAAAAATCCCTATAAATCAGCGCTTTATTCTTGTATACAAAAATGGCATCCTAGCCAAAATTTCCTCTAGGGGAAATCCGGAGCCGCGCCAGGGAAGCGACCCGGCCGGCGCAGATCAAATCGTCTGGGGATGATCGTGGAGCTTTTGAGTGGTCACAGTGTCGGATGGCTGGCCGGGCTGGTGGTGGCCCTGCTGGCCACCGGCATCATCGCCGGCCTGCTGGCCGGTCTGTTGGGAGTGGGCGGCGGCATCGTGGTGGTGCCGGTGCTGTACCACCTTTTCACGCTGCTGGGCGTGGACGAGTCGGTGAAAATGCACGTGGCGGTGGGCACCTCCCTGGCCACCATTATCCCGGCCTCGATCATGTCGTCCCGGGCCCACGCCAAGAAGGGAAATCTGGACGTCTCCTTGCTACGTACCTGGGGACCTGCCTTGTTGGTGGGCGTACTGATCGGCATCGCCATCAGTGGCTATCTGCGTGGCACCACTCTGACCGCGATCTTCGCCGTGGTCGCTCTGCTGGTGGCCGCCAACATGGCGTTCCGCGGCAAGGGCCTGGCGCTGACCGACGACCTGCCGCCGACCCCGTTCAAGCAGATCATCGGCACCCTGGTGGGCGGTTTCTCCACTCTCATGGGGATTGGCGGCGGCACGCTGAGCGTACCGCTGCTGACCGCCTTCGGTTATCCGATCCACCGCGCGGTGGGCACCGCCGCCGCCATCGGCATGGTGATCAGCCTGCCCGGCGCCATTGGTTTTCTGATCAATGGTCTTGGCGTGCCCAATCGCCCGCCGCTGAGCCTCGGCTACATCAACCTGGCCGGTCTGGCGCTGATCGTGCCAATGACCATGATGATGGCGCCAATCGGCGCGCGCATTGCCCACGCGGTGAACGCCAATCGGTTACGGCAGGTTTTCGCCTTTTTCCTTTTCCTGACTTCACTACGCATGCTGTACGGTTTGCTGTAACCGCCACGGCTTGGAGAACACGACATGTTGACGACCAAACGCGCGCTCGGCGGTGTCATGGTGGCACCCCATCATCTGGCCGCCCAAGCCGGCCGGGACGTGCTCCGCGAAGGCGGTAACGCCGCCGAAGCCATGGTGGCGGCGGCGGCGGCCATTGCCGTGGTGTACCCGCATATGAACGCCATCGGCGGCGACGGTTTCTGGGTCCTGGGCGCTCCCGGCGAGGAGCCGGTGGCGATCGAAGCCTGCGGAACCGCCGCTGCCGCCGCGGATGTCGACTACTACCGGGAACGCGGCCACGACAGCATCCCCACCCGCGGCCCGTTGGCGGCGCTCACCGTGGCCGGCACCGTCGGCGGCTGGGGTCAGGCCATGAATGTGGCACGCCAATGGGGGGGCAAGCTGCCACTCTCGCGCTTGCTGGAAGACGGCCAACGTCATGCCCGGGACGGCGTGGCGGTGACCCGCAGTCAGGAACAACTGACCCGGCAGAAGCTGCCGGAGCTGGCCTCCGTTTCCGGCTTCGCCGACACCTTTCTGGATCAGGGCCAGGTGCCGATGGAAGGTGCCATTCTGCGGCAGCCGCAACTGGCCGCCACCCTGGAACGTATCGGGCGGGCCGGCCCCGAGGATTTCTACCGGGGCGAGTTGGCCACCGCCATGGCCGAGGACCTGGCCCGGACCGGCAGCCCGCTCACCCGCGAGGATCTGGCCGGCTATCAGGCGCGGACGTTACCGCCGCTGTCGGTGCGCCTGCGGGGCAGCACGCTGTATAACCAGCCGCCGCCCACCCAGGGCATGGCCTCGTTGATGATTCTCGGCCTGTTCGACCGGCTCGGGGTAACGGACGGCGAAGGTTTCGATCACCTGCACGGGCTGGTGGAGGCCACCAAACAGGCGTTCCTGGTACGCGACCAGTATTGCACCGACCCGGCCTATATGAGCGAGGATCCGGCCCGCTTCCTCAGTCAATCGGATCTGGCCGAGCGGGTGCAACGCATCAACCGCCGGAGCGCGCTGCCCTGGCCATACCCGGCGCAACCCGGCGACACCATCTGGATGGGCTGTATCGACCGTGAAGGCCGCTGCGCCAGTTTCATCCAGAGCATTTACTGGGAATTTGGTGCCGGCATCGTGCTGCCCGGCACCGGAGTACTGTGGCAAAACCGGGGCATCAGTTTCTCCCTGGATGAAGCCGCTCTGCATACCCTGAAACCAGGGCGTAAACCGTTCCATACCCTGAACCCGGCCATGGCCCGCTTCGACGACGGCCGCACCATGGTGTACGGCACCATGGGGGGCGAGGGCCAACCCCAGACCCAGGCGGCGGTATTCAGCCGTTACGCCCTGTTCAATCAGCCCTTGCAACAAGCCGTGACCGCGCCACGCTGGCTGCTCGGTCGAACCTGGGGGGAACAAAGCACCAGCCTGAAACTGGAAGCGCGTTTTGACCCCGCCCTGGTGCAACAACTGCGCGACGCCGGCCATCAGGTGGAAGTGTTGGGCGAGGACTTCAGCGATACCATGGGCCACGCCGGTGCCGTGGTGCGTCATCCCAACGGCCTGCTTGAAGGCGCCGCCGACCCGCGCAGCGACGGCATCGTCGCGACGCTCTGAACGCCATCCCTTTTTGTAACCCTCTCGGGCGCCGCCAGGCGCCCTTTTTTGATCATCACGGTTTGGGGTGCCTCCATCAGAGACGCGGATCTGTACGGGGATGTATTCACGGCGTTCCCGCAAAAGCGTAACGCTGCTTCGCTGTCCACGATGGAAGCAAAAGGCCCACACCAGGCCCGCTTGCCCCATTTCTGTATACATCCACGCCCCTCTGCCCCTTTACGGGGCCCCACTTCTCCCCACTGCCTCGCAAATCCGCATTTTTCCGGCACCGAAGGTTGGCACGAACACTGCTCCGTCTGCCTTGGACGTCTCAAGGTTCTCAAGGAGCACACCAATGCAAAACCTTCCCAGCCGCCAACACCTGAGGGGCCGGCGGTGATACTGGAAAACGGTTTTCTCGATTTCGACCCGGTGCACCTCGACGCCACCGGAGAGGGCCCGCTGCAAGGCCTGACCTTCGCCATCAAGGACGTGTTCGACATAGCCGGCACCGTTACCGGCGTCGGCCAGCCGAGCTGGCGCGCCAGCCAGCCGCCAGCGCGATACACCTCTCCGATGATCGAAACCCTGCTGGCGGCGGGCGCGGAACTGGTCGGCAAGACCCACACCGACGAGCTGACTTACAGCCTGGCGGGCCAGAACGCGCACTATGGCACGCCACCCAATCCGGCGGTGCCAGGCGCGGTGCCGGGCGGCTCCTCCAGCGGCTCCGCCTCGGTGGTGGCCGCCGCGCTGGTGGACTTCGCGCTGGGCAGCGACACCGGCGGTTCGGTGCGGGTGCCCGCCAGCTACTGCGGCATCCATGGCCTGCGTCCCACCCATGGCGTGGTGGATTACCGCCACTGCGCCCATCTGGCGGAGAGTTTCGATACCCTTGGCTGGTTCGCCCGGGACGCCCGGCTCATGGCCCGCATTGGCCAGATTTTGCTGCCCGCCAGCGACCGGCCGGTACCGCGCCGTTTGCTGCTGGTGGAGGAGGCACTGGCGCAATCCGATGCCGACGTGGTGTCGCAACTGGAAGCGCGGGTCGGCAACGGCCTGCCCGGCGTGACCTTTGGCGGCAGCGTCAGTGTTGGCAACCTGGACACCTACTTCAACGCGTTCCGGCCACTGCAAGCTTACGAGGCCTGGGCCCGCTTCGGCTCCTGGATCGAAGCCGAGCAACCGGTATTCGGCCCCGGCGTGAAGGAGCGCTTCGAGGCAGCGTCCCGCATCACTACCACCGAAGCCGAGGACGCTCGTGAACAATGCCAGGCTTTGCGGACCCGGATCCGCGCCCTGCTCGGTGAGGATACCCTGCTTTGCCTGCCCACCACGCCGACCTCGGCCCTGCCTTTGCAAGCCGACGAGGCCAAGGTGGAAGACATCCGCGGCCGCACCCTGCGGATGACGGCCCTGGCCGGCACCACCGGGCTGCCGCAACTGAGTTTGCCGCTGTTGCATGACCGTGATGGCCCGGTGGGCCTGTCATTGATCGGCCCGGCGGGCAGCGATCAGCAGCTGCTGGATCTGGCGGCCCGCCTGCCTGAATTCATCAATACCTGACGCCCCGGCCCTGAAGAGTAATAATGTGGAGTACTAATAATGGCCCTGGAATTGGACCGACCGGACGTGGTGGCGGAAGTCAAAGCCGCGTTCCTGCGCTATGAGAAAGCCCTGGTCGAAAATGATGTGACCGTGCTGGACGAATTGTTCTGGAACGACGAACGTGTGGTGCGCTACGGTGCCGGCGAGAATCTCTACGGCTACCGGCAGATTGCCGCCTTCCGCGCGCAACGGCCGTCCAAGGGACTGCAACGGGAATTACATAACACCGTGATCACCGCCCATGGCGACGATCTGGCCACCGCCTGGACCGAGTTCCGCCGCCCGGGGAACCCGCGTATCGGCCGCCAGAGTCAGGTCTGGGCCCGCCGCCCGGAGGGATGGCAGGTAGTGGCCGCCCATGTGTCGTTCATGGAGGAGTAAGCGTCATGACACAACAGACTGTGCTCAGTGCCGCCGGCGAGGACGACCGTCCGCTGGCGGAGCAGGTTCGGCGTGCGCTGTCCGATGAGATTCTCGGCGGCCTGCTGCCGCCGGGCACGCGTCTGGACGAGATCGCCCTGGCCCGCCGCTTCAACGTTTCACGTACTCCAGTACGCGAGGCCTTGCGGGAAATGGCCTCCGCCGGGCTGGTCGAACACCAGCACCGGCGCGGCGTGTTCGTCATCGAAGTGCCGGAGCAGCGGCTCAGTGAAATGTTCGAATACGCGGCGGAAATGGAAGCGGCCTGCGCGCGCATGGCGGCGCTCAATATGACCCGCTCGGAACGGGAAGACCTGCTCGCCAGCCACCTGGACAGCCATACCCATGTGGCCGACGGCAACGTGGATGCCTACGACGCGGCCAACCTGAGCTTCCATGAGAAGCTGTTTCGTGGCTGCCATAACAGCTACTTATATGAAACCGCCATGGCCGCCCGTTCCCGGGTGCTGGCTTACCGCCGTGCGCAATTCAGAGTGGGGGAACGTCTGGCCGCGTCCTTCACCGAACACAGCGACATCGTCATGGCCATCGTTCGCGGTGAAAGCGAGCGGGCCGCGCAGTTGATCCGGGATCACGTTTTGCACGCCCACCGTACTTCACAGGATTATCTGGAGACCCGCGGCGGCACCGAGACCGCCCCGGCCAGCCCTCCGGAGAATCAATCCTCCGGATAAAGCGCCTGCACGAAACGCAGGTCATAGGCTTTTTGATAGTCCAGGTCATCCGGCAAAGTACCGGCATCGACCATCTGCCGATAAAACTCCCGCCAGCGCCGGTCGCTCATGATGCCGTACCGGCCGCCCTTGGCATCACCGGAAAGCAGGATCCCCTCGCTTTGCATTTTATCGATGCTGTAAGCGATCAACGCGTCTTCCATCTGCGGGTTATCCGCCTTGATCAAGCTATTCGCCGGCCGCGGATCCTCAAAGTAGGCTTTCCAGCCTTCCGCGGTGGCCGCCACCATCGCCTGAACCACCTCAGGGTGCTTCTCGATCATCTCGCGGGTGGTGTCGAGTGTCGCCGAGTAGGCCTCCCAACCGGCGTCCGCCAGCAACAAACTTTTTGCCGCCACGTTTTCTTTCCGCAGAAAGTAGCCGTCGTTGGTGATGTAGCCCTGCTGCGCGACCTTCGGATCCGTAATGAAGGGCCCGATGGTGTAGTCGTAGGGCCGCAGTTGATCATCGGTAAAACCGTATTTGGCCTTGAGCCAGGGCCAGTACGCCACCCGGCCGGCGGTGGGAATGCGGAGCCCCGCGCCTTTCAGATCGGCGATAGTGAGGTAACCCTGCCCTTCATGCACCATCAGGGATTGCGGATCCTTCTGGAAAAACGCCGCCACCGTCACCAGCGGCAGTCCCTGCTTCACCGCATTGAAGGATTGCAGACTGTAGCCCATGCTGAAATCGGTGGCGCCTCCGACCAGCAGTTGCACATTGTTGACCTGTGGACCGCCCATTTTTATGGTCACATCCAGGCCGTGCTTTTGGTACAGCCCCATGGCCTTGGCGGCGTAGAGGCCGCCGTGCTCAGCCTGGGCATACCAGGTGGTGGAAACCGTCACCGGTGTCAGTTCCTCCGCCAGCGCCGTCACGGACAGGCACAACCCCGCCAGTGCCAGAGCGCCATCGAGCCACCATCGTCGTTTCAATATCAGCTGTTTCAGGGTCCGTCGTTTCAACGCCGCCATGCTATTTCCCCATTTAATCGTTTGAGCCCGGTACAGGCATGCGGAATCGGTGAATCTCCTCCAGCGCGGCAACCCAGCCTTCCACCAGAGAGGCCAGGACCGTCTCCCCCTCTTCACGACTGGAGCCCTGCGGGTCCCCGACCACGCCACTGGCACTGAGATCGTGGGTCAACCAGGCGAAACGAAAACGCCCTTCCGGAGTGAGCAGGCCATGATGCGGGCAGGGATACTCCCCCACCGCCCGCTCCAGATGCACATGATCCGGCGTCAACGCCAGCATCAAACTGGTTTCCGCGCGGCCGGCGTGAATGCCTTCGGCTTTTTCACGCTCGGAAAGAAACTCCCCGGCTCGATTAGGCACGCCCCAGGTGAACACGGGAAACAAACAAAAATCCGGATATTCAGCGCGCAGATCACGGGCTACTATTTCCACCACCTGAGGCTGACCGCCGTGTCCGTTGACCAGAACCAGCTTGCGGAACCCCATGCGGTACACACTCTCACCGATATCCCAAAGCACTCGCAGCAAGGTGTCGGCCTTGAGAATTACCGTTCCCGAGAATTGAATGTGCTCATTGGATTTACCGCACCATACCGGCGGTAACGCGAACGCCGGCACCGACGCCGGCAACGCCGCCAGCGCCTTGCCGCTTACCTCGGTGGCAATGGCGGTGTCGGTGCAAATAGGCAGATGCGGACCGTGCTGCTCGATGGCGCCAATCGGCAATACGATCACGGTGTTGGCCTTGTCCGGCAGCGCTTCGATCTCCGGCGCGGTCAGGTACGGCAAAAAACGATGGGGCGGCACGCAGCCGTTCAACTGACTCATGCCGCTGCTCCTTTTTCATCCCAGCTGCGCATCTTGCCGGGGTTAAGCAGTCCGGCGGGATCCAGCCGCTGTTTCATCGCCAGCTGTCCCGGGTCCACGCTGAGCTTGCCGCCATCCTCGAGAATATAGGTGTGCGGGTTGCTGACATGGACACCGTTATCCCGGTGATACTGAATGATCTCGTTCAGCCGCTCCTCGGTGGTGTAGCGGATCACCTGCAAGCCACTACAGGTGACCGCGCCATCCGCCTTGAGGAATTCCAGATGCATCATTACTTCGTCACCGAAGTGCCGGTACATCTGCTCCACTTTTTCCACATTCTCCCAGGGCCGGAAGCCGCTCTGCAGGTAGGTGATATCCTTGTGCTTGCGCAGGATGTGCAGCGTGGTGTGATTCCAGGTGTGCTCCACCAGACTTTTGGCGGTGCCGTAGACCTCGGCGTTATCCTGCTGACGCTCGACGCGGCCATTGAATTTCGCGGCGATTTCCTCCACCGCCTCCATGGCGGCGCGGTTCACCAGACACAATACGGCGGCGCGCCCTTCACCCACGTCCTTGCCCAGACCGCACATTTGCGGCAGCGGATCCGCCAGCAGGGTCAACAGCTTTTTAATGACGCCGGTGGCCCGCCCCAGTGTCTGACAAAAACGTACGCCCTCCATGAAGGAGGGGAAGCTGAGCACGGCCTCCTGCCAATTCATTGCCGGTGTCAGCGCGAACTCCAGCTCGGTGATCACCCCGTTGACACCATAAGCGTGGTACAGGTCGCGGGCCTTGGCGGACCGGAATTCGCTGACCTCCGGTTGCTCGGCCAGACTCATGGCTCGCACCCCCAGTACATTTCCCGGATCGCCGATGGAGCCGTAGGTGATCGAGCCGATGCCGCCAAAGCCACCGCAAAAGAAGCCGCCGGCGGTGGCCAGCCGATAGGTGGATGGCAATAGCCGCAGCTCCCAGCCTTTTTCCCTGGCCGCGTTGTCGATATCCACCAACCGGGCTCCGGCCTGGACCCGGGCCACGCCGTCGGCGATCCACAGCACTTTGTTCAGGCCGCTCATGTCCATCAGCACACCGCCACGTAACGGCGTGCACTGACCGTAGTTACCGGTGCCGCTGCCGCGTAGTGTCAGTGGCACCCGGTGGCGGTAGCAGGCCGCGGCCACGCGGCGCACTTGCTCCTCACTGGTGGGGCGCACAATGGCGTCCGCCCGTTTACCCTCCAACGCCTCGGTCAGCACCGGGCTGAACCAGGAGAAGTCTTTGGAGTAGCGCTGCAAGGCGGTACTGTCGGTAATCAGTTCCAGATCACCGAGATCCGCCGCCAGCCGCTGCATCGTGTTTTGGTCCATTGCATGGCTCCCTGTGGAATCGGTCATTGCTCTACCTTGAGAGCGCTTTCATGCCAGTTGCGCAGTACCCGGTCGGACAGCCACACCATCAGCGCAAACAACAGAATGCCGGTGACGGTGATCAGGCCCAGAGCGGCGAACATGCGAGGAATGTTCAGGTTGTAGCCGGCCTGCAGAATCAAATAGGCAAGCCCGGCCTGGCTGCCACCGGTGCCGGCCACGAACTCCGCCACCACCGCGCCGATCAACGCCAGACCGGTACTGATACGCATGCCGCCAAAAAAGTACGGCAGGGCGCTGGGTATGCGCAGTCGGATCAGTTGCTGCCAGCGTCCGGTCCGATACATGCGAAACATACTCATCAGATTGGGATCCACGCTGCGCAGCCCCAGCGTGGTATTGGAAATGATCGGAAAGATCGCGATGATCACCGCGCACACGGTGAGTGCCCAAGTGGTGTCCTTGACCCAGATAATGATCAGCGGCGCGATGGCGACGATCGGTGTCACCTGCATCAGCACCGCATAGGGGAACAGACTCACCTCGATCCAGCGGCTCTGCACGAACAGCAGGGAAGCGGCGGTGCCAAGCACCACGGCGATGACGAATGCCAGCAACGTCACCTTCAACGTCATCATCAGACTGTGGAACAACACCGCCCAGTCCGTGACGAAGGATTTGGCGATGGCCACCGGTCCGGGCAGGATGTACACCGGCAACTCAGCGGCGCGCACCGCCAGCTCCCAAAAACACAGGAACACCACACCCACGAATAAAGGCGCGGCAATCTGGACGAACCGTTCATTCTGCAATAGGGGCTGTTTCATCAGTGGTCCTCCTCACCTTGAGCACTGGCTTTTTCCAACGCCAGGGACACCCGCCGGCAGTAATCGGCGAACTCGGTGGACACGCGGAACTCGGCGCCACGGGGATAAGGTGCGTCGATCCTGACGTCCTCCACCACCCGGCCCGGACGCGCCGCCATTACCACCACCCGGTTGGAGAGATACACCGCCTCGTAAACGCTGTGCGTCACGAACACCACGGTCCAGCCTTTCTCTTTCCACAGGCGCAGAACATCATCGTTGAGCCGGTTGCGGGTCATCTCATCGAGGGCGCCGAACGGCTCATCCATCAGCAGCAGGTTCGGCTCGGTGACCATGGCGCGGGCGATGGAAGCCCGCATCTGCATCCCCCCGGACAGCTCCCTCGGGTAAGCGTTGCCGAACTTGCTCAACCCCACCATTTCCAGAGCCTGATCAATGCGGGCTTCCGCGTCCGCACCATGTTCATGGGCCAGATCCAGCGGCAGGCGCACGTTCTTGCGTACCCGCGCCCACGGCATCAGCGTGGCGTTCTGGAATACAAACGCCAGTTTGCGCCCCTTGCCTCCCACCACCTGGTAATCCTGTTCCCACCACTTCACCGTGCCGGAAGAGGCCTCGCCGAGGCCGGCCATCACCCGCAACAACGTGGATTTACCACAACCACTGGGCCCCAGCAGGCTGACGAATTCCCCTTCCCCGACGGTCAGATCCACTTCCTTCAATGCCACGGTGCCGTTGCCGTAGACCTTGTCCACGCCGGCGACCTCCACCACCGGGCGGCCACCAAACGCTCGCGTCTGATCGTCCGTCTTCGTCGATGCCGTCATTGACACCACCACCTCATCACGAATCGCCTTGAGTTGTTTCACCATGAGTTTCCCTCCGGATTCGTCAGCCATTGTCCGTGGCGGATACCACGGGTAGCTCCAGCCAGCTTTCGCTGACATCGAGCCGCAAAGTCATGATCGGGTAATCACTGGAACGGATATCGCCCTGAACCCGGCCGGAGCCGTCATTGAGCGCATAACCGGGATAACTGGCGCCGCTGATGCTCAGGCGCAAACACTGGCCGGCGGCGACGGTGGCGCATATCGCGCGCAAGGATACGGTCACCACCCCGCCAGCAACGCGTGCATACCCCTGGGTCAGGTTGTGGCTGCGACCTTCGGGGTCCACCACTCCCAGCACCACGCACAGGTCAAAGCTGTCCACATCGGCGGCGCACGACAGCACCACGTTCACCTCACCGGCCAGAGCCAGAGGTTCGGCAAAGGCAGCGGTGGTGTAGGTAAGTACATCCGGGCGGGCATCCAGCGCGGTACGCTCCTGAATGCCCGGAGACGGGGGCAAGTGCCCTCCCTGTGTCGGCACCGGTCGCCAGGGATCGTGCACCCAAACGTCTTCCACCGGTTCCCCCTCACCGGGCCTGGCGCGGAGCAAGCCGCCGTGCGGATCAATACCCGCCCGGCCATTGCTGACCAGATACCATTTTTCCGCTTGCCGGCATGGCCAGGCCGAAAAATCCTTCCAGTCGCTTTCGCCCAGGTCATACAGGGAAATCGGCGGCTCCGCCGTCACCCCGTTGTTCTCGCCTTTGAGGAAAAAGTCGAACCAGCGCAATTGCAGATCGTCCACTGGCGAGCAGGCGCTGTCGCCCAACCAACGCTGCCCCACCTGGGGGATCCAGGGCAGATGCCCCCAAGGGCCCACCAGCAGCCGCTGCGGCTGCCCGCCTTTCTGGAAATGCCGATAGGCGGCGAGGGTGCCGGTGAGGAAGCTGTCATACCAGCCCCCCACATGCAGGGCTGGAATATCAACGTCATCGAGCATGGTGCCCGGTGAACGTTGCCGCCAGTAATCACCGCCCGGAGCTTGATCCAGCCAATCACCGTAGAACGTATCGGCAAGCGCTTCGCGCAAGGCCGGCGCCGCCGGATCGACCAGTTGTACCGGGGAAGGAGCATGCCCAATCCCATAACAGACGCTGAAGCCTTCGGCATCACCCCGCCGCCGGGCGCTCTCGGCGCCCAGTTGCGCCGCCCAGCTCAGGGTGTTGTACAGTCGCAACGCACCGCCTTCATAGGCCCAGTCCCGGTCCAGATGAAAAGCACACATGGCCGGCGCCACCACTTTCAATGCCGGGTGCCGGCTGGCGGCGGCGAACAGTTGAGTGGCGCCCTGGTAGGAAAACCCGTACATGCCCACGCGCCCATTACCACCGGGTAGTTGCGATACCCATTCCAGGGTGTCCTCGCCATCGTCCCGCTCATGGATGAACGGCTCGAACTCCCCTTCGGATGTGCCCCTGCCACGCACATCCTGAATCACCACCAGATAGCCCCGGGCGGCGTACCAACTCGGGTGGGCATAGGTCACCGTGGAGGCGATGCGGCGGCCGTACGGTTGGCGCATCAGCAGCACCGGGAACGGGCCCGGCCCGTCCGGGCTGTAGACATCCGCGTCCAGGCGAACCCCGTCACGGGTGCGCATACTCATCACCGTGGGCAGCACGGCGGTCATGATGGCGTCCCCTTGAGCACACGCATGTCGTCGTCATCGAGCACGTCGGGGACACCTGAGCGAATCAGTGTGGAAAACCGCTCGTCCGGCACCATCACGGTAAGTGTATAAAAACGGCCCTTGCCGGTATTTTCCACCACGTGCTCGGAGCCGGCGCGCACCACCAGAGCGTCCCCTTTTTTCAATGTCACCCATTGCTCGTCGCAACGGGCGCGCCCTTCACCTTCCAGTACGAAAAAGAATTCATCCGCTTCCTTATGGGTGTTTGCCGGTGTGGTGCCGCCCTCGTCAAAAATTTCCACGCAGGCAATGAAGCCCAGATCGTCACCGGGCCCATCGCAGATCACCACCAGCCGGTTGCTCTCCCCTTCCTTGATACGAAAGGCTTCAAACTGCTCGGGATGCTTGAACAGCGGCATCATGGTTGTGTTTCCTCCAAAGCCCGGCAGACGTCGCTGGCCAGGGCGGTAAATCCAAATATCTGCCGCACGTTGTACAAGGTGGCGTCCCAACAGAACGCCGGCGAGGTAGTGGCGCAGCAGTCTTCCAGGAAAAGCGTGTCGTAACCGAGAAAGTTGGCGTCCGCCAGGGTGTGCAATACACATTGGTCAGCGTTGACGCCGGCAAACAGACAGGTATTGATGCCGAGGTTGCGCAGGATTGAGTCAAGAGGCGTATCCCAGAATCCGCTCATGCGGAACTTGGCTACCTGAATGTCGGCCTGGTCCACGGCCAGTTCATCGACGACGGCAGCACCCCAGCTTCCGGATTGCAACACCGCGGCACCCGTGGCCGGAACCGGATCGCCCAGCCCGACGCCGCTACCGGAGCCGTTGTAAACGTGCAATAAAGCCGGGCTTATGTTGCCGAGATCAGGGCGATTGCCCCAGTTAACCCAGATCACCGGCATACCGACCCGCCGGAGACAAGGCAATGCCGCTCGCAACGGTTCGATCGGCGCCCGCGCCGGCCGGTAGTCCACACCGATGTGATCCAGCCAGCCACCAGCGCTACAAAAATCGTTCTGCATGTCCACCACCAGCAACGCGGTCCGGGACACATCCAGAGTAAGGTTCTTGGGCCGCGCCGCTATCGTCAGCGGACGTACACGATGACCCGCGCGGCTCAGATCCGCGTGATCATCACCCACCCTCCAGCGGTTCCAGGGCTTGCGCCCTGCCGGCAGAGGATGAAGGGCATCCGATTGAGTCATGACACGACCTCGCATTCGCTGTTGAAAAAGAGCTCGCCTTGGGGCCACGGTGCAGAGGGGCACCGAGCCCCGCGGCGAGACGCTCAAGGCGATCAGAAGCGGAACTGGGCCCCCACGCCGTAGCTATCGGCATCGCCAATGATCTCGATGTCGTCGTGCATGAAGACGGCATACAGGTCCAACTGCTTGGCCAGCGGATAGCTGTAAGCCATGGACCAGGTGTCACGCTCCGTCTCCCAAGCTCCGGTGAAATCGGAGTAACCGTAGGAACCCAGCACCGAACCACCGCCTGCCGGTACCGCGAAACTGAAGACATAGGTATCGGTGTCCACATCACCATTGAGGGTATCGGTGGCCAGGTTCTGGTACTGGGCAAACAGTTTGACGATGTCGAAGTCATAGGCGACCCCGACCATCACCGCGTCCTGATCGGTAGCATCCGGAATGGCGCCGTACTCGCCAGCGCTGACATCGCCGACATTCAGAGCGCCTTGCTTGACACTGTGAGCGGCGACGGTGGCCATGAACTTGCCGTTACGGTAAACCGCGTTACCACCAACCTTGTTCTCGCCGTGCTCGTCTTCTTCTTCACCGAAGGCGTACATCAGAGTGGCGGTCAGACCGCCCATCTCCGGAGTGGTGTAGGCCAGGGAGTTACTCCAACCGGAGTCCCCCAAGATCGGTCCGTAGTTACCGCCCTGGAAGGAATGCAGGATGGAGGGTGAAAAGGTGAAGGAGCCCCCCAGCGAGTTGCTGAACACCACCGGCAGGTAATACGGTGCGGTGTTGCGCCCGGCCTTGAGAGTACCGAAATCGCCGGTCGCTCCTATGTAGGCACTGCGAGCGAAGAACTCGTCACCACCATAGCGCCCGTCTTCCGCGTTATCCGGACGGAAGAACATCTCGGCGGCGGCAATACCGGTAATCCCCGGTGTCAAATCCATGTTGGCTTTGAAACCCAGGAACGAGGTAGCCATACCACCCGCGTCCATCTTGAGAGTGTCATCCCCCGTGGTTTTGTTACCCGCGCTACCCGCCCAGAGATCGAGCAGACCGTAGAACGAGACTTTCGCCTCGGCGGACACTGGCCCGGCCGCGGACATCAGCGCGGCGGCACCCAGAACGATTGCTGCTTGCTTCTTCAGTTTCACGTCTATTCCTCGTCAAATCAGCCAGGACATACCCGCCACTCATGAGGCCGGTGGGCATCCGGTGATCCCGAAGGCTTCACCGTTCCCGTAACCGCACCTGCCTCCCTATGGCCGGTGTCCGATACCTAAAATGCTCTTCGTTCCCCTAGAGCAATGTGCCGGCCCCTCAACACAACGGCGCCGAACCCCGTTCGCATGCGCAACCGAATCGGTCTTGCATACAGAACACCGGAAACCTTTCAAAATGCATGCCACAAGGATTTAACGAGGAAAAACAACAAGTTATTCACTTTCTATTTTTTCTTTTTTTGTTAACTTGACGGGAAAAACCAAAGACGCGCTTTAAAAGGGCAAAGCATCGATTATTTCGCCCCACCATAGGGCTTTTTCTTTTCCACTCGCGTCCACAACCGATACCTTTTTTAGTTCGCCGTGCATACAAAAAGGCATCATTATTTCCGCTAATCACCAGCACCCCGACATGAACTTTTCAGATATTTTCGCAGGCCAAAAAAAACCGGGGTATACCCCGGTTAAAAGAGATAAAGCGGAGAAGAGACTACTGAACCGTAACCGCCTGGGTTTCGTGATTCTCTATTAAGGCCTGAATCATGCGTCGCATCACCAACCCCGGCTTATCCGACACCATGTGCCGTTCGTCACGGGGATCCAGAGGCACATTCGCGTCGGTGCTTTCAAGCACGTGCTTATCCTCCAGGGTCACCTTGCGGTCAAACGCCAGGATCGCGGCTTCATCGATGCCATTGCCATCGTCTTCCTGGAAGCAAAACTGCACCACCTGGGAACGATTATTGGCCAGAGGCACCTGGCAATTGATAATCACGTGAGCAGGGCCGTCCGCGTAGTTGATACGCAGCCGGCAAATAAAGGGGGCATACCAACTGCAATCCAGGAAGCGCTCATTGTTGCGATCCTGAGCGTGATGGGCCTGCTTGACCCCCAGCCTGCCGGTATAGTGAAAGCCACCAGGAAACTCTTCGATCTTCGCGTCCTCGGCCACCAGATGTTCGGGGCTGCCAAAGGTGCCCAGATGCACGTAGCTGGGATGGGCCATATCCAGCTCGTTTTCCATCACCCGAAGGCCGGAAACCCGCCACTCCTCATAGAACTCCTGGATCAGGACAAAACTATCGTCCGCCGCCTCGGGGAAGTCCGGAATATCGAACAACGGCTGCTCCAACGCCACCCAGGCATAGCCGTACTTTTCCCGGCAGGAGAACGCTTTGACCCGACGTTTCGGTCCCGGATCACGATCCGGCATTTGTGGCACCAGCACACATTGCCCTTCCCGGTTGTAGCGCCAGCCGTGATAAGGACAGGCAATGGCATTGTCACAAACTTCGCCGAGGGATAAACGGGCGGTGCGATGACAGCAGCGGTCCTCCAGCGCCGCCGGAACGCCGCCGTCATCCAGAAACAACGCTAACGCCTGGCCGAGCAACTCGAACCGTTGCGGCCCCTGTTTCAGTTTCGACATCGGCATAACGGGGTACCAGAACCGGCGAAATACCGCGTGTTCCATAACATTCACGGAGATATCTCCTTTATATCAGCGGTTAGTGGGCCGGTTCCGCTCCGGTCCCTGTTCGGCGGGCGGAACGTCAGGCCGAGCAGGAACGAAGCCACCGTGGCCAGCAGTAAAAAGATCAGCGCCGCGGAAAAGCCGAAGCCATCCCGCAACACGCCGAACAACAAAGGTCCACACGATCCCATCAGCATGCCGAATCCCAACACCATGGCGGAAAGCCGGCCGGCTTCCGTCGGTGTATGGGCGTAATCCAACGGCAGAGTCAGGGCCAAAGGAAAGGAGCCGCCCAGTCCGAACCCGGCCAACACCACCCAACAGGCGCCGCCCCAGGTTGGCGCCCAACACAAACCGGCCAGTCCCAGTGACAGCAGTGCCAAAGTCAGTGCCAAGGCCGGCCTCCGGTCCGGTTGCAATTGCGCCACCGGAGGCACCAGCAAAGCGCCGGCGATCTGCGCCGCGGTATAGGCAACAAGCATGGCTCCGCCCTGCTCCTGAGTCAGGCCAAGAGCCATGTAGAACGGCACCAGCCACGCCAGTAACGTCATGTAGGCCAGCGAACCGGTTCCCAGAAACAACGCCATCCGCCAACCAAGGGCACTGCGCCAAGGCACCCCCATCGGCCCGTCATCAGTGAATACCCGCAGGCGACCAGGCCACAGCAGCGCCACCAGCAAGGCAGGCAATGCCCAGATCGCCAGCGACGCCTGCCAGGACCCCAGGGCGCTGATTGCCAGTGGCGCGGCGACGGCCCCGAGAGCCGCACCCAGATTCATGGCGGTGGTATAGCCCCCCATCATCAGCGCCGCCCGGGAAGGAAAATACCGCTTGATCACCACCGGAATCAGTACCTGACCACAGGCAATCCCCAATCCGGCCAGTGCCGTCGCCAAAGCCATCATCGGCAACCAGTCACCGGCCCAGCGCAGGGCACAGCCCACCGCGATCAACAACAACGCCAAGCGCATACCGGCGCCGACACCGAGCCGGGCGATCACCCAGCCACCGGCCAGGGAGACCATTCCCATGCAAAGGGTGGGGATCGCCGCCAGGGCACCTACCAGAGTGCTGGACAGTCCCAGGTCCACGCGGATCAATTCCAGATTGGTACCGAGCGTGGTCAGCAACGGGCGCAAATTGAGGCCCGCCAGCAGCACCATCAGCACCAGCCACCACAGCGCCGGGGCCTCGACCAAGGGCGCGTCCGGCGTCCGCTTCATCAATGCAACTCCGCCGTGGCCCTGGCGGCCTGCTCTCGCAACGCTTCCATATCCAGGCCCGGAATGGCCCCGTTCTCCACCACCGGTTTGCCGTTCACCAACAGGTAGCGCAACGATGCGGTTCCCCCGGCGCACACCGGAGCCACCGCCACATCGTGCGCGCCGAAGTAGCGGGGCTGGTCCAGATCGTAAATCGCCAGATCCGCGGCACTGCCGACACTCAAAGTGCCGATGCCGTCCAGCCCCAGCACCCGGGCCCCGCCTCGCGTGCCCCATTCGATCACTTCTTCGGCGGTGACAGCGTCGGCGCCGCCATGGGCACGGTGCACCATCCAGGCCAGATGCGCTTCCTGGATCATGTCGGCGGCCTCATTGGAGGCGGCGCCATCCACCGCCAGCGATACCGGAATGCCCAGGCGCGACATCTCCGGAGCACGGGCAATCCCGCTGCCCAGCCGGCAGTTGCTTTGCGGACAATGGGCGATCCCGGTGCCGGTTTGCAGCAGCAAAGGCAGTTCCTCGTCCGCCACATGAACCATGTGGGCAAACCAGACGTCGTCCCCGAGCCATTCGTTCTCGGCGCAGAATTGCACCGGCGTCATGCCGTGCACTTCCCGGCAGTAGGTAACGTAGTCCCGGGTCTCCGACAGATGACTGTGCAGCCGAACCCCCATGGATCGGGCGGCCCGGGCCAACTCCCTGAGCACCGCGGGATTCACCGAAAAGGTCGGCGTGGTCGGTGCCATCACCACCTGCCGCATGGGGTTGGTCCCTACCTGGTGATAGCGTTCGCGCAGCCGCTGCACATCGTTGATGATGTCGTCGACACTCTCCGATTCCAGATTATTGGGATAGCCCGGGTGCCGTCCTTTCTCCGTGGCGCCGCCACGGCACAATACGAATCGCAACCCCAAACGGTCCGCCACCTCGAACAGCACGTCCCCCATCTCACTGTCGAGGCCGGCGTAGTAGATGTAATGATGGTCGGCACAGGTGGAGGTGCCGGAGAGCAACAGTTCGGCCAACCCCACCATCGCCGCGGTTTCCAGATGACGGTCACGGATGCGGGTGAGGCGCGGGTAAGGCACCGCGCCGAGCCAGCCGAACAGCGGTTCGTTGATACCTTCCGGCACCGCTTTCAGCAGACTCTGGAACAGGTGGTGATGGGTGTTGACCCAACCGGGGTAAACCACGCAGCCGCGCGCTTCGATGACCCGTTCATCAGCGGCGGGGATCAACCCCGCCGCCATCTCGTGAATCACGCCGTCACGGATACGCAGATCCACCGCTCCGGCCCGGGCCTGGGCCCCGGGCAGACCAGTCATCACCGCTTCGGCGCCACGAATCAGCAAGTCGCTCATGAGGCCTTTTCCTTCATCGGAATGCGGGCGCCGGAGACGCGCGCTTCTTCCTCGCCAAAGCGGGCCAGCAACGCCAACAGCATCTTGCGCATCACCATGCCCGGCTGATCGGAGGGCATATGACGTTCCTCGCCGCTGGCGGTATCCAGAGGCGCATCGTAATCGGTGCTTTCCAGAACCCTTTTGTCCTCTTCGGTCACCTGACGATCGAAAGCGATGATCTGCTCCGCCGGTGCGTCCTCCTCGGAGTCGCTGCGATAAGCCCACTGACAAATCATGGAGTGCTCATCGTCGATCGGTGTGGCGTAAGTGATGATCGCGTGTACCAGCCCATTGGGGTAACGGATGTTGAGCTTGCGACCGAACGGCATGAACCAGTTGCTGGTCATGTGCCGCTCGGTGGTATCGCTGTCCATCTTCAACAGCTTTTTCTGCAACGGAGGGTTGTTCACCGGCGCCACGGTTTCAAAGCGAAAACCAAAGTCCTCCTCGACGATGTTGAGCTTGGCCGGGATCGGCTTGTCGAACTGGCCGAAGCTCTCCCGATGCACGAAGCTGAAGTGAGCATTGTCGAAGGAATTCTCCATCAGACGCAGGCCGGCCGTGCGCCAGACTTCATAAAACTGATGGATCACCCGGTAACCGGGTTCGTCCGCCTCCGGCATGTGAGGAATATCGGTTAGAGGATCACCGAGGCACACCCACACGTAGCCGTAACGAGCCTCGGCATTGAAGGCACGGACCTTGGCACGGCCCGCCGGGCGATCAGGCGTCTGCGGGATACGGACACAGCCGCCACCGCCGTCATAGGTCCAACCGTGATAGGGGCAAACAATATTGTCGCCCTCCACCCAGCCCAGGGACAAACGCGCGGTACGGTGAGCACAGCGGTCCTCGGCAGCGTGCGGCTTGCCTTCGGAATCAAGCCACAGCACCAGCTCTTCGTTCATCAGCCGGAAGGGCTTGGGACCATCATCAAGTTGTTCCAGTGGCATCACCGGATACCAGAAACGACGCAGTACAGGTTGTTGAGTTGCAAGCATGGCCAGTCTCTCCAGTTGGGGCCCGCTCCACGTCCGGTAGCACTGCCGTAACGGCAGCGGGCCCAGGCGAGGCAGCCCCCGCCTTTGGGTCGTTACCCTAGGGCCGGCTTGTCCTCAGATCAGGGTGGCGAGAGTCGTGCACCGCTTTGCGCCTCGCCACCATGGACACAAAGCGGTATACCATTATTGAGCAGAATGTATGCAGTTACCGTGCCATCAGAATAATCGGTTATGGCATCACCGGCGGGCTGGGCAGGAATTCCAGGCTATAAGCCTGCTTATAGTCCATATCCTCCGGCACCAGCCCGGCCTTCGCCATGAAGTCGAAGGTGGCTTTCCAGCGGTCATCCGTCATCACTCCCAGCCCGTTGGTGGCGGCATCACCACCGGCCACCAGGCCATACTCCTTGATCTTGCCGATGCCAAAGGCGATCTGGGCATCGGTCATCTCCGGGTTATCCTTCTTGATCAGGGCATTGGCCGGCGCCGGATTTTCAAAGTAACTTTTCCACCCCTCCATGGACGCCTGCACGAACTTACGCACCACTTCCGGGTTGTCCTCGATCATTTCCCGAGTGGTTTCGATGGTCTGAGCGTAGGGGGGATAGCCGTAGTCGGCGAACAGGAAGATGGATGGCTTGACGCCACCCTGCTCCATGGCGAATGGCTCGGAGGTGACATAGCCCTGTTGCACCACGCTCTTATCCGCCAGGAACGGCGCGACACTGAAGGTATAGGGGCGAATCATATCGTCGGAAAATCCGAAACGTTGCTTCAACCAGGGCCAGAATGTCTGTTGCGCGCCGGAAAAGACGTACACCGGCTGCCCTTTTATCTCCTCCAGCGACTTGACGTGAGGGTGCGCCAACAAAGCCTGTGGATCGCTTTGGAATGGCGCCGCCACGGTCACCACGGGCATGTTCTGATTCACCGAATTGAGGTTGCGGATCGGATAACCCATGGTGAAATCCTGCCGCCCGGCAAGAAGAAGCTGCAGATTGTTCACCTGCGGCCCACCCATTGTGATGGTCACATCGAGTCCGTACTTCTCATAGATACCGGTGGCCTTCGCCTGGTAGAAACCACCATGTTCCGCCTGGGCGAACCAGTTAGTGCCAAAAGTGATCTTGGTCAGTGGCTGCTGCGCCGTCGCCAGAGCAGGGATCGATAAAGCACAACACAGCAGCAACCCGCGCAAACGTTCACCCGGAAAACCCGTCCAGGCCTTAAGAGAAAATCTCATCATCGTTCTCCTTTTCACCAACTGGGGCCGGCGTCCTAGGGAAGCACTGGCGTTTGCGGCAGGAATTCCAGGGTGTAAGCCTTGTGGTAATCCACGTCGGCATCGACCAGACCCGCTGCCACCATGAAGTCGAACGTCTTCTCCCAGCGTTCATCGCTCATGTAGCCAATGCCCTTTTCCCCTGCGTCCCCGCCGGTGACGATGCCGAATTCCTTCAGCTTCTCGATACCGAAAGCCAGCTGTTCATCGGTCATTTGCGGATTGTCTTTCTTGATCAGGGCATTACCGCGTTGCGGGTCTTGCAGGTAACTCTTCCACCCTTCCAGAGTGGCCTGGACAAATCGGCGCACCACATCCGGTTTTCCCTCGACCAGATCCCTACGCGTTTCCAGTGTCGCCGCGTAGGGCGGATAACCATGGTCCGCGAACAGGAAGATGTTCGGCTTGACGCCGCCCTTTTCCGCGGCGAAAGGCTCGGAACTGATATACGCCTGCTGCACCAGCTCTTTGTCGGCCAGGAAGGGACCCAGACTGAAGGTATAGGGCTTGGCCTGATCGTCGGTGAAACCGTATTCGGCTTTCAGCCAGGGCCAGTAGGTGGTGCGCGCCGAAGTGGATATCAGCACGGTGCGCCCCTTGACGTCTTCCAGCGATATCACCTGCGGATGGGCGATCAGCCCCTGGGGGTCTTTTTGGAAGGTCGCCGCCACGGTCACCACCGGGAGCCCCTCCTTCACCGCATTGATATTGCGGATCGGATACCCCATGGTGAAGTCGTACTGCCCAGCCACCAGCAATTGCAGGCCGTTCACTTGGGGCCCACCCATTTTGATGTTCACGTCGAGACCGTACTTCTTGTAAATCCCCGCGGCCTTGGCCTGATAAAATCCGCCGTGCTCCGCCTGCGCGTACCAGCTGGTGCCTATGGTCACCTTGTCGTCGGCTTGAACACCACCCGCGACGCTCCCCACAATCGCCGCCATGACCACCCCCAGGCCAGTGCGACGATATCCGAACAGATGCTTTAAAAAACCGAATGACATGATTTCAGACTCCACAAAAAAGTGTTGGTCGGCCCTCGGTTTTGTATGCAAGCAACCTTCGTGCCGCCTTTTGCTGCAATAAAAAAGAGCATGAGGCATGCCCCGTTTCAGGGCTCCCGGTTAGCGGCGGCCAGTTCCACCGATGCCGGTTCTGGTCGTACCTGCGCGGCCAGTCGCGCCACCCGCGCCCCCAGCGCGCGGGCAATCGCCTTCTCGTTATCGTCCACGGACAAGGTGCCATCGAACCCGGTGACCGCCGAGGCGCCATAGGGAGAGCCGCCCTTACGGGTGCGCACCAGCGCGGGAACACTGTGCGGTACACCGGCAATGATCATCCCGTGCTGCATGAATGGGAGCAGCAGAGACAACAATGTCATCTCGTTACCGGAATGCATGCCACCGGTGGAAGTAAAGGCGGCGCCAACCTTGCCGATCAGCGCCCCTTCCCGCCACAACGGGGCCACTTCGTCGATAAAGGCGCGTAACGGTGTACTCATCAGGCCGTAGCGGGTAGGCGATCCCCAGACGATCCCCTTGGCCCAGCGCAGATCGTCCGCCGTGGCCCGGGGCAGTTCACGATAGATTCGTTGTGCCTCCCGGTAGTCGGCTCGCTCACTATCGACACTGAATTCCGGCTCACTCAATTCCACCCGGCAGAGCCGGACCCGGGCACCGCCGCTGTCCGCTCCCTCGGCGATTTCCCGCGCCAGAGCCAGGGTACTGCCGTAGCGGGAGTCGCAGATCACACACACAGTGGCGCCGTCCGAATCAATCGATGTCATGGCACATTCCTGAATAAAAAATGTATACAGGCAACTCCCGTGCCATGGTGATAACACCCCGAATACTGATACAGCCTTGCCGAATTTATGCGTTATATTTGTGCGCTCGCCCCTTTTTTGATCACTGTTTTAAGTCTTTTCGTCCACTTCACGGAAGCGCTTCCCTCGCTTCGCATCAAGCGATATGGTTCTCTCCTGATGTATACATTAGGGATGCCCGACCATGTCCAAGACTTTGCTGATCCGAGCCAGCCTGCTGACACCACTGGACACGAACCGCTGGCAGTACATCAGTGACGGCGGCCTTTTGATCAAGGCCGGCCGCATCGTCGACGTGGACCGGATTGAACAATTCGCCGACGGCCGGGACCGCAACACCCTGGAGCTGGACGGCTTGCTGGTACCCGGTTTCGCGGATGTTCATATTCATTGGGTGCAACATCATGTTCGCGGGCGCTTCCAGACCGATCTGATGGAATGGTTGCGCGAACACATCTGGCCGGAAGAAGCCGGCTTCGAGCACGCCGGGCTGGCCCATGGTCATGCCCGTGCTTTCTTCAGCGATACGCTCCGCGCCGGTACCACCCTGGGCATGGCCTATTCCAGCCCGCACGATGGCGCCCTGCGCATCGCCGCCGGACACGCCAGAGGCGACTGGATCCTGGGCAACGCCATCATGGAAAAATCCGCCCCGGAGCCGCTGCGCAGAGCCAGTCCGGATAACGCCGAGGCCGTGGCGCCGTTATTGGAGGAACTGGGCACCGCGCACTACGCCATTACTCCACGCTTTGCTCTCAATTGCAGCGCCCGGCTGATGAAGGAGCTGGGAGAGCTGGCACAACGCACCGGTGCCTTTGTACAGACGCATTTGTCTGAGTCCCCGCAGGAGATCCGGGAAGTCCGGGAGGCCTTCCCCGAAGCGCTGGACTACACCGACGTTTATGATCGGGCCGGGTTGTTGACCCCACGCACCGTGCTTGGCCACTGCATTCATCTTTCCCAGCGCGAGTACCACACCCTCGCCCAGCGGCACAGCTGGATCGCCCATTGCCCGTCAAGCAACGAAGCCCTGGACAGCGGCCGGATGGATCTGGAAGCGGTACGGCGGCACCGGCTGAGGTTTGCTCTGGCTTCGGATGTGGGAGCAGGGCCTAGCCACAGCATGCTGCACGTCATGCAGCGCTTTGTGGACCAGCATCGTGCCGCCGGTGTGCCGGTAACACCAGAAGAAGCGCTCTACCGGGCCACCCAGGCCGGCGCGGATTGCCTTGGGAGAGGCGGCGAAGCCGGCAGTTTGACCGCCGGGAAAAGGGCGGACTTCGTTCTGCTGCCACGCCCGGCCGGCAAAGCCGGTATCGAGGACTGGTTCGAGGAATTACTGCGCGGAAATACCGCCGATCTGGAGCGGCGCCCATTACAAACCTGGCTCGGCGGCACTCCGGTCTCACCCGACCCGGTCACATAAACGCAGTAACGCGATACGATTCACTTGCTCCACCGCGATCCTCCGTTCCTGTTCCAGGTCGTGCTCCAAACGGGCGGCAAAGGCCTCCAGAATGTCTCCACGATGCAACCCTTTTACCGCGATAATGAAAGGGAAACCGAAACGCTTTTGATAAGCGTCGTTAAACGTTTGAAACCGGGCGAATTCTTCCGGGGTGCATTGGTCAAGACCGGCGGAAGCCTGCTCCGCGCTGGAGTCCCGAGTCAGTTCACCGGCCAGCGCGGCCTTGCCGGCCAGATCCGGATGCGCTCGTAACACGTCCCGTTGGCGCTCCGGATCCGCCGTGCGGAATACCCGCCCCATCACCTCCGCCAACCCTTGCGGCGTGTCCTGCGGCTCGCCGAGCCCCAGCTGGTAAGTCTCTCTGGCAATCCATGGAGAATGTTCATAAACATCGCCGAACCGGTCGACGAAATCGGCCTCGCTGAGCCGGCTCGGGCGTGGTGTCAGACGGACGATGGTTTCAGCCATGGTGCTCCATCCAGTGTCGGGCAATATCGATACGCCGGGCGAACCACACCCCGTTATGGGCGCACAGGTATTTAAGGAACCGTTCCAGTGCCGCGGCCCGGCCCGGACGCCCCGCCAGCCGGCAATGCAAACCCACCGACAACATGCGCGGCTGCTCCGCCCCCTCCTGATACAGCGTGTCGAAAGCATCACGCAGGTATGTGAAAAACTGATCGCCGCTGTTGAAACCACCAGGGCTGGCGAAACGCATGTCGTTGGCATCCAGCGTGTAGGGCACCACCAAATGTTTTCGCCCGGACACGGTCGTCCAGAACGGCAGCTCATCACTGTAGTCGTCGGCGTCATAGAGAAAGCCGCCGTGCTCCACCACCAGCCGCCGGGTATTCGGACTGGTGCGGCCGGTGTACCAGCCCAGCGGCGGCGTGCCGGCGGCGCGTGTCAGCGCCTCCACCGCGCGACCGATATGTTCCGCCTCCAGCGACTCCGGCACATATTGATAGTCAATCCAGCGATAGCCGTGACTGCAGATTTCGTGGCCCTGCTCCACCATGGTGCGAATGACTTCCGGATGCCGCTCCGCCGCCATGCCCACGGCAAACACGGTGAGCGGAATCCGATAGCGTTGAAACAGCTTCAACAGGCGCCACACCCCGACCCGGCTGCCGTATTCATAGAGCGATTCCATGCTCATGTGACGTACGCCTTCGCGCGCGTCGGCCCCGACCATTTCAGATAAGAAGGACTCCGAAGCCGGATCACCGTGCAGGATGCAATTCTCCCCTCCTTCTTCGTAATTAAGCACGAACTGCACCGCCACACGGGCACCATCAGGCCAGCGTGGATTCGGCGGACTGGCCCCATAGCCGATCAGGTCACGGGGATAAGACGGGTTGCTCATGCTTGCCTCCACTCTGGCATCAATCATGCATGTATACATTTACTGATAAATATTGTCGACATTAAATATGAACACAGGAGCGCACATGGGCCGATTGACCACCCACGTTCTGGACACCAGCAGTGGCTGTCCCGCCGCCGGCCTCGATCTCCAGTTGTGGCGAATGGAGGGAAACCAGGCCCGTCTGTTGACCGAATGCAAAACCAATGCCGATGGACGTTGCGACGCGCCGCTGCTTGAAGGCGTCACGATGATAAGCGGGGTATACCAACTAAACTTCGCGGTGGGGGACTACTTCCTTGCCCAAGGCATTTCCTCATCAACCCCGGCGTTTCTAGATGACGTAGTGGTCCAGTTCGGCATCAGCTCCCCCGACCAGCATTACCACGTTCCACTGCTGGTCTCTCCCTACGGTTACAGCACCTACCGCGGCAGTTAACAGGGGAGAAACGATGGAAGCGCATCTGTACGAATGGGCCAACCTGCTGATCCGCTGGCTGCACATCACCGTCGGCATAGCCTGGATAGGGGCTTCTTTCTATTTCAATTGGCTGGAGAACCATCTGCAGCGAGAGGGCCAAAAGCCACCGGGCGTCGCTGGTACTCTCTGGGCCATCCACGGTGGCGGCTTTTACTACCTGCAGAAATATCAGGTGGCGCCGGAACAACTGCCCGAACGTCTGCACTGGTTCAAATGGGAAGCCTATTACACCTGGATGAGCGGCTTCTTGCTGTTGTTCGTGGTCTATTACCTGAATGCCGGAACCAATCTGATCGATCCCTCGGTGGCGGAGTTATCCCCGCTTGCCGCCAGTCTGATCGGCATTAGCGTTCTGATTCTCTCCTGGCTGGTGTACGACGGATTGTGCCGCTCACCACTGGGCCGGCGTCCAGCGCTGCTGGCGGCAGTGGGCTTTATCTTGCTGGTGGCTCTGGCCTGGGGACTGAGCCAGATTTTCAGCGGCCGTGGCGCCTATATTCATGTCGGCGCCGCCATTGGCACCTGCATGGTCGCCAACGTCTTTTTCGTGATCATTCCCGGCCAGCGCGCCATGGTGGACGCCATGACCGCCGGTCGCGAACCGGATGCCGCCAGGGGCCTGGCCGGAGCGCAACGCTCCCGGCACAACAATTATCTGACTCTGCCGGTGCTGTTCATCATGATCAGCAACCATTTCCCCGGTACCTACGGCAGCCACTGGAACTGGTTGATTCTGGCCACCCTGATGGCGGCCAGCATGGTGATCCGTCACTACTTCAACATCCGTCATCTGCCCCGGCCCGCCAAGATCGCATTACCGTTGGCCGGCGCGGCCGGACTGGTCGTGTTGATCGTACTGACCAAACCATCCGGACCAGCACCGGTGGAAGCGAACCTGCCACCGGTGCCCTTCTCCCAGGTGCAAAGCATCGTGCAGGAACGCTGTGCCGGCTGCCATGCGGCGCGCCCTGATTTCGCCGGCTTCGCCACGCCACCCAAGGGCGTGCGGCTGGATACGCCGGCGCAAATCCGCGCCCACAAAACCCAGATCGGCCAGTTGGCCGTGACCACTTCGGTGATGCCGCCAGGCAACATCACCCGCATCACCGACGACGAACGCGCGTTGCTGGCCCGCTGGTTGCAACAAGGCGCGGAACACAATTCGGAAAACAGTCAGACGGAATAAACCGGCAGTGACCGGAACCATGGAGCCTCCAATGACGGACACCATCATCGCCTACCCTAATCTCGCCGCCGCCCGGCTGGGCACCGAGATCGTATCGGTTACCGACCAGTTCTTCGCCAGCGCCGAACGCATGTTGGCGGAGACACCCCCCCGATTCATCGCCGACAAATTCGATGATCACGGCAAATGGATGGATGGCTGGGAAACCCGCCGCCGCCGCGGCCCCGGACACGACAGTGCAATCGTGCGTCTGGGCGCCCCCGGTGACGTCCACCAGCTGGAAATCGATACCGCTCACTTCACCGGCAACTACCCCATGGCCGCCTCCGTGGACGCCTGCGTCCTCGACGATGGCGAGGATCCGGCTTCCGCTCGCTGGCAGCCCCTGCTGACCATGACCGCTCTGCAAGGCGACCATCCGCACCGCTTCACCTTGCCTGCCCCACGCCATGCCACCCACGTTCGTCTGAACCTCTATCCCGACGGCGGCGTCGCGCGCTTTCGTGTGCTGGGCTGCCCACGAGTGGACTGGGCCGGCGTTGACGCGGACCAGGAAGTGGAACTGTCGGCGGCCCGGCTTGGCGGCCAGGTCCTGGCTCTGAGCGACGCCCACTACGGCTGGCCGCACGCCCTGCTCTATCCGGGCCGGGGCCTGAACATGGGGGACGGCTGGGAAACCCGGCGCCGCCGCGAACCGGGTTTCGACTGGTGCGTGATCGGTCTGGGCCACCGTGGCCGTGTCACCGGGCTGGAAGTGGACACCGCCTTTTTCAAAGGCAACTTTCCAGCTCAGGTATCGGTGCAAGCGGCCAGTCTGGAAGACCATGCGGACACCGCCCTGCTGCGTGCCTCCAGTATGTTCTGGCCAACGCTGCTGACACCGCAACCGTTGGGCCCGGATGCCATACACCACTTCCAGGACCAGTTGGAGACCCTGGATGCGGTGACCCATGTTCGTCTCAATATGCATCCGGACGGCGGCATCAGCCGCTTCCGCGTGTTCGGCCAAATACAATGACCACTCAAGAGCTGACACTGGAGCCGTTGACGGCGGAGGCGTTCACCCCCTTCGGCGACCTCATCCACAGCCATGAGCGGGACTACTTCCTGATCAACGATGGCCAATGCCGGCGTTACCACCGGCTGGCCAAAGTGGAAACCGGCACGGACGGCAGCGCCATTCTCAGTCTGTTCCGGCCACAACCGATCTCACTACCGCACACTTTGGTGCTGATGGAACGCCACCCCCTCGGCAGCCAGGCGTTCGTGCCGCTGGCCGGCCAGCCTTACATAGTGGTGGTCGCCCCTCCCGGACCACCGCCGGCGGTGGCGGACCTGCGCGCTTTTTTGATCACCGACGGCACCGGCGTCAACTATCACGCGGGCACCTGGCATCATCCCCTGCTGGCCCTTTCGCCTGACGGCGACTTCCTGGTAGTGGACCGGGAAGGCCCGGGCCACAACTGCGAGGAACATCTTCTGGAGGGTATCCGCCTTCCGGTTGCACCCGTATAAAGGTCTGTATACATTCCGCTAGTCCAAAAAAGAAGGAACAACGGTACCCATGGCTGTCGATCCCCGTACGGACAAACAGGCCGCCGCGTCGCTAGGCGCCATGCACACCACTGGTGGCCGGGGCTCGCGCAAGGCCAGCGACCAGACCATCTACGATTCCATCTATCAGGCGGTGCTCACCCAGCGGCTGCCTCCCGGCTCGAAACTGCCGGAAGTGGCGTTAAGCGAACTGTTCGGAGTGAGCCGGTCCATCGTGCGCAAGGCACTGACCCGGCTGGCATCCGATCACGTCACCGAACAAAGCCCCAATCAAATGGCGGTGGTGGCCAGACCCGGCATTGAGGAAACCCGACAAATTTTCGCCGCCCGCCGCCTGGTGGAAGGGGAGGTCACCCGCCTGGTGGCCGGCACCCTGGGCAAATCCGAGGCACAAGCCCTGCGCAAACTGATCAAGGAAGAAAAGAGCGCCCACGAGCGCGGCCAGGACCAACACCGCGTGCACTGCTCCATGGCAATTCACCAATATCTGGCTCGCCAGTGCCCCAATCAGGTGCTCGGCAAGATGATGCTGGAACTGGTATTGCGCACCTCCATTGTCATCGCGCTATACAAAGCCCCGGGCATCACCGCCTGCTTTCTTGGTAATGATCACGGTCGCCTGGCCGACCTGATTATCAAGGGCGAGGCGGACCAGGCCGCGCAACTGGCGCGGGAACACCTGGACACCCTTGAAGGCCTGTTGGATCTGGATGAGCCCTCCGGCGACATCGATCTGGCAAGCATCTTGCGTTACACCTGAGGTAAAACGGACCGCTGGTCCTGGCGACGGCCCTCTCGGCCGGGTTTGAGTGTGCGCCACCGGTGGCGGTATACAGGTCAGTGTACGTTCTTCCGCGCGGTCCTCGGGTCGCGCTGATTCGCGTTTTTGCTTTTCTGCTTTTTAAAAAAAGGGAGCCCGGGTGATGAGCCGCACTTTGCTACTGAAAAACGCCACTGTAGTGGCGACCATGGACGATCACGGTACCGAGATCCGTGACGGCGCCGTTCTGATCGAAGGCAACCGCATTCGCGCGGTGGGCCCGAGCCACACCCTGTCCCGGGAGGCGGACGAAACCATCGACCTCAGTGGCCATGTGCTGATACCCGGTCTGGTCAACACCCATCACCATATGTTCCAGAGCCTGACCCGGGCCTTACCGGCGGCGCAGAACGCCGAGCTGTTCGACTGGCTCGATGCCCTGTTTCCGGTCTGGGCCAATATCACTCCGGAAATGATGACGGTGTCGGCGCAAACCGCCATGGCGGAATTGATGCTTTCCGGGTGCACCACCGCCGCCGACCACGCTTACTTCTATGTCAATGGCGGCCGCCTGGAGGACAACATCGAGGCGGCTTCGATCATGGGCCTGCGGTATCACGGTGTCCGTGGCGCCATTACGCTGGGCAAAAGCCAGGGCGGGCTGCCGCCGGATCTGGTGGTGGAGAAGGACGAGGACGCGGTGCTCAAGGAAATGCAGCGAGTGGTGGAAGCGCACCACGACGCCAGTAGCGACGCCATGCTGCAGGTAGCGCTGGGACCATCGTCGCCGTTCACGGTAACACCGGATCTGATGCGCCAGAGCGCGGTTCTGGCGCGCAATCTCGGCGTGCGACTGCATACCCATACCGCCGAAAACGGCAAGGATCTGGCGTTCAGCCAGCAGCGGTATGGCATGACACCGGCACAGTTCGCTGAGGAAATGAACTGGGTCGGCGATGACGTCTGGCACGCTCACTGTGTGCACCTGGACGATCACGGCATTCAGCTGTTCGGCCGCACCGGCACCGGCGTGGCCCACTGCCCCTGTTCCAATATGCGCCTGGCATCGGGCCACGCCCCGATCCGTCGCATGCTGGATAACGGTGTCCGTGTCGGCCTGGGCGTGGACGGCTCCGCTTCCAACGACGGCAACGATCTGTTGGGAGAGGCCCGCCAGGCCATGCTGGTGGCGCGGGTCCGTGACGAAGATCCAGCAGCCCTTTCGGCCCGCGAAGCCCTGCGGCTGGCTACCCGCGGCGGCGCCGAAGTACTGGGGCGCGGTGATCATCTGGGGCGTATTCAGGCTGGCTACTGCGCTGATCTGGTGGCCTGGAAACTGGACGACATCGCCTTCGCCGGCGGCTTGTCCGATCCGCTGGCGGCCCTGTTGTTCTGTGCGCCCCGACGAGTTTCGCTGAGTATCGTCAATGGCAAGACGGTGGTGCGCGACGGACAACTCACCACCGTGGAACTGCCACGTCTGGTGGAACGGCACAATCAATTGTCGCGGATATTGATCGACGGTGATTGATCCACGGTTAGAGAGGCTCCCGATGAGCACACGGTTGCGCGTTCATTCTCCGGCGGTGGTGTACTTCGACGCGGTACGCCGCGCCGGCTCCATACGGGAAGCGGCACGACGCCTGTTCGTGGCGTCCTCCGCGGTCAACCGGCAGATCCTGAAACTCGAGGACGAAGTGGGTACGCCGCTGTTCGAGCGGCTGCCCGGTGGACTCAGACTGACCACCGCCGGTGAGATCTTCGCCCGGCATGCCCTGGTGGTATTGCAGGACGCGGAACGGGCCCGCTCGGAGCTGGACGCGCTCAAAGGGCTGCGCACCGGTCACGTGGAAATCGCCACCGTGGAAGGGGTCACCTCGGACTTCATGCCCACCATCATTGAACGGGCCCGGGAGCACTTTCCGAAAGTGACCCTGGGCGTGGTCACCCTCGGCTCCCGCGACATTCCCGAAGCGGTAACCAGCGGCGCCGCCGACCTGGGCATGGCCTTCGCCCTGCAACGCAGCACCGGCCTGCGACAGATCATGGTGGGGCGGTTCCGGCTCGGTGCTCTGGTGCCGGCGGAGCACCCCCTGGCGCAACGGCACGAAGTCAGCTTCGCCACCTGTGCCGAATACCCTCTGATCCTGGCGAAGGCCGATCTATCGGTATACCACCTGCTCAAACCGGCCATCGAACGCGCCGGCGTCGGCGACAAGGGCGTGGTGCAATCCAACTCGGTGGAGCTGGGCAAGGAGCTGGCACGACGCGGTGTTGGCGTCACCTTTCAGACCCGTATCGGTCTGGAAGCGGAATTAAGTGCTGGCACACTCAGGCATATCCCTCTCAACGACAACGGCCCGGTTTTCAGCGACCTCGGCATCTACACCCGTACCGGCCGCTCCCTGCCGGTGGCGGCCGACGCGGTGGCAAGATTGCTGGCCGATGAACTGGCGGAACGGGAACGCCGCGAGGCCAACGACATCGGCGAGCCATTGACCGATTGATCACCGGCACCGCTGCCGGATCGGCATCGGCACGGTCGATATTCTCTTCTTTGGCACCGCCGCGGCTCCGCGCACACTGGTTGGTGAGGATCGTCCGCCAGCGAGAGAGGTTCCATGACGAGCACCCTGCAAGCGCAAAAGGTCAATCAACAGTCGCTGCCGATCATCGATATCGGGGCCTTGATCGACGGCGACGAGAAACAACGCCGGGCGGTTGCCGAACAACTCAGCGCCGCCTGCCGCGACAAGGGCTTCTTCTACATTCGCAACCACGGTATCGAAGCGCGCCTGCAGGCCCGGGTGTTTGCTGCCGCCAAGGCGTTCTTCGAACAGCCACTGGAGATGAAAAAGCAAGTCGACAAAGCGCTGTCGCCCGCTAACCGGGGTTATGAACCACTGCGCGGCCAGACCCTGGAAGCGGATGCCCCACCCGATCTTAAGGAAGGCTACTACATTGGCCGTGACCTGCCGGACGACCATCCGGCGGTACGCGCCGGTAAGTTCAACCACGGCGCCAACCAGTGGCCACCACAGGCCGGCTTTCGTGAAGCAATGGAAGCCTACTTCGAAGCTATGAACGTGCTGAGTGCGCGAATCATGCAAGGGTTGGCGCTATCACTGTCCTTGCCGGAAGACTATTTCGCTGATTTTTGCCGTGAGCCGATGGCGGTCCTGCGTTTGTTGCACTACCCGCCGCAACCGGGCAATCCCGAGCCCGGCGAAAAAGGCTGCGGCGCCCACACCGATTTTGGCGGCATCACCTTGCTGCTGCAGGATGACAATCCCGGTCTGCAGGTCTGGGACCAGGCCAGTCAGGGCTGGATTCACGCCGATCCCGTTCCCGGCACCTATGTGGTGAACCTGGGCGACATGATCGCCCGCTGGACCAATGACCGTTATCGCTCGACCCTGCATCGCGTGGTCAACCTGTCCGGCCGGGAACGTTTCTCCGTGCCGTTCTTCCATTCCGGAAATCCGGATCATCAGGTGCGGTGCCTGCCCAGCTGTCTGGCCCCCGGCGCCTCGCCGAAGTATCCGCCGGTCACTGTCGAGCAACACATGATCGACATGTATCAACGCACCTATAAGTAACTCAAGTAACTCGATGAACGATGTCATTCTGATTCACGGCGCCTGGGCCGGTGCCTGGGTTTGGGACGCCCTGGCACCACTGTTGCGCCGGCAAGGATTCCGCCCCCACGCGCTGAATCTGCCCGGCAATGGCCACGGTACCGGCACCGCGGAGCAGGCCGATTTCGCGGACTGTGTCGCTTGTGTGGAAACGGCCCTCGATCAACTCGACGGCCCGACCTTTCTGGTGGCGCACTCGGGCGGTGGCGTGATCGCCACCCAGGCGGCGGAGAATCGCCCTGACCGCATTGCCGGCGTCGCCTACGTGGCCGGAATGATGTTGCCCACGGGCACCGGGTTCGCCGACCTGACCCGGCATCTGGTCCAGCGGAATCCCGCCGCCGCCGGCATAGGCCCACACTTGATCTGGGACGAAGCACGCCGCTACAGCGAAGTGCCACCCGCCTCGGCCCGCGACATCTTCTTTCAGGACGTCGACGATGCGCCCGCCTGGGCCGCCGCCCGGCAGCTCACGCCGCAACCGGAAGGTGTTCGCGCCGGCGTCGCACACTGGACAGCAGAACGCTTTGGCACACTACCACGCCTCTACGTGGAAGCGTTGCATGACCGCTCGGTGATCCTAGCGGCGCAGCGCTGGATGCAACAACAGGTTCCCGGGGCCGAAGTCGCCACTCTCGATACAGGGCATGCCCCGCAATTGGCTTCTCCCGCCGAGCTTGGAGAGATACTGGGGAGTTTCTTTCGCCGCGTTAGCACACATGACAAGGCATGCCCCTTGCATGGACCACTATAGCGAGACAACGGCGTGTCGCCGCACGCGACCCCGGACTAAAAAGGAGTTACCCATGATCAAGCGTTTCAGACGTTACCTTTTGACGGCCTCACTTGTCAGTATGGCGGCGAGCGCCCAGGCGGCGGATAAAATCCGCTGGCTCAACGACTGGTTGCCCGCTGGTGACAAGGCAATCATTTACCTCGCCGTGGAAAAAGGCTTGTTCGCGGCCGAGGACATCGACGTGGAAATCATGTCCGGGCGCGGCTCCAGCGATGTGGTCACCAAACTGGCCACCGGCGCTGCCGACATGGGCACCGGTGGCCTGTCCGCGCTACTGCAAGCGAAGGCAGGGGCCACCGTGCCAGTGACCGCCGTGCTTTCCGTTTATACCAAACAGCCGGATGCGGTTTTCGTCAGTGCCGATTCCGGCATCGAAACCCTGGACGATCTGAAAGGAAAGAATCTCGCCACCGCCACCTTCTCCGCCTCCAATGTCACATGGCCGCTGGTCCTGGAGGCCAACGGCATGTCGCCGAACGATGTGCGTGTCACCAAAGTGGACCCCGGTGCCATGGGCCCGATGATGAGTACCGGCCGGGTGGACGGCACCATCAACTGGATCACCAAGCTGCCGGCCTTCAACGCCTTGATGGAACAGGCCGGCAAGGAGATCCGGGTTTTACCCTGGTCTGATTATGGATTTGATGGCTATGGCCTCTCGGTGTTCGCATCCGACCGTCTGATCAAGGAAAAGCCGGAGCTGGTCAGAAAGGTACTGGCCATTTATCGCCAGGCGCAAAAAATGGCCATTGAAGATCCCCAACAAGCGGGAGCAGCGCTGAAAGCGAAGGTGGCGGAAGTGGACGCGGAGGTGGTCGCCGAGGAATTTTCCGCCTCCATTCCCCTGATGCAAAACGAAATCAGCGAGCGCGATGGCGCCGGCGTTTTCAATCCCATTCTCCTGGCCACCACCTGGAAGTGGGTCGCCAAGGCACAGGATCTGCCGGAGGACACTCTGAATCCCGCCGACGCCGTCAGTGCTGATTTCATCAGCAAGTAGGCGAGCACCACATCAAGAAAACGTTTTCATTGCACGCGGGTCCGGGTTTTCCGGCCCGCGTTTTTTTGGATCTATCGGGGTTGAGAGAAGGCACGCATCTCCATTGGAGCCGCTGTGGGAGCTTGCCTGCAGGCGAATCTTGGGCCAGGAAACTCATTCGCTTGCAGGCAAGCTCCTACAGTAGCTTCGTAGCCCCTTCCGTGCCAGCGACCGTCCGGCAACGGCTCGCGCGGAAATCTCTGCTTTTGGCGCGCATGTTGCAACGCTCGCACTATGACGGCCATTTCAGGTGGCTTCGAAGATTCAAACCCGATTCGAGGTTTTCATGGTGCCCCACGACGATAACGACAGCCCGCGACCAAGCATTCGCTTCAATAATGTGGGCCAGGTGTTCACTTCCTCCGATGGCAGCGTCATCAACGCGCTGGACGGCGTCAGCTTCGACATTCATAAGCACGAGTTCATTGCCGTTATCGGCCCTTCCGGCTGCGGCAAATCCACGCTGCTTCGAGTGATCGCCGGGCTGGTGCAGCCCACTTCCGGGCAAGCGCAAATCTATGGTTTGCCGGTAACCGAGCCCCGCGAGGAAATCGGCATCGTGTTCCAACAGCCCACCCTGCTGCCCTGGCTCAATGTGGTGGACAACATAACCTTTCCGATGAAGCACAAGTATGGCCGCGTCACCCTTGAGGAAAAACAGCGGGCACAGGAATTATTGGACACCGTGGGGCTGCGGGACTTCGCCCATAAACGCCCCTCCGAACTGTCCGGCGGCATGCAACAGCGGGTGGGTATCGCCCGTGCCCTGCTGCACGATCCGGATATCCTGTTGATGGACGAGCCGTTTTCCGCCCTCGACGCCCTGACCCGTGACGAGATGAGTTTCGAGCTGCTACGCATCTGGACCGAGCGCCCCAAAACAGTGCTGTTCATCACCCACTCCATTCCCGAAGCCCTGCTGCTGGCGGACCGCATCCTGGTGATGTCCGCCCGCCCCGGACGCATTCGCGAAATCATCGACGTGGGCCTGCCACGCCCGCGCACTCTGAAAACCCTGTCGGAGCCCCGCTTCCATGAAATCGCCAACCATATCCGCGGCCAGGTCTTCAGCCATGCGGTCCTCGCCTGAATCCGCCGGGCGCGTGCTTCTGAGACTGCTGGACCGCGGAGCACCGGTCCTTGCCGCGCTGCTGTTGCTGCTGATCTGGGAGCTTGGCTGTCGCCTGCTGGACGTGCCGGTGTATCTGCTACCGCCTCCCAGCGCCATCGTTGAAGGCGCACTGGCGGTGAGCCCGAGCAGTTGGGGTGGCCATATCTGGGCAACGCTCCGGGTCAGCCTGCTGGGCTACGCGCTGGCGGTAATTATCGGCATTCCGTTGGCGGTGGCGCTGGCCAACAGCCGGCTGCTATCCCGAACACTCTACCCAATGCTGGTGGTGGTACAGTCCACACCCGTCGTCGCCGTGGCGCCGATTATCGTGGTGGTGCTGGGTGCCGGCGACGCGCCGCGCATCGTCATTACGTTTCTGATCACCTTTTTCCCCATTGTTGTGTCCACCGTCACCGGGCTGATGTCGACGCCGCCTGAACTGCTGGAGCTTTCCCGCTCCCTCGGAGCCAGCCGTTGGCGCGAGATTCGCAACATTCAACTGCCTTTCGCGGTGCCGCATATTTTTTCCGCACTGCGCATTTCCATCACGCTGGCCATTATCGGCGCGGTGGTCGCGGAATTTGTCGCCGCCGAGAACGGGTTGGGATTCTTCATCGCCTTCTCCACCTCTTTTTTCAAAGTGCCCCAGGCGTTTGCCGCACTGGCCATTCTGGTCACCATCAGCCTGATCCTGTTCCGGCTGGTGGCGATGATCCAAAAATGGTGGTTTCCCTGGAGCCTGCCGAAATCCTGAGCGCACTTTGTTCCTCGTTCCAGGCCCGCTCCCCGAATACAGTCACAGCGATTAAGAGATGAACAAGTCAACCATGAACGCCGATAAAGCACTGCCGAAACTGGATCACGAGCACTATATACGGCAAAGCTTCCTGGTCGCCGAACGGGCGCTGAAAGGCGGTTGCCATCCGTTCGGTGCGCTACTTGTCAGCGCCGATGGAGAAATTCTGATGGAACAGGAGAACGCCTTCCTGCCTGATCATGACATGACCGGCCACGCCGAACGGGTGATCCTTACGCGTGCTTCCCGGACCTACTCGCCAGACTTTCTTTCCCGATGCACGCTCTATACCTCCGCCGAGCCCTGTGTCATGTGCGCCGGGGCGGCCTATTGGGCCGGCGTCGGACGTGTGGTCTACGGTCTTTCCGAAAAGCAACTCAAAGTGATTACCGGCAACCACCCCGAGAATCCAACCCTGGACCTGCCCTGCCGGACCGTTTTCGCCGCCGGGCAGCGCTCCGTTCAGGTGATCGGACCACTACTGGAACAGGAAGCCGCCGCTCTTCACCTGCGCTTTTGGAAAGAAAAGAAAGACTGACCAGTATGTATCTCCGCGTCATTATATCGTCACCTGACTGGTCCACAGTGCTCTTCTTTTTCACGGCACCAAACCTGGTGCCCTGATCTGGAGAGTACTTTTAATGTCATTTCTTTTTTCCCACAACTCTCGCATTTCTTTATTGTCGGCCATCACCCTCGCCACTTTCCTGAGCGCCTGCGGCGGCTCAGGGGGCAGTTCCTCACCCTCTCCGGAACCCACCCCTGAACCCACCCCGGAGCCGACTCCGGAACCGCAACCCAGCGGGGCCTGGAGCGCCGGCGATCTGCATGTGCATACCTATCAATCCGACGATGCCCAGGTGTCCCTGGAAAGCGTGCTGGACGACGCCTTCACCCGCTACGACCTGGACTGGCTCACCATTTCCAATCATCTGCGCACGTCCTATCGGGATCATGACGGCGCCGAGCTGGGAGAATCCATACCCTTTTATCAGGCGCTCATCGACTACGAAGTGCCTTATCTGAAGCAGGCCCTGGAGCAGGATCGCTATCCCGGCGCCTTGATCTATTCCTCTTTCGAGTGGGACATGCCGACCCACGATCACGTCAATGTCGGCATCGGCATGGACGACCCGATGTCCGAGGCCAATCTGCAGGCGGTGGCGGAATTCGAGTATCTGTTCACCACCCGCGATGCCAGCCTTTTCGATCCTGCCCTGGTGGAAAGTCTGGGCGACCAGCCGCGTGCCAACGCTACCCACGAGGACGCCCTCAGCGCGTTAGGCTGGCTGCGCGATAATCACCCCGACAGCTATATGCTGTTGAACCACCCTTCCCGCTACAGGGGCAAATACACCATTGCCCAGATCCGCCAGATGCACGATCTGGCGCCCGATCAGTTCTTCACCATCGAAGGCATGGTCGGCAATCAGATGGAGCCGGATCGTGGCGGCTATGCCGAGGCCTATACCGAAGAGAACCTGAGCTCGCGTACCTATGGCGGTGTCGACTATCTGGTGGCGAAACTGGGTGGCACCTGGGACGCGCTGCTGGGTGAAGGCCGGCGGATCTGGAACGTGGCCAACTCCGACTACCATTTCACCACGGCGCAAGGCCGATACAGCAGCGGCTACGCCCCTGGCGAGTACGCCAAAACCTATGTCTGGAAGGATGGCGAGGATGCTTCCGCCCTGCTGGACGGTCTGCGCGGCGGCCGTCTGTTCGGCGTTTTCGGTGATCTGATCGACGCTCTGGAGTTTCAGGCCGAGGGCACTGAGACCAGCACGCCGATGGGGGGTACTCTGACGGCGGCCCAGGGCGAGCAAGTGACGGTGACCATCCGCTTCCGCAGCCCGCAAACCAATCACTACGAGTATCCGCTGGAAAGCGGCCAGTCCGCCTACATGAAACCGACGGTGGATCATGTGGACCTGATCGTCGGCGATGTGCAGGCGCCCGCGCAACCCGATTCCGCCGATTACCAGTCCGCCAGCAATCCGAGCACCCGGGTTCTGGCGCGCTTCACCGCCAACGACTGGACCGTGGACGAAGACGGCTACACTGTCATCACCCACACTCTCACCGTGACCGGCGATCAGTACCTGCGCTTACGCGGCACCAATCTGGCGGTCAATGTGCCCGGTCAAATGGAAGACGGCGAGCCGCTGCCGGACGCCAAAGTAGAGGTGGTCAATGACGCCGCCCGCTTTGATGCCATCAACGCTCGTAATTACAACGATCTGTGGTTCTACTCCAACCCTATTTTCATCAGCGTGGAGTGACCCGTCCCGGCGAAAGCGGCCATCGGCCGCTTTCAGCCCTTGCCGAAATCACCCCTGTTAATAACCAGCCATCAAAAAATAGGCTGGAGAACCAATTTCAATACCCACCTCTCCTCATTTATAATTGCCTCACATTACCTCAAATAAGCTTGCACCGGCGCTCCGGCCTTACCGTGAGCCGCGCCGTAGTGTCGCTCATGGAGTTTCAATGAAGTCCTGGATCCGCCGCCTGCTGCCGTTCACGCAGTGGCCCCGTCCCCGCGCCCAGTCACTGCGCAAGGACGCCTTTGCCGGCATTACCGTGGGACTGGTACTGATTCCTCAAGCCATCGCCTACGCCACCCTGGCGGGCATGCCGCCGGTCACCGGGCTCTATGCCGCGCTGCTGCCCAGTGTCGTGGGGATTCTGTGGGGCTCCTCGGCGCTGCTCGCGGTGGGCCCGGTGGCCCTAACCAGCCTGCTGACCTACGCCGCGCTGCACCCTCTGGCCGAACCGGAAAGTGGGCAATGGGTGGTGCTGGCCATCTGGCTGGCGTTGTATGCCGGTCTGATCCAGTTCCTGCTTGGCGCCTTTCGCCTTGGAGTGATCGCTAACTTCATCTCCAACGCCGTGATAACGGGATTCATCAACGCGGCGGCACTGATCATTTTACTGTCTCAAGTGCCGGCCCTGATCGGCCTGGAGGGTCAGAACTTCAGCGCTGCCCTGGCCGGCCTCCAGCGTCATCTGGCCGATGCCGACGCCGCCTGGCTATGGACCCTGGCTTTCGGCCTGGGGTCGATCGCACTGCTGTGGCTGCAAAAACGCTTCGCGCCACGCCTGCCCGGTGTTCTGGTGGTGTGTGTGGTGGGCATCGCGGTCAGTGCCCTGTTTAGCTATCAGGCACTGGGAGGGAATGTGGTGGGACTGATTCCCGCCGGCCTGCCCGCCCCCCAATGGCCGCCCTCGCTGACCCTTGAACAACACCGCGCCTTGCTGCCGGCGGCGGTGATCATCGCCCTGATCAGCTTTACCGAAGCCATGGCCAGTGCCCGCACCCTGCCCAATCCGGACGGCCGACTTTGGAATCAGAATCAGGAACTGGTGGGCCAGGGCCTGGCCAAGATCACCAGCGGCCTGAGCGGCGCCTTTCCGGTAAGCGGCTCCTTCTCCCGCAGCGCCCTGAATCTCTACGTTGGAGCCACCAGTGGCTGGTCGGCGCTGTTCGCCGCCCTGTGTACGCTGGTCTGTCTGCTGTTTTTTACCGGCTATCTGCAACATCTGCCCCGCGCGGTGCTGGCGGCGATCATCATTGTGCCGGTGCTCAATCTGATCCAGCCGAAGGCCTTTCTGCATCTGTTCCGTACCTCGCGGGACGACGGCGTGGTGGCCGTGGCCACCTTCATCGCCACACTGATCGCGGTGCCGTACCTGCATTGGGGCGTCCTCACTGGCTTTCTGCTAGCGATGGTGTTCTTTCTTTACCGGCGCGCCCACCCGCGCCTGATTGAACTGGGACTGGATCCCGCCGGCACCTTGCGCGACCGCACCCTCAACGGCCTGCCACCGATCGCGCCGGGGGTATTGTCTCTGCGGCTGGACGCCTCCCTGACCTACATCACCGCACCGTTAATGGACCGCTTCATCCGCGAACGCCTGCAAAAAGAAACCGATCTCCGGGTTATCTTGATTTGCGCCTCTGCGGTCAATGACATGGACGCCACCGGTGCCGACACCCTGTCCCAATTGCATCAGGACCTGCAGCGGCGCGGCATCCGGCTGGCTCTGTCCGGGGTGAAAAAGCAGGTGCGCGATCGCCTGGCCCACATCGGCTTGCTGCAACGGCTCGGTGACGACAATCTGTTCGTCAACAATCGCGAGGCGATCGTGGCTCTGAAGGCAAAGGCGCCCGAGCAAGACTGACCCGGGCCGGGAACCCCTCCGGCCCGCTGGCGTCCAATCTTCCGTGGAGCCACAGGGAGAAGCCTCATGCGCCTGCTTATCGCCCTCCTGGCGGCCGGCCTGCTGGCCACCAGCACGGTTCATGCCGACGGCTACGACTACATCCGCGGTGATGATGTCTACGAGGAAGACTACAACTACGGCCTCGACTACGAAGGCCTGAGCAGTACCCCGCGTTCCCGCCTGCAAAACAATGATTCCGGCTCTCTTGAGAAGAACCCCATGGAAAAACACAAGCTGGAAATCAAGGATATGACCGGTACGGAGGGCCAGAGTCCGCCACGAAATACCGCCAAGCCGTTTTCCTCACCGAAGCGGCATGAGCCGCCCAAGCTCGATCTGCCGGTGCCGGGACGCTGACCAGGAGCAGGCTCCGGTCACGTTCCCGGCGTTTTCAACCTGACAAACCCGCCGCTTTTGGACAACATAGACCGGGATCATGAGAAGGGACGCCGCCGGCATCGCCGGACGGAACGGGTACGCCATGAAACGCTTTTTTCTTTCGCTGCTGGGTTTGGCCGTCATCGTGGTGCTGGGAACACAACTGTGGTTCCTCGGCCAGGTACTGTATTTACGTGCCTACAACCCGCAAAATACCGCCTTCATGGAACGGTCCCGCCAGCACGGCACGGTGCAGTATCTGTGGCGTGATTACGATCAGATCGCCACGGACCTGAAACGGGCGGTACTGGTCTCCGAGGATGCCCGCTTCGTTGAGCATATCGGCTTTGACTGGCGCGGGATCCGCCACGCCATCGAGCGCAACCGCAAGGCGGGACGCCCGGTGGCCGGGGGCTCCACCATCACCCAGCAGTTGGCCAAGAACCTGTTCCTGAACAGCGACCGCAGCTACTGGCGCAAAGGGCAGGAGGCAATGATCGCGTTGATGCTGGAAGCCACCATGTCCAAACAGCGGATTCTGGAGTTGTATTTGAATACCGCCCAATGGGGCAACCGGATTTTCGGTGCCGAAGCCGCTGCCCGGCATTACTTCGGCATCAGCGCCGCGTCCTTGGGGCCGGCGCAGGCGGCGCAACTGGCGGCGATGCTGCCGCGCCCCAGCTACTACGACGTGCGTGGTGTCACCGATTACGTTCACCAACGCACCCAGTGGATACAAAATCAGCTCCCACTGGTGGCCTTACCAGACCGGGGCTGAACAAAACGGGGCGGATGGTATCTCACCATCACGTACCCACGGGTTCGAACCCGGCGTTCGATTCGACTAGAGATTCAAGACAGAATTTGGAGAGCTTCCTATGAAAGCAATCGGGCTCGTGCTGCCCCTGGTAGCGCTATTGGCTGCCTGTGACGACAGCTCCTCCCCCGATGCCCCCGCTGCGCCACAACCGCAGAGTGAGCAAGCCAGCCCAGCCCCCGAGCCGGCCGCCGTGGAACGGGACAGCATCAGCGGCGCCTGGCGCCCCGACGGTGACAAAGCGGCGCGCATCCTGGTACTGGCCGAGGACGGTGAATTATTTCTGGTTGGCGACACCAAGCATCAGGGGTTGAGCTGGGAACGCCGCGACGATCAACTGATCCTGCGCTACCTGAATGGGCAGGATAACGTCAACGAGGCCGCCCTGAGCGCGGTCCTGGAGCAGGACACACTGGCCCTGGAAGGTCAGGACGGGGAACAGGATGAAAACGCCCCTTACTCCGGCGTTTACCAACGGGACAACGAAGCGGTGGAAGAGGTAACCGGCGAAATCACGTTCGCAGGCGATAGCAAGCTGCCCCCGCAAGCGATACTGGCCGTGACCTTGATGGACGCTAACCGGACACCTTTGCTGCAACGCCTGGTCCATCTGCGGGACACCCCGCAACCGTTCCATTTGTACCTGGCCAAGGGACGCCTCAAGGCCGGCACCGACTATGCGGTTAATGCCCGGGTCATTGTCGATGGCGGCGTCGTCATGAACACCGGAGACGCGCCTTTGCGGCGGGACGGCGAAGGGAATCTCGACACCTTGACCCTGACCGCTCATGACAGCGGCCCGGCACCGGTCAGCTTCGTCGGCCGCTACCTCTATCACGACGAGCAGGCCATCTTCATGCCCTGTGACAGCGACCGGCGATTGACGGTGGCCGGCGCCATGGCCGACGCCCTGGCCAAAGCTTACCAGCAGGCCGGGCTGGAACCCATGGCCCCCATGTTCATGGAACTGGACGGAACCCTGGAAAAACGGCGCGGCCAGGAAGCCGGCACACAGGTGGACGCGCTGGTGGTACGCGATTACCGCAATGTGAGAGAGCCCGAGCAGTGCGAGCAACCCTCCGCTCAGCTCACCAACACTTACTGGAAGCTGATTGACGTGAACGGCCAATCCGCCCCGTCCCCCGGTGAAGGCCAGAACCAGGTCCATTTGATCCTCGCCAGTGACAAGACCGTCAAAGGCGACACTGGTTGTAACCGGCTCACCGGCGGCTTCACCCTGGACGGGGAGCTTCTCCGTTTCGGTGAACTGGCCACTACCCGGCGCGCCTGCACCGGAGATAACGTCTCCGCCGCTTTTCTGGCCAGTCTGGAGCAAACCCGGGGCTTCCGAATCGATGGCGAGCGGCTTAGTCTCTACGACCAGGAGAGCCATCTACTGGCGGTGTTCACCGCGGAGTATCTGTAACCGAAACCTGAGAGGCTGGTCATGCGCATCCATTATCTGACCCATGTGCCCTTCGAGAAACTGGGGGCCATAGAGCCCTGGCTGGCCGCCAATGGCGCGCGCATCACCGCCACCCGCCTTTATCACGGTGAAGAGCTGCCCGACCCGGATGACCTGGACGCGCTGATCGTCATGGGCGGGCCCATGAGCGCGGACGATGAGCACCGCTACCCTTGGCTGGCGGACGAAAAGCGTTTTATCCGCGCCTGTATCGACGGCGGCCACAAAGTACTTGGTATCTGCCTGGGTGCCCAATTGATCGCTCGCGCGCTCGGGGCCCGGGTGCACAAGAATCCAGATAAGGAGATCGGTTTTTTCCCGGTGCAGAGCACCGAGCTGGGCCGCCAACACCCGCTGGGCAGTCTGTTCAACGACGCACCGGCGGTCTTTCACTGGCACGGTGACACCTTCGAAATCCCCAACGGCGCCCTGCATCTGGCCCACAGCTGGGGATGTGAGCACCAGGCATTCAGTTACGGCGACAACGTCCTGGCCCTGCAATTCCACCTGGAGATGGGCGAGGACAACGTCCGCACCTTGTGCCAGGAATGCGCCGCCGACCTCAGCCCCGGCCCCTGGACCCAGAGCATCACGGAAATCCTCAGCATGCCGCAGATCTTCACCGCCAATCAGCGTTTGTTGTCGGTGTTGCTGGGGCGTTTCTTCGGAATGCCGGTGGAGTAACCGCCGCGGATCCTCGGATAGGACAGTGGCTTCGACGTCCCTCCGTGGGAAACTTGCCTGCAAGCGAATGTGCCAACGCCAAACCGGGATTCGCCAGCAGGCTGGCTCCCACAGCTCATGCTACGAAGCCGCTGTGGGAGCTGCCTTGGCAGCGAATCAGCGTGTAGGCGCGCCGCTCAGGCGCTCTTGCGCGCCTGAGCTTCGGCCATGCGGCCGGCGGCGGAGAGGATCGCCTGCAGGGCGGCGGCGGTGGTGTCCGCGGCCAGCGCCACGGCGCTTTGCGTGTGACCGCCGACTTGCACCCGGACACAGGCCATGGCATTGGCTTCTGTGTTGTCGCCGAGGGAATACTCATCGAACGCTTCCACTTGCAACTGCCAGCCGTGCCGACGGTTGAGCGACTCCACCAGAGCGCCGACAGCGCCTTCGCCACGGCCGGACAGCACCGTCACCGGTGAACGCTCATCGCCAATGCTGATCTGCGCCTGCACACCTTCTTCGCCACGATGCAGGTCATAGGAACGCAGCGTCCAGCCATTCGGCACTTCCAGATAGTCACTGTTGAAGCGCTGATGTACCCGGTGGCTATCGATCTCGCCACCGTCTTGCTCGGCATCGGTCTGTACCCGTTTCGCCATTTCCTGCTGTAACCAGCGTGGCAGGCTGATGCCATAGTCCCTTTCCAGCACATGCGTCACCCCGCCTTTGCCGGACTGGGAGTTGATCCGCACCACTTCCTCGTAGCGCCGGCCCAGATCCGCCGGATCGATGGGCAGATAAGCCACACGCCAGATGTCACCGGGCTTGTACAGGCCGAGACACTTACGGATGGCGTCCTGGTGGCTGCCGGAAAAGGCGGTGAACACCAGGTCGCCGGCGTACGGATGACGAGGATGCGTGGGGATATCGGTGATCTCCTCCACCACCTGCACGATTTCCTTCATCCGCGAGAAATCAATTCCGGGATCGACCCCATGGGTATAGAGGTTCATGCCGCAGGTGACCAAATCCATGTTCCCGGTGCGCTCGCCATTACCCAGCAAGGTGCCTTCCACCCGGTCGGCGCCGGCCATCATCGACAGTTCCGCGGCGGCAACGCCACAGCCACGGTCGTTATGGGTATGGACACTGATCAGCACATGCTCCCGATAGCGGATGTTTTCATGCACGATCTCCACCTGATCGGCGAACACGTTCGGCGTGCTCACCTCCACCGTGGCCGGCAGGTTGATGATCACCCGCTGGCCCTGATCCGGGCGCCATACCTCATTCACGGCATCGATCACCTCAACGGCGAAATCGGTCTCCGTGGCACTGAAGGTCTCCGGCGAGTACTCAAAACTCCAATGGGTCTCCGGCTGCCGCGCCGCCATGTCACGCACCCAGGTGGCGGCCTGCACCGCTATGGCCTTGCAGCCTTCCTTGTCCACATTGAACACCTGATCGCGAAAGGTCGGTGAGGTGGCGTTGTAAATATGAACGATGGCGTTCCTGGCGCCACGTACCGCTTCGAAGGTGCGCTCGATCAGTTCGTGTCGTGACTGGGTAAGCACCTGGATATGGACATCGTCCGGCACCAGGTCTTCCTCGATCAGGGCCCGGCAGAAATCAAAATCGATCTGGCTGCCGGACGGGAAGCCCACCTCGATTTCCTTGAAGCCCACTTCCACCAACAGCTTGAAGAAACGTTTTTTCTGCGCCACCGACATGGGTTTGATCAGCGCCTGGTTACCATCACGCAGATCCACCGCGGCCCATAGCGGCGCCTGCTCGATGCGGCGGCCCGGCCACTTGCGATCCGGCTTGTCGACAGTAACGAAAGGACTGTATTTGCGATGATCGAAACTCATGAGGTGACTCCAATTGAAACCCTGGTAAGGGAAGCCCGTTTTTTTGGGTTCTGGGGGCCCGCCAGGCAGGCCCTCTGTCGTTCTCCGGGATCACCGGCCAACGCGGATCCGGGTACGACCACCGCCGGGTAGGGCGGGGCCGCTTCCGGTGTCGCCCGGACTTGTGACCCGTGACGACAAGAGACAGTTTACGTAGACAACAGGGCAATGTGCTTGCTTTTTTCTCTCAATTTTCGAATATTGAGCAATATTATCTCGAAAATCAGGCAAACACAGACAGGAATCGTCACACCAATGGAAAAACCGGCAAATCTGGACCGTACCGACGTCCGCATACTGCGAGCTCTCCAGGAAGACGGAGGTCTCACCAACCAACAACTGGCTGAGCGGGTCGGCCTGTCCCCCTCACCCTGCTCGCGCCGGGTACAAAAGCTGGAAGCGGCGGGGATCATCCTGCGGCGGGAAACGGTGCTGGATCCCCGGAAGCTGGGTCTGGATCTCACCGTCATGATTCAGGTCAGCATGGATCGCCACATTCCGGAGCGCTTCGCCAATTTCGAGGCCACCGTGTCGCGGTACCCGGAAGTGCAGCAATGCTATCTGGTCACCGGCCAGGAAGCAGACTACCTGCTCAAGGTGGTGGTGCCGGACATCGACCACTATCAGAACTTTCTGCTCAACAAGGTGACCCGCATCGAGGGTGTCAGCGGCGTGCACTCCAGCTTTGTAATGCGGCGGGTGATCGACACCAGTGCTTTACCTCTGGATTATCTGTAGTGAGAAGGGAACCCGGACGCGCGGACCACCGCGCGTCCTCACACGGCCCGGCGACAGCCGTTCAGGAGATACCGTGTTCGCGGGTCTCCCACCAGGGCCGGCGCAATTCGGTCTTCAGAATCTTGCCGGCGCCGGACATCGGCAGCGGCTGGTCGCGCACTTCCACGCTGCGGGGACATTTGTAGCCAGCGATACGGGCCTTGCAAAAAGCGATGAGTTCGTCACCGTCAATGGCTTCTCCAGGCTTTGGCAGAACCACCGCGTGAACCGCCTCCCCCCAATGATCGTCCGGAATACCGATGACCGCGCATTGCGCCACCGCCGGATGCTCGGCGATGGTATTTTCCACCTCGACGGAATAGACGTTCTCCCCACCGGAGATAATCATGTCTTTGACGCGGTCAACCACGAACAGATAGCCGTCGGCGTCCAGGTAACCGCCATCACCGGTATGCATCCAACCGTCGACGATCGCTTTGCCGGTTTCCTCGGGACGGTTCCAATACCCCTGCATCAGATTATCACCACGCGCCACGATCTCCCCGACCTGACCGGGCGGCAGCTGGTTATTGTCGTCACCAACAATACGCACCTCGACCCCCAGCGTGGCTCGTCCGGCGGATTTGTGAAGTCCTCGCTCACGCGCCTCTCCCAGATGGTTCTCAGGCGGGTTGAGGGTGGCGATCGGCGACAGCTCCGTCATACCGTAAAGTTGCACGAAACCGGCATCCGGGAGCCGTGCCAAAGCCCGGTCAAGCACCGCCTCGCTGATCGGTGAGGCGCCATACAGAACACGGCGAACCGACGACAAATCCGCGGACACCACGGCCTCGCTGTCGACCAGCATCTGGATCATGGTGGGCACCAGCAACATATCCGTGACACCGTGACGTTCCACCGCCGCGGTCAAGGCTTCCGGGCTGAACGCCTGGATAATGACGTTGGTACCGCCACACAACAGCTGCGAATACATCGCCGCGCCGTTGGCGAGATGGAACATCGGCGCCGCGTGAAGGTACACACTGCCTCTGGGAAACAGGCCTTCCGCCAGCGCGTTGAAGGCATTGGCGACCAGATTGCCGTGACTGAGCATCACTCCTTTCGAGCGGCCCGTGGTGCCACCGGTATAAAAGATACCGGCGAGATCATTCTGATCGCACATCACGTCCGCCACCGGGGCGGCCTCATTCAGCAGTGTCTCGTAATCAAGCAAACCCGTTGGCGACGCGCCATCATCAGCCCACACCACGGTGGTTGCCATACCGTCGTCGGCCAGTTCCCGTGCCGAGGGCTCGAAAGCCGCATCGACAAACAACAGGCGGGCACCACAGTCTTCCAAAGCCAGCGCGTTCTCCCTTGTGCTCCAGCGAATGTTCAGTGGCACGATGACCGCACCGGACCAGGCGCAAGCCAGATACAATTCAAGATAGCGGGCGCTATTGAGCATCAACACCGCAACCCGGTCTCCCGGCTTCACGCCATATTCGCCAAAAGCTCCTGCCAACCGGGCAACGCGGTCGCCCACCTCTGCCCAGGTGCGTGTGAGGTCACCTTCAATGATGGCGATTCCGTTTCGGTTAATCTGCTGCGCGCGGCGCAGGCCCTGAGTTATGTTCATTGCTTTCACTCCTGTTGAACCGCCTGCGGTTACCTTTGTTATTCTCGGTGAACTGCTCTCGTGAACGGCCCTGTCCCACCAATGCCCTGGAATCAGGTTTCCTCCACGGCCAGACTCCCGGTCAACTGCATGGCGTAGGTATCACCGATCTCCCGGGCGGTCATTTCACCATCCGCCCGATACCAATGCCCGACCCAGTTAATCGCCCCGGTAATGGCGAATACCGTCAAGCGCACATCACAAGGTTTGATCGAGCCGTCTTCCATCCCGCTGGTGAGAAAATCACGGAAATAACGGTCAATCAGACGTTTGCCTTCACGTACCTGATCGCGAGCCGGAGCGGAAAGTACGTGGTCGTCGACCCTTACCAGGCATTGACCAAAATCGAGTGTCATCACTTCGCAATAGTGACGGATCAAGGCACGCAAGCGGACCAGACCGGTATCCGGCTTCGCCAGGATACGTTCGATACCGGCCATCGCCTTTTCCTGCCCCAGCCGATAACACTCAACTAGAATCTCTTCCTTGCTGCGGAAATAGTTATAAAGAGCCGGCTTGGTAATATTGAGACGTTCCGCCACTTCATTAAGCGACGTACGATCGTAGCCCTGCTCCAAAAACAAACTCACCGCCACTCGCAATACCGCTCCACGCTTGACGTCTCTCTCACGGCGCCGAGCCTCGAAAGGCTTCCAAGGGGAAGCGGCCAGTTTCATTTCCGCCGCGGCGGCCCGCTTATCCGCGTCACCTGACATAGTTGCTCCTGGACATAGTTCTTCTGGACATAGTCGCTCCCGGTTCGATTGCTCACACCTGACAGGCCCTCACACCGGCTCATCGGTCTCCGAACTCTCTTGACGCCGGTTTTGCGCTGCGCCATTCTTCGATAAGTTACCGACCGGTAATACAAAGACTGACTAATCAGAAAAGCATTGTAAAGCCTATTTTCACGGGAGAAGGCCATGGGCGAATCAGTCAGAGTGGCGGGGGTCGGCATGATCCCCTTCGTCAAACCCGGCACCAGCGATAGCTACGACAAGATGGGCGAAACGGCGATTCGCCTCGCACTCGCTGATGCCGGCCTCGAGTACCGGGACATCCAACAGGCCTACGCCGGCTATGTGTACGGGGATTCCACCAGCGGACAGGCCGCGCTTTATCGAGCCGGCATGACCGGCATTCCGGTGCTTAACGTCAACAACAACTGCTCAACGGGATCCAGCGCGCTGTTTCTGGCCCGTCAGGCAGTGGCTTCCGGCATGGTCGACTGTTCGATTGCGCTGGGCTTCGAACAGATGGAGCCCGGTGCTTTGGGGGATGTATGGTCCGACCGCCCAAGCCCACTCAGCCGTTTCGTCGAGGCCGCCGATGAAAACGGAGACACATCCGGCATTCCCATGGCCATCAAGCTGTTCGGCGGTGCCGGACGTGAATACCAGCAACGCTACGGCGCCAGCGATGAAGCTTTTGCCTTGATCTCGGTTAAAGCGCGGCGCCACGCGGAACATAACGACAAAGCCATTTTCCGCAAACCGATCACCACCGAGGAAGTACTGGCGTCCGCCCCAATGTACGGGCCTCTCACACGCCTGCAATGTTGCCCGCCCACCTGCGGTGCCGCCGCCGCGATCCTGGTTTCGGAAGGTTTCGCCCGGCGCTTGGGGATTCAGGCCGACGTTGCTATCCGCGCCCAGGCGATGACGACGGACTTCCCATCCACCTTTTCGGAACAAAACCTCATGAAAGTGGTTGGCGCCGACCTTACCGCGGCCGCCGCGCAAAGCGTCTACGAAGAAGCGGGGCTCGGCCCCGAGGCGGTGGACGTGGTGGAACTCCACGATTGCTTCACCGCCAACGAAATCATCACCTATGAAGGGCTCGGGTTGACCCCGGAGGGTACCGCCGAACGTTTCATCATGGATGGCGATAACACCTACGGCGGCAAAGTCGTCACCAACCCCTCCGGCGGGCTGCTCTCCAAGGGCCACCCCCTTGGTGCCACCGGACTCGCACAGTGCGCCGAAATCGTCTGGCAGCTCAGGGGCCAATGCGGCCCGCGCCAGGTGGATGGCGCCCGCATCGGATTGCAGCACAACCTGGGTCTTGGTGGTGCTTGCGTGGTGACACTTTACCAGAGGATCTGATCATGACATCAAAGGCATTCTCGATCGATCCGCAATCCGCTGTCGGCCATGTCTTCGCTTCTCAACGCGCCTTCGTCGAGCCACGGCGCCTTAAATTCTTTCTCGAGACCATCGGCGAAACGAATCCGGTGTATCACGATACCCGGGCGGCTCGCGAAGCAGGCTATCGCGATATTCCGATTCCGCCGACCTATCTGTTCTGCCTGCAATCCCTCGACAACCCGGGCCCGCCAGCGGTGCTGGAACTGCTGGGAGTGGATATCGGCCGTATTCTTCACGGCGAACAGAAGTTTGCCTTCCATCACCCCGCCTGCGTTGGCGACGAGCTTGTTTTCACCACCCGCATCAGAGACATCACCAATAAAAAGGGCGGGACGCTCACCATGATCACCCAGGACATTCGCGTCGATAACGGCCATGACCAACACGTTGCGGATGTCGTCAGCATTATCGTGGTTCGAAACCCGCCCCATACCGCCGGAGCAACGCAATGAGTCACTGTCCCGCCGGTCCGACGTCCTTGACGGTCGGAGAGATTCCGGTAAACCGCCATTTCGATCCCATCACGCGTCATGAGCTGGCGCTTTATTGTGGTGCTTCCGGCGATCACAACCCGATCCATGTCGATATCGATTTCGCCCGATCTTCCGGCTTTCCCGATGTTTTCGCTCACGGCATGTTCATCATGGCGCGTTTGGGCGTGGCGCTGAACGAGGTGTTTCCGCCCTCATCGGTGCGGGAGTTCGGCGTACGCTTTACCGCCATCACACAGGTCGGAGCCGGGATCACCTGCCAGGGCCGTGTCACGGCTATAGAAATCATAGACGGTGAGCAGCGCGCCCGCCTGGAAATGACCGCCCGCGACCAGGATGGCGACATAAAACTCAAGGGCGAAGCGGTCGTCGCATTCGACCCGCAAGGAGAACAAGAATGACGGACAATAACGAAACGCTGGTGATCCACCCCCACGGCAAACTGAAAAAAAAGGTCGCCTTGATTACCGGTTCCGGACGCGGCATTGGCCGTGCCATCGCCCTCAAACTGGCTTCCGAAGGGGCCCGGGTGGTGGTCAATGATCTTGATCCCGACACCGGAGACGCGGTCGCCGCGGAGATTGCCGAAGCCGGCGGTGACGCCATTGCCATCAATGGCAGTGTGACCGAGGAAACGTTCCCGGAGCGGTTCGTACAAGGTGCCCTGGAGGCGTTCGGCGGCATCGATATTATCGTCAACAACGCCGGTTATACCTGGGACGCCACCATCGGCAAGATGACCGACGACATGTTCCAGGCGATGCTGGATGTGCACTTGGTTGCCCCCTTTCGCATCCTGCGCGCCGCTTCGGAACCGATCCGAATCATGGCGAAAAAGGAAGCCTCGGAAGGTCACGAGGTCTTTCGCAAGGTCGTCAACATCTCATCCATTGCCGGGCTATACGGCAACGCCGGCCAAGCCAGTTACTCCTCGGGCAAAGCCTCTTTATTGGGTCTGACTCGTACCCTGTGCAAGGAATGGGGCCGTTATAAGGTCAACGTCAACGCGGTCGCCTTCGGGTTGATTGAAACACGTCTCACCCAGGCTATCGAGGAAGAGCAAAAAACCATCGAAGTGGAAGGCAGAGCCATCAAAGTGGGCGTTCAGCCATCGTTACTGGACACCATGGCCAGGACCATTCCTCTCGGACGAGCTGGCCACCCGCAGGAAGCCGCCGATGCCGTCTATCTGTTCTGCGCACCGGAGTCCAATTACATCAGCGGTCAGATGCTGGTATGCGGTGGCGGTCTGCTCATGTGAGGGAACACTACCATTCCTTCGACACCGGAGAGAAAACCATGCCAACGGTGCTGCGTGAAGACCACGATGGCGTCGCCATCATCACACTGAATCGGCCCGCCGAATACAATGCACTTGACGACACGCTGATGCGGGAGCTGGACACCGTTACCGCCGCGGTGAGCGCGGACGCGGACATCCGCGCCATCCTGATAACCGGAGCGGGCAAAGGTTTCTGCTCCGGCGCGCAGTTGGGGGGAGACCTGTTCGAATCAGGCGCCGATATCGGTGCCCGTATGCGCCAGCATCTGCACCCTACTCTGGAAAGGCTGCGCGCTGGCCGCATTCCTGTGGTAACGGCAGTCAATGGCGCGGCTGCGGGCGCTGGTGTTGGCCTTGCACTGGCCGGCGATATCGTACTGGCCGCGCGCTCCGCTCGCTTTATTCTCAGCTTCGCCCGCCTCGGCGCGGCGCTGGACGCGGGAACCTCGTTGTTGGTGCAACGCGCCATCGGCGTGCCCCGTGCCCGGGCGCTGGCGTTGCTGGCCGAACCTCTCGACGCGCAGCAGGCCGCGGACTGGGGGCTGATCTGGCGCTGTGTCGACGACGACCAGCTTGGCGCCGAGGCCCTGCACGTGGCCCGTCAACTGGCCGGCGGGCCCGCTCTGGGCTTGGGCATGATTAAAACCCAGCTCAACAACGCCTGGGCCACTTCATTTACCGAGACACTGGATCATGAAGCCGATACGCAGTCGCTGGCGTTCATCACCGGGGATCTGAAGGAAGGATACCGTGCCTTCCTTGAAAAGCGGCCGCCGGTGTTTCGAGGTCGTTGAAGATGGGTTACGGATTATTCATAAGTCGTGCTCGCCCTCCCCCCAAGGAGTACCATTGAATTCATACTCGCACGGGAGGGCGTATGAAGCTGATCACCGTGACCGATATGCAGACCTTGATCCGGCGCGTCGGCCTGGAACCTTTCCTGGCGCTGGCCGTGGATGCCATCGAGGATTATCTGCGCCGCTGGCCGGAGTTACAACTCTCTCCCCGCCACGCCTTCCATTACCCTTTCGGCGTTACCGAACTGATGCCCTGCGCCGATGACCGGCTCTATGGCGTCAAATATGTGAACGGCCACCCGGGCAACCCGGCGCGCGGCAAACTCAGTGTCACCGCCATCGGCCTGCTGGCCGACGTGCCCAGCGGCTATCCGCTGATGATCAGTGAGATGACCTTGCTGACCGCGGTGCGGACCGCCGCCGTGGCGGCCCTGGCCGCCGGCCTGTTGGCGCGGCTGGAAAGCCAGCGGGTGGCGCTGATCGGATGTGGCGCCCAGGCCGAATTCCAGGTGCTGGCCCTGGCCAGCCGCCTGCCGGTGACGGAGGTGAGCTACTTCGACATCGACGGCGCCGCCATGGACAAATTCGCCGGCCATCTCGGTCACCGTTTCCATTTGCGGCGGGGACAGGACATTGCCGATACCCTCCGTGACGCCGATGTCTGGATCACGCTCACCGCCGCCAAGCAACACCAGTCCCTGATCGATGAAGCGCTGCTGCGCCCCGGCGTGCACATCAATGCCATGGGGGGTGATTGCCCGGGTAAAACGGAACTGTCGCCGGAAGTGATACACCGTTGCAAAACCGTGGTGGAGTATCGGCCGCAAAGCGAACTGGAAGGCGAGGTCCAGCAAACCGGGGCCGCCAGCGTCCATGCTGAATTATGGGAAGTGCTCACCGATCAGCGCCCCGGGCGTGACGACGATGATGAAATCACCCTGTTCGATGCCGTGGGTATCGCCGTGGAGGATCTGGCGGTGCTGGATCTGGTGGCGCGGTTGGCGGAGCGATACGACATCGGTAGCGAGGTGACCCTGGTACCGGATCTGGCCGATCCGAAGGATTTGTTTTCATTGGTGACGGGTGATTGACGATGCCTCAGGCCCACCCACGGCGTCGGCTGCCGCGGGACCACCACCAGGCACCCACCAGATCCGCCAATAGCCGCTGGGTGCGGCCAGCGCGGTCCAGGGACGGGTAGAACTCGGCGATTTCCAGGATCCGGCAGCGGTCCGGATCCACCCTCCGACACAACGCCTGGCACAAGGCCGAACCATTGAGGCCACCGACCACAGGCGTGGCCACCGCTGGCGCCTGACGCGGATGGATGGCGTCCAGATCGATGCTGATTCCATAGTGCTCGCAGTGCCGGTCCAGGTAAGCCAGCGCTCCGTCCAAAGCCCCGTCGATGCCGTCACGGCGCACCCGGGCCGCCTGAATCACTCGGACATTCAGGCGCTCCATGGCTTCCTGTTCGGCACGCTCATAACTGCGCACCCCGAACAGACACAGTGCTTCCGGCCGCAACCGGCAACGGCCGGGCATCAGCGACGCCAGTGACGGATCCGCCAGCCCCAGCAACGCCGCCAGCGGCATGCCATGCACATTGCCCGAAGGGGTGGTCATGAAGGTATGGCAATCCAGATGGGCATCGATCCACAGCAGTCCGAAGCGGCGCTCACCGACCGCCGCCATGGCGGCGTCCCACACCGCTATGGCGTTGGCGTGATCGCCGCCGAGCACGAACAATGGCCGGCCGCTGCTCAGTTCGTTGTACACGCCGTCCCGAAGTCTGCTCAGGTAATCGGCCAGAGCGGGCGGGCCGGACGCGTTGTCCGGTGGCGTTAAACAGCCGCGCCAGTCCAACGTCAGACCATGGCGCTGCCGCAGTCTTCGCCACAACGGCGTCAAGCGGATATCTCCGGGCCGCCAGGGCCTTTCCGGTCGCCGCCCACCCAGATAGGACGGCGCCGCCAGCGCGGGTAACGACAACATGGCCAATCCTCGCCGAAACCGCCCGTCGCGGTTATCCTCAAAACAGACGTGACTCTTTTCGCACGCCCCGTTGCCATCAGCATACCCTGTTGCTGGCACCATGGAGAGCCTGGAGATCGACACCATGATCCCACCGCTTGCCGACCTGCCCGACCCCGGCCCCGACCTGGCCCCGTTGCGGGCGCTTCATCTGGCGGATCAGAACACCCTGATCGCCGACCTGTTGCCCGCTCTGCAGCTCGCCGAAGCGGACCGGCAGGCCATCGCCGCCGAATGCCAGTCTCTGGTGGAGGCGGCCCGCGCCGCCCGCCCGGCCCTGTTCGAGCAGTTCCTGCACAGCTGGCGCCTGAATTCCCGCGAGGGCCGTCTGCTGCTGACGATGGCGGAGGCTCTGCTGCGCATTCCCGACGCCGATAACGCCAACGATCTGATCCATGACTTGCTGACCCGCGGCGACTGGAACCTGCCGGACGACGACGCTCCGACATTGATACAGATCGCCGCCCGCGGCCTGTCCCTGTCAGCTCGCTGGCTGGAACAGGATGAAAGTCTTCCAGATGCCTGGCATGGGCTGCGCCGGCGTCTCGGAGACCCACTGTTCCGCCGCGCCCTGGTGCAGGGTGTGCAACTGATTGCCCGTCAGTTCGTGCTCGGCGAAACCCTGCCACAAGCTCTGCGGCGCCGCGATCCATCGCTGCGTTATTCCTTCGATATGCTCGGTGAAGCAGCGCAGAGCGATGCCGAAGCCAAGCACTACCATCACCAGTATCGCCAGGCCATCGAGGTGCTCGCCGGTCAGGACCCGGGCCTGCCGGTGCTGGCCCGGGACGGCATCTCCATCAAGCTGTCCGCGCTCCATCCCCGTTTCGAATTTGCCCAGTGGGCGACCGTGCAGGAGCAATTGTGGCCACGCTTGCAGGATCTGGTGTCCCGCGCCGCCGCCATCGGCATTCCGGTAACCCTGGACGCGGAGGAGGCGGACCGCCTGGAGATCGGTCTGCGTCTGTTCGGGCAAGCTCTCTCCCTGCCGGAAGTGGCTGATTGGCAAGGACTGGGCGTGGCGGTGCAGGCCTACCAGAAAAGGGCCCCGGTAGTGATCGACTGGCTGGCCGATCAGGCGCGCGAACATAATCTGAAATTGCCGGTGCGACTGGTGAAAGGGGCGTACTGGGACACCGAGATCAAGCTGGCTCAACAGCAGAGCCTGTGTGATTACCCGGTCCATACCCGTAAAGTGCATACCGACATCAGTTACCTGGCCTGCGCCAAACGACTGCTGTCCGAACCAAAGTGTTTTTATCCGCAATTCGCCACGCACAATTGCCACACCCTGGCCTGGCTGCATCATCATCTGGACGGTTTCACCGGCGACGCCGAATTCCAGCGGCTGGCCGGCATGGGCGAAGCCCAGCACCGGGTCTTCGTTGAACGGCACGGCTATCCACTGCGCCTGTACGCCCCCGTGGGCCCGTTTAATACGCTGCTGCCCTATCTGGTCCGGCGTCTGATGGAAAACGGCAGCAGCCAGTCCTTCGTCAATTTGCTGTTGGATGAACACATCGCGGCGGAACAGTTGGCGGTGGACCCTACCCTGAACTGGCGCCCTGCCCGGGAACAACCACAGGAACTGCTACCACCACCAGAACGGTTCACGCCCCGCCAGGTACCGACACTACCTTCACTGACCGACCCTGACGTTCTGCATTCATTACGGCAATCCCTGCATCAATGGCACGATCACCGCTGGCGCGCCGGAGCGTCGAACGATCAGCCCCGGCCTCGCCACAGCCCCGCCGACGGCCGCGAACTCGGAGAAGTTTTCCTTGCCGACGCTGACACGGTCCATCAGGCCTATGCCCAGGCGCGGGAGGCCTTCGTGGATTGGAGCCATCAGCCAGTGCCGGAACGAGCGGACATCGTGCGACGTTTCGCCGGTTTGCTGGAACAGCATCAGTCGGAACTGCTTTATTTGCTCATGCTGGAAGGGGGCAAGACCTTCGCCGACGCCTTCGCCGACTGGCGCGAAGCCCATGACTTCTGTGGCTACTACGCGCAACAGGCGGAGACACTGCAGGGGACACCGCTGGTCCTGGAGCATGTCAGCGGTGAGGCCAACCAACTGACCTGGCATGCCCGTGGCGTCTTCCTTTGCATTAGCCCCTGGAATTTTCCGCTGGCGATTTTTTGCGGGCAGGTTCTCGCGGCACTGGTCAGTGGCAACACGGTACTGGCCAAGCCCGCTTCCGACACACCCTTCATCGCCTGGCGGGCGGTGCAACTGCTGCACGAGGCGGGCGTGCCAGAGGCGGCGCTGCATTTCATCGGTGGCGAGGCCAGCCAAATCAGCGACGCGCTGCTTAACGATTCTGCCCTCGCCGGAGTAGCGGTGACCGGAAGCACCGCCACCGCGAAACATATCGAACGCACCCTGGCCGCCCGTGACGGTCCCCTGCTGCCGCTGATCGCCGAAACCGGCGGGCTCAATGTCCTGATCGCCGACAGCTCCGCGCTACCTGAGCAACTGGTTCGGGATGTACTGACCAGCGCCTGTACCAGCGCCGGGCAGCGCTGCTCCGCCCTGCGGGTGCTGCTGGTGGAGGACACCTTGCTTGACCGCCTGTTGCCCAAACTCGAGGGCGCCATGGCATCCCTGAAAATAGGCCATCCCGCCTTGCTGGCCAGCGACGTCGGGCCGGTCATCAATGCCGGCGCCCGCGATCAACTGGAACAGGCCCGCGCTGAGTTGCGCCGCCACGCTCGCTGGAGCACGGTCACGCCGGAAGTTGACCCGGCTCTTGGCGAACAGGGATTCTACGTGGCGCCGGAAGCGGCGCTGGTGGAGTGGGAACACCTGCCTGAAGAAGAAATTTTCGGGCCGCTGCTGTACATCGCCGCTTGGCGTCACGATGAGCGGGACAAAGTGATCGACTACATCGAGCGCACCGGCTACGGCCTCACCCTGGGCATTCACAGCCGTATCCAGGCGCACATCGATGACTGGGTGGAGCGAGTCCGCGTCGGCAACCTGTACATCAACCGTAACCAGATCGGCGCCGTACCCGGCTGCCAACCGTTCGGTGGCGAACGCCTCTCCGGCACCGGCTTCAAGGCTGGCGGCCCGCACTACCTGATGCGCTTTTGCACCGAACGGGTGATTACCGACAACCGCTCGGCCCTTGGCATCGATCCGGAACTGGTGAATCTGGGAGACGGCCCCTAGACTGGTTCTCATGAGCGATACCAAAACCCTGCTGATCGTGGCCCATGCGCCCTCGCCCAACACTCGCAAACTGGTGGACGCCGCCCTGCACGGCGCCGGCCATGACGACATCGAGAATGTCCGCGCGATCTGGAAACCACCGCTGGAAGCCGGCCCCGATGACGTGATGGCCTGCGATGCCATTCTGCTCGGCACCACCGAGAATCTGGGCTACATGAGCGGCGCGCTGAAAGACTTCTTCGACCGTACCTACTACGCCGTACTGGAACACAAACAGGGACTGCCCTGCGCGCTTTATATCCGCGCCGGCCACGACGGCACCGGCACCCGACGCGCCATCGAATCCATCGTCACCGGCCTGCGCTGGAACTGGGTGCAGCCGCCACTGGTCTGTCGCGGCGATTGGCAGGATGTTTTTGTGGACCAGGTGGAGGAACTGGGGCTGTATCTTGCCGCCGGTCTGGACAACAGTATTTTTTAGCTCTACTTCCTCCCATCGCGTCGAAACTGTGGCCAGACATTTCCTGCCCGATATCCATGCCTGAGAAACCCCCATATTTCTGTGAGAAATAGCCTGCCATTCCGAAAATTGATTTGAGAAATAACCAGCTCAAATTTACCGTTTCAACACCCCTTTTCAAACTTTGAACACCGTATTCCAGCGCCACCTTCGCTGGTCATTACTGGCCGCATACCTGACTGTTCCAAACGTCAGAGCGAACCACCGTTTAAGGAGTAATCGCCAATGACCCCTGCCGCCAAAACGGTCTGTGAGGCCGTGAGTTCACGGCGCTCGATCCGTGCCTTCCAGGATCGTCCTGTGGACGGCGCCCTGTTACGCACCATTCTTGAGACAGCCAGCCGGTCACCATCCGGCGGCAATCTCCAGCCCTGGCATCTTTATGTGATCGGGGGCGGGCGCATGGAGGAGCTCAAGGCGGTAATGCGTGAACGCCTGAAACAAGCCCCCGGCGGAGAGGACCGCGAATATGACGTCTACCCTCCCGACCTGATCGCCCCCTATCGGGACCGACGCTTCCAGGTTGGAGAGGACATGTACGGCCTGCTCGGTATTCCTCGTGAAGACAAGGCCGCCCGTCTACGCTGGTTTGCCAACAACTTTCAGTTCTTCGGCGCGCCGGTAGCGCTGTTCTGCTATGTACACCGCACCATGGGCCCGCCGCAATGGTCGGATCTGGGGATGTATCTGCAGTCGGTGATGTTGTTGCTGCGCGAAGCAGGTCTGGACAGCTGCCCTCAGGAATGCTGGTCACGGTACCCGCAAACGCTGGGAGAGTTTTTACAGGCCCCGAACGATCGGATGCTGTTCACCGGCATGGCCATTGGCTACCGGGACGAAAATGCCAGCGTAAACCAGCTTCGCGCGCGGCGGGCGCCTTTGGATGAAATCGCGGAGTTCCACGGCCTTTGAATATCTCGGCATGGCGGGCGGCCCATGGCCCGGGCCTGACCTGGAACCGGCTGAATCACTCATAAAACAAACTGATACGGCGACCATAAGGACACCGAATGTATTCATTCAGCGATACCTCCCTGCAGCTCCAGGATCAACTCACTCGCTTCATGGACGACTATATCTATCCCAACGAGCGGGCCCACGCCGAACAACTGGATCGCGCCGAAAGCCGTTTTGCGTCCCTGCCCCTGATTGATGATTTGAAGGACAAGGCCAAGCAGGCCGGATTATGGAATCTGTTCGTTACCCCGGAGTTGAGCCACTTCGCCGATCACCCTGGCCTGACCCATTTTGATTACGCCCCTTTGGCGGAGATCATGGGGCGTGTGCTGTGGTCACCGGAGATTTTTAATTGCAATGCGCCGGACACAGGGAACATGGAAGTACTGATGAAGTACGGAAACTCCGATCAACAAGCAACCTGGCTGACTCCACTGCTGAACGGAGATATCCGCTCTTGCTACTGCATGACGGAACCCGACACGGCATGCTCGGATGCCACCAACGTGCAGCTGCAAATCCAGCGTGAAGGCGACGAGTGGGTTCTGAATGGCCGTAAATGGTTCATCACCAACGCCTTCCATGAGCGCAGCAAGATTCTTATCGTCATGGGAAAATCCGATCCCGACAACCCGAACCGGCACCAACAGCAAAGCCAGGTTCTGGTCCCTAAACAGACTCCCGGCGTTGAACTGGTTCGTCCGCTCAGCACCCTGGGCTATGACGATGCGCCTCTTGGCCACGCCGAAGTCCATTTCAATAATGTTCGCGTACCGCTGGGCAACATACTGCTTGGTGAAGGACGCGGTTTCGAGATCGCCCAGGGGCGCCTGGGCCCTGGGCGCATCCACCACTGCATGCGCCTGATTGGTATCGCTCAGCGTTCTTTGGAACTGGCCTGTCAGCGCGCGGAATCCCGTGCCACATTCGGTCGTCCGCTGAGCCAACATCAGTCCGTGCGCGAGGATATAGCCCGTTGCTTTTCGGAAATCGAGATGGCGCGTTTGTTACTCCTTAAAACATGTCGGCAGATGGACAAGCATGGTACCCAGGGAGCGCTGGATCTGATCGCCGCCAGCAAGACCACCGTGCCCCGGCTGGTGCAGAACATCATCGACCGCTGTATGCAAATCCACGGCGCCGGTGGACTTACCGCCGACTACTGCATGGCGGAAGGCTTCAACTACGCACGCTGGTGCCGCCTCGCCGATGGTCCCGATCAGGTTCACGAAATGACCTTGGGCAAAACCATCATCCATCGCTACGCCGATCAGAATGGAGAGGCTGCATGAGTACTACTGCCACTCTGTTGTCGCTGAAGGGAAAAACGGCGTTGATCACCGGTGCGTCCAGCGGTCTCGGCGCGCACTTTGCCCGCGTTCTGGCCGGCGCCGGCGCCCGTGTGGCGGTGGCTGCCCGACGCACCGCCGCCCTGGAACGGCTGGTCGAGGAGATCCGCAACGACAACGGCGAGGCCTATGCCGTCGCCATGGATGTCACTGACCCGGTCAGTGTCACCGCCGCCATTGATCGCATCGAAGCGCATTGGGGGCCAGCCGATATCCTGATCAACAACGCTGGCGTGGCCGATCCGGGGCGCTTCCTGAAAATCGACCAGCAACGCTGGGACTTCGTCATCGAAACCAATCTGAATGGCGTCTGGCGTGTCGCCCATGAAATAACCCAACGCCTGGTGGCCCGATCGTTGCCCGGCGCCATCGTCAATGTGGCGTCTATTCTCGGGGTGCGCGTGGGGCTGGGGCAAAGCAGCTACAGCGCCTCCAAAGCCGCGGTGATCCAGCTCACCAAAGCCATGGCGCTGGAGCTTGCGGCGCAGGGCATTCGCGTCAACGCCCTCTGCCCCGGCTACTTCGAAACCGAGATGAACCGGGACTATTTCGCCACCGATCAGGGACGGCAGTACATCGAGAGCACTCCCGCCGGCCGCGCCGGCCAGGTACCGGAGTTGGACGCGCCATTGCTGTTACTCTGCAGCGACGCCGGCAGCTTCGTGAACGGTGTGGCATTGCCAGTAGACGGCGGCCATCTGGTTAAATCGTTGTGACCCGGGAGGTTGCATGTCCAATGTGACTCACGCCGTCCCAACGGCACACTTTCACGATGATCGCCACCAACACCCTCAGGATTGGCAGCGATTGGCGAGCTACCTCCGGGGGCAGGGGCTGAGCTTCGATAGCGATACCCCACCCCGCCAGTTCGCCGCCGGCTTCGGCAACTTCAATTATCTGATTCGAGTCGACGGCCAATGGGCGGTGCTGCGCCGCCCGCCCCCGGGACCGATACCGCCCGGTGCAAACGATATGGCTCGCGAAAGTCTGATCCTGTCTCGGCTTCCCAAGGCTTATCCACTTGCGCCGCGCACTTTGCATTACTGCGAGGACAGTCACGTGCTGGGAGCCCGATTCTTCATCATGGAATACCGGGCCGGTCTCAGCATCGGCGGACAGCTTCCGGAAGCCGTCCAGCAAAGCTGGCATGGAGAAGCACCGGTAGGAGAGTATCTGGGCACACTGCTGATTCGCCTGCTGGCGGATCTGCATGCCATTCCTCCCGAACAAGTGGGCCTGGACAGCCTGGGCAAGCCGGATGGTTTTATCCGGCGCACACTCGACGGCTGGACCCAGCGCGCCCGGCTGGCCTGGGAAAACGATCTGCCTATGGAGCTGGTGCAGGTTATCGAATGGTTGGAGCAACGCATACCGGCGGATCAACGCCATTGTTTTATTCATAACGATTTCAAACTGGACAATGTACTGCTTCGGGAAACCGATTTATCGCCGGTGGCGGTAATCGATTGGGACATGGGGACTCGAGGTGCTCCGCTCTATGATCTGGCAGTGCTCCTCAGCTACTGGACCGAACGCGGCGATCCACCCTGCATGCACGCGCTGGGTCAAATGCCTACCGCCGGCAACGGCTTCCCCAGTCGTGAACAAGCCGCCGCCCACTATCAGAGTCTGACCGGTGTATCGCTGACGTCTCTACATTTTTTTCGGGTCCTGGCGCTGCTGCGCAGTGCCGTGGTGTTCCAGCAGATACACCGACGTAGGAGTCGGGACGAAAAAGAAAGCGGGACCATCCCTGATTTCGAGCAGCTCGCCCGAGAACTGAGTTCATTCACCCTGGAGGTTACCCGGGGTCGATATTATTAAGTAAGAAGGAGCAGGCCAATGCAGCGCATGCCAATGGATAACTACGAAAAAACCCATGCTCAATTCGAATGGAAGCTTCCCGACCACTTCAACTTCGGCAGCGATGTGGTCGACTACTGGGCGAAAACGCCGGACAAAACAGCATTGATCTGGACCAATCAGGAGGGCCGGGAAAAAATATTCAGCTTCGCGGACATCAAACGCCTCACCAACCAATTCGCCAATGTACTCGCCGCCCATGGTGTCAAACGAGGCGATCGCGTACTGATCGTATTGCCCCGGCTACCCCATTGGCAGATTGCCATGGTCGGCTGCAACAAACTGGGCGCCATACCAATCCCGTGTGTCACCATGCTCACCGAGAAGGATATCCGTTACCGCTCCGAGCATTCCGGCGCCATCGCTGCAGTCACCACCGCGGAACATACCACCAAATTCGGCGACCACTTCAAGGTCCGTCTCAGCGTCGGCGATGCGCCAGGCTGGCTCGATTTCGACCGCGCCGTGGCCGAGGCCGATGAGCATTTCACCCCTGTCCCGCTACGCATGACGGACCCGGCCATTCTGTTCTACACCTCAGGTTCCACCGGTATGCCCAAAGGTGTATTGCACTCCAGTGCGGCCTTGTTCAGTTGGCGGGGATCCGCCTGGTACTGGCTGTCGCTCAACGAAGATGACTTGATGTGGTGTACCGCCGACACCGGCTGGAGCAAAGCCGGCACCAGCATTCTTTATGGTCCCTGGAGTTGCGGCAGCGCGGTCCTGTTTCATGATGGCCCTTTTGACCCGGAATCACGGCTGGCGCTGCTCGAACGGTACCAGGTCAGCGTATTCTGTGCTTCGGCGACCGAATTGCGCCGTCTGATGCTGGAGAACATGAAAAGCCGGAACCTGAATCGGCTACGCTTGACGGTTTCCGCCGGAGAAACAGTGAACCCGGACATCGTGCGCGCCTGGCGTGATCTCACTGGCGCTCAATTACTGGATGGTTATGGTCAGACCGAGACGCTGATGACGGTATTGAACTACCCGCCGATGCCGGTCAAACCAGGTTCCATGGGGAGGCCCTTGCCCGGCGTAGAAGCGGCCATTATCGGTGATGGGGATCAACTGCTTTCGGCTGGTGAAACCGGCCGTTTGGCCATCAAAGCGCCGAACCCGCAAATCATGCTCGGCTACTATAGAGATGAGAAAAGAAGCGCCAAGAGTTATGTCGAAGCCAACGGAGAACGTTGGTTCATCACCGGCGACAACGCGCACATGGATGAGGATGGCTACATCTACTACGAGGGGCGTGGTGACGACATCATCAACTCCGCGGGCTATCGCATTGGTCCTGTAGAGGTGGAAAATGTGCTTCTGGAACATCCGGCCATCCATGAATGCGCCGTCGCGGCCAGCCCCGACCCGGACCGTGGCGAAGTGGTGAAAGCCTTTATCATTCTTTCAGCGGGCTATCATGCCAGTGATGAGTTGGCTCGGGATATTCAAACCTTTGCCAAGGAACTCACTGCGCCGTACAAATACCCCCGAAAAATCGCCTTCGTGGATGATCTACCCAAAACCACCACCGGCAAAATACAGCGTCGCCTGCTGAAGCAGGCCGAGTTTGCCCGCTGACCCGCCACCCCAGGTCCGGCCATGCCGGGCCTGGGAGCCCCTCGCCTCATCCTCCTAGATACAACTCCTTGAGTTCCGGCCGCTGACGGATCGCCGAAGACGGGCCTTCCAGTCCGACACGACCGTTCTCCAAGACATAGGAGTAGTCGGATATCTTGATCGCCATATGCGCGTTCTGCTCCACCAGCAAAATGGCGGTACCGGCCTCATTGATCCGCTGAAGAATTTCGAAGATTTCCATCACCAGTTTCGGCGCAATGCCCAGGGATGGCTCGTCCAGCAACAATAGGCGAGGCCTGCCCATGAGAGACCGGCCAATAGCGAGCATCTGCTGTTCGCCGCCACTCAGCGTCGCCGCCTTTTGCTGCTGACGTTCCTTGAGACGCGGGAAATAGGCGAATACCCGATCCATATCCGCTCCGACGTTCTTGTCACCAATACGTCGGTAGGCACCGACACGCAGGTTCTCTTCCACGGTAAACTGCGGAAAAACACGCCGCCCTTCAGGACAATGGATCACTCCACGTTTCACCAGAGTGCCACAGGAGCGCCCCGCCACCGACTCCCCTTTCAAGCGCACATCACCGCTTTTCGGTACACACAAGCCGGAGATCACTTTCAGGGTACTCGACTTGCCGGCGCCATTGGCACCCAGCAACGATACGATCCGCCCTTCCGGAACCTCCAGGGAGATGCCCCTCAACGCATGTACCCTGCCGTAATACAGGCTGACGTCATCAAGCTTCAACATCGTCCACCTCCCCCAGATAGGCTTCGATTACAGCGGGGTCGTTTTGAATAACCGACGGCACTCCTTCGGCAATCTTCTCACCGAAGTTCATCACCGTAATACGGTCGGATATCTCCATTACCAATGACATGTCATGTTCAATCAGCAGTACCGAGATACCGATATCATCACGTAGCTTTCTGATCAGCCGGGAAAGGCCACTGGTTTCGGCAGCGTTCATACCCGCCACCGGTTCGTCCAGCAGAATCAGCTTGGGGTCAACCATGACCGCACGACCAATATCCACCATCTTCTGGTACCCGTAGGGCAGATTTTCAACGTACTCATTCGCACAGTGAGATAATCCAAACATCTCCAAAACAGTTTTCGCCTTGCGGCGGGCCTCCGCTTCCGTGCGCCGGATCGACGGCAAGTTCAGACAAATACCCAGAAGATTGTGACTCAACAAGGAATGCAACCCGGTAAGTAAATTGTCCATGACCGTCATCTTCGAAAACAACTCCACGTTCTGAAAGCTTCGGGCGATACCCAAGCCAATGATCTGATGCGGATTCAGCCGCGTCAGATCAGTGCCTTCGAATTGGATCGAGCCGGACGCCGGCGTATAAAAACGGCTGATACAGTTAAACACAGTGGTTTTTCCGGCCCCGTTGGGGCCAATGATGGAATGGATGGTTCCCTTCTTCACCTGTAAGGATAAGTCGGACACGGCGGTAAGGCCGGAGAAGCGGACAGTTAAACGGTCGAAACTAAGCATTGTCGGCCTCCTCGAGGCTCCGCACAGGCAGTTCCTCTGTGGGCTTCTTCCTGCTTCTCTGTTTCTCTCCCGGCTTGATCAGTCCGACCAGGGAGACGAGCCCCGCCGGACGGAACAGAATCACCAACACCACCGCCACCCCGATGACCAGGTTGGTAACACCGACGTAGGCGTCGGAGAAATGAGGAATACCAGTAAACAACACGGCGCCCAGAATGGCGCCCCATATTGAGGCCAATCCACCTACCACGATCATCGCCAGCAGGAAGAAAGACGCCATGATGGTAAAGTCATTCGGGCTTATGTACTGAACCCAATACGCGTACAAGCCACCGGCCAGGCCAGTGAAGAAAGCACTGATCATGAACATGATCGTCTTGTACCCGGCGACATTGATGCCGGTGGCAGCCGCGGCTATTTCGCTGTCCCGGATCGCCAGGAATGCCCGCCCGAGTCGGCTGTTAGCGATATTCATCAACATCCAGGTCACCAGGAACGTCAGCACCAGAATCACGTAGAAGAACGCCAAATCACTGGATGCCCATTCCGGGCGCATCAGCGGCAACCCTGAATACCCCCCGGTCACCGACTTCCAGTTCAGCGCGATTTCCGGGATACATAATCCAAACCCGAGCGTCGCCACCGCCAGAAAGTGGCCTTTCAGACGCACCGCCGGCAACCCGATCACCAGACTCACCAACGCGGCAATGACTCCCGCCGCGGGCAATGCTACCCAGATCGGAAAACCAAGCGTGCTTGAGATAATCCCGGTTGAATAGGTCCCCATCATCAAAAAGCCGCCTTGTCCGATGGACACCTGGCCACCATAGCCGGTCAGCAGGTTCAAGGACATGGCAGCAATGGCATAGATCGCCATGGTGACCACCAACCCCATAAAATATGAGGACTGGCCCATCAGAAACGGAAAGGTGAGTAATAAGACCACAAGTAAGGACACATACAGTCGCCGATCAAAGAATATCCTCTTCATTGTCATACCTTCTTCATGGTCTGGGCTTCGCCAAAGATGCCCTGCGGACGGATATAAAGAACGATGACGATCAACGCAAAGGTGCAGACCAACGCCATCTCAGGCGCCCAGTAGTAACTGACCAGGTTGCCGAATATGCCGATCATCAAGCCACCGATCACCGCGCCGGGCAGGCTCACGAACCCCGCCAACACCGCCGCGGCGAACGCCATGATCAGTACATTGAACATCATCGATACACCGAGGAAAGTGAATGGCGCGGTCAACAAACCGGCGATACCACCAAGCACGGAGCCAGCCGCCCAAGTGACCAGGAACACCGCGTTGACGTTTATTCCCATCAGGCGGGCCGCTATCAGATCCTGGGAGGACGCTCGCATCGCCAGCCCCACGCGGGTGTAACGAAACAGAACAAAGAGGATCATGGATAGAATAAATGTCGTCACTAAAACGAAGATTTCATTGGGAGTGATGAACACGCCGGCGATCGAGAAGGGTTTTCCCTCCACCGCCCTGGGAAAGCTGGTGGGCGTGTGGCCCCATATAAGGCCCGCGGCACCGTGCACGGCCAGGAATACACCCAGCGTCATCACCAGCTGATTAAGATGGGATGCCTGACTGACATGCCGTATCAGAACCCAGAATACAACGACGCCGAACAATGCCGAAAAAGCGATAGCAGCGAGAAACGCCCCGTAGTAGGAAAATTCAGAGCTCGATAACAGTGTGAACGCCACGAATGAGCTCACCATGGCCATCTCGCCATGAGCGAAGTTGACCAGACCAGTGGTTCTGAAAATCAGTACCAGACCAAGAGCCGCGAGCCCATAGACACAGCCGAAGATCAGGCCACTTACTACGATCTGCCCCATGCCAGCATACCTCCCGAGGTGTTTTCTTTATGTTGTTTCATCATCGGTCAGCCGCCGCTGATCTTGCCCGTCACCGGATCAAAAGTGATGGGCTGGGAGATCGGAACGATATGCCCATCCTTGGCTTCAGTGATGAACATCGAGGTCAGCCCATAATGGTTCTCCTCGGAAAAGCTGACCCCGGCGTACATCGATCCGGTCCAGTTATCGAAGGAATCAAAGACACTCAGGAAATCATCCCAGCTGAGCGTCTTGCTACGTTTCAGCGCCTCGACCAACACCTCCGCAGCAGCCCAACCGGTTTGCCCCCAGTCGGCAAGCGCCACCTTCGGGTAGTCCTTTGCGAACTGCTCTATGTACTGCTTGATGCTTTCATCTTCACTTTGATCTGGTTTGGGTAAAACAGCGCTGGAGATGGTGCCGTTCCATACCTCCTTTCCAGCCAAATCGAACATGGTTTCGGAATCCCCCCCCACCGAAGACACCAGGAAGGCAGGCTCGGATAGCCCGATGTTATAGAGTGCCTTTTTCAACTGCGCCGCCGGAGCTGGCGTCGAGAAAGCCAAAATCGCGTCCGGATTGGCCTGACGGATGCGCTGTGCCTGAGTGCTGAGATCAGAGTCGGCCGCCTGAAAATTGACTTCGCCCACCAGCTCCACTTCCGCGTACCCTTTCAGAGCATCTTTAGCTGCTTCCGCCAATGGGCTTCCGTAGTCGTCATTCTGATAGGCAACCACCACCCGTTTTGCCTTCAGCTTGGTGGCAATGTAATCGGTCAGAACCCGGGCCTCGAATTCGTAGTTGGCCAGGCTGGACCCCATGTAGTTGGCGATAGGCGGCTCGACAAACTGTTTGGACCCGGAACTGGTCATCAGCATGGGGATGCCACTGCGCTCATTGAAAGGCCGGGTCGCCACATTGCAGGGAGTGCATACATTACCGAGCATGGCATACACCTTGTCCTCATCCACCAGCCGCTTGGTCAGTTGCACCGTCCTGCCGGGCTGATACTGATCGTCATAGGCGATCAAACGCAGTTTTCGACCCTTTACGCCTCCACGTTCGTTGACGTAATTGAAATAGGCTTGAATACCCATTCTGATTTTATCGTAGGCGGCCACCGGCCCGGTCTGTGGGCCGAGGTGACCGATGCGGATTTCTGCTTCCGTCACCCCTTGGGGAGCGCCGCCATCGTCGCCCCATACCGGCGATGTCGAAAATAAGACCGCGAGCGAACTCAAGACCGCCCATCTCTTCCAGCTCTTTTTTATCAGGAACATGATTTATTACCTTTGTTGTACTAATAATGTCATTACACGAAAAACGCCTTTCAATAGGCTGCTTCCAGAATGGAAAGGATGTCCTCCCGGGATCGTATCGCCCGTGGATTGGTATTGACCCAGAGATTGCCCATGGCGCCTTGCGCCACCGAATCAAAGCAACTTCGGTCAATACCCAGATCACGTAAGCGCCCAGGCAAGCCCAATCGCTCAATCAAGGTTTCGACGGACGCCGCCGCATCATCTCCGGAATCACCCAGTTGCTCCGCGACCCACTTCTGCCGCTCTCGATTTTCCGGCTGTTCCCGATTCCAGCGCAGAACCGCCGGCAGCAGTACGCAAGAGGTATAGCCGTGGCTGAGCCCGGTGATCGCACCAAGGCTATGTCCAATACCGTGACTGGCACCGTAATCAACCCGGAGAATCCCCTGAGAGGCCAGCCAGGCGCCCTGCTGCGCCTGCAGGCGTGCCTCCAGGTCATCCGGCACGCACCGGTTACGCGGCAAGGCTTCGCTCAACAGCGACAACGCACGTAAGGCACAGGCATCCACCAAAGGGTTCGGCGCCCGGCTGCAGATGGATTCCACCGCATGATCCAGCGCCCGGATACCGGTGGATAACCACAGCCACTCCGGAGTGGGCAGCGTAATGGCCGGGTCCAGAATGACCGCGGCCGGACATAAATAAGCTCCGTAGTACCCGTCCTTGATATGCCGTTGTTGATCCACCGCACCACCCAGGCAGGAAAATTCGGCGCCGGACAGTGTGGTGGATACGGCGATCTGACGAACCGGCGGGGCACGCAAATCTGGTGACGTTCTCTCACCGGTGGCATCAACGGCTATATGGCAGCGGTCCAGAGCAGCCACATCGGAGATATTCTCCGCCAGAGCCACAAGCACAACCTTGGCGGTATCGATGACCGTACCTCCGCCCACCGACACAATCAGATCCGGCTTGACGCGCCGCGCGGCGCACGCCGCGTCCACCACTGTCTCGCGCGGAGTGTGCTCAAGACACTCATCGAATATACCTACCAGTTTGTCGCCCAGGGCATTGCCAATATCGGCAATCACGGATGTCTTCCGGTTCAGAGTCTTGCCCGTGATGATGAACAATCGCTTGGCACCACGCCGTTCCGCCTCATCTCGTATCGCTTTTCCGGCGGACACGCCCCAAACAATACGATCCTGGGCAATATACTGATGCGAACCTATATCCACGTCTGTTTCACTCCGCAAGCGACCACCTCGTAAGCTCTTTCTCAGATAGCGGGAGCACCCAAAATCCCGAGACGGGACAGATGGTCTGCTTTGTTTATGGAAAGAATAGAGTTAGATTGGGTTGAAATGCGGCCATCCTTCAGTCGCCGCCTCAGCGGCCACGCCTGGGATTCCGGCTTGGTCTATCCGCCGTGTCTACAAGGCAGAAGCCAGGTTGACCATGCGTTACCGGCCATCCAGACATGTGCGAGCCGCCACTGACCTCATATCACTTTTCAGAGGGGCGGCAATACCCGCTACGGCACCTGGCCTGGCCGTTATAAAGACATTGGAATAACTGCTACTATTCATCGCGGCACCCAGCTTTTCATCGATTTGTTTTTTGTGCTTTCTGAAAGGTTAGTAACCACGGCAGGCAGGCTCAAATCACTTTTTGAAATGCCTCATCATTTTCATCACAAATACAGTAAAAACAGATAGAGCCATGAGACTGGATCGCATAGACCTGAATTTATTCATCGTATTCGAGGCGCTGTATCGCGAGGGCCGGGTGACCAAGGTTGCACGCCTTCTGAATATTACCCAGTCAGGTGTGAGCAACGCCCTGCGGCGGCTACGCGAAACCTTCGACGACCCGCTTTTCGTACGCGGCCCTGAAGGAATGGTGCCAACGCCAGTGGCGGAAAACATGATAGTCGATGTACGCCAGGCTCTTGATCTTCTGAGCCGTAGTGTCGGAGAGAACCTGCGTTTCGAGCCAGAGTTTTCAGAAAGGGAGTTTCGCCTTGGCATGAACGATCTGGCCCAGGCATTGATACTTCCCGGGCTGCGCGAAAAACTGCGCGAACAGGCACCAAAGGTGGCGATCAGTACCTACTACGTGGATCGTCGTATCGGGGAAGAAGAACTGAAATCCGGTGGGCTGGATCTATTGATCGACGCCCCGGATATCAACGCCCGCGAGCTCGATCAGGCGTTTCTGGCCGAACTGCCTTATATCGTCACCATGCGTCAAGGTCATCCGCTCAGCAATCGCCCGCTGTCTCTGCAAGATTATCTGAGTGCTGATCATATCCATGTATCCAGCCGCAAGCGTGGGCGAGGGCAAGTGGACGTGGCCTTGCATGCGCTTGGAGAGCAACGCCGCATTTCCATGCGAGTACAAAATTATCTTGTGGCAGCGAACATCACCACGGAAAGCGATCTTTTGTGGACCGTACCGAGGATGCTGGCGGAGACCACCAATTTGCACATCACCGAAGTTCCTATCACCGTGCCGCCGCTGTTCTGGAATCTATATTGGCTCAGGAGTGTCACTATGGACCCGGCAAGCCAGTGGATGCGGCAGTTGATAATGGGCCAGTTTGCGGAAAGCTGCTCCAGATTGTTGCCGACCTGATCATCATCCTGAAACGCTTGACGGAGACGCCGGCTGGCACTGTCGGTACGGCAAGTGCCGGCGTCACACACAGACCGTACACTGCGCCCTCCTATTCGCAGAGACACGCCCGCTCCATGCCGCAGTCCGCTCCCGCACTGAGTTCCACCTCTACCCGTACTGCCTTCGTTCGCACCACTTTGGACAACGCCCGTCAGTGGATCACCCGTCCACGCCCCTTGATTCAGGCGCAAACCACACCGTTTCAGGTGGTCCATGACGACGGTCTGGCGCGACTGCGGTACTACCCACCACTAGCGGAGACCTCCATTCCTCTGGATGACGGCGGCACCTTGGCGGTCAGCCGGGATCCTCAGCGCACTCCTCTGGTGTTGGTGCCGCCACTGGCGGTGAACATGCTGATCTACGATCTGTTCCCGCAACGCAGTCTGGTGCGTTATTTACGCGCCCGGGGTTTCGAGCTGTACCTGATCGATTGGGGACGACCCGGCCGGGAGCACAACCACCAGGGGCTGGCTCATTATTTTTCGGAGCGTCTTCCCGGCATGCTGGAACGGGTTCGCAAACACAGCGGCAAACGTCGCTTGAATCTGCACGGCTGGAGTTTCGGCGGGCTGTTCAGTCTGTGCTATTGCGCGCTGGGGCGTGATCCGGACATCGCCAATCTCGTCCTGGTCGGCGCGCCCACCGACTATCATCGCAACGGGGTACTCGGCCGCCAGTATCAACGCATCAGTCATACCTTGGGCTGGCTGCGGCAACGTACCGGCTGGCGTGCCCATGAGCTTTCGCCGGACTGGTTCCGCTCACCGGGCTGGCTCAACAGCCTGGCGTTCAAACTGACCAGTCCGGTGGCCAGCCTCAAGGGCTACCTGGACCTGTTGCGCCATTTGCATGATCACGACTATGTGAGCAATCACGCCACCAACGGTGCCTTCCTCGATGACATGGTGGCTTACCCCGGCGCGGTTATGCAGGACATTATCCACTATTTGTGGGTGGACAATGTCATGGCCGAAGGCCGGCTGCCCATGGCAGGCAATGAGGGCAACCTGGGTCGGGTGACAGTGCCCATGCTGAACATCACCAGCCCCGCCGACATGATCGTTACCCCCGAATGCTCACGGGCAATGCTGCCATTGGTGAGCAGCACCGATGTCGAGTGCCTGTCGGTGAGTGGCGGCCACATGGCCATTCTCGGCGGTGGCAAGGCGCAGCAGGAAAGCTGGCCGCGAGTGGCGCAGTGGTTGATCCAGCGGGATGGGTAAAAGCGCAACCTATTCACAAAATCCCCAAATTATTAGAAAAAGAAACGGAGTATGCGCACTTGGGCGCTAACATGTCGGCATTGAGAGGCGTTGAAACAGGCGGCTTCCATGGCGTGAAGGCTGGGAAGCCCCGGCAAGGAAGGAAAAACCGGACGGAGCGCGACATGATGGACCATTTGAGACACCAGACCTCCTGGCGGCTTGCCGCACTGACCCTGGGCACAGCCCTCACATTGACCGCTTGCGGTGGTGGCGGTGGCGGCAATGGGGGTGGTGGCGACACGCCACCACCGACGGCGCTGGAGACGTTTCAGAAAGCGGACGTCGTCATCGGCCAGCCCGATTTCATTGGCACGGAACCGAATCAGAACGGCGCCGTCGGCGCCAGTGGCTTCGACGGCTTGCGCGGCAATCCGGCGATCAGCGCCAACGGCAGGCTTTTTATCAGCGATGACCAGAACCATCGTGTGCTCGGCTACGAGGCGCTCCCCAACATGAATGGCCTGCCAGCGGACTTCGTCCTCGGACAACCCGATTTCGAAAGCTCCAAATCGGGTCTGTTCGTGCGTCCAAGAGACATCTCTATCGCCGGCGGCAAGATGGCGGTGGCCAATTACACTGGCTCCAAGGTATATCTCTATGACCCCGTGCCGGCCGACGGCACCGCCGAGCCGCTGCTCACCCTGGGCGGCTTGTTTTCCTCGTGCAATGCCAACGAGTTCTCCTTCGTCACCTCGGTAGCGCTTAGCGAGGACGGCAAACTGGCGGTGGCCGACGCCGGGGATCACCGGGTGCTGATCTGGCATAGCGTGCCAACCAGCGACAACCAAGCCCCCGATTTGGTTCTGGGCCAAAACGACTTCAGCCACTGCACCGAGAACGATGCCGATCAGAACGGCGAAGCGGACGCCACGCCCTCGGCAAGCACCCTGAATTATCCCGTCGGCGTGTGGACCGACGGCAAACGTCTGGCGGTGGCGGATCGGCATAACTACCGGGTGTTGATCTGGAATACCTTCCCCACGGAGAACGGCCAACCCGCCGATCTGGTTCTCGGCCAGCCTGGTTTCGACACCGACGACCACCCCGTGCCACCGGCCGGGGCGTTCTGGCCCTATGGGTTGGATTCGAACGGCACCCAATTGGCCCTCGCCGACGGGGACAACAACCGGGTCCTGGTCTGGAACACCTTCCCCACCGAGAACGGCCAACTCGCCGACGTGGTGCTGGGGCAGAGTGACTTCCGGCACACCAGGCACAACGACGATGATCAGGACAGCTCCGCGGATGCCAGCGCCTCGGCGCGCACCCTGAATGACCCCACCGGAGTCCGTTTCCACGATGACAAACTGCTGATCAGCGACACCGGTAATAATCGGGTTCTGATCTTGCAGTTGAGAACTGAATGATGACAACGGGTGCGGGGTTGCAGGCCAGCCTGCCGGTGCGTGACACTGACATGCTCACGCGCCCATTGGCTGTAAAGCTGCTTCCCACAGAGCGGACTGCGAAATCGTTATAGGAGCCAGTCGGGGCAGCCCTCCGCCTGCTGGCGAATAGGGCACCAAGCCAAAAAGATTCGCCAGCAGGGCTAGCTCCTACAGCGGCTTTGTAGATGACTGAGAGAAAAGGGCAGCAAACAATCTGTCTCTCAGATAACGGTAAAAGCTCCGGGCAGATGCTGGCGCAGGGTGAGCAGGTTTTCCTCGCGCACATGCATGTCGCCGAAGCAGTTGGCGACGGTGCCGGTATAGCGCAAGCCGTCCGCCTGAATCGCCTCGGCGGTGAGGATGGCGTGATTGATGCAGCCGAGTTTCATCCCCACCACCTGGATCACCGGCAGGGACAGTTCCACCGCCAGACCAGCGAGCATTTCGCGGTCGTTCAAAGGCACACGCCAGCCGCCGGCGCCTTCCACCAGAATCAGATCCGCCGGATGGCTGCTGATCGCGCCACGCACATAGCCGGCCAGTTGGGCCAGGGTGATCCGGCGCCCTTCCTGTTGCGCGGCGATGTGGGGTGCGATGGCGGCTTTCAGTGCCACCGGATTGACCACGTCATAGGGCAGTTGCACCGATGAGGCCGCCATCAGGTTGACGGCGTCTTCGTTGCGCAACCCTTCCTCTGTGTCCTCGCAGCCCGCCGCCACCGGTTTCAGCCCGTAGCAGCTCAAGCCGGCCTCCCGGGCCCGTTCCAGCAGCCGGCAACTGACCCAGGTCTTGCCCACTTCGGTATCGGTGCCGGTGATGAAGAACACCCCTTTCAGGGCCGGTAACGCGGGCATCAGAGCACCTCTTTGCTGGCATGCAAAAACAGCACCCGCCAGGTCAGCGGCAGACCATCCCGGGTGCGCAGGGTTTCGTAGGCATCGAGCATGGTTCGAAAAGCGCGCTTGCCGGTGAGACCGCCGCCTCCACCTTGCACATGATCGGCCCCGGTGGCCTTGAGGGTGCGGGCTATGGCACGCACGTCGGGGTAGTGCTGAGTCACCGTCAGGGTTTGCTGGGTTACCGTGGATAATCCTTCCGTGGCCAGAGCATCATGCCATTGCACCATGGTCGGCAGATCATTGACGTGGGGACGACGGTCCGCGGCTTTCCAGCTCTCGGACAGCTCCCGCAGGGAGTCCCGCAATGGCACAGCCAGCAACAAATGACCACCGGGAGCGAGTACCCGCCCGGCCTCGGCGATCACCACCGCCGGATCACACCATTGCAGGGCAAAGCTGGAAAACACCAGTCCCAGGGACCGGTCCGGCAGCGGCAGGGCTTCGGCATCGGCGCACACCGGTGAAAACAGCCGCCCGGTGCGACCGCGCTGGGACGCCTCCTGAAGCATGGCCGGCGCCAGATCCAGGGCCAGCCAGCGCACTTCATGCCAGCGCTCCTGTTGCTGCCGGCTCAACGGTGCCGTGGCGCAACCCAGATCCGCCGCCCGGAGTATCGGCAGAGACTCAGGCGCCATGGCCAGAAGACTGCGGGCACAGGACAGTTGCAGCACCGCGTGAGCGTCATAACTGGCCGCGGCTCGGCCGAACTGGCGCCCTACCGCCCGTTTGGTGGCCGTGGACGAGGTGACGGCGGGCTCATGCCCAACGGATGAATTAAAAGCAGAAGACATTACGGTCATTACCCGTCGGCGGCGTCGGCGACGATGCCGTGACGCCGATAAAAATCGAGAACCACGGCGGAGAAGCGCTCCGGCGCGGATAGAAACGGTACATGGGACACCCGCTCGATCACCGCGGTTTCCCCGTGCTCATTCAGCAGCGGGCGGATGTCATCCACCAGCGTCACCGGCACGATATTGTCACGTTCACCGAACACCATCAGCAGGGGCTGGCTCAGCGCCGAAAGAGCCGTGCGCAGATCGGTGTCCGCCAGAATCACCAGCCCTTCGATCAGCGCCCGGCGAGCCGGCAGGCCGCAAAAATAGAGGATCTCCTTGAGCCGGGCAACGTCCTCGCGCATGTTCTCGCTGTCTTTGCAGTTGAGCGCCAGAAAGCGCACCAGAGTGCCCTCGAAATCCTCTTCGCAGACCTCGGCGAAGGTGCGCAGAATCTCCGGCCGCATGGCCCGCGGCCAGTCGTCGGCACGGGTGAAACGCGGCGTGGTCGCCACCGTCACTACCGAGGCGACCCTCTGGGCATGACGTTGCGCCAGATTCAGCGCCACCAGCCCGCCCAGGGACCAACCCAGCACATGGGCCCGCTCCGGCATTACCGAGGCGATCTGATCAGCCAGAAAATCCAGCGTGTACTCGTCGTTGGGCAACGGACTCTGGCCCATGCCCGGCAGGTCCACCACGGTCACCCGGAAGTGCTCAAGCAGAGCCGGCACGATGTCATCGAAGACAATGGCGTGCAGCCCCCAGCCGTGGACCAGCACCAGGTCCCCGGCCTGTTCACCGGCCTTGCCGGTACAGCAGTAGGTGTTGTGAAACGGAATCAGTTTCGGCATGGAACCACCTTTGAGTGATACGGTGCGCACCGCTTCAGCCGTCGGACGCCTGCTGCAGCGCCGCCAGCAACCGGTCCACATCCGCCTCCTCATGGGCAGCGGAGAAGGTGATACGCAGGCGCGCCTGCCCCTCGGGCACGGTCGGCGGCCGGATCGCGCTGATCAGCAGACCGTCGTCGCGCAGGCGCCGGCTCAGGGCCAGAGCATCGGCGTCTCCACCCACCAGCAGAGGCTGAATCGGCGTTTTCGAGTCCATCAGGGCATAACCCAATTCGGCCGCGCCGCGCCGGAAACGCTGAACCAGCGCCGTCAGTTTTTCCCTGCGCCAGGCTTCCCGGCGCACGATGTCCAGGCTGACCAGGGTGGCGGCGGCCACCGCCGCCGGCATGGCGGTGGTGTAGACGTAAGTGCGGGCGAATTGTATCAGGGTTTCGATCAGTTCGTCGGAGCCGGCCACGAAGGCGCCGGCGGTGCCGAGAGCCTTGCCCAGCGTGCCCATATAGACCGGCACCCGGTCCTGCACGCCCTGATGCCAGAGCGAGCCGCGCCCGGCGCCGTCGAGCACGCCGAAGCCATGGGCATCGTCCACCATCAACCAGGCATCATGGGCCTCACAGGCGGCCAGATAGGCGGCCAGGGGCGCCTCGTCACCGTCCATGCTGAAGACGCCGTCGGTGATCACCAGCTTGCGGGCCGCATCGCTGCGCGCCAGCAGGCTGGCCAGAGCATCCGCCTGATTATGGGCGAAACGGCGGGAGCGGGCGCCGCTGAGCTGGCCGGCATCCAGCAGCGAAGCGTGGTTCAGGCGGTCCTGAAATACCGCGTCACCGCGGCTGACCAGAGCGGTCACGGCCCCCAGATTGGCCATGTAGCCATTGGAGAACAACAGCGCCCGCTTCCGCCCACAATGCTCCGCCAGCGCTTCTTCCAGAGCCTGATGCGGGCTCTGATGGCCGCACACCAGATGGGAGGCGCCACTGCCCACGCCCCACTGATCGGCGGCATCGCGGAACGCGGCGACGATACGCGGATCACCGGCCAGGCCGAGATAGTCGTTGGAACAGAAGTTGAGGAATTCACGGCCGTCCGCCACGGCGGTACGTCCGCAGGAGGAATGCATCAGCGGTGGCGTGCGATAGCGGTGTTGGGCGCGGCGTTCCGCCAGCCGCGCCCGCAGATCGAACCCCATGGGGTCAGGAGTCAAGCGTGGCGCCGGCGGTGGGCCGGCCGGTGTCGCGGTCCAGTACGTGCTTGGCGGGGCGTTTGCTCATCGCGTCGTAAAACAACCCCTGTTCCTCTCCTTGTTCCTCTGCTTGCTGCTCCGCCACCTGGGCGCGCAGCGCCTCTTCGTGGGCTTCGTCGGAGGCTTCGTGGCGCGGATCCAGCGGATGGATGCCGAGACGTTGGAACAACTGCCGATCGTGGGTCGCTTCCGGGTTATCGGTAGTGAGTAGTCGCTCACCGTAGAAGATGGAATTGGCGCCGGCCAGGAAGCAGAGCGCCTGGGCCTCGTCATGCATCTCCTGACGCCCGGCGGACAGCCGCACATAGGATTCCGGCATCAGAATACGGGCCACCGCCACGGTCCGCACGAACTCGAGCGGATCCAGGTCATCCACGTTCGCCAGCGGCGTGCCCTCGATTTTCACCAGCATGTTGATCGGCACGGATTCCGGATGGTGGGGCAGATTGGCCAGTTGTTGCAGCAGACCGACCCGGTCATCGCGGTTCTCGCCCATGCCGATGATGCCACCGCAACAGACTTTCATGCCGGCGTCCCGCACATTCGCCAGGGTGTTCAGACGGTCATTGTAGGTACGGGTGGTGATCACCTGACCGTAATACTCCGGCGAGGTATCCAGGTTGTGGTTGTAGTAGTCGAGGCCGGCCTCGGCCAGATTGCGGGCCTGATTTTCATCCAGCATGCCGAGAGTCATACAGGTTTCCATGCCCAGGGCCTTCACCTGGCGCACCATGTCCAGCACATAGGGCATGTCCTTTTCCCGCGGGCTGCGCCAGGCGGCGCCCATGCAGAACCGGGAAGCGCCTTTGTCCCGCGCCGCTTTGGCCTCTTCCACCACCCGCGCCACTTCCAGCAGTTTTTCCTTTTCCAGCTCGGTGTTGTAGTGACCGGACTGGGAGCAGTATTTGCAGTCTTCCGGGCAAGCGCCGGTTTTGATCGACAGCAGCGTGCTCACCTGCACCGCGTTGGGGTCGAAGAACTGACGGTGCACGGTGGCGGCACGAAACATCAGATCATTGAATGGCAGGGCAAACAGGGCTTCGATCTCACCCCGATGCCAGTCATGGCGTACAGCGGTTCGGGAAGAAGTCGTCTGGGCGTTGGCGGCGGCTACGGTCATGCTGGTTCTCCTTCTTGAGATCCCAAAGGCTAGGCAGCCCCGGACACCCTGTCAACCATGAAACATTTCCAAAGTTTACATCTGATCAAAAAACATACTTTCTCGATTTGCCTGCTGTGTGGCCGCCGCGCCCGGGCACCCCTGTGCCCGCCCTGCCAGGACTTCCTCGAACAGCGCTGCCGCCTGCCCGCCACCCTGTGCCGCTGCGGCTTGCCCGATCCCGCCGGTGGCTGCGCTGCCCTGTGCGGGCGTTGCCTGAAACAACCGCCTCCGTTCACCACCACCCATTGCGACTGGCGCTATGACTTCCCGCTGGATCGGCTGATTACGGCCTATAAGCACCATGGTCAGTTGTACCAGGAGCGAGCCTTCGTGCAGTTACTGGCGCAGCGGCCGTTGCCCTGGGCGCAAGCCGATGTCCTGTGCCCAATCAGCGCGCATTGGCGCCGGCGGCTATGGCGCGGCTTTGATCAGGCTGAGCGTCTGGCCCACCTGCTGGCCCCGCTCTGGCGCAGGCCGGTTCTCCCCGCCCTGCGCCGGCAACGAGCCACCGCTCACCAGCAGGGCAGCAACCGGCGCCGGCGGCTGCGCAATCTGCACGGCGCTTTCACCATACAGGCGCCAGTCCGGGGGCTCCGGCTGTTATTGGTGGATGACGTCATGACCAGCGGCGGCCGCGCCCGCGAAGCCGCCGCCACGCTGCTGGCCGCCGGCGCCGCCGAGGTGCGGGTCTGGGTGCTGTCGCGGACCTGCTAGCGCTTTGCGTCGGCAATGGCTGGATAGGATTTTGATTGAGGGTGCCGCCGGCAGCGCCAGGCTCTACAATACGCGCTTGCTCAATTCCAGGGACCCGCCCGCGCCATGAAGATCAGCATCGCTCAAGGCCACAATCCGCCGCACAACATCAACGGCATCACCGTGATCATCGACGTGATCCGTGCCTTTACCACCAGTCATCAGGCGTTCGTCGGCGGTCTCGATCATATTTTGCCGGTGGCCACGGCGGAGGAAGCCTTCGCTCTGCGCGAGCACCATCCTCAAGCGCTGCTGGCCGGCGAGGTACAGGCGTTGCCGATCAAGGGTTTTGACTACGGCAACTCCCCCTGGGAAATCGCCAACAGCGACGTGACGGACCGCACCATGATCCTGCGCACCACCAACGGCGTCACCGCCACCCTGCGGGCACGGGACAGCCGCGAAGTGCTGGTGGCGGCGCTGATCAATGCCGAGGCCACCGCCCGTTATATTCAGGAACAAGCGCCGCCGTCGGTGGTGCTGGTGGCCTCCCACCCCACCGGTGACGAAGACGTGGCCTGCGCCGAGTACATTCGGGCCTTGCTGGGCGGCGACGGCATCACTCTGGAACAAGCCCAGGAGCGCACCCGTAACGCCTTCGCGGCACGGAAGTTTTTCGACGGCAGCCACCCGCGCCTGCGCCCCGAGGACATTCACATGGCCAGCAGCAGCGCCGGGGACGACGGGCTGGTGATGAAGGTCAGCTTCGAGCCGCTGCCTCGGATCGACAAGCTGACCTGATCGGACGCCGGCGACTCACGTCCGGCGCTCTTCCCTGACCATTTCCGCCAATTCCTTCGCCACTCCAGATCAATGACCCGTCCTCGGGACACTGCTAATGTCAGTGGGACCTAAGAGCCTCAGGATCCCCAGTGTCATGATCGAGTGGAACGAACAACAACAAATGATCCAGAAAATGGTGCGCGACTTCATCGCCAAGGAAGTGGTGCCCAATCTGGACGACATCGAATACAACGGCGTCCCGCCTTACGACATCCTGCGCAAGATGATCAAAACCTTCGGCATGGACGAAATGGCGCGGCAGAGCTTCGAGCGCCAGATCGCCAGGGAAAAAGCCGGCACGCCGAAGCAGGAGAAAGATAAGGAAGGCTCCACCGCCGCCGCGGCCGAACAGGCGGCGCTACGTCTGATTCCCACCATTGAGCTATGCCGCCACGCCCAGGGGCTGGTCACCGCCATGGGCGTGTCCATGGGCCTGGCCGGCGGCGCCATCATGAGCAAAGGCACCCTGGAACAAAAAGAACGTTGGGCCTTGACCCTGCTGACCATGGAGAAAATCGGCGCCTGGGCGATATCCGAACCCAACTCTGGCTCCGACGCCTTCGGCCAGATGAAGACCGTGGCCCGCCGTGATGGCAATGGCGGCTACATTATTAATGGCTCCAAGACCTGGATCACCAACGGCCCTTACGCCGACACCATCATCCTGATCTGCAAGCTGGATGAAGAGGGTGTGGAACCCCGTGACCGCAAGATCGTCTCCTTCATTCTCGACAGCGGCATGGAAGGGCTGACCCAGTCCAAACCGTTCAAGAAGATGGGCATCGGTTCCTCTCCCACTGGAGAATTGTTCTTCGACGACGTCAAGGCCGGCGCGGACCGGCTGCTCGGCGGCAGCGAAACCGGTTACGGCCGCTCCGGCGCCAAATCCACCTTCATGCAGGAACGGGCCGGTGTCGCCGCCATGGCGCTGGGCATGGTCGAGCGGGCGCTGGAATTGTCGGTGACTTACGCGCGTGAACGGGTGCAGTTCGGCCGTGCCATCGGTGAAAACCAGTTGATCCAGTTGAAGCTGGCGAAAATGGAAGTGGCCCGCAGCAATCTGCAGAACATGGTGTTCCGCTATATTGATCTGACCGCCGCCGGCAAGCAGATGACCCTGGCCGAAGCCTCGGCGATGAAACTCTACGCCGCCCAGGCCGCCATGGAAGTGGCCACCGAGGCGGTGCAGATTCACGGCGGCTACGGCTACATGCGCGAGTCCCGGGTGGAGCAGTTGATGCGCGACGCCAAGATCCTGCAGATCTATGCCGGCACCGACGAGATGCAGGTGATCGCCATCGCCCGGGACCTGCTGGGCCGCGGCTGACCGCCATATCTGGAAAGGCGGATGCGAGCGCAGCGCCAATGCACTAATCTGGAAATGATCCGCAAACCCTACAAGGAGCCTCATCATGTCTCTGCATCAACAGCGTTGCGAGGCCTGCCGTGCCGATGCACCCCTGATCAGCGACCAGGAGGCCGATACCCTGGCCGAGGAAATTCCGGACTGGAAGCGCATCGAGGAAGACGGCGAGGAACGCTTGCAACGCCAATATTCCTTCCACGACTTCAATGACGCCCTGGCGTTCACCAACCAGGTGGGGGCCATGGCCGAGGAAGAGGGTCACCACCCTGCTCTGCTCACCGAGTATGGCAAGGTGACGGTGACCTGGTGGACCCACAAGATCCGCGGTTTGCATCGCAATGACTTCATCTGCGCGGCGAAGACCGACCAACTTTATCTGAGAGCCGGTTAATGAGCCTGAGCGAAGAACAACAAGAACGGATCAAGACCCATGCCGGCCGCGCCTTTCCGTTCGTGGAAAGGTGCGGAGTGGAAACTCTGGAAGTGGACCGGGGCTATTGCCGGATGAGAATGCCGCTGGCCCCGAACCACAACCATGTGGGCACCATGTACGCCGGAGCGCTCTACACCCTGGCGGAACTGCCCGGCGGCGTGATCTACATGACCAGTTTCGATACCTCCCGCTTCTATCCCATCGTCAAGGACATGCAGATCCGCTTCCGGCGCCCGGCCACCACCGATATTGAAGTGGAAGTCCGCATCAGCGAGGAAGAAGTCCAGCGAGTTCAGGCCGAAGCCGAGGCCAACGGCAAATGCGATTTCGCCTGGGACACCGAACTCAAGGACAGCCACGGCGAGGTGGTGGCCACCACCCGGAATCTTTACCAGCTGCGGCGGATTGGTCAGTAAGAGGAAGGGAAGCCGGAGTCAGGTCGCTACGAAGCCGCTGTGGGAAGAGGCCCGGGCGGCGCTCCGCTTGGCCGCGAATACTCCCGGGCCATTGCCATTCGCTTGCAAGCAAGCTTCCCACAGCGACATATCACGGCCAGTGCACCTCCACATGGACGTTGTTGAAATCCGGGTCATCTTCACTCCCCCCGTGACGGCAGTACATTCCGGAAGGAAGGTCCCGCATCCGCACCTCCTGGCCTTCGGCAATAACCCCCCCGAACGCATGGAGCTCAATAAGCCGGTTAAAGAGGTCGGTGACCGCATCATGATATTGGGGCGGGACATGGTGCAGACTTAAGTCGGGCCTGCCGAACTTTCTCATGCCACGAGTATGAAACCAACGGGTCCCATCCCGCTCCTCGGAGACGAGTATTACTACATGCTCACGAGGTAGTGCCTTCCCGGGGCCGAAAACTCTGTCCCGCCACGCCTGGGCAGACCACCATGCCAGGCTCTGCGGGTCTAGAACGCCGACGCCGCCATTATCCAGCAAGCACGTCACCAGCCCGATAGTGTTGCGGAAATAGTTCAGATTTTCAGCGTCAGCCAATTCTCCACGAACAACGATGCAATGTTGTTGAGCGCCTATAGCTTTGGCAAGCTCGGGGTCGCCCCGTTGAATGTCGTCCCAAAGATATCCGCTGCGGAACGAGTCCAGTACCTCGGGGTGCGAGTCTGGACCGTACGACAGCAGTTCGAGTCCGGCAGGGATCCCATCGCAGCGATATTGGCTACGAGAAAGTGTCAAACCATCAACCGTGGCTCCGAAGACCACGTAAAACAGGAAAGGCTGGCCGCCCGTCGTTTGATAATACGGCCTTGGCCAGTCTTCCAATGCATCGCTGCTCATTCGTATGGACCTTGGGATTTCGTTTGGGATGGATTTCCCTGAGGGGTTTTTCTTATGCACAAACAGGAGTAAGGTAACAATTGCATGGCGCCGTTACCGCATCCAAACGGTCGACATGTGTTCCTTGTTTTTGCTGTTTTTTCCAGTTTTAACGGCCCTTTATGGGCCGTTTTTCTTGGCCCCCAGCTCCACCACCGCTTCAATGAAGACCCGGGCGTGTTCCGGGTCCACGTGGGGAGTGATGCCGTGGCCCAGGTTGAAGATGTGCCCCGGATGATCGCCGAAATCGTCCAGGATACGCTTCACTTCGGCACGGATGGCCGCCGGCTCGGCGTACAGCACCGCCGGATCCATGTTGCCTTGCAGCGCCACCCGCTCGCCGACCCGGCGGCGGGCGTCGCCGATGTTCACGGTCCAGTCCAGCCCCAGGGCGTCGCAGCCGGTGTCCGCCATGGCTTCCAGCCACAAGCCGCCGTTCTTGGTAAACAAGATTACCGGTACCTTGCGGCCTTCGTGGTCGCGGATCAGGCCGTCGACGATGCGCTGCATGTAGGCCAGGGAAAACTCCCGATAGGCCTCGGCGGACAGGGTGCCGCCCCAGGTATCGAAGATCTGCACCGCCTGGGCGCCGTGACGAATCTGGGCATTGAGGTAATCGGTCACCGCCAGGGCCAGTTTTTCCAGCAGGGCGTGGGCCACCTCCGGCTGGCTGTAGATCATCGCCTTGAGGTGGCGGAAGTCCTTGCTGGAACCGCCTTCCACCATATAGGTAGCGAGCGTCCAGGGACTGCCGGAGAAGCCGATCAACGGCACCCGGCCGTTAAGCGCGCCACGAATGGTGGACACGGCACGCATGACGTAATCCAGGTCGGCCTCCGCGTTTGGCACCGGCAGCGCCGCCACATCCTGCTCGGTGCGCACGGTCTTGTGGAATTTCGGGCCTTCACCAGTTTCGAAGTAGAGGCCCAGCCCCATGGCATCCGGCACCGTGAGGATGTCGGAGAACAGAATCGCCGCATCCAGCGGATAGCGCTCCAGCGGTTGCAACGTCACTTCGCAGGCCAGCTCGGCGTTGCGGCACAGATCCATGAACGACCCGGCGGTCTCCCGGCTGGCGCGGTATTCCGGCAGATAGCGCCCGGCCTGGCGCATCATCCAGATCGGGGTGCGGTCCACCGGTTCACGGGCCAGCGCGCGGAGGAAGCGATCGTTTTGGAGCGGGGCGTGGGTCATGGGGGTTCCTTGAAGAGCGCTTTCACGCAACACGCTGGCACGCGAACACGCAAAAGATAAAAAAGACTACCGCATCATATAGAAAAAAGGCCTGCGAAAGCAGGCCCCTTAGCGTAGTGCGTGCAGGCGTGTTGCGTGAAAGCGCCTTTAAACATCCAAATAATCAAGGATGCCCTTGGCCGCTTCCCGGCCTTCCCAGATGGCGGTCACCACCAGGTCGGAGCCGCGCACCATGTCGCCGCCGGCAAAGATCTTCTCGTTGCTGGTCTGGAACGGGAAAGCTTGCTGTTCCGCCGCCAGCACACGGCCGGAGTCATCCAGGTCGATACGCTGGGGCTCGAACCAGTCCGCCGGGCTGGGGCGGAAACCGAAAGCGATGATGACCGCGTCGGCCGGCAGCACTTCCTCACTGCCCGGGATCGGCTCGGGGCGGCGGCGGCCGTTGTTGTCCGGCTCGCCCAGCTTGGTCTCCACCACTTTCACGCCAACCACCTTTCCGTTCTCGCCAACCACTTCGATGGGCTGGCGGTTGAACAGGAACTGCACGCCCTCTTCCTTGGCGTTGGACACCTCACGGCGGGAGCCGGGCATGTTCTCTTCGTCACGGCGATAGGCGCAGACCACGCTGTCGGCCTTTTGACGGATCGAGGTACGGTTACAGTCCATGGCGGTATCACCACCACCGAGCACCACCACTCGCTTGCCGCTGACATCGATGAAGTCCGCGGAATCTTTCTCAAACCCGAGGTTACGGTTGGCGTTGGCGATCAGGAACGGCAGTGCCTCGTGCACGCCGTCCAGGTCCTCACCGGGGAAACCACCCTTCATGTAGGTGTAGGTGCCCATGCCCATGAACACGGCGTCGAACTCTTCCAGCAGTTCATCGATGGTGACATCGGTGCCGATTTCGGTGTTGAGACGAAACTCAATGCCCATGCCTTCGAACACTTCACGGCGCTTGGCCATCACCGGCTTCTCGAGTTTGAACTCGGGAATGCCGAAGGTCAGCAGGCCGCCAATCTCCGGGTAACGGTCGAACACTACCGCTTTGACGCCATTGCGTACCAGCACGTCGGCGCAGCCGATACCCGCCGGGCCGGCGCCGATCACGGCGACTTTCTTGTCGGTCCACACCACCCTGGACATGTCCGGGCGCCAGCCCATGGCCAGAGCGGTATCGGTGATGTACTTCTCGGTGGCGCCGATGGTGACCGCGCCGAAGCCATCGTTCAGAGTACAGGCGCCTTCACAGAGACGGTCCTGCGGGCACACGCGGCCACAAACTTCCGGCAGGGAGTTGGTCTGGTGACACAGCTCCACCGCTTCCATCAGATTCCCTTCGCTGATCAGCTTCAGCCAGTTGGGAATGTAGTTGTGTACCGGGCATTTCCATTCGCAGTACGGGTTACCGCAGTGCAGACAACGATGGGCCTGGTGCTCCACTTCCCGGGTTTCGAACGGGTAGTAGATTTCCTCGTACTTGTGCTTGCGCAGTTCGATGTCTTTTTTCTTCGGATCGTGCCGCGGAACATCGAGAAACTGGAAGTTATTGCTTAAACGTTCAGCCATGTCGCTCTCTCGTTATGCCGGGTTCGCACGCGTGCTCTTGAGCAGGTCTTCCAGGCTTGCCGCCTTGGGTTTCACCAGCCAGAACTTGCGGCTCATGGCATCGAAATTGTCCAGGATCTCCCGGCCCCACTCGCTACCGGTTTCGTCCACGTACTCCTGAATCACATGGCGCAGATGAGCGCGATGGGATTCGGTGGACTCGGAACTGATGCGATGCAGTTCAATCAGTTCCGGGTTGATGCGGTCGAAGAAGTCATTGTCTTCGTCCAGCACGTAGGCGAAGCCGCCGGTCATGCCGGCACCGAAGTTATGGCCGGTGTGGCCCAGTACGGTGACACAACCGCCGGTCATGTACTCGCAGCAGTGATCACCGGCGCCTTCCACCACGGCGTGGGAACCGGAGTTACGCACCCCGAAACGCTCGCCGGCGGTGCCGGCGGCGAACAGCTTGCCGCCGGTGGCGCCATACAGACAGGTGTTACCGATGATGGCGGTGTCCTGGGTCTTGAACGGGCTGCCCTTGGGCGGGCGGATCACCAGTTTGCCACCGGCCATGCCTTTACCGACGTAGTCGTTAGCGTCGCCTTCCAGGTACATGTGCAGGCCGCCGGCGTTAAACACACCGAAGCTCTGACCGGCGGTGCCGGTGAAGCGCACCCGGATCGGCGCGCTTTCCATGCCCAGGTTACCATGGTGTCTGGCGATTTCACCGGACACGGTGGCGCCCACGGAGCGGTCACAGTTGGTGATGGTGTAGTGGAAGGAGCCACCGCTTTTGCTTTCCACGGCGGTACGCATTTCCTCCATCATCCTGGCATTGAGTACGCCCTTGTCGAACGGCTCGTTGCGCTGCACCTGACAATGGGTCGGCTTGTCCGCCGACACATGGTCGTTGCGCAGGATCGGCATCAGGTCCAGGCGTTTCTGCTTCTCGGTCAGGCCTTCAATGCGCTCCAGCAGATCGGTGCGGCCGATCAGCTCCGGCAAGCTCTTGATGCCGAGCGCCGCCAGCAGTTCACGTACTTCGCGGGCGACGAAGGTGAAGTAGTTCATGAGCATTTCCGGTGCACCGATGAAATGCTCCTTGCGCAGATCGTCCCGCTGGGTGGCCACGCCGGTAGCGCAGTTGTTCAGGTGACAAATGCGCAGGTACTTACAGCCGAGCACCACCATCGGCATGGTGCCGAAGCCGAACGACTCGGCGCCGAGAATGGCCGCCTTGATCACGTCCAGGCCGGTCTTCAGACCACCGTCGGTTTGCAGACGGATCTTCTGCCGCAGGTCATTGGCACGCAGTGCCTGGTGCGCTTCCGCCAGCCCCAGCTCCCAGGGCGAACCGGCGTAACGGATGGAGGTCAGCGGGCTGGCCGCGGTACCGCCATCGTATCCGGAGATGGTGATCAGATCGGCATAGGCCTTGGCCACGCCGGAGGCCACCGTGCCGACGCCGGGCTCGGAGACCAGTTTCACCGACACCTGAGCCTGCGGGTTGACCTGCTTGAGGTCGAAGATCAGCTGGGCCAGATCCTCAATGGAGTAGATATCGTGGTGCGGCGGCGGCGAAATCAGGGTCACGCCGGGCACCGAGTGACGCAGCCGCGCGATCAGGGCGTTGACCTTGCCCCCGGGCAACTGGCCGCCCTCGCCGGGCTTGGCGCCCTGGGCCACCTTGATCTGCAGCACTTCGGCATTGACCAGGTAATGCGGGGTCACACCGAACCGCCCGGAGGCGATCTGCTTGATCTTGGACACCCGCTCGGTGCCGTAACGGGCCGGATCCTCACCACCCTCGCCGGAGTTGGAACGCCCGCCCAGGCGGTTCATGGCGGTGGCGATGGCTTCGTGGGCTTCCGGGCTGAGCGCGCCCAGGGACATACCGGCGGAGTCGAAACGCGGCAAAATGGTTTCGATCGGCTCCACTTCTTCCAGAGCCACCGGCGTCACGTCGGTACGCACTTTCAACAGGTCACGCAGAGTCGCCACCGGGCGGTCATTGACCAGCTCGGCGAACTCCTTGTACGCCTCATAATCGCTGTTCTGCACGGCACGGTGAATGGCGTACACCACATCCGGATTGTAGGCGTGGTATTCCTTGCCGTGGATATACTTGAGCACACCGCCGGCATCAATCGGCTTACGCTGTTTCCAGGCATCGGCGGCAACGATCTTCTGATCGTTCTCGATATCCTCGAAGGTGGCCCCTTCGATGCGGCTCTGCACGCCACGGAAGCACAGTTCCACCACATTGCTGGCGATACCCACGGCTTCGAACAGCTGGGCGCCACGATAGGAGGTGATGGTGGAGATCCCCATTTTGGAGAGGATCTTCATCAACCCTTTGTTGATGCCTTTGCGGAAGTTTTTCTGCAGTTCCACCGCGTCGCCAAGCAGCTCGCCGCTTCTCACCATGTCAGCGATCACGTCGTAGGCCAGGTACGGGTACACGGCGGTGGCGCCGAAACCGAACAACACCGCGAAATGGTGCGCATCGCGGGTGGTGGCGGTTTCCACGATGATGTTGGCGTCACTGCGCAGACCACGGCTGGTCAGGTGGTGATGCACGGCGCCGGTGGCCATCAGGGCATGGATGGTCAGTTTGCCCGATTCGATACCGTGGTCGCTCAGCACCAGAATCACCTTGCCGTCGCGAACCGCTTTCTCGGCGCTCTCGCACAGCGCGCGCACCGCCTGCTCCAGACCCTGTTGCGGATCATAGTGCAGGCTCAGACGCTCGTGCTGATAGCCGGGACGGTCGATTTTCAGCAGATTGGTGAACTTGGAGTGTGACAGCACCGGCGTGGACAGGATCGCCCGGTCGGCGTGGTCGGAGCTTTCCTCGAACACATTGCGCTCGGCGCCGACGCAGGTCTCCAGGCTCATCACGATCGCTTCGCGCAGCGGATCGATGGGTGGGTTGGTGACCTGGGCGAACTGTTGCCGGAAGTAGTCATACAGCGGACGCTGACGCTGACTCAGCACCGCCATCGGAGTGTCGTCGCCCATGGAGCCGGTGGCTTCCTGGCCGGCTTCCGCCAGCGGACGGATCACCTGATCACGCTCTTCAAAGCTGATCTGGAAGAATTTCTGGTAGCTGAGCAGATCCTGCGGATCGATGTCGTCGGTACGCTCCACTTCGTGGTCGTAGCTGGCTTCAATACGCAGCGCGTGATCCTTGAGCCACTGACGATAGGGATGACGCACCTTGAGACGGTTGTCGATGTCCTCGGTTTGCAGCAGCTCGCCTTTCTCGATATCCACGGCCAGGATCCGGCCGGGTCCGACGCGGCCTTTGGCCACTACGTCCTCGGGCTGATAGCTGTACACGCCGATCTCGGAGGACAACGTGATGAAACCGTTCTTGGTGATCACCCAGCGGGCCGGACGCAGGCCGTTGCGGTCCAGCATGCAGACGGCGTAGCGGCCATCGGTCATGACCAGCCCGGCGGGGCCGTCCCAGGGTTCCATGTGCATGGAGTTGTATTCGTAGAAGGCGCGCAGATCCGCGTCCATGGTTTCCACGTTCTGCCAGGCCGGTGGCACCATCATGCGCGCGGCGCGGAACAGGTCCATGCCACCGGAGAGCAGCACTTCCAGCATGTTGTCCATGCTGGAGGAGTCGGAGCCTTCACGGTTAACCAGCGGGCTGAGTTCGGCCAGATCAGGCAGCAGTTCGTTCTCGAACTTGTTCTCGCGGGCCAGCGCCCAGTTGCGGTTACCCTGAATGGTATTGATCTCGCCGTTGTGAGCCAGATAACGGAACGGCTGAGCCAGCGGCCACTGCGGTGAGGTGTTGGTGGAGAACCGCTGGTGGAACACCACGATGGCGGTTTCCATGGACTCGTCACCGAGATCCGGGAAGAACGCCGGCAGATCCACCGGCATCATCAGGCCCTTGTAGGACACCGTGGTGGCCGACAGCGAGCAGACGTAGAAGTAACCGTCCTTCGCGATGCGCTTCTCGGCGAGACGGCGGGCGAAGAACAGACGGCGGTTGAGCGCCACCTCGGACGCCTCGTCACCGGCCACCAGCACCTGGTGGAAGCCCGGCAGCGAGCTCAGCGCCAGCTCACCGAGGCAGGACGCGTCGGTGGGCACCTCACGCCAGCCCAGCACCTTCAGGCCCTGAGCCTCCAGTTCGGCGTCAATCACCGCTTTCTGGGCGGCCGCCTGATCGGCTTCCGGATGGGTGAACACCATCCCGACGCCGTAGATGTCCGGCAGTTCGATGCCCTGTTTCCCGGCCTGCGCCCGGAAGAAGGAATCGGGTTTTTTCAGCAACAGCCCGCATCCGTCACCGGTTTTTCCATCGGCGTTGATCCCGCCCCGGTGAGTCATGCAGGTGAGTGCTTCAATAGCGGTTTGCAGAAGCTCATGACTGGCCTGCCCCTCCATTTGGGCGATCAGGCCAAAGCCACAGTTGTCCCGGAATTCTCCGGGCTCATAGAGCCCCTGCACCAGCGTTGAGTTCTGCTGCATCAAAACCTATTCCTCTTGAAATTCAGAGACTTACAGAAGGCGGAACTGGCGCCGGAAAAACGACGACGACAAAAAAGGGATGAACATTCTACACATTGAGGGGGTAGCCGACAAACACCACCGCACAGAGCCGATCCCGACCCCGAAGGCGCCGGAGCCCACGGGCTCCGGCGGATTATGTCATTGCAGTTCTTTTCGTATCGATGCCATGCTGCGCGGGAAAGGTCCCGCTTTACGCAGTTGCTCGGGCAGGCCGTCACGGGCCTGCACCGCCGCGTCGCGGCTGGCGTAAGGGCCGGCCAACACCACATATACCGTCTCCTCACCCCTGCGGGCAGGGTAGTAGGCGCCCTTGCGGTCCAACACGTCAAGTACACTGTGGGCTCCGTCTTCGCGACCGGTGGCGGTCACTTGCAGGAACCACTCGCTGTCCGGACGGGACGCCAGCCAGCCATCATGGTGATAGCCGTCATTGCTGGCCGCCGGGCGCGGCTTGGGATCGGGCTTGGAAGCAGTGGCTGGCGCGGCGCCGGCGTCCGGTTCGCTGACTGGATCCGCGGTCCGCGGCATCGCCTGGTTCTGGCGCGGCTCGCTCGGTGGTTCTTCCTTGCTTTTGAATGTTCGGGCGTTATCCGCATAGGACGCCAGAGCTTCCCGGGTACGCTCGGGATCACGAATCGCCGGCAACGACGGCGACTCACTGGACGCCGGCGCCGTCTCCCCGGCCGGCTCCTCCGGCGTGGCCGGCGGCTTGGGCAGGTCCAGGGCCACGGATTGCGATGGCTGCGGTTCTTCATCACCGCCGCTGGCCAGCCACAGCACCAGGACCACCAGCACCAGCGCACCGACCGCCAGCACGTGACGCCAGGGCAATGGCCGCCGAGCAGTATTAGTGCCGTCGGCGAGCGGCGCCGGAGCCGCGTCGCCGCGCTCATCCAGCAACGCCAACAGGGGGCCGGGCTGCCCTTCGCTTTCCGCCAGCAGGCTTTCCGCCTCGTCATCACTCAGGGTAACGCCATAGACTTCATCGGCGAACGCCACTACCTCGGCTTCATCCAGCGGCGGCAGGCCAAGAGTGTCCGCCACCGCCAGGCCCGCATTGGCGACCCGCTCCGCGGCACCGGGGTAGCCGCCGAACAAATAGGCCAGACGACCACCGAGCTTTTCCTTCAACGCGGCCATGGTCGCCAGGGCCGCCTCATCGGCGCGGTCGGCGTTGTCCACCACGATCACCAGCCGGGTGTCCGCCAACGCTTGCTTGAGAGCGTCCGCCAGTCCTTCGCGATCCACTCCGAAGTGGGTCAGCATGGCCTCCACCGGCGCGTTGGCGTCCAGCTCATCGTCGCCGTCCAGGCGGATCACCTCGAAATCATCCACCAGGGCCATGCACACCATGCCCAACAGGGTGGATACCCCACTGCCATGCTCGCCTTCCAGCACCACGGTGCTGCCTTCGTGAGCGTAGCCGTTCAGCGCGTCGAGCAGATCGCCCCGTTCCGCGCCTTCGTAAAAGTACTCGTCATCCCTTATCACAAAAGGCCTCAAGCGTTCGCGTCAGTGCATTGGGGTCGTATTCCCCTGTGACCAGAGCCTCGCCGATTCGTTTCAGCAATACCAGGCGCAGGCGTCCATTACGGACTTTCTTGTCCAGGGCCATCAAATCGGAGAAATCCGCCGTCGTCATCCCCTCGGGGGCCGTTACCGGCAGCCCCCAGGGCGACAGACTGTCGGCCACCCGGGCCACATCGTCATTGCTGAGCCAGCCCAGCTCCCGGGACATGCGGGCCGCCATCACCATGCCCGCGGCCACCGCCTCACCGTGCAGCCACTGGCGATAACCGGTAAAGGTTTCCATGGCATGGCCGAAAGTATGCCCCAGATTGAGCAGGGCGCGGTTGCCCTGTTCGGTTTCATCGGCGGCCACCACCTCCGCCTTGTTGCGGCAACTGCGCAGGATCGCCTCGGTAAGGGCGGCATCATCACGCCGCTGCAGATCGGAACGGTGCTGTTCCAGCCAGTCGAAGAATCGCGGATCCCGAATCAGACCGTACTTGATCACTTCCGCCATGCCGGCGGCGAATTCCCGCTCCGGCAAGGTATCCAGCACACGAATATCGATAATCACCGAACGGGGCTGATGAAAGGCGCCGATCATGTTCTTGCCACGGGGGTGATTCACCGCGGTCTTTCCGCCCACCGAGGAATCCACCTGAGCCAGCAGTGTGGTCGGCACCTGAATGAAATCCACGCCGCGCTGGAAACAGGCGGCGGCGAAGCCCACCATGTCCCCGACCACGCCACCGCCCAGGGCAACCAGGGTGGTGGTGCGCGAGTGCCGCTTCTCCATCAGCGCGTCAAAGATACGCTCCAGGGTCGCCAGGGTCTTGTACTGCTCACCATCCGGCAGGATCACGGTGTCGCATTGCAGATCGCCGAGAGACGCGGTGACCCGCTCAAGATACCGGGGCGCGATGGTTTCGTTGGTCACCACCATGACCTGATTGCCACGGATGCGCTCGCGGATCAACGAAGTGGACAACAGATCGGGGCCGATGTGGATCGGGTAACTGCGTTCGGCCAGTGCCACGTCAAGCGTCTGCATAGTGTCTCCGGACAGGGAAGGGAGCGCCGGAGCCGTCCGGCGTTCAAGCATTATCGGACGGGGAAATCGGCCAGACAACCGAGGATCTGATCGGACACCTTTTTCAGGTTGCTGGAAGCGGTGGAAACCACGTGGTGCGCCACTTCCCGGTAGAGCGGGTCGCGCTGCTCGAACAGCCTGGCGAGACGGGCCTTGGGATTGCCGGTCTGCAACAGCGGACGGTTGCGGTCGTTACGGGTACGGGCCAGTTGCACTTCCACCGGCGTCCATAGATAGACCACGCAGCCGCGGTCATGCAGGTGGCGACGGTTCTCTTCAGCCATCACCGCACCGCCTCCGGTGGCCAGCACGATGCCGGGCAGCGCGCTCAGCTCGTCGATGACCTCGCTTTCGCGGCGGCGAAAACCGTCCTCGCCTTCCACATCGAAGATCCACGGAATATCGGCACCGGTCTTCTCCTCGATGACGCGGTCCGAGTCATAGAAAGGGCGATCCAATAACTGTGCGAGGTGGCGCCCCAGGGTGCTTTTACCTGCCCCCATGGGGCCCACCAAAAAAAGAGAGGGAGTATTTTCTCTATCGTTCACCGACGGGCCATTGTCTCTTTCACCAAGCGTGGCGTAATGAATATCAGCAATTCCTGCTTGCTGTCACGCTTCACTTTCTTGCGGAACAGGGCTCCCAGCCAGGGAATATCACCCAGGAAGGGGGTTTTGATCAGGGAGTTTATCTGTTCCTGCTGGAAAATGCCGCCCAAAACCACGGTTTCGCCGTCATTCACCAACACCGTGGTCTCAACCCGGTTGGTACTGATGGTGGGGTTGTCCAGATCCGAGCCCAGGGCATCGTTGTTGACCTTGAGCTGCATGATCACGTCTCCTTCCGGGGTCACCTGCGGCGTCACTTCCAGGCGCAGCTCCGCTTCGATGAACTCCACCGCGGTGGCGCCGGAGGAGGTGGCCACGTTGAACGGAATCTGCTGACCGGAGGCGATCACCGCCGGTTGCTGATCGGCGGTGAGCACCTTGGGCGTGGCCACCAGTTCTCCCCGGCCCTCGGATTCCAGCGCCGACAGTTCCAGCTCGATCAGGCCGGAGCTCAGCGAGGTGAAGCCGATGGCGAAGCGGGTGGCATCGGAGGAATCCACCCCCATGTCGACGATCATGTCGTTGTTGGTGTCCTCGTCGAACTCCTCCATTTCCCCCAGGGAGCCGTCGTCATCACGGTCGACGTTGGCGTAATGCAGCTCCCGCAAGGAGGTGAGCCGGCCGGAAATCGCCATGGAGCGGCCATCATTGGCGAGAGAATTACCGTCGTAACCCAGACCGCCCCAACGCACCCCGAACTCATCGGACAGATCGGTGGTGGCCACCACCACCCGGGCCTCGATCAGCACCTGCTGGACCGGAATGTCCAGTTGCTGGATCAGATCACGGATCTCCTGCAGCTTGGCCACGGTGTCCTGGATGATCAGGGTATTGGTGCGCTGGTCCACGGACACCGAACCGCGCTCGCTGATCAGCGCGGTGGCGCCGCTTTCGCCGGTAATCAGTGTCTTCAGTTCCTCCGCGCGGGCGTAGTTGATGCTGATGAATTCCGTGCGCAGCGGCGCCAGTGAGGCGATCTTCTTCTGGCTTTCCAGTTCCAACTGTTCGCGCGCGGCGATCTCGTCCGCTGGCGCCACCAGCAGCACATTGCCCACCTTGCGCTTATCCAGACCCTTGGTCTTGAGAATCAGATCCAGAGCCTGATCCCAGGGTACGCTCTGCAGCCGCAGGGTGATCTTGCCGGCCACCGTGTCGGACGCCACCAGGTTCAATTCGGTGAAATCAGCGATCAGCTGCAGCACCGAACGCACCTCGATGTCCTGGAAGTTCAGTGACAGCTTCTCCCCGGTGTACTTGAAGGACTCACGCTTCTTGCGTTCCGCTTCGCCGCGGGTGAGCGGCTTGATATTGATGCTGAACTCGTTGTCCGCCTGATAGGCCAGATATTCCCAGGTGCCGGTGGGCTCGATGGTGATCACCGTGCTGCCGTCATCGGTGCGGGTTTCCACAAACTGTACCGGCGTGGCGAAATCGGTGACGTCGAGACGACGCACCAGCTCATTGCCAACCCCGGCGCCGACGAAACGCGCCTGGATACGGCCGCCTTCTTCCTTCACATCCACCGGAATGGACGGTTTGGACAGCGTCACCACAACCCGCCCTTCGCCGTCACTGCCGCGGCGGAAATCGATGTTGCGAATGCTCTCCTGCGCGCCCTGCAGCGGCGCGGCGGCGGCTTCCTGATCCGCCCTGGCCGGATCACTGGCCGGCGCGCGGTCGCGGCCGAGCACCACCACCAGTTCCTGTCCATCCACTTCGGTGCTGTAGCCGGTCAGCTGATCCAGATTGAAGATCAGCCGGGTGCGGTTTTTGGCCTCCACCACGGTGACACTGCGGGCATTGCCGGTGCCGAGATTGTGCTGACGGGTTTTCAGCGCACTGTCCGCGCCCACCAGGTCGAGAGCGATGCGGGCCGGACGTTCGATACTGTAGCCCTTCACCTCCGGCGCGGCGCCATCAAAGCGTACTCTCACTTCCATGCCATCCCCCGGCAGCATGTTGGCGTCAAGGGCGGTAATGGTGGCCGCCGACGCCAGTGAGGCGGTGCAGCAAGCCAGCACCGCCAGCACCCGGATTCCCCAGCGCCGGGGAGCGAATCGGTTTTTTATTGCATTGCAGATCTTCATAACAGGCTTCCCCAGCAACATTATTCGGCGATGGAAACGGCGCGGGACCGCTCCACCCAGCCGTCGTGGCCGTCAGGCACGATTTCCACCAACGACACTTCGTTATCGCGAACGGCCACCACCCGGCCGAAATTTTTCCCCAAGTAACTGCCGACCCGGATCCGGGTCACGGCCCCGGCGGGATCCTCCATCAATGCCTCCAGTGCCTTCCCGGGTTTGGTGATGGTGCCGACCATGCGCAGCGCGTCCAGACTGAAACGCTCCAGGTATTCCCGTGGCCGGCTCATATCCGGCTCAACCTTGCGGCCTTCCGGCACCTTCACCAGTTCCTGCTCCACCGGTGGCGAAAAGGGCGGCCGCAGCTTGTGGGCGCCGTAGGTAAAGGTGGCGATGGGTTTGAACTCCGGCGGCGGCTCGATGCGTCCGCGTGGCCGGGCTTTGATTTCCTCGAGACGGGCATCCAACTGGCCGAGATCGGCGCCGGCGGTACAGCCCCCGAGAGACAATAGCGCCGCCAGCAGACACGGTGCGGCGGCTAAATTACGCGCTTTCATGATTCCCCCCCTTACGCGTTAGGAACGGCCGTTCCTGCTTGTCTTTTTACCGGCCACCTTCTTGCCCCCGTCATCGTCGCCGTCGCTCGCGGCGTAGCGATAGGTCTTGGCGGTGATCGCCAGATTCAGCAAGCCGCCGCTCTCCTCCTTGCTGCCCGGCTCCACCTTGAAGTCGTGCAAGGTGACGATCCGCGGCAGCGCCGACACGCCGGAGACGAACGCCCCGAATCCGTGGTAATCCCCGGTCACCCGGATATCGATGGGCAATTCCGCGTAGAACTCCTTCTGCACTTCATCCTTGAGCTCGATCACCTCGAACTCGAGACCGCTGCTCAAGCCGGTGTGGGTGATGTCCTCCAGCAAACCGGGCACCTCGGTGTCACGCGGCAGCTGGTTTTTCAAGGTATCGAAGTTCTCTTCCAGCTCCACCAGCTGCTGCCGGTACTGCTCCAGGTTGTGGGCGCTGAACGCCTTCTTCTCGAAGCTGGTGAGCAGACTCTGCTCCTCCCGCTCCAGGCGCTCGTGCTGGGCTTTCAGATCCTTTATCGACAGCAGATACCCCAACAGCAGCACGGCGGCGAACACCAGCACGGCGGCGCCGATCTTGATCGGCAGCGGCCAGCCCCCGATGTTCTCGAAATCCAGACTGTTGATCTCGTCGATCAGCTCACGAACGTCGAGATTCTTCAGGTTAGAGGCTTTCATCGTTACTCTCCCCCTCATCCCCTTCACGGTCCGGGCGCCCTTGCTTCACGGTCAGGGTGAACTGGTTGGCCTGCTGGCTGCCTTCCAGGGCGGTGACGTTGATCAGGTTGGGCTCGACGAACCAGTCGGAGCCGTCCAGATTCCGCATCAGCCGCGATACCCGGTTGTTGGATTCGGCCACGCCTTTGATGGTGAAAACGTTGCCGGTGCGCTCCACCGAGCTGTAGTAGACGCCGTCCGGCAAGGTGCGGACCAGTTGATCGAAAACGTAGACGATGGTGGGCCGGTTGCCCTGCAACTCCTGGATCACCTTCATCCGCGCCACCAGTTCCGCGCGACGTGTTTCCAGTTCCTTGATTTCCTTGATCTGCTCATCGAGCTTGGCGATCTCGGTCTGGATATGGCTGTTGCGGGTCTGCTGATCGGCAATGCGATCCTCCATCATCCCTTTCCACATCCAGAACAGCAGGCCGGCCAGCAACGCGGCGAAAATCAGCAAGGCGACGAATTCCTGCTGGCGCTGTTTGCGGCGCGCCTCCCGCCAGGGAAGCAGGTTAATGCTGGTGCTCATAGTTCAAAGCTCCTCAGCGCCAGGCCGCAGGCAATCATCATCGCCGGGGCGTCGTTGGCCAGGGCCCGGACGTTGACCTTGCCGGCCTTGCTCATGCCGGCGAAAGGATCGGCCAGGGAACACCCGGCACCCACCTTGTCCTGGATCAGCGCCGGCAATCCGGCGATGGAAGCCGAACCACCGGCCAGCAGGATGTAATCCACCTGATTGAACTGGGTGGATCCATAGAAGAACTGCAGCGACCGGTTGATCTGCTGGACGATGGCGTCCTTGAACGGCTGCAACACCTCGCTCTCATAGTCCTCCGGCAATTCACCGGTTTTCTTCGCCAGCCCGGCCTCCTCCATGGAGATGCCGTAACGGCGCTGAATTTCCTCGGTGAGCTGCTTGCCGCCGAACAGTTGCTCGCGGGTATAGACATTGCGGCCCTGATGAAACACATTCAGGGTGGTCATGGTGGCGCCGATATCGAACACTGCCACCGTTTCCAGTTCATCGGCGTTGGGCAAGGAGGGCGACACCAGTTGAAAGGCCCGCTCCATGGCGTAGGCCTCCACATCCACCACCTTGGCCTGAAGGTTACCGATTTCCAGAGCATCGGCGCGCATCTCCACATTTTCCGTGCGCGATGCCACCACCAGAACCTCCACCCGGTCGGGCGTATCCTCGGTGGCTCCGAGTACCTGAAAATCCATGCGCACTTCGTCCAGTGGGAACGGAATGTACTGATCCGCCTCCACCCGCAATTGCGTTTCCATATCGTCCTCGCTGAGCGAGGCGTCCATTTCGATCACTTTGGTGATGGTAGCGGAGCCCGGCACCGCCACGGCGGCGGCCTTGACCCCGGGGCGAGCCCGGGCGACCACCCGGGCGATCACGTCCCCCACCCCTTCCACATCGGTGATGTTTTTCTCCACCACGGTATTGGCCGTGAGCGGCTCGACGGCGTAGCTCTCGACCTTGAAGCGCCCCCCGGACCTGGATAGCTCCAGCAGCTTCACGGCGGTGGAACTGATATCGACCCCCAGCATGGATTGGGCCTTTTTTCTTAGAAAAGGCAGCACAGTCTTTCGCCCCAAGAGAGTAGATTGGAAGTACTTTTTTACCCAGAAAAAGATATACTTACGTAGTTCTTATGCTGTACAACATGAGAAATTAGTAGTAGCAGAAAGGTTATTAGATCACAACAACCTTTACGCCGTATAATGACGTGCTTCACGGCTGGATGCTGTTCCCGTGCATAAACCGTCCCAGGTGACTTGGCCCGGACCGCCGAGAACATACTCTAAGCCTTTATTCTGAATCCACATCAATTGCCACTATATGCAATCTGCCGTCCGTTGGATCCGCCCTCTCCTCCTCCTCGCCTTTGCCGCCGTCTGTGGCGCCGTCCTGGTCATGGCCGGCTCCTATCTGTACCTGGCGCCGCAACTGCCTGATGCCATTGGCATTCGCGAGGTCGAATACCAGACGCCGCTGCGTATCTACAGCAGCGACGAGAAACTCATGGCCGAGTACGGCGAGAAGCGCCGCGAGCCGGTCACCTTCGACCATCTGCCGCCACTGTTCGTCCAGGCGGTACTGGCGGCGGAAGACGAGCGCTTCTTTCGCCACGCCGGAGTGGACGTGAAAGGGCTGGCCCGGGCCGCAGTGGAGTTGATCCGCTATCGCGAGATCCGCTCCGGCGGTTCCACCATCACCATGCAGGTGGCGCGCAATTTCTTTCTCGACCGGGAACAGCGCTTCCTGCGCAAGTTCAACGAGATTGTGCTGGCCATGCAGATCGAGCACATCCTGACCAAGGAACAGATCCTCGAGCTGTACCTCAACAAGATCTATCTGGGCCACCGCTCCTACGGCGCCCAGGCCGCGGCCAAGGTTTATTACGGCAAGGACATCGGCGAACTGACCCTGCCACAGCTGGCGATGATCGCCGGCCTGCCGAAGGCGCCTTCCGCCTACAACCCGATCACCAACCCCGAGCGGGCGGTACAGCGCCGCAATTGGATTCTTGGCCGCATGCACGAAACCGGCGCCATTACCGAAGAGCAAATGGAACAAGCCCGGCAGGCGCCGGTGACCGCTCGCTATCACACCTCACGACCGGAAGTGGAAGGCGCCTATGTGGCGGAGATGGCGCGCCTGGCGGTGGCCGATATCATCCCCGGCGACCTCTACACCCAGGGTTTGCGGGTGATCACCACGGTCGACAGCAAACGTCAGGAAGCGGCGGTACGCGCCCTGCGTGAAGGCCTGCACGAATACGATGAACGCCACGGCTATCGTGGGCCGCTGGCCGAGGTGGATGCCGGCTCCCTGCCGGAGTTGGCCTGGCCCCAGGGCGACGACGCGGAAGCCGCCCCCGAGGATGAGGCGCCGCAGCCGGAGCTGGCCCGCGCGGAGGAGCAAGATCAGGAAAGCCTGAGCAACGATGTGGTCGCCTGGCTCGACACCTTCAAGGATCAGCCCGCGTATGGTCCGCTGCGCACGGCCATCGTCACCGAGATACGGGAAGACGCCGCCGCGGTACTGTTGGGCGACGGCAAACAGGCCGTGGTGGCCTGGAAGGATATCAGTTGGGCCCGCCCGGCATTGCGCAAGGGCTATGTCGGAGAAAAACCGAAGCAGGTCGCCGATGTCCTCAAAGTCGGCAATGTCGTCTACCTGCGCCCGGTGGATGACAAAAACGGCGCCCACTGGCGGCTGGCGCAACTGCCCCAGGCGCAATCGGCGCTGGTGTCACTGGATCCGGAAACCGGCGCTCTGCAGGCACTGCAGGGGGGCTACAGCTTCTCCGCCTCCAATTTCAACCGGGCGATGCAGGGCCAGCGGCAGGCCGGCTCGGTGTTCAAGCCATTCGTCTACACCGCGGCACTGGAAAACGGCTTCACCCCAGCCACCATCATCAATGACGCCCCCGTGGTCTATGACAGTGCCGAGCTGGGCAAGGCCTGGCGGCCGAAAGGCTCCAGCGGCCGCTTCTATGGCCCCACCCGCATGCGTGAAGCGCTGTACCGCTCCCTCAACCTGGTGTCGATCCGCATTCTCCGCCAGGTGGGCATCGAACAGACCATGGAGACTCTGAAAGAGTTTGGCCTGCCCTATGATCGCTTCCAGAGAGATCTGTCCCTGGCCCTGGGCAGCGGGTCGCTGACACCACTGGAACTGGCCACCGCCTACGCCATGTTCGCCAACGGCGGCTACCGGGTGGCCCCCTGGTATATAGATCGCATCGAAGACCGCGACGGCCATGTGCTGTGGCGAGCACCGGAAGTGCTGCGGTGTGATCTGCCCTGCGCCGATGAGCGGGCCCGAATCGCCACCGAGGAAGCGGCCTGGGAACAACGCGAACAACTGCCCACGCTGCTGGAGCGCGAGGAAGTCAGTCTCGGCAACAACAACCGCGATGATCAGCCCCCGGAAACATTGCAACCGCCGCCGGTGCTGGCGCCCCGCACCCTGGATCCGGAGGTCGCCTGGTTAATGAACTCCATGCTGCAGGACGTGATCAAGCGCGGTACCGGCCGCCAGGCAAGCTCCCTTGGCCGCAAGGATCTGGCCGGCAAGACCGGCACCACCAACAACCATGTGGACGCCTGGTTCTCCGGCTATGCACCGAGCCTGGTGACCACCGTGTGGGTGGGACTGGACACGCCGACATCCCTTGGCTGGGGCGAATACGGCGGCCGTGCCGCCCCGCCGATCTGGACCAGCTACATGGGCAAGGCTCTGGATGGCGTCCCGGAAACCTCCCTGCGCCAGCCGCCGGGTATTGTCTCGGTCCGTATTGATCCGAAGAGCGGCCTGGTCGCGCGGTCCGGCAACAGCAATGCCATCTTCGAGTATTTCCGCGAGGATGACGTACCGGAACAGGAAAGCCCCTATAACGACGGCAGTGGCGGCAGTCCGGAACAGATTTTCTGATCCTTTCCGGTTGCTCAGGTCACAGCGGAAACGCGGCTCACAAGCCGCGATTCCGCTGTCAGACCGCCCTAATCCGCTCCGTCTTCCTGCCTTTCATGGCGGAAACCGTTGCCGATCCATTTAACGGCGTCCTTCATATCCCGAAAAAAACCGGGGCGGTTCGAGGACTCCGTATAGGCCCCACAGCGGCTGTCATGTCGTAAGTGGCGCAACTCGCCACTCTCATCGAAACCCATCAACGCCGCCTGGTAGGGCGCTGCTCCCTTGTAATCCGGGTGGAAAAAACGCTGTCCATCGGCATCGTACACGCCGCCACGCAGCGCGGAACCCGCCCGGCGGTAGCGCGCCTTTTCGATAAAACGGAACTTATCCGGATCGACATCCGGCACCACCGCCAGGCCGCTGCTCCAACCCTGCAGCCCGTGCCCTCCTCCCCGGCCTCCCCGGTTCCAGTCCCATTCCACCCAGGCGTAATACAGATGCCGGTCGTCCCGATAGAGCCCTTGTGCCAGGGCTTCCAAGGGCGCACTGGAATCACGCCGGCACAACATCTTCAATTCATTGGTGAAGGGTTGATGGAAATAAAAGGTGTCGTCTTCATGGAACAGCACATGCCAGCCGAATTCTTTGTCCGCCTGCAGCAATTGCAGCGCACCGGGCGGCAGAGTCCGGCCGGTGTCCGCCACTTGATCGGGTAATGGCTGGTCCTTGAAGAAATAGCGCCGACCATCGTAGCCGTAGTGGTTACCCCAGGTGTCGCCCTCGACCCTGATCACGGTGAAGTCCGCCGGTTCGGCCCCCTGCACCACCTTTCCCCGGTAATAGACCCGGCTGGCGTCCTTGAGATAGTAAAAGTCCGCCGAAGTCCGTTCGGTCACCGCCACTTCGCTCAGCGAGGACACATCGGCACCGGCGATCCAGTGCCCTTGATAGTACAGACGGGCACCGTCGTCGGCGTAATCGCCGTGGCGGACGCGGACTCTGGCGGCCTCGGCGCCGTCCAGCAACGTATTCCGGTAGTACACGCGCTCATCGGCCCGGTAATAATGGCGGCCCAGATAACCCACGGAATCCGGATCCACTTCCGGCTTGCGGTGTCCATCCACGTAAAAGTGCTCCCGGTCCCGGGCCAGACCGCTGTAGAAGAAACCCTTCCTGCTGTCACCAGGCACTGGCTCGAAGGTTTCCGGATCGGCACCCTCGACCAGATGCTGGCCCTCCCCGGCCCGTAGAAACCAGATACCGCCGTCCTCATCATGGCTGTAGCGGCTCACCGGATAATCAGTGCGAGTCACCTTGGGTTCTTCCCCAGGGTCCAGCAACAGCATCAGCGTAACCAGCAATGACAGAACCGCCATGACCCAGGCCAGTCCCTGCCCCCATCTTCTCATTGATGCTCTCCTTTGGTTCCTGCTGCCTTTCGCCGCCACAGCCAGCGGATACCACCGATGACCGTCAGCGCAATGGCGAGCAGGATGAGAATACCGCGGGCACGCACCGGAACGTAATTCCAGTCCGGATTGCGGGTATACGCCAGGCATTTGCGGGCGCTGTCCAGCCTCTGTGGCTGCCCTTTTTCATCCACGCCCCACAGGCCGGCCACATATCCCTCGGTGGGATTGAGGAAACGGTGTTCACCGGCCTGGTACAGATTCCCGGTCAGGGTTTTGCCTTGCATGCGCAAGCGGCGCTCGCCGATCAGGCGCAAATCATCGGGATGGACACCGGGCACCACTTCCAACCCGGTGTACCAGCCACGCAGGCCGCTGGCGTACCGCCCCCTGCGATGATCCAGTGCCGTCCAGGCGTAGTACAGATGCCGATCATCCCGGTAGAACCCACGTCCGATCCGTTCCAGGGAAGCGCCGGAATCCCTTTGGCACAGGGGCTTCAACTCATTGGTAAGGGGCTGGTGATAAAAGAGTCCCCGGCCCTGATAGAACAGGGCATGCCAGCCCAGCTCCTTGTCCGCCAGCAGCAGTTTCAGGCTGCCCGACGGCAGCGCCTGATCGGTACCGGACACCCGATCCGGCAGCGCCCGGGCCCCCAGAAAATAACGCCGGCCGTCGTAACCGTAATGCGCATCGTAGACCAGGTTCCGACTCTGGCCTTCCACGTTGATCAGAGTGAATCGATCCGGACGGGCGCCCGGCACCACGCGGTCCCGGTAGTACACCCGGTGGCGATCCCTCAGATATACCCGTTCCGCCGGCGTCGGCGCCTCCCGGGGGACTTTCGCCAGAGACGCGATGTCCGCGCCCTGGATCCAGTTCCCCTGAAAATACAGGCGCCGATCATCATGGGCGTACTCGTTCATGTACCTTGGGGCATTCTGGAATACCCGCAACCGGCCGGGATCGGCTCCTTCCAACAGCGTGATGCCGTAATAGGCCTGATCGCCGGCGATGTAATAGCGCGATTCCAGGTAACCCACGCTGTCCGGCGTCACACCCGGCATGCGCTGTCCCAGTGCATAGACGTGATCACGGTCACGCCCCAGACCGCTGTAGACGTAGCCCCGTCCCGTGTCACCGGGTATCGGCTCAAAACTGTCCGGATCCGCCCCCGTCACCAACTGATAGCCGTCACCGGGACGCAGAAACCAGACCTGTCCAGTCTGGTCATGAGCATAACGACTTGCGGGATAACTGACAGGATCCGCTTCAGGACCTTTCGGAGCGAGCATTACATAAATCGCCACGCCACTCACCACACAAACCAGCAAGGTGATGATGACCGCGATTTTGCCCCCAATGAGAGGGATACGTCTTTTTGTCTTCTCCAAGACCCCTGCCTCCATGCAGTCTCAAAGGAAGGAGCTTACCGCCCAAAGAATCCTTCGAGAAATTCCTCGGCGATCTCCGGTGTCAGCTCCAAAGCCGCTTCAGCAATAGAGGCGTGCCCTTTTGACGCCGCGATAGCGGCCAGACAACCGCTGATCAGCTCCGCATCCCATTCCCGCGACGACGCTAGCGCGACAAGCATCGGCAATTGACGCAGCGCTTCAAAGTAGGCCGCGCGCAGCTCCTCGGGGACCCTCACACCGTTGCGGCATCGGCAGATCTCGATCCAGGCAGGAAAGTGAAAGTAGCCACCACTCACCGTGGCCGGCGACCGTGCGATTGCCGCCACCACATGAGGCACCGCCGCGAAAGATGCGGAATAGACATCGCCTTGATGAGCCAGGGCACTCCACAAGGTGAACCAGGGCTCCCGCTCGCCTTTCGCTTCCGGCAAGGCATCAAGCTGTTTCAGTAATGGGGGAATATCCGATGCGCCGCCATAGGCGTGGCTCAATTCCGACCAGTACGGACTATCCAGACTGAGAGGTTCAACCCCGGACATTGCCATCCCCTTCACGACAATCACCTCGTGATTGTCTCATCACGGGAAGTCGGCGCACCAACGTCCAATTCCGTTTTTCAGATCCACTTTTCAAGACCGGCGCTCTCAACAAAAAAAGCCGGAGAATTCTCCGGCTTTTTTCCCTGCGGACCGTCGTTACAGTTCCGGGAAGATATCGTCCAGGGACTTGAGCGGATAGTGAGACGGGTAGCCTTTACGGGCGACACCGGAATCCACCGCGGCGCGGGCCACGGCGGCGGAGACCCGGCCCAGCAGGCGCGGATCGTTGGGCTTGGGAATGATGTATTCCGGACCGAAGTTCAACGGCTCGCCACCATAAGCTTCCAGTACCTCCTGGGGCGGCGCCTCGCGGACCAGCTCGGCGATGGCGTGAACCGCCGCCAGCTTCATGTCCTCGTTGATGGAGGTGGAGCGCACGTCCAGGGCTCCGCGGAACATGTACGGGAAGCACAGGACGTTGTTGACCTGGTTCGGATAGTCGGAGCGGCCGGTAGCGATGATGGCATCGGCCCGGGCGGCCTTGGCCACTTCCGGGCGAATTTCCGGGTCCGGGTTGGCCAGCGCGAAGATGATCGGCTTGTCCGCCATCTTCTTCACCATTTCCGGCGTCAGCATATCCGGGCCGGACACGCCGATGAACACGTCGGCGCCCTCGATGGCGTCATCCAGAGTGCGCTTGTCGGTGTCGTTGGCCAACGCCGCTTTGTATTGGTTGAGATCATCGCGGCGGTTGTGGATCACACCCTTGCGGTCCAATACCAGGATGTTTTCCTTGCGCGCGCCCATTTCGATCAGCAACCGCACGGAAGCAACACCGGCTGCGCCGGCGCCGACGCACACCACCTTGATGTCCCCGATGCGCTTGTTCTGGATTTCCAGCGCGTTGAGCAGCCCGGCGCCGACCACGATGGCGGTACCATGCTGGTCGTCATGGAACACCGGCACGTCGCAGATTTCCTTGAGTACGCGTTCGATCTCGAAGCATTCCGGCGCGCGGATATCTTCCAGGTTGATACCGCCAAAGGTGGTATGGATGCGCACCACGGTATCAATGAACGCCTGCGGATCCTCCGCTTCCACTTCGATGTCGAACACATCAATGCCGGCGAACAGCTTGAACAGGATGCCCTTGCCTTCCATCACCGGCTTGGAAGCCAGCGCGCCCAGATTGCCCAATCCCAGGATAGCGGTGCCATCACTGATCACCGCCACCAGGTTGCCTTTGGCGGTAAAACGGTATGCCAACTCCGGTTCACGTGCGATTTCACGCACCGGTTCTGCTACGCCGGGGCTATAGGCCAGGCTGAGGTCGCGACTGGTTTTCGCGCTTTTGGTCACCTCGACGCTGATCTTCCCTGGACGCGGTTTGGCATGATAATCCAGGGCCGCCTTCTTGAAATCCTCGGACATGGTGGTCTCCGCTCCCCGAAACGGGCTTTAAAACACTATATTGGCCAAATAAATATCAATCGACGTAAATTTCCATCGATATCAACACTATCGATGCAAAACCGTCATTTGTGTAAAACAATGCTGCCGATGAACGTAAAAAGCACCCTTCCGGGTGCTTTTTACAGGTGGAACGCCAAGCAATGAGAACGATCAGTTCTTCTTGGAGCGCACCACACCAAAGCGCTGCTTGAACTTGTCGATCTGACCGCCGCTGTCCGCCTGCTTCTGCTTGCCGGTGTAGAACGGGTGGCAGGCGGAGCATACGTCCACGGAAAAATCACCCGCACGGGTGGACCGGGTCTGGATGACGTTTCCGCAGCTGCAGGAAATCGCCACGTCCTGGTATTCAGGATGAATGTCTGCTTTCATAACTGGGCTCCATTGCGTGTCGCTACCCGATCAAGGCCGGGCACCACACTGGCTTACGCCGGGAAAAGTGAACGCGAACTATATCAGTTTGCGCCCGATGCGCAAGCTGTAACCGCTGTTTTCCGGATTTCCACGTGCCGCTCTCCACCTTACAGGTTGCCTTGCCGGTCCCCCTGCCAGGCTGTTTTGACTATTCCCTGCCACCGGAGACGCCGGTGCCGCCCCGTGGCGCCCGGGTGGAAGTGCCGTTCGGCAAACGGATCCTGGTGGGCGTGGTCCATGATCATCAGCCCAGCAGCCTGAAAACCCTCAAACCGGTCAAACGAGTCCTCGACCAGGCACCGATCATCGATGACCGGCTCTACGCCCTGTGCGAATGGGCCGCCGGCTACTATCACCACCCCCTTGGCGAAGTGCTGAATTTCGTGCTGCCGACACTGCTGCGCCAAGGGCAGGCGGCACGGCCGGACGCCGAGATCCGCTGGCGCATCACCGACCGCGGCCGGCATGTGACGACGGACCGCCTGAAACGGGCGCCACGCCAACAGGAAGCCCTGGCCTTGCTGGTCGAACACCCGGACGGCCTCACCCCGGCCATGCTGGAAGCGCTGTCGGTATCGCGCCCCGCGCTCCAGGCCCTGCGCGAGAAGCAGTGGGCGGAGCGCGAAGAACTCCTGCCCCAGGTACCGCCGCTGCCAGCGGATGTCCTGGCCGAGCCTGCTCTGAGCGCCAGCCCGGAACAACGTCTGGCGATCGAGGCGATCAATCAGGCCAGCGGTTTTCAACCCTTCCTGCTGGACGGCGTCACCGGCAGCGGCAAAACCGAGGTCTATCTGCAAGCGATGGCGCCCGTGTTGGCGGCCGGCCGGCAGGTGCTGGTACTGGTGCCGGAAATCGGCCTGACGCCGCAGACCCTGCGCCGTTTCCGCCAACGTTTCGCGGTGCCGGTGACGGTCATGCATTCGGGCCTGAACGACCGCGAGCGGCTGGAAGCCTGGCTTGCCGCCGGCGAAGGCCGGGCACGCATCATTATCGGCACCCGTTCGGCGATATTCACACCGTTGCAAGCCCCGGGGCTGATCATCGTCGACGAAGCCCATGACGGGTCCCTCAAGCAGCAAGACGGTTTCCGCTACCACGCCCGGGATCTGGCCACCTGGCGCGCCCGCCAATGGAACATTCCGGTGGTCCACGGCAGCGCCACTCCGGCCCTGGAAACCCTGCATCTGGCCCACACCGACCGCTACCAGTGGCTGCGTTTGCGCGAACGGGCGGGCGGCGCCGCGCTGCCGGATATCGAGCTGCTGGATGCCCGGGACGCCGCCCCGGACGCGCCGCTGCTGCCCTCCGCCCTGACCGCCATCGAAGACACCGTGCGCCGTGGCGAACAGGCTCTGGTGTTTCTCAACCGGCGCGGCTTCGCCCCGGTAATCCTGTGCCGGGATTGCGGTTGGCAGGCGGAATGCCCACGCTGCGACAGCGTCATGACCTGGCATCGCAGCTTGTCACAGTTGCGTTGCCACCATTGCGATCATCAGCAGCGGGTGCCGCGGCGCTGCCCGGAATGCGGCTCCAGCAATCTGATCGACGCCGGCGCCGGCACGGAAAAACTGGAGGCCCTGTTAAGTGATCACTGCCAGGCGCCGGTGGTCCGCATCGATCGTGATACCACCCGCCGCAAGGGCAGCCTGGATGCCAAACTGGCGGAAATCCGGGGCGGCGCGCCGGCGGTGCTGGTGGGCACGCAGATGCTGGCGAAAGGTCACCATTTCCCCCGTCTGAGCCTGGTGGTGATCACCAATTTGGACGCGGGCTTCCTCAGCGCTGACTTCCGTGGCCCCGAACAGGCCGCGCAATTACTGCTGCAAGTGGCCGGCCGCGCCGGCCGCAAAGATCTGCGTGGCCGGGTGCTGCTGCAAAGCCGCCATACTGATCATCATTTGGTGCGTCTGGCCGCCGCCGGCGACTATCACGCCCTTGCCGACACGCTGCTGGAGGAACGGCGGATGGCCGGGCTGCCGCCGTTCGGCCATCTCGCTTTACTGCGCTGCGAGGCCATGTCCATGGACAAGGCCCTGGCCTTTCTTGATGAGTGCGCGGCGCCCTTTCTGCAGCACAGTAACGTCGATGATGACAGCGTGAATCTGCTCGGACCGGCGCCGGCGCCGATGGAAAAACGGGCCGGCCGCTATCGCGCCCAACTGCTGCTGCAGGCGCGCCAGCGTCCGGCTCTGCACGGCGTGCTCGACGCTCTGGTGCGGCACGCCCGAGGCCTGCCCTCCGCCCGCCACTGCCGCTGGCATGTGGATGTGGATCCCACCGAAATGGTGTAATTCGCCATTGGAATGCGTCACCTCACTTGACTAAACTGGCGGCTTCCCGCGCACCCCGCCCGGGCGCTTCAGGAGCATGCATGAGTCAGGTGGACATTCTGTTCCAGCGCTACGGTCCGCGTTACCGTTTGTGGGTAACGCTCACCGTCATGCTCGGTCTGGTGGCGCTGGGCATGTCGATCACCATCGTCAACGTCGCCATTCCTTATATAAAGGGCGCCTTCGGCATGAGCGACAGCCAGGTGCAATGGCTGTCCACCGGCTTTCTGGCCTCCACCACCGTATCCCTCCTGGTGGCCCCCTGGCTGGTGTCAGCGGTGGGCCAGCGCGCCACCTTCATGGGGCTGTTGCTGGTGTTCATCGCCGCCTCCCTGCTCGGCGGTCTGGGCGAGGGCATGGCGGCGCTGGTGGCGGCCCGGGTCATTCAGGGGGCGATGACCGGACTGATCCGGCCGGTGGCCATGGAAGCGCTGTTCGCCGCCTATCCGCCGGAAGGCCGCGGCATGGCCACCGCCATGTACGGCATGTGTCTGGGGCTGCCGCTGACCCTGGCCACGGTGATCGGCGGCTGGCTGGTGGAGAATTTCACTTGGCGTTACGTCTTCTTCATCACTCTGCCGATCTGTGTCGCCGCGGTGGTGATGGGCTACTTCTTTTTACCGCCCCGCGAAGGTAAAGGACCGCGTTCACCGTTTGACTGGGCTGGCGTGGTGATCTCCTTCGCCGCCGTTTTCTCCTTGCTGGCGGCGCTGTCCAATGGTCAGCGCTGGGGCTGGGATGATCCCCGGGTGCCGATTCTGATGGTCACCGGCGTCCTGCTGGGCACCGCTTTTTTCCTTTGGCAAAAGCGCTGCCGCCACCCACTGCTGGATCTGGCCATTTTCCGCAACCGCGTGTTCGTTACCGGAACCTCCGCCATGTTCCTGTTCGGCGGCACTTTCTACGGCATCATGTATCTGCTGCCCCAATTCGTGCAGACCGTTCTGCATTACAGTCCGGTCAGTGCCGGCAAAATATTCCTGCCTTCCACTCTGGTCCTGGCGATTCTGGTGCCGCTGGTGGGCCGCCTCAGTGACCGCTATCCGGCTCATTGGCTGACGCTGCCCGGGCTGGCCTGCGCTCTGTTCGCGGTCTGGCACATGGCCTTGATGGACTGGGATACCTCCTTCGCCTACCTCGCCACCACCATGGCGATTCTCTCCGTGGGCATGGCGGCGTTCCCACCACCCACCCTGTCCAAGGCCATCGCCGCGCTGGAGCCCCGCCTTACCGGCCACGGCTCCGGTGCCATCAACTTCGCCATGCAGCTCGGCGGCGCGCTCGGCACCGCCGGCCTGGTGATCATGCTGGAACGCCGCACCGTACAGCATGGCCAGCAACTCAACGCCGGCGTGCATGCCGGCAACACCACCGCCCAGCAGCAACTGAGTCAACTGGCCGAACTGGCCGACCGGCTGGGGGTACCGGACACCCATCTACAGGCCATGGCCGGGCATTTAATGGGGCGGCTGGAAACCATCTGGGCATCGATTTTCGCTTACCAGGACGGGTTCTGGATTCTGGTGGCCAGCCTGGTGCTGGTGGCGATCCCCTCGGTGCTGTTGAGCCGCCTGCATAACCGGCCCCGCCCCGTGACCAATGCCCCCGCCAACAACCCGGCAATACAATGAAGGATGACGACACCATGACCGACAGCTCGTCCCGTTCCCGCTATCTGCGCCGCCCCTCGCGGTGGCTGAAGCTCGCCGCGCTGGTGGCTCTGGTGGTGGCGTGCCTGATCTGGATGGCCTTCGCCATCCATCACCGGCTCACCCACGTCAGCGCCCAGGACGCCCGGGTGATGTCCAGTCAGGTCACTGTCAGCAGCCGGCTGCCTGGCTGGGTCCCGGAGTTCACCCTCACCGAGGGAGACCGGTTGCAAAAGGGCGACGTGGTGGCCCGCCTGTACAGTGAGCCGGATCAACAGCAACTGAAGACCCTGCAAGCCAACGTCGCCGCGATGCAGGCCAGGCTCGACTACGAACAGGCCCGCCTGGACCTCGGCCAACAGCAATTCGAGGGTGGTCTGCACATCACCAGCCAGCAACTGCAATCGGTCAAAGCGGCGGAAAGAGCAGCCCAGGCACGACTGACTCAGGCCCGCAAGGATTTTGAACGTTCCGACGCCCTGCACCAGCGCGGCGCCGTTTCACAGCAACAACGGGATCAGGACTACTACACCTATCAGGCCGCCCAGGCGGAATATCAACGCTCGCGGGAAGAGGTGGCGGTCGGTCAGGCGCAGGCCGACAACGCCCACGTCGGTTTTCTCAATGGCGTGCAAGTGCCTCTGCCGCCGCCGACGGTGATGAAAGCCCAGGTAGGCATCGCCCGGCAACAACTGGAAGAGGCCAAGGCAAGACTGGCGCAACAGGAACTGCGCCTGGAGGATCTCACCGTACGCAGCCCGATCAACGGTGTGGTCAACAAGACCCTGATCGATGAGGGCGAGTACGTGTCACCGGGGCAACCGATTCTGATGATGCACGATCCGGACGACCTGTGGGTGGCGGCCAACATCAAGGAAACCGATGTGGCCGAGCTGCGCCTTGACCAGCCGGTGAAAATCACCGTTGATGCCTATCCGGAGGAGTCTTTCAGTGGCTCGGTGCAGGTCATCGGCCGCGCCGCCACCAGCCAGTTCGCGCTGTTGCCGGATCCCAACCCTTCCGGCAATTTCACCAAGATCACCCAGCGCCTGCCAGTACGCATCCGCCTGGAGGATGGCCCACTGGAGCTGATCGGTCCGGGGATGATGGTGGAAGTGGATATCGATGTGAGGGGGAATTGAGGACGGGCCGGACCTCCGGCGCGCCTTTCAGGGGGCGGCAATTCGATCCGGATTCACGTACAATCGCCGCCCAATCGAACCCGTCTTGAGAAACCATGAAAGACCGTCTGATCGCGCTGATCGACAGCGCCCTGGATACCCTGACCGCCAACGGCGTGCTGCCCGCGGAAGCGCGCCGGCCGGTGCAGATCGAGCGTACCAAGGATAAAAGCCACGGCGACTTCGCCACCAACATCGCGTTGATGCTGGCGAAGCCCGCCGGTGTGAAGCCCCGTGATCTGGCCCAGGCCCTGGTGGATGCCCTGCCGGAAGACCCGGCCCTGGCGAAAACAGAGATCGCCGGCCCCGGTTTTATCAATTTTTTTCAATCCGACAACTGGCTTGCCTCGCAGCTGGAAGCGGCCCTGGCCGACGAGCATCTGGCGGTGCCCCGTCCGCGCCAGCCGCAAACCGTGGTGGTGGACTATTCCGGCCCCAATCTGGCCAAGGAAATGCACGTCGGCCATCTGCGTTCCACCATTATCGGCGATGCCGTGGTGCGCTCGCTGGAGTTTCTCGGCCACAAGGTGATCCGCCAGAACCACGTGGGCGACTGGGGCACCCAGTTCGGCATGCTGCTGGCGTATCTGGAGGAACAGAAAGCCGAGGAAGGCGATACCGAACTGAGCCGCGAACTGGCCAATCTGGAAACCTTCTACCGCGCCGCCAAGCTGCGTTTCGATGAGTCCCCGGAATTCGCCGATCGTGCCCGTGCTTTGGTGGTGAAGCTGCAATCCGGTGACGAGTACTGTCTGAAATTGTGGAACGAGTTCAACCGGGTTTCTCTGAGCCATTGCTACGCTGTTTATGAGCGCCTGGGCGTCAGTCTCACCGCCGCCGATGTGCGCGGTGAAAGCACCTATAACGATGACCTGCCAAAAGTCGTGGCGGACCTGGACGCCGCCGGCCTGCTCACCGAGGATCAGGGTGCCCTGTGCGTGTTCCTGGATGAGTTCCGCAACAAAGATGGCGACACCCTGCCGGTGATCGTGCGCAAGGCGGACGGCGGCTACCTCTATGCCACCACCGACCTGGCGGCCCTGCGCTACCGCGCCAATCAGTTGCACGCTGATCGCATCCTGTATTTCGTTGATCAGCGTCAGGCCCTGCACTTCCAGCAAATGTTCGCGGTGGCCCGCGAAGCCGGTTTTGTCGGCGCTGGAGTGGATCTGGCCCACATGGGCTTCGGTACCATGAACGGCCCCGACGGCAAGCCGTTCAAAACCCGCGACGGCGGCACCGTGAAGCTGATCGACCTGCTCGACGAAGCGGAGCAACGGGCCTATCAACTGGTCAGCGAGAAAAACCCGGAACTGGATCAGGACGAGTTGCGCGCCATTGCCCACGCCGTTGGTATCGGCGCGGTGAAGTACTCGGATCTGAGCAAGAACCGCACCAGCGACTACGTGTTCAATTTCGATCTGATGCTGAGCTTCGATGGCAACACCGCGCCCTATCTGCTTTACGCCTACACCCGGGTGGTCAGCGTGTTCCGCAAGGCCGGCCTGTCGCTGGATCAGGTGGCTGGCGAATTGCTGTTGCGCGAGGAAGCGGAGCAGGCCCTGGCCGCCCGTCTGGTACAGTTCGGCGAAGCCGTGCAGTCGGTAGCGGACAAGGGCCAGCCCCATCTGTTGTGCGCCTACCTCTACGACGTGGCCGGGCTGTTCTCCAGCTTCTACGAGCACTGCCCGATCCTGTCCGGCGATGACGACGCCCTGCGCGCCAGCCGCCTGAAGCTGGCCGCCCTGACCGCCCGCACCCTGTCCGAGGGCCTGCGACTGCTTGGACTGACGCCGCTGGAGCGTATGTAATGGCAAAGAACACCCGCGGCGCCAGCCGCAGCCCTCGCAAGAACAGCAAAAAGCGTCAGGTCCCGGGCTGGGTCTGGTTGTTCACCGGCGTGGTGGCCGGTCTGTTCCTGGCGTTCCTGGTGCATCTGGCCCAGGTACAGAAAGAAGCGGGCACCGCCACCCTGGTGAAAGCCCCGGAACAGTCCGGCCAGAACAAGGGTAAAAACGACGGCAAACCCAAGGCCAGTGGCGACGAGCCGACCTTCGATTTCTACGCGGTGCTACCGAAGATGGAAGTGATCGTGCCCAAATCCAAGGACGAGAAACCGGCACCGGCGAAAAAACCGGCCACCGCCGGCCGCGATGACAAACCGGCCACCGCCGCCAAACCCGACACCAGCACGAACGGCGGCACCACCGCCGATGCCGGCGACGGCAAGATCTATATGCTTCAGGCCGGTAGTTTCCGTAACGCCAGTGACGCCGACCGCCGCCGCGCCGAGCTGATCCTCAAGGGCTATGAAGTGCGCCTGCAACCGGTAAAGCTGGAAAACGGCGACACCTGGCACCGGGTCATGATCGGCCCTTACAACAGCGTCAACACCTTGCATAAGGCCCAGGACCAGCTGGCCTCCAACGGCGTGGAAACCCTGCCGATTCAGGTGAAAAAGTAATCGCTTACACGCAACACGCCGGCACGCAAACACGCTAAGCGGACCGGCCTCTGTTGGCTCAGCCCTGATTCCCGGGCAATCCGGCCCTTCCATCTGGCCGCGGGGCTGGCAAGCATGGCGTGCCAGCGTGTTGCGTGCCAGCGATTCCGCCATTGAAATCCCGTCCGCCACCCGCATATCCCCCGGAACACGAATAAGGAGATAGACGCGTGACCACTATCGTATCCGTTCGACGCGGCACCAATGTGGTGATCGGCGGCGACGGCCAGGTAAGCCTGGGAAACACCGTTATGAAAGGCAACGCCCGCAAAGTACGCCGCCTTTACCACGGCAAGGTGATCGCCGGTTTCGCCGGCGGTACCGCGGACGCCTTCACTCTGTTCGAGCGTTTCGAGGCGCAATTGGAAAAACACCAGGGCCATTTGGTGCGAGCCGCCGTGGAGCTGGCCAAGGACTGGCGCACCGACCGCGCCCTGCGCCGCCTGGAAGCGCTGCTGGCGGTAGCCGACAAGGACAACTCCCTGATCATCACCGGCAACGGTGACGTGGTGGAGCCCGAACAGGGTCTGATCGCCATTGGCTCCGGCGGCCCCTTCGCCCAGTCCGCCGCCACCGCACTGCTGGAAAACACCGACCTGAGCGCCCGCGAGATCGTCGAGAAAAGCCTGAAGATCGCCGGCGACATCTGTATTTACACCAACCAGAATCACGCCTTCGAGGAGCTGGAATAGTGGCTTCCCTGACACCGAGAGAAATCGTATCCGAACTGAACCGGCACATTGTTGGCCAGGAAGAGGCCAAGAAAGCAGTGGCCCTGGCCCTACGCAACCGCTGGCGCCGCATGCAGCTGCCAGCGGAAATGCGTGCCGAAGTCGCCCCCAAGAACATCCTCATGATCGGCCCCACCGGGGTTGGTAAAACCGAGATCGCCCGCCGCCTGGCCAAACTGGCCGACGCCCCCTTCCTGAAAGTGGAAGCCACCAAATTCACCGAGGTGGGCTACGTGGGCCGGGACGTGGAATCAATTATCCGCGACCTGGTGGAAATGGCGATCAAGATGCTGCGCGAAAAAGCCATCGAGCGGGTCGGCTCCAAGGCCGATGACGCCGCCGAGGAACGCATTCTCGACGCCCTGCTGCCCGCCGCCCGTGGCGAAGAGAGCAGCGCCACCGATTCCACTACCCGACAGGTTTTCCGCAAGAAGCTGCGGGAAGGGGAACTGGACGACCGCGAAATCGATGTCGAGGTCAGCGCCAATCCGGCCGGCGTGGAAATCATGGCGCCGCCGGGCATGGAGGAAATGACCAGTCAGCTGCAGCAGATGTTTTCACGCATGGGCGGCCAGAAGAAACGCCACCGCAAACTGAAAGTGCGCGACGCCCTGCGCCTGCTGCGTGACGAGGAAGCGGCCCGCTTCATCAACGAGGACGAGTTGAAAGTGGAAGCCATCGACGCGGTGGAAAACAACGGCATCGTCTTCCTCGATGAAATCGACAAGGTCGCCAAGCGCTCCGAAACCGGCGGCACCGACGTATCCCGCGAAGGGGTGCAGCGGGATCTGCTGCCGCTGATCGAAGGCAGCACGGTGAGCACCAAGTACGGCATGGTACGCACCGACCACATCCTGTTCATCGCCTCCGGCGCCTTCCATCTGGCCAAGCCCAGTGACCTGATCCCGGAACTGCAGGGCCGTCTGCCGATCCGCGTGGAACTGAGCGCGCTCACTCCGGAAGACTTCGAGCGCATCCTCACCGAGCCACGCTGTTCGCTCACCGAGCAATACAAAGCGCTGCTGGCCACCGAAGGTCTCAAAGTCGAGTTCACCGAGGACTGCATCCGTCGCATCGCCGAAGTGGCCTGGCAAGTGAACGAAAAGACCGAGAATATCGGCGCCCGCCGGTTGCATACGGTGCTGGAGAAACTGCTGGAGGAAATCAGCTACGACGCCGACGACCTCGCCACCCAGTACCACGACACGCCGCTGAGCCTGGACGCCGAGGCGGTCAACCGCTACCTGGGCGAATTGGCCGACAACGAGGATCTGAGCCGCTACATCCTGTAGGAAGAAAGCCAAGGCAGCTTCCCATGGAGAAAGCTACGAAGCCGCTGTGGGAAGCTTGCCTGCAAGCGAATGGGAGTTACTCGGGCGTTTACAATATTCGCTTGCAGGCAAGCTCCCACAGCGGCCTTGTAGATGCGACACGTACCAACGTGTTGCCTGTAAGCGTGCCAGCGAATTGTACGCTACAATGTTTCCCCTTTCGCACTTGGTCGCAGCAACAACGAGGTTCCCATGCCCGAGTACCGCTCCCGCACCACCACCCACGGCCGCAACATGGCCGGGGCCCGCGCCCTGTGGCGCGCCACCGGCATGAAGGACGGTGATTTCGGCAAGCCGATCATCGCCATCGCCAACTCCTTCACCCAGTTCGTGCCCGGGCACGTGCACCTGAAGGATCTGGGCCAGCTGGTGGCCGAGGAAGTGCAGAGAGCGGGCGGCATCGCCAAGGAATTCAACACCATCGCGGTGGACGACGGCATCGCCATGGGCCACGATGGCATGCTTTATTCACTGCCCAGCCGCGACATCATCGCCGACTCGGTGGAGTACATGGTCAACGCCCACTGCGCCGACGCCATGGTCTGCATCTCCAACTGTGACAAGATCACCCCCGGCATGCTGATGGCCGCCATGCGGCTGAATATCCCGGTTATTTTCGTCTCCGGCGGCCCCATGGAAGCGGGCAAGACCAAACTGGCGGAACACAAACTGGATCTGGTGGACGCCATGGTGATGGCCGCCGACGACAGCGTCGACGACGAAACCGTGAATGAAGTGGAGCGCTCCGCCTGCCCCACCTGCGGCTCCTGTTCCGGCATGTTCACCGCCAATTCCATGAACTGTCTGACCGAGGCCCTGGGCCTGTCGCTGCCGGGCAACGGCTCGCTGCTGGCCACCCACGCCGACCGCCGCGAACTGTTCCTGGAAGCCGGCCGCCGTATCGTCGATGTGGCCCGGCTCTACTACGAGCAGGACATGGACAGCGTGCTACCGCGTAATATCGCCTCCCACCGGGCGTTCGAGAACGCCATGAGTCTGGACATCGCCATGGGCGGTTCCACCAACACCGTGTTGCACCTGCTGGCCGCCGCTCAGGAAGGTGAAGTGAACTTCACCATGGAAGACATCGACCGCCTCAGTCGCAAGGTGCCGTGCCTGTCCAAAGTGGCGCCGGCGACCCAGAAATACCATATGGAAGATGTGCACCGCGCCGGCGGCGTCATGGCCATCCTGGGCGAGCTGGACCGCGCCGGCCTGCTGCACCGGGACCTGCCCATGGTGCATTCCGCCACGGTGGCGGAAGCGCTGGAGAAGTACGACGTGACGCTCACCGGCGACGACGCGGTGAAGAAGATGTACAGCGCCGGCCCCGCCGGCATCCCCACCCAGACCGCCTTCAGCCAGGATACCCGCTGGGAAAGCCTCGATATCGATCGCGCCAACGGTTGTATCCGTGACTACGAGCATGCCTACAGCAAGGATGGCGGTCTGGCGGTGCTGTACGGCAACATCGCCGAACGGGGTTGTATCGTCAAAACCGCCGGCGTGGACGAGTCCATTCTCACCTTCACCGGCCGCGCCCGGGTGTTCGAATCCCAGGATTCCGCGGTACGCGCCATCCTCGGCAATCAGGTCGTCGCCGGCGACGTGGTGGTGATCCGCTATGAGGGCCCGAAAGGCGGGCCCGGCATGCAGGAAATGCTCTACCCCACCAGCTACCTGAAATCCAAGGGCCTGGGCAAGAGCTGCGCGTTGCTCACCGACGGCCGCTTCTCCGGCGGCACCTCCGGCCTGTCCATCGGCCACGCCTCACCGGAAGCGGCGGAAGGCGGCGCCATCGGTCTGGTCGAGGAAGGCGACACCATCGAGATCGACATTCCCAATCGCCGCATCCACCTGGCCATCGACGATGACGAGCTGGCCCAGCGACGTGAGCGCATGGAAAAACGCGGCAAGCTGGCCTGGAAGCCCAAGGAAATCCGCCAGCGCAGCGTCTCCACCGCACTCAAGGCCTACGCCGCCCTGGCCACCAGCGCCGACCGCGGCGCGGTGCGCGATCTCAGCCAGATCGGGGAGTAACCAGCCCGATCGCGGACGTTGGGAACATGAACTCAGAGATAGCGACCAGGTAACTGTGGGAGCTTGCCTGCAAGCGAATGGCCAATGCGCGGGAGGCCCTATTCGCTTGCAGGCAAGCTCCCACTGCGGCTTTGTAATCCCTTCCGTGGGAAGCGGGCCGGGCGGCGCGCTCCTTTTAGTAGCAAAGGTCATGGGAGCCGGCGGTCCAGCGCGTTATGATGCGCCAAACCGATCAAGGAGAGAGTTCTCATGACCCTGGCTTATTGGTGCGTACTGGCGGCGATTTTGTTGCCTTACGTGTTCACCGGCTTCGCCAAGTTCCAGGGCGGTTTCGGGCTGCGTCAGAACCACAATCCGCGTGAGTTCCTGGAAACCCTGGAAGGCGGCCGCAAGCGTGCCCACTGGGCTCAACAGAACAGTTTCGAAATCGCCCCGGCGTTCGCCGCCGCGGTGATCATCGCTCATCTGGCGCAGACCGCGCCGCAACCCACCATTGACGGCATTGCCGTCGCCTTTGTCTTGAGCCGTGTCATGTACGGTGTCTGCTACATCGCCGATTGGGCCAGCGCCCGTTCCCTGGTGTGGTTTTTCGGCATCGGCTGTATCATTGCACTCTTTATTGGCACCGGTGCCTGAGGATTCTCATGTCGGTTAACGAATTTCTGGAAAAAGCCTGGTCCGACAAGGGCCCGAAGCTGGTCAGCGGCTTTTCACGCCCGCTGTACCACAATCTGGTGGGCCTGCTGAAAGGCCGCAAATACGATAAGCGCGCCTACGGCGGCATGATCCGCCACACCGAGGCCGGCATGCTCACCGAGTGGGCCAGCCAGGTCCCCGCCGGCGGCGTGATCGTGGAAATCGGCTGCTACGGCGGTCTGTCCACCAGCTACCTGCTCAACGGTTTGCGCAAGAAAGGCGGCAAGATCTACGCCATCGACCCGTTCAACTCCGACCTGGACAAGCAGGAAGAGCTCACCGACGACTGTGTGCCGCTGGAGAATAAACCGACCAAATCCCTGGTGGAACAGCGCCTCAAGCGCAACGGCTTCGACGGCATGTTCGAGCTGATCGAGGGCTTCTCCCAGGAAGCCGCCCACAACTGGAATCCGGAAGTGAAAATCGACTTCCTGTGGATCGACGGCAACCACGAGCAGGCCTACCGGGACTTCAAGGACTTCGAACCGTTCCTCAACCCCGGCGCCCGGGTGGCGGTGCATGATGCCCACCCCCGTTACGGTTACGCCGCGGTAGTGGAAGACGTGAAGAAAATCTTCGCCGAAGGCGCCTGGGCCGACCTGGAACATGTGAAAAGCATCATTACCGGCCGCAAGGTAGGCTGACCACCCGAGCCGACGGGGCGCCCGGCGCCCCGCATCATGCCATGCCGTACCGCATACGCATCAACCAGCGGCACATCCTGGACTGCCCGGAATCGAAGACCATTCTGGAAGCCGCCCGGGAAGCCGGATTCGGTTTTCCTCACGCCTGCCGCAATGGCGTCTGCCGGCGCTGCGAGGGGTGCCTCGAGCGCGGCAGCGTACTCCTGACCCGCCCTTGTGGCCCGCTGAGCGCGGGAGAAAGCGGCGCCGATGCGGTGCTATACTGCGTGGCCTTTCCGATCAGCGACTGCGAGATCGATGTGCCAGATATAACCGCCCCCGGAGAAATTCCGGAGCAGACTTTGCGTTGCCAAATTCGCCAGCGGGAGCCCCTCAACCACGACGTCAGTCGGATCTGGTTGCGACTGCCCGCCGGCCGACAGGCCCATTGGTATGCCGGCCAATACCTGATTCTCGACCTGCCCCACGGGCAGTACCCGTTTTCCATCGCCAACGCCCCCGGCGGCCGCGAACTGGAACTGCATATCCGTCACGGCCACGACAACCCCGGCGCCCGCCGCATCATGGCGGACCTGGCCGACGCCAGCACGGTATCGGTGATCCTGCCGCAGGGCCTGCGCTACCTGGACTCGCCGCCGCCTCGTCCACTGTGGTTCATTTGCGGCTCCACCGGTTTCGCGCCGGTGAAGGCGATGATCGAACGCCTGATCCAGGTCCACTTCGAACACCCGGTGCGGCTGTTCTGGGGTGCTCGCACTGAACAGGACCTGTACCTGCCCGATCTGCCTTCCCAATGGCAGGACGCGTTGCCAGACTTCCACGCGGTCACCGCGCTGTCCGACATCAGCAAACCCGGGCACGCCCAGGGGCTGGTCCACGAGGCCGCCCTGGAAGCGCTGGAACAACCGGAGCAGCCGCTGTTCTACATCGGTGGCTCACCGGCCATGGTGTGGGCGGTGCACGACGCGCTGGTGGAAGAAGGGGTTCCAGCCAGCAACATGCATTCCGACGTGTTCGATTACGCGCCCCGCGATTGATGTTCCGTGCGCTGACCGGGCTCCCGTCGGCGCGCTATCCCGAAAAAATATCTCGAAAAAATTGAATAATCCGGCATCGGCGCACGCCGATGACCGCCCCGCCGTCTGGCTCCTGGCCCGGCCAGACGGCACAATGGGCACTGTTTGTCAGCGCGGACCCCTTGGCCCATGGACGATCCGAATACAGCTTCGAAACCCGAAACCCTGGTCGCCTGCCCGGAATGCGACCTGGTTTTGCGGGTTTCAGCGCCGGACAAGGGGCAATGGGTGCGCTGTCCGCGCTGCCGTCACCCGTTGGTGCGTCCGCCGGAGGACCGCCATCTGACCCCGGCCCTGGCCGTCGCCGCGCTGGTGATGCTGGCCGTGGCGCTGTCGTTTCCCTATATCGAATTCCAACGCTCCGGTATCGGCGAAAGCATGACCGTGCTCGACGCCGCCACCAAACTGGCCGCCTTTCACCATCCGGAACTGGGCTTGCTGGTATTCGGCACCATCGTGGTGTTGCCGGCGTTGTACTTGCTGGCGGTATTGTGGATCGAATTCAGTCTGGGCCGACGCCCGCATCTGCCGGGTACCCGAACCCTGATCCGCGCCCTGCATTACTGCAAACCGTGGATGATGGCCGATGTGTTCGCCATCGCCGCGCTGGTCAGCCTGGTCAAGATTATCGGCATGGCGGAGGTGTTCCTGAAACCGGGGTTCTGGACCTTCGCCGGCTTCGCCCTGTTCCTGCTGATGGTGGTGCAACGGGTCAATCCCCTGGTGTTGTGGACACGCCTTGAGGGTCCGCCGCAAGCACCACCCGCCCTGCGTCCAGGACTGTCCGCGCGTCTGCAGCATTACCAGGGCTGCGAGCAATGCAGCCAGTTGCAACCCATCGAACACCAGCACTGCGGCCGTTGTTCCGCACGCCTGCATTCACGGCACCCGGACAGTATCCAGCACACTCTCGCCTATCTGGTGGCGGCCACCATCGCCTGTTTCCCGGCCCATCTGTATCCGATCATGGTGACCACCAGCCTCGGCAACACTCAACCGGCCACCATCATTTCCGGTGTATTACAATTCATCGCTCATGGTGACTGGCCCATTGCCCTGGTGATTTTCACCGCCAGCGTGGTGGTGCCGTTTGGCAAGATCCTGGCGTTGAGCTGGTTGTGTCTGGCCAGCCGCCGCGAGAAACCTCTGGATATGCCGGCGCAAATGGCACTGTATCGCTTTACCGAATGGATCGGCCGCTGGTCGATGATCGATGTTTTCGTGGTGGCCATCGTGGTGGCGCTGGTGCGCCTGGGTAATCTGATGTCCATCGACCCCGGCCCGGGAGGAATGGCGTTCGCCGGCGTGGTGATTCTCACCATGCTGGCCGCGCACAGCTTCGACCCGCGCCTGATCTGGGACCAACAACAGCGACGAACGGATGACTACGACGCCCTCGAACGCCGCGCCTGAACGGCGCCCAAAATTCTCTCCGGTGTGGCTGATCCCGCTGGGCGCCCTGTTGATCGGTCTGTGGCTGGCTTTCGACCACTGGGCCAGCCAGGGCCCCACCGTGGTGTTGAAAATGATCGACGCGGAGGGCATCGAGGCCGGCAAGACCTCGGTGAAAACCCGCAATGTGCAGGTGGGCCAGGTGGAGGAAGTGGCGCTGTCCGAGGATCTCAGCCATACCCTGGTGACAGTGCGCATGCAGCAGGACACTGCCCGTATGCTCAACGACAAGACCCGTTTCTGGGTGGTGAAACCCCGCATCGGCCGGGAAGGCATCAGCGGCCTCGGCACGGTGCTCTCCGGCGCCTACATTGAATTGCAGCCCGGCGACGGCAAAAAGGAAAAACGCCGCTTCCAGGTGGAAGAAAAGCCACCGATCACCGAAGCCGGCGCCAGGGGTTTGTATCTGACCCTGAATGCCCGTCCCGGCAGCAGCGTCGCCACCGGCGATCCGGTCACTTACCGCAACCTCACCGTGGGCCGGGTGGTGGACACCGAATTCCTGGCCGCGGAAAAGATCATTCGCCACCGTATCTTCATTGAGGAGCCCTACGACGTATTGGTCACCGAGAGTGTGCGTTTCTGGAACGTATCCGGCGTCACGCTGCAACTGGACTCCGGCGGCTTCAAAGTAGGTGTGCAATCCATGGAAACGTTGATCGGCGGCGGCATCACCTTCGGCGTGCCGGATCAGGATATGCCCGCCGGCGCGCCGGCCAAGCCGGACAGTGAATTCGAACTGTACGCCGACGAGGAAGCCGCCCGCCGCGGTCTGTTCGACCAGTACCTGGAATATGTGATGCTGGTGCAGGACTCGGTACGCGGCCTGCGCCGGGGCGCGCCGGTGGAATACCGGGGCGTGCGCCTGGGCACGGTGGAGCAGGTGCCCTGGCACTTCACCGCCGACCAGCCGGAGACGCTGACGCGTTTCGCTATTCCGGTGCTGATTCGCATCGAGCCCCAGCGGATTCTCGAAGATGAGGAAGCGAACCTGGACGAATGGCGCGACCGCCTGGATCGCATGTTCGATCATGGCCTGCGCGCCACGCTCAAATCCGGCAACCTGCTGACCGGTGCCCTTTTCGTGGACCTGAATTTCCAACGCAATGCAGAGCCATTCGAGCAAGCCCGATTTGAAGGGGTGCAGGTCTTCCCCAGCACCACCGGGGGGCTGGCTCAGTTGGAAAGCCAGGTGGCGGAATTGATGGACAAGGTCAACAGCCTGCCACTGGAACAGATTGGCGACAAGCTGGACCGCAATCTGGCGGCCTCGGAATCCACGCTCAAGGCCTTCGCCGGTACCGCCGAACGGTTGCAGCAGTTGCTTGAGGATCCGGCGGTGGCCGGCATGCCGGAGCGCCTCAACGACACCCTGAGTGCTCTGGAAAAAACCCTGGCGGGTCTGGAGCCCGGCTCCGACGCCTATCGGCAGCTGTCCGGGACCTTGCAACGGATGGAACAGTTACTGCGCGACGCCGAGCCCTTGATGCGGACTCTCAAGGAACACCCTAACGCCCTGATTTTCAGCACTGACCCGGAGCCGGATTATGAGCCGAAAGCGGCCCGCTAGACTTGTTCTTGTTCTACCGTTGCTGGCGACACTGCTGGCCGGCTGCGCCAGCAACCCCGCCGGCCCCTCGGTCCAATATCTGCTGCCGGGCGCGGCGCAGTCCGCGCTTCGTGGGGAGTTGCCGGACATCCGGCTGGACACCGCCGGTTACCTGGATCAGTCCGGGGTGGTCATGCAAACCAGCGCGGTGGAAGTGCGTGCCGCCCGCCAGCATCAATGGGCGGAACCGCTGCCCCGGCAATTGGCGCGTTCACTGGCGGCTCGGCTGGCACGGTCCGGGGTTGCCGCTCCCGGGCGCCTGGAAGTGCTGGTCACCCGTTTCCAGGGCACCGCCGAAGGCGAGGCGGTAATCGAGGGGCAATGGCGTTTCCTGGGTGATCAGGGCGCCCGTGCGGGCGCACACTTCCTGGAACGGCGGCCGCTGCGGCAGGACGGCTATCCGGCTCTGGTGGAGCAATTGGATGAAGGCTGGAACGCGGTGGCGGATGGCATCGCGAACGGTTTGACCGGCGCCGCCCGGTAATAAAAAACCACGGCACGGCTTCTGTGGGAGCTTGCCTGCAAGCGAATCTTTATGGGAAGCAAGACCCCATTCGCTTGCGGCAAGCTCCCACAGCGGCTTCGTGGCAACTGACCGGGGCCTGTTCAGTTCGGCATGGGCAGGGTCGGCAGCTCGCTGTCCAACCGGGAAACCCGGCGTTCCAGCGCCTGATCCGCTTTGCTGTGATCGCCGAGCGCCCGATACAGCCGCGCCAATTCCGCCAGGGCGGTGGCGCTCTGGCTGGAATTGGCCGCGGCCTCGAAGAAGCTCTGCGCCTTGCCCCACAGGCGCGCTTTCAGCGCCACCCGCCCAGCGGTGATCAACACCGCGGCATTACCGGGCCGTTCCGCCAGCCACCCTTCCAGAACCTGCAGCAAGTCATCCGGCGGCACATCGTCGATGGCCTCCAGCACCGGCGGCAAACGGTCATCCCACTCCTTGCTCAGCTGCTCGCGCACCAGGCCCAGAGCCACTTTGCCCTGCCCCAGTTGCGCCAGGAAGCCGGCGTAGCGGGCTTTCATGGCCGGATCGTTCTTCAGCGCCACCGGCACCGATTTCCATAGCCGCCGCAACTCAGCGGCGCGGGACTCGGCATCATTGAACCCGGGCTTCTGCGCCACTTCCTGCACCCGCGCCAGCCAGGCCCGGCGCTCGCGGCGCACCACGCTCTGCTCATCAAGCACCTTGCGCAGCCGGGGAATCAGGTCGCACAGTGCCGGCCAGTCATGCAGCCGATCCAGCACATCGGCGTACAGTGTCAGAATCCGGCGATTGTTGGGCGCTTGTTTGAGCAGCGCCTCCAATTCATGGCGGGCCTGCTCCGGCTGGCCGTCGTCCAGAGCGAACCGAGCCCGCATCAGGCCGCTCATCAGCAGCCCCCGGCGATCCGCCGACGCCTCGCCCAGATACTGCTCCAACGCCTCACCGTCACCGCGCTCGCGAGCGCATTCCGCCGCCAGCAGCCAGGCCGCCAGCGGCCAGTCGCCTTCACGGCCAGCGGCACTCAGCAGCCGTTCCGCCTTTTTGATGTCGCCATCCACCAGCAGCACCAGGCCGCTCTTCAAACGGCGGCGGGCCACCGACTGGCGAAACCGGCGCGTGGCACGCACCGGTTCCGCCAATTGCCACAGTCCGTTGAGTATCAGGGTCACCACCACCAGCGCCACCGCCGCCAGCACCGTCACCAGCACGGCGAAACCCAGCGTGGTATCCATTTCCCAATTACCGCGCACCAACAGCAGATAGCCGGAATCCGCCGCCATCCAGCGGCCCAACGCGGCCGCCGCGATTAGTGCCAGAACCAGCAACAGGAGGATTTTTTTCATGCGTCGCCCTCCTTGCGCTTGAGCTCACGAATCGCCGCCAGACCGCCGCCGATATCCGGCAGCGCCTGACTGACCGCTTCCTCGTCCAGCTCATCCAGTGCGGAAAGCAGATGGCGGGTGGCCGGATTGTCTCCACGGAACCACTGTGTGATGGTCTCCCGGGCCTGGTTCAGAGCCTGTCCGTAACTTTCCGCGCGCCCCTGCAACAGCGCCAATTGTGCCTGCTGCAGGCTGGTATTAATGCCCAACTGCACCAGCGCCGCTTCGCTTTGCGTCATCGGCAGCGGCTCGGCGTCATCGTGATGGCGAATGTTCACCGGCAGGTGGGAGAGGAATTGTTGCCACCAGGAAGGCTTGGCGTTGTCATCACCGGCGCTGCTGTTTTGCGGACGCTCACGCAACGGGACCGCCAGTTCATCGACCCGCTCGCGCAGTGCGCCGAGCCGCAGCACCAGCGCCTGGACGTCCATTTGCAGGGCCGCGTTGAGCGCTTCCATATCGGCGGCCAGGGCACGGCGGGCCGGCAGTGTCTGCGGATCATCCAGTCGGGCCAGGGTTTCGTCGGCGGCCTTGAGCAAACGCCGCGCCGCTTCGGCGTCGCCGGTGAGCAGCAGGCGCTGGCTGGCCAGACTGGCCAGGGATTCCGCCTCGGTGATCAGCCACAGACGCTGGCCGCCCTGGCTCATGTCATTCAGTTTTTCGCGATCCCGCGCCATGCGGGCTTCAGTCTCTTCCTGGGTATGACGCAAAGCCGCCAGCGCCTGACGCTGTTTCCGGCTTTCCTCACTCTGCTGGTCCAGCCGTTTTTCCAAACCGGCTACCTGCTGTTCCAGACCACTGCGCTGCCCTTCCAGGATCTGCCATTGCTGCCATCCCCACCAACCGGCTCCCGCCAGCGCGGCAATCACGATAAGCAGAATAATCAACGGCCACAGGGCCAGGCCCCGCTGGGACGAAAGTGGACGGTACAGCGTCATGGGAGCTCCCTTTTTTGTCATCCCGTGTTGTCATCCCGGCGCCCCGCGCCGGTGATCGCCAAAATGGCGGCATTTCCTTTGATACGATCCGGAACAAGCCTGAAAAACGAGGACGATGAAACGCCCAACAAGCCACAGCATAACCCGCTCCGGAAAGAAGAAAACCTTTGATGCGTGGCGGTAGCGCCACGGTTGCAATTTTTTACTTCAATCGCCGGTGGCGCCCAACGCCGCCACCATATCCCGATCATGGGCACTGGCGGCTACCGTCACAGGCCCCTGGTGGTCTTCGCGCACCGCCTGTGCCACCCGTTCCCCGGCGCTCACCACCCTGGCCGCGGCGGGCACCCGCGCCGCTATCGCTCGCCAGCCATCGACGCTGGTGACCAGCACCACCGAAGCCGCATCGGGCCAGTAAAAGGAGGGATCGGCACAGCGCCGGTAGAAGGGAATGATGTCGACCTCGGCACCGCGTTCGCGCAACCGGGCGGCGAACCAGTCACGGCCGCTGTCCGCGCGGCAAATCAGAATGCGCTGATCCACCACGTCAGACAGACAAGGCAACGCCAGCACCGCTTCGGAATTGAAACCGGCACCAGGATATTCTGGCGTCAACCCCGCCGCCGCCAACACCCGGGCGGTGGCCTCGCCCACCGTCAGCCAATGCACGCCCACCGGCCACTGCGGCCAGACATCGGCGAACGCCTCCAGGGCCAGCTCGGCGGCGTTGGCGCTGACGAAGAACACCGCGTGGTAAAGGTCCAGATCCAGGATTCGCCGCCGGTCCGCCGCCGACAGCGGCAACGGCTCGATAGCCAGCGCCGGCTGATGGATGGGGACATGGCCGGCATCACGCAACAACGCCGCCAGCGTCTCGCCCTGCCCCCGCGGCCGGGTGATCAGCACCGTACTCATGAGCGTTGATACAGCTCCGCCAGAATGCGCTCGGCGCCCTGCTCCAGTAATGACTCAGCCACCCGCACACCCAGTGCCGCGGCTTCTTCGCGAGGCGCCCGGGCCTCGGCCCGCAGCACGGTATCGCCGTTTTCGCTGGCCACCAGACCGCGCAACCAAAGGGTATCGCCCTCGAGCAGGGCAAAACCGGCGATCGGCACCTGGCAGCCGCCCTCCAGACGACGATTCATGGCCCGCTCGGCGCTGACCCGGTCCCAGGTAAGCGGGTCATTGAGCGGTGCCAGCAAAGCCTGCACCAGCTCATCTCCAGCCCGGCATTCAATACCCACCGCGCCCTGCCCCACCGCCGGCAGGGACTCTTCCGGGGGCATTTCATAGCGAATGCGGTCATGCATCTCCAGCCGCTTGAGGCCGGCAGCGGCCAGAATGATGGCGTCGAAGTCACCACTGTCCAGCTTACCGAGCCGGGTCTGTACATTGCCGCGCAGGCTGGAGACCTTCAGATCCGGCCGGTTGGCCAGCACCTGGGCCTGACGCCGCAGGCTGGAGGTGCCGACACAGGCGCCTTCCGGCAAGGCGGAAAGGGCATCGTGGTGGTTGGAGACGAAGGCGTCGCGGGGGTCCTCCCGTTCACAGATCACCGGCAGAGCCATACCTTCCGGGAGTTCCATCGGCACGTCCTTCATGGAATGCACGGCGATGTCGGCGCGGCCGTCCATCATCGCCTGCTCCAGTTCCTTCACGAACAGGCCCTTGCCGCCGATCTTCGCCAGCGGCGTATCGAGGATCTTGTCGCCCTGCGTCTTGATCCGCACCAGTTCCACCGAGAGCCCCTCATGCAGGGCTTCCAGCCGCCGCTGGACATACTCAGCCTGCCAGATGGCCAGAGGGCTGGAACGGGTGGCGATGCGCAGAATGCGGCTCATGAAGCTCTCCTGAACAGGTAAGGAACCGTGGGCCGCACATTCTACCCTCCATGCAGGCACGAAGACACTTATGTCGACATAACCATCTTTTATCGACATAAAAAATAGACATGTTTATGCCATCGACATTAGACTGACCATATGTCGATATAGTTGGAAATTATAAACATGTCCGCCTCAATCTGGATCCCCGGACAGCCCTACAATCAATTGCCGCCCCTGCCTCCGAACACGGAACTGGAAAGCATTGCCGTATTGAAAGCCTGCATCCCGGCGCGGGCGGCTCTGGCTGAACTCAAGCAATCGGCCGAGTTAATCCCCAACCCGACCCTGCTGATCAACACCCTTCCTTTGCTGGAGGCCCAAAGCAGTTCCGAAATCGAGAATATTGTCACCACCAGCGACAAGCTGTTTCGTTATGCGGACGAAGAAGGCCAGGCCGATCCCGCGACAAAGGAAGCACTGCGTTACCGAACAGCCCTATACCAGGGGTACCGCAGCTTGGCGACCCGCCCTCTCAACACCTCCACCGCGGTGACGGTATGTTCCACCATCAAGGATGCCACCATGGATATCCGTCGCGTGCCGGGCACCATCGCCAATACCCTCACCAATGAAGTGATTTACACGCCTCCGGTCGGCGAGCCCCTGCTACGTGACCTTCTATCAAACTGGGAGCGATTCATGCATAACGACTCCCACGGGCTGGACCCTCTGGTGATCATGGCTGTGGCTCACTACCAGTTCGAGGCTATCCACCCCTTTACCGATGGTAACGGCCGCACCGGACGGATACTCAACATCCTGTACCTGATCGAACAGAACCTGCTGACTCTGCCGATCCTGTATCTGAGCCGTTATATCGTACAGAACAAGAGCGATTACTATCGGCTTCTCATCGCGGTTACGCGAGAGCAGGCATGGCAGGAGTGGCTGCTTTTCATGCTCAATGCGGTCACCGAAACAGCCCGCTGGACCAGCGGCAAAATTGCCGCCATACGTGAACTGATCGAGCACACCAACCGGCATGTACAAGCCGAGCTGCCCAAAATCTACAGCCACGAACTGGTCCAAACCCTTTTCGAACAACCCTACTGCCGGATTCATAACCTGGTGCGGAGCGGCATAGCTAAACGCCAAACCGCCTCTGTCTATCTGAAACACCTCGTGGAAATAGGGGTTTTGGAGGAAATCCAAGCGGGCAGGGAAAAGTTGTTCGTACACCCGAAGCTGATCCATGTTCTGACCACCAACGACAATCATCCCACTCCCTACGACGACCGCCGCTAGCCTCACCGCTCCATCATCGGAATCAGCATCAGTTTCGATTCAGCAGCGCCTGGCGCAACGCGGACAGGTGGCGGCGACTGACCGGCAAGCGCGCCTCCAGATCGCGCAGGCGCACTTCATAGCCGCCGTCGGAGCCACTGTGCTCCAGCGCTTCGATGTAATGCAGCGCCACCAGGGTGCTGCGGTGGGTGCGCACGAACAGGCCGTCGAATTCCTTCTCCAGATCCTTGAGCGGTTCGTTGATCACCACCGATCCCCCGGTGTGATAGACGGTGACGTATTTCTGGTCAGCCTGGAAATAGCGCACGTCCTCCACCTGCACCAGTTCCAGGCCACGGTAGGTGCGGGCGCTGATATGACGACGCTGACGCGGCCGGTTGGCGGCCATGCGATGCTGCACTTCCGCCAGTTGCACCTGATTCAGGGCTCGGACTTTCTCCAGCGCCTGGCGTAAATCGGCTTCACTCACCGGCTTGAGCAGATAATCCAATGCATGGACCCGGAAGGCCTGCAGCGCGTGTTCCTCGAAAGCGGTACAGAAGATCACCGCCGGTGCCGGTTCCAGGCGGGTCAGGTGGGCACTGGCCTCGAGGCCATCCATATCCGGCATGCGGATGTCCATCAGCACCACATCCGGGTGCAAACGACTGGCGCTGGCCAAGGCTTCACGTCCGGTGCCGGCCTCGGCCACCACTTCCATGTCGCATCGTTCCACCAGCCGCTTCAGTCGCATTCGGGCCAGGGCTTCGTCGTCACAGACCAATACACGCATGCGTCCCCCTTTTCCTGTCCGTGCTTCATTCTGTAGTTATGTCTTCCGGCACATTTTCCCGCCTCTGCCCGGCCTCCGGCCCGGGACGGGCGGGAAAACGGATTTCCACATCATAATGCCGCTTCAGATCACGGGCGCGCACCTCCACCTGATTGCCATGCAGCACTTCCAAACGATGACGCACATTTTCCAGCGCCATGCGGTTGCCGCGGTGATGGCCTTCCCCTTCCGGTTTCGGATTACGCACGCTCAACACTATACGGCCTTCCTGGCACCGGGCTCTGATGGTGATCACACCCCCGCCGGGCAGCGGTTGAATACCGTGATAAATGGCGTTTTCCAACAAGGGCTGCAGGGTCAGCAGCGGCATTTCCTGATGCCGGGGATCCAGCTCGACACGCCAATTCACCCGCAGCCGCTCTCCGAGACGCAGTTGCTCGATATTGATATAGCGCTCACACAGCGACAGTTCCTCGGTCATGGGCACCGGGTCGGCATTGTCCTTGAGACTGGCCCGGAACAGCTTGGACAGATCCTCCACCGCCCGCTCAGCGGCGTCCGGATCGATACTGATCAGGCTGGCGATGATGTTCATGGAATTGAACAGGAAATGCGGCCGGATACGCGACTGCAGCGCCTGCAGCCGGGCTTGCAACTGGGCCTGCCCCTGACGCCGCAGTTGCTCCTGCACATAGACGTAACGCATCACCAGCCCGGCGAGGATGGTGGCGATCAGCACGTTGATGAGGATATTCGGATGCCAGAGGGTGTTGTTCGACGGTGCCCAGGACAACCAGCCGGTGAGCAAATTGGCGGCGGCGCTGAAGACCAGCGTATTCACCGACACCACCACTACCACCGCCAGGGCCGCCCAGGAATGAGGCAGGCGGTTCAGCCAGCGACGCAGCAAGCAAATCAGCGCCGCCGAACTGAGCGCCACCCATTGGATGAACAGCGAGGTCAGCGCCAGCCGGCCGAGACTGAACGCCTGGTAGTAACCGGCCACCAGCGCCACCACGATGGCCATCAGTTCCGCCACCACCACCACCACCAGCACCGCCCGGGCGGAGCACAGATCAGGCAGGAAGGCATTTTGCGAGGAGGTATCCATGCCAGCGGTTATACCCTGCCGGGAGCACCACAGCCAGCCCGCCGGTGTTATACTGCGCGCCCGTTATCCGGTCCGGTGGTGGGTACCGGCGCATCAACGAACAGACGAGCAGCAACATGAGCGACAAGCAGCAGCAAAACAAACTCTGGGGCGGCCGCTTCAGCGAATCCACCGATGCCTTCGTGCAGGCGTTCACCGCCAGTGTGCTGTTCGACCAGCGCATGTACCGGCAGGACATCCAGGGCTCCCAGGCCCACGCCACCATGCTGGCGGAAGTCGGTGTGCTCACCACCGAGGAGCGCGACGCCATCCTCCAGGGGCTGAATGAAATCCGCCAGGAGATCGAAGCTGGGGAATTCGCCTGGTCGGTGGCACTGGAAGACGTGCACATGAACATCGAGGCACGACTCACCGACAAAATCGGCATCACCGGCAAGAAGCTGCACACCGGCCGCTCCCGCAACGACCAGGTGGCCACCGACATCCGCCTGTGGCTGCGTGACGAGATCGACCTGCTGGACACCGAATTACTGCGTCTGATGAGCGGCCTGCTGGATCTGGCCGAACGCGAAGCCGCCACCATCATGCCCGGCTTCACCCACTTGCAGACCGCCCAGCCGGTGACCTTCGGCCACCATTTGCTGGCCTGGTTCGAGATGCTCAAGCGCGACCGCGAGCGGCTGCAGGACTGCCGTAAAAGAGTCAATCGCATGCCCCTGGGCGCCGCCGCGCTGGCTGGCACCACCTATCCGATCAAGCGGGAACGCACCTGCGAGCTGCTCGGTTTCGACGCCGTGTGCGAGAACTCCCTGGACGCGGTCAGCGATCGCGACTTCGCCATCGAGTTCTGTGCCCTGGCGGCGCTGTCCATGACCCACTTGTCACGGATCAGCGAGGAGTTGGTGCTGTGGACCAGTGCCCAGTTCAACTTCATCGACCTGCCGGACCGGTTCTGTACTGGCAGCTCGATCATGCCGCAGAAGAAAAACCCGGATGTGCCGGAACTGGTGCGCGGCAAGACCGGCCGCGTCAACGGACATCTGATCAGCCTGCTGACCCTGATGAAAAGCCAGCCGCTGGCCTACAACAAGGACAACCAGGAAGACAAGGAACCGCTGTTCGACGCCGTGGATACTCTGGCCGGCAGCCTGCGCGCCTTCGCCGACATGATCCCGGCACTGGAACCGAACCGGGAAGTGATGCGCGAAGCGGCCCGCCGCGGCTTCGCCACCGCCACCGATCTGGCCGACTACCTGGTGCGCAAGGGCATCCCGTTCCGCGACTCCCACGAGATCGTCGGCAAAGCGGTGGCCTATGGCGTCAGCAAGAAGAAGGACCTGGGTGACATGAGCTTGTCCGAACTGCGCCAGTTCAGCGACCAGATTGATGACGATGTCTTCGAAGTGCTGACCCTGGAAGGCTCGGTGAGCGCCCGCAACCATATCGGCGGCACCGCCCCGGAACAGGTACGCGCCGCCGTGGCCCGCGCCCGCGAGGCGCTCGGCGCCTGAGACATCCGCGCTATCGCGGTCCTTTCCTGTAGGACTTCCCTGTAAGGAAAGGACCGCGATTCCCGGCTCAGAACCAATCCTCAAGCTGCAGTCCCGGCACCCGATCGAATTCCTTGGTGTTGTGGGTCACCAGCGCCAGTCCATTCGCCAATGCCGTACCCGCAATCAGGGTGTCCAGAGGGCCGATGGGCGTGCCCGCGTTTTCCAGATACGCACGTACCCTGGCCGCATGGCGGGCCTCATTCGCCGCGAAAGGCAACAGCCTGACCACGCTCAGCAGGCCATCAAACTGGTTTCGTAACCGGTCCGGATTAGCTGATTTGGCGATTCCGGTTTCGATTTCGTAGGCGACGACTGCGGGGATGGCGACATTCGCCGGTGATGTGGCCATCAGCCGATCAACGACCCGCCCCTTCCCTTTGAAGAAATAAATCAGGGTATTGGTATCCAGCGCATACATTCAGAGAGGCTCCCTCGGCGCGTCCGGGCCGCCGTCTGGACGTAATTCGGCTTCATCGGGGAAGTCCGGCCATGCGCCCGCCAGGTCACGGACTTCCTTGGGCCAGTCCGTCCTGGTCTTTTCCTTGATCAGCTCCGCTATCCATCGGCTGACCGGCACACCGGAAGACGCCGCCGCCGCGCGCAACGATTTTTCGCTTTCGTCATCCAGATAGATAGTCACTTGTCCCATCGAAGCTTCTCCACGAATCACTTATATGCCCAATTATATTTGGTTGTTTTTTAAACGCAACTCAAGAGAGCCGGCGCCGCAATACGCGGTGCCGATGGGTAAAGACCCGGTGGATGAACCATCGCGTCAGGGGGGCCGCCAGGCGGGGCTTGAACGTCAGTTGATCCACCAGCAGATGGCTGTCCGGGTCATCGTCGCAAGGCAGGATACGCCGCTCATGACGCCACAGGACCATGGATCCCATGGGCGACTGTTCCAGGAAGCCCCGGCCCGGATCCAGCGCCAGCAGCGTCATGTCCGAATAATCGATGGGCAGAATGCCGAACAGAAAAATATAGCTGCGGAACAGGCGTGTTCCGGAACGCACCTCCACGTCATCCAGAGAATGAATCCCCTTCGGCGCCGTCATGCGTAACCACGGGCGCAGTTCCGCGGCAATGCCGTCCACCGAAGTGATCCATTGCCAGATTCGGGATTCCGGTACGGATAAGCGGGATTCAAATCGCAGTGTGATCGGGTCGCTCATGGTTACTCCTTGCCGGCTATCGGCGGGCTGCGTATTGCACGTCGACGCAAACACGAGTAAATCTCACATTTCAGGCCGTCCGCCGCTACTCGCATTCACCGTCATGACCGGCATCCGCAAAAAACCCCGCCAACAGCGCTCCCGCGCCACCTGGGACGCGATTCTGGAGGCGGCGGCTCAGCTTTTCGGGGAACGGGGCTATACCGGCACCACCACCAACAAGGTGGCGGAGCGGGCCGGTGTGTCCATCGGCTCGCTGTATCAGTATTTCCCGAACAAGGAAGCGCTGCTGCTGGCGCTCAGCGAGCAACACATGGAACACAGCGGCACCGTGCTGCATGCCGTGTTCGAGCGCCTCGAACGCGAACATCCCGGCCTGGAAGAAACCGTGGCGAGGCTGGTGGATACCACTGTCGAACTGCACCGGCACAATCCGAACATGCACCGTCTGTTGTTCGAACAAACGCCGCGTTCCCCGGCGCTGATGGCGCGCTTCCAGCGGCTGGAGAGTCTGATGGCCGCGGCGGTGGGCGCGCAACTGCGGCGCCTCGGCATCGCCGGGCCACGTCCCGAAGCACGGGCACTGCTGCTGGTGCAGTCATTGGAGGCGCAGATCCATGGCGCGGTTCTCTCTCCACCTGGCGGCATCGACACGGATACGCTGGTAACAGAAATCAAAGCGCTGTGCGTGGCGTCGCTGGCGTCCTGACCTGCCCCCGCGCCGCCAAACCCGCTATGCTCCAGGCTGACATCGCCACCCATCACAATAAGGGAAGCCCGTCATGACAATAATGATTATCGGACTCGTGCTGTTTCTGGGCGTCCATTCCGTACGTATCTTCGCCGAGCCCTGGCGCCAGGCGCGGATTCAACGGCTGGGCGAACCCGCCTGGAAGGGGATCTATTCTCTGGTGGCCCTGATCGGGCTGGTATTGACGATCTGGGGGTACGGTCAGACCCGGCTTGATCCTGTGTTTGTCTGGAATCCGCCGATGGCGCTGCGCCATCTCACCGTGCTGCTGATGATCCCGGCGCTGATTCTGCTGGTAGCGGCCTATGTGCCCGGCAATGCCATCAAGGCCCGCCTTGGCCACCCGATGATGCTGGCGGTGAAGGTCTGGGCCCTGGCTCACCTGCTGTCCAACGGCCGGCTCGGTGACATCGTTCTGTTCGCCGCCTTCCTGGTCTGGGCGATTATGGCATTCCGCGCCGCCCGCCGGCGGGAGCCGGCCAGCCGGACCGGCGGCCGGTCCGGCGCCACCATTACCACCGTGGTAGTGGGGCTGGTGGCCTATGGCCTGTTCGCCGCGTTCCTGCATCCCTGGTTGATCGGTGTGCCGGTGATGTGAGGCCCTGCCGCCATACCTAGAAGGCATGGCGCACGCTTAGCGTCACGTTGCGCGGCTCGCCGAAATAGGTCTGCCGGGTTCCCCCCAGACTGGCGTAATAGTACTCGTCGAAGAGGTTGTCGACGGTAAGCGTGACTTCCGACCCGGGGGCGTATTCGTAGCCGGCCTGCAGGGTCGCCACGGTGTAGTGCTCCTGGGTCGACCGAATCCCCGAAGTCTCATACCAGATCTTGCTCTGCGCGCGCACGCCGCCACCAACGGACAAGCCATTCAAGGGCCCCGGCGCGAACCGGTAACGGGTCCAGAGCGTGAAGGCGTGTCGCGGGGTCTGGCTGCTGAACACCCCTTCCCCGCCTTCCTTGAATTCGGTCTCGGTGTAGGTGTAACCGGCCTTGAGGTTCCAGCGCGGCAGAATCTCGCCGCTGATCTCGACCTCGCCCCCCTGGCTGACCACTTCCCCTGAAGCAATGGCGAACCCGGCGTCGGGAGGCGCGGCGGGATCGGTCATGGAACGATTGCGATCCTCGATGCGAAACAGGGCGGCATGGGCATTAAGGCGACGCTCGAATGATTCGCCCTTGAGGCCGATCTCGTATTGCCGCCCCTCTCTCGGCTCAAGAAGATCGCCATCGCGTCCCTGCGTAGTTTGCGGCGCGAAGATGGTGCTGTAGCTGCCGTACACCGATACCCTCGGGGTCAGGTCGTAGAGCACGCCGGCGTAGGGCACGAATTCCCTGGGCAGACTTTGCGCCGCCCCGGGCCTCACCCGGTCGCTGGTCTTCCACCAGGCCAGGCGCCCGCCCAGCAACACCGTGGTGCGCTGCCAGGGCCGCAGACGGGCCTGGCCGTATAACGCCGATTGATCGGTCTTGGTCTCCCGGTTGTTGCGCACCGCCAGCTCCGGCTCCGGCACGTGGACATCAGGATCGAAGATGTCCTGATAAACCCCGCCCTGCCCGTAGGAGTCGATGCTGTAGCCGTTGTCGGTGCGGTTACGTTGCCAGGACGCTCCCAGCAATGCCTCGTGCTGGCCGCCAAAGGCGCTGAACGGCAGGTTCAGGCGCGCATCCAGCCCGGTATCCACCTCATCGGTTTCGATGGCCATGGGCAGCATCAGCACTTCGCCGGTATCCGGGTCGATCGGCGTGGCGCCCCAGCCCAGATGTTTGCTGTCGGTACGGCGGTGCGACCGGCGCGCGCTCAGCGTGGCCTGCCCGCCCCCCTGTAGCGTATGCGCCAGTTCGGCGAAGTAGCTGGTCATGCCTTCGTCCTTCTGGTTCCAATCCGCGCCGACAAAGGTGGATCGGGACAGATGGGCCAAGGTCCCGTCAGGATAGACCGAGACCCCGTAAAAGGGCCGGTAATCCCCGCTTTGGTGGGCGGCGCCCAGCGTCAAGGTAGTGGCGTCGCCAAAGTCCTGGGAGAGGGTGCCGAACACCACCTTTTTCTTGGCGTAAACGTAATCGGTGAAGGACTGGCGATCGTCGTAGACCGCCACCGCCCGGCCACGCAGGGAACCGTCCTGGGTGAGCGGGCCGGTGACGTCCAGCTCTCCCCGGTAGGCGTCCCAGGAACCCGCCGACAGGCTGCCTCTGGCCTGGAACTGGCGCTGGGCCCGTTTGCGCACGAAGTTCACCGTGCCACCGGGATCACCGGCACCGTCGAGCAGCCCCGACGGGCCACGCCAGATCTCCACCCGGTCATAGAGTGCCAGATCGAAAAAGCTGCTGCTCCAACTGCCCTTGCCGGTGCTCACCGGCATGCCGTCGATCTGATAGTTACTGAAGTCATAGCCTCGCGCCGAAATATTGTCGGTGCCGGTACCGTAGTGTCTGACGGTGACCCCGGTGGCGTAGCGCATGGCCTCACTGACGGTGTGGGCGTTTTGCTCGTCCAGTTGCTGGCGGGTCACTACCGACACGGACTGCGGCGTCTCACGCAGGGATTGAGCGGTCTTGCCGATGGTGATGGCATCCGTGGTATAGGCGCCAGTCCCTTCGGTGCGACCGGCGTCCACCGCCGCGCTACTGCCGCGCACCGAAACCGGCTCCAGCCGGCGAGCTTGCGGTTCGGCCACGATGGTGACGTTACGCGTACCCTCGAAATCCGCGCGCAGCCCGGTCCCGGACAACAACCGCCGCAGCCCCTCTCGTGGCGTGTAGGTACCCCGCAAACCGGAACTGGTCTTGCCAGAGGTAAGGTCGGCGTCGGCGGAAAGCACCAGCCTGGCGGCAATGGCGAAACGATTGAGCACGCCATCCAGGTTTCCGCCGTCGATATCGAAACGCAAGATGGCGCTTTCCTGCACGGACCCGCTTTGGGCCATGGCGGGAACGGAAAACAGTGGCGCAATGGACAGGACGGCAAAAGCGCAAGTCCGCAACACACCCAGTAATGAGTGTCGCGGGACGCGGCAACAGGTTACCAACATGGAATCCCCTTATTGGTGTCGTCGAAATTCAGTGTCTTCTACCTGTCTTCCGAACGAGTCCCGCTTCCCCCTCAATGTTTTTTTTCGATGCGCACCCAAAACGGCGTGTAATACGTCACCTTCACCGGCAGCGCCCGGGCCAGGGCCGCCAGCGCCTGGTCCGTATCAGTGAGGGGAAACACCCCGGTGACCCGCAGCGCCGCCACCTCGGGTTCACAGTCCACCAACCCGTAGCGATAACGGGCCAGTTCCTCCGCGAACCGGGATACTGTCATGCGCTCGGCGATCAGCCGGCCGTTCTCCCACTCCGCGTCGTTCACCGACAGGGCGGACACCGGCGAGATGCCGCCCACGCCAAAAATCGCCTGCCGGCCCGCAGCCAGAGGCACCGGATTGCCGGCGCCTTGCCGCCACTCCACGGCGCCCTCGAACACTCCAACCTGAGTTGCCCTGTCCATAAGGCGTACGAAAAAGCGGGTGCCCACCGGTCGGATGACACCGCCACCGGCGCGTACCCGCAACGGACGGGCCTCCCTGGCTCCGGTGGTCACCAGGATCTCGCCACGGCGCAGCAGAATCTCCCGCGCGGTTTCGTCGAAGCGCACGTCAACGGCGGTATCGGTATTCAGCACCAGACGGGACCCGTCGGACAACGTGACGGCCCGGGTCTCCCCCACGCCGGCGGCGTAATCCGCCCACTGCCGCTGCCACAATCCCGAGTGCACACCGCCGTAGCCCAGCGCCCCGGACAGCAGCGTCACCGCGCCCCAGCCAAGCAACTGGCGCCGGGACAAAGTCCCCCGCCGTTCCAGCAAGTCACTGCGAGAAGCGTGGGACGGCAGGGACTGAAACGCACTCTGCAACGCGGCCATCTGCTGCCAGACCCATTCATGATGGGGGTCCGCCTGCCGCCAGCGTTGGCAAGCCTGATGATCCGCTTCGGTGACATCCTCACTGCCCAGGCGGGCCAGCCAACGACCGGCTTCCCGCACCACCCGCGGGTCCACTCCGGCCGTCACGGCCGCTGCTCCAGAGCGGCGATAAAACAGGCTTCCAGGGCGCGGGCGATGTATTTCTCCACCGAGGACACGGAAACGTCGAGCCGGTGCGCAATCTGCGGGTAGGACAAACCATCCAGACGGGACAGAAGAAAGGCGCGCCGGGGTTTGGCCGGCAACTTATGCAGCAGGGCATCGATGCGCACCAGAGTGTCGATCACTTCAGCCCGGGTTTCCTCCGATGGCACTTCCGGCTCAGGCAAGGCGCTGAGCGCATCCCGGTAGGCGGCTTCGATGCGGCGACGGCGATGGTGGTCGATCATCAAACCACTGGCGATCCGCCTCAGGTGGCGACGGGACTGCTCCGGCTCCGGCAGATAACCCCGCACCAGCAATCGCACATAAGTGTCCTGAGCCAGGTCCGCGGCGGTATGGGAGCAGCCCAGGCGGGCCTGTAACCAGGACGACAACCAGCCGTGGTGGTCCACATAGAGGGTGCCCAGCTGTTTGCGCAGCCGAGCGCCGGCCGCTTTGCCCTGTGCCATGCCGGTGTCCGAAGGAAGGGATGAAGCGCAGAGAATAAATAATAAGCATTCTCATCGCAAACCTCACCTCCGGGGCCGGCGGCGAAATCACACCTCGTTGGCCGGCTGGCGGCTATCTCTCCGGGTAATGAAAGCGGCAGGGGCTGGAACGCCGGGCGAAAGCCCGGCGCGATCACAGGTCGTAGTCGCCGGCGGCTTCCGGCTGGTACTCGACGTCAAGGATGACGATGCGCAGGGTACGGCCGTTACGGCCCGGCCAGTCGATGCTCTGGCCCTTGGCCAGTCCCAACAAGGCCGCGCCCACCGGCGCCAATATCGACACGGTGTCCGGTTTGCCGGCGTCTTGCGGGTACACCAGCGTCACCGACCATTCCCGGCCGCTGTTTTCCTCACGGCAGCGGACCCGGGAGTTCATCGTCACCACATCCGCCGGCATGTTGCGGGGTTCCACCACCGTGGCCCGCAGCAATTCGTCCTCCAATCCCAGCACCTGGTCGTCATCCAGGTCGTCCAGCAGCGGCTCAATGCGGCTGACATCCAATCGCGACACCGTAATAGGCGGCGGCAACATGTTCGTACTCCTGTGGAAGCACCCCTTCCGCGGGGCGCGGGCATAACATCGCCGGCAACGATTTTTGACATCGGCCCGGCGATGGTCCGGGAATGACCGCCATGGACGGCGGCCACTATAAAAACGGCGTTCCGATGGGAACGCCGTTGAGTTGTTGTTCCCTGATATTAGGCCAGTGGTGTTTTTTGGCAAGCCCGGGGAAGAGAATCCCTTGCCAACCGCCGTCAAAGTGACCGGCGGCGGTGTTATCCACCCCCGGTAACCCGCTATACTCGCCGCATTCAACCCTGCTTCCCGGAGCCTTTCATGCGTGCATTGAGCCTGTTGGTGTTGGTGCTGTTGAGCGGTTGTGGCCAGAAAGGCCCGCTCTACTTCGCCGAGCCGGCCCCGCCGCCCCAGCCCCAGGATCAACCGCCGGCGCCGGAGACCGCCCCGGCCACGGACAACGACGACGACTCGGACCAGGACCCGCATTAACAGGATGAGCCCCATGGATCACTTCCCCTACCGCGACGGTACCCTGTACGTCGAGGAACTGCCCCTGACACTGCTGGCCGAACGCTTTGGCACGCCGTTGTACGTCTATTCCCGGGCCGCCCTGGAGACACACTACCGCGCCTTCGATGACGCCTTCGGAGACCATCCCCATCAGGTTTGCTACGCGGTGAAGGCCAACAGCAACGTGGCGGTACTCAACGTACTGGCCCGCTGCGGCGCCGGCTTCGACATTGTCTCCGGCGGCGAACTGGAGCGGGTGCTGCGTGCCGGCGGTGATCCGGACAAGATCGTTTTCTCCGGCGTCGGCAAGACCGCCGATGAGATGGCCCGTGCCCTGCAAGTCGGGATTCACTGTTTCAACGTGGAATCCGCGGCGGAACTGGAACTGCTCAACCTGGTGGCCGGCGAACTGGGCCGGGAAGCGCCCATCGCCATCCGCGTGAATCCGGACGTCGACGCCCAAACCCATCCGTATATCTCCACCGGCCTCAAGGAAAACAAATTCGGTGTCGACATCCGCAAGGCGCCGGCGTTGTATCAACGGGCGGCGGAACTGCCGCACATCCGGATTCTCGGCATCGACTGCCACATCGGCAGCCAACTGACCCGTCTGGAGCCGTTCGAGGACGCACTGGAGCGGGTTCTGGCGTTGCTGACCGAACTGCAGGAACTGGGCATCGAGATCCATCATCTGGATCTGGGCGGTGGTCTCGGCGTCACTTACAACGACGAGACACCGCCGGCCCACGAGGATTACGTGGCCGCTCTGCTGCGGCACATTCCCGGCGAATTGCCGGTGCATATCGAACCGGGCCGCGCCATCGCCGCCAATGCCGGGGTGTTCCTGACCCAGGTGCTGTTCCTGAAACCCACCGAACATCGCAACTTCGCCATCGTCGACGGCGCCATGAACGACCTGATCCGCCCCAGCCTCTATTCCGCCTGGCAGGACATCGTGCCGGTGACGCCGCATGAGGCGGACTGTCGGGACTGGGACATCGTCGGCCCGGTGTGCGAAACCGGCGACTTTCTCGGCAAGGACCGGGCCCTGGCACTGGAGGCCGGCGATCTTCTGGCGGTGCGTTCCGCCGGCGCCTACGGTTTCGTCATGGCCAGCAACTACAACAGCCGTGGCCGGCCGGCGGAGATTCTGGTGGACGGCGATCAGGCCTTCGTGGTGCGTCAGCGGGAAACCATCGAGGATCAGCTCAAGCTGGAAACGCTGCTGCCCTGAGGGGGACACAGGCACAAGGATTCTCCAGCGGGCTGGCTCCCACGGATTGTGCTACGAAGCCGCTGTGGGAGCTTGCCTGCAAGCGAATGGTCTCTCGGCAAAAAGATTCGCTTGCAGGCAAGCTCCCACAGCGGCCTTTTTTCCCCTCTCTGAATTTATGTTTCCGCCCCCCTACTCTCCAGTAAGCTGCGCCACCCTGTGGTGGCCGTGACCGTCCCCCAGCGCCGCCTGCAACACCGGCAGCGCCTGCTCCATGTTTGCCGCCAGGGTATAAGGCGGATTGATCACCAGCAGTCCGGAGCCGGTCATGCCACGTCCGCTGGCGTCGGCGCGCACGCAACATTCCAGACGCAGCAAGTTGGGAATGTCCGCCTCCACGAACCGGCGCACGAAGCGCTCGGTGCGGTTCCGCTCCAACACCGGATACCAGATCGCGTAGGTGGCGGTGGCGAATTTGCGCAGCGCCTGACGCACCGCTTCCACCACCTGGGTGTAGTCCGCTTCCAGTTCATAGGACGGGTCGATCAGAACCAGTCCACGACGGTGCTCCGGCGGCAGCAACGCCTTGAGACCCTGCCAGGCGTCCCGCTTCTCCACGCGGACTCGTCTGTCACCAGCGAATTCCTGCCGCAGCAGCTCGAAGTCGGTGCTGTGCAGCTCGGTACACTGCAGACGGTCCTGCTCACGAAGCAGGTGGGCGGCAATCAGGGGGGAGCCGGGATAATGACTCAGGCGCCCCACCGGATTGAGTTGCGCCACCACCGACAGATAGCGGTCCACCGCCGCCACGCCGGTACGCTCACCGAACAGACGGGCGATACCGTCCACATACTCCCCGGTCTTCTGCATGTGTGCGTCGTCAATGGCATAGCGCCCGGCGCCGCCGTGGGTATCGTGCACGGTGAACGGCTTCGGTTTGAGCCGCAGATGATCAAGGATCGCCACTTCCACCAAATGCTTGAGGACATCGGCGAAACTGCCGGCGTGATAACTGTGACGGTAACTGAGCATGGCGGGTTCCGAGGCGGTAAACCGGCATTGTACGCGGGGAGCAACCAGCGCGCCTATACTCGGTGCGGCCCCGGCTTTCCCGGACTCAGGCGGGCGGCAAGGCCCGCATGCTGCGCCGGATGAAATCCGTGGTCACCTCCGGCTGGGTCAGTGGCAACATATGCCCCCCTTCGATGAGTTCCAGTTCCACTCTGTCCGGGAACCGGTCCACCATCCCCTGTCCCTGTTCCCGGGGGTCCAGAATACGGTCGTCGCGGCCATAGAGAATCCGGATCGGCACTTGCAGATCGGTGTAGCGCTGCTGCATCTCCGGCACCACCCCATCCAGCGCCAACAGATCCCGGGACGCCGCGATGAAATGACTGGGTCTCAGCCCGAGCGCGCCGCCGCCCCGGATCGCATAGTCCGCCGGCACTGGCTCCGGCCCGAACACGATATCCAGCACCTTTTCCCGGTAGCGCATGGTCATCGGCACCATCAGCGTCCAGGCCACCAACAGGCGCAACCAGGACTGGCGTATGCCCAGCGCCGCGAACGCCTTGGAGGGACCGGCGGAAGGCATGTGAGTCAGCGGCGCGATCAGCGTCAACCCCCGCACTTTATCCGGGTACCGCAACGCGGTGGCCAGCGACAGCGCCCCGCCCAGCGAGTGCCCCACCAGCATCGGCTTACCCAGTTGCAAGGCGTCGATGACGCCGGCCACCACATCGGCCTGAACTACCAGGGAGGCGGAGGAACGCGCCGCGCGTTCCGAATAGCCGCTGCCGGGGCGATCGATGGCCACCACCCGGTAATCCTTGGCCAGTTCGCCGAGCACTTTGTAGGAGAAGTGCTGGGAAACCCCGCTCAGCCCATGAATCAGCAACAGGGTTTCCGGCCCGCTGCCTTGCTCGATGTAGTGGATACGGTTGCCCATGACCGTGACGAAACGGCCCTCCGGCGGCAAGCCGAACTGCACTTTGCGCACCGTCATCCAGGTGAAAACGAACAGTCCCGCCGCGATCAGGATCACCACGATCAACAGGCCGCTCAGCACATACCCCATAGCCGTTTCCTTCGTTTTTCTTTCATACCGTTATTGAAACAGTGCGGTTATTGAAACTGCAGCACGCCGTCATCCAGTCTGCCGTACTGGATCATGTATTTGTCTTTCAGATAATTCTGATGCACGCGCCAGCATTCGCGATCGCCTTGTTGCGGCATGACATCCACGCCACGCTGGACATAGCCGGAACTGAAATCGAGGAACGGCAACGCCTTGACGGCCGGATCGCGCCGCGCCACCGCTATCCGTGCGCCCTTCCTGTCCATGTAACGCAACAGGCGGGTCATGTAGTTGCAGGTCAGTTCGGCCTTCAACGTCCAGGACGCGTTGGTATAACCAAAAGTGAGCATCAGGTTCGGCACATCGCTGAGCATCATGCCTTTGTAAGCCATGCAGTCGGCCACCGCCATCGTCTTGCCGTCCACTTCCAGCCGCACATCGCCCAGGGCGTTCAACTTCAGCCCGGTGGCGGTGACGATGATGTCCGCCTCCAGCTCCTGGCCGGAAGCAAGGCGGATGCCTCCCGGCGTGAAGCGGTCGATGGTATCGGTGACGATATCCACCCGCCGGGAACGCAGCATATGGAACAGATCGCCGTCCGGCACCGCGCAAACACGCTGATCCCAGGGGCGGTAGTCGGGTGTGAAGTGTTTCATGTCCACCTCCGAGCCGACCTGACGCTGTGCCAGATGCAGCAGGTATTCCCGGGTGGGGCCGGGCCGCGTGCGGGCATTGCGGAAGAAGCGCTGGCCGAGCAGCACATTCTTCCAGCGAGTCAGGCGATAGGCCAGCGGCAGGGGCAACCAGCGCTGCATGGCGTGGGCAAGCCGGTCCACCAGGGGGCGCGCGAAGATATAGCTGGGGGAGCGCTGCAGCATGGTGACCCGCGCCCCCTGTTCGGCCAGCGCCGGCACCAGGGTGACGGCGGTGGCGCCGCTGCCGATGACGACAATCCGCTTGCCCTGGTAGTCCAGTTGTTCCGGCCAGAACTGCGGATGAATGATTTGTCCGGTAAAGTCCGATTCGCCGGGAAATTCCGGCCGGTAGCCTTCGTCGTAGCTGTAGTAGCCCGAGCAGGAGGCAATGAAGCGGGTCCGGATGCGCTCCTCCCGCGTTTCCCCGGTCCGGTCGGTGGCCTTGACCCGCACCGTCCACAACCCTTCGTCACTGGACCAGCTGGCCGACATCACCTGATGGCGGAAGCGAATGTTGTGAATGGCTCCGGACTCTTCGGCGATTTCCTCGATATAGCGCTTGATGTCCGGGCCATCGGCAATCGCCTTACGGCCGGTCCAGGGCTTGTAGCTGTAACCCAGGGTATACATGTCCGAGTCCGACCGGATCCCCGGATAGCGGAACAGGTCCCAGGTCCCGCCAATGGCATCCCGCCGCTCAAGAATCAGATAGCGCTTGTCCGGACACTTGTCGGTCAGGGCCCGGGCCGCGCCAATGCCGGACAGGCCCGCGCCGATGATCAGGACATCCAGGGGGGCGGGTTGAAATTGTTCTTGTTGTTTATTCATGCTGATATCCTCTGTGCCTCGCACCAATACGGACTTCCGCATTTGCGATGAAACGGCCTCGGGCCTTCGCTGGTGAGCATGGATGACAATTTATATTGTCACTTATAATTTGACAACGCCGATTTTCAGAAACCTCATGACCACAGAAACCACAGGCAAGCGACCGTACCGGGGCACCGCCGCACGGGAACGGCGCGCACTGCGCCGCCAGCAGTTGATCGACGCCGCGACCGAGGTCTACGGCCACAACGGCTATCGGCATTCCAGTGTCAAACAGGTGTGCGACGCCGCCGGCCTGACCCAGCGCTATTTCTATGAGTCCTTCGGCCACAGCGATGAACTTCTGATCGCCTGTTATGAGCAGGCCACCCGACGCCTGCGCGAGCACAACATGGCCGCCGCCGAGGCCGCGGGGGACGATCCGCAGGCTCGCAGCCGCGCCATGCTGCACTCCTATTTCCAGGAGCTGAAGGACAAACCGAATGTGGCCCGGCTGTTGCTGATCGATATTCGCGGCATCAGCCCGGCGGTGGACCGGGCCATCAACGATGCCCTGCGGGCCGGCATCCAGAACATGACCCAGGCCCTGGCCCAGCCCGGTCAGCAGTTCGACCCCATGCTCCAGGCCGGCATCCAGGGCGGCTTCATCCATATCGCGTTGTATTGGATGGCCACCGGTTACGCCCAGCCGGTGGACGCGGTGACGGAAACCGCGCTGAAGATTTGCGCCGCCCTGCTGGAATAATCCCCGCCCTACTGCTCCCCGGCAAATCCCCGTACAATGGTGGTTTTCGTTATCTGCGCGGATGCGTCGCATGCGACTGAAATTCACCAAAATGCACGGGCTTGGCAACGATTTCGTGGTCGTGGACGGCGTGCGCCAGCCGTTGCCGGAAAACGGCCCACCGTTACCGGCGGATGAATTACGGCGCCTGGGCGATCGGCATTTCGGCATCGGCTTCGATCAGCTGCTGGTGGTGCAACCGGCCCGCAAAGAGGGCGTGGACTTTCGCTACCGCATTTTCAACAGCGATGGTTCCGAAGTGAGTCAGTGTGGCAACGGCGCCCGCTGCTTCGCCCGCTTCGTCCGTGACGAGGAACTCACCGACAAACACGAGATCCGTGTGGAGACCGCCGCCGGTGAAATGACGTTACGAGTCACCGACGATGGCCTGGTGACCGTGGATATGGGCGCGCCGCGCTGGGCCCCGGAAGCCATTCCCTTCACCGCCAAGGCGGAAGCGGACCGCTATTTTCTGGTGGCCGGCAACAACGGCTATGAAGTCTCCGCCGTGGGGCTGGGCAACCCCCATTGCGTGCTGTTGGTGGAAAACGTGGACCATGCCCCGGTGGACACCGTCGGGCCGTTGCTGGAAAGCCACGAGCAGTTTCCCGAGCGGGTCAACGTGGGATTCATGCAGGTGATCGGCCGTAACGAGATCCGGCTGCGGGTCTACGAGCGCGGCGCCGGTGAAACCCTGGCCTGCGGCTCCGGTGCCTGCGCCGCGGTTTTGTGCGGCCAGCGCCGCGGCCTGCTCGACGACACCGTCACCGTGCACCTGCTCGGCGGCACCCTGCAGGTCCACTATCCTTACAGCAGCCAGGACGGCCAGAGCGGCGTATTGATGACAGGCCCGGCAAGCCGTGTCTATGATGGCGCCATCGACATTCCGCAGCCGAGCAAAGCCCGTTGAGCCAACCCACGGGGATGATTTCATGAGCGAGCAAAAGCCCACCAGCGCCGACCAGGTCGCCGCTTTCCTGCGCCAGCACCCGGACTATTTCCAGCAACGGCCGGAGCTGCTGGAACTGCTGCGTCTGCCGGACGCCCGCGGCCAGGCGGTTTCCTTACTGGAACGCCAGGCGGCGATCCTGCGCGAACGCAATCAGGAGTTACGCGAACGCCTGAACGGCCTGCTTGATGTGGCACGGGAAAATGACCGTCTGTTCGAACTGACGCGAAGCCTGACCCTGGCCCTGCTGGAAGCACGCACCCCCGACAAGCTGTTCCGGGGTCTGGTGCGTACCCTGGAAGACGACTTCCATTGCGACGCCGTGGCCTTGCTGCTGCACGACCGCGAGATCCCGATTCTCGGCGAATTGCGCAAGCAGGTACGGCTGATCGACGATGAAGCGCTGCCCTCCGGCCTGGCGCCGATGCTGCGTCCAGGCAAGTCGGTATGCGGCGTGTTCCGCCAGGAAGAGCTGAAAGCGCTGTTCCAGGAGCAGAGCGAGCAGGTGCAATCCGCCGCCCTGATCCCGCTGGATTTCCATGGCCCGGTCGGTCTGCTGGCCATCGGCAGCCGCGACGCCATGCACTTCCGCAGCGGCATGGACACTCTGTTCATCAACCACCTGGGCGACATTCTGGCACGCCGTCTCAGCGAAGTGGGCCGTTCCAGTACCGCCCGCCAGGCGCAACGGGCCTGACCCCGTGACCGCCGCCAGCGACGCTGATTGGGTGGCGGATTTTATCCGTCATCTGGACAGCGAACGGCGGCTTTCCGCCAACACCGTCAAACATTACCGCCGTGACCTTGAGCGCGCCCGACAGGCCCTGGACGGCCTCCACTGGCGCCGCGTCACGGTGCACGACCTGCGTGCCCTGGTGGCACGACTGCACCGGGAGGGTCTCGGCGGGCGAAGCCTGCAGCGTCTGCTGTCCACTTTACGCACCTTTTTTCATTTCCTGATCCGGGAAGGCCGGGTCAGCGACAACCCCGCCCTGGATATTCGTGCTCCGAAAAGCGGCAAACGGTTGCCCAAGGCCCTGGACGCCGACCAAACCCGCCATTTGCTCGATAGCGAAGAGGCCAGCGGCACGCCTCTGGACCGGCGCGACCAGGCGATGATGGAGCTGCTCTATGGCTGCGGCCTGCGGCTGGCGGAACTGATCAGCCTGAATCTGGACAGCGTCGACATCAGCGCCGGCCAGGCACGGGTCACCGGCAAGGGCAACAAGACCCGTCTGCTGCCCGTGGGCAAGCCGGCCCTGGCCGCCCTGCGCCGCTGGTTGTCGGTGCGGGGCCAGCTCACATCCCCGGACCAGCCGGCCTTGTTCGTCAGCCAGCGCGGACGGCGGGTGTCACCGGCCACGGTGCAGCAGCGGCTGCGTCAGGCCGCGGTTAAGCGGGGCCTTGGCGAGCATTTGCACCCGCATAAGCTGCGCCATTCCTACGCCACCCATCTGCTGGAGTCCTCCGGCGATCTGCGCGCGGTGCAGGAGTTACTCGGCCACGCCAATCTCAGCACCACCCAGGTCTATACCCACCTGGATTTCCAGCATCTGGCACGGATCTACGACGGCGCCCACCCGCGCGCCCAGCGCAAGAAAGACGATTGATCACGGCGGGTTGATCGGGGATAGTGGATAGCCTGCTGCCCCGATCAACCCGCTGTTCGCCGATTCCCTATGACTGGACTGAAACTGATCACCTTCGACCTGGACAATACCCTCTGGCCGGTGGACGAGGTGATCCGTCAGGCGGAACGCACCTGCGGTGCCTGGATCGCCGAGCATCATCCGGAGGCGTCCGCGGCGCTGACCGCCGAGCGCATCCGCTCGGTACGTGACCAACTGATCGGCGAGCAACCGGACTATCTCAATAATCTGACCCGGCTGCGCCGGGACGCCATGGCCCAGGCCTTCATCGAGGCCGGTTTCGCCGAGCGCGAGGCCCGCCACATCGCCCAGGACGCCTTTCTGGTGTTCCACGAAGCGCGCAATAAAGTCAGTTTTTTCCCCGGCGCGCTGGAGGTGCTGGAAACCCTGGCGGACAGCTACACCTTGGGCGCGCTCAGCAACGGCAACGCCGACCTGGAGCAAATCGGCATTCGCGATCTGTTTGCTTTCCACCATTCAGCGGAAAGCATCGGCAAACGCAAACCGGAAGCGGACATGTTCCGCGCCGCCCTGCACAGCGCCGGCGTCACCGCCACCCAGGCAGTGCACGTGGGCGATCATCCACTGGAGGATGTGGACGCGGCACGTCAGCATGGTTTCCATGCGGTGTGGGCCAACCTGATCGATCTGTCCTGGCCTTCGGATCTGGACCAGCCGAGCCATTACATCCACAACCTTCACGAACTCACCGACCTGCTGCCCCTGTTCGATGACTGATCAAACGCAACGTCTCACTACCCTGCTCGACCAACTGCAACGGGAACTGCAACGGCTGGATCTATGGGAAACACGGCCGCCGGAGCCCGAGGCCTTCGAGAGCGTTACCCCGTTTTTCGCCGATACCATGGTGTTCAGCCAGTGGCTGCAATGGGTGTTCATCGCCCGGTTCCGGGCCCTGCTGGAAGGGGAATACCCGCTGCCGGCGCAGTGCGACGTGGCACCGATGGCGGAGGAAGCGCTGAAGGATCTGCCTCAGGACACCGAGGCGCTGGTGACGGTGCTGAAGGAATTCGACGACCACTTTCCGGGGTAGAATCCCCACTTTCTCCGATCCCTCAGCATGGCGACGAAGCCACTGTGGGAGGCCGGCTTGCCGGCGAAGGCGTTTCCAAAATGCTGGAAGGACTTCGCTTGCGAGCAAGCTTCCCACAGCGGCTTCGCATCAATGCGGGAGCCACTCCCGGGGCTAACCCGCCATCGACAGGATCTTGCCCACCAGCTTCTCGATCCCCGCGGCGGCTTCCTTGATGCTGCCGGCTTCCATGTAGGCCGGCGTGGTCACCAAACGGTTTTCCTCATCAACGACAAAGTCGTCCACCGGACACGGCTGATGACGCCCGCCCATCTGTTCGATGGCGGCGGCCACCTCAGTGTTGGAGCCGATGGTACAGGTGGCATCACCGAACAGCAGACCGGTCATGGTCGGGGAAATGCAGATCAGGCCCACTGGCTTGCCGGCCTCGTGCACGGCCTGAATAAAGTCCTTCACCGGCGGATGGATGCTCATCTCCGCCCCTTTGAAGGCGAAGTCACACAGGTTCTTGGCGACACCGAACCCACCGGGCACGATCAGGGCGTCATAGTCTTCCGCTTTCGCCTGACCCAGCTCGATCACTTCACCACGCGCCAGACGCGCCGCTTCCTTGAGCACATTGCGGGTCTCGCCCTCGTCCACCTCGCCGGTGAGGTGATTGATCACATGCGCCTGATCGATGTCCGGCGCGATGCATTGATAGGTCACGCCGGCCCGATCCAGGGCCAGCAAGGTAATGGTGGTCTCATAGATTTCGCTGCCGTCATAGACGCCACAGCCTGCCAGTAATACGGCCACTTTCATGATTGCTCTCCTCGTATTTCGGATCCGTCACTGTCACCCCGCAACAACTGACCACTGCCAGCGCCGCAGGCCACCACGGATTTCATCATCTGTTCGACACTCACTTGTGGGTGCCGGGTCACCAGATCTTCGTGCACATGGTATATGAAACCGGTGGTGGGATTGGGCCCGGTGGGCACGAACACGGTCACCCGGCCATTGCCATGGTGCGAGGTTATCAAACCCATCACCGAGACGTCCGCCTGACGTCCGTACAGCCATATCTGGGCCACTTCGCCCCGATGAAAAGGACTGTCCTCATCCTTGCCGAAAACCTGAAGAATGATTTCCTTGACCAGCCGGTAGCCCGGCAGCCGGATCATGGTGCGCGCCTCGAAGCGCTGCCACAACCAGCTTCCCAGACGGGTCGCCACCAGGGTGCCCACCAGAAAACAGAACACCACCAGCACCGCCACCACCACCCAGTCGGCGGCAAACTTCGGCAACCCGAAGGTATGCACCACAAATCGGGTGAACGGCGCGATCAGGCTGGTGACCGCATCGTAAAGCCACTTGAAGAAGAACGCGATGATCGAGATCGGCAGCAGAATGATGACACCGCCGATCAGCGATTTGCGCACGAAAAACCAGAAACCTCGGTCCGCTTTCATGGGGCTGCTTCCGGAAACTGATACCAGATTTTGTTGACGTAGAGACAACGTTCCCCGGCGGGGGTTCTCACCCAGGCTTCGTCGTCCTCCCTTTTGCCAAGCAAGGCACGGGCCAGAGGCGCATCAACGCTGACGTAACCCCGTCCGCCGTCGGCCTCATCCGGCCCGACCAGACGGTACCGATGGATCTTGCCATCCTCGTCCTCCACTTCCACCCAGGCGCCAAAGAAGACCTTGCCGGTATCCTCCGGCGGCCGGTCCACCACCACCATGCCGTCCAGGCGTTTGCTGAGAAAGCGGATCCGGCGATCGATCTCGCGCAGTTGCTTCTTGCCGTAGATATACTCGGCGTTCTCCGAACGGTCCCCCTGGGCGGCGGCCTCCTGTACCGACTGCGTCACCTGGGGACGGGTTTCTTTCCACAGGGTCTGCAATTCCCGGTTCATGGCCTGATAGCCCTCGGGCGTGATGTATTTGGAACCCGGGCTGCCCCGGGGTCGCCAACGTCCCATAGCCTTCCTCAATGGATCAACTTTGCCGGCATTGGTAAACTGCCCTGCGCACATCGCGCTATCATCTCGCGATTGTTACGTCACAGCCAGCGGCGCCCCGGAGCCCTGGCGCCGATCGGCTTACCGAGTCCCCATCGAGGCTGATGAACCAAGGCTTTCAAATACGACTCTCACTGTAAGGTAACGCCCTATGTCCTTTCCCCGTGCACCCTGGCCGCACACCCGCATGCGTCGCATGCGCAAAGACGATTTTTCCCGCCGCATGATGCGCGAGTCCGTGCTCACTCCCAGCGACCTGATCTACCCCGTATTCATCATCGAAGGCGAGAACCGTACCGAAGCCGTGGCTTCCATGCCCGGCGTGGAACGCATGAGTATCGATCTGCTGTGCCGCGAGGCGGAGCAACTGGCGGCCCTGGGAGTACCGGCAATGGCCCTGTTCCCGTCCACTCCGGCGGAGGCCAAAAGCCTGGACGCGGCGGAAGCCTGGAACCCGGACGGCCTGGTGCAGCGCTGCACCCGCGCGATCAAGAAGGCGGTGCCGGAAATGGCGGTGATCACCGACGTCGCCCTGGATCCGTTCACCATCCACGGCCAGGACGGCATCCTCGACGAAGACGGTTATGTACTCAACGAGGAAACGGTGCAAGCGCTGGTGCGCCAGGCTTTGTCCCATGCCGAGGCCGGCGCCGATTTCGTCGCGCCATCGGACATGATGGACGGCCGCATCGGCGAGATCCGCCAGGCACTGGAAGACAACCACTATATCCTCACCCGCATCATGGCTTACTCCGCCAAGTACGCTTCCGCCTACTATGGTCCGTTCCGCGACGCGGTGGGCTCCGCCGGCAATCTGGGCAAAGCGGACAAGAACACCTACCAAATGGATCCGGGCAACTCCGACGAGGCGCTGCACGAAATCGCCCTGGATCTGGCCGAGGGCGCCGACGTGGTGATGGTGAAACCGGGCATGCCTTATCTGGACGTCATCCGGCGGGTCAAGGACGAGTTCAAGGTGCCGGTGTTCGCCTACCAGGTGAGCGGTGAGTACGCCATGCACATGGCCGCGTTCCAGAACGGCTGGCTGGACGAGGACAAGGTCATGATGGAGTCCCTGCTGGCGTTCAAGCGGGCCGGCGCCAGCGGCATCCTGACTTATTTCGCCAAACGCGCGGCGCAAAAACTGGCGGAACGCAACTGAGACTCTGGTGAAGGAAGGCCGGAAACACGCCGGCCTTCCCCTTCTCCATATCAGAACCGGTAACGCACATCCCCCAGGATCATCCGCCGCTCTCCATAACCGCAGTCATAGCCCTCGCCCCGGCACCAGGAAACGTATTCCTTGTCCGCCAGATTCTTGCCGGTAAGAGTGAAATCCCAGGGCCCGGTGGTGTAACCGATCATGGCGTCATACAACGTCACCGACGGCACCTCGGGCCCAACACCATTTCCGTAATCGTAGCCAACGGTCGTTCCCTGGTAGCGGACACCGGCACCGAAGCGCAAGCCGTTCTCCATTTCGTATTTACCCCAGGCGGAGGCAACTTCCTCGGCGACGAAGGGCAGCCGCTCCCCGCTGGTATCCTGCTTGGCGTCCAGTTTGGTGTAGCTCGCCAACAGGCTGAGGTTGCGCCACCGTTTCTTGATACCGACTTCCCAGCCGTCGGCGGTGGCACCGGTTTGATCCACCTCCTGGGGGTTGGTCCCCGACGTCATGACCCGGTTGGTTTCCTCGATATCGAACCAGGCGGCGGTGACTTCCCAATCCTTGGCGGGTGAAAGGTACTTGATGCCCGCCTCGCGCTGTTCACCGGTGGTGGGATCGAGCGACTGACCACCGGAGGTCCCCAGATTGGGAACAAACGATTCCGAATAGCTGATGTAGGGTGACAAACCAAAATCGAACCGGTACATCAGGCCGAGACGGCCGGTGGTGGCGTGATCGTCCTTGTCGGTGTCCGCGCCATTCACCACCAGCGTGGTGCTGGTGGTGTCGTCATAACGCAGGGCGCCGGACACCACCACGCGGCCCACTTCCATGTGATCGACCAGGTAAACGCCCGTCTGTTTCAGCTCATTGTCGTTCATGTCCTGAGGATCAAGGGCCGCGTAATTGACGTCGCCGTAGACCGGATCGTAGACGTTGATCGGCGTACCCACCCCGGAGAAGGTGTTGTCCTCGGTCCAGAGCGCGTCCTGCCGATCCACTCCGATTACGATGTTGTGGTGGGTAACGCCCACGTCGATGTTACCTTTGAGGCGGACGTCGAAGTTCAACACCTCCGTGCCCTTGTCGGACATGTAGATGGCCCGGTTGATCATGCCGTCGGCATCCGGCGGGGAGCCGATGGCGGCCCAATGCTCCCGGGTCTCGGTGTCACTCTCCGAATAACGTGCGGTCAGGCCGATGGACCATTGCTCGTCAAGACGCTGATCGACCAGCAGCGAAACCTCATCCCGGCGGCGGTCATAGCGGTCCCAGTCGGGCTCGCCGACAAAGGTTTCGGACCCGATATCACCCAACGGACCGGGATCGATGGTGCCCTCGGACGGCAGAAACTGGGCGGACACCGCCCCGTTATCCTCCTGACTGTTGAACAACAGGCTGATGGTGGTGTCATCGGTGGGCAGCCAGGTGATGGACGGCGCGAACAAATAGCCATCGTCGTCGACGTGGTCCACCTGCGTACCGCTGTCCCGCTTGAGGGCCACCAACCGATACAACAGCCTGCCATCTTCCGACAGCGGGCCGGTGACATCCGCGGCGATCTGCTTGCGATCGAACGAACCCACTTGGGCCCACAGCTCCCCCTGCTTTTCCGCTTTTGGCAACTTGGAAACGGCGTTGATGATGCCGCCCAATTCCGATTGTCCATACAGGACGGAAGAAGGCCCCTTGAGAACCTCGATACTTTCCAGGGCGTACAGATTGGGGCGCACCGTATTGTAGGAACCGTACAGATAGCGCAGCCCGTCGACATAGAACGACGGTTCCATCCCGCGCACCTTAGCCGAGTCGATCCGGGTATCGAAGCCGAAGTTACCGCTATGCACACCGGGTGAATACAGCAAGGCATCCTGGATATTCTTGGCGCCGGTATCTTCCATGGTTGCCCGGTCCACCACCTCGATGGCGAACGGCTGGCGTTCCACCGCCACCGGCAGTTTGCTGCCCGCGGCGGGCCGGTCCAGCGCAATGTAGTTTTCGCGCTCGGGAGCGTCCGTGCTCACCTCCACCGGGTCGAGTACATTGGTGGCCTCCTCGGCCAAGGCCAGGGATGGTAAAAAAGCCCAAAGGGGCAGCAATACCCCGATCAAACCAAGGGGACGGCCCCCACCGCGCACCCCGGTCACTGTGTGATGATTCATGATAACTCCCATACTGCATGGACATTGGCAAGATCATCAAATGATAACAATTATCACTACGATGCGCATTAACAGATAAATTTCCAAAAATTGCATTAGCCCTTTTTGACGTCACCTGCGACGACCCACAGGTGCCCACGGAGGTGACCACAACAATCCATGGGCTGGACGAAAATCTATTTGTGGCTGTCATTGCCATGTCATATTAATGTCATCCAATAGATGGCCTCCCCCCGGGCCAGGATGTCATCATGAACGCCAACGCCAATCAGCCGTCCATGGACTTGAGTAACGCCGACAACTACATCAACCGCGAGCTGAGCCTGCTGCAGTTCAATCTGCGAGTACTGGAGCAGGCCATGGATGAGCGCCACCCCCTGATGGAGCGCCTCAACTTCCTGCTGATTTTCTCCTCCAATATGGACGAGTTCTTCGAGATCCGGGTGGCCGGGCTGCGTAATCAGATGGAGACCGGCACCGGCACGCCGGGACCGGATGGCATGCTGCCCCAAGAGGTGCTGGCGGAAATCTCTCGCATTACCCATGAAGCGGTGCAGCGCCAGTATCATATTCTCCAGGGCATCATTCTGCCGGCGCTGGCGGAAGAGGGGGTGCATTTCCTGCGTCGTGAAGACTGGAACACCGCCCAGGCCGAATGGGTCAAGAAATACTTCCGTGACCAGGTCTACCCGGTGCTCACACCCATCGCCCTGGACCCGGCCCATCCGTTCCCACGACTGGTCAATAAGAGTCTCAATTTCATCGTGCCACTGGACGGCAAGGACGCTTTCGGCCGCTCCACGGGGCTGGCCATCGTGCCCGCACCGCGCTCACTGCCGCGCCTGATCCGACTGCCCGACGAGGTGTGCGAAAACGGCGATGATAATTTCATCTTTCTCTCCTCCATGATCCATGCCCACGTCAGCGATCTGTTTCCGGGCATGAAAGCCACCGGCTGCTATCAGTTCCGCGTCACCCGCAACGCGGATCTGGAGGTGGACGAGGACGTGGAGGATCTGGCCAGCGCGCTCAAAGGGGAGCTGCTGTCCCGACGCTACGGCGATGAGGTGCGGCTGGAAGTGGCCGACAACTGCCCGCAGCACCTGATCGATTATCTGCTGGAACAGTTCGAACTGGGTCAGGTGGACGCCTATAAGGCCAATGGGCCGGTGAACCTGGCGCGCATGTTCACCAGCGTCAACCGGCCACGCCTGCACTATCCGCCTTTCACCCCGCGGGTGCCGGCGCCGGTGCGCAAATACGAAAGCATTTTCGATGCCATCGATCAGGGCGATATCCTGCTGCACCACCCGTTCGAGAGTTTCAGCCCGGTGGTCAACCTGCTGGCCGAAGCGGCCCGGGATCCCAAGGTTCTGGCGATCAAACAAACCCTGTATCGCACCGGCACCAACTCGGAAATTCTGGATCATCTGGAAACCGCTGCCCGTAACGGCAAGGAAGTCATCGCGGTGGTGGAACTGCGCGCCCGCTTCGACGAGGAGTCCAACATCGAGGGCGCCCGCCGCCTGCAGGAAGCCGGCGCCATCGTGGTGTACGGCGTGGTGGGTTATAAAACCCACTCGAAAATGCTGCTGGTGCTGCGTCGGGATGGCGACGGCATGAAGCGCTACGCCCATCTGGGCACTGGCAATTACCACACCAAAACCACCAAGTTCTACACCGACTACGGGCTGCTCACCGCCGAGCCGGGAATCTGCCAGGACGTGCACAAGATCTTTCAGGAACTCACCGGCATGGGCAAGGCGGCGCGGCTCAAGCAACTCAAGCATGCACCGTTCACCCTGCATCCAAGCCTGATGGAATGGATCGAGTTCGAGACCGAACAGGCCCGTGCCGGCAAACCGGCGCGGATCATCGCCAAGTTCAACTCCCTCACCGAAGAGCACATCATGCAGGCGCTGTACCAGGCCAGCCAGGCAGGGGTGGAGATTGACTTGATCGTGCGCGGGATCTGTTGTTTGCGGCCGGGCATCCCCGGTTTGTCGGAAAATATCCGGGTGCGCTCCATCATCGGCCGCTTCCTGGAACACACCCGCATCTACCATTTTCACCATGCCGGCGAGGATCTGGTGTACTGCGCCAGCGCCGACTGGATGGACCGCAATCTGTTCAACCGGGTGGAAACCTGCTTCCCGGTCAATGACCCCAAACTCAAGAAGCAGATATTGGAAGAAGGGCTGCTCTTCTACCTGCGCGACAATACCCAGGCCTGGATATTGAATGCCGACGGTATTTATCGCCGCGCCGAACCAGCCGCTGGCGAGGAGCCTTTCCTGGCCCAACAAGCTTTGCTGGAAGCACTGAGCAACGGTTGACCGGCCTCCTCGTGAGCCAGCAGCTTCCCATTGATGGGGCTACGAAGCCACTGTAGGAGCCAGCCCTGCTGGCGAATCTCTCGGGATGCCCAGAGCTCAATTCGCTTGCAAGGCAAGCTCCTATGTATGGACTCGCCCGTTGCTGTCAACCCTGCCTTGAACATGGCTACC
>NZ_ARXS01000039.1 GCF_025532145.1 Alloalcanivorax balearicus MACL04 | reverse complement strand
GGAAACCATACAAGCTTGCCTGCAAGCGAATTAGCTCCCGCCCTCCTGGGATTCGCTTGCAGCGGCCCGCCGCCCGGACAAAGCTCCTACATATGCGACTCCAGTGGCCCACGAACCGCGACTCTCGGGCTTCACTCCTCCTCGGCTTCCATCACCAGCAACTCCTCGGTGGGCGCCTGCAGGTAATAGCCTTGCAGATAATCCACCCCGCCCAGGGTCCACAGCGCCTGCATCTGCGCGGCGGATTCGACGAACCCGACCACGGTGCGACAGCCCTTTTCCCCGGCCCGCTTGACCAGTTCGGCGAAGCGGTCACGGCTTTCCGGCTTACCCAGTTCCTGGGTGAAGGAGCCCTCGAACTTGACCATGCTGGCGGGCAGATGTTCAAGCAGTTTGAACGGGTCCAGGCTGCCGCCGAAACGGCTGATCGAGAGACCACATCCCAGTTTGCGAAGGTCCCGGCCGAACGCCGCCGCCTGCTTCAGATGATTGACCGCGTCCCCTTCGGTAAGCTGGAAGGTCACCAGAGCCGGGCGCAACCGTGCCGCGCGCAAGGCTTTGGCCAGCCAGTCCACCAGGCCGGCCTCGCCCACCGAAAAGCCACTGAGGTTGATCAACAGCCCCGGCACCCGTGATTGCGCGGCGGCGGCGCGCATGGCGTTCAGTATGATCCAGCGATCCACCCGCCCGGCCATGCCCATTTCCGCCGCCACCGGCATGAATTCGGCGGCGGCCAGCGGCTCACCCTGGCGTTGCGGCATCTGCACGAACACCTCGAATAGCTGCTCGCGATCATCATCAAGATTCATCAGAGGTTGATAGCGCAGTTGGAAACCGTTGTGTTCCAACGCTTCCCGCAGACTCAGCACGATCGCCTCCTGTGACCCGGAAGCGACGTCGTCCATGGGATCATGCACCTTCACCGCGTTGCCCTTGCCGCCGTTCTCGCGCTGGGCCTGGTGACAGCATTTCAACGCCAGCGTCAGGATCGAATGGCTGCTATGGGCGTCCTCACGGGCGAAGGCCAGCCCGACACTGGCACTGATATGAACGGTACGGGAAGCCACTTCCGGCATCAGTCCGGCGATGCCGGTACACAATGATTCCGCCATGGCGCGGGCCTCATCGATGTCGTTGACCGGCCGCAGCACGGCGAAGTCCTCGCCGTCCATGCGCGCCAGTTTGGCGTCGGCGCAGTGCCGGCGCAGCCAGTCCGCCACCGCCCGCAGCACTTGGTCCGCATCCTCCATGCCCAAAGCGGACTGGTGCTGCTCGAAATCATCCACACGCAAATACAACACCGCCGCCAGTTGTCCCTGGCGTGCCGCGTCACCAACCGCCTGGTCCAACTGCTCCATGAACCAGGAACGGCTGTACAGGCCGGTGACCTGGTCGGTCTGCACGATCTCGTCCAACCGCGCCTGGATAGCACTTTCATCCACTTCACTGACGCGGATGACGATCTGGGTACAGGTCTCGCCATCATAGGTACTGGGGGAGAACACAAAAGTCGCATCGAACTCTTCACCGTCGGTACGAAGCCCCCGGCATTGCAGTTCGTCGGTCTGGCTGGCGTCAGCGGCGCGGCCACGCAGCAGCTGTTTCAGACGGGCGTGGTCGCTGGCGGAGATCAGGTCCATGATCGGCACGCCGGCCAGGTCGTCGGCGCCCTGATAGCCGAAGATCGAGACATAATTGTCGTTGGCGTGGATGTGCATGCCGTCGAGGACGTAGGCGATGGCGTCCCGGCTCTGATCCATCAACAACGCCAGCCGCTTCTCCGCCTCATGGCGAATGATTTCCGAGTGCTGCAGTTCCCGGCGCAGACGCAGGAACTCGATCATCCGATCCACCATCAGCATCAGCAACTCGCGGTCGTCCACCGGCACCACCGCCCTGGCGCCCGCCGCCATCGCGGTGCGCACCCGGTCCGCGGAGTAGTCATCGCACAGCAGCACCACCGGCAGGGCCCGCCCGAGGCGATTGATGTGTTCCAGCGCCCGCTCGAAGCTGCCGTCACCAAAGCGGGGCCGGCACAGCATCAGTTCCCAGGTGCCGCCCTTGAGGGCCCGGACCAGATCGTCGTCGTTCAGGGCCAGGTGAGCCCGGGTGGCGCGCCCGGCATTGCGCAGGGCATTCATCAGTTGTTCCGCGTCGTCCTGGGAATCGTGCGCGATCAGCAGGCGAAGGGTATCGAGAGCGTAACTCATCGGCGCAGGTACTCATCCATTATTCGTAGACAAGCTATTGTGCCTGACCCTTTCGGGTTCTCCAAAACGATCCTTCGATCGTGTGAAAAAGGATCAGCCGCAATCCTGCGTCGATGCCCTGGACACCGGCTCCGGCTCCCAGGCCCAACGCAAATGATCATGCAAACGCTGCGCCTCACCCTCACCCCGCCGGGTCAGGGCCGCGGCCAGCGGTCGGGGGTCGAAATAACGCGTGTTGAAACCGCCGCCGGAATCGGCGCAGGAAGGCGGCCGGTCGGAATCCAGATCCACCCGGAACAGAGCCCGCCCTTCCAACGGCTCCAGGGTCAGCCAGCGCGCCCATTGCGCGGCGGCCCGGTATAGCGCCAGCACCGCCGGCCGCGACAAGGAACCCGGTTGAGCGCTGGCCAGCAACACCAGGCGGCGGTAGGTCACCGCCACCGAGGTTTCCCGTCCCGGCCAGTCCTCGTCGTCCACCGCCAGAGCCTCCAGCCCCTGATGCTCGGCTACCGCATAGAGCCGGTGCAGGCGCCGCCACAATCCCGGCTCGGGAGGGCGATGCAGCAACAGATACAACAACAGACCGTGCCCCAGTTGCTCCAGGGTTCGCTGCAACGCCACGGCCGCCGCCTGTCGTGACGGCAGCCCCCGCCCCACCAGAGCCGAACGGGCGACGCCCTGATACCCCAGCGCCAGGCGATCATGCAGGCGCACGCCCAGGTAGAGCATGTCCAGATCGGCGCCCCGCGGAGACAACGGCAGGTTGAGCAGGTAGCTGTCCAGGGCCTGGCGGCATTGCCGGACTCGCGGCCGGCACAGTTCCAGCAGGGTCATCCGCAACGGAGCCTCCGCCCGCAGACGGCAGAGATCGGAAAGCACCGCGGCTAAACGCTCCGCGCTTTCCAGCGGTTCTTCCATGGGCAACTTTGCCAGCCAGGCGGCCAGACGACGGGGACGGTGATTGGCGAACGGCAAGCGATCCAGGTCCGGCGGGCGTTCCTCGGCCGGTATGGTCCAGATGACCTCATCCATGACGGTGCTTCCCCAATAATTCGGGGCCCTTGATTCGGAGGTTCCTTAGAATCCGGGGGCCGATTCAATGATTATTTGTGACACAAGTCACAGAATTTAATTGAATAAAGAGAAAATGTAAAATCAATCACCGCCCCGGATTCCCTTCACCCCGCCAATACGGTTTTCGCGTTCTCCCCAGGCTCTTCACGCGCCAGCCGTGGCACCAGGAAGCCCGGCAGGCGCCCGCGCATTTCCCGCACCAGCACCAGGGCCCGCTGGTCGTCCACGGCGAAGTGAGCCGCTCCGGCCACCGCGTCCAGTTGATGCAGGTAATAGGGCAGCACCCGCGCCTCGTGCAGAGCCTCGGACAAGGCCACCAGAGCATCGCTGTTGTCGTTCACGCCGGCCAGCAACACCGATTGGTTCAGCAGGGTCACCCCCGCCGCGCCAAGGCGGGTACAGGCCGCTGCCAGCTGTGGGGAAATCTCCCGGGCATGATTGGCGTGAAACACCACGGTGGTACGCCAGCGCGGCCGGGCCAACAACTCGATCAGTTCCTGATCCAGCCGGGCCGGCAGCACCACCGGCGTGCGCGTATGCACACGCAGCCGGCGCAGATGCGGCAAGGCCGCCAGTTCATCCAGCAACTGCCGCAACCGTCCGTTACTCAGGGTCAGCGGGTCCCCGCCACTGAGAATTACCTCCTGAATGTCCTCGCGCCGCGCCAGCCAGTCCAGCGCCGCCCGCCAGCGCCCGCCGCTGAGGTGGGTCTGATAGGGAAAATGGCGGCGGAAACAATAGCGGCAGTGCACCGCGCAGGCGCCGGTCACCACCAGCAAGGCGCGCCCGTGGTACTTGTGCAGCACTCCCGGCACCGGCGTATGCGCGCTCTCATCCAGCGGATCCGGCCCGTAACCGGGCACCTCCCGGCGCTCATCCCGATGCGCGAGCACCTGCCGCAGCAGCGGATCCGCGGGGTTGCCCTTTTCGATCCGGTCCAGATAGGCCCGTGGCACCCGCAGGGGAAAATCACTGGCCGGATCGGCCCCGGCGGTCAGGTCGGCACGGTTCAGTTCCAGCAGTTCGCAGAGCTGGTCCAGGTCGGTGACCAGGTCCGCTTGCTGCCGACGCCACTCCGGCACCTGCCAACCGTCGGCCTCCTGCGTTATCATGGCCAACCTTTGTAACGCCATCGAAAGATTCCTGAATCAACGGAAAGGGTTTATGGCCAACTATTCTACCAGTGAATTCAAGTCCGGCTTGAAAGTGATGCTTGATGGGGACCCCTGTTCCATCATCGAGAACGAGTTCGTCAAGCCCGGCAAGGGCCAGGCATTCAACCGGGTCAAACTGCGCAACCTGAAAAGCGGCAAGGTCTGGGAACGGACGTTCAAGTCCGGGGACAGCCTGGAAGGCGCCGACGTCATGGACGTGGAGATGCAGTATCTCTACAGCGATGGCCAATTCTGGCACTTCATGGATCCGCAGAGCTTCGAGCAGAAAGCCGCCGATGCCGCCGCCGTGGGCGACGCCAAGCAGTGGCTGAAGGAAGAAGACCTGTGCGAAATCACCCTGTACAACGGTGAGCCGCTGTCGGTGTCCGCGCCCAACTTCGTCGAGCTGGAGATCGTGGAAACCGATCCTGGCCTGAAAGGCGACACCGCCGGCACCGGTGGCAAACCCGCCACCCTCACCACCGGCGCGGTGGTCCGGGTACCGCTGTTCGTGCAGGTGGGCGAGGTGGTCAAGGTGGACACCCGGACCGGCGAATACGTCGGCCGGATCAAAGGCTGAGCATCGCCTGGCCGTGTCCTGACGCCGGATAACCATGCCGTCCCGGATCTGGCAACCCGCCGCCTCCCCGGAGGCCATGAAAGCGCGTGCCGCCCTGCTTCAAGCGGTGCGCGCTTTTTTTGATGCCCATGGCGTGCTGGAGGTGGAAACCCCGGCACTGGCCGCTCATGGCGTCACTGACCCGCACATCCACTGCATCGAAGTGCCCGGCTACGGCTGGCTGCAAAGCTCGCCGGAGTACCACATGAAGCGGCTGCTGGCCGCCGGCAGCGGCCCGATCTACCAGTTGTCCCGAGTGTTCCGTCACGGCGAGGCCGGCCCCCGCCACAATCCGGAATTCACCATGCTGGAGTGGTATCGGCCCGGTTTCTCCCTGGAACAACTGATCGACGAGTGTCTGGCGCTGCTGGGTCAGTGGCTCCGGCGGCCCAATGTGATCCGCCCTTTCCGCCGCCTGTTCGCCGAGGTCACCGGGCTGGATCCACTGACCTGCCCGCCAGCGGCGCTGGTGGCCGCCGCCGTCGAGGCCGGCGCGCCGCAAGGCCTGGATCACCGTCAGTCAGTGGACTTCCTGATGGCGACACAAGTGGAAACCGCACTGGACCCGGCCACGCTCACCGTGGTCACCGACTTCCCCGGTTGGGCGGCGGCGCTGGCTCAGGTGCGGGAGGATGAGGACGGTGCGCCAGTGGCGCGGCGCTTCGAGATTTACCACGGCGGCCTGGAGCTGGCCAACGGCTATCAGGAACTGACCGACGCCGGCGAGCAGTCCCGGCGCTTCGCCGCCGACAACCAGCAGCGTGCCGGACACGGTGACCGCGCCATGGCACCGGACCCGCATCTTCTGGCCGCGCTGCAAGCCGGCCTGCCGTCCTGCAGTGGCGTGGCCATGGGGGTGGAACGGCTATTGATGGCCATCCACGGATATCGCGACATCCGCCAGGTGCTCACCTTCCCCACCCAACGGGCGTGACGCCCCGGCGCGCTGCGCGGTGGCGGCAATCAGTTCTCCGACACGCGGCAACACGGCGGGCGGCAGGTCATGGCCCATCCCTTCCAGAATCGCCAGACGGGCACCGGGAATCGCCTTGGCCGAGGCCTTGCCGCCGGCGGGGCGGATCAGAGGATCACTGCCACCGTGAATGATTTGCGCCGGGCAGCGGACCCGGCGCAAATACCGATTGAGACTGCCGGTGGCGAGAATGGCCATGAATTGATTACGGATACCGCGCGGATTCAAGCCGCGTTCCCAGCTCTGCCGGAACGCCCGCTCCAGATCCTCCTGATCCTGCGGCAGGGTACCGCCGATCCTGCTCATCATGTCACGGCCAAACGCCAGATACTGATCCAGTGTTTCCACTTGCACCTTGGGCGCCACCAGGGTTTTCAGCGCCGCCGGTTTCGGTGGCGGCAGGAACGGGCTGTTGTTGCTGGACATGATCGAGGTAAGACTGAGCACCCGGCTGACCTGGGTTGCTGCTGTCAGTTGCGCGATCATGCCGCCCATGGAAGCGCCCACCAAATGCGCCCTGGCAATGCCGAGTGCGTCCAGCAGGCCCACTGTATCCGCCACCATATCCACCAGGGTGTACGGCGCCGCCACCGGCATCCCCAGCATGTAGCGAGCCATCGCGCCCACCGGCCCCTGCCGGATCGGCGCGCGAATGGCGGTGGACATCCCCGCGTCCCGGTTATCAAAAGCGATCACCCGGTAACCGCGGCGCGCCAGATCATCCAGCAGCGCCTCCGGCCAGAACACCCACTGGGCGGACAACCCCATGATGAACAGGATCGGCTCGCCGTCCTCGGGCCCGCGGGCGTCGTAGTACAGCTCCATACCATTGCTTTTGATGATTCCGGATGACACCTGGACGCTCCTCACCTGTGGCTGGCCCGCCCCGCTCCCGATCCCCGGGCACCGACGCGATAATGGATCAAAGGTTAAGCAAGGCCGGGAAGGTCAACAAGACATCCTCCTCGGTTTGGCCCCGCCGGCATGACCTTCAGCCTTGGTCTTCCTGCAGACAACGGCGCAGTAGCCGCGTCAGGGAGGCCTGATCGGAAGCGGACAACGGCTCACAAAGATGATGCAGCGCGCGCCGCTCAATGCGGGCACAGAGGGAGGCAGCGCTCAACCCCTTGGCGGTCAGCGAGACTCTGGCGGCACGGCGATCCAGATCATTGACCTGGCGTTCCACCAGCCCCTCATCCACCAAAGCGGTCACCAGCCGGGTCAGCTGGCCCTTGTCCCTGCCGGAGCAAACCGCCACATCGCGCATCCCCATCGACCCGCGCCGCTGCAGCAGCAACAGCACCTGCACCGCCGGCGGTGGCAACCGGATTCCCTCGCGACGCAACCCGTCGCGCAACTCCCGGCGCAAGCGGATCAATACGCCGTCCAGAGCCTGGGACAGCTCATTCAATACGTCCAAGCCGAATTCCTCTCGCCGCGGTTCCTGGTCGGATCGTTTATCCTCTCCGAATTATTGACCAAGTCTATCAAAGCCCCTTCCAGGAAGCGCGTGACGCGGACAGCGCGACCGTTTTTTTACTTCATCTCATTCAGAGGGAAACAAGATTACCCTCCATCAGGGACGCTGATCTGTGTTACGCCTTGGCGGGAACGCCGTGAATACGTCCATGTAAGCTCCCGGTCGAACGTCCCTGTTCGACAGGGTCCCGCAAAGGCGTAACACAGATCAGCTTCGAGGTAACCGGCAAACACTGGTGTTCTTCTAGCTTCGGTGGCCGCTACAACGCCGCTGTGGGAGCGTGCCTGCAAGCGAATGGGGCTAGCTCGGGCGGTTTGTAATATTCGCTTGCAGGCAAGCTCCCACAGCGGCTTCGTAGCCCCTTCTGTGTCAGCGGCTGTCGTTGTCGGAACCCGGAACGCCGTGGCTCACTCCAAGCGGGTCTGTACGTGGGCCTTCCGGGACCCTGTTTGACAGGGACGTCAAACCGGGAGCTTACATGGACGTATTCACAGCGATCCCGGAAGGCCCACGTACAGACCCGCGCCCCCGACGGAGGCGCAGATCCCCAACACAAGGAATACAAAATATGTTTGAAGGTTCCCTGGTCGCGCTGGAGCCGTGGTTATAGGAGGGATGGTGAAAGGCGGCGAGGCGCGGACGGCCGACCCGTCCGCGCCGCCGCGTTTTACTCGCTCAGTTCGGTGATGGAGATACTTTGTTGCTTGATCTGTTCCTCGGTGAACGGGAACTCGAGCCATTTCTTCTCTGCATAATCCTCGGTGGCCTCGCTGTAATACGGGCTGGCCGGATCCGTGGTCACCGCGTGGGTGAGCATGGTGTAGGCCCGCACCGGCTCGCCTTCCGGGAAATCCACCACGTGCATGTAGGTGTTGCGCAGCACCGTGAAGTAGCCTTCATAGCCCTCACCGCCGAACTGCGGGATGTCCGTCCCAGCCTTGGCGTACTTCTGCCAGTCACGAACCTTGGCGTCCAGAGCCACACCGGAATCCACTACGTCCTGCACAGCCTCGGAGAAAGCGGCTTCCACAGCGGCAACCACATCCGCATTTCCAATATTCAGGCCATTCGGCGTGTGAATCGGATCTTCCGCCTTGAACGGATTGGCGTAAAGCTCATCCTGGTCGCGGATCTTGAGCCAGAACGCATTCCAGATATGAGCGCCGGCCGCATCCAGGTTGCCGGTATTGTCCCAGGTAGTCAGCACGGTGCAGGCGGTATCCTCATCAACAGTATCGCCCGGGCAAACCAGGGGCAGCACCTCCGCCTTGAGCAGCTCCGCGCTCAGGTTACGGCTATTCAGCACCATCTCCCGCACCGTCTCACTGCTGGCGCCGGCCGTACCGAGGTCATCGGTGCCCGCCTTGCGGTCTTCCACCATCATGTGCCCCATGCGGGTACGCAGGCTTTGCTCATAGTCTTCCTGACCCATGATGCCGGCGTAACCGGTCAGCGGCTGGTCCGGATTACTCAGCCAATAGCTGTCATTCATGTTGGCAATGTAATCCGTGGTCAGCAGCACCGGCAGGTTAGCCGGACCGAACGTCCCCGGCGCGGCGGAATCCGAGTCGGTTTTCCAGTCACACTCGGAACGGCTACCGTCCAGCAGTGGCAGACCGGGTACCGCCTGCAGGATGACCGGTCCCAGGGTCGGCACCAGACAGCCCGCCAACATGCTGTCCGGCACGTTGGGAACCGCGGTGATATCGGAATACAGCGCACGCTCGTCGTCGCGGCCGATGGCGGAGGTATTCACCCAGGGAATGCCCACGTACTGCTTGATGCTGGCCACGAACTCGTCCAGCGAACCGGCATGGCCGAAGGCGAAGAAGTTCTTGAACGAGCGGGTATTCTCCAGGTTCACGTCACGCAATGTGAACGCCTGATTGGTGTCCCAGGCCAACGCCGGGTGCAGCGATGACAGGTTGATCATCGGACCGTACTCGGAACGATAAAGAGTGCGGGAAACCGGCGCCAGAGAACCGTCCTCCTGAAGCACCTGAACGGTGATGGTTTCCTCTTGCAGGGGCTGTTCCGCGCCATCCTTGATGTAGGTGGTCGGGTCGCCGTCCTTCAAAGCGAGACGATAAAGAGTGAACCGCCGCGCGGTGGAAACCGTATGCGACCAGGACACATTGTTGTTGAAGCCCAACAGCACCATGGGCGCGCCCATGATGGAGACCCCGGCCACATCGAGTTTGCCCGGCAGGGTCATGTGCATCTGATAAAAGCGATCCACGCCTTCCAGATACCAATGAGGGTTGCCGAAGTTCAGTGAGCGACCATTCTGGGTGGCTTCGCCGCCAAAGGCATAGGTGTTACTGCCAATGCCGAACTGGCGCCCCAGTTGGAACCGCTCCGGATCCAGATTGATCTCGCCGTCGCTTTCAAGGGAAGGGTTACGCAGACGCAGCGGCGCCGCCGAAGGTGGCGCGGCTGCGGTGATCTCCTCGACCCAGTTGGCGGAGCTGGCCGCCAGATTCAACGCCACCAGACGGCGAAAGACGGCTTTTTCATCGATTTCGCCAAGCCACTCCGCATCACGGCAATCGGCATGGCGACCGGTATGTTGGCCGGCCTGGATTTCATTCAGGTAGCGGTTATAGCCGACAGCGAAGCCATCGGACAGGTCACGCATCTCCCGCGGCTGCTCCGCCATGAAGTCCTCGACCTGCTGGTCATTAACGACAAACCGGAAGAAGAAATCCGCTTCCAGATTCGACGGAGAACCGAAAGTCCCCATTACCGCCGCCGGTTCGTCCGGACCGAAATACTGTGACCGTTCTCCGCGGAAGGTCACATAAGCATCCGCCAGCACACAAAGATTGTCCTCGGCAATGGCATAACCGTGGCCATAACCGAGACCACGATAGTCGTCGGCGGTGATGTGGGGGATACCCTGGGTGGTTCGTTCGATGGTGGCGTTGTAGGAAACCGAGGACCGGTTGGAGGAGGAATCACTGCCACAGCCGCTCAGGGCGACCGCGACGGATAACACGCAAGCGGCGGATAAACCGCCCCTATAGCGAAGGGAAAAGTCAGAAAAAGGCATTACAGCACTCCCATTCTTGTTATTAAAACAGCGTTATTGAAACCGTGTTATTGAAACAAGGGAGTCTAGGGACGTACTGACAGGTAGGCTTGAACGCAGCGGCTATTTCATATGCAGGTGCATGCCTCTTGCCAAAAATGATGGCGTCAATCCAAAGAACGCTTTCAGGGTACGGGCAAGATGAGCGGAATCGGAGAAGCCCACATCATGGGCCACGCTGATCAGAGTATCGCCGCGGGCGATGCATTCCACCGCCCGGCGCATGCGGGCCCACAATAAATAGCTTTTTATGGAAATCCCGAGAGATTCCGAAAACAGATGGGTCAGCCGGTCCTGGGACAGCCCGACCTCTTCCCCCAGCTCCGCCACCGTGCTGGTCAGCGGCAATTCCTTTTTGATCTTCTGGGCGATGTGCATGACGCGCATATCAATGGGCATACGGATCGGTTGGTATCCGACGATGGCGCGTGGCAACTGTGTGGTGAGACGGAAAAACGCCGCGTCCTCGAAAGCCTCGCTGGTACAGCGGCGAACCCAGTCCGATGGCAAGGCCGCGTCATCCAGAGTCACAGCCTTGACCGCCTCCTCCCCGAGAAAAGCCGAAAGCGCATGATACTCATAACTCTGCGGGTCGAAATTGAGCGACAACAAGGGCACCGAGCCAGCATCCAGCGATCGGGTCACCTGTTTGCCCACCAAGGCAGCGTGATAGGGCTGTACCGCGCCGTCGGATTCGCACAGAGTGAAGGGCGTGTCATTCAATGACAGCAGCAAGGTGACGGTGTGACGCTGGGTGTAGCCGGAAGCAATCCCCTCGGTCAGGTATAAAAAGCGGTCGTCCCAGACATAAAGCACATTGGGAAATCCCATCTCGGTTTCTCGTTGTTATTGTCCATTTTTTTGTAAGCAGCGTAATAAACCGCGTTTCGGGCGGCCTTGCCCTGGCCGCCTCATCGATACCGGAGATCTACCACATCAGATCGTCGGGCACCTCGTAGCCGGCATAGGGATCGTCTTCATCCTGCTTCTTCGCGGATGGGGTGTTGCACACCAGGACGACGCCTTCATCCCGCTCGCGGATCTTGTCCACCACCTCGGCGGGCACCAGCTCATAACCTTCACCCTGCGCCACCAGGGCCAGCCGCCCGTTGGCCAGTTGAGCTTGCTGCGCGGCGGTAACATAGATGGTTTTCACCTTGCGCTCCTGCACAAAGCGGAATCCCACCTCACCCTGTTCCCGGGGCAGGCGATGGGCTTCGATCAGTTGCCGCAACTGGGCCTGCTTCTCCTTTTCCTCACGCTCGGCCTGCCGCTGGACTTCCAATTGGCGGTCCCGCTCGGCCTGCTCCTGGCGCTGACGGCGGGCACGCTCCGCGGCGTCTTCGTCACCCCCTTCACGGCGGGCTCGGTTGACGTCCTCACGTTTTTGCTGCTTGGCTCGGCGGGCGGCCTTCTTGTCCGCCAGCCCGGCTTTCATTAACTGCTGTTGCAGGGAATTGGCCATGGTTCTGTTCCCGGTCTGTCCGAACCCACAAGGATAGCCGTGAAGGGCGCCCGGGGCCATCGGCGTGGCCGCTTTTCCGGGGTTGGTCTGCGGCGAAGGCGATGCAATACTGCGCCTCAACCGCAGCCCTCAAATGCAACCCTCAAATGCAAGAAGGATACCCTGATTATGAAACGATTGATGCTTGGCGCCCTGGTACTGGGCGCGCCCCCCCTGGCTCAGGCCGCCCCGCTGGTGGATGCTTATTTCGGGGCCTACACCTGGGACGCGGAGATCAGCGGCGACATCGCCTCCGGTGGAGGCAACATTGACGTGGAACACGACCTGGGGCTGGACGAAAGCCGCGAGAACGTGCTGTTCGTGGGCGTGGAGCACGCCATTCCTCTGATTCCCAATGCGCGTATCCGGCACATGGAGTTCTCCGAAGGTGGCAGCCACACCCTGGGCCGTGGCATTTCCTTCAACGGCCAGGACTTTCTGGCTGGTGAGGAAGTCAGCGGCGACCTGGATCTGGAGCTGCTCGACGGCACCCTTTACTGGAGCCCGCTGAATAACGTGGTGAAGCTGGATCTCGGGGTGACGGTACGCCGCATGGAAGCCGACTTCAAAGTGAGCGGCCTCGGTCGCAGCGCTTCAGAGAGCGCCAACAAGACCTTCCCCATGGGCTACCTGGCCGCCCGCGTCAATCTGCCGCTTACCGGCCTGTATGTGGGCGGGGAAGTCAACGCGATCACCTACGATGGCAGTGACATGCGCGACTATACCGCCCGGGTTGGCTGGCAGTCCGACTTCCTGCTTGGCGTGGAAGCCGGCTACAGCCGATTGGAAGTGGAACTGGATGACGTCAGCGGCGTGGATACCGACCTGGAGATCGGCGGGCCTTATCTGGCGGCGACATTGCGGTTCTAAATATCGCCTGGCGGACATGAATTCAGGGGTTGCTACGAAGCCGCTGTAGGAGCTTGCCTGCACGCGAATTCTTGGGCAACGGGAGCCAATTCGCTTGCAAGCAAGCTCCCACAGCGGCTCCGTAGCACAAACTGTGGGAGCCAGCTTGCTGGCGAATACGGCCTCCGGCATTGGGATATTCGCTCGCAGGCAAGCTCCTACAGCGGCTTCGTAGTCCGGTCTCTATGGGAAGCTCTGCCTAGGAGGCCTTCCTGGTCTCGGGGCTCACACTGTTCGGGTTCCGATCCGCCAGCTCATCGATCAAGGCGTCTTTCTCCCGCCACAAATCGTTGACCCACCGTTGAATCACGGTACGGAATTTGGGGTCGTTCTCGTAGTCCCCCTGCCACAATGCCGGATCCAGCTCACGCATGCGCAGGTCCACGATGACCCGTTCCACCCGGCCACTGATCAGATCCCAGAAGCCCGGCGGTGTGTCATTCGGGTAGACGATGGTCACATCCAGCAGGGCGTCCAGACTGTCACCCAGCGCTGCCAGCACAAAGGCGACGCCGCCGGCCTTGGGCTTGAGCAGATGCTTGAAGGGGGAATTTTGCCGGGCCTGCTTCTCCGGGGTACGGCGGGTGCCTTCCAGGTAGTTGACCACGGTCACCGGCATGTCCTTGAATTTCTCGCAGGCGGCCTTGGTGATCTCCAGGTCCTTACCGAGTAATTCCGGGTGCTTCTTCAGATAGCTCTTGGTGTAGCGTTTCATGAATGGGTAATCCAGCGCCCAGAACGCCAACCCGAGAAACGGTACCCAGATCAGTTCTTTCTTGAGAAAAAATTTGAAGTAGGGCACTTGCCCATTGAGCACCTGCACCAGCGCCGGAATGTCCACCCAGGATTGATGGTTGCTGACCACCAGATAGGAGGTGTTTCGGCGCAAACCCTCGGCGCCACGCACTTCCCAGCAGGTTGGTGTCATCAAAGAAAAAATCGCCTTGCAGATACCCGCCCAGGTCTCCGCGATCCACATGACGCCGCGGGAGCAGCGATTACGCAGGGCCTTGCCCGGCAAAACCAGTTTGAGCAGGGCGACCACCATCATCGGCCCGATCAGGATCAGCGTGTTCAGCAGTAACAACAGTGCGGTGGTAACACCGGTCAACATGGCACGCATGACGCGGCTACTCCTTTTGGTCTAACGCCCGGATCATAACCAAAAGCGGCGATCCGGGCGCCCCCTGGCTCAGTCGCGGGGCTCCACATCCATGGTGTCCACATTCTGGAAACCGCGCGGCAGCTTGGCGCCACGACGCCCCCGCTCCCCCATGTAGTGCTCCAGATCCGCGGGTTTGAGTTTCAAATGACGCTTGCCGGAACGCACCACCAGGGCATCCTCGGGGCCAAGCACCTGGATGTCCTGCACGAATTCCACCCGGTCCGCCACTCGCGCGGACGGAATGGAGGCCATCTTGTTGCCCTTACCACGCGCCATTTCCGGCAGATCCGCCGCCGGGAACACCAGCAGCCGGCCTTCGTTGGACACCACCGCGATCAACGCCTGCTCAATCGCCGGCATCGGCTTCGGCACCATCACCCTGGCGCCTTTGGGCACGGTCAGCACGGTCTTGCCGGCTTTCTTGTTGGCAAGCAGATCACCGTAACGGACCACGAAACCGTAGCCGGCGTCGGTGCTCATCAGAAAGGCGTCTTTGTCCTTACCCATGATCGCCGCCACGAACCGGGCTCCGGAAGGCGGATTAACCCGTCCGGACAGCGGTTCACCCTGGCTGCGGGCGCTGGGCAAAGTATGGGCCGGCAGCGAGTAGCTGCGACCGGTGGAATCGAGGAAGCACACCGGCTGGTTGGATTTGCCCTTGGCGGCGGTCAGGAAGCCGTCACCGGATTTATAACTGAGCCCCTCGGCGTCCACGTCATGGCCCTTGGCGGCACGCACCCAGCCTTTCTCGGACAACACCACGGTGACCGGGTCCGAGCCCATCAGATCCGCTTCGTCCATGGCCCGGGCTTCGCCACGCTCCACCAGCGGTGAGCGGCGGTCATCGCCGTAAGTGGCGATGTCTTCTTCCAGCTCCTTGGCCACCAGTTTCTTCATCTTGGCCATGGAACCCAGGGTCGCTTCCAGGTTGTCGCGCTCCTGGGACAGGTCGTCACGCTCGCCCTTGATCTTGAACTCTTCCAGCTTCGCCAAATGACGCAGCTTCAATTCCAGGATCGCTTCCGCCTGCTTGTCGGAAAGCCCGAAGCGCTCCATCAGCACCGGTTTGGGCGCGTCCTCGCGACGAATGATCTCGATCACTTCATCGATATTGAGGAAGGCGATCAACAAACCTTCCAGGATGTGCAGCCGGTCGAGCACCTTGTCGAGTCGATGCTGCAGCCGGCGGCGCACGGTGACCATGCGGAATTGCAGCCACTCGTTGAGAATCACGTCCAGGCTCTTCACCTGCGGCCGCCCGTCGATACCGATCATGTTCAGATTGACCCGGTAGTTCTTTTCCAGATCGGTGGTGGCGAACAGGTGCGCCATCAACTGCTCCACGTCCACCCGGTTGGAGCGCGGCGTGATCACCAGGCGGGTGGGGTTCTCATGGTCGGATTCATCGCGCAGGTCACTGACCATGGGCAGCTTTTTCTTCTGCATCTGATCGGCGATCTGTTCCAGCACCTTGGCGCCGGAGACCTGATAAGGCAGCGCGGTGACCACGATATCCCCCTCTTCCCGGTCGTAAACCGCGCGCTGCTTGAGCGTTCCCCGGCCTTCCGAGTACATGCGGATGATGTCGTTGCGGGAAGTGATGATTTCCCCTTCGGTGGGGAAGTCCGGTCCCTGGATGTACTCCATCAGATCATCCAGTGAGGCACCGGGGTCCTTGAGCAGGTGGATACAGGCCTGAGCGACTTCGCGCAGGTTATGCGGCGGGATATCCGTGCTCATGCCGACGGCGATACCGGTGGTGCCGTTCAGTAGCACATTGGGCAGGCGCGCCGGCAGCAGTTTCGGCTCGTCCATGGTGCCGTCGAAGTTCGGCGCCCATTCCACCGTGCCCTGACCCAGTTCCGCCAGCAGCGTCTCGGCATAGGGTGCCAGCTTCGACTCGGTATAGCGCATGGCGGCGAACGATTTGGGGTCGTCCTGGCTGCCCCAGTTGCCCTGCCCGTCCACCAGCGGGTAGCGATAACTGAACGGCTGCGCCATCAACACCATGGCCTCGTAGCAGGCGCTGTCGCCATGGGGGTGGTACTTACCCAGCACGTCGCCCACGGTACGGGCGGACTTTTTATACTTGGCGGTGTTCTTCAGGCCCAGCTCGCTCATCGCATAGACGATGCGGCGCTGCACCGGTTTCAAGCCATCGCCGAGGTGCGGCAGGGCCCGGTCCAGAATCACGTACATGGAATAATCCAGGTACGCTTTTTCTGTGTAGTCCCGGAGGGAAAAATTCTCGAAATCGTCGGCCATAATGATTCGCTTCGCTCATTGGCTCGCACGCTAACACGCAACACGCAACACGCTTTGGCATATCGCGATCTGTAATCCTTGCGGCTAGATGCCCACCTCTGTTTACAATCCTCAATAATCCAGAAAACGCCAAACCAACCCGCTTCATCGCCAACCTGAAAAGAATGTTTCTTTCGCGTGCAAGCGTGAAGCGTGTTTGCGTGTATGCGCGTCTATACTTCCGCCAGGTTGCCTTTTTCTTCCAGCCAGCTCTTGCGGTCGGACGCGCGCTTCTTGCTGAGCAGCATGTCCATGAGCTGGTGGGTGTCGTCGTCGCTGGTCATGGTCAATCGCACCAGGCGGCGGGTATCCCGGGCCATGGTGGTTTCCCGCAGCTGCATCGGATTCATCTCACCGAGGCCCTTGAAGCGGGTGACGCTGACCTTGCCGCGTTTCTTCTCGGCCTTGATGCGATCCAGCACGCCTTCCCGCTCTTCTTTATCCAGGGCGTAATAGACGTCCTTGCCGATGTCGATGCGATACAGCGGCGGCATCGCCACGAAAACGTGCCCGTCGCGCACCAGCGCCGGGAAATGACGCAAAAACAGCGCGCACAGCAGGGTGGCGATGTGCAGGCCGTCGGAATCGGCGTCGGCGAGGATACAGACCTTGCCGTAACGCAGACCGGACAGGTCATCGGCACCCGGCTCGATGCCCAGGGCCACGGCGATATCGTGAATCTCCTGGCTGCCCAGCACTTCCGCTGGATCCACCTCCCAGGTGTTCAGGATCTTGCCGCGCAGCGGCATGATCGCCTGGTAGACACGATCCCGGGCCTGTTTGGCGGAACCGCCGGCGGAATCCCCCTCCACCAGGAAAATCTCGGTTTGGGCCGGGTCATCACTGGTGCAGTCGGCCAGCTTGCCGGGCAATGCCGGGCCGCTGGTGACTTTCTTGCGGGTGACCTTACGCGCCGCGCGCAGGCGTTTCTGGGCGTTGCTGATACACAGCTCCGCCAGCTGTTCCGCCTCGGTGGTGTGCTGATTGAGCCACAGCGAGAACGCATCCTTGACCACCCCGGATACGAAACTGGCGGTTTGCCGGGAGCTGAGCCGCTCCTTGGTCTGACCGGCGAACTGCGGGTCCTGCATTTTCACGCTGAGCACGTAACAGGCCCGATCCCAGATGTCCTCCGGGGTCAGTTTCACGCCACGTGGCAATAAATTGCGGAATTCACAGAATTCGCGCAGCGCGTCCAGCAGGCCGGAACGCAGCCCGTTCACATGAGTACCGCCCTGGGGAGTGGGAATCAGGTTTACATAGGACTCGGTGATCAGTTCGCCGCCTTCCGGCAGCCACAGCACCGCCCAGTCCACCGCTTCGGTATCACCTTTCATGGCACCATCGAAAGGCTCCGCCGGTACCCGCTCCCAGCCCCGGGTACCCTCCAGCAGGTATTCCACCAGGCCATCACTGAACTGCCAGTTCTCGGTCTCTCCAGTGGCCTGGTTTTCCAGTGTCACCGCCAGTCCGGGGCACAACACCGCCTTGGCGCGCAGCAGGTGACGCAGACGAGCCACCGAGATCCTGGGCGAATCGAAATAGCTCTCGTCCGGCCAGAACCGCAGCAGGGTCCCGGTATTGCGTTTGCCGACGGTATCGACCACTTCCAGCTCACTGGTCTTTTCGCCGCCGGCAAAGCTGATGTGGTGCAACTGGCCGTCCCGTTTGACCAGGACTTCCAGTTTGCGTGACAGGGCGTTCACCACTGAAACCCCGACGCCGTGCAAACCGCCGGAGAACTGGTAGTTATTGTTGGAGAACTTGCCGCCGGCATGCAGGGTGGAGAGGATCACTTCAACGCCGGGCTTCTTCTGCACCGGGTGCAGATCCACCGGCATGCCGCGGCCATCGTCTTCCACTTCCACACCGCCGTCCTTGAGCAGGGTGACGCGGATACTGCGCGCATGCCCGGCCAAGGCTTCGTCGACGGAGTTGTCCACCACTTCCTGGATCAGGTGGTTGGGGCGGGTGGTGTCGGTGTACATGCCGGGACGCTTGCGCACCGGCTCCAGGCCCGAAAGGACCTCGATATTCTCTGAGGTATAGGTGTTGGTCATAGATCCCTGAAAACAGTCAACGGCCCGGCATTCGGACAGACCCGCCGGGCGGTACCGGACGTCACAGGCCGGACGTCAGGCGAATTCCACAAAAGCGCAACACTAACGGAATAAAGGCATCGAAGTCATCGAACCCGTGGCTGCCGCCCAACCCGCAGTAGCGATGGCAGTCGGCATAGTATTCCCAGCCGTCGGTCCAATCCAGGGACTCATCCCCGGTTTGTGTCAGCAGCAGCATGCGCTCGGGCTTGCTGACCTCCGGTACCTCGTAGCGCTTGAGTTCATCCAGCCAGGCCGGATCAAAGTCATAGGCCTGGCCGGTGTGATAGTTATGATTGATACCTGTGTATTTGTCCAGTAGTGCCCAGGGGCGAACCGCCGGATTCACCAGTACCGCGGGCAAATCGTGGTGCTCCGCCAGCCAGGTGGCATAGAAACCACCCAGGGACGACCCCAGCAGGGCCACCGGGCCGGCACCGGCGATTTCCGCCTCCAGCGCGGCCATGGCCCGCTTGGGCTGGGGCTCCAGAGCCGGGATATGCAGGCGGTGCCCGGCGCCGGCGGCCTCGAACACCTGCCGCAACAGCCCTGCTTTATGGGACCGCGGCGAGCTGTTGAAGCCGTGAATGTAGATCAATGAGGTTTCGGTCATGGTCTTCAGCCATTCATGATGTTTTACATCGGGCCGGCACGAACACCACCCGCCGAGCCGAACCAGGCTCAAGGCTCCCGAGTTTGCCAGTCAGCGTCAAGCACCCGGGGAACAACCGTGATATAACAAAAGCCACCGTCCCACGACGGCGTGACCGGGAGGGTCGCCATGCAGGTTCTGCTGCATCTGATGGCCGCCGTGGCGTTGCTGGTGTGGGGCACGCATATCGTGCGCACCGGTGTGCTGCGGGTCTACGGAGCCCGTCTGCGCCATTGGCTGAGTCACTATCTGGATCGTCGGCTGCTGGCCTTCGCCGCCGGCACGGGGGTCACCGCGCTGGTGCAAAGCAGCAACGCCACCGCGTTGCTGGTCAGCGGCTTTGTCGCCGACGGCCTGATGCCCCTCGCCACCGGTCTGGCAATTCTGCTTGGCGCCGATCTGGGCACCGCCCTGATGGCTCGCGTGCTCACGCTGGATCTGTCCTGGCTGTCCCCGCTGCTGCTGATCGTCGGCGTTCCGCTGTTCCTGTCCCGCAAGCAAAGCAAGGCGGGGCAGCTGGCGCGGGTGGCGCTGGGATTGGGCCTGATGTTGCTGGCCCTGACGCTGATCATCGAGGCCATGGCGCCGGTGACCGAGGCTCGCGGCGTACGCGTTCTGTTCGAGTCTCTCACTGGTGATCTACTACTGGACGCGGTAGTCGGCGCGCTGTTCGCCATGTTGACCTATTCCAGCCTGGCGGCGGTCCTGCTCACCGCCACCCTGAGCGCGGCCGGTGTCCTGTCGCTGCCGGTGGCGCTGTGTCTGGTGATGGGCGCCACCGTGGGCAGCGGCGTGCTGGCTTTCCTTAACAGCGGCTTTTACCACACCGCCGGACGCCGCGTGGCCCTGGGCAGCCTGCTGTTCAAACTGGCCGGGCTGATTCTGATGCTGCCCTTCGTCGATCTCACCGCGCGCTGGCTGGCCACCCTGTCCTTCGCTCCCCAGGATCTGGTGATCGGCTTCTATCTGGCCTACAACGGCGGCCGCTGCCTGACCATGCTCCCGCTGACCGTGCCGATGGCCCGTCTGTGCCGGCTATTGCTGCCGGATCCGGCCACGCCCGAGCCGCGCCAGGGGCCTCGCCATCTGGACCCGCAGGCCCTTGATCAGCCGGCCCTGGCGCTGGCCAACGCCAGCCGCGAGGTGCTGGCCATGGGAGACCTGGTGGAAACCATGCTGGACGAGTTGGGAAACGCCATGCGCCGCGAAACCACTCGGCCCAAGGCCCCGCCGGAACCGTTGGACGACCAACTGGACAGCCTGCACACCGCGATCAAGCTGTACCTGGCACGGCTTCCCCGGGAGCGGTTGAGCCCGGACAGCCAGCGGCGCTGGAGCCAGGTGCTGGAGATGAGTATCGGCCTGGAGCAGGCCGGTGATCTGATCGAGCGCATGATGGAGAAAGTCCGTGATCGCAAGACCGCCCGGCGCCGCTCGTTCTCCCGAAGTGGCCTGCAGGAGCTGTTGGAGCTGCACGAACGGCTGCGGGCGAACCTGCGTCTGGGCCTGTCGGTGTTCCTCAACGACGATGAGGACAGCATCCGCCGCCTGCTGGAAGAAAAAAGCCGTTTTCAGGCACGCCAGCGACAACTGGCGCACGCCCATCTGGAACGGCTGCGCCATCAGGTCGTACAGAGCCTGGAAACCAGTTCCCTGCACCTGGATCTGCTGGGCGATATGAAGCGGCTCAATTCCCTGTTCTGCGCCGCCACACTGAAACCGGTGGACAAGGAGCGGCCGACCGGTGAGTCCCGCTCTTAAATCTTAAAGACTCAATACCGGCCGGAATCCGCCCCACATCATCCGCTTGCCATCGAAGGGCATGGTGGCCGGATCCATGCCGGCGATGCGTGGATCCTTCATGACCTGTTCATTGATGCGATCCCGCTCCTCCCGCGAGGCGTAGGTGATCCAGGAGAACACCACCACTTCTCCGGGCTCCAGTTTGACGCTCATGGGAAAGGAGGTGACTTTGCCGTCCGGCACGTCATCGGCCACGCATTCCACGTAATCGATGGCGCCGTATTCCTTCCACACTTCTCCGGCCTTGCGGGACATCTCCAGATAAGCGTCCAGGTTCTCTTTCGGTAAAGGCAGTAAGAAACCGTCCACGTAGTTCATCGTTATCTCCTTTTGAGGGCTTTCCTGATCCGGTCGAACCGGCACGCGCCGGATCGACATCCACGGCTATCTCAAAACGATGATTTTCGATACCAGCTCGGCGGTGTTCTTCGCTTCCAGTTTCTTCATCAGGCGGCCACGGTGGACTTCCACCGTGCGATGGGAAATACCCAGCTTGCGGCCGATCTCCTTACAAGTGAGTCCATTGACGATATAGGCGGAAATCTGCCGTTCCCTGGGCGTCAGTTTCACCGTCGCCTGGATCGGGTTATCGATGCGTTCGAAGTGCCACACCATCAGCTCGAAGGGCGACTCCGGCGTCAACGTGTAGCCGTTGGCGCGGGCCCAGAACACCTCACCGGAACGGTGCTGCATGAAGCGTTCATCGGAGTAGGAACGGTTGCGCTGCAACCAGCTCAGACAGCGATCGCCGATGGCCTGAAAATCCGCCATGGAGGGGTACAAACGGAGGATCAGCTGGCCCAGCAGTTGTTCCCGGGAATAACCGAACAAGGCGTTGAACGCTTCATTGAAATCCAGCATGGCCCGCTGCCGGGTAATCACCTGGGGCGCCGGCGAAACCCGGAAAGCCAGACGTTCCAGATCCTCGCTGGTGACGGAATCGTGCATCGCGACACCTCTCGCAGTCAGGTCCCCGGAAGGCACTCTTAGTCATGTACGTAGTTGCACGAATAGCGGTACGGGACGGGAATGGACCACATTGTAAATAGAACCAGCGGTCTGGCAAGTGCCGGTACCGCGACCCCCGCGAACAAAAACAACACAGGTGCCTCATGACTCAGCAGGACCACTCCGTCTCCATTGTCGCCAGCGGTCACACTCGCTTCGGCCGCCTCAACGACACCACCCTGGAAGACCTGATCGTCGAAGCCAGCCGCGAGGCACTTGACGACGCCCAGGTGGACGCCAACGACATCGATCAGATTTTCCTCGGCCATTTCAATTCCGGCATGGTCCCGGATGGCTTCCCCGCCTCGCTGGTATTGCAGGCGGATCCCGGACTGCGCTTCACTCCCGCCAGCCGCTGCGAAAACGCCTGCGCCTCCGGCGCCGCGGCGGTGTTCGCCGGTATCAACGCGATCCGTTCCGGCGCCGCCGACCTGGTACTGGTGGTGGGCGCGGAGAAGATGACCGCCAACAGCACCGCCGATGTCACCCGCGCCCTGGCCGGCGCCGGCTATCAGAACGACCCGCGCGAAGCCGGGCTCAGTTTTCCGCAGGTATTCGGCGTCGCCGCCCGCGCCTACCAGGAGCGTTACGGCGATCCGCTGGCGGCCATGGCCCGCATCGCCGAGAAGAACCATGGCAACGCCATGGAAAACCCGCTGGCGCAGATGCACCGGCCTCTCAGCTTCGACGAGTGCAACACCGTCTCGGAACAGAACCCGATGATCGCCGACCCGCTTCGGCTCACCGACTGCTCGCTGATCACCGACGGCGCCGCCGCCATCGTGCTCGCCTCAGCGGAGCGGGCCCGGGACTTCCCTCGCCAGGTGGCGATTCGCTCGGCGGTGCAGGTGAACGATCTGCTGCCGATGAACAGCCGCGACTTCCTTGCCTTCGAGGGCCCGCGCCGGGCTTTGTCCCAGGCTTACCAGCAAGCCGGGGTGACCCTGGAGGACCTGCATTTCGCCGAGGTCCATGACTGCTTCACCATCGCTGAACTGTTGATCTACGAAGCCATGGGACTCGCCCCGGCGGGCCAGGGTGCCCGCGCGTTGGGGGAAGGCACCGTATTCGCCGACGGCCGTCTGCCGGTCAACCTGTCCGGGGGGCTCAAGGCCAAGGGACATCCGGTGGGCGCCACCGGCGTCTCCATGCACGCCCTGGCGTTCCGGCAGCTCACCGGCCAGGCCGTCGGACGGGCCCGTCCCGGTGCCGAAACCGGCCTGATTTTCAACATGGGCGGTGCCGCCGTGGCCAATTACGCCTCGGTGCTGCAGGCGAAGAGGGCCTGATCACCGATGAATATCGCAAACTGGCTGCACGATCAGGCCCGCTGCCACCCGCAACGCCCGGCACTGTTTCACGGTGCCGAACAGGTGGCGGATTACCGCACCTTCGCCGACAGCGCCGCCGCTGTCGGCGGCCTGCTGCGGGAGCGCCATGGCGTGGTCCCCGGCGACCGGGTCGCGCTGTTCATGAAAAACAGCGTGGACTACCTGCCACTGATGTACGGCATCTGGTGGAGCGGCGCCGTGGCGGTCCCCGTGAACGCCAAACTGCACGCCGCGGAAGCGGCCTGGATCGCTGGTAACGCGGAAAGCAAGCTGGTGATTACCGACGACGGCTGCACTTTCCAGGACTCGCCCCTGGAGAGCGGCGTCGAGCTGGCCGCCAGCGCTCTGGTTGCCAGCGGCACGCCAACGGCCCGCACGCAACCTCCGCATCCGCGCCGCGCCGATGACCTGGCCTGGCTGTTCTATACCTCCGGCACCACCGGCCGCTCCAAAGGCGTCATGCTCTCCCACGGCAACCTGGTCGCCATGGCGCTGTGCTACCCGGTGGATGTGGAGCCGGTAACCGGGGACGACGCCCTGCTCTACGCCGCGCCCATGTCCCACGGCGCCGGCCTGTATAACTTCATCTTCGTTCGCGCCGGCGCCCGCCATATCCTGCCGGTCTCGCGAGGCTTCGATGCCGCCGAGGTGCTGGACCTGGCCCGGCGACTCGACCGGGTATCACTGTTCGCGGCGCCGACCATGGTCAAGCGGATGGTGGCGGAAGCGCGCCGCCAGGGCGAGCACGGAGAAGGCCTGAAAAGCGTGGTCTACGGCGGCGCGCCGATGTACACCGCGGACATTCGCGAAGCCCTTTCCGTGCTCGGCCCGCGCTTCATCCAGATCTACGGCCAGGGCGAAAGCCCGATGACCATCACCGCCCTGGACCGGCGGCGCATCGCCGACCACGAGGCGCCCGACTGGGAACGCCACCTGGCCTCCGTCGGACGAGCACAATCCTGCGTCGACGTGCAGGTGGTGGATGCGCAAATGCGCCCCCTTCCCCCGGGCGAGCCCGGTGAAGTGGTGGTGCGCGGCCTCACCGTGATGGCGGGCTACTGGCGTAATGAAGACGCCAGCCGCGACACCCTGGTGGACGGATGGCTGCGTACCGGGGATATCGGCTTCCTCGATGAGCAGGGCTTTCTGACCCTCACCGACCGCTCCAAGGACGTGATCATCTCCGGTGGCACCAACATCTATCCACGCGAGGTGGAAGAGGTACTGGCGCGGCACCCGGCCATCAGCGAGGTATCAGTGATCGGTGAACGGGACCCGGAATGGGGTGAAATCGTGGTGGCCTTCGTGGTGGCCGACGACGTCCAGGCCGAGGACCTGAATCAATGGTTCAGCCAACGCATGGCCTCGTTCAAAAAGCCCAAAAAATATTACTTTTGCGACGACCTGCCGAAAAACAGCTACGGGAAAATTTTGAAGACCGAGCTGCGCAAACGAGTAGAGAGCGGCGCCACCGCTTCTCTCTGAAGCAACAGAAAAACAATCCCAATGACACTGACCAAGACAATAACAGGAGACACGTGATGACAATAAAAAGAAGGGATTTCCTCAAAGGCAGCGCCGCTCTCGCCGGCGCCGGCATGCTGAGCGGTTTGTCGGTACCGGCCTGGTCCGCGTCCGCCACCCGCATCAAGTTCGACACCTACATTTCCGAAACCGCCGGCCCTTCGCGCCTGGACAGCTGGTTCCTCGACGAACTGGAAAAACGCGCCGGCGACGCGGTGAAAATTCGCCGTTTCTGGGCCCAATCGCTGAACAAGGTCGGCGAGCATCTGGCGGCGGTCCGCGACGCCACTTCTGAAATGTCGCTGATTTCCCCCGGTTACTACCAGGCGGAACTGCCGGTGACCCGGGGCCTGGACTGGTATTTCCGCATGCAGCGTGCCGACGCCCTGCAGCTGGTGTGCCGCGACCTGTACCAGCAGTTCGAGCCGCTGCGTCAGGAGTGGGAGCAACGGCACCGCTCCAAGGTGATGTACTGGACCAACTGGTATCACGCCCCCCTGGTGACCCGCGAACCGATCCGCTCCCTGGAGGACATCAAGGGCAAACGGATCCGCGGCTACGGCGTGGCCACGGAAGTGATCGAGCGTCTCGGCGGCACCGCCGTGCCAATGGCGGCACCGGAAGTGTACACCGCCCTGGAACGGGGTGTTCTGGACGGCGTCTACGGTTTCGATTTCATGACCTCCATTGCTTACAAACTGCATGAGATCGCGCCCTATTTCACCGACCTGGGCGACGGCCCTCATGCTCCCGCCGCCACCATCATGAGCATGAGCACCTGGAACGAACTGCCGGACAAGGTTCAGGGCATCTGCAACGAGCTGGTGGAAGAGATTTACGCTGGCAAGTACACCGAAATCTACGGCGCTACTTCCCGGGAGTATGTGAAAACCGCGCTCAAGGAAGGCGCCAAATTCTCCTCGCTCAGCGATGCCGAAAAAGCCGAAGCCAAGGGTTTGATCCAACCGGCCCAGGTGGAGGGCTGGATCGAAAGGGTAGCCAAACCGGCCAACATCGACGGCGCCAAGATGCAGGCGCTGGTGGACGCGGCCATCGCCAAGCACGATGCCAACGGCACCCTGGAGCGGCCTATAGAACTGGCGGCGGAGCGGTAAAACTCCGCCCCTGCCGGCACCGCATCGGATGACAACAATAACGAGGCAATCATGACCTTCCTTGAACGGCCATTCCGGGCCCTGGCCAATGTGTTCGGCGGCGTGGCACTGGTTTCGCTCGCCTTTCTGATGGTGGCGATCACCCTGGACGCCACCGTCCGCTCGCTGATCGACCGGCCGATCACCGGCATCTTCGAGCTGTCGGAAATCGCCCTGGTGCTGATCGTGTTCCTCGGCCTGGGCTGGACCCAGATGGAGCACGGCCACATCCGCGTGGATGCCCTGGTGAAACTGGCGCCGGTGCCGGTGGCCCGGGCCATGAACGCCTTTTCCTGGGCCGCCGCCGCGCTGGCCCTGGCCTTGCTGACCTGGCCTTCGACGCTGGACGCCATTCATTCGTTCCAGATCAAGGAGTTCCGCTGGGGCTATATCGAGTTCCCGATCTGGTGGGCGAAGATCGCCCTGGCTATCGGCCTCTGGTTCGCCACCGCGCAAATGCTGCTGTATTCCGGCCTGGCTCTGCTGGGCCGGGACCAGCCTTCCACGCCAGACCCACACACCGACTGACAGGCCAATGAGAGACCCGCTATGGATGAAATGACCGCTACTCTGCTGGCCATTGGCCTGGTCTTCGTACTGCTGGCCACCGGCGTGCCCGTCTTCGCTTCCCTGGCCCTGGCCGGCGTCGCCGGCGTGGTGATGGTGGAAGATCTGGACTTCGCACTGAACCGCCTCAAGGCCTTCTCCTACACCCAGACCGCAGTCTACCTGCTGACCGTGATCCCGCTGTTTATCCTGATGGGTAACTTCGCGCAAAAAGCCGGTGTCGGGCAGAAGCTGTTCAGTGTGGCGCGCAAATGGGTCGGACAATTACCCGGTGGCCTGGCCATCGCCAGCGTCCTCACCAGTGCCGGCTTCGCCGCCACCTCCGGTTCCAGCGTGGCCACCGCCGCCACCGTCGGCGCCGTCGCCATTCCGGAAATGAAACAGGCCGGCTACGACCGCCGGCTGAGCACCGGCGCGGTGGCGGCCGGCGGCGTACTGGGCGTGCTGATTCCGCCAAGTGTGCTGTTGATCTTCTATGCCGCGCTCACCGAAGTTTCCGCTGGCGCCATGCTGGTGGCCGGGGTCCTGCCCGGCTTGCTGTCCACCCTGGTGTTCATCGTCGGCATCGTGGTGGTCAGCAAAAGGATCATGCCCGGTCGCCACCAGACCCAGCCCCGCTATGGCTGGGGGGAACGCTTTGCCTCCCTGGGTGACGCCTGGCAGGTGATCGTGCTGTTCGTGGTGGTGCTCGGCGGCATTTACCTGGGCTTCGTCACCCCCACCGAAGCCGGGGCGATCGGGGCCTTCGCCGCCTTCCTGATGCTGCTCTGCTCACGACAGGCACGCGCCAACCTCGGCGGCAACCTGAAGGACAGCTTCCGCTCCTCGATCAGCACCACGGTGATGATCCTGATGACCATGCTCGGCGCCGGCATCTTCAGCTACTTCCTCACTCTGGTGGGCGCGCCGCAATACATCGTCGAGGCCGTCACCACCGTGGACCTGCCGCCACTACTGATCATCGGCCTGCTGCTGTTGATCTATCTGCCGCTGGGCATGTTCCTGGATGCCTTCTCCATGCTGGTGATCACCCTGCCCATTCTGTTCCCCACGGTGCAATCACTCGGTTTCGACCCGCTCTGGTTCGGTATTCTGGCGGTGAAAATGTGCGAGATCGGCTTGATCACCCCACCGGTGGGCCTGAACGTCTATGTCACCGCCGGCATCGACCGCGACACCCCACTGGTGGACGTGTTCCGTGGTGCCGGCTGGTTCATGATCATGGAAGCGGTGACCACCTTGCTGATTTTCTTCTTTCCGGTCATTGTCACTTGGTTGCCGGCCAACATGCTCGGCTGAAGGACGAATCATTGGAGGCCGAAAAAAAGCAGCGTTCAATCACAGGAGAGATGCCGTGAAAGCCATGATCATCGACCGTTCCGGCGCGACACCGGCCATCCGGCAAGGTGACATCGAGCCCCCTTCCTGGGCCAGGGGACAGGTGCTGATCCGGGTTCAGGCCGCTTCGGTGAACCGCGCCGATCTGGCGGTTCTGGCTGGCACCCATGCCGCTCCCGGAGCCGCCGGCGCCCCCGCCGTGGTGGGCCTGGATGCCGCCGGCACCGTCGTCGAAGCCGATGAGGACAGCGCATTCAGCATCGGCGACCGGGTGATGACCATGGTGGGCGGCGGGCTGGCGGAGTATGTCGCCATTGATTCGCGCTTCCCGGTGCCCCTCCCGGACTCGTGGACGTTCGAGGAAGGCGCCGGTGCCATTGTTGCCCTGATGACCGAACACAACGCGCTTCGTACCGCCGGGCGGCTGCGCGACGGCGATGCCGTACTGATCAATGCCGCCAACTCCGGGGTCGGTCAGATGGCGATCCAGATTGCGCGACATCTGGGCGCCGGGCGGATCATCGCCGGAGTCCGCACCCACCGGGAAGATGCCCTGCTCGCAACGCTCGGCGCGGACACCGTCATCAATACCGGGACCGGCGGGTTCGCCGAGCAGGTACTCGACGCCAGCGACGGGCAGGGCGTGGATATCATCATCGACCATGTGGGCGGCCCCTATCTGGCGGACCACATCAAAGCCGCGGCGCTACAGGCACGCCTCATCGGCGTGGGCCGTCTCGGCGGCGCCGAAGGCACCCTGGACATGGAGGCCCTGGCCTTCAAGCGGGTGGAAATCATTGGCGTGACGTTCCGCACCCGTAGCCTGGAAGAGAAGATCCGCATCGTCGAGGCAATGCGTGAGGATCTGGACAACGCCCTGGCCGAAGGCAAGCTGAAGCCGCGTATCGACCGGGTACTGCCCTGGACGGAAGTCCGAGCGGCACAAAGCCTCGTCGCCGGCGATGATCACCTGGGCAAGGTCATCCTCCAGGTCGGGACTTGATCACCCGGCGGCCCCGGTCGTGGTTATTTCGGAGCCCCGGGCAGGAACGACAAATCCATGTGATAGCGGCGAGGATCGTCACGCCCGATGAACACCGGCACGCTCACGTCCTGCAAATAAGGGGAAGGGTCGTACCACAGATAATCGCTGAGAAAACGGCGGCTCTCCCCGCTCAGCGGATCAGCCCCCCGTGTCACCACCCGATAAGGGTGACGGTGCTGTACTTTAATCCGGGTCAGGTGCTCCACCTTTTCCAATTCAGTCTCGATCCGCCGCCCTTCACGCATCAAGGTCGCCACCCGGCGCCACTTGCGCCGCCCGCCCGCAATCCAGGTGCCGCCGATCAAAAGGAATACCGGTCCGATCAACCCACCGATTATCGAACCGCCCCAGAGCGCAAAGAAATCATCAACCCGAGCCTCCGCGGGCCGGGCCGGCGAATACAGGATCGGCATGGCATCGCCTATCCGCACTCCAGCACAACGCGTTCCTGCTCTGGTGGAAAACTCGATTGGGCGTCCGTCCTCCGTACGAAACCGCACCACCCATTCGCATACGGTCTTTTCGTCCATACGCCGCTCACGAACGTTCTCCAGCACTCCTTGCCCTGATACCGCTTCCTTCATGAAAGAGGCAGTGTCCAGATACAGCACGACCGCCATAACAATCGCGGCGAAGCCAAAAGCCGCAAAAAAGTATTTAAAGAGTCCGCGAACTGTCATGATTCAACCGCACCCGCACTGCGCCATCCTTGCCTCAATTCCCGTCTTCTCATATCCACCGTGCTCCGCCCTCAGCGTATCTCTCCGGAGCGAATTTTTCTCACCACCGCCGCCAGCTCCGGGCTCGATATCTGCCGAGCGCCCCAAAGCAGTTCCCGCTTGCTCAGTTGCTTCTTGCGATACAACCTTTCCAGATGACCGGCGAAATCCCTGTCACTCATACCCGGCTCACGATGAGCCATTACCACTTCAAACGCACGCAGCCAACGATAAATGAACCCGTATACAATAACCGTGGACAAAAGCGAGACGGCCATTACGACAAAGAGAACGACATCCACCGGCTTGCCAAGCCAGAGTTTGACACCATCCCAAAGAAACACCCCCAGACACAACAGAAAAACAGCCAGGAGCCCCCATGTGACCGAGGCCGGGGTTCGCCGATAAACAACAGGGGCTTTCCGTGGATCCAGAGGCGGCTTATCCAGTCCCGCAAAGAACCAGTCGTGATGTGCCTGACAACAGAAGAGGCGGCCGTTCTCACTGACGACGGCTTTATCCGTGGTCACTTTCTTGTTGCAGGCGGCGCATTTCGGGCAAGCTCTGAACACTACCCTCTTCCTTTGGTGGACATCATACGCCCTATTGAAACACAGGACGGCGATAGGCACCGGCCGATGTTCATTACCTTTTTACCAGAAGAACGAGAGTTGACCGTCCATTAGAAAAAGCTGCCCGATAACCTACCCAGGATACGGGCGAAGACCAGAACACTTCCCTCGTCGCTCAATGAAACAAACCCACCTCACGGCAGCCACTGAGAGCCGGATTCTTCTTCCTTGGCAGGCGCGTCCGGATCATGGTCCTTGGGCACCCACAAATCCGCATTCAAATACAAACGGCGACAGGTCTCCGGGTCGTAATCTTCCGCTGTGGTCAACTTGGGGGTAGGTTTGCCGGGTTGGCCAGCTTCACGAATGATCTTGGGCCAACGAGGTTCCCAGCATAGTAACTGAGATACCCAATGCCCCGCGCCCAGAATCAAAAAGGCGGGACTCATCAGTAATTTACCCAGCCATAGTTTCCAGTCGCCATGACGCAGAATCGGCCACAGACCCTCGAATTGGGGTTCCAAGCTGTACCAGGGCCAGGGCATCTTGCTCCGCACCCGGGGTTGGGGTACGGACTTGGGGCCTTCCTCCATGTAGCGGCGGATAAACTCCCATTCATCGAGTAGATCCTGTGCAGTGCCGGCGCGTTTTCCGACGGCGGCAAAGGTTACAAACGGCTGTCCGGTTCGGTGCGGCATCCAGGCCAAGACCAGACGCATCCCCGCCCCTTCATGGATCGGAATAATCTTGTCCCAGGGCATTGTCACCACCCCACCTGCGTACTTGGGGCGATGTAAATGCACCTGCTTGGTTTTGCGGTTAAAGCGGATTAACAATCGGCGATGAGTGAACAGCTCCCAGCGGATAGGAATGTAGAATTTGAATTTGAAGAAGCAGTACCAGAAACCAGCGGTTATCCCCCCCACGCCAATCACGCCGATCAAGTAATCGGCAATGCCATTGTGATTGGGCCCGTTTAGCAATAAATTAATCGCACCGTAAGCTCCACCGAAACCGAACAAGAAGAGCGTTAATACCAACGGCGTAATCAATCCTCGGTAATGCTCCAAAGACCCACAACGCATTTCCAGATAGGTGTCGTTGAACGCGTACACTGGCCCCCGGCTGCGAGGGTGGTCGCTAACAGACCATTCCAGGGGGGGGTACTCTTCTTCCAGGGCCGCTTTCAGTGGCGCCTGGTTCTCTTCCATGAAGTCCTTACCAAAGACCTCGTCTTTCCCCTCTTCAGCTAGTGTCGTCCCCCACCAAAGCATCCACTCAAAAAAGTACATCAGGTCACCTCGGCAACGGCCATCCACAACTCGGATAACTCCACCTCCAAGTCATCGTAGCCAGTACCATCATTCTTGCGGAAGGCACTCTTGTCACACCACGCTTCCAGGGCATCCGGTGTGACCAAATACCACACTCCGGTGGCCACCCAGAATACGGCATTGCTCCCCAACAAGACACGGGTCAAAAACTTTTGGGCCGCTTCCCTGCCAAGCCACGTTGCAAGGCGTGCACTTGCTCTAGTGACGACAATCGCCGCCCTATTAGTAGAAGTCTTCGCCACATGCTCGAAGAACGGTTTGGCTGTGGCAATGGCCAGTAAGGAACCGGATAGGCCCAGGCCGAGTCCAGCAAAGCCTCGGGCCAGATAGGCGGTAGCCAACGTACCTTGACCTCTCTTACTTGCCCCCCAGAAGTCCCCAAAGTCATACGCCGCCAATACCACCCCACCCACGGTGCCCATTGAGGCCGCCCACAGTTTGCGGCTGCCTTGAAGGATACGGGCTCCCTCGGCACTGTTCCCCGCCGCGGCAGCGCGTTGGGCCGCCGACTCGGCGGCACTCGCCATGATCTCCGCCCCACAAGCCGCACCGGCCATCACGGCGGCCATGGCCTCCATGTAAAAACGTTGGTCTTTGGCGCCCACGCTTTCCGCCTTGAACGCCAGCATCAGTGCCTCGGCGGCGATCAATACCGACAAGGCGCGCCCATAGCGCACTTCGCTGGCTTTCGGCTGGGTGATAAAACTATCCAGTCCCGCTTGCGCATTCCGAGCAGCCCCGGTCGCGCTCTGCCGCACCACTTCGGACTCGCGCACCAACTTTTCGACCAGCCGTGGGGCGGTACGCGCGACAGGGTGCGCAGCCGCGCGGGACAACTGCTTGTGCAGTTCCGCATCGAAGGCATAGCGCCCCAGTTGCGCCCGGCTCGCCGTTCCCAGCAACCGGTACAACGCACTTTCGCCTTTGCTGGGATGGCCGCTGCCGAACAGATTACGCAACAGCCCCGCCTGCCAGGCGAGTACGCCACTAACGGCCATGCCGCTACCTTCCAGCGAACTGATGGCGGTATCCAGCTTTTCGAACTGTTGGGTGGCCGACTGAACCACCTGAAGCGCGCCGATGGCCACCCAATTGGGCCCTTCGCCCTCGGTATCGACCTGCCCTTTCAGCGCCTTGGCCATTTCAATCAGATTGTCTTCCAGCGCCTGCTGGTTGTAGGCCATGGCACGCCAGCACAGGTTGGCCGGACCACCGCCGGGGCCTTGGCTCCACCAGCCATCGATCACGGATCGGCCACTTTCGCAGCCTACCAGGCCATCCACCGCCAACCCCAAGGTCGCGGTAAAACGGGCGCCGTTCTCCTCATCCGCCTTGTCGTAGGCCTGCAGGGCTCCTTGCAGATAATCGCTTTGCAGCACCGCAATCTGTTCCGGAGCACGGCGGTCCATTTCCGTCTCTGCCTCGGCACTGTGTTGCAGGAAAGCGGTTTGTACCTGATCCATCTCGCCGGTATTCAGCCGGGACAGATAGTCCTGTTCGAACTCTTCCCGATAGGCATTCTGCTGTGCCGGGCTATATTCGGCGTTACGGGCCGCTTCAACCGTGTCTTGATGCCCCTGTTTAATCCGTTCCCGGCGTCTGGCGAACTGCGCGGCGTATTTCTCTTCAAAAACACGGTCTCCGTGCACGTGCCGTCGCTGCCGTTCTTCCTCTTCGAGGCGATGCAACTGATGTTCCACACTGCCGTGGCCGGCCTCCCAGCGAAGGCTTTCTCGTTGCACCGTCCCCGCCGCCTTCTTCCCCGCATACCCCTCATGCAGTTGTTCGATCTGCTGCTGGATCTGGACCTTCCAGTCGTTGCTGACGCCTTGCTCGTCCTCTTCCTGAAGCCAATCGTGCAGCGGGTCCAGGGCGGCGTTACGCCAGGCGTTCAGGGTCTGGGCGGCGCCGAGGGCGTCGTTCAGGGCCAGAACGGCGCCGTGGGTGGAGACCGCCTGGGTGACGGTGGTCAGAGTGCCCTTCAGCACACCGACGTTGGCGTACTGAATCAGGCCCTGGTCATCCGCCAGCCAGGCGGGGGCGAAGGGGTCTTGCGTCAGCGCCTGTTGCAGGGCCGGATTGCCGTCAAGGCACGCTTCAGTCAGGGCGTTGCCGACCTGCTCGCCATGCAGGGTATCAAGCTGGGAGGTTTGGCCTTCGGCCCATTCCTTCGGAGAAAAGGTTTGCCAGTAGCCTTTGGCGGTATAGTCGTCGGCGTTATCTTCATAATCCGCTTTGCGGGCGTCGGTGAGCGGGTCCGGGGTGAACAGCCACCATGAGCGTTCAACGGTTTCCGCTTTTTCGATCTCCACCGCCAGGGTATTGGGCGTCACGGGTTCGGGCTGGGCCGGTGCTTTTGGCGCCTCACCCTCAAACCGGGTCAGGTCGCCATTGGGCTTCACCTGATAGTGCTGCCATTCCTTCCGGCCGCCCCGGTCCAGCAGTACGTACAGATAGCCTGCCCTCAATAATCTCAGTGTCTCCCGGGATTGGGACAATGAGGTGGGAGGAACAAGTTGTTTCGGCAGTTGAGGCGCGTGCTCGGCCAAGGCCCCCGTGGCCACGGCGTGACGCACAGGCAGAATCGTGAGCGTCAGCGTCTCCATCATTTCCTGTTCGGTGGTTTCCTCTTCCTCATCTTCCCACTCGACATCCGCCAAACGCTGCGGAGCCAGGGGCGCTTTAGCGGTCAGGGAGGGCGCCAGCCCGGCCACTTTTTTTGCCAAGGGAGCGAAGGAGAACAAACCCGCGGGCAAAGCGGGAAGGCTGGTGTTGCCCGATTGCCCGCCTTCCAACGATTTGATCGAGCCTTTTACGGTAAAGGTCCCCGGGCAGCGGAAGGTGATGTTGGCGCCGTCGAGGACGATTTCGGTCTGGCCGCTTTGCAGGGTGATTTTTTCCTTGGCGAGGACGCTGACCTTGCCTTCGTGATGGCCTGGTCGGCGAGCGGCTCCAGCGGCCCGCCGTTGGCCTGCAGGGAGACAGGACCGTTTTCGCTGATGATCTTTAGCGGGCCTTTGTGGCTGTAGAGGCCGGCGC
>NZ_ARXS01000038.1 GCF_025532145.1 Alloalcanivorax balearicus MACL04 | reverse complement strand
CATAGAATCTCCCACAGCGGCTTCGTAGTCCAGTCTGTGGGAAGCTGCCTGGGCAGCGAGCTGGCGTGCCGAGGCGCCATTCCACAATTATGGGGCAGTGCTGGTCCGTGGACTGCTCCCGCAAAAAGGTCTGGCGTCCGACCAAAATTTTCCCCCATCACTGTCCCTTTCCCGATCTCGTCCGTCATCACAGATGAACAAGGATGAGAATGGGAATTGATATTAATGCAGCGCTGTCTCCGACCCCGCTTCGCCATGGGCATCCTGGCGGCGGTCTTTCTGCTTGGCGGCCCCGGCCAGACCCGGGCGCAAGCCGAGGCGTCCTCCGTGACGCAAAGGCACTACCAGATACCCGCTGGCGCCCTGGCACCGGCGTTGAATCGCTTCGCGCTGGAAGCCGGAGTGGTGATGTACTTCGATCCCGGTCTCACCGAGGGCAAACACACTCGCGGACTGCGCGGACACTATGCCGTACCGGATGGGTTCGCCGCGCTACTGCTCGGGACCGGCCTCAGCGCCGAGCCGGAAGCGCGGGGTCAATATGTATTGCGCCAGGAAGGCGGAGAGGGCGACGACCACGCCAACCCGTTGCCGCGGGTGACCGTCACCGGTGAGCTGGACCCGCGCGGGAGGGCCTATCGCACGCCGGGGTCCATGACGATCATCTCCCGGGATCAGATCGACCGGATGCCGCCGCGCAATACCTCCGATGTGTTGGCGGCGGTGCCCGGCGTGCATACCTCGCAAAGCCGCCAGGATCCGGGGGTGTCGGTGAATATTCGCGGCCTGCAGGATTTCGGCCGCGTCAATGTGATGATCGACGGCACCCGGCAGAACTACCAGCAAAGTGGCCACGGCAGCAACGGCCAGGTGTACGTGGATCCGGAATTGCTGGCCGGCGTGGATATCAGCAAAGGCCCCAGCTCCGGCGCCGGCGGCGCGGCGGTGATCGGCGGCATGGTCAACTTCCGCACCCTGGACGTGGACGATCTGCTCAAGCCGGAACAAAAAGCCGGCGGGCGCGTCAACGCCACCACCGGTGATAACGCCTACCACTTTTCCGGCAGTGTCGCCGGCGCCGTACGCGCCAGTGACAACGTGGATCTGATGGCGGCGGTGAGCCGTAAGAACGTGGGAGCGTTCAAGAAAGGCGAACGGGGCGGCAACAGCGGCGGCTATTGGCACGGCACCAGCCAGTTCACCGGTCAGGAGCAGTGGTCCGCGCTACTGAAAAGCACCTGGCGCTTTGCCGAGGATCAGTCTCTCAAATTCAGCTACATCGGCCTGCGAGCGGATTTCGATGAAGGCAGCAATACTGCGCCCGGCAGTGACGCCACCGATGAAAACCAGATCCACTCCGACACCTTCCTGATCAACTACGCCTTCTACCCCGGCAGCCGCTGGTGGGACCTGGACGCCAGCCTCTATTACACCCGCACCCGCAATGACGAGTATCGCCCGGACGATCCGGACGACGACTACGGCGAGTTTGATCTGCGTTATGAGACCAACACCGTCGGCGGCACCCTGGTGAACCACATGCAGGTGCTCGTCGGCGATTGGCGCGGCTCTCTGGACTTAACCTATGGCGGTGAGTTTTACCACGACTGGACCCGACCGGATAACGGCGGTGATGAGCGCGGCGCCGATTGGTTTGCCGGCCCGACGCCGGAAGGGGAGCGCTCCGTGATCAGCGCCTTCACTACGGCGCGCCTGGCCCATTATGACGGCTGGGAATTGACCGGCGGTGTGCGTTACGACTGGTTCCGGCTCGAAGGCGACGGCGAGATGTTTGTTGGGCGGCAGGAGAACGAAGACGGCGTGCGCCCGCCCTACACCCTTCTTTATAGCAAGTTCGACGTGGCCCGCCACGATGGCTTTGTCTCGCCGACATTGAAAGCCGCCTGGCAGGTGGCCAATCCATTGCAACTGTTCGCCAGCTACGGCCAGGGCGTGCGCCCGCCGGCCATCACCGAGTCGATCATGTGGGGCGCCCACATCGGCAATACCTTTCCGTTCTTTCCCAATCCCGGTCTGGAACCGGAACGTTCTCGTACCTGGGAAGTGGGGGCCAATCTCAACTGGCAATCCTTGTTCAAGAACGGTGATCGCCTGCGCATGAAAGCCGCCTGGTTCGACACCCGCGTCAAGGACTACATCACCCAAGGGCGGGTCATTGGGCCTGCCCCTGGAGCCAGCACTTCCCAATCCCTGGCGTTCGTCAATCTGCGGGACGAGGTACGTTTCTACGGCTTGGAATGGCAGGCCGAATACGACGCCGGCGGTTATTTCCTCGAAGCCAGCTGGACGCGGACCCTGCACGATTTGGGGCGGGGCGGTTATGACCCTTACCCGCTCGGCTGCTTTACCGACTGTCTGCCGACCACGATCGGCGACGCCAACGGCGGCGGCATGTTCTATCTGTTACCGCCGGTGAAGAAAGGCACCTTGAGCGCCGGCCTGCGTCTGCTCGATCGCAAACTCACGCTCGGCGCCCGGGCCCGCTACGAAGACAACGATGGCCGCGGCGGCAGCGCCTACGAAGACGTGGTGGACTGGACCGTCTACGACGCCTGGGCCAGCTACCAGCCCAATGATCGCCTCACCCTGCGGCTCGCGGTGGACAACCTGCGCGACCGCAACTACGCCGAACTCAACGGCCTCTCTTACTGGATCGCGCCGGGCCGCACCGTTACCGGCACGGTCTCACTGAAATTTTGAAGGAAGGAGTGTTTTGATGACACCGCATTCACTAACAAGTCCCCGTCCCTGGCTGGCGGGATTGGGCACGGCTCTGTTGTTGATCACCTCTTCGACGTTAGCGGATGTGACGCCAGAGATATTGCATCGGTTTGTCGATGGCGAAAGCACCGGGCCTATTGCCCCGCCCGTGCTGCTTCCTTCCGGCGAAGCCTCGGTCCTGGTGGGTGTGGCCCCTCCGGGATCCAGCAGTGCCGGGACCGTGCGTTTCTACGCTTATTCGTTGGAAGACGGCGGTTTCACTTCCGCCGATTTTTCCGACCCCGGTAGCGGCGCCAATCCTTCTCCGGTGGTGGCGGATGACTCTTCGATGTACTTCCTGACCAATCCGCTTTGCTTCAGCGGCACGTGCCTGGGAGCGCCTGGTGTGTACGGTTGGAAGCCGGGCGAGGACGATGCGCCTGTTTCCCTGGTCGTTACGCCGGAAGATCCCGCCACGGAGTTTGGTGGTGATCTTACTCCCCGTGGCCTGTCGGTGGTGGATAGCCAGGGCACGCTCTATTTCGGCGGTGGTTCTGGGAGCGCCGGCAATGGCCTGTTCCGGCTTTCCGCCGAAGGGCAGTTGGTGGAACTGGTGGATTTCGAGAACCATCGGCAAGGGGACGCTACCTATTTGCTTGGCCAGCGGCCGGTGGCGCTGGTGTTGGATGAAGACGCCAAGGTTCTGTACGGCCTGGCGGGACGCGACCAGTCTGACGGCGTTGGTGATCCCGATGCCGTCCCGGACGGCGACCAAAGCATGGGTACGCTGTTCTCCATCGATCTGTCCCAGGCTGCCACCGATGGCACCACACCGATGACCTTACTGCGTACCTTTGCCAAGGACGCTGACGGCTGCTCGGCGGCCAGTGTCGATAGCTGTTTCCACGGCAGCCACACCGGGCAGCACGCTTTGGTACAGGTCGGGGAGTGGTTGTACGGCACTTCCTTCAGCACGCTATGGCGCTTCCAACCCGGCGATAGTGACAGCTTCGCGGTGGTGCATGCCTTCGGGGAAGAGGCCGGCGATGGCCGTCTGCCCTGGGGACCGCTGGTGCTGGCGGAAGACGGCAACCTCTATGGCACCACCCGCCGTACCGTGGCGGAAGAGGGCGCCGTGGATGGGGCGGGTGTTCTGTTCCGTGTACGCATGGGACAAGCGGATGATCATTCCGACGATCAGTACGAAGTACTGCATGCCTTCGACGTGGAAGCCGACGGCGCCTTGCCGGCGGGACTCAGCGCCGGAGCCCTCGATGGAACGGTGCAGACCTTGTACGGCGCCACCACTCGGGGCGGCCAGGCGGGCAATACCGTCTCCACCAACGACGCCACCGGCTTCGGCACCCTGTTCGCCGTCACCATCGAGCTGCCGGTAACCGCGGACATTCAACTCAGCGCCGACCCGGAAACCCTCACCCTGAATGAAAGCACCACCCTGACCTGGTCGGTGAGCAACGCTGACAACTGCTCGGGGGAAGGTGACTGGGGCGGCGTCAAAGCCACGGAGGGCAGCGAAACCATCACGCCTTCCCTGGACGGCGAACTCACTTTCACCCTTGCCTGCGTGGATGCCAATAACGAGCGCGTGGAAGCGAGTGTCACCGTGACCGTGGAACCGGCGGAGGATGGCGGAGACGGTGATGGTGATAACGGCGGTGACAGTGGCGGTGGCTCCTCCGGTGGTGGAGGCGGCGGCGCTTTGTCCCTGCTGTGGCTGTCCGTTCTGGGGTTGCTGACGGTGCGCCGCCGTCGCCGCTTCTCTCTCTGATTTTTGCTGGCGGGCAGGTCCCCGTCGGCCAAGGTGCAACCGAACGCCAGCCGTGCCGCCAGCCTCGGACGCCCCGCCGCAAAAACGCGGCGGGTCTCTACCCCGTAATGGGGCACATTAAACAGAGCTAAAGGAGTACCTGTAATGAGCGTAACCGTAACTTACTCAACGACGTTTGGTGACTACGAAAGTTTTGGTTGGGAAGACGATCAAGGGATCTATGAGGAAGCGACCGTGGGAGGAACCTTTGAAGAACAAAATGGTTTCCTGCCAGCCTTCAATGACATCTTTTCCATTGCCGATCACAGTGCCAACCCTGGCGCCTTTGCCGGCACTGAGGATCCGGACCCGATCGTGGATCTGGGCATCTGGGACGCCTTCGGGACCTTCTCCGGTACCCAGTACGCAGCTTCTGCTGAATACGCAGGGGTGGACCTCGGCTTTATCGTGGAAGCGGCGGACGGCTCCTATCTGAACTACACCTTCTTCGCCAGCCCTACTCACACCATCTATGGGGAAATTGGTTCCATTACCTTCGGCGTCGGCCTGCAGCAGGACAGCAATGGCCTGTATTACTTCGATGAGGAACTGGTGACCATCGACGGCCTCGACACCATTGGCCTCAACGGTGGCGTGGACGGCAACGGCGACGTCATCGACCGCACCACCGGTCTCAACGATACCCACAACATCGTCAATGGCCTCAAGGATGGGGACGCGTCCGCGCTCTGGGCCGTGCTGGATGCCGCTGGCTACTACGAAGCCTATGAAGGGGCTGCGCTGACCGAGGTTCTGGGTGTTTCCGAAACCACCGAAACCGAACTGGAACTGGCCGCCTGATCGGCCCGCTCCGGTTTTCCTGACCGGCGTCCGCCTCCGGCGGGCGCCGTTTTTCAGCTTGGGAAGAAACAACATGCGACGCCTTGGATTCTGTCTGGTCACGCTCCTGTTGCCGTTCGGTTTATCCGCGCCCGTTTTGGCGCTGGAGCCGACCATACTCACCGCCAACGGCGGCCCGAAACCGGAAGAGTACGAGGGCGTTGGACGGCCGGTGGTGCCGCCGCTGCTGGCGCAAAACGGCCGCCTGTATGGCCTGGATCATTTCCGTAACGTCTTTTCATTGAACGATTACCCGGGCCACTCCTGGGAACTGGTGGATTTGACGGATCTGGGGTTGAAAATAGTCAGCGGGCCTCTGGTCCAGGATGCCCGGGAAGACCGGGGTTTTTTGTACGTGGCGGGATTCCGGCCGGAGAGTCTGTTTGATGAGTTGGACACCGGCAGACTGGTGCGTCTGGATGCCGACGGCACCCATCCCGAACCGCTGGTGGACTTGATCGAGCCCAACGGCGTGCTGGTGATCGATGACAACCGGCTTTATGGCCTGGACAAGGGTCCGGAAGGCAACGGCCGCCTGTTTGCGATGGATCTGGATGCTCAGACGCCGTCACTGGAAACACTGCATACCTTCAGTGCCGGACCCCAGGGGCGACGCCAGTACCCCAACGGCATGATCCTCGGCTCCGATGGCTGGCTTTACGGCGTTACCGCCTATGTCCGTGGCCTGCCCTATGCGCCGGGTACGTCTTCCGCTTTGGATACCCCCACGGGCACCGTTTATCGCATTGATCCGAGTCTGGGCTCTGAGTCGTTCCAGATTCTCCACACCTTCACGTTGCAGGAAGGGGAGATCCCCTGGCAGACCCGCTCCGGGGACACCTACCATATGATGAGCAGTGCCTCATCAGGAGGGCGCGATTACGTTCTGGCCTGGCTGGTCGAGGGGGCGGACGGCTTTCTATACGGTACGCTGGGGGTTGGCAATTGCACCTCTCTGGGCACTGGTGAGCCCGGCACTTCGCACTTTCTCTTCTCTTTGCCGCTGTGTAATGGTCTGGAGGCGGCACGGACAAACCTGGATAAATATCTGTCCGCGCCGCCCCATTATGACGGCCCCAATCTCCATGGCGCCGTTTACCGGCTGGCACGGGAAGGCGAGGCTTTCCATATTCTGCATCAGTTTACCGGCGGCGAAGGTGGCAGCCAGCCGCGCGGCCCTCTGGTGGCGGCGGATGGCAAGATCTATGGCACTACTCGGGGGGGAGGCCGTCTCAGCGGCGGCAGGGCGATACCTGGCGATCCGGTGGCGTTGCCGCCGGAAGACGAGCTTGCTTATCGCGGCGCGCTTTACAGTATCGATCTCTCGAAGATAAGAATCGGTGATTCTGGAGTAGAGGCTGATGGCTTCGAATTGGTACATGGCTTTGTCAATGGATCGGACCAGCAGGGCAATGTACGTTACGACGGTTTGCAACCCTTGGGGTTGGCGCTCGGGCACAACGGTAAGATTTATGGGGTGAACCTCTATGGCGGTGGTTATTTCATTAACCATAAGGGTAACCTGCAAGAACGAACTGGCACCGTCTACCGTCTCTCCAACGAGCCGGAAGCACACGTCAGCGTCACCATCACTCCCGGAGAAATCGAGGTAGGCGACACCGCCTTGCTGGAATGGAGCACGGTGGACGCCAGTTACTGCCAGGCCAGCGGTGGCGTCGACGGAGATGGCTGGGCCGGTGCGAAGGCGGACTCCGGCTATCTCGAACTGACGCCCGAAGCCGGTAACTACTATTACACCCTGACCTGCGAAAGCACCCTGGAAGGCGGCGGCCAGGTCGGCGACGTGGCCTCTCTCGGTGTCGGCGCGCAGGACCGCACCACCGACGAACAAACCCGAGAGTACGGCAACGGCGGCGGCAGCCCGTCCTGGTGGCTGCTTGCGGGCATGGCATTGGTGCTGGCGGCCCGTTCCAAGCGGAGCGCCCGGCAATGAAAAAGACCAGGGACGATCTGCGCGCGGCGCTGGCGTTGCAGCGCGGCACTTTCGTTTCCGTGGGCGTGTTCAGCGCGGTGATCAATCTGCTGATGCTGGTGCCGGCGCTGTATATGTTACAGGTCTACGACCGGGTGCTGGCGTCCGGTAATGGCGTGACGTTGCTGATGCTGACGGTGATCGCCCTGGGGCTGTACGCGCTGATGGCCGCGCTGGACTGGTTGCGTGGTTTGCTGGTGATTCGTGTCGGCGAAGCCCTGGACCAACAACTGGGTGAGCGTGTTTACGACGCCGCCGGCCGGCATGGCTTGCAGGGCGGCAATCTGTCCTCGGCCCAGGCGTTGTCGGATCTGAATCAGCTGCGCCAGTTCTTCGCCGGCAGTGCCTTGTTCGCGTTTTTCGACGCCCCCTGGGCGCCGCTCTATTTGATCGTGCTGTTTCTGTTTCATCCGCTACTGGGGGCCTTGGCGTTGCTGGGCGCTCTGGTATTGCTGGCGCTGGCGTTCGTCAACGAACGCTGGTCCCGGGCGCCGTTGAACGAAGCCAGTGCCTTGTCCATCAACGCCGGCCGCCTGGCCCAGGAACACTGGCGCGGCGCCGCCACCATCAAGGCGTTGGGTATGGGCGGCCGTCTGCGCCGCCGCTGGCGTGAGTTGCAGGACGGTTACGTGGACCATCAGCACCTGGCCAGCGAACGCAGTGTGTTGATCAGCGCGGTGACGCGGGCGCTGCGGCTGGCGCTGCAATCACTGATGCTCGGCGCCGGCGCCTGGCTGGCGATCCACGGCCAGGTCAGCGCCGGCATGATGGTGGCCGGTTCGATTCTGGTGGGCCGCATGCTGGCGCCGGTGGAGCAGGTGGTGGGCGCGTGGCGTCAGTGGAGCGGTACACGCATCGCCGTGAATCGCTTGCAGGCGTTGTTGCAGACGCACCCGGAGCCGCCTCGGGGGCTGAGTCTGCCACGCCCGCAAGGCGCGTTGATGGTGGAAGGGCTGACGTTGATGCCTCCCGGCGCGGAACGTCCAAGTTTGGCCAATGTGCGTTTCGAGCTGACGCCGGGAGACGTGCTTGGCGTGGTCGGGCCTTCCGGTTCCGGCAAGTCGTCCCTGGCGCGGGCGCTGGTGGGATTATGGCCGCCGCGCGCCGGCAAGGTTCGTCTGGACGGTGCGGACCTGCACGGCTGGCCGGCGGACGAATTGGGCCCGGCGATCGGCTATCTGCCACAGGAGGTGGATCTGTTCGCCGGCACCGTGGCGGAAAACATCGCCCGCTTCGGCGAACTGACCGGCGGTGCCCAGCAGGCGGTGATCGATGCGGCGCGTCGCGCTGGCGTGCACGACATGATCCTTCGTTTGCCCCAAGGCTACGACACCGTGCTCGGCGAGGATGGCGGTGGCTTGTCCGGCGGCCAGAAGCAGCGGGTGGCGTTGGCGCGGGCGCTGTACGGCGAACCGGCGCTGTTGGTACTGGATGAACCCAACGCCAATCTCGATGACGTCGGCGAGGCGGCGCTGGCGGAAACCCTGAAAGCCTGGAAGGCGCAAGGTCGCACCGTGGTGTTGATCACCCACCGGGCGGCGGTGCTGGCGGTCACCGACAAGGTGCTGGTGCTCAAGGACGGCGTGATGCAGAAGTTCGGCGTTACCGCCGAGGTGATGGGGCAGCGCCGGCCGGCGGCGAAACCGGCGCCCCGCGTGTCCTACAGCTTCGGCGCTGAAGGAGGCGGGGCATGAATGCACGCATGGAGCCGCCGCTGGATTCCCTGGTAACGAAGCCGCGGCCGGGTGCCGGTTCGCGCCGCCGTGGTCAGCGCAAGCTGGTGTTGTGGGGCGGCGTGACGCTGCTGGGCGGGTTTGCCGCCTTTCTGCTGTGGGCGGTGCTGGCGCCATTGGATGGTGGCGTGGCACTGGAAGGCACGGTGACCGTGGATGGTTATCGCAAGCGTATTCAACATCCTGCTGGTGGTGTGGTGGCCGAGGTGCCGGTGACCGAAGGAGAGAGCGTCAGCCAAGGGCAGACACTGCTGAAACTGGACGCTCAAGTGGCGCGGGCGGAGCTGGCCTCCGCGCGGTTGCATCACGCCATGGCGGTGGCCGGTATCGCGCGCCTGGAAGCGGAAAGACAAGGACTTGAGACCCTGGCCCTGGAGCCGGCACTGGCGCGGCAGGCCGCGTCCGACCCGATACTGGCCTCGGCGCTGGAAGCACAGCGGCAGCTTTTTCGCAGCCGCCAACTGGCGCTGCAAACCGAACGCGCCGGCCTTGAACAGGCGATGGCCGGTGCCGAGGCGCGCTGGCAGGGCCAACAGGCACAGCAATCCAGTTTGCGGCAACGTCTGGCCTTGCTGGATCAAAGGCTGGCGGCGTTGCGGCCATTGGCGGAGCAGGACTACGTGCCTCGCAACCGGGTATTGGAACTGGAAGAGGAACGGGCGCGCCTGAGCGGTGAGCTGGCCGCCACCGGCGCCTCGGCACGGGCGGCCCGGGCCGGCTTCGGCGAGGCGCGGGCCCGGCTGGACGCCCTGCGCGACAACCAGAACCGGGACGTGGAACAGGCGCTGGCCGAACACCGCTTACGGGCCGCCAGTGAAAGCGAGCGGCTGGCCAACGCCCGCTTCCAACTGGAACACAGTGAGATCACCGCGCCGGTATCCGGCCGGGTGGTGAACCTGCAGGTGCTGACCCGGGGCTCGGTGATCCGTCCCGGTGACGTGGTGATGGAACTGCTGCCGGCGGACGAGCCTTTATGGGTGGATGCCAGGGTACCGGTGGATCGTATTGATTCGGTGCACGCCGGTTTGCCGGTGGAGTTGATGTTCACCGCCTTTAATCGCGCCAGCACACCCCGCATTCCCGCCACGGTGGCGCGGGTGTCACCGGACCGGCTGGAGGATCCGCACAACGGCCAGCCGTATTACGCCGCCCGTCTGCGAGTGGATCAGGAGGCCCGTGCCGCGCTCGGTGATCTGGTGGTGCAGCCGGGCATGCCGGTGCAGGCGTTCGTGCGTACCGGTGAGCGTTCGCTGATGAGCTATCTGTTCAAACCGTTGCTGGATCGCATCCCGCTGGCGCTGGAGGGGCAATGATAAAAACGCCAGCCCGTTTACGTCCGGCCGCTTCCCGCGGACCGAACCACGAAGCCGCTGTAGGAGCTTGCCTTGCAAGCGAAAGCTCCCAAGCGCCAAAGAAATTCGCATGCAGCGGCCCGCCGCCCGGACCAAGTTCCTACAGCAACCTTGTAGCTCAACAGGGTTGGCTTTGGCGGGCCGGATGGCTGCTGCTTTTGCTATGTCTGAGCCCGCTGGCGTCAGCGTTGACGCTGGAACAGGCGTTCGATGCGGCGCTGCGCCATGAGCCGGAGTTCCAGGCGGCGATTCACGACCGCCGCGCCGCCGGCGAGTTCAAGGTCCTGGGCCGGGCCAATCTGCTGCCGACCTTGGCCTACAGTTATTCCTGGGGCAAGAACTGGTCCGAGGTGGAGCAGGATTCCCTGTTCGGGCCGGTAACCGAGGAGCGGGATTACCGCAGCTACAGCTCCTCGTTGAGACTGGAGCAGCCGTTGTTCGATTACGGCGCCTGGGTGGCACGGGATATAGGCCGCCTGCGAGCGGCACGGGCGGAACTGGAATTCGAGGCTCGCTTGCAGGAACTGGTGGTGAAGGTATCGCGGGCCTACACCGACACCCTGGTGGCCTGGTCGCGGCGCCGCTGGGCTCGGGAACAGACGTCGGTATTAAAGGCGTTGCTGGAGCGTAATGAGGCATTGCGAAAAGCCGGCGAGGGAACTCTGACCGAGGTGCTGGAAACCCGCTCCGGCTCGCCGCCGAGGAGCAGGCGAAGGTGGCCGAACGCCGTTTGACGCAACTGACCGGTGTGGATCTCAGCGGCTGGCGACCACAGGCCCAAGGCGCGGTATCGCCGTTGCCGCTGGACGGCGATCTGGCCCGCTGGCGCGAACAGGCCCTGCGCCATAGCCCGGTGTTGGCGGTGCGGCGTGAAGACGTGGCGTTGGCGGAGCGGGAAGTGGACCGCCAGAAAGCGGGCCATTGGCCCACGGTCAGTCTTTACGCCAGCACTCGGCGCACCGATTCCGACAGCGAGAACACCTACGGCCAGCACTACGATACCGACAGCGTCGGCGTGCAGGTGCAAGTGCCGCTGTACGCCGGCGGTGGTGTGGCGGCTGCTCGCCGTCAGGCCGCCGCCCGCCATGATGCCGAGCAGCAAAGGCTGCTCTCCGCCCGGCAGCAGCTGTTGTTGGCGGTGGAGCAACGCTTTCGTGACTGCCGCGGCGGTGCTTCCCGCCTGGAAGCACTGGCCGAGGCGGTGACGAGCGCCGAGCAATTGGTGGAAGCCACCCGCCAAAGTCTGCGCGGCGGTGAGCGGAACAACCAGGACCTGTTGGAAGCGCGCCGGCAATTGCACGAGGCTCGTCTGGAATGGCTGGGCGCCGGTTACGACTATCTCAACGCCTGGCTGGAACTGCATCAGCAAAGCGGGGTTCTGGGCGTGCGCGAACTGAAAACCGTGGACCGGGCATTGTCCTTTTCGCCGGCTCACTCGTCATAACTTATACAAGCCTCTTTATCGGCATCCCCCATTGGCATCGCATATAGGAATCACCATGACTCAGGCCGACACCGTGGATCTTATGGAAAAACCCCTGTCCTTGTGTCTCAAGGAAGGCACCCATGAGATCCATGAAAACCTGGATAACCGTTTGTCCGGCTTCGCGCCGTTCGCTGATGAACAAAGCTATCGCCGCTTCCTGCGCATGCAGTTGCGGCTGCAATGTGCCACCGCGCCGCTATATCAGGCGGAGGAACTGCAGAAGCTGTTCCCCGGCCTGGCGGCACGGTCGCGCTTGCCGGAAGTGGAAGCGGATTGCCGTGATCTGAACGTGAGCGATTCCGATCTGTCCTTCGATCGCCTGGCGGGTACCACCGCCTTGATCACGGGCATGCCGGCGGCGGTGGGTTGGTTATACACCAATGAAGGTTCCAACCTGGGCGCGGCTTTCCTGTTCAAACTGGCGCGGGACAAGCTGGGACTGAGCGAAAGCCATGGCGCCCGGCACCTGGCTGGCCATCCGGACGGGCGCGGCCTGCACTGGAAGCGCTTCAAGGCGCAACTGGATGCGCTGGCGTTCACGGAAGAGGACAAAGCACAAGCGGTGCGTGGTGCGCGGGATGCCTTCGCCTTTGTCAATTCGGCGGTGGAAGAACTGATGGCGGATTTGCCGCGCCCGGCGTGAACAGCATGCGCATTCTGCTATGGCGGGCGCTGGCGTTACTGGCGCTGGCCACCGCCATGCTGGGGGTAATACTGCCCGGATTGCCGACGGTGGAGTTCCTGCTGTTGTCGGCCTGGGCCGCCGGGCGCGGCTGGCCGGCCCTGGAACGGTGGCTGCTGGCCCATCCCCGTTTCGGGCCGCCGATCCGCCGCTGGCGCGAATACGGCGCAATCTCCCGTCACGCCAAGTGGATGGCGACCCTGAGTATGTCCATTGGTGTGATATTGATTCTGATCTCCTCGCTGCCGCACTGGGCCAAGGGCCTGCTGCCGCTGACCATGGCGGTGGTGCTGCTGTGGTTGTGGCGGCGACCGGAGCGGGAGGCGGAGTATCAGACCGACGAGTAACTATCGATCACCCGGCGATACTGGCTGGGAGCCGCACCGATATGTTGTTGAAAGAAGCGGGTAAAATGGCCTTGTTCGGAAAAGCCAAGGGTTTCCGCCAACTGGCATAATGTGCCGGCGCGCTCATGTTCCAGCCAGCGGAAAGCGTGGCGCATACGTATGTCATTCAGCATCAGCATTGGCGACATGCCGGTATCATGGCGGAATAGCATGAAGAAATGTGCCCGCGACAGATCGGCGGTGTGAGCTGCGTTCGCCAGGCATTGAGGGTCGTTGAAGTGGCTTTGCAGATAGGCACAGGCACGGCGGATGCGGGCGTCCTGAAAACGGTACCGCGGCATACAGACCTGCCTTTTCAGTTCGTGCCATTGGGAGTGATCCTCGATCAAGGCGATCAGGAAGTCGAACAGGAGGGACTCGATGTGTTCTCTGAGTACCAAATCAGAAGAGTAGCATTCGGCAATCAGGCAGTCGGCCAGGCGTCGATGTGTACTGCTCAATGCGATATGTGGCCGTGAGAAAAAGCCCGGGTGGGCACAAAGGGCCAGCGATTTCTGGATATTGGTGAGCCAGGTGGGCTCAATGTAGAGCGCCAGGATTTGAGTGTTGGGGGTGTTCGGCTGGTGATCGTAGAAATGGGGTTGCCAAGCATTCACCAATACCGCGCTCCGATCGGTGAGTGGTACCCGGTGACCGTCGACGTTGAAATAAGTGTCCGCGCCGGACACCTTCACAAGTACATGGCACTCATGGTGGGAATGCGTGGTCAGCGGGCGGTCCATATCGAGCAAGGCAATGCGGCCGAACAAACCGTGGAATACGCGTCGGGCAATGGACATTGCTAACTTCCTCCAGGTCGATTCGTGGTTGAATGCAATGGAGTGGGGGGAATGAAACGCAGGTCATCGGGGGTATCGATATCGAGATGAACGCCTGAATCGTTCACATTGATCAGAAGGCGAGCCCCTGGATTGCGGGCGATGATAGGAGCTGCGCTAGAGTTCATCTCTGGCTTTCCCCCGGTAGACGCGTAGCACATCAGCCACCACCGCCAGAGCAATCTCCGCCGGCGTTTTGCTGCCCAGGCCAAGGCCAATGGGCATATGAATGCGTTGGATTTCCGCGTCGCTTAGTCCGGCTACCCGTTTCAGACGTTCCGCTCTTTTCGCGGACGTTCGTACCGAACCCATCACGCCAATATAGAATGCCGGTGTCCGTACCGCCTCCATCAGAGCCAGATCGTCGATCCTCGGATCGTGGGTCAGGGCCACCACGGCGGTGGTTTCGTGACAGCCGCCGGAGGCGATATAGAGGGAAGGGAGGATGGGTTGCACGTCGATGCCGTCGATCAGCACGCCTTGTGCTTCTTCACGAGGATCGCAGGCAATGATTTCGCAGCCCAGCTCGCGGGCAAAGCTGGCACAGATCCGGGCCACCGGGGAGACCCCCGCCAGCAATAGCCGTAATACCGGGCCGATCCGGATCTCCACCTGCTCGTCCTTTACCTGAGCCGCCTCGCCACCCTGGTCGGGACGCAAGGTGAGCGCGCCGGTGGTGAGATCCACGCAACGCACCTGGCGGCGTTGACCGCGCAGGGTGGCCACCAGGGCCTCCAAGTGGGAGAACCAGTCCTGGCTGGGAGGACGGTGTTCTATAAGGACCTGAAGAATACCGTCGCAGGGCAGACGGAAACGGCGCCGCTCGTCGTCGTTGTCACCGTAGCGAATGATGCTCACGGTGTCGCGAAAGGCACCCTGGCAGAGGCTGTTCAGAAACTCTTCCTCCACGCAACCGCCGGACAGGGAACCCGCACAGGCTCCGTCGGCACGCGCCACCAGCATGGCTCCGGGGGGGCGTGGCGCGGAGCCGAAGGTGGAGAGCACCGTGCACAACCAGACTTCGTGACCGGCCCGGGACCATTGCAGAGCCTGCTCTATAACCTGCAGATCAAGATGTTGCATGGTTCTGATCCGAGTCCGCGGCGGTGTCTTCCCGCCAGCGACGGACCACACCCAGTTCGATGTCGAACAAGTCCAGGACACGTCCCAGACTGTGATCCACCATTTCGTTGAGGGAGGTCGGGCGGGCGTAGAAAGCCGGTACCGGCGGTGTAATGATCGCGCCCAGTTCCGCCAACTCCATCATGGTGCGCAGGTGGTTACGATGCAGCGGCGTTTCCCGGACCATCAGAGCCAACCGCCGTCGTTCCTTGAGAATCACATCGGCCGCGCGAGTCAGCAAGGTGGAAGTGACACCGCTGGCGATTTCGGACATGGAACGTATGGAGCAAGGGGCCACGATCATGCCCATGGTCTTGAACGAGCCGCTGGCGATGGCGGCGCCAATGTCTTGATTGGCGTAGTGAACGGAGGCCATATTCTTGAGCTCCGACCAGGATAAACCGGTTTCGTGCGCCACGGTAATAAGCGCGGATTTGCTAACCACCAGATGGGTTTCAAGCGGCGTGTCGCGCAGCAGTTCGAGCAGACGCACACCATAGATGGCCCCGGAGGCCCCGGAGATGGCGATGATCAAACGTTGTGATCGGGAATCAGTCCAGTTCATGATCGATGGCGCCCTCCTTATAGAAGTGAATGGCGTTGAGGCCGGTCACCAGGGTTTTGCCGATAATGTCGACGAACAGGCGCGCCGCCGGAGACAGAGGGTGGCGGTTATCGTGCACGCACACCATGCTGCGAGTCAGTCCCGGATTGTCGAGCGGGTAGGCGCGCAGGGCGCCTTCCTCCAGACCCGGGCGCAGCACCGTGGCGGGCAGTATGCTGACGTAGTCGCTGCGGCGCAGAAAACTCTCGATCACGGTGAGATCGTCGAGTTCCAGCGCCGGAGTCAGTTCCTGCCCCAGCGTTGCCATGGAATGGTCGATAACGATGCGCAGGCCATGCAGCCGCGAGGGCAGCACCAGTTTCAGTTTGCTCAACGCCAATAACGGTACCGGCGTCGGCACTCGCAGCCGGTTGGCGGCGCCGGTAGCCACCAGCAACTCCTCGTCCACCAGGTCGATGCGGGTAAGACGTTCTTGCTGGAAACTCTGGTTGATAACAGCGAAATCCAGATCCCCGGAGAGCACCCGGTCAATCAGATTCTGGCTGTAGCCGTAGCTGATTTGTAGCTCCACGTTGGGGTGATGCTCAACGAAATAGGCCAGGGTGCTGGCCAGGGCCTGATTGGCCGCCGAGGCGATAAGACCCGCATGGATGCGTCCGCTGATTTCCCCATTGCGGTGAATGAGGGTTTGCCGTGCCTCCAGAAGCTGGCCGAGCAGCGGCATGAACAACCGGTACGCCTGCTCGCCGGTTTCAGTGGGGATCATGCCCTTGGAGGTACGCTCGAACAACGGCTGCCCGAGTTCCTCCTCCAGTTTTGAAATTTGCATGGAGAGGGCGGGCTGCACGATGTTGAGCCGCTGAGCGGCCCGTGTCACCGACCCTTCCTCGTAGAGGCAGGTAAAGTACTTCAGCTGGCGTAGCTCCATAGCGGCCTCGCTCTTGCCGGCTCAGACCGTCCCGACACTCTGGTACACGTGCTTGAGTTCGGTGAAGTCCAGCAGGGCGTCATAGCCGTGCAGTCGCCCGAGGCCGCTTTTGCGATAGCCGCCGGTTTCCGCTTCGGCAAACAGTTTGTTGTGGTCGTTGATCCATACTGTACCATCTCGCAATGCCCGGGCTACGCGCAGGGCGCGGGCCCCGTGGTTGGTCCAGACGCTGGCGGACAGCCCGAAGTCGGTATGGTTGGCGCGCGCCACCGCGTCCGCTTCGTCCTCGAAGGCTTCCAGCACCAGCAGTGGCCCGAAGATTTCCTCCTGGCAGAAGAAAGCGCCGCTGTCGCGGTGATGAATCAGGCTGGGCGTCAGGAAGGCACCGTCAGCCAGGCCGGCATCATCCGGTATGCCGCCGGCCAGCAACACCTGATCGCAGCTGTCCTGGGCCTCTTGGATACGCGCACCAACCTGATCCCGGGCATGCCGGTCGATCAGCGGGCCAATGCGGGTGGCGGCGTCCAGCCCATGCCCCAGAGGTAACGCCTTCAGCGCCGCGCTCAAAGCGGCCTTCATCTGCTCCAGGCGGCTGGCCTGCACCAGCACCCGGCGGGCGGCGGTGCACTGCTGGCCCGATATGATGGTGGCCGCCGCTGCCAGTTTCGGTGCGATGGCGTCGATATCCGCGTCCTCGAACACCAGGCAGCAGGATTTGCCGCCCAATTCCAGCGACAGTTTTTTCATGGTGGGGGCGGCGTCCTGCATGATACGCGTGCCGGTGGCCGTGGAGCCCGTGAAACTGAGCACGTCCACTTTCGGGCTGGCGACCAGATGGGCGGCGCCGGCGTGTCCGCTTTCCATGAACAGGTTGACCACCCCGGGCGGCAGCGCCTTCTGTTCGAGCAGTGGAGCCATCACGGCGGCATTGAACAGGGCGGTCTGCGGTGCCGGTTTGACCACGGTGGCGCAGCCAGCGGCAAGCGCCGGAGCCAGAGCGCGGATCAATAATACGCCCGGTGCGTTCCAGGGGATGATCAGACCGGCCACGCCGGCGGGTTCGCGAAACATCGTGGAGAATTCGCCGGGGGCCACTTCCATGGCCGCTCCCGGAGTGTGCCGGGTGAGGCCGGCGTAATACAGAATCTCCGAAAGGGCGCCGCCGACTTCGCCCTGGGACTGGGCCAGCGGCTTGCCGTTTTCGCGGGTCAACAGATGAGCCAGTTTTTCGCGCCGCGGTTCCAGGGCTGCCGCCCAGGCCAGCATGACCTGTTGGCGCAGGCGCGGATTTTGCGCCCATTGTGGCGTGTTGAACGCCAGGGAAGCGGCGTCCACCGCTGCCCGGGCCTGCTGCTCACCGCCTTCGGCAAAGGCGCCGAGCACTTCGCCGGTGGCCGGGTCCAGGCTGTCCACCCAGCCTTCACCGTGCAGCCATTCGCCGTTAATGAAATGCCGTGCCTGCATCTTGTTATTCTCCTTTGCCGGTGTGGTAAAAGGGCTGCCACCGCCGCGAGTGGGGGGATGGCTACCGGGGCTGGCTGGAAGGCATCAATCGTTGTTGCCAGTCATCGCCGGCGGGTTCGCTGATGGCGGTGAGATCCACGTCCTCCTCACCGGGCACGCGAATGCGCTTGAACCGCATGGCTGGCGCATCCACAGGCACGGTGGCGTCGAATCCCATCTTCGAGCCGATGCCGTCGCGGGTGGAAGGGTCCAGCTTGGAGCCCTGGCTGTCGTGGATCAGCACCAGATCGCGGTCCGCCTGGAAACGGGTGGCCACCGCCCATTCTACTTCGTTGGGGTCATGGATATTCACGTCGGAGTCCACCACCACTACGTGTTTGATGTCGTAGTGGCCGCCGAGTGCACCGAGGATGACGTTCTTGCCTTCCCCCTCGGAGCGTTTGTCGATCTGCACGTACAGGTGATAGCGGCACACACCGCCGTGCGCCAGATGTACATCACGTACCGACGGGAAGCTGCGGCGCAGGTGCGCCAGCATGGTGGCTTCGCGGGGAATGCCGCCGAGCAATAAGTGCTCCAGGCCGCCGCCGACAATGGTATGGAACATGGGGGCGCGGCGATGGGTAATAGCATCTACTTCGATGACGTGGCGCTCGGCACGTTCACCGTAATACTGAGGGAATTCGCCGAACGGACCTTCCTCCTCGCGGGTATGAGCCAGCAAGCGCCCTTCAATGACGATTTCCGCTTCCGCAGGCACGCGAATGCGGTTGGTGACACATTGCGCCACCCGCAGTGATTCGCCATGCAGGGCGCCGGCGATTTCCAACTCGTCATGATCGATCGGTACGATGGCCTGGGACGCCATCAGCGTCAGCGGGTCGCTACCGATTACCACCGCCACCTCCAGGTCCTCACCAGCCTGCTCCGTTTCCTGAAAGTAAGCCAGAGTATGGCGTGGCAGCAGCAGGGCGCCGAGCCGATTGGCGCCGCTCACCTGCAGACGATGAATGGAGACGTTCTGCACCCCGGTACGGGGATTACGGCTGATCAAAAGGCCGGCGGTGATGTAGGGGCCGCTGTCGTGTTCATTGTGAGTGGGAATCGGCAGTTGGGCGTTCAGATCCACCTCTCGGTGCACTACCTCCTGGCAGACCGGCGTTTCCACCTCGCGCCAGGGAATCGGATTGAGACTGGCCTCCTGGAAGCGTGCCAACACCTGGGCAGGCGCCACGCCCATGGCTTCGGCCATCCAGTCACGATGAGACAGCAGACCGGAAATCACCGGAATGGCATGGCCGCCGGGACGCTGAAACAGGGAAGCGGCGTGCCCATCGAGCCGGTTGGCGATGGCCGCCACCTGATACCGCAAGTCCGTACCGGGCTCGATCACGCTCAGCCGTTGGCTCTTTTGCAGATGATCCAGCCAACCGCGCAGACTGGCGCCCACGGGCGGGGTGGAGGCGGCGGCGGTGTGGGAAGGCAAGGAGGGCATGTCGGCGTCTCTTTGTCGGTTTTTGTTTGACCGTCATGCTATAAGCCGGATCGATGCCTTCCTATTAAGCATTTCTGATGCACGTCATCAGCGCTTGAGATACGCCCGGAACTTCTTGGCGTTCGCCGGGCGGGGAAGCCTTGCCCTGATCCCATAATATTCGCTGATTGGACGAATCATTATAAGTTAATGGGAAGGTTGAACAGCGCCGTGCTAGCGTCCAGAACCAGGTTGTAAATAACAATAATCGATAACAGCGGACAAAAGGTCGTACCAATGAATAAAACAAGATTTGGATGCCGGGCGTTGATGTGTTTGTTGCTGGTCGCGGTGACCAGCGTGGCGGGAGCCAGGGAACTGAAGCTCGGTTTGATCGTTCCCGGAAGTCATGCCTGGAGCAAGGCGGCGGAAACGTTTGGCGAGGATCTGGAAAAACAATCCGACGGTGAATACAGCGTGGCGGTGTTCCCGGCCGGTCAGCTGGGCAGTGAAGCGCAGATGTTGCAGCAATTGCAAACCGGCGCTTTGGACATGGCCTTCATGACCGCCGCCGAGGTGGCCAACCGGGTCCCCGACATGGGCGCGCTGTTCGCCCCTTATCTGGCGGAAAACGTCATGGAGGCGGATCAACTGCTTAACGGAGCCACTGCTCAGGCGCTGCTGGAGGAATTGCCACGTAAGGCTGGCGTGGTCGGCCTGGGCTATGGAGTTGCCGGCATGCGTCTGATGCTCACCGCCTTCCCGGCGGAGGATGTGCAGGCGATTAACGACCATAAAATCCGTATCACGCCCTTTCCGCCAGTGCAGGACTTTTATCGTTTGCTCGGTGCTGTTTCCACACCGATGCCGGTTACCGACGTTTATGATGCTCTGGCCAACGGTCAGGTGGATGGCGTCGACGCGGACCTGGAACTGGTCTGGAAACTGCGTCTTTACGAGCGTGCCAAGACGGTGCTGCGCAGTAACCACATGATGTTTCCGGTGCTGGGGTTGATCTCGGCGCGCACCTGGTCGCAATTGGACCAGGACGACCGCGACCTTATCCGCACCCTGACCCGTACGCGTCTGGCGGAGCTGGCGCCGTATTATCAGAAGTCCCAGGCCGAGACCCAGGCCGAGATCGAAGCCAAGAACGTCAAGGTAATCGAGGTGGGTCCGGATTTCTTCGGCGACAAGCTGGATCAGTGGGAAGAGCTCTGGATGAAGAAGACGCCGGTGCTTGGGGAACTCCGCGGGGAAGCCGCCGAACTGTAACCCCGATAGCGGAAGAGCGACTATGATCCAGGCGTTAAGTGATTTCCTGGGCCGCTTGGAGCGCGCGGTTCTGCGTGCCCTGGTGGTGCTGATACCGGTGATGGTTCTGGTCAACGTGGCGGCGAGGGCCTTCAGGGCTCCGATTTTCTGGCTTGATGAGTTGGCGGTCCTGACCATGGTGTGGCTGGCCATGATCGGTTTGAGCGTCACCCTCAAGCACCGCGACGCGGTGGCGGTGACCCTCCTCACCGACGCGGTGCCGGCGGCGGCCCGGAAGGGACTACGGTTGGCCTCTGATCTGGTGGTGCTGGCGTTCGCGGTGATTTTTTTTATTCTTTGCTACCGCTGGTTCGATCCCATCGGGTTGGTGAACAGCGGCTTCGACCTGGAAGCCTTCGCCGCCGAAACTTTCAACTATATGTACCAGGAGCCCACCGCCACCTTGGGCATGGCCAAGTTCTGGTTCTGGCTGATCATGCCGGTAGTGGCGTTCACCGCCAGTGTGCATGCGCTGGCCAATTTATTGGCCACACTGCGTGCCTCAGGCGCGGATTTTCAGCAGGTCCGGTCGGGCGCGGAGGGGGTGGATTGATGGCGGTGATCGCGCTTTTCGTGGTGTTGTTGTTCATCGGTGTGCCCATCGCGCTGGTGCTGGCGGTCAGTGCCATGGGCTATATCCAGCTGAGTGACAACAGCGTGCTGTTTCTCTCTTATCCGCAGCAGTTCTTTGGTGGACTAGATAAATATGGCCTGCTGGCGATTCCCCTGTTCATGCTGGTGGGCGAATTGATGAACGAAGGCGGACTGACCAAACGTCTGGTCGCTTTCGCTTCGGTGTTCCTGGGTTCGGTGCGCGGCGGACTGGCCTACATCAATATTCTCGCCAACATGATGCTGGCGTCGATTATCGGCTCCGCCAATGCGCAAGTGGCGGTGATGGCACGGGTGATGGTGCCAGAGATGGAGCGCAAGGGGTATAAGCGGGATTTCGCCACCGCCACCACCGCCGCCGGCGCTTTGCTGGCACCGGTGATCCCGCCGTCCATGCTGTTCGTTATCTTCGGTGTCTTGGCGCAGATCTCCATTGGTGACCTGTTCATTGCCGGCATTATTCCCGGTCTGATGATGACGGCGGGCTTCATTCTGGTCATCGCGATACTCGGCTTTATTCATGAATATCCAAGGAACGAGCGCCTGACTCTGGGCCGGATTCTGCATGATCTGCTGGCGGGGCTGCCATCGCTGAGCGTGCCGGCGGTGATGATCGGCAGCATCGTCGGTGGCATTGCCACGCCCACCGAAGCGGCGGCGGTGGGCGCCACCATGGCGGTGCTGGTAGGGCGCTTCGCCCACGGCGAGATGAAGCTGCATCGCATGGGAGACATGCTGTTGCGGGTGGGTGTCAACAGCGGCGTGGTGCTGGCGCTGGTGGCTGCCGCCGCGGTATTCGGCTGGGTGATTATCTACGAACAGATTCCCCAGCAACTGGGTGACCTGATGCAGAGCATGACCTCCGATCCCTTTGTCTATCTGCTGCTGCTGATCGGTCTGTTGCTGTTGGTGGGCATGGTCATCGATGGCATCGCGGCGCTGATCCTGTTGGTGCCGATCGTGCTGCCGGTGGCGCAGTCAGTGTACGGCATTGACCCCTATCATTTGGGCGTGGTGATGTGCATCAACCTGACCCTGGGTCTGCTGACGCCGCCGGTGGGCGCGGCGCTTTACGTGGCGTCCCGGGTTACCGAATGTCGCCCCGGGGACATCATTAAATCGCTGTTGCCGTTCCTGCTGGTCACCCTGGTGGTGATGATCCTGATCTCCTGGCAGCCGGATCTGGTCACGGCGTTTCTTTCTTAAACGTTGTGCTTGGAAGTAACGCTTAAAAGTAATTTTGATGAAGGGAAGGGAGACTGGAATGACCCGAATGAGGGATAAAGTGGTGATCATTACCGGCGCTGCCCAGGGCATCGGCGCTGTCTATGCCAAGGCCCTGGCCGCCGAGGGAGCCCGGGTAGTGATCGCCGATGTGCTCGATGGTGCGCCCCTGGCGGAAGAGATCAATGCCTCCGGCGCCGAGGCCATGGCTGTGCGCGCCGACGTCGCCGACGAAGTGTCCGCGAAGGCGATGGCGCAGGCCGCGATGAAGCGCTTCGGGCGCATTGATGTACTGGTCAACAACGCGGCCATCTATGCCTCGCTGGAAATTCAGCCGTTCGAGGATATCGACCTGAACGAGTGGGACAAGGTGATGGCGGTGAATGTGCGCGGTCCCTTTATCTGTGCCCGGGCGGTGGCGCCCTGCATGAAGGCGCGTGGTTACGGCCGTATTATCAACATCTCTTCGGGCACGCCGTTCAAGGGCACGCCCAACCTGTTGCATTACGTCACCTCCAAGGGCGCGGTGCTGGCCCTGACCCGGGCTCTGGCCCGGGAGTTGGGCGAACACGGTATCGCCGTGAATACCCTGGCGCCGGGGCTGGTGCTCAGTGAAGGGGTAATCGCCAACCAGGCCATGCGTGACAAACTCACCGCTCCGGTGCTGGCCAGCCGCGCCCTCAAGCGTGACCAGACGCCGGAGGACCTGATCGGCCCGCTGCTGTTCCTGGCCTCCGATGAGAGCGCCTTTATGACCGGCGAAAGTGTGGTGGTGGATGGCGGCTCGGTAATGCACTGAGCTGCCGTGAGGATCAGGGTTTGAGAATGCCCGGATCCAAAGGCAGCTCGATCAGGAAGGGACGTTGCGCCGATAAAGCGCGCTCGAACACCGCCTCGAAATCCTCCGTCTTCGTCACCCGTTCTGCCTCCGTGCCAAAAGCGCGCGCCAGGGAAATCAGATCTGGATTGACCAGGTCGGTGCCGTAACGGCGGCCCGGGTATTGCCGTTCCTGATGCATGCGGATCGAGCCGTAGGAGCCGTTGTTGACCACGATGACGATCACGTTGGCGCCATATTGGACGGCGGTGGCCAACTCCTGACAGGTCATCAGAAAGCAGCCGTCGCCAGCGAAGCACACCGCCGGCCGTTGCGGGTTGTCGAGTTTGGCGGCGATCGCCGCCGGCAGACCATAGCCCATGGAGCCGGAGGTGGGCGCCAGCGCGCTGCCCAGGGCCCGGAACGGATAGAAGCGGTGCACCCAGAGCGTATAGTTGCCGGCGCCGTTGCTGATCACCGCTTCCGGAGGCAGCCGTTGACCCAGCCAACGAACGATGCGTGCCAACTGAACTGGCCCTGGTGACTCGGTGGGGCGTACCCAGCCGCGATGAACCTGGCTGGCCCGCTCCATCCAGGCACGCTGTTCATCGTCCGGGAGGCGGTCGGTGTGCGGAGACAGGGCTGCCGCGAATGCCTCGACGCCGGCGCAGATCGCCAGATCGGTCTGGTAGACATGCCCGAGCTCCTCCGGTTGTGGATGCACATGGATCACTTGCTGGCGTGGCCGGGGCACGGATAGCAGTTGGTAATGGCGGGTGGTGATATCGCCCAGCCGGGTACCCACCGCCAGGATCAGGTCCGCGCCCTGGATCAGTTCGGCCAGCGCCGGGTTCATGCCCAGACCGGCGTCGCCGGCATAGAGTGGGTGGGTGTTGTCGAAGCGATCCTGACGACGGAAACCGGTGATCACCGGAATACCCCGGGCCTCGACGAAGTGCGTCAGGGTGTCCCGGGCCTCCGCGCTCCAGCCGCTGCCGCCGAATATCGCCAGCGGCCGCCGTGCCGCCGCCAGGCGGCGCTCCAGATCCTCAACGTCGCGGGCCGCCGGGTGGCTTTGCGCGGCGTTGACCGCTGTGGGGGCCGCCGCCGTTTCCACGTTTTCGTAGAGAAGGTTCTCGGGGAGTCCCATCACCACCGGACCCTTGCGGCCGGCCTGGGCGGTGGCGAAGGCCCGGTTCAGGTGTTCCGGCAACCGCTCGGCGTGCTGCACATCGGTGGCCCACTTGGCCACCGGACCGAACAGCGCCCCCACGTCCACTTCCTGCCAGGCTTCGCGTTCCTGAAAGCCGCTCGGTATCTGGCCGACGAACACCAGCAGCGGAGTGGAGTCCTGCGCCGCCACATGCAGCCCGGCCAGGGCATTGGCGCTGCCCGGTCCGCGGGTGACGAAGCACACGCCGGGCCGGCCGGTGAGCTTGGCGTGCGCTTCCGCCATCATGGTGGCGCCGCCTTCCTGACGGCATACCACAAGCTGGATTTCCGGCACGTCGTGAAGGGCGTCCAGCACCGGCAGGAAGCTTTCTCCCGGCACCGTGAAAACCCGGTCCACGCCGTTGGCGCGCAGCCGATCGACGATCATCTGCCCGCCACTGGACTGATCACTCATTGCCCGTCCGCCGCTTCGTCGTAGTACTTGCGGGCGCCGGGATGCAGCGGCGCCGCCAGGTTCTCGTTGGCGGAGGCGCCTTCCAAGGTCCAACTGGCCATGGAGCCGAAAGCACTCTTGACCGCTTCCCGCTGATCCATGATCGCCTTGGTGATGGCGTAGGCTTCCTGGTCGGGCAGGTCGGCGCGGGCATAGAGAGAGGTGCTGAAGCCCACCCCCTTGACCGGTTCGTTCTGGCCCTCGAACAGTTCCGCGGGCATGGTGGCGGCGGCGAAGCCGTAGTCCCGCAGATACTTCACCGCCTTGTCGCTGAGACTCAGAAAGCGCTGTCCCGGAGTGATGGAAAGCTGGGCGGTATTGGGATGGCCGGCGGTGGTGATGCCGATGATCATGTCCAGCTTCCGGTCGCCGAACTGGTCTTGCAGGATGCTCAGGCTGGAGCGGGTGACACTGCCGCCGAAGGCCTCGATGTCCTCGTAGCTGAGGTCATTGGCGGCCAGGATCAGACGCGCGATGTATTCATTGAGACTGCCCTGAGGACCGGTGCCGATGCGCACCGCCAGTTTTTTCTCCTTGATGTCCGCGAGGCTCTGGATGTCGCTGTCGGTTTGCACGGTGACACGTTGATAGTACTGGTCCAGGCCGCCCACCAGACCGCGGATGTTGTCGATCTCGCGATCGAAGGGACCGAAACCTCGTCCGGCCCAGGCGGCCACCGGCGGAAAGATCAGACCGATGTCGGCGCGGCCGGCGGCCAGTAGTTTGGTGTTGGCGATCGCCATTGGCGTGCCTTGAATATCCACGGTGGAGCCTTGCGGCAGGGCGTTGAGCAGCTCGGTGCGCAAGGCGCCGGCATAGGCGTACCAGGTGGTGCCGGTGGGGCCGGCGGCGAACTTCACCTTGATCGGATCCGTAGCCAGGGCGGGGCCGGTCAGTGAGAGCAGGGCGGCCAACAGGGGGGGCAGGATGGTATGGAAGTTGAGGTGTCTCATTTGTTGTTCTCCTGATGCATGAGTAACGGTTAGGTGGCCTGGCACGGAGTGCCGCGTTTGCGGCGCCATAGCTGTCCGCCCCAGACTACGGCAAGTAGCGCCAAGCCGATCAGCGACACGACCGGCTTGGGGGTGATCAGCATGGCGGCGGCGGCCAGCAACAGCAGCGCCTCCGGCCGCGTGTTGGCGGCGCGCAGGTAACCGGCCACGCAGCCGGCCAGGGCGTAGCAGCCGATCGCCGCGGTTACCGTGGCGGTGACGATCTGTGTCCATTCGCCCTGCAGCAGCAGCGCCGGACTGAAGGCAAAGGCGAACGCCACCAGAAAGCCGGCCAGGCTGTAACGAAACGCCGCCCAGCCGGTTTGCCAGATATTGGCTTTGGCGATACCGCCGGCGACGAACGCGGCCAACGCCACCGGTGGCGTGACCATGGACAGCGCAGCGAAGTAGAGCACGAAGAAGTGCGACGAAAGTTGCGGAATGCCGAGTTTGTCCAGGGCCGGAATGGCGAGGATGGCGCCCATGATGTAAGCGGCGGTGGTGGGCATGCCCATGCCCATGACGATCACCATGATCATGACCAACAGCAGGGCGGGGATGGTCATGCCGCCGGACAGGGTGGTGACGAAGGTGCCAAAGGTCAGCCCCAGGTTGGTGGTGGAGGCGATGCCCACCACGATACCGGCTCCGGCGCAGGGAATGGCCACGGCGATGGCGCCGCGGGCCCCGGAGACGAGCGCTTGCACGGCGTCGCCCAGCACCGTGCCCAGCACGCGCGGCAGATTGCCGGCACCACCGGTACGCAGTCCTTCCCAGCAACGTCCGCACAGCCCCAGTAACAGTGTCAGCCAGATTGCATCCAGAGTGGCGGAACTGAGCGCCCGGCCTGCCATGATCTGATAAACCAGCACGACCACCGGAATCAGCAGATAAAGCCGCTTGAGCACACCCGCCCAGTCGGTTTCGATCTCCTCCGAACGGAGGCCGGAGAGCTGGTTGCGCCGCGCCAGCAGGTCCACCACGAAGTACAGCGCCAGATAGAACAGCAGCGCGGGGATGATCGCCGCCATCGCCACTTCCGCGTAAGGCACCCCCATGAACTGGGCGATCAGGAAAGCGGCGGCGCCCATCACCGGCGGCATCAACTGGCCGCCGGTGGACGACGAAGCTTCCACGGCGGCGGCCTGCTCGCTGCTCATGCCGGAGCGCTTCATGGCGGGAATGGTGAACATGCCCATCACCGCCGCGTTGGCGGTGGCGCTGCCGCTCACCGAGCCGAACAGAGTGGATGACAGAATCGACACCTTGGCCATGCCGCCGCGCAACTTGCCCACCAGCAGCACGGACAGATCCATGAACAGCTGGCCGCCGCCGAAGAACTGCAGAAAGGCGCCGAACAGCAGGAAATAGAACACCTGGCCATAGGAAACAATGCTGGGAATGCCGAACACGCCCTCGTTCTGCATGGTCTGCATATCGATGAAGGTTTCGAAGAACAGCCGGCTGGGCTGGCCATCGTGACCAATGATGCTCAGCAGCGGTAAATCGCGCAGCAGCGGACCGCAGAACTGGTAGACCAGGAACACCAGGATGACCACGGTGAGGCCCATGCCCAGGGAGCGGCGCACGGCCTCCACCACCAGCACCAGAGTAGCCATGCCCACCAGCAGATCGCGCCAGGTGGGCGGGTCCACCATGGCGATGCGGGTGGTGAGCATTTCGCTGCTGAGGTAGTAGTGCACGGCGATGGCGGCGGCCCCCGCCACCAGCAGGTAATCGCTGGCCCGGAACAGGGAAAAAGTGCCGTCTTCCCGAGGCCGCAGCGGATGAGCGATGAACGTGAGGGCGACACCGAACATCACATGGATGGGGACCGCCACGATCAACTCCAGGGGCGTGCCGTAGACCATCCAGATCTGGAACAGCGCCCATAGCAGCGCTACCAGGCTGGCCGGGGTCAGGAATGTCTTCATGCTCCAGCCTCCGAACGGCGGCCGGCGCGGCTCTCGCCAAGTTCTCCCAGCAGGGCGGACACCGTTACGCCCAGCAACAGGGCCCAGAACGGTGAGCTGATCCCCAGTAGAGAGAATTTGCTCATCGCCACGGTAAGCGCCACGAATGCCCCCACCTGGCAAGCGCCATTCTTGCGGAAGGCCTGTTGAAAAGCGCCCAGCAGCACACCGATCATAGCCAGGCCGGCGATCACCATGATCAGCGCTTTGGGTAAGGCGAGGAGGAAGGGAACGGCGGCGCCGGCGAACAGGCCAAACAACATGAACAACACACCGTTGATCAGTGAGGCACCATAGCGCAAGCGCGCGTCAGCGCCGGCTTGTTCGGAGGAACAGATGGCGGTCATGGGGCCGGCGATGTTGGCATTATGGCCGCCCAGCAGGCCCGCCAGGATACCGCCCACACCGCTGGCGATGGTCATGTGGTTGATGGGCGGTTCATAGCCCTCCGCCATCAGCACGCCGATGGCCTGGGCGTTCTCGGCGCCGATCACCAGGGCGGTGAGCGGCACGGCGATGGCGAAGAACGCCTGCCAGGAGAATACCGGCGCGGTGAACTCGGGCATAACGAATCCCAGGTTCACGTCAGCGGGTTGCAATTGGCCCAGCCATAACGCGATGCCCAGACCGACCAGGCCCGCCACCAGCACCGGCGGCACCGAACGCAGCAGCCGGCCGGTGAGGAAGAACGCCAGAGTGGCGGTGCCCGCCACCCAGGGCGCCGCCACCACGGAGTCCACGGCTCCGGTGGCGAAGCGGAACAGGGCGCCGGCGATCATCGCCATGACGATTGGCACCGGCAGCCAGTGGGCGAGGCGCCCGATCAGGCCGCTGGCGCCGAGCGCCAGCACCATGACACCGCTGGCGATGAAGGCGCCCACCGCCTCGTTGAAAGGAATTATTTGCAAGGACGCCGCCAGAATGGCAGCACCGGGAATGGTATAGGCACCGCTGATGGGCAGCCGGTAGCGCAATGAGAAAAGCACACTGATCAAGCCGCCGAGCACATAGATGGCGAACAGCCAGGCGACGGTTTGGGCGTTGCTGAGGTGGCCGCTCTCGGCGGCGTTCATGACGATGATCGCCGGGCCGGTGCAACCGAACAGGGTGGCTACCACGCCGGTACTGATGGTGCGGGCGTTGAAGGCGGCTCGTAGCGGGACGGCGTCCTGGCTGGACGGCCGGGCTTTGATACCGCCGGCGGACATCTCTTTGGGCATGGGCTGCCTCCATTTTTGTTATGAGCCGGGCGGGCCAGGCCCGGCGGGTTGTTGTTCGCTCGCCTCATTCTCCGTGGCTATTCTCCACGAAACACCGCCGGGCGTTTTTGGTGGAACGCCTCAACACCTTCCTTGAAGTCGGCGGAGCTGCGCAGGCGGCTGTAGCAGTGGCCTTCCATTTCGATAGCCACCTTGAGCGGTGAGTCCTCGTTGTCGTTGATCAGCTTCTTGGCGGTACGCTGGGCCAGCGGGGAGAAGCGGCGCAGCTCTTCCACCAGAGCATTGGTGGCGCTTTCCAACTCGGTATCCGGCACGCATTCGGTGACAAAGCCCCAATCCAGGGCCTGAGCGCCGGAGACCCGCTTGGCGCGCATCACCATGTGTTTGGTGCGGGTGATGCCAATCATTTTCTGCAAGCGGGCGGAGCCACCGGAGCCGGGGATCTGCCCCAGATTCTGTTCCGGCAGGGCGTAACGGGCGGTCTCGGAGGCAATGCGGAAATCGCAGGCCAGCGACAACTCGAAACCGACACCGAAAGTGTAACCCCGGTTGGCGGCGATGACGGGTTTGCTGCAGCGTTCGGCGGCGGCCACGTTCCAGGCCAGTTTGGAGACGTGTTCCGGGGACGCCTCCAGAAAGCCGCGGATGTTGCCGCCGCTGGAGAAATGCTGCCCCTCGGCGCGCAGCACGATGACACGCACGCCCGGATGGGCATCCAGGGCTTCGAACACCTGCCGCAGATCCTCGCGCTGACTCATGGCGATGACGTTGTAGGGCGGACGGCCGAGGATGATGTCGCCGCGTTCCTGGTCGGTGCGCAATTCCACCTTGAAGCCGTCGAAGTCCGAGGCCAGATACTGCTCAATGTCATTGGGGGTCATGGTGATTTCCTCTGCTAACGAATCAGGACTGCTCGGCGGGCTGCGGTTCGCTGTGGTCAGCGATCAGGACACGACGCAGAATCTTGCCCACCGGGGATTTGGGTATCTGGTCGATGAATTGGTAACGGCGTGGACGCTTGAAGCGAGCCAGGCCGGAGGCGATGCAATGGGCATCCAGTTCTTCCTCGCTCACCGGATGCCGGGTCTTGATGAAGGCGGTCACCAGCTTGCCCCACTGTTCGTCGGGCAGGCCCACAACGGCCACTTCCTCTACCGCCGGGTGCAGGGAGAGGGCGTTCTCTATTTCCGCCGGGCTGATGTTCTCACCGCCGGTGATGATCAGGTCATCCACCCGGCCGGTGACGAACAGGTCGCCGTCCGTGTCGAAGAAGCCGGTGTCGCCGGTGAAGTACCAACCGTCGCGGATCGACTTTGCGTCGGCGTCCGGGCGTCGCCAATAGCCCTCGAAGGCTTCATCGCTGGCCAGGTCGGCGATGATCTGGCCTTCCTCGCCAGTGGGGATTTCGTCGGTGGGTGTCTCGGCGTTCAGTGGCACCACACGAATGCGCTGGTTGAGGGCGCTACGACCGGATGAACCTGGCTTGCGGCTTGCGGTCTGGTCGATGGTGAAGGTATAGATTTCAGAGCTGCCGTAGTGATTGACGAACAGCTCTGGTTGGAACGCCGCCTCCACGCGGCGCATCAGACCGTCGCTCATGGGAGCTCCGGCGAAGCCGATCTTGCGCACGCTGGCCACCCGTTTCGGGGTGAATGCCGGGTGCTCGATCAGCATGTGATAGAGGGTGGGGACCAAATAGAGGTTGCTGATGCGTTCGCGCTCAATGGCGTCCAGAGTGGCTTCCACGTCGAAGCGGGGAATACATACGAAGTGGCCATCCAGCAGTGCCATGGCCAACAGCGAGCGCACACCCATGGTGTGATACAGCGGCATCACGCCTAGTGTGCACTCGCCGTGGGCGTAGAGGTTCTGGGCCACATGGGCGACGGCGGCGGCGCGCTCGGCGCGGTGCCGCCGGGGCACGCCTTTGGGGCGGCTTGTGGTGCCGGAGGTGTATAGCATCAGGGAGCCGTCCTCGGGGCCGGCTCGCAAGATGGTTTCCGTCGGTGCCTGGGCGCAGAGTTCCTCGAAGTCGTAAGCGCTATCGAACGGCTTATCTCCCACGCTCACACAGGGCAGTATTGGTGCATCCATGGTCGCCACGGCATCGCGTACCGCCTCATCGTGGATCAGCGCGCGCGCGTCCGCGTCGTCCAGGCTCCATTGCAGATCGTCGGCGGAGCAGCGCCAGTTCAACGGTGTCATCACGATGCCGGCAAATTGACAGGCCCAGTGCAGAGTCGCCATCTGCCAGCGATTCTGCATGGCGGCCACCAGGCGATCTCCCTTGTTCAGTCCCAGCGATTGCAGGCCGTGGGCGGTACGCTGAATGATGTTGAACCAGGCCTCGTAGGTGAAGCTCTGCGGCCCGTCGCTGATCGCCGTCGCCTGTGGGCGGCGTTCCACCGCCGCCAGGAAGCTGCGTCCAAGATCAAACATCGTTGCGGTTCTCCAAAGCTTGTTGTTGTGATTCGCCTTCGTGGCGTTGCTCGGCCACTTCCAGCACCGCGCGAACAATGCCGGTGTAGCCGGTGCAGCGGCACAGATGTCCCGAGAGCATGTCGCGTACCCGGGTTTCGTCCGGGGTCGGTTCCCGTTGCAGAAACTCCACGCAGGACATCAGGATGCCGCTGGTGCAGAAGCCACATTGCAGTGCGTGGTGGCGGTTGAATGCTTGCTGCAGGTCGTTCATCACGTCGTCGCGTGCCAGCGACTCCACGGTATCGATGCGGCGGCCGTCGGCCTGAACCGCAAGCATCAGACAGGAGCGTGAGGCGATGCCGTCCACCAGTACCGTGCAGGCGCCGCAAACACCGTGTTCGCAGCCCACATGGACGCCGGTGGCGCCGAGCTCATGGCGCAGGAAATCACACAGCTGCATGCGCGGTTCGGCGCTGCCATGGCGTGTTTCGCCGTTGAGTTCCAATTCGATGTCACAGCGCTGCTCAGCGGGGGCGTGCATGGGAAGGCTCCTCGATCAGTCGGCGGCCCAGTTCGCGAATCAGTTGGCGCCGGTAGGCGGCGGACGCATGAACGTCGCTCTGGGCACCCAATGACCAGGCCAGAGTATTGAGGGCGTCGGGCAGGGCATCGCCCAGGGGCAGGGTCTGTGCCACCGGCCGGTCGGCGACACCACCCACGCCCAGGCGGGCACCGTGGTCGCTCAGACACAGAGCCAGTGCCACCAGGGCGAAGTCGCCGTGGCGCATGGCGATCTCCCGGAAGCGGTATTCGGTGCCGTCCTGCGCCAGCGGGAAACGTACCTCGGAGATCAATTCCCGGGGTTGGCGGGCGGTGGTGAGAAGGCCTTGGAAAAAGTCCGCCGCCGGTACTTCACGGCGTTTGCCCTGCAGCGATTCCAGGACCACGATGCCACCCAGGGTCACCAGGCATAGCGGGATTTCGGCACTGGGGTCGGCGTGGGCCACTGAGCCGCATACCGTGCCCCGGTTGCGGGTCTGGAAGTGGCCGATCCAGGGCAACGCCTGGGCCAGCAGTGGTACTTCCGTCGCCAATTCCGTGCGGTCGGTGAGTTCCACCTGGCGCACCGCCGCGCCTACCGCCAGATGGCCGCGTTCGTTGCGGATCGAGCGCAACTCCTCCACCCGATTGATATCAATCACCAGTTTAGGTTGAGTGAGGCGCATATTAAGCGTGGCCATCAGCGACTGGCCCCCGGCCAGTACGCGGGCGTCCTCGCCGTGTTCGTGCAGCAGTTGCAGGACCTCGCGCTTGCTGGAGGCGCGCACATAGTCAAAGGACGCGGGTTTCATGATGCGTCTCCTTTTCCGAGCAGCCGTGCCAGCAGGGTGCGTAATCGTTGCCAGAGTCCACCGCTGGGTTGGCCGGTAAGGCGCTGAGCGAGTCGGTTGAAGACCTGGCCGATGATGATTTTCGAGGCACTTTGCAGCATGCGTCCGCCGACGGCGGCGATCTTGCCACCGACGTCCACTTCGTAGACGTAGTCCAGACGGGTATGGCCGTTATCCAGAGCCACCAGGGTGACGTGGGCGCTGCCGGAGGCGGAGCCCATGGGACTGTCGCCGGAGCCGGACAGGCGCAGGGAATGGGGCGGGTCCAGATCGCTGAGCCTGACCCGGGCGGCGAAGCGTGCCTTGATCATGCCCACGCCCACGGTGACATCGGCGCGGTACTGATTCTCGCCTTCCAGCTCCAGGGCATGGCAGCCGGGGATGATGGCGCGCAAAGTTTCCGGATCGAGCACGGTGTCATAAACGGTTTGCGGCGACGCCGGCACCTCCACGGAATCGCGGGCCTGCAACGCCGGCCCGCCGGCCTTGGGCGCCGCCAACGGTTCCAGACCTTCCGGTGCTTCCGGTTCGTCGATGCCGATCAGCGCGCGGACCCGGGATGGCGTCAGCGGCAGTTGGATGTCATCGCGGCCGAGGGCATCGGCCACCGCGTTGGCGATGCACACCGGCGTGCTCATGTTATTGCCTTCCCCCACGCCCTTGGCGCCCAGGGGCGTGAACGGCGACGGCGTTTCGGTGTGCAGGATCAGTGGCTCCACCGCTTCCGGAGCGGTGGGCAGCAGATAGTCGGCCAGGGTACCGGACAGGAAACTGCCATCTTCGCCATAGGCGAACTCTTCCATCAACGCGATGCCCAGGGCCTGGGTGAAGCCGCCGCGGATCTGGCCGTCCACCAGCATCGGGTTGAGCAACCGACCGGCGTCGTGGCTGGTGACGTAGCGGTCGATATGGATCTCGCCGGTGATACGGTCGATCTCCAGCCCGCAGAAATCGAAAATGAAGCCGTGGCACAGGGAACTGTTGATGTGGTCATCGTCGTCCGGGGCCTCCAGTTGCGGCGGCGTCCAGAAGGCGGTTTCACGCAGGCCGCCGGGCTCGTTCTCCGGCAGCAGGGCGGGGGACCAGTGGGCGGTACCGGCGACCCGATGGAAGCCCAGGCTGGGGCCGTCCTCGATGAATACCTTGCCGTCGGCGAAACGGACCTGGTCCGCGTCCAGGTTCCACATTGTGGCGGCGATATTGGCCAAACGTTCGCGCACCTTCAGCGCGGCTTTGTAGACGGCCCCGGCTACCGCGCCCGAGAAGCGGCTGGAATAATTGCCGGAGGCGATCGACCAGGCGTCCTTACCGGTATCCAGCTCCACATTGACCATAATGTCCTTGGGGGCCACGCCCAGCACTTCGGCGACCACCTGAGCGGCCACAGTCTGATGTCCCTGGCCCTGGGGTGTGGAAGACACGTGCACGGTGATGCCGCCGAGCGGATCGATGCCAATGGTGGCGGTGCTCACGGCGCCGTTCTTCGGCCCGCTTTTGCGTCGTTGTTCGGGAGTCAGGGCGGTGGTGATATAGCCCATGTTGGAAATCGAGGGCTCCACCACCGCGCACAGACCAATGCCATAGAGGCGGCCTTCGGCCCGCGCCTGGTCACGCCGCTGGAGCAACTCGCTGAAGCCGCCATCGCGCAGCGCCAGATCCACGGTGGCGCCATAGTCTCCGGAATCCAGAAGCGCCCCGGAGGCGGTGCGATAAGGGAAAGCGTCGGCGGGCAGCAGGTTACGACGCATCACCTCCAGCGGATCCAATCCCAGTTGGCGTGACACCTGATGCATCAACCGCTCCAGTGCGAAATACATCTGGCCGCCGCCGAAGCCCCGGTTCAAACCGCTGGGCAGCTTGTTGGTGAGCACCACGCGGTTACGTACCGCCAGATTACGGATGTCATAGGCGCCAGTGAGGTTGCCGTGCATGCGATAGAAGGTGGCTGGCTCCGGCGCGCGCAGGTAGCCGCCGCAATCATCGATCTGGTCGTAGCGCAGCGCAGTGACGCGCCCATCAACATCCACCGCCGCTTCCATATCCGCCACTCGATTGGTGGCGCTGGATGAGGCTTGCAAATGCTCCAGGCGATCCTCCACCCATTTCACTGGGGCGCCGGCCTTGCGCGCCGCCAGGCCCATCAGCACCACATAGGTGAGCACGCCTTGTTTGATGCCGAAGCTGCCGCCGGAGTCCGGTGGCGTACGCAGGCGCAGACGGTTACTGGAGACATCCAGGGCTCGTGCCATCACCGAGTGCAAGGCATAAGGGCCCTGGAAATTGGAAAGAATATCGTAGCTGCCCGAGGCGGGCAGGTACTGGCCCAGTACCACGTAGCATTCGATCGGGGTGCAGGAATTGCGGGGGTAATGCACCTTGATGGATACCCGATGAACCGCCTCGTTGAAGGCCTTGTCCGGGTCGCCGTAGTTGAAGTGGCGTTCGTTGACCACGTTGCTGCCCACCGCCTCGTGCAGCACCGGGGCCTCCTCGGTGGCCGCCTTTTCCGGATCGATCACCGGTTTGAGCGGTTCGTACTCAACCCGTACCGCGTCCAGAGCGTCCTCGGCCAGATAACGGTCCTCGGCGATCACCACGCATACTGGTTCTCCCACATAGCGCACTTTATCCACCGCCAGGCACCAGTGCTCCATCGGTGCCCGTACTCCGACCGGGAAGGGATTGGCCCAACGTTTCACGTCCTCTCCGGTCAGGACCGCGCGTACGCCTTTCAGCGCCAACGCCCTGGAAGCGTCCACGGCCAGCAACCGGGCATGGGCATGGGGGGAACGGACAATGGCTGCATGCAAGGTGCCGGGAGGCGTCGCCAGATCGTCGGCGTAGCGGCCCAGCCCTCTCAACAGAGCGGTGTCTTCAAGGCGGAGTTGTCGCTGACCCAGGTGGCCACCTTCGACTCTCGCACCGGCTTGATGCGTGCTCATCCGAGAACCTTTGTTCTGTTATTCGATTTTTATAGTCTCGGGTGATTTTCAGAACGATGCCTTGCCGGTGGTTATGAAGAACTGCCCCTGGGTCCGGAAATTTACCAAATAGTCTGATTGTTCGATGGAGGCGATGCCGTGCATCCTGATCTCTCACTTCTGGAGGTGCGTCCCGTCAAGCGCTTATCAGGGAGACTGATCGGGCCTATCAGGATTCGCTAATGGAGGCGGATGACAGGCCTGTGGTAGCGTCCGGGAGTATTATGGGGGGCAGGTGGTATTTTTTTTTTAGAGAAAAATAAAACAGTGAGTTCACGAATGGCGGAATCCGGAGAAGAAGGAAGCGATTATGGGGGTTTTATTTTTACCGACCAAAAGACCGGCCCTCAGTGACCGTTTCGGCCGGGTCAAACGCAAGCTGCGTTTGTCACTGACCGCCCGCTGCAACTTCCGTTGCCGGTATTGCATGCCGGAACACCCGCAATGGCTGCCCGGGCGGGAACTGATGGACCGGGAGGAACTGCTGCGGCTGGCGACTCTGTTCGTGGACAACGGTATTGAAGAGCTGC
>NZ_ARXS01000037.1 GCF_025532145.1 Alloalcanivorax balearicus MACL04 | reverse complement strand
CCGATGGCAACTGGAGTGTGACGCCGGATGCGCCGTTGGCGGACGGTACGGAAGTCAGCGTCACCGCCAGTGATCCGGCCGGCAACACCAGTGATCCCGCCACCACCATCGTGGATGAAAACCTCAACGACACCACCCCGCCGGAGGCCCCGATCATTGCCGAAGCGGTGGATGATGTGACTCCGGGCACGGATCCGGTGCTGACCGGTGGCAGCACCAATGACACCATGCCGACGTTGACCGGCACCGCGGAAGCGGGCAGCACGGTGGAGGTGTTCCAGGATGGTGTGTCCTTGGGAACAGTAGAGGCTGACGCGGACGGCAATTGGAGTTTCACGCCCAGCACCGAACTGGCGGAAGGGGATTACAGCTTCTCCGCCACGGCGACCGATGCGGCGAATAACACCTCGGATCCCAGTGCGGCGTTTGAAGTAAGCATCGATACTACCGCGCCGGAAGCTCCAACGGTGGAGCCAACCGATGGAGCGATCCTTACCGGTACGGCTGAAGCGGGCAGTACGGTTGAGGTGGACACCAACGGGGATGGCACACCGGATTACACCGTTGAAGCGGATGCCGATGGCAACTGGTCGGTGGCACCGGATACGCCGTTGGCGCATGACACGGAAGTGTCGGTAACGGCGACGGATGACGCCGGCAACACCAGCGATCCGGTCACCACCATCGTGGACGAAAACCTGAGCGACACCACGCCGCCGGCGGCGCCAGTCATCGCCGAAGCAGTGGACGATGTGGCACCGGGCACCGATCCGGTGCTGACCGGTGGCAGCACCAACGACACCACACCGACCCTGACCGGCACCGCTGAAGCGGGCAGTACGGTAGCGATCTTCCAGGACGGCACGGAGATCGGTACGGCTACCACCGATGGCAGCGGCAACTGGAGCTTTACACCCACGACCGAACTGGCCGAAGGCGACCACAGCTTCACGGCGACGGCCACGGATGCAGCCGGCAACACCTCGGATCCGAGCGCGGCGTTCGAACTGAACGTGGACACCACCGCGCCGGCGACGCCGACGGTGGAACCCACCGGTGGGACGACGCTGACCGGTACTGCCGAAGCGGGTAGCACCGTTGAAGTGGATGTGGACGGTGATGGCACCCCGGACTACACGGCGGAAGCGGATGCCGATGGCAACTGGAGTGTGACGCCGGATGCACCGTTGGCGGACGGCACGGAGGTGAGCGTCACCGCCAGTGATCCGGCGGGGAACACGAGCGGCCCGGTCACCACCATCGTGGATGAAAACCTGAACGACACCACACCGCCGGTGGTGACCTTGGATGCGGTCGTCACCAACGACAGCACCCCGGAACTGACCGGCACAGTGGACGATCCGGACGCCAGCATCGTGGTTTCCGTGGGCGGCAACGACTATGTGGCCACCAATAACGGCAATGGCACCTGGACACTGGCTGATGGGGATCTGCCGGCGCTGACGGATGGCGATTACACGGTAACGGTTACCGGTTCCGACGGCGCAGGTAACGAAGGCACGGCCACCGGCACGGTGACAATTGATACCGTGGCGCCTGAAGTGACGGTGGAGCCGTCTGATGGGGCTTTGCTTACCGGTACGGCTGAAGCGGGCAGTACCGTTGAAGTGGACACCAATGGCGATGGTACCCCGGACTACACGGTGGAAGCGGATGCCGACGGTAACTGGTCGGTGGCACCGGATGCACCCCTGGCCCACGAAACGGAAGTGTCGGTAACGGCCACGGATGAGGCGGGTAACACCAGTGATCCGGTCACCACCATTGTTGACGAGAATCTGAACGATACCACGCCACCGGCGGCCCCGACCATCGCCGAAGCAGTGGACGATGTGGCACCGGGCACCGATCCGGTGCTGACCGGCGGCAGCACTAACGACACCACGCCAACCCTGACCGGGACAGCGGAAGCGGGTAGCACTATAGCGATCCTTCTGGGTGGCACCGAGATCGGTACGGCAACGGCCGACGCGAGCGGCAATTGGAGCTTCACGCCGGCAACCGAACTGGCCGAAGGCGACTACAGCTTCACGGCGACGGCCACGGACGCGGCCGGCAACACCTCGGATCCGAGTACGGCGTTTGAACTGAACGTGGATACCACTGCGCCAGCGGCGCCGACAGTGGAACCGAGCGAGGGCACCGAACTGAGCGGCACCGCCGAACCGGGCAGCACCATTGATGTGGACGTGGACGGCGACGGTACCCCGGACTACACGGTGGAGGCGGATGCTGATGGCAACTGGTCGGTGACTCCGGATGCCCCGTTGGCGGATGGCACGGAAGTAAGCGTTACCGCCACGGATGACGCCGGTAACACCAGCGACCCGGTCACCACCATCGTGGACGAGAACCTGAACGACACCACGCCACCGGCGGCACCGACCATCGCCGAAGCAGTGGACGATGTGGCACCGGGCACCGATCCGGTGCTGACAGGTGGCAGTACCAACGATACCACACCGACCCTGACCGGCACCGCTGAAGCGGGCAGTACGGTAGCGATCTTCCAGGACGGCACGGAGATCGGTACGGCTACCGCCGACGGCAGCGGCAACTGGAGCTTTACGCCGGCGACCGAACTGGCCGAAGGCGACTACAGCTTCACGGCGACGGCCACGGATGCGGCGGGTAATACCTCGGACCCGGGCGCGGCATTTGAATTGAATGTGGACACCACCGCGCCGGCGACGCCGACGGTGGAACCGAGCGATGGAACAACACTCACCGGCACCGCCGAAGCGGGCAGCACCGTTGAAGTGGACATCAACGGTGACGGTACCCCGGACTACACGGTGGAGGCGGATGCCGATGGTAACTGGTCGGTGACTCCGGATGCACCTCTGGCGGACGGCACAGAAGTCAGTGTGACCGCCACGGATGGGGCGGGTAACACCAGTGATCCGGTCACCACCATCGTTGACGAGAACTTGAACGACACCACACCGCCCGCGGGACCGACTATCGCCGAAGCAGTGGACGATGTGGCACCGGGCACCGATCCGCTGGTGACAGGTGGCAGTACCAACGATACCACACCGACCCTGACCGGCACCGCTGAAGCGGGCAGTACGGTGGAAGTGTTCCAGGACGGTGTCTCCCTGGGAACGGTGGAGGCCGACGCGGACGGCAATTGGAGCTTCACACCCAGCACTGAATTGGCCGAAGGCGATTACAGCTTCACCGCCACGGCAACGGATCCGGCGGGCAATACTTCGGATCCGAGCACGGCGTTTGAAGTGACGGTGGACAACACCGCGCCGGAGGCTCCAACAGTGGAACCCACCGATGGAACGGTCCTGGTCGGTACGGCCGAAGCGGGCAGCACAGTCGAAGTGGACACTGATGGTGACGGCACCCCGGACTACACTGTTGAGGCCGACGCCGATGGTAACTGGAGTGTAACCCCGGATGCGCCGCTGGCGGACGGTACCGACGTGAGTGTCACGGCCCGCGATCCTGCCGGTAACACCAGTGATCCGGTAACGGTCTCGGTAGATGCTACTGCTCCGGAAGCTCCGGCCATCACCGAAACGCAAGACGATGTGGAGCCAGGTACGGATCCGATCCTGAGCGGTGGCAGCACCAATGACACCACGCCGACCCTGACCGGCACCGCGGAAGCGGGCAGCACGGTGGAAGTGTTCCAGGATGGTGTGTCCTTGGGGACGGTGGAGGCTGACGCGGACGGCAACTGGAGCTTCACGCCCACTACGGAACTGGGCGAAGGCACTTACAGCTTCACGGCGACGGCTACAGATGCTGCCGGCAACACCTCGGATCCCGGTGCGGCGTTTGAAGTGACGGTGGACACCACCGCGCCGGAAGCGCCGGTGGTGAATCCGAGCGACGGTACCGAACTGAGTGGCACCGCCGAGCCGGGCAGCACCGTTGGTGTGGATGTGGACGGCGATGGTACGCCGGACTACACCGTGGAAGCAGACGCCGATGGTAACTGGAGCGTGACGCCGGATGCTCCTCTGGCGGATGGTGCGGAGATCACGGTGACCGCGTCTGACGAGGCGGGGAATACCAGTGACCCGGTCACCGCCATCGTGGATGCCGTCGCGCCAGAGGCGCCGGTCATAACCCAGGCGGAAGACGATGTGGCACCGGGCACCGATCCGGTACTGACCGGCGGCAGCACCAACGACACCACGCCGACCCTGACTGGCACGGCGGAAGCCAACAGCACCGTGGAAATTTTCCAGGATGGCGCTTCCGTAGGTACGGTGCAGGCCGATGCCAGTGGTAACTGGAGTTTTGTCGTCCCGGCAGCGCTGGCCGATGGCACTTATGGTTTCACGGCCACGGCCACGGACGAAGCGGGCAATACTTCGGATCCGAGTGCCGCCTTTGATGTGACGGTGGACACCGTTGCGCCGGATGCGCCGACATTGAGCGTCACCGATGCCGCCGACGGTATCATCGACAGCAATGAGATGGTGGACGGTGTTCAGACTGAGGTCGGTCTGCCTGCCGGCACCGAGGCGGGTGATGTCATCACTCTGACCTTCACGGGCGACGGCGGAGCGGTCTATACCGCCGAACATACCGTGACCGCGGACGAGGTGACCGCCGGCACCGCCAATGTGGATGTTTCCCAGTGGCTGGATGACGGTACCTATACCGCCACCGCGACGATCACCGATGCTGCCGGCAATGTCTCGCCGGATTCCGGTGCGGTCGGCTTTGACGTCGCTGCCTCCGGTCCGGTGGTGAATGTCGACGGCGGCAGCCTGCTGGGTCTTGTTGGTGTGGAGGCGATCGGGCTGCTCGATCTCAACCATCAGATGTTCTCCGCTTATGACCCGAACAACAATCTGGCGTCGGTCACCATCGAGATGTCGTCGCTGTTGAGCATTAACCAGATTCTCGGACTGTTGGGAGCGGGGAACCAGACTCTGAACTGGTCTCAGGCGCTGGCCGATGAGCTGGGACTGGATATCCAGTTCAGCGACTATAACCTTTTCCCACTCAATCTCACGCCGACGCTGACGATTACCGCCGCGGATGGCGGGGCTATCGATAACCTGGCTATCAACGAGTTCCTGGCGTCGATCTATCTGGCGGATGCCTTGCTCGGAACCGATGTCGGGTTGTTGCCGAGCTACACCATTACCGGGGAGGACGTAGACGGGCAGACCGCCACGGACAGCGTCACTGAGCTGGCTGAGCTCAGCCTGTTGAACGCGGCGAACAACCCTGTGACCGATGGAACCTCGGGTGCCGATACCCTGGAAGGTACGGCGGGTGATGATCGTCTCTATGGGTACGACGGCGACGATGTGCTTAACGGTAACGCCGGAGATGACTGGCTACGAGGAGGTAATGGCAACGACACCCTGAATGGTGGTGATGGCAACGATACCCTGGTCTACGACGGCCTCGGTAACGATACCTTCGACGGCGGTGCAGGGGAGGATACGCTGTTGCTGACTGGTGACGGCATTTCGCTCGATTTCGTTGACAGTCTCGCGGCCGACTATGTCGACCCGGCGACGATCAACAATATTGAGCATCTGTCCATCGGCGGTACCGGTGCCAACACGGTATCCATTGATCTGGCATCGTTGATCGCGATGACCGATGCCAACAATGTGCTGTTCATCGATGGCGACCAGGACGACACAGTGGAACTGGCCGGGGAGTGGCAGAGCACCGGCACCTCCACCGTCGACGGCACTGATTATGTGGTCTACAGCCAGGAGGGCGATCCCAGCGAACTGTGGGTGCAAAGCGGCATTTCGGTGATTTAAGCCATTGACGATGCACACCGGCACCGGGCCAGAAGGCCCGGTGCCTTCCCAGGGAAAGCAGCAGTTAAGGATCTGAATGCGGTCTCACGGAAGCAAGGGAACTCATCGTCCATGCCTGTTAGCGATGGTGATGCTCTGCGTTTGCCTTGGCGAAGCCGGGGCACGGGAAACCGGTGTGGATACCGATGACCCGGAACAAGCCATCAAACAGGCTCCGGTATACGGAAACAAAGCGGATTTCGATATTGTCAGCGCGGTTCGGCGGGCGGTGGATACACATCCGGTGATCGCTGAATCCATTGGCCGCCTGTTCCAGCAAAACGAGCAGGTGGCGGTGGCACGTGCAGGCTATTATCCCGAACTCAGCGCTGGTCTGAGCCGTGGCTACAGGGACTCCACCGGACGCTCCGAAGAGGCGCTGACCGCTTCGGCCTCCCAGATGTTGTATGACTTCGGCAAGGTCTCCAGTTCCGTGGCGGCGGCCTCCCATGGGGTGGAGCGGGACCAGGCCAACGTACTTTTGGCGGTGGACCAGCTTGCCCGAGAAACCGCTCAGGCGGTGATTGAGGTCCAACGTTATCAGACGCTGCTGACAATCGCCGAGGAGCAAGTGGAAGCCATTGGAGAATTGCAGGAACTGGCGTCTCAGCGCGCCGCCAAGGGCGCCGCCACCCGGTCGGACGAAATCCAGGCGCTATCCCGAAAAGAGGCGGCCCAGGCCACGGTTCTGCAGTTCCAGGCACAAAGCGATGCCTGGCAGCGTAACCTGCAAAGCCTGTTGAATTCCCCCGGGCCGGTCACGGTGTCTCCGGAGTTTCCCGATCATCTGGCTGACGCCTGCCTTCGCGTGGAGGAAGACTTCGACAATGTGCCCCGGATCATGCGGGCGGAAGCGGAGCGGGCGGAAGCCCGTTCGCTGATCCGTCAGGCGCGGGCACAGATGTTGCCGACCTTCTCGATCTCCGCGGATTTCGAGCACTATCTGAATGATCGGCCCGCGGACCTGGAAGCCATGGATCGGGACAATGACGTCTTCGTTTCCGTGGGGGTAAGCAGCAAGCTGTTTCAAGGCGGCGCGTTAAAGGCCCGCCGGCGGGCGGCAGACTACGCCCTTGAGGCGGCGAATGCCGCCCGGGATGCCGCCTACCGGGAAGTCTCTCTGGGGTTACGGGAGGCGAAGGTGCAGACACGGAGTCTGTCCGGGCGCCTCGAATTGCTGAACAACCGCTATAACAGCATCGCCGAGACGCAAAAGCTATATCGGCAGCAGTATTTATCATTGGGAACGCGCTCGCTGTTGGACATTCTCAATACGGAACAGGAGATCCACCAGTCCCGCTTCGAGCAGCAAAACACCCGATTTGATCTACGCCGCCTGCAAATCGACTGTCTTTACAACGTGGCGGAAATTCGCGCGGTGTTCGGTTTGAGCAGCGCCGCCGTGCAGGGAGTGCCGATTCAGCCATGAGTACTCAGGATGCTGAAGAAACCCTGGTCGAAGCCACGCCGGCTCCCGACTACGGACCGTGGACCGAAGCCATGTTGGCGGTGGCCCGGCATTATCGTTTGGAATATTCCGAGGAGAATGTTCATCTGACCGCCGCCTGGAGCATAGGACAGAGCCCGGGCGACGTGCTGAAGGCCATGGCCCGCCAATTGGGACTGGCCTGCAAGATTGGCGATCTGGGCGAAATGCCGCTGACACCCTGGCGGTTTCCCCTGGTGGTGCAGTTCAAGGACGGCCAGGTGGCGGTGGCCGAAAGCATCGGCGGTGATGGGACGGTGGCTCTGTCCTACAGTGGCGATCAGGGCCTCAAAAGTCAGCTTCCCCGTCAGGAGCTGATCGACAATGTGGTTCTCACACTGATCCTGAGACCGACCCGTTCGGCCCCCGACGCCCGGGTGGACGATTATGTCCGGCCTTATCAGTCCAATTGGTTCCGGCGCATCATCCTTCGTGATCTGAAGCCCTACGGACATGTGATGCTGGCATCGCTGGTAGCCAATCTATTGGCATTGGCCGGCATTTTGTTTTCCCGCCAGGTTTACGACCGCGTGGTTCCGGCGGAATCCTATGCCACCTTATACGTCCTGTTCTCCGGTGTACTGGTGGCCATGGTGTTTGACTTCATTCTGCGCAGAAGCCGCGTTCATATCACAGATCTGTTGGGCAAGCGGGCCGATATGCGAGTGTCCGATCGGGTCTTTGGCCACGCGTTACGCATTAAAAACTCGGAAAAGCCGCGCTCGACCGGGTCCTTTATCGCCCAGATTCGCGAGCTGGAGCATATTCGGGAATTGCTCACCTCCAGTACGGTAACGGCTTTCGCCGATATGCCTTTCTTCTTCCTGTTCTGTTTCGTGCTCTGGTATATCGCCGGTCCCTTGGTGCTGGTGCCGCTGGCCGCGGTGGTGCTGATGATCATCCCCGGCCTGCTGGTGCAGCGTCGCCTGCATGTTCTCGCCAACGAGGCCATGCGCGAGTCTTCATTACGTAATGCCATGCTGGTGGAAACTATCCAGGGATTGGAGGACGTCAAATCGCTGCAAGCGGAAGCGCGCTTTCAGCAGCAGTGGAATCACTACAACGCGATCACCGCCGACGTCAATCTGAAGCTGCGTTACATCGCCAATACTCTGGTGGTGTGGAGTCACACGATACAAAGCGGGGTATTCGCCGTCATCGTTCTGTTTGGTGCGCCGATGGTGATGGAAGCGGAATTATCGGTGGGGTCGCTGGTGGCGGCATCGATCCTGGCATCACGTATGATGGCACCGATGTCTCAGATCACGCATGTGATGAGCAAATGGCAGCATGCCAAGGTGGCGATGAGCAGTCTGGATCAGATCATGGAACGCGCGGTGGATCACCCGGAGGAGGAAAAACGGGTTCATCGGCCGTTCGTCACCGGTCACTATCAGTTGAAGCAGGCGGTGTTCCAATATGCCGAGGCCCCCACCGCGGCGTTGGCGGTGAAGTCACTGACCATCAACCCGGGAGAGCGCATTGGTGTGCTGGGACGCAATGGCGCGGGCAAATCCACGCTTCTGCAGGCTCTGGCCGGCGCCATCGAAGCCGGCTCCGGACAGGTTCTCCTGGACGGCGTCAATCTCACCCATATCGATCCGGCGGATGTGCGTCGGGATGTCGGTCTCCTCAGCCAGAACGCGCGACTGTTCCACGGCACCCTGCGGGATAACCTGATGCTGGGTGCCCCCCATGTGTCTGATCAGGAGTTGCTCGCCGCCATGGACATGACCGGTGCCAGCGATTATCTGAGAACGCTGCCGGACGGGCTGGATCATCCAATTCTTGAAGGCGGGCTCGGATTGTCCGGTGGCCAGCGCCAGTCGCTATTACTGTCCCGTCTGCTGTTACGGCAGCCCAATGTTCTGCTGCTGGATGAGCCCACCGCCTCATTGGATGAGACAGCGGAAAAGAAATTCATTCAGAGAACGAGTGACTGGTTGGAACACAGGACCCTGGTGGTGGCGACACACCGGATGAGTATGCTTAATCTGGTCGACCGCATCATCGTGCTGGAGAACGGCCAGATTTTGTTGGACGATGCGCGCGCCAAAGTACTGTCCATTCTATCAAAAAAGACACCGGTTCAGTCCGCGAAAAGTAGCGAGGAAGGGACCCGGCCATGAAAGAGAGCGATAAAGCCGTCAATTCCTCCCCCTTGGAAGCCACGGGGTTGTCGATGAGCGCGGCCGGGGGAACGGCGTCTCTGCTGGATTACGATAATGATCATCGCCATTACAACGACGAAGTGGACGATGCCACCGTGGTTCGCTCAACTCGCATTGTCTGGCTCGTTTGTCTGGTCATAGCCGCATTGCTGGCGTGGTCCTATTTCGCCGAAGTGGTGGAAGTATCAACGGGCGATGGCCGGGTGATCCCGTCTTCCCGGGAGAAGATCATCCAATCCTTGGAGGGTGGGATCCTGACGGACCTGGGGGTCAGGGAAGGGGACATCGTTGATGCCGGGCAGGTACTGGCGCAACTGGACCTGACCAAGACCGAGTCCAGTATGGAAGAAAGTGCGGCCCGTTACCGCGCGGCTCTGGGGACCGTCGCCAGGCTAGAAGCGGAAGTCAACGAAACGCCGTTGATATTCCCTGATGCATTACAGGCCTATCCTGAGCTTATCGCCGCCGAAACCGAGCTGTATGAAACGCGGCGCCGAGGGTTGAGATCGTCTCTGGCCGGCGTTCATAAGTCTCAGCGCATTGTGCGTGAAGAGTTGCAACTGACCAAATCGCTGCTGGAAATCGGAGCTGCCAGTAACGTGGAAGTACTGCGCTTACGGCGCCAGCTCTCGGAGCTGGAGTTGAAGGCCAGCGAAATCCGCTCTGAATACCTGATTCTCGCACGGGAAGAACTGGCCCGCGCCGAGGCCGAGGCCAACGCATTGTCCTCGGTGGTGCGGGGCCGCTCGGACACCCTGTCTAGATTGACATTACGCTCGCCGGTACGGGGGGTGGTGAAGGACATCGAAGTAAGCACCCGGGGCGGGGTGATTCCGCCGAATGGCCGTCTGATGGAAATCGTTCCACTGGACGATCAGTTACTGGTGGAAGCGCGGATCTCTCCCCGGGATATCGCCTTCATTCACCCCGGTCAGTCCGCCAAGGTGAAGATCACTGCTTACGACTATACCGTTTATGGCGACCTGGATGGCGAGGTGGCGATGATTTCGCCGGATACCATTCAGGATGAGGTCAAACCCGAGATTTTCTATTACCGTGTATTTATTCGTACCAAGGCGGACGCTCTGATCACTGATGCGGGTACCCGGTTTCCGATCGTACCGGGCATGATCGCCAAGGTGGACATCCGCACCGGTGAGAAGACCATTTTCGAGTATCTGATGAAACCGATCGATCACGCCGGAGAGGCTCTTCGGGAGCGCTAGTTCCGCATCATCACGGATAATCAAAACGTGGGGAGCTGGTCCCCCGCTGACTCGCCGTCCACGCGGGTTCGCTGCATGCCGCCCATTCAAATTCATTGCAAACAGATAAAACCGGAATCGACGTCTCCAGGGGGGTTCTGAGCGGACTGGCGGGTCGGACGATTTCGACCTAGCGCCGGTGCGCGCATCTTTTATTGTGTTAAGAGCAAAGGGCAAATGTGCTGATTGAGCTTTGCTCATAGGGACCATGGTGGAACAAGTGAGCAGAAAATAACCATTTTGGCTTTTGCCGACGAGACTCAAGTAACAACAATGAATCAAAGGAGCTCGAATATGCAGGCTGTTTCCAGCGAGATCAAAGCACCGTCCTTACTCCTGCTCTGGGCGGAGTGGCGGGCTGCCGTAGAGTTTGGAAGTCTGACGTTATCCCTTCCGTGGCTCGGAACCCTGCCCAAGGGCGATGGCCATCCCGTATTGGTACTACCGGGACTCAGTGCTGATGATTCCAGCACCGTGGCGTTACGGATGTTCCTGCGTAATCGTGGCTACGAAGCTTACGGCTGGAATTTGGGACGCAATGTGGGCTACCGCTCTGGTATGCGCGAACGGCAGATCGAACGATTAAAGGAAATCCATGAGCGCCATGATGGCCAGAAGGTAAGTCTGATCGGTTGGAGCCTGGGGGGACTTTATGCCCGCGAGCTGGCCAAACAGGCGCCGGATTTGGTGCGCCAGGTGATCACCCTGGGATCGCCCTTCAAGGGAAACCCCAGAGCCAGTAATGCCTGGCGCCTTTATGAATCCCTGTCTGGTCACTCCGTGGACAAGGTACGAGAGTCCCTGCATGTTGAGGTCCCGCCGGATGTGCCCTTCAGCTCAGTTTATAGCCGCACTGACGGTATCGTGGCATGGGAATGTTCCATCGAGGAGGAAGGGGAAAAGCGCGAGAATATCGAGATCAGGGGCAGCCATTGTGGCCTGGGGCATAACCCTCTTGCCTATTATGTGATCGCTGACCGGTTGGCGCAAAAGGAGGATGGCTGGCGCCCCTTCAGGGGTGGGGAGGCCTATCGGGGCTGGTTCCCGGAGCCGGCGCGGTACGCCGATATCGCATCGTAACATAGGGTCGGCCAGCGCCGTGACAGGTGCTGGCTCTCGGTGTCGCCGGCACTTCAGTTCGTATCAGGAGTGTCGGTGTCACCGCTTTTTGCTCATGGATGGATTTTTCCATGAGCGGCGGTTTTTTATCTTAAAAAATATTTCTAATCGCTGAAAGGTTTACAAAGAACAAAATAATTAAATGCTTGACCGGTCATGCGTTCAGCCGCTAATTATTAGGGTGTTGCACCGGGAGAAAGGCGATGCCCGTATTAAAACAACTAAATGAACGTGATCCGGTATTACCCGTTATGGTAGATGACTTTGTTCCAGCTTCCGAAAGGTGTGTAAATTTTACTCACTCCATTACCGCCATCATCCAACAAGTCGAATCACAAACGGGCGCTGTGCAAAAGATACTGGATGGGACCGATCTTGAGGCGTCGATGCTGACCAGGCATACCACGCGCACTTCCTATCAACACCTTGAAAAGGTGGTCCGCAGTACCTTGAGCCTGATGCACGACATGGATGTGGCTCTCCGGGCAGGTCGGAGGATGCGCGTGACCAGTTATGGCATGTATGGTTACGCTTTACTGAGCAGTGCCAATTTCATTGATGTGTCGATGGTCAACAACAAGTACATTCTTTCTGGAAGCCCGTTCTGTCAGGCCCCAATGATTCTGCAAGGTAATGGTGGCTACTGCACTCTCACGCCAAGGCAATGGACCGATCCTGCCGACATGGCCTATCGATTCTCGGTGGAGTTCGCATTGGCCGCCCATCTGTCGGTCTGCCGGGATGTAACCGGTGGTAAGTTCCGGTTTTCCCGGGTGGAGCTGGCCTACCCCCGTCCATCCTACGGTCGCGCTTATGAAGAGATCCTGGAATGTCCGGTATCCTTCGATCAGGAAGACAATATCTATTGGTTTGAAGCTCCTGGTGTGCAGGACCCGTTGCCCTTCGCCGATGTTCGAACCAATGCCATGGTGCTGGAAATCTGCGAAAAACTCCTGAGCGAACTCAATGTCTCGGGTGGCATCGCCGCTGATGTGCGCGAACTTCTGGTGGAGTACGTCGGCCACTTTCCTGACCTCGAAGGGGTGGCGGCGGAACTGGGTATGCATCCGAGAGCACTGCGCCGCAGGCTCACCAATGAGGACACGTCCTTTAGGGAGTTGCTGCGTGATGTGAGGATGAGGTTGGCGGTGGAATACCTGCGCAAAACCGAGCTTACCAACGAAGAGATATCCTGTCGGCTGGGGTATTCGGACGCAGCCAATTTTCGCCATGCTTTCAAACGCTGGACGGGATGTTCTCCGTCGGAATATCGGGGAATGGACTCGAGCGAAAGCTGATTTCCGTCGGATCGGAACCCTTTTTTTTACTTATTATTTATATCTCTTTGAAAAAAATTAACGGTCGCGTGGGCCTGATGACGTCATGCTCGCTTTCGGCCTCCTTTGTCCGTAAATCACCGGCCAAAAGGACAATGAACACCTTTTCCGATGACCCATGCAGAGCACTATATTTATCGGAGGAAGAGCGATTTCTGTATGGCATGGAAAAATGTTCGCTTTAGATGGTGATGCGAAAGGCGGAGAAAAAATGAGTAAGAAGCCGGACGATAGTACTTCTAAAGATCCCTTTGAGGCATGGCGTAAGTTTCTCACCGAAGAGGAAAGAAATATCAATGATTGCCTCAGTAAAGTCATGGCGACTCCACAGTACGCCGCCGCGAGTCAGGGAGTATTGAAGGCACTTCTACAATCCCAGGGTACCTTCCAGAAAATGACACAGCGGTACTTCGAGACGGTGAATCTGGCTACCAGGGAGGACATAGCGGCAATCGCCGAGCGCCTGGATGCCATCGAGGATAGCCTGAGCCGTTTGGAGAAAGGTTCCGCCGTTGCAGGTAAGTCCCGGAGCGCTAGCCGGTCCACGACTGCGAAGCCGAAACGTACACGCAATTCGAGCATAAACAAAGATTAGATGGGTGGCTCCTTATGACCAGCAAGGTTGAAGCTGATACCTCCTCATTTCCTGGTCAGGTTGCGGATATCGTCCAGCGTGAAGTGGAAAGGGTGATTCTGCGCCAGATAAAGGGGGTGGAGTATCTGAATCACCGCGGCACTGACGCGGGAAAAACACCGAAAGCCGAACTTTACCGGCAGGGAACTCTGGTCCTCTATCACTACCTGCCACAGACCGAGGAGGTTTATCGCGTACCGGTTCTGTTGGTGATGTCCTTGATCAACAAGCCGTACATTATTGATCTGGCTCCCGGGCAAAGCCTGGTCGAGTACCTGGTTCAAAAAGGCTTTGATGTGTATCTGATTGACTGGGGGGCGCCTCGGGACGAGGACAGGAATCTGCGTCTGGAGGACTACGTTTTGGACTTGCTGCCCACTTGTGTCGCACGTGTCCAGGAGGACAGCGGCGAGCCCGATGTTTCGATTCTGGGGTACTGCTTCGGCGGGCTGCTGTCGGTTTTGTATGCCACACAGTATCCGCACGGCCCGCTGAAGAATCTGCTCTGCCTGACCACGCCAATCGATTTCTCGGGAATGACTTTACAGAGGGCATGGACGGACAAGCGTCATTTCGACGTTGACGATATCGTGGACCGGTTAGGCAACGTGCCCGCCGAGATGATTCTTGCATCCTTTGACATGTTGAGACCGGCCTCACGTTTTTTTTCCCAGATACGGCTTTGGGACAACATGTGGAATGACGAATTCGTTACCGCTTATCGTCGTTTGGATCGATGGAGTAACGATCAGATCCCTTTTGCCGGTGAATGCTTTCGCCAGACCGTTAAGGAACTGCTTCAGGAGAATCGTCTGGTGGAAGGGCGCTTTCAACTCAATGGCCGAAAGGTCGATCTCGGAGAGATAACGGTGCCTTTTATGCATGTAGTCGCGAAGTACGATCATATCGTTCCTTATGAATCCGCCCGATGCCTTGTTTACCAGGTGACGTCGGAAGATCGTATCGAGGAGGTTATCGAGGGCGGGCATGTCAGTCTGGTTGCCGGACGTAACGCCATCAAACGTCTATGGCCCAGGATCGACGGATGGTTATCGGAGCGGTCGTTATGAGTGTTGGTCATGAGCGTGCCGAGCGCCTGCCACGTGAGCAGGCCCTTGCTGACAAGTCCGTGGTACTGCGGTTAATGACGCAATCCGATCAGGAACCTATGCTCCGCTTCGCCTCCGCTTTGCCCGATCACGACTTGTTGTTTCTGATGCGGGACATTACGCAGCCAGCGGTGATTCGTAAATGGCTGGATGAGGTGGAAGCCGGTCGAATGATGGGGCTGGTGGCGGAGAGTGCCAACCGATTTACGGGTACCGCCACGGTTATCCCTTCCAATGAGCCCTGGTCGCCTCACGTGGGAGAGCTTCGCGTCCTGGTTAGTGTCGATATGCGAGGCACGGGGCTAGGAACGGTGTTGGTGCAGGAAGCCTTCTCCGCCGCATTGGGACTGGGTATGGAAAGGATAGTGGTACGAATGACACCGGACCAAAAAGGAGCGATAGCCGTATTCGAGGGATTGGGGTTCCGCCCGGAGGGCGTTCTCCGGGACCACGTGAAAGATATGCGAGGAAAAAAGCATGACCTTCTCGTGATGGGGCATGACGTCCAGGGTTTCCAGGGGGTACTCGGTGCCTATGGTGTCACCGATGCGCTTTCCTGAAGAAAGGAAATGATAAGGAGGGGTGTGATGAAAGTGACCATCAACGTGGAGTGCACTCCGGAAGAAGCCCGCATTTTTCTAGGCCTTCCGAATTGGAAGCCAATGCAGGATCGCATGATGAAGGGTGCGGAGGAAAGGGTGGAAGCCTATTTCAAGAAGCTTGATCCAAAGGAATTGGTCAAAACCTGGTTGCCAATGGCCCCGGGAACGGAGCAATGGCAATCGCTGTTTTCCAAATGGAGAGGGGAGGAAAAGTGAGTTGCGGACATCAATGGGCCGGTATTATTCGTGTCCCAAAATGACCGGTTTGGCTGTCACTGCAAACCTCGTTGGGGTTCAGAGGCCTTGTTAACGTTGTCATTGGGAATCGTTTGGCTGATCCAGTGCGGATCCATGCCCAAATCGTTTTATAACCAGACAGAGCAGGAGAGGCAGCAGCATGGCAGTAAAAAGCGCCAAAGAATCAGCGGAAAAAACCGAAAATCCCGCCACCCAATGGGCGGATCAACTTAAAGATCTGTTTGAGAAATACAAGCTGCCGGGTGTCGATCTTGACGCTATCACGGAATGGCAGAAGAAAGAGCTGGAGGCCCTGAATGAAGCCAGCCGCCAGGCTTCGGAGGGAATTAGTACGCTAGTCAAACGACGTGGAGAGATTCTTGAAGAAACCCTTCAGGAATGGCAGGTAGCGGTAAAGGAAGCCAGCGCCACGGGCGAGGGGCCGGGCAAGCAAGGTGAAGCGGCGCGCGAGCGGCTCAAGAAGGCGATGAGCAATGTGCGTGAGTTGGCTGAACTGGAAGTCAAAGCGCATAGCGATGCCTGGAAAGTGCTTCAGGAGCGGCTGCAGGAGAACATGAGCAATCTTCAGAACCTGATTCAACCGAAAAAATAATCGACCTTGTCGGACGCCCGGGTGTCAGGGTTACGCCCGGGCTTCGGTTTAGAGAATACGGTAAAGAATAATAAGCACGGGAGACGGGAATGAGCTTATCCGAATTACAGAACCTCGATGGCTGTGTCGCACTGGTTACGGGAGGCTCACGCGGACTCGGTTTGCAGATGGCGGAAGTCCTCGGTGAACTGGGGGCCAAGGTGGCAATCACTGCCCGTAAGATGCACGAACTGACAGCGGCGGCGGAACATCTCGGGTCGCTGGGCGTCGAGACCTTTCCGATTGTCTGTGACATGTCCAATCTTGATGCCATTCCCTCCATGGTGGAGACGGTGATGGAGGCCCTTGGCCCGATTGATGTCCTGGTGAATAACGCAGGGACCTCATGGGGTGCAAGTACCATCGAACACAGCCTGGACGGATGGCAGAAAGTCATCAATTTGAACGTAACGGCCATTTTCGTAATTACCCAGGAAGTGGGTCGGCGCTGCATGGTGCCGCGCAAGAGTGGCAAAGTTATCAATATTGCTTCGATCCAGGGGCTGGCAGGCCTCTATCCCGAAGGCATACCGACATTGGGCTATAACGCCAGCAAGGGTGCCGTGGTGAACATGACACGAACCCTGGCCAATGAATGGGCGCCGCTCGGTATTAATGTCAATGCCATCGCTCCGGGTTATTTCCCCACCAAGATGACCGCTCAACTGAGTGAAAGCGAAACGTCCAGAATGTCGGTGATGGACAGAGTCGGAGGCTCAGAAGATTTGAAAGGAGTGACGGCGCTGTTCGCCACCAAGGCCGGCGCCTTCATTACCGGGCAAATTCTGGCAGTCGATGGTGGCATCACCGCCGTCTGACTGCCCGTATCCGTTTAGCCCGCGTTCTCTTTGTTCTGCGTGGTTCGCGGGTGGCGCGAAAGAACCGATGTCTTCCGGGAGATAGCAGCATGGAACATCTCAGCAGTATTGATGCCTCGTTCTTGCATCTGGAAACCCCCGAAACGCCAATGCACGTGGCGAGTCTGGCCTTGGTCGATGCCCCTGAGGGTGACATAACGGACTTCCTTAACAGAGTAAAAAAACTGATCGGCGATCGGATGCACCTGTCGGGTGTGCTTACACGAAAACTGGCGCCCATGCCTTTTGAATTGGCCGAGCCGGTGTGGATCGAGGATCACGATATCGATCTGGACTACCACATCCGCCATATGACCGTTCGCAAGCCAGGAAGCATGCGTGAGTTCGATGAGCTGATCGGCCGCTTGCACTCCATGCTGCTCGATCGCAGCCGTCCGTTGTGGGAAATCTATGTGATCGACGGTCTGGAGTCAGGGCAGGTTGGTATCTACGCCAAGCTCCACCATAGTGGTATCGATGGCAAGGCGGGAATGGAATTCGCCAAGGTGCTTTATGACACCACGGAGGAACCCCGCACGGTGATACCGCCTCGTCGTTCGCGCGGCGGCGCCTACCAGTTAGGCTTCGCCGAACTGTTACGTGCGGGTTTCACCAACGCCTCGCACCAGTATCGGAAGCTGGCCGGCATGATGCCGGTAACCGCCAATTTGTGGGGCAAGGCCGCCAATATCATGGCCAGCCAATCGATGAAATCGGGAGAGCGCCCGCTCAATCTGGGGATGGCGCCGCGCACCATTTTCAACGAATCGATCACCAACCAGCGTTCCTTCGCGCGACTGACATTATCAATGGACGAGGTCAAAGCTCTGGGCAAGCGGGCCGGGGGGACCATCAATACGGTTATCATGACCATGTGCAGCGAGGCTTTGCGCGGCTTTCTCAAGGACCGCGGCCTGCTGCCCAAGGAGTCCCTGATCGCCATGGTTCCGGCCAGCTTGAGATCCGCCGACGACGATACCATGAACAATCAGGTAACCATGATTCGCGTGGACCTTGCCACCGATATAGAGGACCTGAGAGAACGCTTCCATGCGATACATGATTCGTCCGAGGCGGGCAAGTCAGTGGTCAGGGAATTAAAGGAAGTGCTCGCCGTGGACTTTCCGGTAATGGGCGCGCCCTGGTTCATGACCGGTCTGGCATCACTGATCGGGCGCAGCCGCCTGCTCAATCAGATGCCGGCGGTGGGGAACGTGCTGATTTCCAACGTGCCCGGTCCGCCGGTGCCGCTCTATATCGCCGGGGCAAGAATGCAGCATTACTACCCTGTCTCGATTCCCTACCATGGCAGCGGCCTGAATATCACCTTGCACAGTTACGCCGGGCAGCTCGAATTCGGCATTACCGCTTGCCGCAGAATGCTGCCGCAGGACGAGGCCTATGAGCTGCTGGATCGATTGGAGCAGGCCCTGCGCAAGATTGAGGCTCTGCCGGAAGAAGCGGCGGCGGCCGAAGCCTCCGCGAGGGAAGCCAGGGTAGATGAACCGGTGCCGGTGAAAAAGAAAGCCAGGGCGAAGACATCGACGGCCAGCAAGGCGCCCCGTCGACGTAAGGCCGCCACCGGAAAGCCGTCTTCTGCGTCTTGAGGGGAAGGGAGAGGGTACCCGCCGCCAGTGGATGGGCCGGTGCCCTTATGAACGGAAAACGTAACCAATAGTGTCAGGGGCTCTCGTCATCCCCGTGCTTGTGCCAGCATGCCGGTTGCTAATCGTTTACAACGTAAGGAAAACAACATGCTTGGAATCGTAGCTGTGCTGCAAGCGCAGGCCGGTAAAGGGGACGCTCTGGCGGCGGAAATGAGCAAGATCGCCGCGGAAGTACGCAAGGAAGAAGGCAATCACGCCTATAACGTTCACCAGTCCCTGGACGACAAGGATGTGGTGATGATCTATGAGCAATACACGGATCAGGCGGCGCTGGAAGCGCACCGTGAAAACATGAAGGGGTTAGGTGGCGGTCTCAAGGATCTGTTGGCGGGACGCCCTGATGTGAAACTGTTCCAGTTGGCGCAATAAGTCCGTGGGGAAATGGCGTGGCGCCGCCGGGCCATTTCCCTTACCCGCATTCAGCGCCGGCCTGGTAGTGCGATCATTGGCACCATAGCGAGAAGGCCGATGCCCACGGCGGTGATCAGGGCGGTAAGGTTGAGGCCCTGGGTGAAAATCTCCCTCGCTTGATCGAGCACTCCCGCGGGTAGACGGTCCGCCATGGACACCACCTCCCAAAGGCTTTCCCTGACGGCCGTGGGTACCGTCCCGGACAGTTGTTCGGTAACGCTGGCGCGATAGAGGCCACTGCTGAGGCTGCCTAACAAGGCGACGCCCAGTGCCACGCCCAATTCCTGTACCGTCTCTGACAGCGAAGCAGCGGAGCCGGCTTTGCCTGGTGGCGCTGCTGCCACGACCAGGTCGGTACCCAGTGCGGCGATGGCGCCCAATCCCAGATAGATCAGGGCAAAGCCGCTGACTACCTGTATCGTTCGTGCCTCGGCGTCCACTCGGGCCAGCATCAGGTATCCCAGCACTGAGAACAGCAGTGCTCCAGCCACCACCTGTCCGACCGGGAAACGCCGGGCCAATAGCGGCGCGCTGATAGCCGCCACCAGCATCGCCAGGGCTGGCGGTCCCATCCAGGCACCGGCGACGCGCGGAGACAGGCCGCTGACCAGTTGCAGGTATTGGGTAACCAGCAGCATGGCTCCGCCGACCCCCATCAGGCCGACCAGCAGGATCAGCAGGGCCGCGGTGAATGAGCGGCCACGGAACAGGCTCAAGTCCAGTAAGGGATCCGCCAGGCGTTGTTGTCGTTTGACGAACAAAAGCAGGCCGAGAACACCAATCAGCAGTGCGGCGACCGCTTGCCAGTCCAGGCCGTGCCTGGCGAAGTGCTTGACGCCGTAGATAAGCGGCAGTAGAGCCAGAAGGGACAGTGCCACGCTGGGCAGGTCCAGCCGTCCGCTGGTTTCATCGCGGTATTCGGGGAGCAACCAGGGGGCGCAGAGCCACAGAACCGCCACCACCGGCAGAGCCACAAGAAAGGCCGACCCCCACCAGAAATGATCCAAAAGCATACCGCCCACCAACGGGCCGGCGGCCATGCCCAGCGCGAACATGGTGGCCCAGATACCGATGGCCAGCGCCCGCTGGGATGGGTCACGAAACAAGTTGCTTATCAGCGCCAGGGTCGAGGGCATCAGGGCTGCTCCGGTAAAACCGAGTAACGCCCGCGCCACGATCAGTTGCATAGCGGTGCTGGCGAAGGCGGCGAGCAATGAGGCCAGGGCAAAGCCGCCGGCGCCCAGCATCAGCAGTTTACGGCGCCCGATGCGGTCGCCGAGTGTACCCATGGTGATCAGGAAACCGCTGATGAAGAAGCCATAAATGTCCATGATCCACAGCGCCTGGGCACTGTCCGGTTTCAAGTCCGCAGCCAGCGCCGGAAAGGCGAGATAGAGCAGCGTCACGTCCAGACCCAGTAACAGCGTCGGCAGGGCCAGAACGGCGAGGCCGGCCCATTGGCGCGGACCGGCACGGCTCGCCAATGGTGACGAGGGAGTGGGGTATTCACAGTATGAGGTCATCTCGCTTCTCCTATGGAAGAAGCGGTATTCTTGAGGCATTCCACTAACCGTACAATTTAAGCCCTTATGCTATTAGCAGGACTAACAGAATGAGCCCGGTAAAATCACTGGCCCGCACCCGGCGCGAGCTTGCGGAATTCGTGCGGCAACGTCGCGAACGTGTGACACCGACGGAAGTGGGGCTGCCTTCCGGACCCCGCCGCCGCACTCCGGGATTACGCCGGGAGGAGGTGGCGGCGCTCGCCGGTGTTGGCATCACCTGGTATACGTGGTTCGAGCAGGGCAGGGATATCAATGTCTCGGAAACCTTTCTCCTCAACCTGTCCCGGGTGCTGAAACTGGATGACGAGGACTGTTGCCATTTGTTCCTGTTGGCGCAGCAGCGGCCGCCAGCCTATGAGGCCCGGCAGGCCACCGCGGTTTCCCCGCTAACCCAAGCGGTTCTGGATCAGCTTGCACCTTGTCCGGCCTATGTAATGAATTTGCGCTGGGACCTGGTGGCCTGGAACGAGTCCGCCGACCGTTGGTTCGGGTTGAACGATCGCGCCGCCACCGAGCGGAACCTGCTGCGTCTGGTATTTCGCGACGACGGCTTGCGCGAACGAATGCCGGACTGGGAGCGGGATGCGCGGAAGCTGCTGGCGAACTTTCGTTGTGACCTGGCGGTGGCGCCGGAGGATCCGACGATTCTGGCCTTTGTCGATGATATGAGACGGTTGTCGGAGCCGTTCCGGCATTGGTGGGCGGAACCGGACCGGCAGGGATATCAACGCGGTATCAGCCGTCTGACAGGGGACGATGGCCGGGTGCGATCGCTAAGGCACGAGATGTTGATCGTGGATGAACACCATCATTTACGCATGTTGGTGTATTTCGACGATGACACCGGGAACGGTGTAGGCGGCACCGATTCCCGGCGGGATACAGAGGGTTAATCGTTGTATTCCTGAATCTTCATTTTACCTAACTGCGACATGTGGACTTCGTCGGGGCCGTCGGCGATGCGCACGAAGCGGTTCAGAGTAAAGAAGTGAGCGATCGGCGTATCGTCGCTGACCCCCATGCCGCCATGGGCCTGGATGGCACGGTCGGTCACGTTCTGTGCCATCTGTGGCGCCACCACCTTTATCGCCGCAATCAAATCCTTGGCGTCCTTGTTGCCGTATTTGTCCATACGGTCAGCGGCTTTCAGTGTTAGCAGGCGGGCTTGCTCGATATCGCAGAAAGAGCGGGCAATGTCCTGGCGGATACTGCTTTGCTCGGACAGTTTGCGACCGAACGCCACTCGATTCTCCACCCGGCGAGCCATGATTTCGAGGCTGCGCTGAGCCTGGCCAATCGAGCGCATGCAATGGTGAATGCGGCCCGGGCCGAGCCGGCCCTGGGCGATTTCGAAGCCGCGCCCTTCGCCCAGAATCAGATTGCGTTTGGGAATACGCACATTCTCCAGGCGCAGCTCCGCTTCACCACCCGGTGAGTTGAGACTGCCGAATACCGTCAGATTGCGGACGATGTGAATCCCCGGTGTGTCGCGGGGAATGATCACGGTGGACTGTTGCTGGTGGCGAGGCGCGTCGGGATCCGTTTTTCCCATTAACAACAGCACCTTGCAGCGCGGATCCATGATGCCGGAGATCCACCACTTGCGGCCATTGATGACGTAGTCGTCACCGTCGGATTTGATTTCGGTTTCAATGTTGGTGGCGTCGGAGGAGGCCACCTGCGGTTCCGTCATCAGATAGGCGGATCGTATTTGTCCGTCCATCAGCGGTTTGAGCCATTGCTCCTGTTGTTCGGTATTGCCGTACTTGGCCAGCACTTCCATATTGCCGGTGTCCGGGGCGGAGCAGTTGAACACCTCGGCGGACCAGGGAATTCGTCCCATGATTTCGCACAGAGGCGCATATTCCAGATTGCTGAGTCCGGGACTGAGATCACCGTATTCCTTTGGCAGGAACAGGTTCCACAGTCCTTCGGCGCGAGCCTGTTCCTTCAGTTCCTCAAGTCCGGGCCAGGGTTGCCAGACCCTGGCCGGATCGGTGACCCAGTCATGCTCTTCCTGTTCCCGCGGGGCAATATAGGTGTCCATGAAGCGCTGTAATCGCGCCAGCAGTTCCAGGGTTTTTTCGGAATGATCGAAGTTCATGGAAGCTCCCCCTTTTTTGGGAAAAGAGATTGGGAAAAGTGGTCGGCAAAAGCGGAATCAGCCTGTCAGGACAGGATCAGTCCGCCGTCCACCACCAGGGTCTGGCCGCGAATGTAGTCCGCCAGCGGGGAAGCCAGAAACAGCGCGGCGCCGGCCATGTCCGCCGGAGTGCCGAGGCGCCCGGCGGGAATATTGGCCAGGGAAGCCTCCAGACGTTTGGGGTTTTCGGTGGTCACGGTGGTCAGCTTGGTGGCCACCAGGCCTGGAGCAATGCCGTTGACCGAGATGCCGTCGCTGGCCCAGGCTTCCCCCAGAGTCCGTACCAGGGCCACGGCGCCGGCCTTGGAAGCGTTGTAGGCAGGATTGCCGCGGGTGGAATGGAAAGCGGCGGTGGAACTGACCACAATCATGCTCCCCCGGCTTTCGTGCAACATGGAATGAAACTTCATGGCACAGGCTCGCAGGCTATCGAGGTTTACCGCGATCACTTTGTCCCAGCCCTCTCGCTCGAACTCACCGCGTCGATAAATCACCGTGCCCTGACATTGGATCAGAATATCGAGTTGAGAGAAGCTCGGGGTGAGGTGTTCAATGGCGTCCATGTCGGAGACATCCACCTGGGAGTAGCCCAGACCGTCAAGATCGGATCCTTCATCACCAGCGTAGTCGGCGGCGCTGGCACGAGTACCCCAGACGTACACATCGGCGCCGCGCCGGCGGAAAGCCTGAGCGATACCATTGCCGATACCGCTGGAGCCGCCCACCACCAAAACGGTTTTCCCGCTGAAATCCAGATCATTCATATCGTTCTCCACATTATTCCGGGATGATTGTTCCGAGATGAAGGCCGCGGTCAGGAGATCCAGCCCAGGGCGCGCTCAAACAGCGTAATGGTGCGGTTATGCAGACGCTCGCCGGTTTCCATCGGGGCCTTGCCGGCACAGGCCCGCGCGTAGGTGCCTTCCAGGATCAGGCCGAGCTTGTAGCATGCCAGCACGCCGTACCATTCGATGTGGCTGAGATCGCGATCGCTGCGGGCGCGGTAGTGTTCGATCATTGCTTGCCGGTCAGGAAAGGCAGCACCCAATGAATCGCCTGCCTGATTGATCCGCAGATCCAGGTGATCCGGGGTAGTGGCCAGTAGCCAGCCAAGGTCGATAAGTGGATCGCCGATGGTGGTCAGTTCCCAGTCGACAATGGCGGCCAGTTCCGGACGGTCATGGCAGTAAAGCACGTTGGCGAGATGGTAGTCGCCATGAATGATGCCGGGCTGAAACGTATCGGGCCGATGACGCTCCAACCATTGGCCGACGCGATCCACACCGGGAATGCCATCGGCACCGGGCCATTCGGAAAACGCCTGATAGCTCTCCAACTGTGCGCGCCAACGGGGTACCTGCCGCTGCAGAAAACCCTCGGGCTTGCCGAAGCCGCTCAGTCCGACTTTTTCGTAATCCACCGCGCCAAGCGCGGTAATCCCTTCCACCAGGGACAGGCCCATGCGGTGCACCCGGTCGGCGCTGGCGCCGTGGGATTCGGGAAAATCGCAGGTGGCGTTGAAGCCGTCGATGGGCTCCATCAAATAGAATGAAACACCAATCACGTCTTCTTCGGGGCAGGCGGCGAGCAAGCGGGGGTGAGGCACCTTGGTATCGGACAGCGCGGCGAGTAAGCGCATCTCCCGCCGCATGGTGTCGTTGGAATTGGCGCGTAAATGGCGGGGCGGGCGGCGCAGCACATAGTCCTTGCCGTCACGTTGAAAGCGCAACAGAAGATTCTGGGTGCCGCCGGCCAGCGGCAGGGGATTTTCGATATCGCCTTTGCCCAGACCCTGTTGTTCCATCCAGGTGTTCAGTGCCCGCAGATCGACGAGCGATTGCCAGTCCTTCATTCCGCACCCACCGTTGTTCTGGTTATGAGTCAACAGAGTAGCAGTGTCTTGACGGTGGGCGGCATCGTCGGAAGCGACGAAGCTGTTCTTCTGGCCTTGGAGACATAAATTCGGAGGTTGCTACAACACCGCTGTGGGAGCTTGCCTGCAAGCGAATCTTGAGGCCCGGAAGCCCATTCGCTTGCAGGCAAGCTCCCACAGCAGCTTCGTAGCCCCTTTTGTGCCGGAGCACTGCGCCCCTGATGGAGGGAAAGGCCTCGATGAATTTACTCCGCCGCGGCGATCAAGCGGCGAGCCCGTTGAATCACCGGCTCATCCACCATCTGTCCGTCCAACTGGAAAGTGGCGCCGTGTTCGGCGACGCCGTCCACCACCCGACGGGCCCATGCCAGTTGCTCGCTGGTGGGGGAAAACGCCCGCCGCACCGGTTTGATCTGCCCGGGATGAATGCAGAGCATACCGGTGAAACCCATTTGCGCGGCACGCAACGCTACCGCCGCCACTTTTTCCGTATTACGGAAATCCGGTTCCACGCTTTCCACCGGGCCGGCAAGACGGTTCAGCCGGCTGTGCAGGATCAGTTGCGCGCGGCACTGATCCAGGACGGTAACGGCACCTGTGCTGCCGGCTTCCGCGCCCAGATCCAGACTCAGATCCAAGGCCCCAAAGGTGAGCCGTTCGATGCCATTGCAGGCGGCGATGTGCGGAATGTTGATCACGCCGCGCACGCTTTCCACCAGTGGCCACAGCGCCTTGCCGTCAATGTGGGCGCGCTGAACATCCTCGGCGCTTTCCGTCTTCGGCAGCATGACGCCGTGTACCGCATCGGCTCGGGAGCACAGGGCAATATCCGCTTCGAAGTGATCCGTGCTGGCGCCATTCACGCGGACAAACAAGGGCGTCGTGGCTTGCTCGAGGAAATCGGCCAGGGCGCGGCGAGCTTCGGCTTTATCCGCCTCGGCCACCGCATCTTCAAGATCGATGATCACCAGGTCCGCGCCGCTGGCCTGGGCCTTGGCCACCCGCTCCAGACGGGTGGCGGGCACGAACAGCATGGTGCGGGCATCACGGGACGCTCTCGGGGCCATTCAGATTACTCCCGCCTGTTGGAACTGTTCGATATCGCCGTCATCGTAACCCAGCTCAGCGAGAATAGCCGCGCTGTGCTCGCCCAGGTCCGGCACGGCGTCCATACGTGGCTGAAACGCATTGCTGGCTCCGGGAGGCAGTAATGCCGGCAATGGTCCCCTGGGGCTGCCGATCTCGGTCCAGCGTTGCCGGGCGGCCAGTTGCGGGTGCCGCCAAACGTCGTGCATATCGTTGACATGGGCATTGGCGATGCGTGCGTCGTCCAGTCGGCGAATGACTTCCTCGGCGTCCAGTTCCGCGAAGACACCCAGGATCAGCGATTTCAGCGCGGCCCGGTTATGCACCCGTTGGGAATTGGAGGCAAAACGTTCATCGTCGGCCAGCTCCGCTTGTAGCAGGACCCGTTCGCAGAACACACGCCATTCCCGCTCATTCTGCAGCCCCAGCATCACGGTGCCGCCGTCGCCGGTGTCGAACGGGCCGTAAGGATAGATAGTTGCGTGGGCGGCACCGGTGCGCGGTGGTGGTTCGGCGCCTTCGAAAGCGTAGTAAAGTGGGTAGTTCATCCATTCCACCAGGCTTTCCAGCATGGAGACGTCGATACGACTGCCTTTGCCGGTGCTCTGGCGCAGCAGCAGAGCGTTGAGAATATGAGTGTAGGCGTACATACCGGCGGAAATGTCAGCGATGGAACAACCGGCCTTGGCCATGTCGTCCGGAGTGCCGGTGACGGACAGGAAGCCGCCCTCGCTCTGGATCAGAAGATCGTAGGCTTTCTTGTCCTGGTAAGGGCCGCCTTCGCCGTAACCGGAGATGTCACAAACGATCAGTTTAGGGAAGCGCTCATGCAGGGCTTCGAACGACAGCCCGAGGCGGGCGGCGGCGCCGGGAGCCAGGTTCTGCACCAGCACGTCGGCCTGTTCAAGCAGGCGTTCCAGTACGGGGGTGGCGGTATCGTGCTTCAGATCCAGCGTCAGACTTTCCTTGGAGCGGTTGGTCCAGACAAAGTGGGAGGCCAGACCGTGGACCCGTTCATCATAGCCACGGGCGAAGTCGCCGACACCGGGGCGCTCCACCTTGATCACCCGCGCGCCCATGTCCGCCAGCTGGCGGGTACAGAACGGCGCGGCGATGGCATGCTCCAGGCTGACCACGGTAATGCCGTCCAGGGGCCGGGGAGAAGCGGTAATACTCATTCTTGTGCTCCTACAGCTGCGATGGGCGCTTTCTCTGGCAAAGGCAGATCGGCGTCCCCACGGTTCAAATCAGGGGGGTGACGCTGTCGGCGTTGTGCAGTGTCCAGACCCGTTCGATGGCGGCGCCCATGGCGTCCTCGGAAAGAGTGCCGGCGAAACGCGCCAGACGGCGGAACTTATCTTCCAGTTCCGCCCGGCTGAGCGTATTGCCTGGGTCACCTTTGGGTTCATCGATACTGCCGTGCAGGGTGCGGCCGTCCCGCGTGACCACATCCACCCGGCCGAGCCAGCGCGCCGGGTAGGCGTTATCCACCTCCGCATCCAGTTGCATCGTGACCTTGTCACGAAACGCGGCGACCGCGGCATCGTCCAGTGGGATCTGATGGAATTCCGCCAGACCCGCATGGGCGTGCAGCGCAATCAGGCCCAGCACCGTTCCCATGGAAAACTTGGCCTGGTGGATGGTGGCGGGAATGTCCACGCGGCCGAGTACATCGATGGCGCCCTGGTGTACCCGGGCGGTGACGGACTCGATGTCGTCCGCCTTGAGGTCGTGTTCCCGCATGACCGCCAGCAGGGCGTCCGCCGCCGGGTGAGTATGGCGGCAGGAAGCGTGGAACTTGAACGAGGTTTCCGACAGCGCCCAGCGTTCGCCGAGGCGATCATCGAGAAAACGGGCATCGGCGTCCCGGGACAATCCGGCGGCGAGCCCTTGATCGCCTTCGAGGATATTGCGTGCTCCGGTCAGCCCATCAGCGGTGAGACAGGCGGCCAGCACGCCATCCGCCGCTGCCTTGGCGGTGTGCAGTTGTTTGGAGTCGGCGGCGTCGCGCAGGAATTCCCATAAGCCCGAGGCCTGGGTGCCGGCACTGCCGAGAAGATTGATGAAACCGTCCCGGTCCAGTCCCAGAATTTTTCCGGCGGCCACCGCCGCCGCCAAGGTGCCGACGGTGCCGGTGGTATGGAAAATGCGGTAGTGGGAGCGGCCAAGAAATTCGCCGATGCGAATGCCGGCCTCGTAGCCGGCCACCGAGGCGACGATCAGATCACGACCGCTTTTGCCCTGTTCCTGAGCCATCGCCAGGGCGGCGGGGAACACCACCGTGGCCGGGTGCAGGACCGAGCTGTTGTGCAGATCGTCCTGTTCCACCACATGGGAAGCGGCGCCGTTGACCAGCGCGGCGAAGTAGGCGGAAGTATCGGTGCCGTCCACCAGATTCTGGACGGGACCGGAAGTGGGGCCCATGCGCCGAGCGTAACCGGCGAACAGAGGGATCGGGTGTTGACCGCCGCCGGCGACCAGGGACGCCAGCCAGTCGAGAAAAAGGTCCTCGGTGCGGGCCACCACCGCTTCCGGCAGGTCCTCATAGCGCAGCTCGGCGAGAAACGAGGCCAGGGCCCGGGTTGCGTCGCTCATGTTCGCTCCTTGGAAAAACCGTATTAGAAGGACCGTGGCAGTTCGAGCAGATGCTCGGCCACGTAAGAGAGAATCAGGTTGGTGGAAATCGGCGCCACCTGATACAGGCGGGTCTCACGGAATTTCCGTTCCACGTCGTATTCGCAGGCGAAGCCGAAACCGCCGTGAGTTTGCAGGCATACGTTGGCGGCTTCCCAGGACGCCTTGGCCGCCAGGTATTTGGCCATATTGGCGGCGGCACCGGCGTTGAGGCCGGAATCGTATTGTTCACAGGCCCGCCAGCGCATCAGGTCGGCGGCCTCCACTTCGATGTGCGCTTCGGCAATGGGGAACTGAATGCCCTGGTTCTTACCGATCGGGCGGCCGAACACCTCCCGGTCACAGGCGTAGCGGCTGGCCTTGTCGATGAACCAGCGGCCATCACCGATGCACTCCGCGGCGATCAGCGTGCGCTCGGCGTTGAGGCCGTCAAGAATATAGCGGAAGCCTTTGCCTTCCTCGCCGATCAGCGCCTCGGCGGGAATTTCCAGATTGTCGAAGAACAACTCATTGGTAACGTGATGCACCATATTGGCGATGGGCTGAACCGTCATGCCATTGCCGATGGCCTGATGCAGATCGACCAGAAAGATGGACATGCCATCGGTTTTTTTCTTCACCTGATCCAGCGGTGTAGTGCGCGCCAGCAGGATCATCAGGTCGGAATGCTGAATGCGGGAAATCCAGACTTTCTGACCGTTGATGACATAGCGGTCGCCCTTGCGCACCGCGGTGGTCTTGATCTTGGTGGTGTCGGTACCGGTGGTCGGTTCGGTGACCCCCATGGATTGCAGGCGCAGCTCACCGCGGGCGATACGCGGCAGATAATGATCCTTTTGCTCGGCGGAACCGTTACGCAGCAACGTGAACATGTTGTACATCTGACCGTGCACGGTACCGGAGTTACCACCACAGCGATTCACTTCTTCCAGAATCACCGAGGCTTCCGCCAGCCCCAGACCGGAACCGCCGTACTCCTCCGGGATCATCGCCGCGAGCCATCCGGCCTGGGTCAGAGCAGTAACGAACTCTTCCGGGAAATCCTGGCGCTCGTCGACGCCGCGCCAATAGGCGTCGTCGAATCCGGCGCACAGGCCGCGCACACCGTCGCGGATGGCATCCAGGGCTTCTTTATCGTACTGAATCATTAACGGGTCTCCTCGAATTCAACTTCACCGACATGGGCCTGGCCCTGTTCGTTGCCGGCCATGACCCGGGCAACCCCGGGGGACTCAATAACACCGCCGACCTGAAAAGGCTCAGGTGCGATCAACGGACGCATGCCCCGATAGCGGAATACCTTGGCGACCTTGTCCGGATTGGACTGGACAAACGCTCGCATCACCAGGGTGGCGATCAGGGGTCCGTGTACCACCAGGCCCGGATAGCCTTCCTCTCCGGTGGTGTAGGGCCAGTCGTAATGGATGCGGTGGGAATTGAAGGTCACCGCGGAATAACGGAACAACAGGGTGGCTTCCGGTTTGATGGTATCGGCCCACTGCAGCTCCGGCATGGGCTCACCGATGGAGGCCTTCAGCGGTACCGGTTCACGGTACACGATGTCCTGTCGCTCGCTCACTTTCTCCTCGTCGTCCTGAAGGTAGCGGTGCCGCACGGTAATGAAGGTGAGCGAGCCACTGCGGCCGTGTTTTTCCTTGATGTCCTCGATCCGGCTGTGTCGCCGCGCCGGCACCCCGGCGCGCAACGGGCTGTTGAAACGCACCTCGCCGCCGGCCCACATACGTTGGCAGTCGCGAATCGGTGGCAGGAAATCACCGGGGAGGGGATGGCCATCCGGCCCCAGGGTGTCCATGCCGGAAACCGGTTGAAAGAATGCCCACTGCCACAGATGGGGAAGGGCGTCTCCGGTGCTCAGGGGGGCGCCGCCAAGTGTGGCGGTCACCCGGGCCAGGGCGTGAAGGTCCAGACTGTCGTCCTGGATCTGCTCCTTGCCCAGCCACTTATTCGCGTTATCCAAGGCCATGCGCAGGCTCCGCAATAGATAAAAACAGGCATATGGAAAAGAAATCGGACTACCCGTGGGCTCGGAAGGGGAGTCGCATCAAAAGGAGGAACCGATTTGCTTTTGTATACGGTATACAGTATACATTGATCACGCAATAGGAAAGCGAGCCTGCCATTCTCTGATCTCGGCGGGTTTGGCGAAAAAGTACAGATGCGTGGTAAGGGGCCTCTGCCTGTATCGGATTTGGCCAACAGGAGGTCATCCATTCCGCGTTACGCCGCTCCGGTACGCGGCGGCATAAAGATCCTGAACGGGCGCTAACAACAAATACTGATGGTGGGCCGGCTCAGGCTGGTCCCACGGCGGAGGATAGTGATGAATATCCGGTTTGACGGCTCGGCAATGACCACCAGTCATACCATTTCCATTCATCATGTGGAGCAAATGCTGGCGGGTGCGCGCCGACACGGCGTGGACCCGGAGCCGGTGATGCAACGTGCCGGGATTCCGGTGCGGTTGCTGAAATCGCCATTGTCCCGCGTCTCCCAGGACCAATACGCGAGGCTGATGTACCTGTTGCGGCGTGATCTTCGCGATGAATTTTTCGGCCTGTGTAGCCACCCGGTGCCATTGGGGGCCTTCGCTCATATGTGTCAGGACCTGATCCAGTGCGAAACCCTTGGCGATGCCTTGCGTCGGGGCTTCACGTTTTACCATTTATTGTTGAAGGACTTTGTACCGCGTCTGGTGGTGCAAGGGGAAACCGCCCATGTTTGTGTGCGTGACCAGGGTGACGAGCCGGCCTGTCTGAGCTATGCCAAACGCATGTTTATGTTCTTTACCTGGGGCGTGTCGTCCTGGCTGGCGGCAAGACGGATTCCCTTGCAACAAGTCAGCTATCAGGACATGGGCGATGGCAAAAGCAATCGTATCCATCTGATTTTCGACGCGCCGTTGAAGGCCAACGACAACTGCTTCGGCTTTACCTTCGAATCACGCTGGCTGGAGTTGCCGGTAGTGCAGAACCGCTTGAGTCTGACCTCCTTTCTGCGTCAGGCACCGGCCAACCTGTTGGTGCGTTATCGGGACGAAACCTCCTGCAGCGAGCGGATTCGCCGGCTGCTGCGCCGTCATCTGAGTTCCGGATTGCCAACACTGGAAGAAGTCGGCTCGGTGCTGGGGATGACACCGCAAACAGTGCGCCGGCGCCTGCGTGATGAAGGCCAGTGTTATCAAGGGTTGAAGGACAATCTGCGTTGCGATGCGGCGATCGAGTATTTGTCGCGTCCGGATCTGAATCTGGTGGACGTGGCGTCAAAGCTGGGTTTTTCCGAACTGAGCACCTTCCATCGCGCGTTCAAGAAATGGACCGGCCTGCCGCCGGGAGAGTATCGGTATACCCGCCTAAGGGCGGCCCGTCCCTATCTGAATATGCAATGAAGACAGGAAGGCAGGTGGGATGTTAATCAGGGAGCCTCTTGCCAGGGGGCGAGCCGGCGGTCAGCGTTCCAGGACACGGGAGAAGCACGGCCCTGGAACGCTGACCGCCGGCTCGCCACGAGCTCTGAAATCGCTCGCTTCGAATCAGCCCCGGCCTACGAAGCCGCTGTGGGAGCTGCCTGGGCAGCGAATACCGTGCGAATTCATGGCTGCAAGGGTGCGTAAGCGGGCCAAGGGTTTGGCGTGTTGCGTGTAAGCGTGCCTGCGAGTTGTGGGGCAGCGGTGCCCTGGGGAACGGAATGGCCAATGGTTTTGATGGCGATGGCCATTGGTCGTGTTGTGCCCCTTGGGCATGCTGAGCACAACAAAAACAGCCAATAGCATGGCGATGCATGCGTGATGCGTGCTCTGGCCTCGCCGAGGAGAATACCAATGACACAGTGGCAGTCCGCCTGGATTGATGACGAACTGAGAATTTTTCAGGATTCCGTACGCAAGATTTTTGAGCGCGAGTTCGTTCCCCAGGAGGAAAAATGGCGCAAGCAGCGCCGCCCGGATCGTGAGGTCTGGCCCAAGCTTGGTGAGCTGGGCCTGCTGTGTGCCAGCATCCCGTCTGAGTACGGTGGTGGCGGCGGCACCTTCGCCCACGAGGCGGTGATCTGCATGGAGCAGGCCCGCGCTCAGGTGAGCAGCTTCAGCATCAGCGTGCATAGCGGCATCGTTTCTCACTACATTCTCAATTACGGCACCGAAGAGCAGCGCAAGAAATGGCTGCCGCAATTGGCCAGTGGGCATCGGGTCGCCGCCATCGCCATGAGCGAGCCGGGAGCCGGCTCCGATCTACAGGCCGTGCGGACCACCGCGCTCCGTGACGGTGATGAGTATGTGATTAACGGCTCCAAAACCTTTATCACCAACGGCTATCACGCCGAACTGATCTGCGTGGTGGCGAAAACCGATACCCAGGCCAAGGGCAGCCGCGGTATTTCCCTGGTAATGGTGGAAACGGAAAAAGTCAGCGGTTTTCGCCGTGGGCGCATCCTGGAAAAAATCGGCCAGAAAGGGCAGGACACCGCGGAGCTGTTTTTCGATGACGTGCGCGTACCAGCGGAAAATGTCCTGGGCGGTGCCGAGGGCAAGGGTTTCGTGCAACTGATGGAGCAACTGCCGCGCGAGCGCATGTTCATCGCCGTGGGCGCCGTGGCCACCATGCAGAAGGCCATTGATGAGACCACTGCTTATGTGAAGGATCGCAAGGTGTTTGGTCAGCGCCTTATGGATATGCAGAACACCCGTTTCAAATTGGCGGAGTGTCAGACCCAGGCGACGGTGGCGCGCTGTTTCGTCGATGACTGTGTCTACAAAGTCATGCGTGGCGAGCTGGACGTACCCACCGCCGCCATGGCGAAGTGGTGGACCACGCAGTTGAACTGCCAGATCATCGATGAATGTCTGCAACTGCATGGCGGCTACGGTTACATGGAAGAGTATCCGATCTCGCGAATGTATACCGATGCCCGGGTGGGCAAGATCTATGGCGGTGCCAACGAGATCATGAAGGAAATCATCGCCCGCTCCATGGATCAATGACGGGAGCGCATCGATGACCTCTCCTCATCTGTCCTTCTATCCGAAAGGGTTGCCCGAGCGGATTAGTGCTCCACAAACCACGCTGGTGGATAACCTGCGTATTTCCGCTTTGCGTTACCCGGACCGGCCTGCGTTGGTGTTTTACAACGGCGCGCTGAGCTATGGCGATCTGCAGCGGGACGTGCGGCGCATGGCTGGTTATCTGCAACAAGAGTGCGGTGTGACCAAGGGCGATCGCGTATTGCTCTACACTCAGAACTGTCCGCAGTTCACCGTTGCCTTCTACGCGGTGATGTCACTGGGGGCGGCGGTGGTGCCGGTAAACGCCATGAGCACTCATGAGGAGCTGGCCTATTACTTCGAAAATAGCGGCGCCCGTCTGGCGTTTTGCGCCGCCGACCTCTACAGCAATCTGCGCCCCTGCGTGGACAGCGGCCTGGTTACCCGGGTGATTCTGCATCAGTATCGGGATTACCTGAGCGATCCGCGAGACCCGCTGGTCCCGGGCTGGATCGCGGTGGAGCAGGATGAAGTGACGGATCCGGCGGTGGTGACCTGGGCCGAAGCCCTTGCCGCGGAGCAGACCCCGATGCCGGCTGCCTTTGACGCCGATCAGATGTGTGTGCTGCCTTACACCTCCGGTACCACTGGTCACCCCAAAGGGTGTATCCATACCCACCGTACCCTGGGGTACGCCATTTATTCTTCGTCGTTGTGGCGCGCCCTCAATGCCGAATCGGTGTTTCTGTCGGTGGCGCCGATGTTCCACATGCTGGGTCTGCAAAGCGGCATGAACATGCCGATTCTGCTCGGCGCCACCACGGTGATTCTGCCGCGCTGGGATCGGGATATGGCGGCGCGGCTGATCGACCAGTGGGGTGTCAGTGTGTGGGGCGCGCCGCCGGCAATGATCATCGACTTCTTCGCCAAGCCGGATATTGCCGACTATGACCTGTCGCGCCTGAGCTTGATCTTTGGCGGTGGCGCGGCGATGCCGGAAGCGGTATCGCGGACCCTGAAGGAAGACCACGGGATCACGTTCAACGAATCCTATGGTCTGACCGAGACCTCCGCTTTTTTGCATGCCAATCCGGTTCACCGTAACAAACGCCAGTGTCTGGGGGTGCCCACCTTTGGCGTGGATTCCCGTGTGGTCGATCCGGAAACTCTGGAGCCCTTGCCGCTGGGCGAAGTGGGTGAGCTGATCACCAGCGGACCACAGGTGATGGAAGGGTACTGGCACAACGACGAGGCCAACCGTGAGTCTTTTCTTGAACGCGATGGCCGCCGTTTTTTCCGTACCGGTGACCTGGCCTGTATCGATGAGGATGGCTACTTCTTCATGAAGGACCGGCTCAAGCGCATGATCAACGTGTCCGGCTATAAAGTCTGGCCGGCGGAAGTGGAAAATTTCATGTATGACCATCCGGCGGTTCAGGAGGCCTGTGTCATTGGTGTACCGGACAGCCGCCGTGGCGAGGTGGTCATGGCGATTCTGGTCCTTAAAGAGCGGTATCGCGGGCAGGTCAGCGAAGAGCAGGTGATCGATTGGGCGCGGAAAAAAATGGCAGTGTACAAGGCGCCTCGCCGGGTGGAATTCGTCGATGCCTTACCGAAGTCGGGCGCCGGTAAAATCCTCTGGCGTCAGTTACAGGACGAACAGCGGGCGCTGGTTGGCGACGACGATGTCGTGGCGGCAGGGAACGCGTGATCGGACTATTCGCCGGGTGACCTTTCCATCGGGCTGGCGGTAATTACGAGGAGAGCAAACATGGTTAACCAAGAGGGTGGCGTGCAGGCCATCTACCAGGCGGCCCTGGATCAGGGGCGTTTCGAGATTCAACGCTGCAATGATTGTGGTGATGCGGTGTTCTTTCCGCGTGAACTGTGCCCCGGTTGTGGCAGTGGCGACCTGTCCTGGTTCAGACCCAGCGGCAAGGGGACGGTCTACGCGGTGACCACGGTGCGGCGCAAACCGGAAGCCGGTGGTGACTACAACGTCTCTTTGATAGATCTTGAAGAAAACGTCCGGCTGATGAGCCGGATTGAAAACGCGGCCCCGGAAGAGGTGAAAATCGGTATGGCGGTGAAAGCCCGGGTGACGGTAAACGAGGGGCATGGCCTGCTGGTGTTTCATGCGATGGAAGGAGCGGCACAATGAGCGGTGACCTGAATCATTTGCGCGGCAAATTCGCCATCGCCGGCGTGGCCACCTTCGGGTGTGGCGAGGCACCGGGCTATACCGACATGGAACTGCTGGCCCAGGCCGCGCGCCTGGCGGTGGCTGATGCCGGCCTGACCATGAAAGACATCGACGGTTTGTGCACCGCCAGCGCTTCATCCGCCATGTGGTCGATGCCGGTGGTGGAGTATCTGGGGATCCGCCCCCGTTTCGTCGACGCCACCATGATCGGCGGTTCCAGTTTCATCGCCCATCTGATGCCGGCGATGCAGGCGCTGGAGTCCGGTCAGTGTGACGCGGTGCTGGTGGCCTACGGCAGCGCCCAGCGCACCTCTACATTGAGCCGCAAGGAAATTGGCAAGGCCCGTCTGCTGATGGACCCGCAACCCTACGAGCATCCTTATCAACCGATGTTACCGATGTCCGCGTATGCGCTGGCAGCATCCCGCCACATGCATGATTTCGGAACCACCCGCCGGCAACTGGCGCAAGTGGCGGTATCGGCGCGCCAATGGGCGCGGAAGAATCCGGATGCGTTCATGCGTGATCCGTTGACCGTGGACGATGTGCTCAATGCGCGCATGGTGTCCGATCCGCTGACCGTGCGTGATGCCTGTCTGGTCACCGATGGCGGTGGCGCCTACGTGTTGGTGCGCGCCGACCGCGCCCGAGATTTGCCGCAGCCGCCGGTGTATGTGCTCGGCCAGGGTACGGCGGTGTGGAATCGGCAAATCTCCAGCATGGCGGATCTGACCGTTACCGCCGCCACGCAATCCGGGCGTGATGCTTACGCCATGGCCGGAATGGGACCCAAGGACATTAATGTGGCGGAGCTCTACGACGCTTTCACCATCAATACTTTGTTGTTCCTGGAAGACCTCGGATTCTGCGCCAAGGGCGAAGCCGGGGCTTTCGTGGAGGACGGTCACATCGCCCCCGGTGGCAGCCTGCCGGTGAACACCAATGGCGGCGGCTTGTCCTGGGGCCACCCGGGTATGTACGGCATTTTCGCCGCCATCGAGGGCGTCCGTCAGTTGCGTGGTAACGCTGGAGACAGCCAGGTCGCCGGTGCGCAAACTGCGATCGTGCATGGCAACGGCGGCACGCTGTCCAGTCAGTCCACCGCCATTCTGGGTACCGCCGCGGCGCTGTGAGGCGCTGATTATTCAAGGCGGCAATGCCGCCGGGAGGCCATCATGATACGTGATCAGGAAACCATGAATACGCTGTTGGACACGATCAACCGTTTCGTGCGCGAACGGCTGGTGCCCAACGAGGAATGGGTGGCGGAGCACGACGCCATCCCCGAGGACATCGTCAGGGAGATGAAGGAGATCGGTCTGTTCGGACTGACCATCCCCGAGGAATTCGGTGGCCTCGGTCTGACCATGGAAGAGGAAGTGTTGGTGATGTTCGAGATGGGGCGCACTTCACCGGCGTTCCGCTCGTTGTTCGGCACCACCGTGGGGATCGGTTCCCAGGGGATCCTGATGGACGGTACCGATGAGCAAAAACAACAATGGTTACCGTCTCTGGCCACCGGTGAGGTGATGGCGTCATTCGCGCTGACCGAGCCGGGTGCCGGTTCCGATGCCGCTTCCCTGCGAACCAGCGCGGTGAAGGACGGTGATTACTATGTGGTGAACGGCACCAAGCGCTTTATCACCAACGCACCACAGGCCGGCATTTTTACCTTGATGGCGCGGACCGATCCGGAGGTGAAAGGCGCGGGCGGCATTTCCGCGTTTATCGTCGACGCCAAAACACCGGGAATCTCGCTGGGCAAACCGGATAGCAAAATGGGCCAGAAGGGAGCCCATACCTGTGATGTGGTGTTCGAGGACTGCCGGGTGCCGGCGGCCAACATCATCGGTGGCAAGCCCGGCGTCGGTTTCAAGACCGCCATGAAGGTGCTGGACAAAGGGCGGATTCATATCGCCGCCATCTGTGTCGGCGTGGCCGAGCGGATGCTGGACGATGCTCTCCGCTATGCCGCCGAGCGCGAGCAGTTCGGCCAGGCCATTGGTGAATTCCAGCTGGTGCAGGCGATGCTGGCCGACAGCAAGGCGGAGATCTACGCCTCCCGTTGCATGGTGCTGGATGCGGCCCGTCGCCGGGATAACGGTGAAAACGTCAGCACCGAAGCCGCCTGCTGCAAAATGTACGCCTCCGAAATGTGCGGTCGTGTTGCGGACCGTGCTGTGCAGATTCATGGCGGCGCCGGCTATATGTCCGAATACGGCATCGAGCGGTTTTACCGTGACGTGCGGCTGTTCCGTATTTATGAAGGCACCACTCAGATTCAACAGATCGTCATAGCGCGCAACATGCTGCGGGCCCTGTAACAGTTCGCTCTCCACGCGTGATGGTGGGCCAACTGTCGCGCGTGCTTTTTATTCCAGCGGGGGATATCTCCGCCCGTCTCAAGCCCGTGCTTCACGGGCTTTGGCCGTTTATTCCGTCTCACAGGTGAATCATGTCTGACCACGATATTGTTGTTCATGCCCGTTGCCGGGCAGGGGAGTATCGCCCATGTATCTGACCCAGGGGTTGCATCGCGCGGCGCAGCAGGCTCCGGAACGCCTGGCCACGGTGGATGGCGAACGCCGCCGCAGCTATCGCGAGCTGGCTGACCGTTGTGCCCGGCTGGCCGGCGGGCTCACCGGCCTGGGTGTTCAGGCCGGAGACCGGGTAGCGATATTGGCCGCCAACTGCGATTACCACGCCGAGTATTTTCTTGGCTTGTGGTGGATGGGCGCGGTGGCCAATGCGGTCAATACCCGCTGGAACGTGAAGGAGATGGCGTACTCTCTCAACGACAGCGAAGCGGAGATACTGCTGGTCAGCGATGCTTTCCTGCCGATGGTGGACACGCTCAAGGCGCGCTGTCCAGGGCTGCGCCATGTTCTGCATCTGGGGGAGACGCCATCTACCCAGACAGATGGGCCTGCGGGGATGATCCACTACGAGGATTTTCTGGCGCGGGCGACGCCGGTGGAAGATGGCCGCTTCGGCGGTGATCACCTGGCGGTGCTGCTGTATACCGGTGGCACTACCGGTTTTCCCAAAGGCGTGATGCTTTCCCATGACAATCTCTGGAGCTGCGCCATTACTCGCCTGGCGGAAAGCGACCCGCCTGATCCGTTCGTCACCCTGTTGGCGTCGCCGTTGTTCCATACCGCCGGCGTCGCCAAATTCATCACCCAGATCGTGGTGGGGGGAACGGCGGTGATGATGCCGTCCTTCCGCGTGGAGGAGGTGCTGGCCGCCATCGAACGGGAAAAGATCACCGATGTGATTCTGGTGCCAAGCATGATTCAGATGCTGGTGGATCACCCCAAGGTGCGAGAGCACGATCTGAGCTCCCTGACACGGGTCGCCTATGGGGCCTCGCCCATTTCCCTGGCGGTTCTGGAACGGGCCCTGGCGGTATTTCCCGATGCCCAGTTCACTCATACCTACGGTATGACCGAGGCATCGCCGATGATCACACTGAATTCCTGGCGTAATCACCGTGGCGAGGCTTTGAACAACGGCCGCATCCGGTCCGCCGGCAAAGCCACCTGGGGCATGGAAGTACGCATCGTCGACGAGGACGACCGGGAAGTGTCCCGGGGCACGGTGGGGGAAGTGGTGGCGCGCGGTGACAACGTCATGTTGGGCTACTGGAACAATCCGGACGCCACCGCGGAAACCCTCCGCGGCGGCTGGTTGCATACCGGCGATGGCGGTTACATGGATGAGGACGGTTACATCTACATCGTTGACCGCATGAAGGACATGATCGTCAGCGGCGGTGAGAACGTGTACTGCGCGGAAGTGGAAAACGTGCTGGCCCGGCATCCGGCGGTGGCCAGCTGCGCGGTGATTGGCATTCCCCATGACACCTGGGGGGAGAGCGTGCACGCGGTGGTGGTGACGCAATCCGGCGTTGAGTTGTCCGCCGAGGAACTGACCGATTTTTGCCGCGATGATCTGGCCGGCTACAAGTGTCCGAGATCGGTGGAATTCCGCGACAGCCTGCCGCTGTCCGGCGCCGGCAAGGTGCTCAAGCAAGAGCTGCGGGAGCCTTATTGGCGGGGCCGCTCCCGCCGGGTGTCCTGACCGG
>NZ_ARXS01000036.1 GCF_025532145.1 Alloalcanivorax balearicus MACL04 | reverse complement strand
CCTCGGCGAGGGCGAGTCCATCCGATTACAGTGGCCTTGTAGTAATCGCTGAATCCGGGTCCCCGAAACCCGCCAGAATTTGGGGTAGCGGAGGGTCCACGGATCGCGATTCAGGTCACCACCAGCCGATAGTCACTGCTCTGGAAGAACTCCTGCTCCTGTTCCAGATCCGCCTGGGTCAGCGGGTGCTCGGCCAGCCAGCCTTGCGGGAAGCTCAGGGTCACCACCTTGCCGTCGGCGGCCAGGCTTAGCGGCGGCAGTGGCTCGTCGCTGCGCGCATGGTGCAGGCGACAGGCCAGACGCAGCAGCAGGCACAATCGCAGCAGTGGCTCCCGTTCTTCATCGTCCCATTCCGATAGCGCCGACAGCGGCAGTTTGCGACGGTGCCCGCGCACCAGTAGCGCCACCGCCGCCTGTTCCTGACGCGAGAAACCGGGCAGGTCGGCGTTGGCAAGCATGTAGGCGCCGTGCTTGTGGAACTGGCTGTGAGAGACGGTCAGGCCCACTTCATGCAATAACGCCGCCCAGCGCAGGGTATCCAGCAGGGCCTCATCATTCAGCGACCACGCCTCCGCCACCGACCGATGCAACGCCGTCACGGTGTCGTGTACCCGGCGCGCCTGGGCCGGCTCCACCCGATAACGGTCCATTACCGCCTGCACGCTACGCTCGCGCACATCCTCGTGGGTAAAACGCCCCAACAGGTCATAGAGCAACCCTTCGCGCAGGGCACCGGCGGATACCGTCATATGGGTAATGCCCAGCTGCCGGAAGATCCCCAGCAAGATGGCCAGCCCGGAGGCAAAAATCGGCTTGCGGTCCTCGCGCAGGCCTTTCAGGGACAAGGCGTCCACGGAACCGGCTTTCACCGCCTTGCGGGCGATTTTCTCCAGCGCCTCCAAAGTAATGCCCTGATCGGTCAGGCCGCTTTCCTCGCACACCTGGGCAATGGCCTTGATAGTGCCGGAAGCCCCCACCGCCTGGGTCCACCCCATCCGCCGGTAATTGGCCTCGATCGACAGCACTTCCTGGCGGGCGGCGGTGACCGCTCTGGCCATGCCCGACTCGGTGATACGGCCATCGGCGAAGAAGCGCTGGCGAAAACTTACACAGCCCATATGCAGGGACTCGGTTTCCACCGCCTCGAAGCCCTCGCCGATGATCAGCTCACTGGAACCACCGCCAATATCCACCACCAGCCGGCTGCCGCCGTTGGCGGCGAGACTGTGAGCCACACCGAGGTAAATCAGGCGCGCTTCCTCACGGCCGGCCACCACCTCGATGTCATGGCCAAGAACCTGCTCGGCGCGAGCGATAAACGCCTTGGCATTACGCGCCATGCGCAGAGTGTTGGTACCCACCACCCGGACATTACCCCGACGCACCCCGGTGATCCGCTGAGCAAACCGGGCCAGGCACTCCAGTGCCCGCTGCTGGGTTTCTTCATCCAGCCGGTTATCCCTGTCCAGACCGCTGCCCAACTGCACTTTTTCCGAAAGACCTTCCAGCAGGCGTACTTCTCCCTGATCCTGACGCGCCACTACCATATGAAAACTATTGGAGCCCAGATCAATGGCCGCCAGTTGCTCGCCTTGTCGCAAATTGTTCCCTCTCTGCCAAGCTGCGGAAGTGGCCACCGTCACCGGCGCGCCCTGTGAGTTGATTTTCGGCGCCGCAACGGCGCGCCGCAACCAGCAATCGACTCCGCCATAGGGTCCGACTGTCAGCGTAATCGACCCGCACGCTTGAAATCCCGCGTTGCCGGCCCGATAGTATCAATCCCGCGAAACCCTTAAGCAGGAGATATTCATGAGCGGCGAGATTATCAACGTCACCGACGCCGACTTCGAGGACAAGGTCCTCAAGGCGGATGGTCCGGTTCTGGTGGACTACTGGGCACCGTGGTGCGGCCCGTGCAAGATGGTGGCGCCGATCCTGGAAGACCTGTCCAAGGAATACGCCGACAAGCTGACCATCGCCAAGTTGAACATCGACGAGAACCCGGATACCCCGCGCAAATACGGCGTACGGGGCATTCCGACCCTCACCGTGTTCAAAAACGGCGACGTCGAAGCGACCAAAGTGGGCGCGCTGTCCAAGTCCCAGCTCTCCGCTTTCCTGGACAGCACCCTGTAGTACGCTGTCAGTTCCCGGCCAGCCCGTAATCAATTCGTCTCCGATCAGTTTGATTATGGGCTGGACAGGCGCCGACTCACGGTGGTACATTCCAAAACCAGCGTTTTCGCACCCTCAAGCAGGGGATCTCTAATTCATTTGTTCTTGAGTTAAGATTCACCCATGGCCTCGCGTCAGGGGCGGCATCGGTGGGTGATTTTCGGCAGGGGGACATCCCTTCATTACCCATGATTCGACAACGGGCCTGAGCACACCGGCCGGCTGTCCTGATATTTCCCACCGAAACCTCACGAACCAATCAATTAGAGATTTCCACGGCTTTGCCGGCTAAGCGCTCCAGAACGACGTGCCCTCATCGTAGGGACAACGAATCCGATAACCGGACTTTCATAAAACAACACCGTCCCCAGGTGTTTTCCAATCATTCATTCTCTAGACACCCAACACACCAATGAATCTGACCGAACTGAAGCAGAAGCCTATTGGCGAACTCCTGGACATCGCCAAGGAACTGGGCCTGGAAAACCTGGCCCGTACCCGCAAACAAGACGTCATCTTCTCGATTCTGAAGAGAGCCGCCAAAAACGGCTCGGACATTTACGGCGACGGCGTCTTGGAGATTCTTCAGGATGGCTTTGGCTTTCTACGTTCCGCCGAAGGCTCCTATCTGGCGGGACCGGATGACATCTATGTGTCTCCGAGCCAGATTCGCCGCTTCAACCTGCGTACCGGCGATACCATTTCCGGGAAGATCCGGCCTCCCAAGGATGGCGAACGTTATTTCGCCATGCTCAAGGTCAACGAGATCAACTTCGACAAGCCGGAAAACGCCAAGAACAAGATTCTGTTTGAAAACCTGACGCCGCTGTTTCCCACCGAGCGGTTGGTCATGGAAGTGGGCAACGGCTCCACCGAGGACATCACCGCCCGGGTGATCGATCTGGTGGCACCGATCGGCAAAGGCCAACGCGGCCTGATCGTGGCCCCGCCGAAAGCCGGTAAAACCATGCTCCTGCAGAACATCGCCCACTCCATCGCCCGCAACAACCCCGAATCCCACATGATCGTGCTGCTGATCGACGAACGCCCCGAAGAGGTGACGGAGATGTCGCGCACGGTCCGTGGTGAAGTAGTTGCCTCCACCTTTGACGAGCCGCCGGCCCGTCACGTCCAGGTGGCGGAAATGGTGATCGAAAAGGCCAAACGCCTGGTCGAGCACAAGCAGGACGTGATCATCCTGCTGGATTCCATTACTCGTCTGGCGCGTGCCTACAACACCGTGCAGCCCAGCTCCGGCAAGGTTCTGACCGGCGGTGTGGATGCCCACGCCCTGGAGAAACCGAAACGTTTCTTCGGCGCCGCCCGGAACATCGAGGAAGGGGGCAGCCTGACCATTCTCGCCACCGCGCTGGTGGAAACCGGCTCGAAGATGGACGAAGTGATCTACGAGGAGTTCAAGGGCACCGGCAACATGGAACTGCACCTGGATCGCAAGGTATCCGAAAAACGTGTGTTCCCGGCCATCAACATCAGGAAGTCCGGCACCCGTCGCGAAGAGCGGCTGGTCAGCGAAGACGAACTGCAGAAGATGTGGATCCTGCGCAAAGTGCTGCATCCGATGGATGAGATCGGCGCCATGGAATTCCTGTTGGATCGGATGAAACAGACCAAGACCAATCTGGAATTCTTCGAGTCAATGAAGCGCAAATAACCCGCGCTGACCTCGAAAAAGACGGCGAAAGGCCCGTCCCGGATGCCGGAGACGGGCCTTTCGCGTTTTCACACCGGCTTATTTGCCGGCGGTGAGCGTGTTGTAGCTGGTCATCAGATTCCGGTAATCCGGAATATGTTTCGAGAACAACGATCCCAGCCCTTCAACGTCATTACGCCAGTCACGGTGCAATTCGCAGGCGGTACCGAACCAGGTCATCAGTTGCGCACCGGCGGCGGACATCCGATCCCAGGCGGCATCCCGGGTAAGCGGATCGAAGGTACCGGAGGCATCGGTAACCACGAACACTTCGAAGTCCTCCTCCAGTGCCGACAGCGCCGGAAAGGCCACGCACACTTCCGTTACCACACCCGCGATGATCAGTTGCTTCTTGCCGGTGGCTTTCACCGCCTTGACGAAATCCTCGTTATCCCAGGCGTTGATCTGACCCGGCCGGGCGATATACGGCGCATCGGGGAACAATGCTTTCAGCTCCGGGATCAGCGGGCCGTTGGGACCATCCTCGAAGCTGGTGGTCAGAATGGTGGGCAGATTGAAGTACTTGGCCAGGTCCGCCAGTGCCAGCACGTTGTTGTTGAACTTGTCCGGCTCGATGTCCCGAACCAGCGACAACAAGCCCGCCTGATGATCAACCAATAACACGGCGGCATCGTCTTTATTCAAACGGTTGTATTGCTTACCCATGATCAATCTCCTCAATTGGTTTGCCTTGCCCGTTGGGTTATCGCTGCCGACAACCTCGTCGAAGGATCAAGATGTCGCGGATGCGAACATCTTGATGATCATGTTATTAATAGGACTCTGAGTCGTGTAGATAGCAAATTTGCCACTCAGTGTTCTATTAATGGAACGATAACAGGCCTGATTTTGGAAAACCTCAACGACCTCTATTACTACGTGAAAACCGTGGAGCACGGCGGTTTCGCCCCCGCCGGTCGCGCCCTTGGCCTGCCCAAGTCCAAACTCAGCCGGCGTGTGGCGGCGCTGGAGGAACGCCTGGGCGTGCGCCTGTTACACCGCTCCACCCGGCATTTCTCCGTCACGGAGATCGGACGCACCTACTACGATCACTGCAAGGCAATGCTGGTGGAAGCCGAAGCCGCCCAGGACGCCATAGACAGCGTACGCGCCAGTCCCAAAGGCGTCATCCGGCTGACCTGCCCGGTGACCCTGCTGCATGTGCATATCGGCGCCTTCCTGGCGGGCTTCATGACCCGCTACCCGGAAGTCACCGTGCATCTGGAAGCCACCAATCGGCGCGTGGATGTGATCAACGAGGGTATTGATGTGGCGATTCGGGTGCGGCCCCCGCCGCTGGAAGACAGTGATCTGGTGCTGAAGGTGCTCTCGGACCGCCACCCGGCAATGGTGGCCAGCCCGGCAATGGTGGCGCGTCACGGGCTACCGGCAACGCCGGAGGCGCTGAGTGAATGGCCGAGCCTGGCACTGAGCAATCCGCAATCCAGCTATGTCTGGGTTCTGTACGGTCCCAATGAGCACCAGGCCACCGTGCCCCACCATCCCCGCTTCGTCACCACCGACATGATTGCCCTGCGCCGGGCCGCGGTGGCGGGAGTGGGCGTGGTGCAGTTGCCGTTACTGGCCGTGCGCCGGCAGTTGGATGACGGCAGCCTGATTCATCTGCTGCCGGACTGGGCACCGCGCCGGGATATCATCCACGCGGTGTTTCCATCACGACGAGGACTGCTACCGGCGGTACGGACCCTGATCGACGAACTGGCTTTGTTTTACCAGTCCTTCGAGGAACGCTGAACGGACAGCCTGCCCGCTTTTGCCGCACCACAACTCGCGGGCGGGATCAGCGGATAAACAGCCAGTAGAACAGCGCGCCGATCATCACCCATTTGAGAATGTAGTAGAGGCGGCGGTTGCGCTTCTTCAGATCCTTGGCTTTGGCCCGCACCTTGTAGACCACATCGAACACCTTATTCAGCAGGCCGACGCGATCGCCTTCCACATTCTCCGTACTGGTGGCGCGCACCACCACGGTCTTGAAAACCCGGTTGATGGCCGTGGCAAAACGGTAACGCAATGGCCGTTCCACGTCGCAGAACAGGATCAGTCGATCCTGGTCGGTGTTGTTTTCCGCCCAATGGATGAAAGTTTCATCGAACACCACATCTTCACCGTCGTGCCAGACATGCCGTTCACCGTCGACGTAAATCGCGCAGCGGTCGTCGTTGGGGGTCACCAGGCCCAGGTGATAACGCAGGGAACCCGCGAACGGATCACGGTGCCTGCCCAGCTTGGCGCCGGCGGGCAACATGGCGAACATGGCGGCGTTGACGCTGGGCACCTGGTTGACCAGCGCCACCGAACGGGGGCAGAGCGCTTCGGCGGAAGGCTGGGAATCGTCGTACCATTTCAGATAGAAGCGCTTCCAGCCGGTACGGAAAAACGAATGGAACGCCAGGTCATTATCGCTGGCGGCCTGGCGAATATAGCCCTCGTCGAACAGCCTCATGGCCTCGTCGCGGAATACTTCCCAGTTGTCGCGCAGTAAATCCAGATAGGGAAAGGCGGAACGATCCAGCAGCGGCGTGTTTTCCACATCGCTGGTGGCGTATACGAAGCAGTTATAGGGCCCCATGATGGTGGAATGATCCAATAACTGGCGGCTGAATGAATGCCGGATCCGACCGCGGAAGTGCACATAGGTCCCGCACACGATGAAGGTGTACAGCACCAGCATCTTCCCTGACCATAACCATGCCACGAGTCATCCTCCCCTGGGTTGATGGCGGCGCACAGAGCGGTATTGTACCCCCGGACTGTGGCAACATAGTGTTCACATTTTTCTATCACCTTGACCGGAAAAGTAAATCGCCCATGAAATACCGCGATCTGCGCGACTTCATTCAGCAACTGGAACAGCAAGGCGAATTGAAACGGATCAAAGCCGCCGTGGACCCACGCCTGGAAATGACGGAAATCTGCGACCGCACCCTCAAGGCCGGCGGCCCGGCGTTGTTGTTCGAAAACCCCAAAGGCTTTTCCATTCCGGTTTTGGGCAATCTGTTTGGCACCGAGCGCCGGGTGGCACTGGGTATGGGCCGGGATTCCATCGATGAACTGAGAGAATTGGGAGAGTTACTGGCGTTCCTCAAGGAACCGGAGCCGCCCAAGGGATTCCGTGACGCCTGGAGCAAACTGCCGATTTTCCGCAAGGTCCTGAGCATGGGACCGAAGTTGCTGAGCAGCGCGCCCTGCCAGGAACAGGTACTCGAAGGCGGCGACGTGGACCTGTTCCAACTGCCGATCCAGACCTGCTGGCCGGAAGACGCCGGCCCCCTGGTGACCTGGCCGCTGGTGATTACCCGTGGCCCCAACAAGGAGCGTCAGAATCTGGGGATTTACCGCCAGCAACTGATCGGCCGCAACAAACTGATCATGCGCTGGCTGAGCCACCGGGGCGGCGCCCTGGATTTCCAGGAATGGCGTCAGGCCCATCCCGGAGAGCCGTTCCCGGTGGCAGTGGCGCTGGGCGCCGATCCGGCCACCATTCTCGGCGCGGTGACGCCGGTACCGGATACCCTCAGCGAATACGCTTTCGCCGGGCTGCTGCGTGGTGGCAAAACCGAACTGATCAAGGCCATCGGCTCTGACCTGCAGGTTCCCGCCAGCGCCGAGTTCGTGCTGGAAGGGCATATTTATCCCAACGAGTACGCCGACGAGGGCCCCTTCGGCGACCATACCGGCTATTACAATGAAGTGGAGCGCTTCCCGGTCTTCACGGTGGAGCGCATCACTCACCGCCGCGACCCGATCTACCACAGCACCTACACCGGCCGTCCCCCGGATGAGCCGGCGGTACTGGGTCTGGCGATGAACGAGATCTTCGTGCCGATCCTGAAAAAGCAGTTCCCGGAAATCGAGGATTTCTACCTGCCGCCGGAGGGCTGCTCCTATCGCATGGCGGTAGTGACCATGAAGAAGCAGTATCCCGGCCATGCCAAGCGGGTAATGATGGGGGTGTGGTCGTTCCTGCGGCAGTTCATGTACACCAAATTCGTCATTGTCTGCGACGACGACGTCAACGCCCGCGACTGGAAGGACGTGATCTGGGCGATCACCACCCGCATGGACCCGCGACGCGACACCGTGCTGGTGGACAATACCCCCATCGATTATCTGGATTTCGCCTCCCCAGTGGCGGGGCTGGGCTCGAAGATGGGGTTGGACGCCACCAGCAAATGGCCCGGCGAGACCGACAGGGAATGGGGCCGTGCCATTACCATGAGCGAAACCGTGAAGATGCGGGTGGATGAGATCTGGGACAGCCTCGGCATCGACTAGCCGACGGGCTGTGCCGCAAACCGCCCGGTACCGACGAGGACGCGATGATGAGCTGGAGCCCGCAAGACATTCCGGACCAACAATCCCGCACCGCCGTGGTGACCGGCGCCAACAGCGGTATCGGCTTCGAGACCGCCCTGGCACTGGCCGACAAGGGCGCCCGGGTGGTTCTGGCGTGCCGCGACCTGGCCAAGGCGGAGGCCGCCCGGGAACGCATCCATGAGAAGACCGGCGGACGCGGCGAAATACAGATCGTGGAACTGGATCTGGCCAGCCTGGAAAGCGTGCGACGCGCCGCCGATACGCTGCGCGAACGCTATCCCCGGCTGGATTTGCTGATCAACAATGCCGGCGTCATGTGGCTGCGCCAAGGCCGTACCGAGGATGGCTTCGAGCGCCAGTTCGGCGTCAATCACCTCGGCCACTTCGCCTTGACCGGTCTGCTGTTGCCGGCGCTGCGCGACGTGCCGGATTCCCGCATAGTCACTGTCAGCAGCCTGGCTCACAAAGCGGGCCGGCTGCATCTGGATAACCTGCAACTGGACGGCCGCTATGGCCGGCAGCGAGCTTATGCTCAAGCCAAGCTGGCCAATCTGTTGTTCTCCCTGGAACTGGAAAGGCGACTGCGCGCGGCGGAGGCCTCGACGCTCTCCCTGGCCTGCCACCCAGGCTTCGCCAATACCAATCTGGCGGAATCTGGTGTTGCCCGGGAAAGCCCGTTCGGGGTCGGCTATATCGCCCGCTGGCTGTGGCCCTTCTTCACCCAGAACACCGCTCGCGGCGCCGCGCCCACCCTCTATGCCGCCACTAGTCCGCAGGTGCAGGGCGGCGGTTATTACGGCCCCGCTTACCTTAAGGAGGCGGTGGGCCCGCCGACGCTGGTGCACCCCAGCCGCCGCGCCCGTGACGCCGACGACGCGGCGCGCCTGTGGGAGCAATCCGAAGCGCTTACCGGCGTCCGCTATCCCTGATCATCCCGCCGCGATTTTCTGGTGCTGGCTTCTTTTTTTCTTTTTGTGGTACGTTGGTGCCATAAAAAGAAAATCAAGGATCCAACATGCTGCCAACACTGCCGCGGCGCGCCCTGCTGAAGGCCTTGCTCGTCACCGCCGGCGCCGCCATTCTGCCGTTGTCCGCCCGCGGCCGCGCCGAACAGCCCCCATCCTGGAATAACTGGTCCGGCAACCAGAGCGCCACGCCGAAGCAACTTCTCTATCCCGCCGCCGAAAATCAGCTGGCCGATCTGTTGCGCCAAAGCAGCGGCACCGTACGAGCGTTCGGCGGCAGCCACTCTTTCAGCCCCATTGTTCCCACCGATGACACCCTGCTGTCCCTGGAAGCCCTTAACGGCCTGCGCGGTCAGGACGACAATGGCCATCTGACCTTCGGCGCCGGCACCCGGCTGGGCGCGGCGTCCGCCCAGGCCTGGCAGGTCGGCCGCAGCTTCCGCAACGAGCCGGATATCAACCTGCAGTCCCTGGCCGGCGCCATCGCCACCGGCACCCACGGCACCGGCATCACCCTGCCCTGCCTCAGCGCCCAGGTAGGAGCACTGCGGGTCGTGCGCCCGGATGGCGAAGCGGTGTCCCTGACCGCCGGTGACGGCGACGCTTTTCAAGCCGCCTGCTGCGGTCTCGGCGCCCTCGGGGTGGCGACCCAGGTGACGTTGCGCGGCGACCCGGCCTACCGTCTGCGAGAACACACCTGGACCCTGCCGCTGGACGAAGCCATCGACTTTGTCGGCGCCAACCGGGACCGCTATCGCAATATTGAGTTTTTCGCCTTTCCGCTCGGTCGCACCGCCATCGTCAAAACCATGGAGCTCACCGATCAGGAAGACCAGCCGCTGATCCAGGACGACAGCAATGATTTGTTGGAAATGGTCTGTGAACTGAGCCTGCGCGCGCCCTGGCTCACCGCCACCCTGCAAAAGCTGGTGACCCTGTTCGTCAGTGACCAGGTGCGAAACGGACCGGCCCACCGCATTTACGCCAATCGCCGCACGGTCCGCTTCAATGAGATGGAATACACAGTGCCCGCCGATGATGGCCTGGACTGCCTGCGCGAGGTCTGTGAGCGGATCCGTGATCAGGACATCAACGTGTTCTTTCCGATCGAATACCGCTACACCGCCGCCGACGACACCCTGCTGTCCATGTTCAGCGAACGTGCCGGCGCCAGCATTTCCGTGCACCAATACTACAAACAGGACTACCGGCCGCTGTTCGACGCGGTGGAACCGATCTTTCAGCGCTTCGCCGGGCGGCCCCACTGGGGCAAGTTGCACAGCCTCGACGCGACCCGTCTGCGCCCCCTTTACCCGCGCTTCGACGATTTCCTGGCGTTGCGTCGTGAGTTCGACCCCGAAGGCAGAATGCTCAATCCCTATCTGCGCCGGGTATTGGGAATCGAAACCGGAGGCCGCCCATGAAACGACGTCATTTCCTGCTTGCCCTGGCCGGCGGCGCGGCGCTGGCCTGGTGGCTCAAGCCCGATGATCAAGGCCACCCCCATGCGCCCTACTTTCAGACGCTCAACGATACCCTGCGCGAAGGCCCGGGGCGGCCGCTGCTATTGATTGACCGGAAACGGCTGGCCGCCAACTGCGCGCAACTGGTGGCCGGACTGCCGGCGGGCCGCCACTACCGCATCGTTGCCAAGTCTCTGCCCAGTGTCCCGCTGGTACGCGAAGTCATGGCGCTGACCGGAACACGTCGGGTGATGGTGTTTCACCAACCGTTCATCACCGCCATGGCGGCGGCGGAGCCGGACTGCGATCTGCTGCTGGGCAAGCCGATGCCCGTAAGCGCCGCCGCTCTGTTTTACCAGATGTTGCCCGAAAACGGCTTTGATCCGGACCGGCAACTGCAATGGCTGATCGACAGTAGCGAGCGCCTCCAACAGTACCTCGCCCTGGCCCGGCGCCTGAACCGACGGCTGCTGATCAATGTGGAAATCGACGTGGGGCTGCATCGTGGCGGCCTCACCGAAGCCGAACAACTGGACGAGCTGCTGGCGTTGATCCACGCCCATCCCGAACACCTGGCCTTCAGCGGCTTCATGGGTTACGACGCTCAGGTGGGTAAACTGCCCGGCTGGATCGAGGACCGCGACACCAGTCTGCGCAAGTCCCAGGATCGTTATCGTGCTTTCATCGAGCGTCTGTATCGGTTGGAACCGGCCTACCGAAAACAATCGCTGACCTTCAACGGCGCCGGCAGTCCGACGCTGCGCCTGCACGGTGACGACACGCCGTTGAACGAACTGGCCGCCGGTTCCTGTCTGCTCAAGCCCACCGACTTCGACCTGGATACCCTGGAGGACTTCCAGCCCGCCACCTTCATCGCCGCTCCGGTTCTGAAAAGACTACCGGGGCTGCAATTGCCGGGGCCGCTGCCCCTCGGCGAAATCTGGTCCTGGTGGGATCCGAACCGGCGCCAAACCTATTTCATCTACGGCGGCGCCTGGAAAGCCGAGCCCGCCTCCCCGCAAGGCATCCGCGCCAATCCGGTGTATGGCATCAGCACCAATCAGATGATGTTCAACGGCGCTCCCGCCACCGCCCTGCGCGAGGACGACCAGATCTTTTTCCGTCCCACCCAGAGCGAGTTCGTATTGCTGCAATTCGGTGACCTGGCGGTTATCGAACAAGGCCGGGTACACGCCTGGTGGCCGCCCTTCCCGCAACAGCCGGAAACCGCTCCGGTTGCGGCAAGGACGGGCGCGGCAGACGCCACGTAAGCACAGCGGGCAGCGGCTGATCGGCCTTCATCTGGTCCGCATAATCCATCAGCAACCGCCCTCTGAGCGGCGCGCCCAACTGGCACCAGGTCACACCCAGATTGAACACGGTGTTGGCGTCATCCCGGTTCCATACCAACGCGCGCTGAAAACGGCACAGAGCGCGGGGCCAGTCCCCGCACTGTGCCCAATAGATGCCCTCTATGCTGCACAGAGCCGCGCTCTCCGGGTAACTCTGCCGCAACCATTGCAACTCTTCTTCGGCCTGTTGCCAGACCCCGCCATCGATCAGGCCGCGCAGGCGCAGCGCGTGTTCGCATCGCACACTCATGAGGACGCTCCTCCGCGTTGGGCCAGCCCGTGCCAATCGACCCGGCGAGTCAGAATCATCACTGCCGCCAGCGCAGCGAACAGCAACAACGACCCCATCAACAGCGCGTAGTCCTCAGCCATCAGGATGCCGAACAACAACCCCAGCACGACCAACTGCGCCAGAGCGAATCCCCAGCCCGCCAGTTTCGACTTCAGCACCGCGCTCAGGTACACCCCGATCAACCCCACGCAGGCCACCGCGCCCGATACATAGGCCCAGACAAAGTCCACGTGCTCGCCCAGCGCCACCAGCAGCAGGTAAAACATCGCCAGCGCCAGCCCCACCAGCAAATACTGCATCGGGTGCATGGCCACCCGGCGCATCACTTCGAACAGGAAGAAGGCGGCGAACGTCAGTCCAACAATCAGAAAGCTGTACTTCAAGGCCCGTTCACTGGAAAGCAGACCGGTGACCGGCTGCACCAGGTCAACGCGCAAAAGCTGGCTGTCATCCCTGCAATGACCATCGCTTTGCAGGCAGTCGATGGCGCTGGAAGCCGCCAGGCTGTTGGTCTGCCAGCGACCGATGAAACCGTCCTCGCTGACCTCCCGTTCCGCCGGCAGCATCAATCCGGAGAAGCTCGGATGTGGCCAGTCGCCACGCAGGGTCATGCGGGTTTCCTTGGCCATCGGCAACGCCGCCAGGCTGGTGCTGCCGTTCAGGTTCAAACGCAGACGGACCGTGAAGGGGCCGGACAAATCCTCCGGCAAAGGCGCCGCCACCACACCGCCGCCTTGCAGCACGGAAGGCATCGACGCCGGCTCCACCAACGGCAACGTGCGCTCGCCGATACGCAACACCGGCCGCTCCACCAGGCCGCGCAGGTCGCCAACCCGAAACACCAGCAGCGGCGTGCCGGACGACACGATAGAGGAATCCGCTTTGGCGGCCTGCAGCCATTCCGCCGGGAAACGCGCCTCCAGTTCAATCACGCTCTGATACACCGGTGTACCGTAAATGCCACGGTACAGCATGCGGCTTTGCAGATTGCCCTCGATATCCAGGGTATCCGGCAGATAACGATCCAGGTCACGGCGCAGCTTGCGGCGCGGGCTCACCGCTTCTTCCTCGGTGGCATCGCGGGTGCTCTCCGTCGCCCAGTACTCGCGCACGCGCGGCACCATCAACAGCGGCCCGACCAACGTCTGTTCCTTGGCGAATTGGTTGCTGATTTCGTAGCTCACCAGCCGCGCGCGGTTCTGGCGCTCATCGATTTTCACCTGAATCATCAACAGCGGACCGACCAGCACCAGCATCAGGCCGCAGATCATCAGGATTTTCCGTAGTGGACTGTAAGAAGCCATGGGTCACTCCCCTCTTTGGAGTGCCCAGCTTGCCCGCGCCGTTTGAGAGGAGTGTGGGGGTTTTGTGAGGAAGCGGCGCTTAAGTGACCCCCGATCTCATGCTTGCTACCCCAGGCACAACCGCACCCGCACGCCCTGCTCCAGGTTTTCCACCTGCAACCAGCCGCCGTGCAGCTCACCGATTTCTTCCACCATGGCCAGTCCGAGCCCGGAGCTTTTTTCCTCCCCCGGCGCCGGCAGCGAGTAAAATCGCTCGGTGACCCGGGCCAGCGCGTAGTCCGGAATACACGGCCCCCGATTGCTGACGTCGATACCCTGCAGGCCCTCCTCCCGCCAGCCGCCGACGTCGATGGTGGAACCCGGTTCGGCGAACCGCAGGGCATTGTCGAGCAGATTGAACAGGGCCAGACGGGTAGTATCCGGTTCCACCCGCAATACCGGCTCGCCGCTCAACGCCACACTCAGCCGTTTCTCATCCAACAGCACCTGGCGGCTGAGCTGCCATTCCTCCAGCAACGACGCCAACCGCTGCTGTTCCCGGGGCGGCAGACTTTCCAGTTTTTCCAGCCGCGCCAGCGCCAGCATGCGATCCAGCAAATCGCTGAGCCGCTGACTCTCGTGCACCACATTTCCGGTCAGCCGGCTCAGAGCGGGTTCGCTCACCTCCTCGGCCAGAATCTCCCCGGCCCCCCGAATGGCCGCCAGCGGACTCTTCATTTCGTGGGTCAGCATGGTGATGTGATTCTCCAGTCGCGCCCGTTCCTCCAGGCGGCGGCGCATGGCGGTGACGGCATCGGCCAGTTCGCGAATCTCATCATGCACACGGAAACGGGGCGGCGATGGCCTGCGCCCATCGGCCACCGCCAGGGCATAGCCGCGCAGCCGCCCGACCCGGTGGCTGATCCACCAGGCCAGACCGATACCCAGCAACAGACAGGCAACCAGCGCCTGCCAGCCGTAACCAATCAGACGCTGCTCCGCCTGCTCGATGAACGGCTCGATGGCCGCCCCCGGCTTGCCCAGGGTCACCACACCGATCAGCGTCCCGTCATGGCGCACCGGCGCCGCCACATACAACACCGAGGACGCCGGGTCATTAGGGTCGGTGCGAGTGGTGCGAGCGCCATATTTGCCCTGCAAGGTCAGGTGCACATCGTTCCAGCGGGAAAAATCCTTACCTTCGTTCTCGCCGCGCGAGTCAAACAGAACGATGCCATCGGCGCTGGTGATATAGATGTGGGTATCGATGCGATTTTTGCTCAATCCCCAGATCTTGGCACCCGGCAGCCGCTGAGCGTACCGCCTCAGCGCCGAGCGCAGCGCCGGGGTAACCGCCAGTTCGTCCCCCCGGGTATCCATGGCGATCACCTCCGCCAGCAGATTGGCGGCGTCCACCAGGGTTTCCTCCGCGGACTGGCGCACCAGCGGCTGGGCCTCATCCAGCACCAGATCCATGGTGAACCAGCTCACCAGCCCCATGATCAGGAAGAAGATCAGCAGGAACTGACCGCTGAGTTTCATGGCCGCTCCAGCACGTAGCCGAGACCGCGCCGGGTGACGATCCAGGCGTCCCCGCCCAGCGGTCGCAGCTTGCCGCGCAGAGTCTTGATATGGGTATCCACGGCCCGCTCGAAGCTGTCCTCGTCACTGCCACAGATATCCAGCAGCCGGGCGCGGCTGAACACCTGGCCCGGATGTTTCACCAGCGCTTCGAGAATAAGGAATTCAGAGCGCGTCAACGACAGCGCCTGATCCCGAAACCAGGCCTTTGCGGCCTGCTCGTCCACCCGCCATTCCCTTCCTTCCGCCACGGGCGCCGGCGTGCCTTTATCCAGACGCTTGAGAATGGCACGGATGCGCGCCACCACTTCGCGCGGACTGAAAGGCTTGGTGACGTAGTCGTCACCACCCAGTTCCAGACCGAGAATGCGATCCACCTCATCCTGGCGGGCAGTGAGGAACAACACCGGCACTTCGCTGGAACGGCGTAATTGTTTGAGAACCTCGAAGCCATTGAGATCCGGCAGCCCCACGTCCAGCACCACCAGCGCCGGGCTGTCGCCGTCCAACCGCGCCAAGGCCTGTTCACCACGTTCCACATGGGTGACCTGAAAATGCTCCCGCTGCAAAGCGAAGATCAGCGGCTCCGCCACCCGAGGCTCATCATCGACAATCAAAATGTGTTCCGTCACCGGGCACCCCCTTCTCTGGATCGCGCCCATCATACCACCGACATCGCTACCGGTTGCCCTGAACGCCGCTGACGGCTTACGGTTGAGGCTCGCGAGGGCCGAGAGCCCGCTGGCAAACAATAGAATGGGAAGAATCATGAGCGAGGCACGGGAGTTTGATCTGATTGTATTCGGCGCCAGTGGTTTCACTGGCCGCCTGGTGGCGGAGTACGTACAGGAGCGCTATGGCACAGACGGTGGGCTGCGCTGGGCCCTGGCCGGCCGCAACGAAAGCAAGCTGGAACAGATACGCGACGAACTCGGCATTGATCCCGGCGTGGCGATCCTCAAGGCCGACGTCACCGACGCCGACAGCCTGCGCGCCCTGGCGCGGCGGACCCGGCTGGTGCTGACCACCGTCGGGCCTTATCAGCTCTATGGCGAGCCCCTGGTGGCCGCCTGTGCCGGCGCCGGTACCGACTACGTGGATCTGTGCGGCGAAGTGGCGTGGATGCGTCAGATGGTCGATAAGTACCAGGAGCAGGCGCAAAGCAGCGGCGCCCGCATCGTTTTCTCCTGCGGCTTCGACTCCATCCCGTTCGACCTCGGCGTCTGGTTCCTGCAGGAACAGGCGCGGGCCAAACTGGGCGCTCCGCTGCCCCGCGTCAAGGGACGGGTACGGCGAATGAAGGGCACGTTCTCCGGCGGCACCGCCGCCAGCCTGCAGGCCACCCTGGCCGCGGCGCGGGACGCGGAAGTCCGTAAGCTGCTGGTGAACCCGTTCGCGCTGACCCCGGGCTTCGAAGGCCCGAAGCAGCCTCCGGCCGCCGAGATCGAGTATGACCAAACCCTCGGCAGTTGGGCGGCGCCTTTCATCATGGCGGCCATCAATACCCGCAACGTGCACCGCTCCAACTTCCTGCTCGGTCATCCCTACGGCGAGGACTTCGTCTACGATGAGATGATCCTCACCGGCCCCGGCGACAAAGGCGAGGCCACCGCCCAGGCCGTCGCCAACGATCGTTCCCTGACCGGTGACAAAGCGCCCAAGCCCGGCGAGGGACCGGGCAAGGAGGAGCGGGAAAACGGTTTCTACGATGTACTGTTCCTGGGTGAAACCGCCGACGACCGGACCCTCGCCGCTAGCGTCTCCGGTGACAAGGATCCCGGTTACGGTTCCACCTCGCGCATGATCACCGAGAGCGCCCTGTGTCTGCTGCGGGATGCCACCGACACCCCCGGTGGCATCTGGACCACGGCGCCGGCCATGGGAGACAAACTGATCCGGCGCCTGGAACAGAACGCCGGATTGCGCTTCGCCCTGGAAGACTGATCGCCCACGGCACGGACAGGAAGCACGGGAAGCACGGAAAGACCCATGCTTCCCGGCTCAGTCGTCGAACTGGTAAAGACGGGCGGGATTGTCGGCCAGCACCTGTTTTCTGATCGACAGGTCCGGAACCAGGCGCAGAAACTCATTGACCAGATCCCCATCGTCCGGGATTGGCCCTGGAAGTTGCACGTGAGGCCAATCCGTCCCGAACAGGCAACGGTCCGCCCGAGCCTCCAGCAGCGTGGAGAAGAACGGGTCCACATCGTGAAACGGCGCGCGCTCCAGGGCGGTAATGCGGTTCGGTCCGGTGAGTTTGACCCAGGTGCGCCCACCTTGCAGCAACTCCAGAAGAGCCCGGAATCCGGGATGTTCGATTCCCCGGTGGGTGGGAATATGGCCCATGTGGTCGACCACGCTGTCGGTGGGCAGACGGTCCAGGCGCTCGACCAGCCGTTCGAACCGCGACACGTCCACCAGGAACTGAACATGCCATCCCAGCCCGGCGATTCGCCGGGACAGCAGTTCAACGTCCGCGAACGTCAGGCCGCCGGGAAATACCAGATTGACACGCACGCCGCGAACCCCGGCCTCATGCATACGCTCAAGCTCGGCGTCGCTGATGCGGTTATCCACCACGGCGATGCCACGCCATTGGATATCATCGTCAGCGCGCCTGCGGGCCAGGGCGTCCAGCATGCGCCGGTTATCGGTGCCGTAAACGCTGGGCTGCACCAGCACCGCACGCTGAAAACCCAGGGTGTGCAACAGACCCCGATAGGCGTCCTCGGAAGCATCCGGCGGTGTGTAACTGCGGTTGGGCTGATACGGGTACTGACTTTGCGGGCCAAACAGATGGGCGTGGGTATCACACGCCCCCCGGGGCAAGGCGCTTGCCGGCTTGCTCGGCGCCGGGTGAGGTCCCGGGATCGTCGGCTCACTGATCCCGGACGTCGGTTTCTGATTCACGGTCATACCATCTCTATCCTGCTAGCCCAACAGGCCCGGAAGCCAAAGCGTCACCGCCGGAACATAGGCGGTCAGTGCCACCACGCCAATGAGGACCAGGAAGAACGGCCAGAGATTGCGGGCCACTTTCTCGATACTCAAACCGCTGATGGTGGAGGCGACGAACAGGGAATACCCCAGCGGCGGGGTGATCATGCCCACGGCGAAATTGATCACCACCATGGCGCCCAGTTGAACCGGATCCAGCCCCACCTGGGTACCCACCGCGGTCAGAACTCCGCTGAGGATGACCATCGCGGACACGGTGTCCATGACCGCGCCCAGTACCAGTAACATGATGTTCAGCAACAGCAGGATCAGGAACGGGTTCGATGTAATACTCAGCAGTACTTGCGTGACCTGCGAGGGAATCTGCTCACTGGCGATGATCCAGGCAAAGCCGTAAGCGACCACGATAATGAACATGATCACCGTGGTGGTACGCATCGACTTTATGAACAACGGGATCAGCGATTTCCATTGCAGATCCTTATAGATGAAAAGGCCAATGACAAGGCTGTACAACGCACCCACCATGGCCGCCTCGGTGGGGGTAAACACACTCCCATAAATACCTCCGAGGATCACCACCGGCGCCAACAACGCCCATATCCCTTCACGTATCGCCGCCAGAATCTCCCGGACACCGGGGCGCTTCTCCCTGGCGATACCCAGGCGCCGGGCATAGAGATAACTGACAACGCAGAACCCCGCCGCCGCGATCAAGCCGGGAACCACCCCCGCCAGAAACAGCTTGGAGATCGACTCTTCCGCCAGCACCCCCCAGATAATCATGGGAATGGAGGGCGGGATCATCTGCCCCAGCGGTCCGATGGAAGTGGACAACGCCGCGCCGTAGCCCCGTGAGTAACCGCGCTTTTCCAGTTCGTCGATCATCACCGATCCCACCGCGGCGGTGGTGGCCGGCGCGGATCCGGTAATGGCACCAAAAAACGTACCCGCCGCCACAGTGGACATGGAAAGCCCACCGGTTAAATGGCCGAAACAGACCGAGGCCACCCTGACCAGGCGTTTGGACAGCCCACCCGCGCTCATCAGATCCCCCACCAGAATGAAACCGGGAATCGCCAACAGGCTGGTGATGGTGCTCCCCGCGATCAGGCGCTGGGCCAGGATCATCGGATTGTAGTCGGCCATCCAGATACCCACGGCGGTGAGCAGGCCCAGGGTGAAGGCGATGGGAACCCCCAGCAGCAGCAGGACGAACAGCCCGACGATCAGAACAACACCAATCTCACTCATCGACGGCGCCTCCGTGCTCACCAAGCGACCCGGGGCGGAACAGCAACACCAAGGCATGGAAGACGATCAAGGCGCCACTCGCCGGCACCGCCGCACCTTGCAACCACAAGGGATAACGCAGCGCCGGCGAGACCTGGTGCGCGGTGAAGGCGGTGAACTGCCAGCCGGCCCACAACATCAACCCGCCGAACAGCAGAATCAGTATCACACTGCCCCGCTCAAGCGCTTGCTTGAGCAAGCCGGGCAAGGCGTCCACCACAATGGAGACGCGCACGTGTCCGAACTCCCGCGTCAGTACGCTGGCGAACAAAAACACTGTCCAACTGAACGCCAGCAGCGCGATCTCATCACTCCAGGACAGCGAAGAATTCAGCACATAGCGGCAGAACACCCCGGCCAGCAGGGCCAGAGTCATGATCAACGCGCTGGCCGCGCCAAGCGCGGCCGTCACGGCGGCAAGGTATTTGCTGCCTGCTTCGAGATATCTATACATACCGGTATCCGTTAAGGAACGAGGCTCCGAGAGCGGGTTGGAGCCCTATGCCACACCGTTATTCCGTGACCAGTTCCATGGCGCGATCAACCAGGTCTTCGCCGATGCGTGGACGATATTCTTCATAGACCGGCCGCACCTCGTCGCGAAAGGCGCCGGTATCGGCAATCCCGGTAACCGCCATGCCCTTCGCCTTGATCTTCTCGATCAGCACCTGCTCGTTCTTCGCCACCTCGGCGCGTTGCCGCTCGATGGCTTTCCGCGCGGCGGTACGCACCGCCTCCTGCTGTTCGGATGACAGACGGGAGAACGCCTGCTTGGACATCAGCAGCGGCAAGGCGTTATAGGTGTGATTGGTCAGCGAAAGGTACTTCACCACGTCGGCGTACTTGTTGGCGTAAATCACCGCCAGCGGAATCTCGAGACCGTCCACCGTGCCTTGCTGCACCGCCATGTAGGCGTCGCTCCAGGCCATGGGGACCGGATTGGCGCCCAGGGCACGGAAGCTGGCGATAAACAGATCGCTCGGCTGCACGCGCAACTTCACGCCCTGCAAATCGCCCGGCGCCTGCACCGGCCGCTTATTGTTGATGACATGGCGGAAACCGGCTTCGCCGAAGCCCAGGCCGATCAGACCCTGCTTCTCCAATCGGGCGAACAGCTCCTGCCCCACCTCGCCATCCAGTACCTCGTGGGCCTGGGCCCGGTCCTTGAACAGGAAAGGCAAGTCAAGGAGCTGGAAGCTCTTGTCCAGGGTGCCCAGTTGAGTACCGGTGATAACGCCGGCATCCAGCGTGCCGAATTGCATCCCTTGCAGCATGTCCGTGTCGTTACCCAACTGGTTGTTGGGGAAGAACTTGATCTCGAATTGTCCCGGCGCCGCGGCTTCCAGTTCTTCCTGGAAGTAGTGGGCGGCGATGGCATAGGGGTCCACTTCGCTGTCGGCGGTGGTCCAGCCCAAGCGGATCACGGTGGCAGCCTGAGCCACGCTCACCGCGGCCAGGGTCGCCGCCAAAATGGCGGCGGGCATCAACGTTTTGACGGATCGGAGTAAGGACGTCATCACGGCATTCCTGTTTGTTTTGATGGGGTTGATGGCGTGGGGGCAGGCGAGGCGAAAAGCGCCCCGCCAAACTTGTCCTACAAGTTGATCATAATTTTACCAGTGCTGTAAAGTCAGTCATCACACTCCGTATCAAGGCCAGTAATCTCCGGTCCAGGCCCGGAACCGGCCCGTACATGGAGCGGCAAGCTCTCCGGAGAGGTACTATTACCGCTGCCGCTTAGCCAACGCCGTTTGCATCGAACAGGATGAGCCCTATGAAACAAGCTGCTTCTGCGGGACGCAGCCAGCTTTCCGTCAAGATTTCCCGCCATCTGGAAGCGGAGATTTCCGCCGGCCGCCTCAAGCCCGGTGACCGCATTCCCAGTGAGTCCCAACTGACGGCACGGTTCGGTGTCGGCCGCAACGTGGTCCGGGAGGCGATAGCGCGGCTCAAATCGGAAGGTCTGGTGGAGAGTCATCAGGGCCTGGGCGCCTTCGTATCCAACAAAGCCCATCGCAACAGCTTTCGCATCGACCACGATGAACTGAGCCATCTGCCCAAACTCCGCCAGCTCTATGAGTTGCGTCTTGATCTCGAAGTTTCCGCCGCCGGCATGGCTGCCCGCCGTCGTTCCCGCAGCCAGCTTGCGGCGATCCAGGCCGCCCTGTCCGCGTTACGCGACGCCCTTGCCAACGGTCAGGGCATGGTCGAGAGCAGCCTGGCTTTCAAACGCGCCATCGCCGATGCCACCGGCAACGAGTACTTCAAGAACTTCGTGCTGTTTCTGACCGCCCATATCTTTGAGGCCGCTTCTTTCGAACGGCGCATCGCCACTTCCGGAGCGCTGCGCGAAACCGTGCTGACCGAGTACGAGTCGATCCTCGAGGCGATCACCGTGGGCGACCCGGACCTCGCCCGCCGCGCCGCCTGGACCCAGATCATCAATTCCGCCGAGCGCAACGGACTTCGTGGTCTGCAGGGCTGGGAAGTGACCCGCATGACCTCACTCGGCGAAACCTACGCCCCACCCTGCGCGCCGCCGGTAACGAGCTGCAGCGCCCCATCGTTACCGCTTCCCGACGGTGCCTGCGATTGCCACTTCCACATCATCGGTGACGCGGCGGTCCGCCCTTTCACACCGCATCGTTCCTATACGCCGCCGCCCGCGTCACTGGACGACTACCGGAAAATGCAGGGCACGCTGGGGCTGAACCGGGGGGTTATCGTGCAACCCAGCGTCTACGGCTACGACAACCGGGTGGCTCTGGAAGCCCTGCGTCAAGGTGGCGACAACTATCGCGGCGTGGTGGTGATCAGTGACCAGACCAGTGAACAGGAATTGCGGGAAATGGACGCCCTCGGGGTGCGTGGCGTGCGCGTCAATCTGATCTACAAGAGCGGTGTCGAGGTCTCGGACGTGACCAGTCTGGCACGCAAGGTGGCGCCACTGGGCTGGCATCTGCAGTTGCTGATCGACATCTCGGAATTCGCCGATCTCTACGACACCGTGGCCAACCTGCCGGTGGAGGTGGTGATCGATCACATGGGACACATGCCGGCCAGCATCGGTGTGAAGCATCCGGGATTCCGCGACTTGCTGCGCCTGGCCCGGGACGGCAAGGCGTGGGTGAAATTATCCGGCGCTTACCGCTTCACCAACCAGCCGGACACGCCCTACTCCGACGTCACGCCCTATGCCAAGGCGCTGATCAAAGCCAATCCCGATCAGATCCTGTGGGCCAGCGACTGGCCCCACGTGTGTATTTCCGTGCCAATGCCGGACGACACCACCCTGCTGGAAGAATTCTTCCAATGGACCGGGCATGACGAGACCATCATCCGCAAGATTTTGGTCGACAATCCCGCCCGCCTTTACGGTTTTTAAACGGGCTCCTCGGCGGCCTTCCGGGCGCCAGCGACATCAACCGCTGGCACATAAGGGACTACGAAGCCGCTGTAGGAGCTTGCCTGCAAGCGAATCTTGAGACCCGGATGCCCATTCGCTTGCAGGCAAGCTCCTACAGCGGCTTCGTAGCGACCTTCGGATTTATGTCTCCAAACAGGCTTGAGACTTAACGTCACAGCGATTGTGGGATACCAGCGGCCAGAAGAACACCTGCGCTTGCCGGCTACCTCGAAGCGGAGCCGCGTTAGGCCTTTGCGGGACCCTGCTTCACGGCGTTCCCGCAAAGGCCTAACGCGGCTTCGCTGCCCTCGATGGAGGGATCGCCAAACCCCGAGGAGCACTTATAACTCCGGCGGTATCCGGTCAAACCACGGTTCGGCCCGTTCCAATTGTGCCGCCAGGGACAACAACTTGCCTTCGTCGCCATGGCCGCCGACAAACTGCACGCCCAGCGGCAGGCCGTTGTCACACCAGTGCAGCGGTACCGACATGGCCGGCACGCCGGTAACATTGGCCAGCTGCGTGAACGGCGTGTACTTCAGATTTTCCCGCGCCATCTGCTCCACCAGCCCGGTCTTCATCAGCAGCTTTTGCGCACCGGTTTTCAGCACCAGCTTCAGCGCCGCCTGCTGCAAGGGCGGCGTCGCCATGGCACCGATGCGCGCCGGCGGCATGGCCAGGGTCGGCGTCATCAGAAAGTCATACCCCTGAAGGAACGCCATCAACTGACGCGTGTAGGTTTGCCAGCGCTGATAGCACTGCAGATAATCCGGCGCGCTCAGGCTGCGCCCGAACGCCGCCATCGCCAGGGTATCCAATTCAAAGCCGTCATCACCGGCGCCGGTAAGCCGGCGCATCTCCTTGACGCTGTCGGCGCACTTGGCGAACCAGACCATCAGCCAGTCCATGCTCATGGCCATGACATCAATTTCCGGCTCCGCTTCTTCCACCCGGTGGCCGAGGGATTCCAGCAAACGGGCCGCCTTCTCCACCGCCTTCACCGCCTCGGGGTCCACTTCTGTACCGATGGGCGAGCGGTTGGTGAAGGCGATACGCAAAGTCCCCGGATCACGTTCGGTCTCCTCCCGGTAAGGCCGCGCGGGGGGCGCCAGCGGATACAGGCTGGCCAGTTCGTCTCCGGCCACCGCATCCAGCAATACCGCGCAATCGCGGACCGAACGGGTCACTGCATGATTCACTGACAGTCCGTGCAGCGCTTCACCGAAATCCGGTCCCCAGGGCGTGCGCCCACGGCCGGGCTTGAGCCCGAACAGGCCACAGCAGGCCGCCGGAATGCGGATACTGCCGCCGCCATCGTTGGCGCCGGCGAAGGGCACCACCCCGGCGGCCACCAAGGACGCCGAACCGCCGGAAGAGCCACCCGGGGTGTGATCGGGATTCCAGGGGTTGCGGCAGGGGCCGAACGAATCCGGTTCGGTAATCCCCTTGGCGCCAAACTCCGGCGTATTGGTGCGCCCGAACAGCACCAGACCGGCCTGGCGCCAGCGCTTCACCAGCTCCGAATCATGGGGAGCCCGGAAGCCCATGTTCTTGAGCGCCTTGTTACCCATGTAACAGGGCGCTCCAGCCATCTCCTGGAACAGGTCCTTGGCCAGCATGGGCACCCCCGCCAACGGTCCGGAGAGCGGTCCCGCCGCCGTGCGCCGGCCTTCCTCGTAAAGCGGAACGACCAGGCCGTTGAGTCTGGGATTCACCTGTTCCACCCGGGTGATGGCCAGTTCCAGCAGTTCCGCCGCGCTGACTTCCCCCGAAGCCACCAGTCCGGCCAGCGCAACGCCATCCAACTTACGGTATTCGTCGAAATTCATGATGGTATCCTTGTTCTCTGAAGTCCGCGGCCCATTGCCGTGCCGCCCCGAAGCCCGCTTGCCATCCTACACGGCGGCGACCGGTCCGCGCGGGCTCACTTTGCGCCAAACTGCGTTACCAGGAGGAGAGGATGAAAGCTGTCGGTTTCGACCGCCCCCGAGCTATTGAAGACTTGCACGCGTTACAGGATATCGAGCTGGACACCCCGGCTCCCGGCCCCCGCGATCTGCTGATCGCGGTGGAAGCGGTATCGGTAAACCCCGTGGACACCAAGGTGCGCCAGCGGCCACTGGCCGAACCCGGCTTCCGGGTGCTCGGTTATGACGCCGCCGGCCGGGTGCAGGCGGTGGGTGACCAGGTTCAGGGTTTCAAGCCCGGCGACCGGGTCTGGTATGCCGGCGCCATGCAACGCCAGGGTAGCAACGCCCAGTTCCAATGCGTTGATGAAAGGCTGGTGGCGCACAAACCCGACAGTCTGGGCATGCAAGAAGCCGCCGCCTTGCCGCTGACCACGCTAACGGTCTGGGAAGCCCTGGAAGACCAGCTCGGTCTGACCCCGGACACCGCCAAGGGCAAGACCTTGCTGGTGGTGGGCGGCGCCGGAGGGGTCGGTTCCATCGGCATTCAACTGGCCGCCCGCCATTTTGGTATGACGGTGATCGCCACCGCCGGCCGCGACGAATCCGCCCGCTGGTGTCAGTCCATGGGCGCCGCCCACACCATCGATTACCGCCAGGGGCTGGTGGAACCGGTAAAAGCCCTCGGTATCGACGGCGTGGACGCCGTTCTGCTGGCCCAGGAACCGGATCCGTACTGGGCCGAAGCCTGCGATCTGGTCAAACCGCTGGGCGGCATCGTTACCATTGTCGACGCCCGCGGTCCCTTGGACCTGAACGCGCTGAAGCCTAAAAGCGCCCGCTTCGCCTGGGAATTCATGTTTACCCGGGCCCTGTTCGGCGTGGATATGGAGCGCCAGGGGGAGATTCTGTCCCAGGCCGCCAAACTGGTGGATGAAGGCATACTGCAAACCACCCTGGGCGAGTCCCTGGGCCCGATCAACGCCGCCAACCTGAAGCAGGCGCACCGCCGTATCGAGGATGGCCGGACCATCGGCAAACTGGTTCTGGCCGGCTGGGAGAACTAAGCGGACATCAGCACCAGCCCGAATTCCGCCAGCCGCTCCCGCGCCCGATCATGCATGGCCGCGGCCGCCGACGAGGACCAGTCGATAACGATTGATTTGGCGTCCGGCTGCGGGCAGCTCACCCTGGCGCCGGTATCCAGCTCGGCGATCAATTGCCCGGCCCGGTAGCTCACCGCCTTTTGCCGCAATTGATAACGCGCCACCTTGCCCAACGGTGTCACCGGCATCGAGGGCAATACGAACACATGGCGAGGGCGGGCCTGTGGCACGGCGATACGATCACGCACGAAGGCATCGATGCTTTCGACACTGCGCTCATCCGCCCCGGCTCGCAGTGTTACGTACAGCACCGGCAGTTCTCCGGCATACTGATCCGGCATCGCCACCACGGCCGCCTCCAGCACCGCCGGGTGTTCTTCCGCCACCTGCTCCAGCATTTGCGGATCAATGTTATGGCCACTGCGGATAATCACTTCCTTGGTGCGGCCGACAATCCGCAACTGCCCATCATCGGTGACCGTCACCAGATCCCCGGACGGAATCCAGCCATTGTGGGGCCGGTCCTGTGTACCCGTGGCGGTACGATAGCCGACGAAGACATTGGGACCCCGGACCCACAGCTCGCCTCGCTGGCCCGCCCGGAGCGGCCGGCCCGGCTCTTCAATAGCCACTTCCACCAACGGCACCGGGTGTCCGGCCAGCGGCGGCCGGAACATCCCGTCGATGAACTGGGCAGTAACGATACCGGCGGACTCGGTCATGCCGTAAAGCTGATACACCGGGGCGCCGCTGATGGTTTCCAGACGCCGGGCCAACTGCGGATTGAGCGCCGAACCACCGGTGAGAAAGGCTCTCAGGGAAGCGCATCGTTGCTGTTGGCGGGGGGCGTCGGCCAGGGTCGAAAGCGTGGTCGGCACGCCGCCCACCAGCGTCACCTCCAACGCGTCCAGCATGGACCAGAAACGCCGGATCACCGCCGGATTCTTTAACCCCAGGGCAGTGGGCAGCACCAGCGTGGCACCGGCGGCGATGATCGCCAGCACAGCGTCAACTGAACTGCCCACATGGAACAGGGGCAGGCCGTTCAGGAGGCGGTCGCCCTGACTGTAACCGCACCCGGCACAGGTCATCACGCCGCCGGCGGCCAGATTGCCCAGGGTCAGTTCCGCCAGTTTCGGCGCGTAGGTGGTCCCACCGGTGTGCAGCAGAGCGGCCACCCGCTCCGGATCATCGTCCGCGGCCAGAGCGGCATCCCCCGCCTTCGCCACGAACGCCGGCCAGGGCTCCCCGTCGAACGTCGCTTTCTCCGCATCTCCCAACGGCAAGACCACCACATGGGGCGGTCGCGGCAGACTCGCGGCGGCGGCGCTGATCCGTTCGCTCAAATCCGACTCCGCATGGGATCCCACGGTGATCACCACTTTGCAGCGGGCCAGCGCCAGTTGGGAGGCGATCGCCTGTTCCGACATCAGCAGATTCACCGGAAACGCCACCCCCACCGCACAAGCAGCGATCAAGGCCGATACCGCCTCCGGCACCAGGGGCAGAAACATCGCCACGCCATCTTCCGGGGTAACCCCGCTGGCGCGCAGCGCGCGGGCCACCGCCTCGGTCTCGGCCAGCAATTGAGCATAACTGACCGTCACCCGGTGGCCGCTATCGGCATCGCACAGATACACCAGGGCCGGATGATCCGGATAGCGCACCGCGGCCTGACGCAGCAAGCGCAGCGGCGTTGGCGCCCGCTCCAGACAGGCCCGAACCGCACTACTGGTGTTCGCGATAGCTGGTTCCATCATCACATCCTGTTATTTTCACGCTCCCTTGGCGCATGCCGCATTCCCATCAAACCGGAACGCGAGCATCCGCGTCTTCCTTCAATTCCAGGTGGCAACCCGGCCTTCAAGCGAGTAAGTAAGACGATTGGATTTCATGGGATAATATTCCCCGGCCACATATTACTTGTTACCCAAAAGTGGAATCGATGAAAGATGATGTAACTCCCCAGGGACGACCGTCAATCCCCTCGCTCACCAAACTGGCGGAATTGACCCCCAGAACACTGGTCCTGGATATGCTCGCCGTGGCCGCGGACACCGCGCTGACCTCGGTGGCGCTGGCCCAGGGTGGCGACATCATGGGGTTCAAGGCCGGCGCCATTCGCGTGGCGGTGAGCCGCCTGTCCACGCAGGGCGCCATCATCAGCCCCCAACGCGGCAGCTGGCAATTGGCGGAAAACGCCCCCTGGGCCCGGGAACAGGGCCGCTGGCAGGGTCTGAGCGAGTTGCTGTGTCCCTGGAGAGAGAACTGGTGGGTGGCGGTCACCCACCAGGTATCGCGTTCCAACCGCAGCGGCTGGCGGGAACATGAGAGGGCCCTTCGGCAAAGGGGGTTCGCCGAGGTGCAACGGGATCTGTTCGCCCGCCCCGCCAACCTGTCACTGGCCTTTTCCGCCCTGCGGCAGGAACTGCGGGCCTTGGGCATGGCCCCGCAAACCGTGCTGCTGCGGGCCGATCAGTTGTCGGTCACCCCCAGGCCCGGTTTGTGGGATTTTCGGCGCCGCCACACCCTGCTCGAGAAGGTCCGTGATGAAATGTGTCGGCTGCTCGACCAGGCCCCCGCCGGCACCGCCCCCGACAAAGTCCTGTGCGCGCGTTTTTTGCGCGTGGGCCGGGCCGCCACCAAGATCCTCAACACCGACCCGTTATTGCCGGAAGAATGGACCGGTCCGTCGCCGCGTGACGAGGTAATCCGCCTGTTGCCGCACTTCATCAGCACCGGCCGCACGCTGTGGTTTCGTTACATGGGCATCGAGTAGTTGTTGGTCAGGTGCCGATCTCGCCGCCGTCGTCGCGTGTGATCAGCACCGTGGTGGAACGGGGACGGGTACGGCCATCGCTGGCCGGATAGCTGATCCCCGGATGCTGTACGTTGACCCACAAGGTCCGCCCGTCCGGCGTACCGGTAATGCCGGTGATTTCGCACCCCCGTGGCCCGACCAGAAAACGACGCACCTCGCCGTTGTCCGGGTCCGCGCACAACAGCTGATTGGTTCCCATGGCCCGGTGGTCCGGGCTTTCGTCGTCGTAATCGGTCTCGATCCAGAGGCGCCCCGCCGGATCGAACCAGAGGCCATCCGGCGAAGAGAACACGTCGCCCTGGATGGTACCCCACTGATGGGCCGGCGCCTCGCCGCCGGCGGGGTAACCCGCCAATAAAAACAGCGCCCAATCAAAAACCGTGGCGGCGGGATCATTGTCCCGTTCCCGCCAGCGCAGAATCTGTCCGTGCAGGTTCCTGGGCCTGGGATTGGCGGCGTTCACCGGTTGCCCGTCATCGACACCACGCTCATCGTTATTGGTCAGCGTAACGTAAACCTCTCGGCTGCCGGGCCGCACCGCCACCCATTCGGGCCGGTCCATGCGGGTAGCGCCGAGCAGATCCGCGGCGCCGCGCGCGTTGATCAGCACGGCCGCCTGATCCGGGAAGCCATTGGCGGCGTTGAGCGGCCCCTGACCGTGCCGTAAGGGCCGCCATTCACCTCGGCCGTCATCATGGAATACCGCCACGTACAAAGTGCCGTGATCCAGCAGCTCCCGGTTGGCGCCGGGATCATCCGCGCGGTAACGATCACGGGGCACGAATTTGTAGATGTACTCACCGCGGGTGTCATCCCCGAAGTAAAACGCCATGCGCCCGTCATCGGCCAGCGAAGGCGTGGCGCATTCGCGCACCAGCCGTCCCATGGCGGTACGCTTCACCGGTGTGCTGTCCGGGTCGAAGGGATCGATTTCCACCACCCAGCCGAACCGGTTCGGTTCATTGACCTCCCCCTGGTGAGGCAGGGAACGGTCCGGTGTGGCATCGAAGCGGGATTGCGCGGTTTCCCATAAATAATAGTTACTGCGCTCGCCCTGACTGAGCCGGTAGCGGGCCTGTTGCGGACGCCGCTGATAATCCTCCGCGTCCCGATTGACGAAGTAATTCGGCCAGTTTTCTTCACAGGCCAGGTAAGTACCCCAGGGGGTGTAGCCCAGCGCGCAATTGGCGAACGTGCCAATTACCCGGCGCCCGGTGGGATCCGAGGCGGTGCGCATGGCTTCGGACCCCGCCGCCGGACCGCTCAGTATCATCGGCGTCAAACCGCTGATGCGACGGTTATAGGAAGACGTCATGATTCGCCGCCACTGGCCGTCGCGGTCCTTGGCGATCTCGATGACGCTGACACCGTGGGCGGCCAGCTCCTTATTCACTTCCTCGCCGGGCCGGCGCGGCCTGCCCTGTTCGTCATGCAGCACCGTGGCACCCCGTGGATGCAGAAAATCCGTCGCCACTTTTTCATGATTGATCACCAGCAAGCCGTGCCCGTTGGGATTATCCGCAAACGGGAAATAGTGCATCCCGTCATGGTTATCTCCGGCCTGCCGCAGTTGATCACGCCAGTCGTTACCGGCGTCCGCGCGCCACCGTGGCGCCTCGGCATCAATCGGATCCCCCCAGCTGTAGAAAGGCACCGCGCGATATCCCGCCGGCACCCGCACCGCGTCAAAGCCGGGATCGGTTTGCGCCGGCAGCGGCGTGAATCCGATGCGTGGCCGCGCGCCACCGGTCACCGCGCAGCCTCCGACAAAGACCGCCGCCAACCCCAGGCCACCCTTGAGCACACCGCGCCGGGTCAGGCTGAGCCAGTGGCCCTCGCTACTCCGGAGCACCGGGTGATCGTCCTGTGCTTCCCAGTCCTCGGGATCGGTTCGCCATTCCCCGCTCACGGCCGCGCCTCCCTGGTCAGGTTCAACGCCTCACGTACCGCTGACCAGGGCACGTACTTGAAATTCTGCGGCGCCTGCGGCAACCGGTTGCGCCCATCCTGAACCACCAGCAGCCCTTCTCCGTAAGCACCACCCAGGTTGGCGGAAGTCACTTCCAGACCATCGGTTTCCGACACCCCGTCCACACCGCGCCGCGAATCCAAAGCAATGCGGAATCGTCCCCGGTAGGTATAAGGCGGCAGGGCATCCAACACCACATAGCTGTCGTTACCCTGACTGGAAATCACCAGATAACGGTGGCGCTCGCCGGCGTAAATCGCCAGCCCTTCGATATCCGCCACCAGTTTCTCACCCACCGCCATGACCTTGGCCAGCGTGCCCGGTGATTCGGGATCGGCCGGCAGTGTCCACACCGCCTGATCTTCCTCGCCGACAAACAACTGGCCGGTCACCTCATCGGCCACGCACCCTTCCGGCTGGCTGTCCACCCGGAAACGCCGCGCCAGAGTCGCCGAGGGCGCCTCGCCGGTGAGGTTCAGGCGATACTGCTCAAACTCGCCATTTTTTCCGTTGGCGATGGCATGCAACTCATCGGCACCGGCTTGATAAAGACATAAACCGTAAATGTCCTTGAGCGTGGTTTCGATTTCACCGGCGTTGGAGACGTTGCCTTCGGTGTCGATACGAAACACCTGGAGGCTGTCATGATCCCGGTTGCTGGCCACCGCCCAGTCACCGCGCACGTCCACATTGTTGAGCCGCCCCACGGGCAGAAACTGCCGGGTTCGGCCGAGCAGATCGTAAACGTACAAACCCGCTTTTTTGTCGGTACCGAGCACACGGCCGCGCTCCGGCTTTTCCGGGTGCAACCAGATCGCCGGATCATCCGCGGCGTCACCGAAACGGGCCACCGGATCGGTTTGTGCCACCGCGTGCACCACCGCCATATCCGTGTCGCCGAACGTTGGGTTCGCCGCCCGCCAGGGCAGCGTCATGGTCTGAGCGGCGCTTCCTTCGTCGTCCAGCACCACCAGAGTCAGCTCTCCGTCTCGCCAGAGCGCCGCCAGTTTTTCCGGTTCTTTCTGAGCCGGCACCGTTACCGCCGCTCCCACCGGTTCGCCGTCGCGATACAGGTGCAAGGTCCCGGCATCCTTGTCCAGCACCGCCAGCCCATCCGGAATCACCGCCAGACCGGCGGCACCCTGCTGTAACCCGCCTCGGGGCGCCACCATATCCACCACCCGGCGTTCGGCATCCCGCTCGGCATCGGCGGCATAACGCCAGACACCAACTCGCTCCTCACTGACGTAGAGGTCGCCATCGTCGTCGTTCACCCGGCAGGCCTGAACCTCCGGCGGCAATACCAAATGGCGCAGCGACGACGCCGCCCCCTCACCGATCAACCACTGGTCGGCACCGCCCCGCTCATCCAGCAGAAACACCGACAACAGACCATCCCGGTCCTGATACAGACAGAGACCAGCCACTTCATAATCCGGAGCAGGAATGGTACTGCCTGCCATGACCTGACCATCGCGGATGGTCAGGACCCGTACTTCATTGCTGCTCTGCTCCACCAACGCCAGGCGCCAGTCTCCCGAAGCGACAACACGGCCATCCAGATGCTGATAGCCCTGGGAGACGGTTGACTGCCGTTCGCCATTGATCCAGAGCCCGCCCCGTTGATCCAGCGCCGCCCACTGCGTGGTGCCCGGTGCGTACCAAAGATCCAGGAATCGCCGCTCCGGTTCCCAGCTCCTCCACGCGGATTCCGCCACGCTATCCATGGCGCAGCCCGCTAATCCCAGACCACCGCAGAGCAATATCGCAAGCCGTCGTTTCATTCCCATCAGTTTCATTCAACGGCTCCTCAGTAATGCTTCAGGGACAGGCCCAGTTTGTAGGTGGCACCGTACTCTTCATACTGCGCGTTGTAGCGTTCCCTGCCGGTGTAGGCATAGAAGGGTTCGTCGGTGAGGTTGATCGCCTCGAAGGTCAGTTGCAGCTGTTCCGTCAGGAAATAATGGCCGGTGAAATCCAGTTGAACGTGATCGTCCACGTGAATGTCGTAGCGCTTGTCCAAAGGATCCTGCACTTCCTGAAGATAGTTTCCGGTGTAGTTGGCGGCCAGCCGCAGGCTGAGCTTGCGGGTCTCGTAACCCACCATCAGATTGGCGGTGAGGTCCGACTGGCTCGGCAAGGCGATGGTGCGATCCCGGTATCCCCCGGCATCCTCATCATAAGAACGAATGCGTGCCTCGGAATCGACCAGAGTGGTGTTGGCACCGATCAGCAGGCCATTGAACGGCGCCGGCAGACCACTGAAGGTTTTCGAATAGGCCAACTCCAGACCGTATAAAGAGGCGCTGTTGCCATTTTCGAACGTCTCCGCCTCGTCGTACATCTCGTAACCGCTGGCGCCGCCCACATCGGTGCGATAAACGAAATTCTTCAGATCCTTATAGAACAGGAACGCGGAGACCACGCCGGCGCGCCCCATGTAATGCTCGATGCCCAGATCGTAGTTGTCCGCTTCCAGGGACTTGAGCCCCGGATTACCGAAACTGGCCTCGTCACCGTCGATTTCATAACCCGGCGATAATTGCTCGAAGGTGGGTCGCACTACACTCTGGGTGAACGCCGCCCGGATCTGCGTATCCGGCCCCACCCGGTAACGCAGATGCAGCGCCGGCAACCAGTGCTGTTCATCCTCGTTGAAGCGATTGGCGACGATATCACCATCTTCCACGCCGTACCCTCGGGCGGAAAAGTCGGTGCTCTGGTACCGCACCCCACCCAGCACGCGCAGATCCCCCACGTCCACGGTGCCCATCACATAAGCCGCCCGGCTGTCCTCGGAGATGTCGTAGTCCTCGATGGCGGACGCCTCGTCGTCCCGCTCGCCAGATCCACTGAGTAGATTGTCCACGCTGGTATCGATGCCCGATCCCATCTCACCCAGCCCATAGTCCACGTCCTTGGCAAAATCCGACAGATTGCCATCGGGCTCGTAGATCCAGGTTTCGGCGTCGGACTCCTTGTCCCGGCGGGCCACCTTGCCGCCGAACTTGAGGGTGGCAAAGTGCTGGTTCCACATCAGATCACGGGTGAAATCCAGCTTCAGGTCGGTTTGGCGATCCTTGGTGTCACTCTGGGCGACCTCCACTTCGTCCAGTTCATACAAGGCATCGTCGAAAAAACCGGACGGGAAAACCGGGCGGGGTTTATGACTACCGTAATAGCCGCCATCGTCGAACTCGGCGGCAAACACGGCGCCACCGGTATGGCGGGGCTCGTCCTCGCTGGCCCGACTGTGACCGATACGGTACTCCATGGCCCAGTCATCCCAGCGTTGCTCACCGCCGAACACCACCGAGGTGATCTTCTGGGTTTCCTCGCGGTTCTTCAGCTCTTTCTGTACTTCCACGGCGCCGGTTTCGTTGGGCGCCATGGCTTCTTCGAAGCCGAACACGTTGGCCTGACGGATTTCCTCATCCCGGAAACGACTGTGCAGGGTACGCAAGTAATAGCGGCTGTTGTCGTTGGGCAGGTAATCGAAGTTCAACGCCAGACCGAGCCGCTCCCGGGTGATGGTGTAATCCCGCTGTTCGAATTCCTCCAGCCGCGCATCACCGTCATCAAAGTCCCAGCCGCCACCGGTTTCCACGTTGTCGGAGCCGAAGTCACGCTCGGACCAGCTGAATGCCGCCGCGACGCCAAAGTTGTCTTCTCCGGAACCGATACTGAAACGATTACTGAAAGCGGCGGATAGTTCCGGGCTGGTTTCATCCATCAGCTCGTTGTAACTGCCCTTTCCGGTCACCGAATAGTAAAGGCCGGGGCGGTCGAAAGCGGACAGGCTTCGCACCTGTACCGTCCCGCCGAGGGAATTGGCGTCCATGTCCGGCGTCAGGGTCTTCACCACGGTGAGCGATTCCAGCAGATCCGCCGGCACCACATCCAGAGCCACCGCCCGGCGCCCCGCCTCCGGCGCCGGAATCTGTACGCCATCCACATCCACCGCGTTGTAATCCGGCGCCAGGCCACGCACCCGCACGAAGCGGCCCTCGCCCTGGTCCCGTTCGATGGAAACACCGGGCAGGCGTTGCAGTGACTCGGACACATTGGTGTCCGGCAATTGACCGATGGCATCGGCGCTCACCGTGGTCTGGATGTTGTCGGCCGCCCGCTGGCTGGCCAGCGCCTCTTCCACACTGGCGCTTTGGCCGACCACTTCCACCGCCTGCAGACGGTGGCTCTCCACGCTCTCTTCAGCGCCGGCGCCTTGCGCCAGGGCACCGATCACCGAGGCCAGTAACGTACGTTTCAAAACAGGTGTATTCAGTTGATAGCGGGTCATGTGTCCCCCAAGGCAGTCAGCAACGTCATCCGCGTTGCACGGAACCTAGGCAGAGGCCATGTCACTTCCGTTACACCCCGTGGCCAGCCCCCTGGTTATCAGGGCTTTGAGCGGCATTTCCGGCCCGCGTTGAGCCGATCACACCCTCCCGTCCGGACGATTTACCGGCATTGACGCCGTCTCAGGCTCGGTCCAGCACGGCGAAAACACCGATGCCGTGAGCTGATCCGACCCCCTGCGTCGACGGCACCGATCCTGTCACGCCGATGCAATGCCCACGGCGTAGGAAGGGTAGGAGTTCAAAAAGGAGTAATGACGGATGTGGGGATTCGCACTACATCGATGGAAGTGGTTCGGTCTACTGACCATCGCCTCGGCGATTCTGGCGCTCAATACATTGACCGGCACCCTGAAACCGATGGCCGAGGTGGTCTGGCTGGATATCGCCGGCGAAGGCGGCGCCGCCCTGCTGGTTCTGATCTGGCTGGCCCTGATGCTCAACAGCCGGCCCGCCGGCCGTGTCACCAACCTTCTGGCACTGGGGCTCAGCGGTATTTTCGTGGCCTACTGGCAGGACGTCATGGACGAGGTCATTCAACTGCCGGCCACCATAGTCTGGGACCACTGGCTGGAATCCGGAGCCATGCCGGTGGGCATGTTGCTGCTGACACTGGGTCTGTATCACTGGCACAAGGAGCAACAGGCGATCTGCGATCAGCTGCGTAAGCGGGAAAAGCTGTTCCGGGAGCACCGGGATTTTGATCGTCTGACCCCGCTCACCCGGGCCGGTTATCTGCGCGAACATCTGGCCCTCGCTTCCCGCTGTGCCGCCCCCCCGGTTCTGTTGATGATGGAATTGCCGGACTTCGATGCCCACCGCCGCCATCTCGGCGAGCGGGACAGCCAACGGCTATTGCAGGAAGTAGCCGAATTGCTGTTGCTGAACCTGCGCCGCAACGACTTGCTGTGCCGCTACGCCGGCCACCGTTTCGCCGCGTTACTGACCGATATCGACGCCAGGCAGGCGTTGGATCTGGCGCGGGAACTGGAGCAAGCGGTAGCGGCTTTCGCTTTCAAGAGCGCTCAGGGCGGCACTCACTATTCACGGCTGGTGACGGCCATCACCGAAGCCGGCGCGGACACCCCCGAGGCCTGGCTGGAGCGCGCCAACCGGGATCTGGATGAAGTCCGCCGGCGGCGGGCGACGAACGTCGCGGCCTGATCATGCGCGGCGGCTCTCACCACCATATCGGTTATCAGCGGGACGACCGTTTCATCCCCTGTCACCATCACCCGGCGCTGTTGCTGGAGATGGTGCGCGAACCGGGGCTGGACGATCACAAGGCGCTCAGACATACCGGCCTGTTTCCCGAAGATCTTCTGAATACCAACGCGCGTTTGTCGCCGCGCCACTACCTGCAACTGGTGCATAACATTCGCCGCCTGCACCCGGATCCCGAGCTCGGCTTCCGCTATGGGCAGACACTGCTTCCCGGCCACTATGGCGCGATCAGCACGCTGCTCGGCAACGCCGCCCATCTGGATCAGGCGCTCATCACCCTGGAGGATTATCAGCCTCTGATCACACCACTACTGGCGCCCCGCATCATCCGTACTGGCGAATATTGTTGCGTGCAGTGGCTGGACAGCTGTGGCGCGGGGAATGAGTACCGGTTTCTGGTGGAGAGCATGATGTCAGCCCTGGCCTCGGTGACCCGCTGGCTCAGCGGCGGCCCGTTGCCGTGGACCTTCCAATTCAGCTACCCGCAACCGGACTATCCGGAACACTATCAGGTCTACCTCGGCGCCCAGCTGTACTTCGAAGCGCAAATGGATGCCATGCTGATTCCCGCCCACTATCTGAATCAGCCCTGGCCCAGGGGCTCGCACACCGCGCGGGCGGTTTCCGAGCAACAATGCCACCAACAACAGTTGGCCCTGGGATGCGACACCAGTCTGGTTCACCAACTCTATCTGGCGCTGATCGAGCGCATCCGCGAGCCGCCGTCCCTGGATACCGCCGCGCGGGAACTGGGCCTGAGTCCGGCCACGTTAAAACGCAAACTCAAACACCATGGCACTCACTTTCAGGACCTGCTGGATCGGGCGCGCAAGCATACCGCTCTGCATCTTTTGCAGTTTTATGGCTACAGCGGTGAACAGGTTGCGCGCTATTTGCGCTTCAACGACAACACCAATTTCCGCCGCTCGTTCAAACGCTGGACCGGCCTCACCCCACGTGCCTGTCAACAGCTGGTGGACCGCGCCATGACCACGCTGAAACCGCTATAGTGCCGTATCCAGGCAATCCGTCGGCGCCTCCCCCAGTTGCAGGGTACGCAGACAAAGCACCGGTTTTATGGCGAATGTGCGCCGCCACAACATCGACCACATTCCATCACGGATTCTGACATCGCTCAGACGAGTGCTTGGCAAAGGCTGCCAGTCATGACCGTCGAATGCCGCCAGCACAAAACGGAACGGATGCGCGCCCGGAACCCCAAGGCGGACGTCCGTCACCACCAGTTGCTCCTGCTCGCGCTGATAATCCAGCAGACCACCGGTAAACCAGGCCAGCCGCCGCGCTTCCGGCAGCCCGGCGGCGACCGCCTCAAGCTCCCGATGACGCGGAAACCGTTCCAGCGTCATGCTGCCTGGGTGATCCAATACACCGGTGACCATTTCCAGGCGCTGATCATCGGTCAGCGCGGTGGCCCGCCAAAGCAGTGTCGAGAATGGCATGGGCTGCACCAGCAACCGTTGCGGCGTGACGCCGATACCGGCCAGTTCGGCACGCACCCGCTGCGTCATCCACTGCTGGGCGGCCAGACTCCAGATCAGATAGGCGCTGGACAAGGTCAACCCCAATACCAATGCCCGCCGCGACGGCGGCCGCCACAGCGCCACCAGCACCGCCAATAGCAATGGCAGGGTGTATAACGGGTCGATGATGAACACACTGCTCAACGCCACCGGTTCACCAAGGGGCCACCACAATTGGGTACCGTAGGTGGTGAAGGCATCCAGTAAGGGGTGGGTAAGCAACACCAGAGCGGTGAACGCCCACCAGCGTGCCGGCGACACATCACGCCAACGGCGAGACAACAGGATCGCCAGCAGCAGCGAAAAAGGCGTCAGCACCAGCAAGGAATGACTGAAGCCGCGATGCTCGGAAAAATTCGCCACCGCGCTGCCGTAATCGATCAACACATCCAGATCCGGCAAGGTCGCCAGCAGCGCCCCGCCGAGGATCGCGCCACGCGGAAAACGGCGTCCCAAAACGGTGCCACCCAGGGCTCCCCCCAGGACCGCCTGAGTCAGAGAATCCATTGCTTTTCCCTCCGCCATTGCCTTTTCCGGCTCGGACGGCCACGCCTATGAATCCCATAGTTTTGATACATAACGGCGATAACCCCATGAATTAATTTGAAAAAATCGTCAGGAACGATTTTTAACGTTGCTCCTGCGACGGCCCGAAGGGTGGCCGCCATGGACGGCGGCCATAATAAAAATCAGGCACTCAAACAGCGAAGCGGTAACGAAGGGCTTGCACCCGTGATCAGACCGTCAAAGAATGGGGAGCGCGCGTTTAATCCGCCCGTGCGAAGAACCGGATTATTGCGCCATGGCACAGGGAGAGGCCACCGCCAATCGACGATTGGCACGACCCCGGGGCGGCCGGAGCCGTGTAGTACTGCATCCGCCGTTCCCGGATGACGGTGACATCCGACAGGGAAACACGCTTCATCGTCGCACAATAGTCAGGGCAATGGGCAGCCAAGCTGTAGCCCGTGACCCATGCAGTTCATCACCCGAAGGGAGGCACTGTATGTTAGGTTCACGCAGCCGGGACGACACCACCCACACCGGTTCCCGCTCCATCGACGCGATCATTTCCGAGATCCTCGCCAACGCCGACATTCAGATCAATGGCCGGCGTCCCTGGGATCTGCATCTTCACCATCCCGATACTTTGTCCCGATTCGCCGCGCAACGTTCCCTCGGGCTCGGCGAGTCCTACATGGACGGCTGGTGGGACTGTGACGCCATCGATGAATTCATTACCCGCATCCTGCGCGCCGGCGCCGACGGCATCAGCCAGCCGCGCTGGATGGTGGCGGTACAGCTGGCGGGCTATGCGCTACGCAACCGGCAAAGCCTGCGCCGCTCCCGGCAGGTGGCGGAGAAACACTACGACCTGGACAACCACCTGTTTCAGCTGATGCTGGATCCGACCATGGCCTACAGTTGCGGCTACTGGAAGGACGCAGCCACCCTGCACGAAGCCCAGCAGGCCAAGCTTGATCTGATCTGCCGCAAACTGGAACTGGAACCGGGCATGACCCTGCTCGACATCGGTTGCGGCTGGGGTTCACTGGTGGAGCATGCCACCCGCCATTACGGCGTGCGCGCCCATGGCGTTACCGTCTCCAGCGAACAGGCGGACCTGGCCCGCGAGCGCTGCAAGGCACTGCCGGTTGAGATCATGCTCAAGGATTACCGCACCGTCACCGGGCACTACGATCGGGTAGTGTCGGTGGGTATGTTCGAGCACGTCGGGCGCCGCAACTATCACACCTTCATGAAAACCGCCGCCAACCTGCTCAAGGAGCGCGGCCTGATGCTACTGCACACCATTGGCAACAACCTCAGCAGCGCCGCCCATGATGCCTGGATCGACAAGTATATTTTCCCCAATGGCGAACTGCCCTCGATCAAACAGATCGCCCGCGCCGCCGAGCCCTTCTATGTAGTGGAGGATATGCAGAACTTCGGCCCCGACTACGCCAAGACCCTGAAAGCCTGGGACGCCAACTTCCAGGCCAACTGGGAGCAGCTCAAGGACCGCTACGACGATCGCTTCTTCCGCATGTGGCACTACTACCTGAATGTCTGCGCCGGCGGTTTCCGTGCCCGTCACATTCAGCTGTGGCAATGGGTGTTCAGCAAGCCCGGCCAGCGCTCCCGCACCTATCACGCCCCTCGTTGATGCTCTCCGCTCTGCGCTCTTCTCTGCTCGGGTGCCGCTGGCGCCCGGGCTGGGATATCGGCATAATTGCGCCCTGATTCGGAATCATTATCATTTAATACGCTCCGGGCGGACCTTCATGCAAGCGGATCCCCGCGACCATCTGTTCCAGCAACATGCGGCGGAACTCACCGGCTATCTGAACCGGCGTCTGCAGTCACCGGAGCTGGCCGCCGAGTTATGCCAGGAAGTGTATCTGCGCCTGCGCCGGGTGCCGCGCCATCAAGCGCTGGACAACCCTCGCGCCTTCCTGTTTCGCATCGCCCGCAACCTGCTCATCGATCACCTGCGCCAGCAAAACGGCCAACCCACCGCCATCACCCTGCAGGAGGCCGCCGAGGACCTGGAAAGCCCCGCCCCGAATCCGGAAACCGCCGCCAGCGACGCCCAGGTGCTCGACAGCCTGCGTGAAGCGCTCGGCGAATTGCCCCATCATGTGCGCCAGGCCCTGCTGTGGAACCGCCTGGAAGGGCTCACGCAAAAGGAGATCGCCGGCCGGCTCGGGGTATCCGAACGGATGGTCGGCAAGTATATTCTGCGCGCCCTCAACCATTGTCAGGCGCGCCTGGCCTGGCAAGCGCAAGGATGAGCCCGATGCCGGAACATCACCCTCCACCGTTGGATCAGGAAGCCAACCGCCGGCTCGCGCACCTGCATTCCGGTCGTGCCCGGGAGCAGGACCACCAGGACCTGGACTGCTGGCGCCGGCGCAGCCCGGCCCACGAGGCGGCCTACCAGCGCGCGCAAACCTTATGGAGGCACCTGGGCGCCCTCTCCTCCGACGGCGCGTCCCTCGATAACGGGGCGGAAATGGCCGCGCCAAGGCGTCAGCGCCGGCTCCTGCCGCTGGCGCTGGCCGCCGCCGTGGTGCTGGCCCTGGTGCTCCTCGGGCAGTCCCCATGGCGGCTGTGGCAGGCGGACCTGCGCACCGCCGCCGGCGAGCAGCTTTCCCGCGAACTGGCCGACGGCAGCCGCCTGGTTCTTAATGGCAACAGCGCCGCCAATTGGCACCTGGATGACGCCAACCGCCGCATAGAGCTGCTGCGCGGCGAGGCCTTGTTCCAGGTGGCCGCGGATCGCCAGCGGCCATTCACCGTCCAGGCCGGGGATGCCCGTATTCGCGTCACCGGGACCCGCTTCAATGTCGCCCGCGAGGGTGGTGACGTCCTGCTCACCGTCATCGAGGGACAGGTACTGGCCAGCGATCGACGGCACCGGGAAACCCTCAACCCCGGTCAGGCGGTACGCTGGAAAGACGGCGGGCTGCAGGATCCGGTCAGCGTCGACGCGGCGCGAGCCGAGGCCTGGACACGCGGGCGTCTGATCGTGCGCGATCTCCCCCTGGAGGAGGTGGCCCGCCGTCTGGAGCGCTACCAGGACACCCCGATCTGGGTACTCGGCGACGCCCGCCATCGGCGGGTCAGCGGTGTCTTCGACACCGGAGACCCGGAGGCCATGCTCACCGCGCTCGCCGCCAGCCTGTCGATCCATCAGTACCGGCTGCCGGGTCTGATCATTCTGCGCTGACGCCAGATCAGGTTCCGCCAATCGCGTCACAAGGCCACTGTGGGAGATTCTATGGTGCCCCGCA
>NZ_ARXS01000035.1 GCF_025532145.1 Alloalcanivorax balearicus MACL04 | reverse complement strand
GTAAGATCAACCATTTAATCCGCTTACCCACTTAAAAAACGGCCGCATCGGATACTCAGTGACCGAGCCGCGTGTTTGAGACGGGCATTGGCGGGATCGGAGACACAAGGTCTTTTTCTGATTGGCCTCCTCATTGGGTTTGTGGGATGGATGTCCAGCGTATCTGGGATCATCGAATCCGGCGCCTTGCTCAGCGACGGCGTCTGGGCCATGTATACCAATCCCTTCGCGATCTTAGCCGGTGTCTTCGGTATTGCGTTCATTGTAGCCAGGTTTTCCGATCGTGATGATTACGATCTGGCGACGCCCAGAGGCGTGGCGCAACTCATTCGTTTGTCGCAATTGAACCCCGAAGTGCACGTTTTTCTGACCCAAGGACTTCAAGCAGGCTATCTGCCACGGCGCCGGGACCTCATCGCAGCGCGAAGGATCAATCGGAAACGGGTTCGCGCTGAGCAACTCGCGGACCAACGTCGTCAAACGTTCATTGACCTTAAGGAAGGCCTGTCTTTAGAAACTGAAGAAACCGAGGCCCCGAAACGAACCGCGTGGCCCTCGGTTTGGATCCTGTTGCAGCGGCCGAACGGCAGCGACTGGGCGTTGCACGAGCTTCCGGCTTCCCGAGACGCCGCTATTGAGCAGGTCGAAGTGGTGTGGACGGGGCTTGGCGCCTACACCTTTATCCGAGAAGTCCATGATCCGGATGGCGGCGAAAAGGTCACTATCGAAATGACGCTGACCGCGTATGCCAAGGGAGAATACGGACTGACGGAGTTGGCCCCAGGCAATGGCATTACCTCAACCACAGAGGATATCACCCGGTACCTGAACGCCGTTATCGAAGATCTCGGTCACAGCGAATCCGCCTTAACCCTGTCGCTGAATACCTACGACGGCAAGCCCGATTACCGCGAATGCCAGGGGGCGTATGCCTGGCTGCATCTGGAGGACGACGCCGGAGAGACGGTCGCCGAAATCGGGCTGACGTTGGGCCAGTCGTTGCGGCTATCCCGAGAGTCCGAATCGCCGAACGATCCTGTCTATGTGTGTGAGTTCCCCACACTCCGTTCGGTCTTTCGGTTCGTGCAGATCGCCTGTGATACGTTCCACTGTGACCATATCGAGTGCCACGCCAGTCCCCTGAATGCACAGTCGTCGGACTGGTTTTCTTAAAAATGAGCACCAGAGAGATGACTCTGGACACGATCTTATCAATCACCATTGCCATGTCCATGGTGCTCGCTCTTGTCATCACCAAGGCCGCTGTCTCGGGTTGGTGGCGAGCCCCTGAGACATGGATTGTAGGCTTGCCGGTCATCGCCGGGATCCTATGCCAAGTGATCTGGCCCAACGTGTTCTCCCTTTTCGCCGGGATCATCATTCTCATCGTACTGTTCGGAAAAGGTAGAACATAACCGGTTAGAGAAAACATGGACGTCAATCGCCCGGCACGGAAAATAGAATCGATCGGAGCGCCGATTATCGGCGTCTTTCCTGCATTCAAATCTTTACAGTGGCGTCTGACAACACTGTGATAGACCGAGTGAGCGACGCCATGGCCGATAATCCCACGTCCAACGACACCTCTCATACCTCCCCTACCTCAAGCCCTTCCTCTGGCGGTAGCCCCATCGAACCCGGGCGGCTGACCAACAGCGTCCGCATGACAATTCAGACCCGGGTGGCGCAACGACTGATCCATGGCCGGCGCTCAGATCCTGCCAGTGGCACGCCCGCTATCGTTGGCCTTTACCGGTACGCGGCCATGACACGGCAGCTGTGGACCGCTGCGGGTAACGACGACCCCTATGCGGATTGGTGGCTGCTCCGCGTCGAGCAGGAAACGGATGCCGTGCGTGAGCAGATCCAGGGGCTGCGCCAGCATATCGACCGCTTTTTGGAAGGGGCGCCTGCGATGGATATCGCCCTCGCTCATTCCCTGGAGCCCGCCGTCGTGGAATTGAGCTTTGGCACGCCCTACGCCTACCAAGGCGCCTATCTTCTCGCGGATCTGGACGAGCTGGTGCTGGCCATCATGACAGCCCGTTTTGTCGGCTTGATGAATCGAGAGACCTTCGAGCGTCATCTGGAGGAGTCGGGCCGGGGTGTCCGGCGGTTGTTTGCCACCATTCAAGGATACCGGCATTTGGCTGTCACCCGGGATGATGTGCGGCAAGCCACCCAGAAAGGTCAGCGTGCCATCGAATTGATGGGGGAGCTGCCTGATGAGATTCTCAGCGGCGAACTGCGGGCGGCCCATGCCCCGCCACTCAGAGGACAAGCTGAGACTTCGGTCCCTGAGACTGCGCCAGAGGAAACCAAGCCTGATAATAAAGACGCTGCGGCAGAAAAGCCGGACGGCAGCGAGCTGGATTGATTGAAGCAGCCATTGCGCGTCACGACGGACTGGGACCGATGGCTGTCTACACTGTAGACACCTTCTCAGCGACGGACTGGGACCGATGGCTGGCGCAGTTATTCCAAGTTATCTGACAACACACCCTCGGGTTTTTCTGACAACGCAGGTCCCCCATTTTCTGACAAACTCCCCTTTAAAGGGTTTAAACCCTTAATTAAGGGTAAGGGGGCAACGAGGCGTTTTATCTATGACGGCATACCGTGTTCATCAGGTCCGGGGTCGACTGGCAGAGCTGGAGCAACAGATCGCCCAGGCGGAACTGGACGGCAAAAATCTGTGCCAAGCGTTTCGGCAGCGGTTTCCCCGGTCCCCCTTCTACCTGGTGCGCTACCCCAATCGCACCATGACACTGTACCGGTGGCGCCGCTCCAGTCATCGGCACTGGCGCGGCCAGGACATCCCGGCCGGGCTCAATCATCCGGTCAACCTCGCCAGCGAAGGCGGGGCTCTGCTATTGCAACTACTGCCCGAATCCGCCCGGCCCCACTATCTGAAGTTCGAGCGCCAACGATTGGATCTCAACCTGACGCTGTCACTGCGCCATTACGAGCGTCAGCGGTTGCAGGATTGGCTCGCCAACGTCAGTGCCATTGGTGCTATGAGTAAACAAGGTAAAGAGCGCGGGTATGGATAGTGCGCCATCAATCCCTTTTTTTTGTTCCACGTGACACACAGGTGATACATGACCGTTTCAGCCAGACAACAGCTTTACCTCACGACGCTTCTGATCTTATCCGTTCTACTGTCGGCGTGCGGCAACCCGCCGCGTTTCGAGGGTCAATACATCGGCACACTGGGCGATCAGTGCATGCCCGGCAGTGGATTGCCCGCTGCGCTGGATATGCACCTGGACATCCGAGTCGACGATCCCGAAAAGCGTAATCCGTCCTATATTGCTCGCTTGCGCTCCAACGCCTTTGGCGAGTTTCCCGTTTCCGCACCGGGTGAACTCGATGGTGACCAACTCGTGTTCGAGTTTGATAAAGACGAAGTGCGCGGCTGGACCGGGTACCAACCCCAGTTGCTCGTGGTGATGACGTTGGAGCCGCATGCTGGAAAAGAGGGGCATCTCTGGATGAGCGCGTTCAGCTTGACCGCCCTGGACGCTCGCACCGAGTCCGCCAACATCGAGACCTTGACGCTGGAAGACCTGGCCGAACGCGCACCGGCCAACATCCTGGGGAAACACGGTCTGTGTCTGGCACCCGCCTCTTAATCGGGACGGGATGTCAGAGCAACACGGGAGTGTCACGGTGGGTGGGTCAGGCGCCCCGTCGTAGAATCAGATAGAGCCAGCATGTTCGAGACGCCAGGGACAGCACGATTCAGGGAGCACCAGCCTCACACCGGACCTGTCATCGTCCGCGCCAACGTATCCCACCACGGGCCACCCACCGTGACACCAGCCATTCTGTCGGCAATGTCGGGTGTGTCAAGACGACTTCTGTCACGACTATCCCCAACCGGTGCGAAGCCGCACCGCGGTTCCATTGGGAGATGACCCGTGACCTGAAAAAACATCCGATGGGATAAACGATTATCCCTGATCGAGATCAGGCGGCGCGTCATTATGAAGGGGCAGGCACGGCCCGATGGAAGACGAAGTAAGGCGCGGCCTTCCCGCGCCCAAAGTCAAAGCTGCCCCCGTTGCCAGAGGCGATGTTTTAAACGTGGGACAGCCTTCTACCCCGAAGTGTCGGCAAAAAAGGGCGTGACGTCGTAGCGTCACTGGGCCGTGCCTGCAACTCCAAGATGAGAGTCTCTCAATTATGGACGCAAGCGACGCTCGGCTCTTGCTCAGCACCCACCATCGTCTCGGGATTCCCTTCAAGTACAGCGTGCTGTTCCTGCTGAAGGTCGAGGGCTACCCCGTTTACCAACTTCAAAAAGACAGCCAAATCAGCAGCCCTGCCCTTCACACTGCCTTGAGTGGCGCACATTGGCCGAACGAGCGCCTGCGGCACTGTTTGCGTGATCGACTCGGTATGGATCCGTTCGCCTGGGGTGAACAGAGCGGCGCCTGGCAGTGTCGCATTCCCGCCGTGAAACGCCGCCGGCGCTCGTGATGCATCGATACATAAATCCCGCCCGCTGCCAGACGGTTTTTGTATTGAGGGCGATGGCCTGCTCCCTCAGCCTGACCATCAACACGCCGTCACCACGGCCACCCTGTTCAACCGCTCATCACTGAGGAAATCGGTATGGCAATCAGAATCACCGGCTCAGGCAATCTCGGTTCCGCCCCGGAACTGCGTACCGTCGAAGTCAACGGCGAAGACCGTAAGGTCGCATCCATGCGGGTCTTCTTCGATCACTCCGTTCCCGATGGCAACGGTGGTTTTGTGGACAAAGGCGGCTGCTGGCTAACCGTATCCGTTTGGGACAACCGGGCTGAACACGTGGCTCGCGTTCTGCGTAAGGGTATGCGCGTTCGCGTGGAGGGGACACTACTGGAGCGGCCATGGGAAAAAGACGGCGAGGCGATGACGTCTCAAGAGGTCAACGCGCGCAACGTCACGCTCGAGCTGGCCCGCCTTGAAAGCGTGACACTGCGCCCGAAAGCGTCCGCCGGGCAAGGCGCGCCGGCGGACCAGGAACATGCGGATCCACAATCCTCTTTCGATGACACGGGTGCCGGGGCGTTCTGACCCTTTTGATGCCTTTGGCGTCTTGGGCGTCTCCCGGTATCCGCCGATCACTATCCCCCAGCCAGCGGTGGGGTAAAACCGGCCCAGCATTCGGGGGCGTACTGGCAGGCAGAGCAGGCACCCGCACCTCGGGTTGGTTTCAGGCCGGTTTAATCGGCTCTGGACTCGCCCAAACGCTGAACACAGGGGCTGTGATCTGCCAGGGGAGACCGCCTCCGGGCTCCCCTCTTTCTTCTTGATGGTCTCGATTGCAACGATTAACGCTTCGGCACCGGCCTCCCTCCCCCCCCAACACGGCCGGTGCTTTTTTTAACGGGGTATCCATTTTATTTCGTTTCCATTTTTTCGCTGTTTTGGAGAGTCGCATGACCACGGTCTATCTCTGCGAAAAACCCTCACAAGGCCAAGACATTGCCCGGGTGCTCGGGGCCACACGCAAAGGCGATGGCTGCCGAAGCACACTATCGGAAGATGTGGTCGTGACTTGGTGTTTTGGCCATCTCTTGGAGATGGCACCGCCGGAGGCCTATGACCCGGCATTGAAGTCCTGGGCCTTGGACACGTTACCCATCATTCCGGCGCAATGGCGTTTAGTGGTGAAGCCCAGTGCCCAACGCCAGTTCACCGTCATAAGAAAATGGCTGGAGTGCGCTTCGCGTCTGGTGATCGCCACCGACGCGGATCGTGAAGGCGAGGTGATCGCCCGGGAAGTGATGGCGCTGTGTGGCTACCGAGGCCCCGTGCAGCGCCTCTGGTTGTCCGCACTGAACGACGCGAGCATCCGCAAAGCGCTGTCTCAATTGCGGGACGGTGTGGAGACGCAGCCGCTGTATCTGGCCGGGATGGCCCGCGCCCGGGCTGATTGGCTGGTGGGCATGAACCTGACCCGAGCCTACACTGTCCTCGGACGACACGCCGGCTACCAGGGTGTGCTATCCGTGGGGCGGGTCCAGACACCGACGCTACGATTGGTGGTCGATCGGGACCGAGCCATTGAAGCGTTCAAGCCCTCTCCCTATTGGACGATCACCAGCACCCTGGTGCCCCAGGGCGTATCGGCACCGGCATTCCGGGCTCATTGGCAGCCGCCAGTAGAACACTGCGACAGCCAGGGCCGCTGCATCAATGAGACCGTGGCCCGCACCGTGGCGCAGCAGTGCTCTGTGACGGGTGCACAGGCTCAGGTCACGGATAGCAAGAAGGAACGCAAGGCGGCACCGCCGCCGCTGCCCTTCGATCTGAACAGCCTGCAGCAGGAAGCCGGGAAGCGGTTTGATCTGTCCGGCGATCAGGTCCTGGAGGCCGCCCAGGCGCTGTATGAGACCCATAAAATAACCAGCTATCCGCGAACGGAGTGCCGGCATCTGCCCACCAGCATGCACAGCGAGGCGCCCGAGGTGCTGCGCGCGGTCCTGGCCATGGAACCGGAGCTGGCCTCGATAAGGCCGTCGCTGAATCTGAATCGGCAGACAAAGGCATGGAGCGACAAAGAAGTTGATCAAGCCTCGCACCACGGCATTATTCCCACGGTGGCGTCCGTCGATCTGACCCGTCTCTCCACGACGGAACGGCAAGTCTATGGCTTGATTCGGCGGCAGTATCTGATCCAGTTCCTCCCGGATCATCAGTACGATGTGACAACGCTGGCCCTGTCTGTTCAAGGCCATCCTTTCCTGGCCAAAGGAAAAGCCACCGTCGAGCCGGGTTGGACCCGGTTGTTTCCCTCCTCAAAATCGACGCCGCAGGACGGCGACGATCAACAAGACGGCAGTGGCGACAACGCCACTGTTCCGGCACTGCCAGAAGGAACGCCCTGCGCCATCCAGTCCGTGGAGTGTGAACGCAAGATGACCACACCACCGGCCCGTTACACCGACGGCACCCTGATCGCGGCCATGAAAAACATCGCCAAGATGGTGACCGATCCCAAGCTGCGTGCCGTTCTGCGTGACACAGCCGGCCTGGGCACTGGCGCCACCCGGGCCAACATCATTGCGACCCTGAAAAAACGGGGCTTCATTGAAAAAAAACGGGGCCACCTGGTGTCCACCGAGCAGGGGCGTCAGTTGATCGACGCGTTGCCCAGTGCCATCACCAATCCCGATACCACCGCCGCCTGGGAGCAGGCCCTGGAAGACATCGCCACCGGTACCGGCACCCTGGACGATTTCATGCGGCGTCAGTTGGACTGGCTCAACACCGTGGTGACGTACGCCAAGGGGCAAACCCTGTCCGCCCTGGCGGCCACCGTGAAGGACACTGCATTGCCCTGCCAGTGTGGTGGACCTGCCGCCGAGACCGCCAAGAGCTGGCGCTGCACTGCCTGCGGTAACACGGTCTGGAAAACCACGTTCGGGAAAAAACTGACGGTCAACCAGGCCGGTGGACTCCTGGCGGGCAAGACGGTGGCCCTGAAGGGACTGGTCTCAAAAAAAACGGGGAAGAAGTACGATGCGAAGGCTACCCTGAGGGATGGGAAAGTACAGCTGAGTTTCGATTAGTTACGAGCAACTCTATCGGACACGGGTTCCATCGGGGCCCGCAGCCTGACGTAACGGAGACCGCCATGAACCGCATGAACCGTAATCGCCTTTTTACGGCGATCGACATTACTCTTCGACCTTCGTGCGACGTAACTGCGCCTCAAGGCTGGCGATTCGACGAATAAGCTCTACTTCGGAACATCCTCTTCGCACCTCCGCTTCCCATTCTAAAACGTAATCGCGCATAAACTCCCGTACCACCTCAGACGCCTGCTTGTTACGTGATGTGCAGGCGTGCTGGAAACGATCGAGCAGCTCCGCGTCGATGCGGGTATGGAATTGTCGAACCTTACTTGGCATTCTGGTACCCAATTGTGTAGCGGTGGAGACTGGGAGATGAAGGGTTCTGGTATGGTGTGGTTAGTCCTGGCCGCGATTGCGGTTGTGGTTGCGGTGATGGTGCTTCCCGGAATGCTTGAGCAGCTCAAACAGTAACCGACGCTGTCGAACACAGCCCGCCAGAAACACACCGACGGCAGCCCCCGTCAGCGCGGTGACACTGTAGAACCCGAAGGTGATCTGGGGGCTGACGGTATCCGCCGTCAAGAGCATCGAATGCGTGATCGCCAGATACCGCCAAACGATGAGGGTACCGACCAACCAGATCAGGTGCACCGCCATAACCACAGCGGCACGCCATCGTGAGCCCCTGCCCTCAACAAGACGCCGCCTTGCCCCTACCAAAAACAGCGGCATCAGTGCGGTGAATGCCAGCAAAACCCCGTAGAACCCAAGCAGTGTGGATTGCTGGGTCAGGAGCCCGAGCAAGGCCCACTCACCGACCACGAAGAGAATCAGCGCCACTGGTGCGCTTTGCCCTGACTCTTTCCCTGAGCCGTTGTGAATACCTTGCATGTGCCCTCCTGATACAGATCGTTGCGGTGATCGACGAACATCAAGGTGTCTCACTGGGAGGTCCTGATCCAGTTAAAAACGAATGGGGAATCGGTCGAGTATTGACGAACTCGCCAAGCTTTGCTGAGATTAACGGGCAATACCGTGCTGCCGGTCAACGCAGCGCCCTTCAAGCCCCACCCGGATCGTGCAATGGGGCGGCCTTTTGGCTTCGATCCTGCTTTTACTACCCATCCGGGGACCTATCCCTGGATAGCGTTCCCTGAGCTTATTGGAGGAACGCCATGAACGCCAAGGCGCCTTTCGCGCTGTATGAGGCATTACGTAACGTCAACGTCGAGCCCGATAAGGCCAAGGCCGTTGTCGAAGCGCTGGAAACTGATATGGAAACCCATCTGGCAACGAAGCAAGACATCACTCTGGTTACAAAGGAGATTGCTTTGGTGGAAAGCCGGATTCTGAGTCGCCTGTATCAAGCGATGCTGGTTCAGGGGTTTACCATCATTGGTGCCATCGTCGCCGTCCTGAAAATTTTCGGCTGATTTACAGCCTCCTTTTACCGTTTCACTCCCAACCTTTACCCCTACCCTAGCCGGGAGCCACTTTCCCGTCAGGGCACACGTCTGTGTGGTGTTTCTCGGTGTTTTTTAAACGTCTAGGAGAAAGGCCATGCAACAGAAGCAGACTGAACAGGCTGGATACCTCGCCGTGACATACTGCGGCTTAGCCCTACCTCTCCGTGTGATGCACAGCGGCGCCGGCTACTACATCGGCACCGGCAGTGACGAACTCGGTCCCGTCTCGCGGGAATCGGAAGAATACTTTCCGAACCGAGGCGCTGCCGAGGCGGCGCTCAAAGCGAGCAACTGGACGCAAAAACAAACGCCTTAACTCGGCTAAGATCAACACCCTCACCCTCGACGGGGCATCACGTTCCCGTCAGGGACGTCACCATTGGTGACGGGTGGTTCTCCGTCTTCGATCCCTATCGTTAAGGAGAACGACCATGTCCCATCTCGATCTACAACACCGTGTGATTCGCGGCACCTTCTACGCCCGCTCCGCGGTCGATCATTTCACTCGCTGGAAAACCACCGGCAGCCCCGCTGCCCAAATCCACGCGCGGCACTGTGCCTACATGGCCGGCCGGTTTCGTCTGGTGCTGCCGGGGGATCTCGGTCGTATCGCGGATCTGCGACGGCAATTTTGTCGCGGGTTTCTTGACTCGATTCAGTCGGACTACGAGCAGCAGCTAGTACACGCTGATGTCCATGCACTCACGCCGTCTACGTCCACGGAGGTTCTATGAACATCTATCATTCGACATGCCCGTCCTGTGGCAACGAAGCCGACCATCTGGTCGACGGCAACATCATCGCGGTACGCTGTGCGCATTGCGGTTACTGGGCCGGTGAGCTATCCGGGACCCAGGAACGGCGCCTGAAACGGCACCAAGATCGGCGAATGGGCTCAGGCGATCATGATGCTCATCCGATTCTCACTCCCGAGGAATACTGGGCGTTGACCTACCTGATCCGGCTCGCTCAATCCAACACCGGACAGAGCGGCCGGGTCGCCAACTTTTTACTGAGTTGGTGGAACAGCGCATCGTGCGGGGCATTTGATCTCACCGATCTGTGGGGTCTGGATGACGAGATCACCCAGGCCATGCAGGTGGTGATTCGGTTCCTGTGCCGGCGGCAACACTATCCGGACACGCTCGGGTTGAAGGCCGAGTTCCAGGCCCTTATTGAACAATGGCGGCCTCATTTGCTTGAGGAGGAAGCCTGACCTTCATCATCCATCAACACATCGGGGCGCTTGTCGCCCCACCTTTTCTCTCACCCTGCGGGGAAACACTATCCCCAATGGGGCGTCTCGTTCTGCGAGTGCGTGGTGTTTCTCTGTACTTCATCAACATAAATCGATACAGGAGAACCACCATGTTTGATTCCACTCACACCACGACGCCAGCCGCCATCACAGCACAGCTTCAAGACCTGGCGAAGGAAGCAACACAGCGTTGCGGCTCATCCTATGAGGTCTACCAGGAGCAGTTTTCTCAGCGTGTGGATGCACTGCTGGCAACGACAGAGGATTCGACAGCGAAAGCCGTGATTCTCAACGTCGCCAGAGAGTTCGATTACGTCACCCGGGTCGAGCTGGAGGCCATGCGGGAGGACTGGATGGACGATGGGGCCTGCCGTCATGGGTTCGATCCGGATTGCTGTCCTCTCGGGTGTGGCGATCTCCCTGAGTACAATCTCCCCCAATGACGATTATCCCCCGCAACCTTCCATCACGGGCGCCTCTGGCGCCCTCTTTTATTTCCGCCATCGCCACCATTATCGCCGTTCCTGTTTCCGGGATCGATCGCCGATAACTGACCCACCCCGTAAATTGCAACGGCGTGCCCACGGATTAGGCGTTGTTCGCCCCGACCCGCTTCGGCACGGTTTCAGGCGTTGACTCGTCACACACCTGGACCGTCCATGAACCGATCCCCTCTTTCGATTGTTTCAGTGCTCAGCCTGCCCCTCGCCCTGCTGCTGGGGGCCTGCTCGGCGATACCCCCGGATCAAGCCACGTCGGCGGCGTCCAACGCACCGGAATCCCCCGTACCCTCGCAAACTCAGGCGGCCAATGGCCTGACGGATGCGTCACCCGATCTGTACATGATGGAAAGAGTCTCAGACGCTCCCCAGGTGGTCCGCACCGGACGCTACCAGTTATGGGAACTGGGCACATCCTCCGGCCAGCAACAGCTGATCGACCAGGTCGTTCGCGTTGCCATCCCCAGCACGCTGTCAGTCACGGTGAAAGACGCCCTCGTGCACCTGCTGGCGGGCACGGGGTATCACCTGTGTGATGGGGTGCCTTCGGATTTGGCGAATCAGCCGTTGCCGCTCACGCACCGGAATCTGGGCCCCGCCTCATTGCACGAGGCCCTGCAGGTCCTGGCCGGGCCGGCTTGGGTGCTCCAGCAAGATCCGCGACGCCGGGAAGTGTGTTTTCGAGCTCGCCTCCCCACCCACGTTGGCGAGATCGAAGAAAGCAGCCCAACCCGCCAAACCAAAACCTCAGCGGCACACCCTGATACCGGGGAATCGGCGACAGCGAGCGCGGCCTGTCCTTATTGCGCCTCCGAGCATGCCCACCAAGCGCGTATGAAAGCCAACCTGAACTCCAGCTTAAAAAAACAGGAGAGTGAATGATGCGGTTTCCATCGTTTCCAGCCGGCGCCACGGTGCTCTTGGTGGCGTCCTTTATCGCCGGTTGTGGCGGTTCTGATGACAACAACGATGCCTCGCCCGACGCTGGAGACTCGGCCAGCGTAGACGGGGCCTTGCCCGTGGGGTCGGCGCCGTCCGCCGATCTGGATAGCGTCGAAGAGATCGGTATTGGCATGGGCGACGTTAATCCGACCACCGCGCCCGTCGTATCCGATGGTGACGCCGCCCCCGCAGACACCCCTACTACCGCCGTTTCAAGTCGGCTGAGCGCGTTGGAGGAGCAACAGGGCGATCTGTTCGAGGAGTTTCAGTACAAGACCCAGGATCTGAATGACGCCATGGCGGCGCACATCGCAGAGGTAGCGGCATCAATGGCCGCGCTTACGGCGCGGATGGAAAAAGCGGAGGCCCGCATCAACGAGGCCAATGAACACCTGGAGACGCTGGAGAAAAAAGTCACCACCGTGGCCACCCAAAGAGCACGCACCGCCTCCTCTCGCGCCGCGGCCCGACGGGATCGGCCTACCGCACCGTTTCTGCTGACCGGCGTGGAATCGCGGGGCGGCATTGACTATATCGGCGTCACCCCTCGTTCCGCCACCGGCCTGGCCGACATCCGCTTTATGGCCATTGGGGACCAGTACCAGGGCTGGACCCTCAGTGGTATTTCAGAGCGATTTGCCACGTTTAAGGTACGTCGGGAGACCGTCACTGTCCCGTTTTCCTCTTCTGATCCCGCGCCGTAGGTCACCGCCATGATCCGGTCTGTCCCGTTCTCGTTGTTGGCTTCAATGTTCCTGATTTTTCCGGTGGCGCTCACCACCCCTGCCCCAGTGTTCGCCGCCACGGACGGCGCGAACGGGGCCCCTTCTTCCAACCCGCAAAACACCCTGCGCCAGTCAACGGACCGCTCCGAGACGCAGCACCAGTTCACCCAAGAGAGAAAAGCCCAAATCTGGGGGCTCTCTCAAACGGAATGGAACCGTTACGAAACTCTGATGCAGGGCATGCACGGCTACCGATCCGACACGCTGGATCCGCTGACGTTGCTCGGGATCGAGGCACGGACCGACGAAGAGCGGCAACGCTATGCCGAGCAGCTTGCCCGAATCGAACACGACCGGGTCGAACGGCTGCTGGCCTTCCAACGCGCTTATGACGACGCCTTTGCCCGGCTGTACCCCAATGAGCAGGCCATCGCTGACGATACCTCGCTCAGAAGGACCGCTGAGACGGATACGCTCGCCCAGACCCTCTTACAGAATGGGCAGCGGCCGCGTGTCTTCACGGCTCTTGAGCGCTGCGCCGCGTGCGATCGGACCGTGCGTCGGCTGGTAAGCCAGGTCACCTCCGGCGCGTTGGCGGCGCTGGACATCTATGTCGTTGGCGCAAGCAACGACGATGCTATTCGCGATTGGGCCCAGTCTTTATCGATTCCGGCGGACCGGGTGCGCCGCGGGCACATCACCCTCAATCACGCGCCGGATGGGATCGGTCAGAACGATTTGCCCCGAGTGCTGGGTACCACCGTTGGCACGAGGGAGTAGTGGCATGCGTGCTTGGTTTGAGCTTTTCCATCATGCCCTTCGTGTGCTTGCCCCCCTGGTGACACTCGCCCCGCTCTCCGCCGGCGCCAACGGCCTGAACGAAGACCCTCTGAGCAAGGCGGTGCCGCCGGCGTATACCGCCGCGGCTCTGCGCCATGCGGTGCCTCCCGTGGTGCTGTACGCCCTCGCCCACACCGAGTCCGGTACCTCACTCAACGTGGGCAAACGGCCCTGGCCCTGGACGCTCAATATTTCCGGCCGGGGCTACCGTTACCCCAACCGGACCCAGGCCTGCCAGGCGCTGAATCAAGCCTTAAAAACAACGCGGGTGATCGACGTGGGGCTGGGACAGCTCAATATTCGCTGGAATCCGGCGCTGTTCGGTAGCGAGGGGCGATTCTCCGATCCCTGCGACGCCCTGGATCCCTACGACAATCTGGACGCCACCGCCGCCCTGCTGCGTCAGCGCTTTGACCAGGATGACCACGGCAACAACGGCGATTGGGGCCGCGCGGCCGGGCGCTATCACCGCCCTGCCGGTGGCGCACCAGCGCAGCGTTACCGCCGCGCGTTCCTGGCCGAAATGAAGGCGCTGAACAGCGCCACCGTCTTCCTGGTGCACCAGGGCGGGCAAGGCGACACGACGGCTGAAAGAGCAGCACCACCAGGACACCCCACTTACACCAACGAGTTTTCCTTTTAATTGATTGCAAGGCTGCGCCCCATGTTGATCCGCCCGCTCATCACGCTGTTCACCCTCATCACGACCGCCACCGCCGTACACGCACAAGTGAAGTCACCGCTTACGGTCATTGCCGATGAAGGCGGGCAGCCCGCTCAGCCCTACTACGTGGCTATCGGCGCGGCGCAGGTGGATGAAGAAGACGGCTTTGTCGCGGCAACGCCGGACACTGTGCTGGACCGGGCCGCGACTGAGGCAGACATGTTGCCCGTGGTGTCCGAACGGCTGAGTGTCGGGCCCGTCACGCCTCGGACGCTCTCCCTACCCCCAGGCACCACCCCGTTTTTTTTGATTGGCACGGATCCGGATTCGGTGCGCTGGCTCACGCAACGCCGTGAGCGGCTGGTTGAACTGCGGGCCGTGGGGATGGTGGTGAACGTGGCGACCGCTGAGGATCTCGCCGCGCTGCGCGAACAGGCACCGGATTTGGAACTGCGTCCGATCCCCGGTGACGATCTGGCAGAACGGTTTGGCCTCGACCACTACCCAGTGCTGATCACCCCCACCCGACTGGAACAGTGACCGGAGACCGCCATGACCACCGACTCTGCATCCCACAGCGACGACCTCATCTGGAAAACCCGTCCCAGCCAGTGGCTGAACGTGCCCACCTTTTTCGTGGTCGCGATGGCGGTGCCACTCTCTGTCGTTGGCTTGCCCTGGCCATTTTCCATGGTGGGTCTCGTGTTCGTGCTGCCCGCGCTCTGGAGTTACCTGGTGGTGCGCTGTACGCGCTACACCCTGACGGCGCGGCATTTGCGCATTGAGTTCGGCGTGCTCACCCGCCACACCGAGGAAGTGGAGCTGTACCGCATCGAAGACACCGGCCTCTCCGCTCCCTTCTTTTTGAGACTGGTGGGTTTGGGAAACCTCTATGTACTGGGGTCGGACCGATCAACGCCACGCATCCTGCTCCAGGCCGTTCCCGACACCGAGTCCAAACGCCAGCAGCTGCGGGACCAGGTGGAAGCCGCACGCCGCGCCAAGGGCGTGCGCGTGATCGAGTGATCGGAGACGCGGCATGAGCCAGGATCACCCTATTGAGTCCTTGTTGCGCCCTGCCGTGGAAGCCTATACGGCAGGCACTTGCCTTGGGTGCGCGATCCTCTGCCTCTGGGCCCCCTGGTCCATCGCCCTCACGCCTTCAATCGGTTACGGCACCGCCGCCGGCTTTTTGGTGTTCGGGGGCATCCGGGGCCGGCAGGCGTGGCGGATCTGGCGCTATCGTCGCAATATGAAGCGCCTTCCCCGGTTCAGTCTCACGTCACGGCAGATCCCGGTGAGCCAACGCCAATTGTGGCTGGGCAAAGGGTTCCGCTGGGAGGCGATCCACACTCGCCGGCTTTATGAAGCACAGTTGCCCGAGACGCAGTCGTACCTGCAACCGTCTCTCCCCTACCAGCTGGCTCGGGCCTGGGAAAACCGACTGGATCGTTACACCTGGGGCGCTCCAGTCATCCAACTGCTCAGCGCGGATACCCCGCTCAATCCCGTCAGGCCACTACCGCCGGTGGGCGGCCTGCCCGCGCTGCACGCCGTTGAGCCCCGTGAGCGGGACGTGTACCTGCCACTGGGCGAACGGGTCGGCCATACCCTGGTGGAAGGCACCACCCGAGTCGGCAAGACACGATTGGCGGAGATACTGATCACTCAGGATATCCACCGGGGCGATGTGGTGATCTGCTTCGATCCCAAGGGGGATGCGGACCTCATGATGCGCATGTACATCGAAGCGCACCGCGCTGGGCGAGGCGACGCGTTTCATATTTTTCATCTGGGGTATCCGGCGTTATCGGCACGGTACAACGCGGTGGGGCGCTTCGGGCGGATCTCCGAGGTGGCCACGCGCATTTCCGGGCAGTTGTCCGGTGAAGGCAATAGTGCCGCGTTTCGGGAATTCGCTTGGCGGTTTGTCAATATCGTGGCCCGGGCCCGGCATGCTCTGGGGCAGCGTCCCACCTATGAGCAAATCCTGGCCGACGTCATCAACATCGATGACATCATGATCGAGTACTGCGTCGCGGTGCTTACCCAATACGATCAAACCGCCTGGGAGCAGATCCAAAAGGAGGAGAAAAAACTCAATCCCAAGACGATTCCTCGCAACATGCAGGGCCGTCATCCCCGAGTCGTGGCCATTGAACTGTATCTACAGAGTAATCCGGTAGCCGATACCGTGCTGCAGGGCCTGCGCAGCGCCGTCCGCTACGACAAAACCTACTTCGATAAAATCGTCGCCAGTTTGCTGCCGCTGCTGGAGAAACTCACCACCGGCCAAACCGCCGAGTTGCTGAGCCCGGACTACACCGACTTGGAAGACAAACGCCCCATTTTCGACTGGCGTCAGGTTATTCGCCAGCGTGGGATTGTGTATATCGGGCTGGATGCCATGAGCGACTTTGAAGTCGCCCAGGCCGTGGGCAACTCCATGTTCGCGGATCTGGTCAGTATGGCCGGCCACATCTACAAGCACGGCATCGATGATGGCCTGCCTGATATCGGACGTCGCGCCGGCAAACTCCCCATTAACCTGCACTGCGATGAATTCAATGAATTAATGGGCGAGGAGTTCATCCCCTTGATTAACAAAGGTGGGGGCGCCGGAATCCAGGTGACGGCCTACACCCAGACGCTGTCGGACATTGAGGCGCGCATTGGCAATGCCGCGAAAGCCCGCCAGGTGGTGGGCAACTTTAATAATGTGATCATGTTGCGCGTTCGGGAGGACCGAACCGCGGAGCTACTGACCCGGCAACTCAGAAAGGTCTCCATCAACCAACGCATGCTGATGTCGATGACCTCGGACAACAGTAATGTCGACACCGACCAGGATTTTTCCAGCTCTGGCGGCGATCGGGTCTCCACCGTGCAGGTACCCATGATCGAACCGGCCGATGTCGTTTCACTCCCCAAAGGCCAGGCGTTCGCGCTCCTGGAAGGCGGGCAACTGTGGAAGATCCGGATGCCCCTGCCGCTACCGGACACGGGCAAGGAGATCCCTGCTGGCATCACGGATCTGGCGTCACGCATGCGCGAGAAATACCACACCGGCGATCATTGGTGGGAAACGGTGATGCCCGCGCCCATCCAGATTACACCACCGGCGGGTGACGTTGGTGTGCCGACAACGCCGGCCTCATCCGCGGGGAGTCTTGCGCCCCAAAAAGCAAACTGGGAGGGGGATTTTGAGGTCGCATCCGGCTACTCGGATAGCTTGGGTGAGGTTGACGACGGCGTTGATGAGGACTGAGGCGTAGGCCATGGCGGAAACGACGGCTCAATCGACTCAATCCAGGCACGGCCGCCGCACGCCGCCTGGTCTGCTGTCCCGGCTGCTGGGGCTACCCTTCCGGATCGTTGCGGTTCTCTTATTCTCGATTATCTCGGCGGTCCTGATCGAGTGGGTGGGGATGGCGTTCCAGTGGTGGGACCAGCCCGGGGCCGAGCACGCCTTGCACATGATGCATACGGAAGTCGGCTGGTTGGACAGCCATTTTACGCGATCACTGTTGCTGTCCAACCCGGTGGTGACGGTACAAACCGCCGTGGAAGCGGCCTTCGATACCGTTCTGATTAAAACAGGTATTGGGCCCGCTCTGATGCAGTATTCCAGCGAATCCGGTTGGCTGGGTACCGTGGCGACCTACCTGTTGGCCGCCGTCTATATTGCGCTGGTGATCCTGGTGCGCGCCGTGATTTTATTTTTGACCTTTCCGCTGTTCGTGATGGCGGCGCTGGTGGGGTTTGTGGACGGGCTGGTTCGTCGTGATCTGCGTAAGTTCGGTGCAGGAAGAGAGAGTGCCTTTATCTATCACCACGCCAAACGCTGGGCCGGGCCGGTGTTCATCACCGGCTGGTTACTCTATTTGAGTGTGCCCTGGTCCATCCATCCCAATGTGTTTTTATTGCCCTGTGCCAGCCTGTTTGGGCTGATCGTTAGTATCACTGTCGGATCATTCAAAAAATACCTTTAACGGTCAGACTCCCCTCTCCATCTCGGGTTATGTCACCTTAAAAATAAAAAGCCACGTCGGGACGTTGGGATTATCCGTTCCGCCCGTCCCCTCCTTTTTCTAGCCTGCCGTCATCACGTTCATCACAGGACTGACCGGGCATGCTTTTCAGGTCTTCTAAGTGGTCGTTACCGTCCCGTACAAACACCCTCCGAGTCATCGCCGCCGCCTTGCTGTTAGTGATCGGCGGTGGCGCCTCTCGTGTTGCCGTCGCCAGTGACGTTAACGACGCCATACAGCGTCGGGATCTGGCGTTGCTCCAACAGCGGCTGGAGGATCTGCAACGGGTGGTCGATCGGCTCGCCTCTCGGCCCGTCCGTCACCAGACCGATGCCCACGCCTTCCGCGCCGGCCAACGGGTTTTCCTCGATGTGGACGCCCTGCATCGCGATCTGCAAATCGTTATCGACGGCATTGAGTCCTACATGGCGCCCCCGCGTTTGCCACCACGGCGCCCAACGCCGCTCTCCGGTGACTATCTCACTGACACAGCCGTGGAGCGCCAGTGACGTATGGATCCCGCTTCCGCGTTTCAAGTTGGGGCCGGCCAGTCCTGGGCATTGTTCGCCCTGGTCATCGCCGGCCTCGGCTGCACCGCCGTGCTGCTGTGGGCGGCGTGGGCCTACATCAGCACCTTTCGCGGCTGGTCCACCAATCGCGTGCTCGGGACCATCGCCGGCGGCGCCGTGATCCGCATCGCGCTGGTCGTCCTCCTGCTGTCCTGGGTTTTTCTTTCTTAAGTCGTCCTTTCACCTGCTCTGCGCTCACTACTCTATGGAGATTGTTACGATGAATCGTTTGTTCCATCCCGTGTTCCAAAAAAGCCGTCACCGCATTCACGAGATCAAGACGCTATTTTACCGGGTCCTGGCCCTGCTGACCGTGGGCATCACGTCATCGCCCGCCCTGGCTCAGCTGCCCACCATGGATGAACCCACCCGGGGGGAAGGCAGCGGTTTGATGGAAACCATTCAGAACTACCTGTACGACGCCGCAATCCTGGGCGGGCTGATCATCGCCACCGTCGCGTTCTATATCGTGGGGCAATCGGCGCTCGCCAAGTACAAGGAGGCTTCCGAGAAGGGCCAGTGGGGCGCCTTCGGGATCACCATCGTGGTCGGCATCATCCTGATCGTCGCCGTGATCTGGCTGGCCACCAAAGCCGCCGAAATTTTGTAAGTCATCGGTTCAAGGCGGATCACGATGGCCACACCCACCATCACCTTTTTGCCCTCCCGGCTCAATCAGGCTCCGGTGGTGTTCCGGGGCATGACCGGCCGGGAGGTCGCCTTGGCGGCGGGTACCGGCTTTGCCGTGGGATTGATTCCGGGCATTGTCGCCGCCTTCGCGTTCGGCATCGCCATGGTGCCGACCTGTGGCGCGTTGGGTGCCGGGGCGGTGGTGTGGTTCGGAGGGGGCGTGTTACGGCGTCTACGCCGTGGCCGCCCGGAGACCTGGCTGTATCGCCGCATCGCCTGGTCACTCGCCTTGCGCGGGTTCGCCAGCCGCCACCGCTTTATTACCCAGTCCGCTGTTTACGGCACCCGGCGGTACGCCTCGGTGCGCGCCAAACGCCGTGCTCTCCCGGCTTCATCCACTCAACCCACTCAAAAAAACCGGAAGGGATCAGGATCATGAGTCGATTTCGACACGCTCAGTCCGCCCGCGATGCCCACATCCTGACGTTGCGGGTCATCGTCGCCGTGTTGCTGCTGTTGTGCGGCGGGATGTGGTGGGGCTGGAAAAGCGCGCCCCAGGATCTCACCATCCACAACCCGCCCGATCTGCGCTCCGGTAGCACCCGCAAGTGGTGGGAAGTGCCGCCCAGCAGCGTCTACAGCTTCGCGTTCTATATCTGGCAACAACTGAACCGTTGGCCCGCCAACGGCGAGGTGGACTACAAGCGCAACCTCCACTCGTACAGCGCGTATTTGACCCCGCAATGCCAGGTGTCTCTGGAAAACGACTACACCGCTCGTCAGCGCCGCCAGGAGTTGAAGGGGCGTGTGCGGGGCATGTACGAGATCCCGGGGCGTGGCCTCCGGAAAGACGCGGTTACCATCCTGGATCGGGACCACTGGGTCGTTACGCTCGATCTGGCCATCGATGAACACTACGCCGGCACGCCCGTTCGTGATGTCTATGTGCGCTATCCCCTTCGAGTGGTGCGCGCCGATGTGGACCCGGAACGCAATCCCTGGGGGTTGCAGTTGGATTGCCTGGCCGATACCCCGCAACGGCTGTCCGTGCCGCGTGGCGATACCGGTGACGACCCGACCGGCAACGCCGATTCAACGGAGGAATAAATCATGCCCCCTCTCCTTCGATTCCCGCGCCCTCTACGCGTGCTTCTCGTTTTCCTGTCGGCGTTGGTCACGACCGCTGCGGCCCTGACGCCGGCCTACGCCGTCGAGATCCATCACTGGGAACGCAAACCCATTCCGGTGGACTTGCCCGTCGGTGAGGAACGTATTGTCCTCATTGATCGCAATGTGCGCATTGGGCTGCCCGCCGAACTGGCTGACCCCGAGGTACTGCGCGTCCAGTCCGTCGGCGGCGCGCTTTATTTAATGGCGAAAAAGAAGTTTGAAGCACAACGGGTGCAGGTCCAGGACATCGAGTCCGGCCAGATTTTTTTAATCGACCTGGCCGCCACGGAAGGAGCCAGTGCCGAGGATCTTCGCATTGTCGTCTCCGGGGACCAGCCACCAACGTCCACTGCGCAAAAGAAGACGTCGGCCAACGAAGAGGGAGCGTCTTCACCTGACGCGTCGAACGCGCCGCCCTTGCCGGTTCGATTGACGCGGTACGCTGCACAAACCCTGTACGCGCCCCTGCGCACCGTGGCACCGCTGCCCGGCGTGCGCCGTGTGCCCATGCGCGTTTCACAGACGGTACCGCTGTTTTGGGAGCTGCCCTTACAAGCCCAGCCACTGGCCGCCTGGCGTGCCGGCGGGCTGACGGTCACAGCGGTGGAGATCACCAACCCGGATCCCAATCGGGAATTCGGGCTCGATCCACGCCGCCTGCAGGGCGAGTTCGTCACCGCCACGTTTATGCACCCCAGCGTGGGACCGTCAACGTCGTCCACGTCCACCACCACGGTATTTCTGGTCACCCGGGGCGGCGGATTGGAGAAAGCACTCTACCCACCCGCTCCGAAGCGGTCGCCTCAGCCCGATGACGGCCGCCAGAGCGAAAAAAACGCTGAAGAAGGCCGATTAAAAAAAACGAAGGAGGCGGCCGATGCTGAAAAGTAACGGGTTGCTCAAAATCCTGCTGCCGTTCCTTGTCATCGTGGTGCTGGTGATCGTGATTCGCGGCTGCAATAGCGACGACACCCCGGACGCGGCGGCCTCCGGCGCCTCGGAGCAGAAGGACGCCTCCCTGACGTTGACGGACGATGAGATCCAGGCGCTGGGCATTGAGGGCGATACGCCCCGGGATACGGTCGCCACCCTGGTCGGCGAGATGCGCGCCATGCGCAAGGAACTGGATGACACCCGGGCCGAGAGTCAGAAGTTGCGGGATCAGAATGCACAATTGTCTGAACGGGCGAGCAACGTGGACAGCGCCATCCAGTCCGCGCTACGCGAAGAGCGCCGGCGCGAGGCCGAAAAAGACCAGTCCTTGCTCAAGACGTTCGAGTCCAAGCTGGACACACTGCGTCATTACACCGATCGCGGCGGTGATGGCTCAGATCAAGAGGAGCTTCCCGTTGGCTTGGGCCTGGGCGACGGCGGTCTGAGAAACGGTTCTCTGGGGGCGGCCGGTACCATCACGCCAGGATTGGTCTGGGTCAACCCGGCCGACGCCCGCACCGATGAAAAGACCGGGGAATCGGTGTTTCCTTCTGCCTTTTCCTTGTCGGATACCGCCGCCGGCGGCGCGAAGGTCCTGGGCCGGGCCGCCGACAGCGTGGAAAGCCGCATCCGGGGCAAGGCGGATCCCAGTACGGTGCGCCCGGTCTATACCATTCCTCAAAACTCGACGCTGACCGGCTCAGTGGCCATGACCGCGCTGCTCGGTCGTGTACCCATCGACGGTACCGTGAACGATCCCTACCCGTTCCGCGTCATTGTGGGCAAAGACAATTTAACGGCCAACGGCATTGAGATCCCCGAGGTACGGGGCGCCATCCTGGCCGGCACCACCACCGGGGACTGGACGCTATCTTGTGTCCGCGGGCAAGTCGATAGCATCACGTTTGTTTTCGATGACGGCACGGTGCGTACCGTGCCTACTCCGGATGACCCTGATGACGGCAATTCCTCATCTAAGAAAAACGGGATTGGTACGCTCTCAACGCCGCACGGGCTGCCGTGTATTCCTGGCGAGCGCAAAACCAATGCCCGTGAGTTTCTGCTGACCACGTTCTTGATGGCCGGCGCGGAAGGCGCCGCTGACGGCATCGCCATGGGCGAGACCAGCACTCAGATGGACACCAATGGCGCCTTCACGGCCCTCACCGGCAACGCCGACAAGTTTATTTTGGGGCGGTCCGCGTCCGAGGGCCTCTCCGAGACTCGAAAGTGGATACAAGAGCGGTTCGGTCAAACGTTCGATGCCGTCTACGTGCCGCCCGGCCAACCGGTCTCCGTGCTGATCGACGTCCCCCTTCCCATCGACTACGAAACCGAAGGACGAAAGGTGCACTATGCGCAATCCTCCTGGTCCCAACCTTCTCTTGATTGATTTTTTATCTTTATTAATCGGTACTCAGCGTGCCCGGGTGGCTGCGGTCGCCGTGCTCGGTGTCCTTGCCGGACTGGGTGGTTGTGCCACTTCCCAGGACAAACTGATGCCGGTGGATGAGGCCACCACCATGGCGGACCTGTGGCGCCAAGGCGGGCAGTCCGCAGGTTCTACCGCGTCATCGACTCAAAACACGTCTCAAAACAAACACCCGCGCCTTCAGGAAATCCGGCACACCTTGCGCCGGCCGTTGCCGGACGCTGAGCAGGGCCTGGGGCCGTATCACCCGTACACGCGCCATGTGGAGAACGAGATCCGCAGTCAGTTCCCCCGGCTGCCCAATCCCGATTTGGTGATGTACGTGTATCCACACCTGGCGGGCAGCCCGGACGGTGAGCAGGTACCGGTGCCCGGGTATTCGACCGTGTTCCCGCTGTACGAGCGGGTCCAGTACGCCCAGCCCGGGGAGGTCGCCTGGCCCTGGCCGGCGCCCGCTTCCGATCCGTAGGAGTAAGTGATGGTCGTCCAACCTGCTCAACCTACCCAGCGGCACTCGGCTATCGCCTTCGTGCTGGGCACCGTGGCAACCGGTCTCTACATGGGGCCCGTGTTCTGGGATAGCCCCGGCGCCGACCGGCTTCCCCTGCTGTGGGGCCTCACCGCCGGCTATCTGGGGTTGCACGGGGTGGCCCTGCTTATTACGCCCTATCGCCACGGTGTCACCGCCTCCTGGTGGCGGTGGCTGGGCTACTGGTCCGCGATCCTGGGCAGTGTCGCCATCTTGGGCGCCCTGCTCCCGCTGATTGCCAGCGCGCTCGACGCCGGTGTCGTGGGCGATGCGCCCACCACAGCGTTCTGGCGGGGCGTGGCGCTGACCCTGGCCGGCACGCTTCTGTTACTGACGCACATCGAGTTGGCCCGTGCCGGATTGCACTTCGTCGGTTTGCGACATCGTCAGGCGCGCCAGGAGTAACCTATGTTCGATACGATAAAGCGGTTTTTTAACCCATCGCCTACCAACCTTAACGAGAGCCAAGCCCCGACTTGGGAAGGGGTTAAGGATGGCACGCGTGTTGAGGGTCAGGACGGCGCCGCCCTTCTCCATGCCGATGGCGCCGCGGCATTGAAGGCCCCGGAAGGGAACCCCATCGCGCAGTCACGCGGTAAGCCCCTGACCTGGGCCGAGATCAAGCGCTCGTATCAGCGTGGTCCGTCCTTTACCCGATTTCTGCCCTGGGTGGAGTACTTGCCGGACTCCGGCTGTTTTTTATTGGAGGACGGCGTCTCCGTGGGCATCGCCGCCGAGGTGACGCCCATCCCCACCGAAGGCCGCTCGCAAGACACCTTGGCCGGCCTGCGCGATCAGATCGAGGCCACCCTGCAGGACGCGCTCCCGGAGTACGACAGTCATCCTTGGGTGGTGCAGTTGTATTGCCGGGATGAGGTGGATCCGGCCGCGGAAATGGCGCGGGTGGTCCAACACGCCGATCCGGCCCTGTTGGACACCGCCTTCACCCAGGCCTGGCTGCGCAGTATGGAACAGCACCTGCAGGCCATCGCCAAGCCCGGCGGGCTGTTTCAGGATGATGTGGTCACGCGCACGGATTGGCGCGGGCAAACCCGGCGGGTACGCCTGGTGCTGTATCGCTGGCTCGGCCCCAACCCTAAAGGGGTCCCTGAAGAGGCCGCCAACCAGGTCTACGACCGCCTGGCGGCGGGTCTGGAAGGCACCGGTTTACAGCTTAAAAAAATGAATGGGGCGGCGTTTCATCGGTGGATGCTGACGTGGTTCAATCCGCGCCCGGCCGCCGACCCCGATACGCCTCATGCCTTTTATGACCGGGTGGCCTACCCCGGGGACGACGCCGTGGCCGGTCTGCCGGATTACGATTTTGCCGAGGATCTTCTGTATCGGTCGCCCCGCGCTGATGTGGACAGTGGGCTGTGGTATTTCGATGGTCTGCCCCACCGCGCCATTCCGGTGGAAGCGATGCGCCGGGCGCCGGATGTCGGTCACCTGACCGGGGAGATGCCCCGGGCCGGCGGGCAGGCGTTCAACGCGCTTATGGACGTGCTGCCGGAGGACACCGAGATGGTCCTCACGATCGTCGCCACGCCCCAGGACGTGTTGGAAGACCACATCAACACCCTACACGGCAAAGCCCACGGGGATTCTGTGCACGCCACCGCGGTGCGGGAGGACTGCCAAACCGCACGCGCCATGCTGAACCAGAATCACAAGCTCTATCGATCCTCCCTGGTGTTTTATCTCCGCGGTCACAATGAAACCGATCTGGAACAGCGGACCCTGACGCTCATCACCCAGTTGCAAAGCGCTCACTTGAAGCCGGTGGACGCGGAAGACGAAATCGCGCCGCTCAACACCTGGTTGCGCTGGCTGCCCATGGCGTTCGATCCGCAACAGGATAAGCCAGGCTGGTACACCCGGTTGAACTACGTGCAGCACCTGGCGAACCTGGCGCCGTTGTTTGGCCGGTCTCGCGGCACCGGCCGCCCCGGTTTCAGTTTTTTTAATCGCGGCGGCGGGTCGTTCGGGTTTGATCCGCTGGATCCCAATGACCGGGCCAAGAACGGCCATATGTTCGTGTTCGGGCCCACTGGCGCCGGTAAATCCGCCACCTTGAACGGGATCTTCAGCCAGGTCATGGCACTGCGTCGGCCCCGTTTGTTTGTGATTGAGGTGGGTAACTCCTTTGGGTTGTTGGGGGAGTATTTCCAGCGGCACGGGTTGACCGTCAACCGGGTAAAAATGGCGCCCGGCAAAGCGCCGCCTCTGCCCCTGTTCTCCGAGGCGCACCGCCTACTGGACGACGACGCCATTACCGAACGCCGCAAGGTGGAGGACCGTCAGGACGGCTGGTCCGACGAGCCCGCGCCGGTTCCGGAAGAAAACGATGAAGAGGACGACGAGGACGCCGACGAGCGGGACGTGCTCGGGGAAATGGAACTCACCGCCCGCCTGATGATCACCGGCGGCGACCCGCAAGAGGAAGCGGAGTTCCGCCGCGCCGACCGGCGTCTTGTGCGCGACGCGATCTTTTATGGGGCGCAGCGCAGCCGCGACGAGGGGCGCCAGTGTCTGACCCAGGATGTGGTGGCCGGCCTTCATGCGCTGGCCACGGATCCCAAGGTACCCCTGCCCCGCCAGTCCCGCGCCCATGAAATGGCCGAAGCCATGGCGCTCTTTTGTGACGGGTTTGATGGGGAGGTGTTCAACCGGGAAGGTCAGGCCTGGCCGGAATGTGACGTCACCATTGTTGATTTGGCCCATTACGCCCGGGACGGGTACGAGGCGCACCTGGCCCTCGCGGTGATTTCTCTGACCAACATTATCATCACGCTCGCCGAGCGGGATCAGTACAAGGGCCGCCCGATCATCCAGGCCATCGATGAGTGCCACATCGTCACGATCAATCCGCTGTTGAGCCCTTACTTGGTCAAGGCCGGCAAGATGGGGCGCAAGTTGTTCTACTGGATCTGGCTCGCCACCCAGAATTTGGAGGATTTCCCGGACGCCAGCCAGAAGCTGTTGAACATGATCGAGTGGTGGCTGTGTCTGGTGACACCGCCGGATGAAATTGAGCAAATCGCCCGGTTTAAGGCCCTGTCCGCCGAACAAAAAACCCTCATCGGCAGCGCCGCCAAGGCCCGGGGGCGCTACACCGAAGGCGTGGTCCTGGCCGACCGCATCGAGGCGCTGTTTCGCATCGTGCCGCCCAGTTTGTATCTCTCTCTGGCCGGCACCGAAGGTGAGGAGAAACAGGAACGCAAGCGGGTCATGGACGAACACCAGTGCAGTGAACTGGACGCCGCGATTCGCATCGCCGAGGAGATGGACCGCAAGCGGGGGTTGCACGCCCTCGACAACGAGGCGGCGCCATCATGAGGCCGGTGACCGAAGAGGTACCGGACAATCCCGATGCGGGATGGGGGATCGCTCTGGTGGCCGTGGGCGCCATTTCTCTGGTTTACGGGTTTGGCATGACGCTGCTGTACCTCGCCGCCGAGACTCGGCCGGATCATGTGATCTGGCCTCTGCTCGTGCTTGCCGCGCTCGGCGACACACTGCTGATCGTCGCCAGTTGGCCCTTATGGCATCGGCTGCTGCGAACCCAGCGCCGTAACGACGGGCCCATTCGTCTGGTGCCGATGGCCCAGTGGGGCGTGCGCGCCCTGATCGCACTGGTCGGGGCGGGAATCGCGTTCTACGCGTATCGCCGAATCCCGCAAGCGCTCCCCTTGCTCACTCTCTCAGGATGGCAAGGGGCCCTCGCCAAAGGCGCGACCGACGCCCTCAACGTGTATGGGGCGCTGTGTCTCCTGCTGTGCGCTTGGCGCGGTGTGCTTGCCCTGTGCCTGGACATTGATCGGGCACGTTACGACAAAACAGTGCCGCACGAGGCCCCTGCCGCGCCACCGTCAAACCCGGGCACCGCGCAAGGCCAACCTTAAGGAGATCGAGATCATGAAAGTCTCTCTGCCGAACACCACCGATCCGCATCCGACTCTTCCCCCCACGACATGGACGCGCACTGCCCTCTGGTTGGCCGCCCTGGCGGCGGGATTGACCCTGTGCACCGCAATCCTGTTCTCGGCCTCTCTCGCCAGCACCGCCTATCCGGTCACGCCTGGGCGTTGGATCGGCGCCTTTGTGCTTGGCATGGCCGCGTGGGGATTCGGTCTGCAACGCTGGTTGCAACGCAAAAGGCCCTCCATGCGCTGTGAGCCCCGGTTAAAGGGACTGCTCAACCTGGCGGGACTGATCACCCTGATCGGGGGGTGTCTGTACGTCGCCCACCCCATCCTCGCCCATGCCGTGCATCGGCTCGACGCGCTCGCCACCCTGGCCGCGTCGCCGGCATTGGGCCGACAGGATGCTCTGGCGTTACTCCTGGCGCTGCTCACACTTTCCCATGCACCCATGATGGGGGTTCTGTTAACCGACCTGATCGTGCCGTTTCGGCGCTACCTATAGGAAAATCCGTTTTGCTATCACCAGGACATAAACATCTGGGCATAGTGTTTGACCGCCACCCATCCCTCCGGCATGACCAGAAACAAGACAACGATGAATAACCCCGTGGCAGCGATGCTTCCTAATACCCATTTCACGGCCCTTCCCATCACCCTCCTCCATCAACGCACCGATATAAAGGCAACGTATAGGCAGAACCCCATCATGACAACCTCACAAGACCACCAGCTCAACCTTCGCGTCAGCCGGCAACTCTGGGACCGTTTTGTCGAGGCCGCTCACACGCGGGCGCAAACCCCTTCTTCCGTGCTGCGCGCTTTTATGGCGGCCTATAGCCAACTCGCCGTGGCGCCCGATAGCGAACATCTGGATCGGGATCAACTTCAGCGGCGCGTGCGCACCCTGGAGCAGTATCTGAGTCAGACCGGCCAGCCCTTGCCTCTGGAGGCCGTGGAACCCCAAGACAGCGCGAACACCACCGCGCAGACCGATCCTCAATAAGGCACGTATCATGGCGGACACCCGACAAGACCGTGGCAGGGCAAACACCGAGCCCCATCATTTTGACGTCGTGCGCCGGCAGCTCAACGCGCCACCGCACTGGGCCAATCAGACGCTGCAGGCCTGGAGCGCCGCCTTGCCCCAGGAGAAAAAGCCCTTCGTCACCCGTCACTACTGGAGCGAGACCGGCTCGGTCAATGTCTTCCGCGTGGTCGGCACCGATCATCAGGACCATCACGGCAAAACCTGGCTGCAACTGCTCACCGGCGGCAAACGCATGCCCCATAATCTCCAGTGGCTGCACGACAACCCGGACTACTACCTGGCCCCCCAGTCCCGCGCACCCCGTCTTTTTTATAGTACGGTGGACGGCCTGGACTTCTACGTCGGCGCCGACGGCAACCACCGTACCTGTCTCGCCCGATTTTTTTTGGCCGAGCACGGGCTCAGTCAGCTCCACGACGTCACCGTGAACCACTACCACGTGGACGAACTCGCCTACCAAATCTGGCAGCGCGCGCAAGCCGCCCTGCACGCCCAGCGCCAGCCGATCACCGTGATCCCTCGCCCGGTACAGGCTGGCCGGGACGACACCCCCGGCTGGAAACTGGACCACTACCAACTGGCATTTGAGTGGCGGGATCTGGACACCGACCAGGACGACATCCTCGATCGCGATGCCTTTATTGCCCGTTGCCAAGACTTGGCAATCGCCCGCTTCAAGCCCGCCGCGCCGTCTCACACCACCGCCCTGCGTCACCGGATCGCCTCGTTGTTCAAGAGGTCGTAGTCCGGGCCGTATCCGCATCCGCGCCATCCCGACGCCCCAAACTTCACTTCTTCCGCTCAATAGGAGTTTTCCATGCCCAATCCGACCACCACCATGCCCCGGAACACCACCGGCACCGCCGCCGACGAAACGCCCCAGGCAGGACACCAGACCGGGCACGAGCGCTTGCCAGAACGGCCTTCGCCCCTTAAAAAGGACCGCACGGACAGGCGAAAGGACAGGCGAGACATGGACGATCAACCCGATATCCCCACCTTTCAGTTCAAACGGGTGGACACGCCGTCCGGCGGCGTGACCTTTCGGCAATACCGCCATCCCGGCCGTGAGGGCGTGGTCCTGGATGTGAGCGTGGTCTTCGACGAGGATCACCTCGGGGCCGCTACGGCGACGCCAGCGCAACTGCTGCTGGATCTGCGTCGGCGCTATCGCCGCGACAGCGGCCGCATGGGCGAACAGCGGATCTTTCAATGGTCCCTCGATGCCCGTACCGCGGTCCAGCTGGCCAGTGTCCTGATCCTGGTCGCCGACACCCAGTTGCAGGATCTCGACGAACAGCCCCACACCACCGTCGTCGCCGAGCCGGACAAGGCGGATTTCGGCTACAACTGGGTGCGCGAGGACCTGGCCACCGCCGCCACCCGGCTGGAGCAACGCAAACAGCGCAGCCATCTGTTCGGGCTGGTCCAGCGCTGTCTGGAGTTATGCGACGAGAGGCAATTTATTCAGGAGATGACCCTCAACCTCGCCGCCTGGGCGGAGCGCTCCGGCGACGGCTACGCGGCGCAAAAAGCCACCAGCGCGCTGGCTCAGATCGGTTTGATCTCTGGTAGAACACTGAACTGACGGCGGTTGAATCGACAAAAGCAGAAAATGCCACGGCGCCCCGTGGGCTTTTTCCGTTGTCGCAAGACAAGGCGATGGCAGCATGCAGGGAACCCCATCACCCTGTGTCCGTGCCATGCCTCGATCTTTTCCTTTCCGATATCTGTTGGCTGCCACCCTCAGCGTCAATGCCATCCTGGCCATCCTGACGCCGGCCTACGCCGGCATCGAGGTCTTCACCGTCGCCACCGAGCCCATGACGTCCGTCCCCGACGATGCCGTGGTGGTGGAACTGGACGCCCCGGCCAGGCTCGACGGCGCTTTGTCCCTGGATCTACCCACTGATCCCGACGCCGCCGCTCAGGCCGTACAAGCGCGCATGCGCTCCGAAGACTGGCAGCACTTATTTAAGGAATACGGACGGGCCTACGAAGCCGTGGCCCGGGCCTGGCAGATCGGCATTGAAAAACTCCCCGCCGTGGTGGTGGACGGCACCTATGTGGTCTATGGCGTCCATGATGTGGCCCAGGCTCTTAAACGTATTGAGCAGGCTCGGGAGGCGTCCCAATGAGATGTCCATTTGGCGTGGCTGGCCTTTTCCGTGTTTTCAGTATGGTCAGCCTTTTCAGTGCGGTCGGTCTTCTCGGCACCGCCACACCCGCCCGAGCCGTGGACACGGCCTCCATCGTCCAGTCCGCCTGGTCCCAGGACTGTCTGCAATATCGAGTGGTTGGGGTGTGCCTGTGGCTGCGCTGCACGCCGTTTGGCTGCTCGGTACGCAGCAGTGTCAAAGTGGGCCACTACATCCCGGAATTGGTGGTCAGCAGCTATCAGAACACCGGAGACAACCCCTGGCGGGACGTGGCGTTCATGAGTCCTTCCAACGGCAATGCCCGGGGCGGTGGCGTCACCGCCGAGGGCGCGGACGCGGCCAGTTCCACCGGCGAGGACGGCATCCATAACAGCCTGCGTTTCAAAAATGGGGATGCCATTGGCCATCCGGCCACCACCTTATTTAGCCAGTTCGCCGGGCAATGGGGCTATACCTGCTCTACCCCAGCACGGCCGCTACAACCGTACTTCCTGTCCGTGCTCGATAGCTACGCCTGGCGCGAGGGGTTGCCTGAAAAAGTCTATCCCCAGGCGCTAACGCCAGGGCTGCGCGAGGTCCGTCAGGGGCTGCTGAACCGCTGGGGCAATGTTTATCCGCGTTCTGGGTTCATAACGCAATCCAACGATTACAAAGCCGCTGCGGTCGTCGCCCAACGGGTGGCGGATCTGGTCACCCGCAACGGCCAGCCGCACGTCTATACCCCGCTGGTGCCCCGAACCCGAAGTTCCCGCGGTGTCTGGGCGCCGCCCCCAGTCAAGGAAGGTGATAAGGACACCCACAAGTGGCAACGCCTGACGCCGGCCATGACCCGCTCTTGTGCCGTGTTCCCGGATCGCGGGCCCGCGGCGTCGTTCCGGGGACATCTCGCTCAACAAGGCGACTACGCCTGGGCGCTGTGGCGGCCCTACAGCTGCTGCAAGAAACGCGGACAGAAACTCCTTTCCCATACGGGAGACTACCCATGAGTATTTTTTTAACGGTGGCAAGGTCGGTTTGCCCGAACAACCGGTACGGTCGCTGCGCCGTGGTCTGCGTGATGGCGTTGTGGGCTGTGGTCCTCTCGCCTCATAGCGCCCAGGCCGAATCCGCGGACAGTCTCTATTATCAGATCGGCGGCGCCTCGCCGGTGGCGATTTCCGCCGGCCGGGGCCACCAGCCCGGGCAGATCGGCCTGGGGCTGCGTTGGAACGCCAATGCCAGTTGCGGCAATTTTGATCCCAAAATCACCGTGCGCAACCAACTGAATGGTGCTACGGATGGCTTTCGCTCCATGATGGGCAACATCGTCCGTAATGCGCAGGGGGCAGTCGCCAGTCTGCCCGCCATGATCATTCAGCGGGCGGACCCGGGTCTTTATGACCTGGTCACCAACGGTGTGCTGCAGGGCAAGGCGGATTTTTCCAAGGCCAAACTCTCCTGCCAGCAGATGGCCGAGAAGATGGGGGACATGATCCCCACCAGCGGCTGGCAACGCCGTGCCGTGGCCGAAAACTGGCAGCTGGCCGCCATGGCCTCTCCCGATGCGGTCCGTGCCGAAGAGCGCGTAGAGGATGAGGCCGGCAATCGGGGCACTACCTGGGTGGGTGGCGAAAAACGCGGCGGCAGCGGTCAACAACCGATTCGGGTGATGAACGACACGGCCACCGCCGGTTACAACATCCTGCATGGTCGCACCAATACCACGGATACCTCCCCGGTCAGTGGTGGTGGGGGTGGCTGGGGCTCCGTGCCCACGGATGATGGTAATTGGGCCGGGGGTGGCGGCAATGGCGGTGCCGGCGGAGGCGGGTCCGCCTGCCGGGGTGGCATGTGCACCGTTTGGGGTTCGCCACAGGAGGCCGCGCAGTGGATCAGCAAGGTGGCGGGCGAGGAAGTGCATCGCACTTGCGATGGGTGTGAAAAAGTCACCACCGAGGCCGGTGCCGGCCTGATGCGCGATCTTGAAGACGAACAGGAAAAGCTGGCTCAGGATCTGGCCAACATGGTCAATGGCTCAACGCCGACCACACCGGAGAATCTGCGCAAGGTCTCCGCCGGGCCCGGCTTGTCCGTATCACGCGGTGTCATCGAGGCACTGAAAACCGACCCGGAAGGCCCGCTGTTAATTCATCGCCTGGCCGGTGAGATGGCGCTAGCCCGTACCCTGACCAAAGCGATCTGGGCGCGGCGCTTGCTGTTGGCCGGTGCCAGCGAGCCCGGCATCTCCGACAACGAGGAAGGTCAGACGGCGATCGATCGGCGCCTGCAAGTCCTGGATCGGGACATTGATTCGCTCAAGACCGAGATGGAAGTGCGTCAGGCGTTGGCCCGCAATGCGGCCAGCACGGCCATTCTGCGACGCTCGGGGTCCGCTCGGACCGGGGCACCGGAGTCCGGTGATGCCCTGCCCGATCCGCTGGATCAATTGAAGTAAGTCATGCCGGGTCTCCTGTGTGTGCTGTTCGGATCGCGATCAATCCAGGCCGTAGCACAGGATGCGCCCGGCACCTTTTTTCCCATGACCAATCGGTGAGGCGAGCCCATGGTGTCTGCAACGCCCCTTTGGTTCCCCTTCCAACTGGAGCCCGACCCCATCCGGCAAGAACGGTTCAATATCGGTGTCGGCATCATCCAGAATGACCGCTTGACCACGCGCTTTGTCGAGGCCCTCTGGCCTCTTTATTCATTTTACGCCGGTCGGCCCGACGTGGATTTTGATGCCCTCGACGACATTGTGCGCGCCGCAACCTCGTACTATCCGGATCAAGCCTATTCCGAGGTTCGCGCCGCAACGCCTCTGCATCCACAGCTTCATCTTGGTGAGCCTCAGCCGTTGGGTGCGCCCACCCAGGGCCCGTGCCAACTCGATGCGCTTTTTCGGGCGCAGGTCGGTCTTGCCCAGACGGTCCCCCATCCTGAGCCGCTTTTTCAGATTGGCCCCAACGGCGACAGTAGGCTTAATCCCGATCGCCAGGGTTACTTGGTCGCACTCTGGGAACGTATCCAACGACACGCGGGATCACCTCTGCGTACTTGGCTCTCTGCTTTTCGTGTCGCCGGCCGAGTGTATTGGTGTGCGGACATCACGGGCTCAAAGCAGGACATCACCGTACAGATGGCCATTACAGGCCGAACGAATTGGCCCTCCGAGGATGACGCCCTCGACGGCATTCTGGAGTGGGAGGCAGTGGATGATCTGGACGCCTGGCAGACCCTGTTGTTTCTGACCCAGGCTCCGGACACCGACAGGTTCACCGCGCATTACTGCGGTGAGCGCAGCGCCAAGTGGTTCTGCGTATCGCCAGTTATCGAAAGGCCGTCGTCATGAACGCTTCTAAAATCAGCTCCCTCGACACTCAGACCTTGCAGACTCAGTTGGCACAGGCCATTGATACCCATCCCCAGTGCCGGCCCGGATTGCTGGCCACCCATCGGGTAGTCTCGACCGCCTGCGGCCCCTCCGGCGATGTGGAGTTGTTGGCGCGGGTCCATGTGGGCGCCCTGGGCCGAGGGCACTGGTATGCCCACGTTGCGAGGTTGCCCGTTCCGGCACCGGAGACGTCAAAGACAGAAAAAAAGACCGTAAACACGGCACCGCCATACCCTTTCACCGCCCTGATCTGCCACAGCAACATCGTCTATGACGCCCCTGAGGTCAATCTGCTGTTTCAGCGCCACTATTACTGGATGCGCGACCGGGTCTACTACACCGTCCCCAAGGCCGGGCATCGTGATCAGCTCTGCCGCTCTGCCACCTCGTTCGCGCAGGCGGTGCAGGCGTTGGCGGCGATGCTGCGCACGTTCCACCCCGATCACCATCTCGGCGAGCCGGAAGGCGGGGAGTTCTGGGACACGCGGGTCCAGGCGCTTTACGGCACCACCGTCACCGTCATCGATGGCGCCCCGCTGGCACCGCCGGGTACCCCTTTGGTGTGGGAAGCCGAGCAGTAAAACACCGTGATTGTAAGGAGAGCGAGATCATGCCCCACTCCCCATCCGCCCAAACGCAGCGCGAGGCCGCCGCACTCATCCAAGCCCGATTGGCGGATCGGCCCGACCTGGACGCCGGCACCCTGCTGACCCAGCGGGCGTTGGTCACCTCCGACGGCCCCTTCGAGGGGCCGGAAGCGTTGGTTCTGCTGGACTGCGGGGCCGGTCTAAGCCCCGATTACGGTCACGTTTTACCCCATCCGCACCAGCCGAACCGGTTCGTTTTTGCCTGCTGTACACCCGTCGGCCGGTTTGATGGTGCCAACGCCGACCTCGTTCTGGCCCGTTATCATCACCTCGTGCGGATCCAGAACCGGTATGAGCCCTACCCCTCTCGCGACGGTGTTCTGTCCTACCAGGAAACCAAGTCCTTCAACGACGCGGTCAGCACCCTAGTGGCGTTTATTCGGATATTCGATGTCTGGCGTGAAGAGCGGCTGCCCCCCCTCGAAACTCCTCGACATTTACTCCCGGAAACCCGTCTGCTCGACATCTACGGTGTAGGAAACTATTGACCGCGCAACGCCATCAGGGCGGCCAGTAGCCGCGGCTTATCCAGAACCCACCCAAAACGTCGTGATGCCTCAAGATAGACGTCCTCTCCGATCGGCACTTCGCTACCTCTCACGACGTTCCCTCCATCCGAGAAGCACTTAACCATCCGGCAGGAACGTTTCCCCTCCCAGATCTGGGAAAGCGGGCTCGATCCGCCTTTCTGTATCAGGAAGTGAAAGGGATAGTCCCTGGGGCCTTCCCCCTTCTCGATATTCACCAACGCCAAAAGTGTGAAGGGGACCGCCCAAAGCGGGATACCCCGATACGCCCAAATGCGGCGCTGATCCGCTCGCCGGATCATCTCGCCAAATTTAGCGACAGGGAACGGAATCGGCTTGCCGCCCCGATGGCACATCTGTCGACAAAATTCATATGCGGCGCACAGCGTGTCCCGCTCAAAAAACTGGGCACGAAGACGCTCTCCCCGGGTTGTATCCCAACCATCGGCATACATGCCTCGAAAGCGCCCACCTCGATTAGCCTGGGGGCAGTCGTCCAGTGGGTCCGCATCATCCTGACGGTCAGGATGATGGAAACTCCGCGGCACATCTGGGTTAGAGCTCTGTACGCCGTAGGGGTGAACAGGTTCACCACACGAAGGGCAGTACGCGTGAATGCCCTTCGCCCGATATTCTGGCGTGGCTCTCTGAATAAACTCCTCCGGGGTCACTATCTGGCCTCCAGGCCATGCAAAACACGCATATCGCATCCCTTCACCTCTATTCGCATCCCTATTCAGACACTGCCAGCCTCATCCCCTTGGTTGAAGATGTGAGTGCCGCCTTCGCCAATGTGTGGGTTACAACCCCGCAAACCGAACCGCCTAAAATTCAACACCAAGACGTTGGGGTTTTCCATTGATCTCAATGCCCCCTTCGGCAGCATAGTCAGCAATCGTGATTGTCAGACACCGGATCCCGCCATGCCTGAACGCCCCGCCTGGTACCACCCTGCTCGCTGGAGCCACCTGTCCCGCTGGAAGCTGTTTTTCGGCCTATGGGCCATCCTGCTTGGTTTGAGCGTGGCGGTGACCGCCATTGGCAGCCTCTTGGCGGGCGGTCTGCAGGAATGGCATGCCCTCATGACCCGCCTGACGCCGTGGTGGGTGGTCTGGCGCTTGGGGCTTTATCTCGTTATAGGGGTGCTCTACTGGCGCCGGTGGCGACCCCGGATCTTGGTCTCAGTGGCACGCGACCAAGATGGCGGCGCCGCCGCGCGGTACCGGTTGGGCCGCAGTGAACGGGCTGTTGTGATCGTTATCGCCACCTTGGAACTGTTCAACGTCCTGTCTTACGCCGGAGGTACCCAATGAGCGCGGATCTGATGACCTTCGGATATTTCGAGCATGTCGTTTTGGTGCTCGGCTGGGTGGTGAACAACGCCATCTGGGGCATGCTCAACGAGAGCATGGTCGCCGCCCTGCCCTTCGTTGCTCTGGTGCTCAGAGAGTGGTACCAGGCGCGCCGGGAGGGGGAGGACGAAGGCAACAAAGGTCTCCTCACGCTGAACCGGATCGAGGCCGGTTTCTATGCCATGATCCTGATCTACGGGTTCTGCACAGCGCCGATCATGACCATTAACTTTCAGACCGGGCAATACGACGAAACGCATTGGAAGCAATGCGGCACCAAGGTCTACGATTCCACAACCGGTGGCGGCTCGGGCTCCATTGGGGGGCAGACAGCGAAGGCGCCCCTCTGGTGGGCGGCGGTCCATGCCGTATCCCACGGCGCCACCAACGCCGCCGTGGCCGCCCTGCCCTGCACGCCGGACTATCAGTACATTGCGACCACCTTGGACGGGACGGAGATTGCGGACCCAACGCTTCGGCACCAACTGAATGAATTTCAGAAATGGTGTTATGGCTTGGCCAAGCACAAACTACTGCGCGAGGCGACGGCCAATGGACTGCCCCAGGATCTGGTGATCGACGTCGATTGGATCGGCTCCAGCTATTTCCTGAACACCTCCGGCTACTACGACAGTCTGCACGCGGATAAGCCAACCCAAGGGTTCCCCTACGACAGTACCCGGGACGCCGGTCGATCCGGTACGGGGCCCGGTCAACCAGGCTACCCCACCTGCAAGGAATGGTGGGAAGCGGGTTCGGTGGGTTTGAAGGCCCGTTTGGCCAGCCAAGTCGAGACCGATACCTGGGACATGGTGCGCGCCACCTTCAGTAGCGGGGATGCCGAGGACGCCGCTCTACGGCGCGTCCTGGCGGCCAATCCCCGCGGCTCCCAGTCCCCCATTGGGGGAGCGGGGAGCGCGGGTTCCAGCATTACCGAGGGGTATGGCTCCGATTGGGCCATGGAGAAAATTAATGGCATGGTGCAGGGGCTCGGCCTTGGCCTCGCCTCTATGGCGGCCGCGCCGATGAAAGGCATCATGGTGGACGCCTTGCCGATGGTGCAGTGGCTGACCGTTATGGCCATCATTATGGTACTGCCCTTTCTCTTGGTGTTCTCCGGCTATTCCTGGAAAGTCACCGGGCTGGTCACGTTCCTGATGTTCGGCACCATCTTCATGACGTTCTGGTGGCAGTTGGCCACCTGGATGGACAACAACCTCACCGAGATCCTTTATGGCAATGATATGGACGGTTGGCTATCCGGCATTGGTAACGCGAAAGAGCGGATGGTGCGCTGGTTCGTGGTGATCGCCATGTATCTGGTGCTCCCCGCCTTGTGGATGGGGATGTTGGGTTGGGCGGGGTATAAAGGTGGGGATGCTGCTTCCAAGGCTATTAACGATGGCCAGGGACCGGCCAGTGATGCAGGCCAAAAAGGCAGTGATAAAGCGAAAAGTATTGCAACAAAGGGCAAGCTTTAGACTTGCGCCATAATTCACCAGTTATAAGGGTTTTCTTGGGAATTATCTAACTGATTGTAAGAAGGGTGGCCATCCTTCCTATCCCCATCGTGCAGCGTGAAACTGAACGATGGGGATTCCTCTGCATGACCATCGCCGGCAAACAAAGCACGAACCATAACGATCCCGAAGATCACAGTCACCACCACGCTGATAAGGGGTTCGAGGACCAGCAGCGTTACAGGTACGCCAATGAGTAACGCCGCCAGGATCAACGCCATCTGGCGACCGGGGCCACCCTGCGTCACCCAGGAACGGATTGCCTTAATGCGCATAGGATCGCCGCCGGTGCGTTGGCTCTCAGCCAAACGCTCTGCCTCATTCGGGCGCACAGTTCCCCGCTCGGGCTGGGATTGGGATTCGGCGGATGCCGCCACCCAATGTCGAGCGTTCTCGGTTTTGCGGTGCTGTTCCTGGTTCAGGGTCGTCATGACGCCCTCCCGGGTCGTCGTAGCTGTTCAATTAGTGGCCAGTTTGCCTCAGAGGTATCTGTAGAGCAAGAAGACCTGAAAGCCAAGCCATTCGTTGGTGGGAAATAGCCATTAGACGATATTGCCCTTCTCCCCATCAAACATTCCTGATGGAGAATAGTCCGCTCATTAGTGAGTCGGCCTACAACCGACTGTATCCCAGAGCAACGGCTTCCTGGCAGCGAGATGCCGAATCATGACTTGGGTTCTTTCAAGTCACTACGTTTTTGGTCTTGCATCCCTCATTCTCTGTATGCCCCGTCTTCCGGAAGACCGCCACCTAAAAAATGATCCGACACCGGAAGATCAAGCCCCCTCCGGGGAACTTTCACCCTATCCTTATCACCGCTACAGGCTGGGGCCTTACCCCAATCTATTCGAAAGAGTACATCCGACACCGATTGCCAATGTACACAATTGCCTCTTATGATGCTCGTCACCATCAAACGGATTATCATAGCGATAAAATAATACAGCCACCACCAACCCAACATTTAACCTTTTATTAACTGGCCCCAAAATTCTTGACAGGCCAGTGGATATGTAGATATATAAAATTTCGCGTCTTCCTATCACACCCAAAAGATTAAAAAAACAGCATGCAATTTATAAAGAATGGCCCGGACATTCCCGATGCGCTCACTCAAGCTCATGAAGAGGGGCGCGTCGTGTTCTTTTGTGGCGCTGGCGTATCCTACCCTGCCGGCCTACCTGGTTTCAAAGGCCTAGTCTCCGACATATATAGACATGTTGGTACGGATTTTCTCCCACAGGAGCTTATCACTTTCCAAAAAGGCCAATACGACTCAACACTTGATTTATTAGAGCATCGACTACCTGGAGGGCGCCTTGAGATAAGGCAAGCCCTGAAACATGTACTAAAACCCAAAAGACGTAAGCGCGCCCTTGACACTCACTGCTCATTATTACTTCTGGCAACAACGAGAAATAGGAAACTCCGGCTTATAACTACGAATTTCGATACTCTGTTCGACCGCGCAGCCAGAAAACTAGGAAGGCAGTTCCCATCACACATAGCTCCAATGTTGCCCGTACCCAAGGCCTCTAGATGGGATGGTTTAATTTATTTACACGGCCACATCCCCTCTCGGTCCAATGACAACGATCTAAATAGTCTTGTTTTAACTAGTGGTGATTTTGGACTCGCATATCTAACCGAGCGCTGGGCAGCTCGCTTTGCATCCGAATTATTTCGAAACTATGTCGTATGCTTTGTTGGATACAGCATTAATGATCCGGTTCTAAAGTACATGATGGACGCCCTCGCCGCTGACCGAAAGCTTGGCGAATCAATTCCTAAAGCCTATGCATTTGGCGACTTTTCACCTTCCACTAGAGACAAAAAATATGCGGAGTGGGAGGCCAAAGGAGTGACCCCAATTCTTTACGAAAATCCCGAAGGCGATTCGGAACATCGCGCCCTTCATGACACTTTGCGCTCATGGTCAGAAGTATATCGGGATGGCGTTATTGGCAAGGAACAAATCATTGTAAATTATGCGACAAGCGTCCCATCCGCAAGCTCCCATGAAGATGATTTTGTAGGAAGGGTGTTATGGGCCCTAAGTGATGATTCTGGCATGCCCGCAAAGCGTTTCGCAGATCACATCCCCACGCCAAAATTTGATTGGATAAAGGCTTTCACAGATCCGCGTTACTCAGATGAAGACCTTCCGCGTTTTGGGATAACGGCATACAACAATACAACCTCGACTCCTTCATTCAGTCTCATCCATCGCCCTGCACCACACACGCTATCTCCCTGGATGAGTCTTCTCTTCACAAGCAACTCAGAAGGAAACTGGGACAAACCCCTATATCATCTCGCTCGTTGGCTGTTATGTCATCTCAATGACCCTAGTTTTATTCTCTGGATTGTATCCGGAGGGCTACGTTTACACGGTAATCTTCTACAACTCGTTGATGAACAAATAAGAAAAATAAGGAAGTTAAAGGCCCCGGAAATTGAACAACTCATCTCCACATCACCAAACGCAGTTCCAGATTCATATATGGAATCGTTATGGGAACTAATAATATCAGGCCGAATACAATCCAATTCTTCTAGGATGAACTTTTCTCAATGGCTAGAACGCTTCGAACATAGCGGTCTAACGCCAGCATTGAGATTTGATCTGCGTGCAATATTTTCACCCAAAGTGGTACTTAGAGAGAAGCTTCAATGGCCATTCGAAAGCGACCACCTTGCCCAAGGCTCACCCTCTCGTACTATCACCGGCGACGTGGTACTTTCAGATAATTATGTCAGAAGCGCCCTTCTCACGACGGCCAGCGTCAAGTTCTCAAAGGAACTCCCCAACTTATTCCTTGAATTTCAAAGCCTCTTGCTTGATGCGATGGACCTTCATTCTGTACTAAATAAAGCCAATCATAATTATGATCAATCACATTGGGACTTAAGATCTATAGAACCACATTACCAGAATCGCGGTTCCAAAGACTGGACACTACTAATCGAGCTTACACGGGACGCCTGGCTTAAGGTTCTTGAAGAAGATGCGGAAAAAGCACGTCAACTTGCACTAGGCTGGTTCGATTTTCCTTACCCAGTATTCAAACGCCTCGCTTTGTATGCGGCCAGCATCCATAAAGGCATATCGCAAAATGATTGGCTAAATTGGCTTACCGTGGAATCTAGCTGGTGGCTTTGGGCTGCCGAAACCAAGAGAGAGGTAATGCGCTTATTAGTCCAGAAAGGCAGCACCCTTTCCGGACCCAGCCAAGCTGCTCTAGAAGCTGCGATACTTGCCGGCCCTCCTAGGTCTATGTATGTCGCAGACATTGACAATGATGTATGGAATAAAACCGTTGATCAGTCAGTGTGGCTTCGCCTTTCTAAATTGCAACAAGGAACCTGTCAATTAAGCGAAAAATCCATCCTCATTCTTGGTAGAATATCGCATTCGAATCCCACGTGGTCGATATCCCCAAACGATAGAGAGGAATTTTCTAGCTGGTCTAGCAGTAACGCTGACGCTGATTTCGATGATATATACCAAGTAGACTATGCTCCACGCAAACGTAAAGACTTAGTGCACTGGCTCACCATTCCTGTTTCGGAGGAGGTCTTCCATACAGATACTTGGCGCCAGACTTGTCGCGAGAGGTTTTTTCATAGTCTCTTGGCATTACATGACCTATCCAATATGGAGCAATGGCCCGTTCAACGCTGGAGAGAAGCACTTCAAACTTGGAGCGAAGATGCTCTAATTACTCGCTCCGCAAAATGTCTACCTCCCATCTTGACATCCATGCCATCAAGGCCTTTTACATCTCTTCAAAGAACCATTAGTTGGTGGGTTAAAGAAGCCTCTAACACAGAACATGTAGACATTCATTTGGAAACTCTTATTTCTCTTTGCGGCCGGGCACTGGAAATTACCCATGAAAAGGAAGAAGCTGCTGCAACCACTCGTCAGGAGGAACACCAACCAGTACTAAGCGCAATAAACCATACGATAGGTTTCACATCCCAGGCTCTAATCAAATTATGGCTTTCTCAAAAACCCAGAGACAATGATGGAATTGCGAGCGAATTTAAGACTCTCTTTCTCAAGCTTTGCGACAGAAACAATATCTTTTATATTCACGGGCGGGTGATATTACTCTCTCATCTCATTACCTTCTATCGAGTCGACGAGAAGTGGACAAGAGAAAACCTGCTTCCCCTTCTTAGGTGGAAAGGTAATAGAACTGAAGCCACGGCGGCATGGGCAGGCTTTCTCTGGTCACCTAGGCTTTACCCACCTCTAATGAGCATCATTAAAAAGGATTTCTTAGAAACCTCAAAGCATTATGATATCCTTGGCGACCATCAAGAGCATTACGCTGTACTTTTTACCAATTTCGCCCTCGACTGCTTTGAGGCTTCTGATCATAAAGACCTCCAGAAAGCTCTTGCTCGTCTCCCTAAAGAAGGGCTGAGCATAGTCGCGCGCGCTCTTTGGCAAGCTCTGGAAGGAGCAGGCCATCAAAAGGAATATTTCTGGAACAACAGAATCAAGCCATTCTGGTTAAATGTCTGGCCAAAAGACAATTCATTTATGTCTAACGCCATCGCCATTAATTTGGCACATCTTTGCCTTTCCTCAGGCCGCGAGTTTCCCGCAGCATCTCAATTAGTGCGACACTGGCTATCTGCTAATGATGACCCTTCTTTCTTGATTCATTTACTAAGGCAAACCGACTTTCCCAGCCAATTCCCCAGTTCAACTTTAGAATATCTTCACGCCGTAACCGGCGAGCGCAATTCACCAAAGTACGATTTAAATGACATTCTGGAAATCGTTGCAAAGTCCAAGCCGGATATCGCCAACAGTCCTCTCTATCTCAAATTAAAATCCAAAAAAGGGAACCTCATTTAGCTATCCGTGAGCCATAAAACCACGCCTACTCATAATATCAACAATGGTTTCTTCTTTTTTTACTATCATTGATCCTCAATTAGTGGTCCAGAAGCACTAGTTTCTCTACTTTGGGCTGAGCTCCACATCCCTTGACTGCCCCCCTCTCCTTGCTATGCTTCGCTGAGCTCAGCCGGATTCGCTGATGATAGATATTGGAGAAGGACTTCCATGACCGATCCCTTTTCGCTTGGCCGCGATATTCTCGCCGCCCTGGCCACCCCACTCCAAGACCGACGCCTGATCGAAATCGACGCCGCAGCAGATGGCCTGGTGGTGGAGCGCTTTCGGGGCCGCGAGGAAGTCTGTGGCGAGTACACCTTCACCATCGACTGCTTCATTACCGGCTCGGACCGTCGGGATGAGGACATTGGTGACGTTTTGAACGGCCAGCCGATGACGCTGTCCCTGCGCTGTCCGGATGGCGGCTGGCGCCGCTGGCACGGCGTCTGTGTAGACTCCTATCAATACCGGGACATGGACGGTTTGCCCCGCTGCGAGTTGGTCCTGGGTTCCTGGAGCTTCTGGCTGGAAGAACGCTTGAACAGCGAGATATTCCCTCAGTGCTCCGCCCAAGACGTTATCGAACGCATCATCGGCGAATACCCCGAAGCCGCCGTCCGCTTCGATCTCATGGCCCCGCTGCCGCAACGGCCCATGATCACCCAGTACCGGGAAAGCCAGTGGGCCTTCTGTCAGCGATTGATGGCGGAATACGGGCTGGCCTGGCGTTTTGAGCATCGCCAGGACGGCCAAGAGGATGCCGAGGACGGCGGCCCGCCGGTGACTTTGGTGGTGTTCGACCAGCACGCCCGCCTGCCGGAAGGCCCCTCCCTGGATTTCCATAATGACCACACCGAGGAAAGCCGGCCTTCGGTGACCCGCTTCACCGACGGTAGCCGCCTCACCCCCAACGCGGTGCAGGTGGCCAGCTGGCACAGCGGCAAGGTGCGCACCGTCACTGGTCGCGCCGAAGCCACCGACCCAGATGGTCTGCCAGTACGGGAGATCTACTGGCACCGCCAGGATGCCCGCTTCGACAACGCCGAACAGGCGGAACGGACCGCCGGCCACCATCTGGATGCCTTGCGGGTGTTACAACGGGTCCATCGCGGCGAAAGTCGGGTACGCACCCTGGCCACCGGTGAAGCCTTTACCTTGAGCGGCCATCCGCGTTGCGATGAAGGGCCCTATGTGGCTCTGGTGGTGGAACACGCAGCGGTGAACAACCTGGGCCACGCTGGCGAGCTGCTCGGCGACGACACCCTCAAGGCCGGCCAGTACCGCAACGCTTTCCTGGCCATTCCGGCCACCACTCCCATAGCCCCTCTGCCCCGCCCCAAGCCCGAGGTGGGCGGCCCGCTGCTGGCGAGAGTGGTGGGCCACCCCGGCGACGCCGTAACCAGCAGTCGCGACCACCAGGTGCGCATCCAATACACTTGGCAGCGCGGGGACGCTCCCAACCCCGGTGGCCTTAACGATGCCGGTGCCCCCCAATCGGGTCATGCCCCTGGCGATGCGTCTTCGGGGATTTGGGTGCCGGTGGCCGAGGCTCTGGCTGGTCCCAACTGGGGCGCCAACTTCCTGCCCCGGATCGATAGCGAGGTCTTGGTCGAGTTCCGCCAGGGGGACATCGACCAGCCAGTAG
>NZ_ARXS01000034.1 GCF_025532145.1 Alloalcanivorax balearicus MACL04 | reverse complement strand
GGTTCGATTCCCTTCACCCGCTCCAAACGGAAAGGGCCGCCTCATGTCGGCCTTTTTGGTTTGGCGTGGTTGGAGGTCATGGATTGGCCCCTCCGGTTCGACGTCTCGCCGTATACGGCGAGCGGACGTCGCCCTGGCGACGGTCCCGCGCTTGCGCGGGATGCCTCTGGCACATTCCCTTCACCCGCTCCAAAACAGCCTTGTGGTAAGGGCGTGAGGTGAACACAGGCATTTTACCTTTACTGTCACCTCTCCCCTGATCGCGGATTCGATAGGCCCCTTAATGTCTCTGAAAGGCAGGGTCAAGCTGGGTCTGGCAATGCGTTTTGGCCGAACCATTCGAGAATATCGTCACGTTGTTTCTCGGTGTGCGGATGCGCCAGAAGCCCTTCCACCAGAAAGGTTGCCACTGTAGCCAATATTCTGGCCTGTTCAGTACTAATGCCTTTTGCTTTCAACGTGTGGACCACTGCAGATTCCAGAGCGCGGTGAAAACGCTCGTGCCAGTCACGAATCAATGCCGACTGACTCAGCTTGCCGTGTACCGTATTCACCAGCGCACGGCTTTGTTCAAACTCTTGTAGCGCCCAGGATATCTGCTCTTTGGGGGAGGATCCCATTATTGGAGGCAACTGCTTCAGACTGTCTGATAGCAGGCGATTGAGCACCCCAACCAGGAGTTCATCTTTGCTGGCGTAGTACCAATATAGGGTATTGGGGGTAACTCCCAGCTCTTGGGCGATTCGGCTCATGGAAGTCGCTTCGTACCCACAGGTCATGAACAGCCGGGCTGCTGTTTCTTCCAGCGCCTTCTTTTTTACGTCCAGATCAATGTCACGCTTATTTTTGGCCATCTTGCCTGCTCCTGGGGTCGCTCAGGTCATTCTTGAATGAAATTCAAGAATGCTAAGATTGCATCTTGAATGCCATACAAGATAATTCTACCTCTGGAGCCACGCCATGGAAAAACTCAGACATAGCCCTGACAATCTTACGTGCCACAGTGAACGGGCAGGCTTCTATTCTGAGGGTGTCTGGTGTGCAGCCACGCTGCACCAGCCGGCAAATGATAGTCAGAATGCAAGGCCAGCCATTCTTATGCTGCACGGATGGGGCGGCATCCAGAACGCACTGACTGTGCCCTTCTACGAAGAGTTCACTCGGGCCGGGTATGCGGTCATGACTTTCGACTACCGCGGCTGGGGCGAGAGTGCGGGGCTTCCCCGGCAGACCATTTCGGTCCGTCAGCGCATGCGGGACGCAGATGCCGCTCTCGCATTCCTCAAGTCCCGTCGAGACATTGATCCCGCCAGAATCGTGGTTTGGGGGTCTTCGCTCGGCGGTGGTCATGCGGTAGAGCTTGCCGCTGATCACCCCGAGCTGGCTGGGGTGATTGCCCAGGTTCCGATGCTGGATGGCAGGGCCGCGGTACAGGCTGTGCCTGCCATCCGCTTAATGAGATTCGCACTTTGCAGTTTGGCCGATCTGGTTAAACCAGGGCGCCCGGTTTATATCCCGGTTGTCAGCGAATCCGGGGCCTTCTCTTCAATGGATAAGGACAATGCCAATACGGCGCTGCAATTGGCCGAGCGTAGTGTGGGACGTAAGTATGATAACCGTGTCGCTGCACGCTCCCTGATGACAATGGGCCCCTATCGTCCGCTCAAACGATTGAAGGATATTCAGGTGCCTACGTTATTGCTGGGAGCCACTGACGACACGGTGGCCCCTTTTGTGGGGTCGGCAATTCGCAAAGTGAACAACTCCTACATCACAGTAGAAACGGTCAAAGCCAACCATTTCGAACCTTACTTTGAACCTGTCTTCAGCGAGATCATACGCAAGGAACTGGAATTTCTGCAAAGCCTGGAATAGCGGGCTGAACAGCATTTTCTTCTTTTCAACCAGATCAAGAGGCACGGTTTATTTCGCCTCCCTCGGGCCGAAAGCGCTATTGACGGCGTTTTGGATCTGGTGTGGTTGGAGGCCATGATGCGCGCCACCAATAGGGTGGAACGGGCCCCGTCAGGATGCGGTATCCTTTCTTCCTGGAAAGCGACTCATGAAACCAATGGATGAAGGACGCGATATGAGGAAGTGGTTCTGGGGAGTGGCGGCGCTCTTCTTGCTCGCCGGTTGTGGTGGCAATGATCTGACGGCGGTCACGCTGGACAAGTTCACGGTGATGTTGATCGACGGCAAGGAGAGGAAGGCCGCGATCTGTCTCAGGAAGCTCAATGCCCAGGGTGATGGCATGATTGCCGGCTGTGGTGAGTGGACGCCGATCAATGTGGTGCATAAGACGCTTTAGTCGCGCGCTGGCAGTTCTGGCCGAACTTATCCGCATTTTCTCCCTTTTCCATGTTTGCCTCTCTTATAGTAACAATTGATGTTACAATAAGGCGAAACGGCATCCCTGGAAGCTTCCATGTCCTCTTTTTCCGATCCCCAATCCGTTGTCCGGTACGCCGATGGTCCGGTCAGACAGGTGCCGGGTTTCCATGCGCTGCAGAGAATGGCGGAATTGCTGCTGGCGGAACGCGTTCCCGAACAGGGGCATGTTCTGGTGTTGGGCGCTGGTGGTGGCCTGGAGCTAAAGGCCTTCGCGCAAGCCCGGTCCGGGTGGCGTTTTCTGGGCGTTGATCCCTCGGCGCGGATGCTGACGCTGGCGACGGATACGCTGGGCCCGCTCGCGGAACGTGTGGAGCTTCTCGAGGGCTATATCGACCAGGCGCCGGACATGGCCTTTGACGGTGCGACCTGTCTGTTGACCTTGCACTTTCTATCGATGGCGCAGCGCCGGCACACGCTCGAAGCGCTGCGGCGCCGCTTGAAACCCGGGGCGCCGCTGGTGGTGGCCCATCACAGTTTTCCCCAGGACGAGGATGAGAAACGGCGCTGGCTGAAGCGTTACGCTGCTTTTGCGGCGTCGTCCGGGGTTGCCGGAGTCGATGCCGAAAGAGCCATCGAAGCCATTGGCGCCCGGCTGCCCTTACTTGCCCCGGAGCAGGAGGAAGCTCTCCTGCGGGAAGCGGGCTTTGAAGGGGCTGAGCTGTTTTACGCCGGATTCACCTTCAAGGGCTGGGTTGCTTACGCTCCTTGAAGCCGGTTAGAGCCGGAATGCCTCCAGCCGTTCCACCTGCAAGCGCAGTCCGTTTTCACCCAGGTAGTGTGCGAGTTTGCCCTGTCTCACCTTTTCCAAACTCGTACGCAATGACGTCAACAGTGCTTGTTTTTGTTCCGGCAGGGTGGCGCGCTGCTGTACGGACAGCTGTTCGGCGATGCAGTGGGCACCGTCGGGGACACCATGGAGGACGCAGCGCAGTGTTGCCTGTACCGAGGCCTGATTGGGGTGGGTCAGCAGGCGGGCCACCAGTGCCTTGGGAACGGGACCATTAACGTCGTCCAGCAGCTGTTCGGGGAGCGGCGGATTTCGATCAAGCAGGGCCTGAAAGGCTGACCAGGCATTGTTAATGACGGCCAGGGAAAGCGGGCCCATGTCGCCGCGTAGCGGAATATCCGGCGCGACACCGCGGTCGAGCAATTGCGTGAGCAGGGCGGCATCGTCCTGTTGAATAGCGTGACTCAGAGCCAGCGTGGCAAGAAGAGGATTGTCGCTCAGGGTGCCGGCTTCGAGCGCGCCCCGCCAATCCAGCACGGCTTGCCGGTAAAAGTCGATCACCTTATCGGCCAGAGCGGCGGGCAAGTCATGATCCTGCCGGCGGCAATCCAGATACTCCAATAGTTCCAGACCTGTATCGGCGCTGTCGTCGGAGACAGGATCTTTTTCCAGCCCGAGGCATTGGAAAGCATCCCGCAGGGTCGGCGCGATGGTGGCCAGGCCGTCTTCGTGCATGGCGTGGCGCCAGGCTGGCGGCAAGCCCATTTTCCAAGCCAGGGTGTGGCCGTAATCCAGGGCGTTATGGTCGGTGACCACATAGATGCGGTCGCAGTATTCGAAGCCGCCGATGGGCAGGGCTTCAATTTTGCCGTCCCAATTATGTCCACGCGCCTCGGCGGCTTCTTCAGCAAGCGCCTGTTCGTGCTCGATCCAGCCGGGCAGATCACGATAGCCATCGCTGTCGTGATAAAACAGCTCGCCCCAGGAAATCGCTTCCTGATTGCCGTGCATGGTCAAGCGCAGATCGTAGTCCAGACGGCCGCCGGCGGTGAGCCGCCAGAGCGACAGCAGGTCTTCGGGCAGGGAGCCACGAATGCGCTGGCGAATGTCCCGCAACGCATCCTCGCTGATGGGAGGCTGCGCTTCAAAGATGACGCGGTCGGCCCAGATCACGATATCGTGCTTACGCAGTTGCTGAAGTTCATCCCGGGTGAAAGTGTCGGAGAGATCCATTCCGGTTCGGTGCGGTGTCCAATGGGAAAGTCAGCTTACCATAGCCCGGGCCAGGGTTTGCTGACCATGGCGGGGGGAGTTACAAGCCCGTCAAAAAGCCGAAGCCCGCGCGAACACGGACTTCGGTTGTTCAGGTCGCCGCTCTGACAGAGGGCGAAACGGTTCAGCTGGTTTTCGGCTGCTTGACCATGCGCAGGTAGGGCTTTTTCTCGTCCCAGCCTTCGGGGAACAGCTTTTGCGCGTCCTCGTTGCTGAGTGAAGGAACGATGATGACGTCGTCGCCGTCGTTCCAGTTCACCGGCGTCGCCACTTTGTAGCCATCGGTGAGTTGCAGGCTGTCGATGACCCGCAGAATCTCGTCGAAGTTGCGGCCGGTGCTGGCCGGGTAGGTAATGGTGAGACGGATCTTCTTGTTCGGGTCGATGACAAACACGCTACGCACGGTCAGGGTGTCGTTGGCGTTGGGATGGATCATGCCATACAGATTGGCGACCTTGCGGTCGGCGTCGGCCAGCAGCGGGAAGTTCAGAGCCTGTCCCTGAGTTTCCTCGATGTCGCCGCACCAGGCATTGTGATCATCGAGCGGGTCCACTGACAGACCGATGACCTTGGCGTTGCGTTTCTCGAATTCCGGTTTCAGCCGGGCCACTTCTCCCAGCTCGGTGGTGCACACCGGGGTGAAATCCTTGGGATGGGAAAACAGCACCACCCAGTTGTCCCCGGCCCATTGGTGGAAGGAAATCGGACCGTCGGTGGACTCCTGGTTGAAGTCCGGCGCGGTATCACCCAATTGCAGTGCCATGCTAAGCCTCCTTTTTATTTGGCTGATAGCTATGTTGGCTGACAGTTATGTTGGTTGACAGCTCCAGAGAACATAGAGGTTCATGATGACGCTTTAAAGGGGGGAGGCAAGACGGAATTGCGCTAAGCATCTTCTTCGCGCTTATAGGCATGGATGGGGAGGCGCTGAATTGGGGGCTTCTCAGGTCAAACGCCATCCCAGCATCGCCGCCGTGACCACCATGGCGATGGCCGCGCCCAGGCCAATCAGACACCAGGTAATGGTGTTCGATCGGCCGTGGTCCGTGCCATGGGCGCGCAGTACCATTCTCAAGCCACAGGCCAGATGGGCCAGTAGCAGAAAGACTCCCAACGAGTAGTGGGGGAGCAGCCGGATGTTCCAGGCATCGGCCAGCAGGCCGGCCGGTGCTCCCACTGCCCAGGCGTAGTCCGTTTCCACGCCGAAGTAGCGGGCCAGGGTGAATACGGAGTTGGCGTGGGTGGGAATGAACAGGGCCAGATAGGCCCCGGAACCGAGCTGGAGAGCGCCGAGCAGATCGAGTCGTCGCGGGTTCTTGCGAGTGAACAGCACCAGTCCACTGAGAATCTGGAACAACAGCACGGTCAGTAATACCGGCTCGACCAGCGGGTACCGGTAAAAGCCCCGCAGAACTTCCATCACCGCCTTGTGGGTATCGAAGCCGAAGACGCCGAGCAGGTGATTGACCAGATGCGGGCCGAGGAAGACCAACAACAGCAGTAACGCGGTGATGCCGTGCAGGGTTCTCAATATTTTGAGACGCGGGTTGGCCGGGCCGACTGGCTCACGGCCGGGCGTCGAGGTGGTGCCGGCCATCACGCTGATCGCGGCCACGGCCAACCATAGCACTGTCCATACGGCGATATCGGCGCCCTCGATGCGCATCAAATACAGCAACACTCCGACCAGGGTGAAGGCCGGAGGCGTGGCCAACGCCAGACAGGACAGGCGACCAGCGAGGAGAGGCCGGGCGACGGGAGCGGGGACGCCGACGCTGCCATATAAGCACAGGAAAGCTATGGCGGGGACGGCGTAGGCGGTGATCAGCCAGGTCACCGCGATGGTAACCCCGGACTCCTCGGTATAGGCGTGGTTGGCGAATCGCAGCGCCCAGGGGTAGTACAGCGAGCCAATCACCGGCGGCACCCAGATCCAGTTTAGTATGAGCTCCGGGCGGAACAGCAAGGGGCGTCGTAGCGTGGCGTCGGGGAGGGCATCGTGGTTCGAGATCGGCATGGCGGATCATCCATCGTGTCGGTCAGTTGGAGCGCGACACCATCCGGTCCCGGCTTCCTGGCGAAACGGTGATCGCCGTACCTGGGGGGCGGCGATCCAGTTTGGTGTTCAGCCTAGAAACAGGACGGCATAATGCGAAGGGCCATAAAATGACATTTGCATTGGGCCATGAGTATGACGCGTTTTGACAGGCTGGCTCCGCTGGAACCGGGTGCCGATGAACCGTTGTATCGCCAGTTGTATGACCGGTTCCGCCATGCGATCTCCACCGGCGTTTTGAAACCGGGCGACCGCATCCCCTCCACTCGTGCTTTGACCAGGGAGCTGGGGCTGGCCAGGGGCACTATCGAAGCGGCGTACGCATTGCTTGCGGCTGAGGGTTACGTGCAACCCCGAGGCCAGGCGGGCACTGTGGTGACACCGGGGCTGGCGTTGCCTGTGCCGCCGCCGGATCCTGTCCCGCCGATGTTGGATTCGGAGCAGACGTTTCCTGCGCCGCTGCCATTGCGGCCACCGTCGATCGTGCCATTGCAGATGGGATTGCCGGCGCTGGATGCGTTCCCCCGCAAGATCTGGGCGCGACTGGGGGCCCGTCATTGGCGTGCCGCCCAGGCCGATGATATGGCGTACCCCGCCGCCGCCGGCTTGCCATTGCTACGCAGTGAGATTGCCGCTTATCTTCAGGTTTCCCGTGGCATCGCCTGTTCGCCGGAGCAGGTTTTTGTCACCGCTGGATATCGGCAAACCCTGGCGATGATTCTGCGTGCCTTGTTCCAAACATCACAGCGCGTCTGGCTCGAGGATCCCGGGTACCCGCCTACTGTTGATGTGCTGCGGGCGGCGCGAATGGATGCGGTTTCGGTACCCGTGGACCAGGATGGCGTGGTGGTGTCCGCCGGCATCGAGGCGGCGGCGGACGCCAAGGGCGTCATCGTCACACCAGCGCATCAAAGCCCGCTGGGGGTGTCGTTGTCGCTGCCACGGCGGCTGGCCCTGCTGGACTGGGCCACTCGTGCCGGCGCCTGGATTATCGAAGACGATTATGACGGCGAGTTCCGTTACGTGGGGCGGCCTTTGCCGGCATTGAAGAGTCTCGATCACAGCGGTCGCGTGCTCTATGCGGGCTCATTCAGTAAGGTGCTGTTTCCGGGGCTGCGGCTGGCGTATGTGGTGGTTCCGGAAAGCGAAATTGAAACGTTCCGTCGCGTCAGCCAAATCTTTGGCGGCGATCCCCCGCATCATTCCCAGGCCGTAGTCACCGACTTCATCAAGCAAGGACACTTCGGACGTCATATCCAGCGCATGCGCAAGCTGTATGGTGAACGCCGGAGCACCACCGTGGCGGCGTTCGAGGCGGTGCTGGGCGGACAGGTCCGCATCGCGCCGCAGCCCGGCGGCATGCATCTGGTCGCGTATCTGAATGCTCCGCTTCAGGATACCGTCATCGCGGATCGCCTGTGGGCCAGCGGGCTTTACGCTCAGGCGCTGAGCCGCTGGAGCCGCACCGGGCGCGGGGAGTCCGCGCTGCTATTGAGCTTTACCAATGTGGCTTCCCGGGATGAGGCTGTACGGCTGGCCCGGCGCATTCGTGAGCTGCTCTGATCGCGCCGGGCCGTCGGGTGGGCCGTGTCAGTGCGACAGATCGTTGGCGCTGACGCGGCTGTGCTCCGGGTCGTCGGGGGAGTACGCCAGCTGCAGCCGGTTGAGAGTGCGCTCCTCCAATTGATCCAGCCGTTGGCGGCAGGCCAGGAAGGTCCGGCTGATGCGGGTGGAGTTGCCGATCATGTCGAGTTTCGGCCAGGTGGTGCGTTCGCCCAGACTGATGAAGTTGCGCACATCGTCCATGCTGGGGTTGCGCAATATGCGCAGCAGATTCAGCGGTTGGCGTGGCGGGATCAGATTGATGTCGCCGATGTAGCGTTGCTTGACCACGTTTTGCGCCTTGCTGATCAGCAGCCCCAGATCGTTGGAGCGCACCCGCCGTTGCGCCAGTTCCAGTGCGTAGTTCAGGTTCATGGACAGGTTGCGCACGCCCCAATCGGCCAGGGTGCTGAAGCTGGAATCGGTGCTCTCGCTGCGTGACAGGAAAGGCACTACGTGAGGATTGGTCTGGCTGACGATGGAGTGGTTGACGCCGAACAGACGCGCCAGGCGCCGTACAGGCAGGTCATCCTGGATCGAGCCGTCGACGAATTTGCGCCCGGGAATGTAAGGCACCCGCTCGCCGTCGATGTTCTTGGCCCACAGGCTCACTGGAGGGTAGATACCGGGAATCGCACAGCTGGCCAGGGAAGCCTTGCGGATCAAAACGTTGGGTGAGGTGCGCCAGTTCAGCAGCCGGCTATGTTGGTTGCGGTCATAGGGGCTGACGGTGATGTTGATCTCGCGGCCGGTCTTGCGATAGGCCTCCTCGAAGGTGAGGTCGGGAATGTTCTCTTCCAGGCAGGCTTCCAGATGATCGCCGTCCAGTACCGGCGTGCCGCGTACCAGGCCCTTCCAGCCGGCGGCTCGGAATGCTTCCAGGTAAAGGCTCTCCGGGCGCAGTTTTTCCGCCAGTTCGTCATTGTTGTGCGTGCCGACCACCGACGCGACGATACTGCCGGCACTGGAGCCGGAGATCACGCACGGTAACAGGCCCTGTTCCCACAGGCTTTTCACCACGCCCACATGGAACAGCCCGAGGGCGGCGCCGCCGGACAACATCAGGCCGCTCTGGCCGAACGCCTGGCCGGTGGTTTCGAAGAAATCCAGTTTCTGTTTCAGGCCGAATTGGTCGAAGGACTCGTCGCACAGATAGTTCAGGGCGGCGCAGACTTCGTCCAGATAGCGCTCGATCAGATGTTTGGTGCCGACCCGGCTGTGGCGGTACAGCGCCGGGTTGGAAATGTTGCCGAGATTGCCGTGCAGGCCCTCGTGGAGGTGGAACACCAGCTTGTTGACATTGTGCCGCTCGCGGGCCTGGCGGATCTGCCAGAGCCGGTTGCGGATCAGTTCGTAATCGTAGTGCGGGGAGCGGTCGATGTCCTTCCATTCATCGGCGCCGGATATCCGGTCGTGTTCCAGACTGGCTTCCATCCACGCCGGATAGGTGGTGGCGTTGGCGATGTCGCGCTCGAGCTGCTTGAGCGTCCGATTCATGCGGATCTCCCTGGCTGACGACCGGCCCGTGATTGGGCCGCCGATCTCGCTGCCGGCCCATCGACGGACCGGAGATATTTATTGTTGAGTGTTCCGTGTTGAGTACTTCGTGTTGAGTATTCCGTGGTTACGCCAATACATGATTAGCACAACCGGATTGCGATTCAGTGTAGCCGTCCCTTCCGGCGGCATCGCTTCTGGATTGTCGGACAATACCTTAAAAAGTGACATTGACCGATGGCAGGGTGAATGGCGGCGCCCCGGCCTGGCGGGAAGCCCCGGATCGTGTTCCCGCGCCGCCGGCGGCGCGGCTTATGCCTCGTCGAGAATAAGCGCCATGATGCGCTGGGCCATGGGCGATGGCGTGCGGTCCCGCAGGGCGACGATACCGAATGTGGCCTGCATCTCGGGGACGTCCCGCACCCGTAGCGGTACCAGGGTGCCGTCACGCAGGTCCGTGGCCACGGCTGCCTCGGTGGCGATCAGCACGGTGTCGGTGGTCAGGGCGACGGCGCGCAATACAGCGAAGTCATCGCATTCCAGGGCCAGGCCAGGGCCTTGCCCGCTCTTCAGCGGTAGTTGTTCGATAAAGCGGTCGCGGGTTTGCGCCGAGACGCTGACGGACCCCAGACCATATCGCCACACATTGGACAGGGTATTGTCACTGTTCGCCAGAGGATGACCGGAACGGACGTAGAAGCGAACGTCGCGATGGGGCAAGGGAGTAATCTCAAGAGTCGGCCCCGGCTTCAGGTGGCTGATGTCGGCAATGAAGAACTCAATGTCCTCACCCTGCAAATGGGTCAGTAACTGGGTGGTGTGACTCTGCTCGATGCGGAAAGTCGCGAGAGGGTGGCATCGCCGCAGTTCGCTCAATACCGGCGCCAGCATGGTGGCCGAGGCCATTGCCCCCACGCCGAAGGCGGTATCGCCCAACTGGTTGTCCCGGTAGAGATCCACTTCCCATTCCAGACTGCGCGCGTCAAACAGCAGCTTCCGTGCTCTCTCGATAACGAACCTTCCCGCCGGAGTAACGCGGACGCCGTCCGTGTCCCGGTCGAACAAGCGCATGCCAAGATCGTTCTCCATCGCCTGGATACTGCGGCTGAAGGCGGACTGGCTCAAATGCACGCGGGCCGAGGCCCGGGCGAAATGCAATTCGTCGGCCAGGGCGACCAGATGGGAAAGTCGGCGCAGATTCATGGCTTTGATGTTCCGAACTCTGTTGCATAAAACACAATAAAGTAAAGCATACTATGCATTGGACGCATTATGGGGCCAGTCAATACATTGATTTCCAGGGCCGGGCATTCGCCCACCAGCGGCTCCCGGCCGGAATTCATATGGAGATAGTCAAGGAGACCATCCATGAGCCTTTCCACGGCAGCCCCTGATATCACAACGGGGGAGCATGCATCCGAACAAGAACACCTGCCGTTCCGGATCAAACCGCTGTCCCCCACCATCGGTGTCGAGATCGAGGGCATCGACTTGCGGCAATCGCTGGACGAAGACACCTATAAAGCAATGCGGACGGCGCTGATCCGCCACAAATTGCTGGTGTTTCGCGACCAGGACATCACGCCGGCGCAACACGTGCGATTGGCCGCCCGCTTCGGCGAACTGGAAGTGCATCCGGTGTTTAAGCATCATCCGGATCACCCTGAATTGGTACTGCTTGGCGGCGATCAGAAGGTCAAAGCCCGGGAAAATATTTTTCACACCGACGTGTCCTGGCGGGAATGTCCTTCGATGGGGTCCATGTTGCGGTGTATTGAATGCCCCGAGGTAGGTGGCGATACCCTGTGGGTGAACATGGCCGCCGCTTACGCCAATTTACCGGAAGACGTGAAGGAGAGGCTGGCCGGGCTGTACGCGGTTCATGATGTGATGCCAGCATTCGGCGCGCGAATGACGCCGCAAGAGTGTGAAGTCAACCGCCACAAGTTCCCGCCGGCGATGCATCCGGTGGTCAGAACCCATCCGGAAAGCGGCGAGAAGATTCTCTATGTCAACGAGGCGTTCGTCACCCATCTGGCCAATTACAACCAGGTGGCGGAGGTGCGAATGGGCTTTGACTTCCGGCTTGGCGAGATGGACCTGCTCCAGTACCTGTATCGGCAGGCCGCGACGCCGGAGTATCAGGTCCGCCTACGCTGGCGTCCGAATACCATTGCGTTCTGGGATAACCGTTCAACGCAGCACTACGCCATTCAGGATTATTTCCCGGCGGTGCGCCGGATGATGCGGGCGACGATCATCGGTGACCGGCCGCGCTGACCGGGCCGTCGGCGGGGACGGTGACAACGCCGCCTTGCCAGGCGGCATTGTCACGGATGGGGTATCGATCAACGCAGTTGGAAGGTAACCATCACCTGAGCGCTCAGGTCCTGTTCGCCGGGGCGATAGCTTTCCTGTACCGCGTCCTTGGCCATGGCGGCACGCATCATCGGTACCGGATGGCTCTGGCTCTGCACATTGATGGTAATGGCCGGGCCCAGCTTGCGGTCCGCTGCCTTGGCGACGATTTCAGCCTTGGCGCGGGCGTCTTCCACCGCCGCTTCCAGCGCCTGCTGATTCAGTTCGGCGGCGTTGCTGATATCGGTGCCGGCCGGGGAAATGTCCTTCAGGCCCAGTTTGGTCAGGCCGTCGGCCAGTTCCGCATAGACCTCGATGCCCTTGACCTGGAAGCGCACTTCCCGCGCCACCTCATGGCCGATCAGCTTGCGTTCCGGCTGGTACTGCCACTGCGGGGTAACGCGAATATCGGTGGCGGTGACGTCCTTCTCCTCGATATCCAGGGAATCGGCCAGATCCAGCATGGCCTTGACCTGATCGTCCACGCGATCCTTCATGGTGGCGATGTCGTCACCGGTCTCCCGGGCCGTTGCCTGCAGATTGAAAATATCCGGCTGACCGCTGACTTTACCCTCGCCGGACACGGTGATGGTGTCGCGCTCGCCGGTGGCGGTGCCGCTGTCCGTGCCGCAGGCGCTCAGCCCCAGCACGGCCAGAGCGACGACGAAAAGAGCCGGTTTGTTGCGCATGGTGATACTCCCTTATTCATTGGTTATGAGGTAATTCCGGTTGCGACCTTGGTTGTGTTCCCGGGGAACTTTATCATTCCTGGTTCATCATCAGGAGGTTCCATGGCGGAAGTCGAACAGGCGGTTAGACAGGTTCTTGGCGATTTGATCCCGGAAGATTTGCAAACCGACCTGATCAGCGCCGGCGCCCTGTCGGCGCTGCGGGTGGATCAGGATCAGGTGCGGCTGGAGATTATCCTGGGCTACCCGTGCGCATCGGTGTTGCCGGCGCTGCGCGAGCGTATTCGCAGCGCGGTGGAAGCGGTAATCGAAGGCCGCCGTTTGCTGCTGGCGGTGACCGTGGCGATCAAGCCGCACCGCGCCCAGGGCGGCATGCCGGCCATGGCCCAGGTGACCAATGTGATCGCGGTGGCGTCCGGCAAGGGCGGGGTGGGCAAATCCACCACCGCGGTGAATCTGGCTCTGGCGCTGAGCCGGGAAGGCGCCCGCGTCGGTATTCTCGACGCGGACATCTTCGGCCCCAGTCAGCCACTGATGTTGGGGCTGCCGGAGGGCACGCGGCCACAGGTGCGTGACGGCAATCGGTTCGTGCCGGTGGAGGCCCACGGTCTGCAAAGCATGTCCATGGGCTACCTGATCACCGAGCAAACGCCGGTGGTCTGGCGTGGCCCCAAGGCCAGCGGCGCGCTGACGCAAATGATGCAGCAGACGTTGTGGCACCAACTGGATTATCTGATCGTCGATCTGCCGCCGGGCACCGGTGATATCGTACTGACGCTGGCGCAGAAGGTGCCGGTGGCCGGTGCCGTGGTGGTGACCACGCCCCAGGACATTGCCTTGCTGGACGCCACAAAAGGGGTGGAGATGTTCCGTAAGGTGGATGTGCGGGTATTGGGCATCATCGAGAACATGGCGGTGCATGTGTGCAGCCAGTGCGGTCATCAGGAACATGTGTTCGGGGAAGGCGGCGCGCGGCGGCTGGCGGACCGTTATCACACCGAGGTGCTGGGGGCATTGCCGTTGTCGCTGAAGATCCGCGAGCAGGCCGACGCTGGCCAGCCCACCGTGGCGGCCGAGCCCGACGGCCCGGAGGCCGCGCTGTATCTGGCGGCGGCCCGGCGTCTGGCGGCGCGGTTGTCGCTCACCGAGGAAGGCAAACGAGGTTTCCCGAAAGTGGTTACCCAGCATTAGTGGTCACCCAGCATTGAGGCCGAAGGGGCTCCTTCTGTACCATTGGCCGATTCACCCCATCACTGGACAAGGCTTGTCATGAGTATTAAATCCGATCGCTGGATCTCCCGCATGGCCCGCGAGCAGGGCATGATCGAACCGTTCGAGGCCGAGCAGGTGCGCGTCGACGGCGAGGGCAACAAGCTGATTTCTTATGGCGTGTCCAGTTATGGCTACGACGTGCGCTGCGCCGACGAATTCAAGGTCTTCACCAACATCCATTCGGCCACGGTGGACCCGAAGCACTTCGACGAGAAGAGCTTCGTCGATATCAAGGGCGATTCCTGCATCATTCCGCCCAACTCCTTCGCGCTGGCGCGGACGGTGGAGTATTTCCGCATTCCCCGCAATGTGCTGACCATCTGCCTGGGCAAATCCACCTATGCCCGGTGCGGCATCATCGTCAACGTCACACCGCTGGAACCGGAGTGGGAAGGGCACGTGACCCTGGAGTTTTCCAACACCACCACGCTGCCGGCGAAAATCTACGCCAACGAAGGCGTGGCGCAGATGCTGTTCCTGGAATCCGACGAGGAATGCGCGGTGTCCTACATGGACCGTGGCGGCAAGTATCAGGGCCAGCGCGGCGTGACGCTGCCTAAGGCCTAAAGCATTGCGGTCCACGGACCATTGCTGTCCCGTAGTTTGAGGCCGGCACGCTACACGCTAACACGCCTTATTCGCGAGCAAGCTCGCTTCCCACAGGGGGTCTACGAAGTCGCTGTGGGAAGCGAGCTTGCTCGCGAATACAGTGCGAATTCAGGCGCAAACGGGCCAAGGATTTGGCGTGCCAGCGAGTTGTGGGACACCAGTGGTCAACGGACCGCGCTGCTCTTCAATTCCCGTAGTCGATCATGATCAGCTCGCCGCGCAGCAGCGTGCTTTCGATATGGCGGGCTTTAACCACCATGTAGTCCTTGGCCGGTGCCACCCAGAACAGGGTGCGGCGTTTCTCCTTGCGGTCGCCTTTGCGGCGCTTTTCCACGATCAGCGTGTCCAGTTCCCCCATGGGGGTGTCCAGGGTTTCCCGGTCGATGACGATGAAATGATGCTGGCGGACACGATCGCCGTAGACGCTGGTGGCGGTGTATTCCTTGTCGCCGGTGGCGAACACGCAACGGGCCCGCAGCAACATGGTCAGCTCGTCCAGGGCATCGGCGGGAATATCGAAACTCTCCTTGCCCTCCTTACTGTCGCTGTTGACCGCCTTGGGCGGCGACCAGGAAAAGTCGGTGTGGTGATAGCGGTGCTTGCCGAACCCCTGGAACTCATGCACGTAACGTTCGGTGCGTGGCTCACAGTCGTTCCATTGGAACCAGCTCTCCTCGGTATTGGTGAGCATGAACGAGTCCGCTTCGAACAGCATGCGGTAACGGTCTTCTCCCGGCGCGGGTTCCAGTACCAGAGTCGCCTTGATCGGCGTTGGAATCTTGTTGACGTGAATGCGGTATTCGGCGGCGAACGGTGCCAGTGGCTCGGCCGCCAGAGCGGCACCGCCAGGTAACGCCAGAGCCAGTGCCAGGAGCGCGCCGCGCATCACGGTAATGCTCCCTGCAGCGTCATCACATGGCGGCCGTCCTCATTTTCCTGCACCAATTGCACCAGCGTGTAGCCGTATTCCGGTGCGAACCACAGCCAGGTCTGGCGGGGGCTGTTACCACTGCGGTCGCGGCGTACCTTCACCGTGGTGATCGGCTTGCCGTCGATGCTCAGGGTTTCCTCGCCCTCGACCAGATAATGCTGGCTTTCCAGTTCCCGCTCATCGGCCACATGCAAGGTCAGATCCCGCTCGCCCCGGGCCAGCCGGCACTGCAGGGCCAGGGTCAGGGAAATCTTGTCGGTGACCGCGGCCGCCGGCACCGGGTATTGGCGATCCGCCTTGCCGCTGCGTTTGGCGGTGGCGGTGGCGCCGCCCGCCGGAATGCTTACTTCCGCTTCCTTGAGCTGGCCGAGTCCCTTGCGCCGGTAACCGTAGAAGCGGCTCACCGGCGTGCACCCGTTCCAGACGAAACGGGAGGTCTCGCGAATTTCGCCGAGCACGTTGCTGGCCACCACTTCCATCTGCCATTGTCCGTCGCCGAGGGCTTTCAGCGTCCGGTTGGCGGTGACCGCGAAGGGAATGCCCTGGGCCTTGAGCCGGTATTGCAGTTGGAACGGGGTAATCGGTGGTTCGGCTGCGAGGGCCGGGGCCGTCGCCAGGGTCAGCAGCGCCAACAGGGCGCTAGTGAGAAACCGCCGGCGCCCATTGCCGGCCTTGTGGGGGTAGGATTTCGCCATCCAGTGCCACTCCCTGTGTGGTCAGACGCAGACGCCCGGCGGCCCGCCATTGCAGGACCTCCGGATAAAGTCCGTGCTCGCATTCCTGTACCCGTTTGGACAGGGTTTCCGGAGTATCGTTCGTCAGTATCGGTAAGCGCGCCTGAGCAATCAACGGGCCGCCGTCCAGTTCCTCGGTGACGAAGTGGATCGAACAGCCGTGTTCACGATCGCCGGCTTCCAGCGCCCGGGCATGGGTGTGGAGGCCGCGATGCAGCGGCAGTAGTGAAGGATGGATGTTGATCAGCCGGCCGTCATAGTGCCGCACGAAGTCACTGGAGAGGATGCGCATGAAGCCGGCGAGGACCACGGTATCGGCGCCATGGGCATCAAGCTCGCCGATCATGGCGTGATCAAACGCGGGCCGGTCCGGGTAGTCGCGATGGTCGATCACCGCCGTGTTCACGCCGGCCCGGTGCGCCCGCTGCAGGCCGCCGGCATCGGCCCGGTTACTCAACACCAGAGTAACGCGGGCGTCCAGGGAACCGTCATCGATGGCATCCAGAATGGCTTGCAGGTTGGTGCCGGAACCGCTGATCAGCACGGCCAGACGGTGGGTCACGGAGTGAGCCCCTCCATCACCACTTCCGGAGCGCCGTCGTGGGAACGGATATCGCCGATCAGAATCGGCTGTTCGCCGGCGGCTTCCAGCTCGGCCACCGCCTGATCCACGTGGTCGGCGGGCACCACCACCACCATGCCGATGCCGCAGTTGAAGGTGCGGTACATCTCCATTTCCGGTACCTGGCCCTGTTCCCGCAGCCACTGGAATACCGGCGGCCAGGTCCAGGTATTGGTGTCCACCACCGCGCGCGTGCTGTCCGGCAGCACCCGCGGCAGGTTTTCCGGCAGGCCGCCGCCGGTGATGTGCGCCAGAGCGTGCACCGGCACGGACTTGATCAGAGCCAGCAGGCTCTTCACATAAATGCGAGTGGGTTCCAGCAGATGCTCGATCACCGGCTTGCCGTCCAGATCGGCGTTGGCGTCACCTTGTTCGAGAATGCGGCGCACCAGGGAGTAGCCGTTGGAATGGGGACCGGAGCTGGCCAGACCGATCAGTTTGTCGCCGGCCTGGACGCGGCTGCCGTCGATGACACCGTCGCGCTCCACCACGCCGACGCAAAAGCCGGCCAGGTCGTAATCCTCGCCCTGGTACATGCCGGGCATTTCCGCGGTTTCGCCGCCCACCAGGGCGCAACCGGCCTGCACGCAGCCTTCGCCGATGCCTTCCACCACCCGGGCGGCGGTGTCCACATCCAGCTTGCCGGTGGCGTAGTAGTCAAGAAACATCAGCGGTTCGGCGCCGCCCACCACCAGATCATTCACGCACATCGCCACCAGGTCGATGCCGACGCTGTCATGGCGGTCGTGATCCATGGCCAGACGCAATTTGGTGCCGACGCCGTCGGTGCCGGCCACCAGCACCGGGTTCCGGTACCCTTCCGGCAGAGCGCAAAGAGCGCCGAAGCCTCCCAGACCGCCCATCACTTCGGGCCGGCCGGTGCGCTTGGCCACCGGTTTGATTCGTTTTACCAGCTCATTGCCGGCATCGATGTCCACGCCGGCGTCGCGGTAGGTCAGCGGCCGTTTCTGTTCGCTCATGGGGCACTCCAGATGGTGAAGGCGCGTATTCTAGCAATCGCGGACCAGGAGTGGAAACGGGCCGACGGACGGTTCGCCAGCAGCGTTCGGATAGGGGATAATGGCGCGCCCAATCGAGGCCCGCTGGACCGAACTGATGACCCGATTACTGTGCTGCGTACTGTTATTGCTGGCCCTGGCGCCGGGCGCGGGGGCCGATACCCTGGGGCAGGTGTCGCTGCCCGTGAACGATGGGCCCGGCGGCGAGGCGCCCGGCGACGAGGCGCTCCGTGAAGGGCTGGAAAGACTGACTCGGCGCCTGACCGGCCGGGCCGAGGTGGCCGACCTGCCTGGCGTGGCCGGAGCTCTGGCCGCGCCGGATCGCTGGCTGCAGGCTTACCGCTATCAGCAGGAGGGCGATGCCACCCGGCTGGAACTGGAATTTGACGGTGCCGCTCTGCGCCGTTACCTGGCCAACCAAGGCGCGCCGGTGTGGCGGGGAGAGCCGCCCACGGTGCTGGTGTGGATGGTGGCGGGCAGCGGGCGCGGCAGCGTGGTCAGTGCCGGCGATGACCTCGCCGATGCGATGGCGGACGTGGCGGCGCAACGCGGCGTGACGTTGCGCTTCCCGGCCTGGGACGAACAGGACCGAGAGGGACTCACGGTGGCGGACATCCGTGGCCGTTTCGATGAACCGGTGCTGGCGGCGTCGCGCCGTTACGGCAGTGATTGGGTGGCCACCGCGGTGTTGTACGACGGCCGTCAGGAGACCCTCAACTGGCGTTTGATGGAAGGCCGCGAAACGGTGACGCAGGATCGTGATAACGGGGAACGTGGGGCATTGCTCTCCGGTATGGTGACGGCGGTGGCTGATACTCTCAATGAGCGCTATAGCAATGAAGTCCGCTCCGCCGACGGCCAGCGGACGGGCCCATCGCCCGCGCCGCCTGCCACGTCCGTCGGCACCGGGCCGGTGATGGCCGATGGCTCGGCGCCGTCCGCCAGTGGGCCGGACAGTTTCGACGACATGACGTTGCTGGCGGTACGCGGTGTCAGCTCCCTGCGTGACCTGACCGCTTTGCGTCAGGCGCTGTCCCAGGCACCCGGCGTGGCGTCGGTGGAGGTTCGCTCCCTCGACGGCGATCAGGTGTTGATCCAATTGAGCCCCGCGGGGCTGACGCCGGCCCGTGATGTGGCCGGCCTCAGCGAATGCGGGGAGAGTCAGGGGCGCTCCCTGTATTGCTGGCAACCATGAGCAACCAGTTACCGCTGGCCCTGCAATTGCGTGAAGGGCATGACCTGGACAATTTTCACGCCGGTGACAATGGCCTGGCCCTGGCCTCGGTGAAAGCCGCGGCCCAGGGCGAGGAACATCAGATATTGCTGTGGGGCGGCGAGGGCCAGGGCAAGAGCCATCTGTTGGAAGGCGCGGTGCGTCATGCCCAGGCGCTGGGCCGTTCCGCCTGTCTGCTGCCGGCCAAGGAGTTGTTGCCGCTGGTGCCCGATGTCTTTGACGGCATGGAGCAATTCGCTCTGCTGGCGCTGGACGACGTCGACCATTTCGCCGGCCAGCCGCGCTGGGAAGAAGCCCTGTTCCACCTCTATAACCGCGTCATGGCCGGCGGCGGCGTACTGTTGTTTACCGCTTCCGCTTCACCGGCGGCAACGCCCTGGCAACTGCCGGATCTGGCCACGCGGCTGGCGGCGGGACCGGTGATCCGGCTACAACCCCTGGATGAGCAGGCGCTGACGGAACTGGTGGTAAGGCGCGCCGGTGAGCGAGGTTTGCGAATCAATGGTGAAGCCGCCCGTTATCTGGCCATGCGCAGCGAGCGCTCACCGGCGGCGCTGCTGGAGCGGCTGGCCACGCTGGATCATATGGCGTTGGCCCGTCAGCGTGCGCTAACCATCCCTTTCATCAAGGATGTTTTTGATTGGTGACCCCGGCGAGGATCCGCCTTTTTTCCTATACTAGCGAAACAGCACCGAACACCCTCGCGTGATCTCGTGATCACCACCAAGTCGATAAGGAGACGCTATGGATATCAGTTCCGGTTGGGATCTAGTCATCATCGGCAGTGGACCGGCGGGGGAGGCGGCGGCGATGCAGGCGGCCAAGGGCGGTCTGCGCGTTGCCATGATCGAGAGCCAGAACCGGGTTGGCGGTAACTGCACGCATTGGGGCACGATCCCCTCCAAGGCGCTGCGTCACCAGGTGCGTCAGGTGATCCGCTCGCAACGCAATCCGTTGCTGCGTGGTCTGATCAATCCGCGTCAGGTGCAGTGGCAGGACCTGATCCGCCGCAGCGGGGAAGTGATCGACTCCCAGGTGCAAGTGCGCACCGACTTCTATATTCGTAACCGGGTACGTTTATTTTCCGGGCTCGGTTATATCCAGGGGCCGGGCGAAGTGCGCGTGGATGATCCGGTTGGCCGTCAGTGGCTATTGCGGACCCGTAATATTCTCATCGCCACCGGCTCGCGGCCTTATCATCCGGCGGACGTGGACTTTGACCATCCGCGCATATACGACTCCGACACCATCCTCAACATGGCGCATACACCCCGCAACATCATCGTCTATGGCGCTGGCGTGATCGGCTGCGAGTATGGCTGCATGTTCACCGGCCTGGGCATGCGCGTGGACCTGGTCAATAACCGGCAGCATCTGCTGGATTTCCTCGACACGGAAATTTCCGATGCGCTCAGCTACCACCTGCGGGATCAGGGGGCCACGATCCGTCACAGCGAGGAATACTCGCGGATCATCGCTGACGACGACGGCGTTACTCTGGAATTGCAGTCCGGTAAACGGCTGCGCGCGGATGCGCTGCTATGGTGTAACGGCCGCTCCGGCAACACCCAGGATCTGGGTATCGAGAATCTGGGGCTGGAAGCCAACAGCCGGGGGCAGTTGAGTGTGGATGAGCGCTACTGCACGGCGGCGGAGAACGTTTACGCGGTGGGCGATGTAGTCGGCTGGCCGTCCCTGGCCAGCGCCTCCTACGACCAGGGACGGTTCTGTGCCGAGGGTATCGTCACCGGCGGCCCGGTGAAGCAGGTGGAAAATGTGCCCACCGGTATTTACACCATCCCCGGTATCAGTTCGGTGGGGCAGACCGAGCAGGAACTCACGGAATCGAAGGTGCCCTACGAAGTGGGGCAGGCGTTCTTCAAGAATCTGGCCCGGGCGCAGATCACCGGTGAGCGGGTCGGCATGCTGAAAATTCTGTTCCACCGCGAGACCCTGGCGGTGTTGGGGATTCACTGTTTCGGTTACCAGGCGATGGAAATCGTGCATGTGGGGCAGGCGGTGATGCGCCAGCCGGCGCCGAACAACACCTTGCATTATTTCGTCGACACCACCTTCAACTATCCCACCATGGCCGAAGCCTACCGGGTGGCGGCGATCAACGGTCTGAACCGGGTAAGGCGGTGAAAAAAGCCGGAGGATTTTGGGGTGCTCATGGCGGTTTAGGCGGAACTGGCATTGCCCTCCATCGTGGACAGCGGAGCCGCTAAGCGCGGGAGTCGTGCCGACCGCTGGTATCTCACAATCGTTGTTACGTTAAAGCCCAAGCTTGTTGCGGGCTTTGGAGAGGTAAATTCGGAGGACACTACGAAGCCGCTGTGGGAGCTTGCCTGCAAGCGAATCTTGGGGCCCGGAAGCTCATTCGCTTGCAGGCAAGCTCCCACAGCGGCTTCGTAGCTCCTTCTGTGCCCGCCGCGGCTACCTCTGCGCGCGGCTGCGCTCGTAGAAAAACTCCCGGTTTTTCTGTCGCGCGTCGCTGCTTTTCTTCAACAGCGCCAGGGTGACGCCGGCGCCGCCCTGATTCTGCGGCGCGCTATGGAAGGCCAGCACTTCCGGATACTCGGCCAGCCAGTGCAGCACGTAGCTTTTCAGCAGGCCGGGGCGTTCGCTGTGCTGGCCCTTGCCATGGCTGATTTGCACGGTGCGTAACCCCTGCGCCTGAGCCTCCTGGAGAAAGCGGAATACCTGCTCGCGGGCATCGAGCAAACGAACCCGGTGCAGGTCCAGATGGGCCTGAGTTTCGTACTTGCCCAACCGTAGTTTCCGGAACACCCCTTCCTGCACGCCGTTTTTCTTCTGCCCGACGATGTCGTGGGGGCCGGCTTCCCGAACAAACTCCGGCAAGGTTAGCGGATTGCCGTCCCGGGCGGCCCGGGCGGTGGCGGCGGCGCGGCGTTGCTGCTGGGCCAGGCTGGGGGGCTGAGGGCGGCTGAGGCGCACGCGGCCATCGTCCTTGAGCGGTGCCACACCGGTCATTTCTTTGCGAAATAAGTCATCGCGAAACAGATCGTCGTCATGGTCGTTCATGGCACCCTCCGGACACGGAACTTTATGGGGATAGTACACAAAGTAGGGGGCCGTGGCAGTGGCTGGATGGTCGTCGGCGATGGAGGCGCGTAGGGCGGAATTCGGGGAAAAGCACCACAGGGGGTATGCGAGCATACCCCTTGAGGACCGGGAGAAAAGGTCGATCAGTGCGAGGGACGCGGTGATCGGGGGCGACCGGGGGCTTCCAGAGCCTCGTCATCGGTTTGATGGCGATGCTTCTTGGCGTCCCGCTTGCGACGTTCCTTCGCTACCCGACTATGCTCTTCTTGCCATTCTTTGGCGTCGTAGTCATCAAAGTGGCGACGACTCATGTTCTGTACTCTCAAAAAAGATCCGTAATACAAACACTCGTAGTAACAGGCGCGGCAAAGCCGCAACACCTATATATCACTGAACCCGGCGGCGGAGAAGAGGCGCAACGCAATATTCATACGACCCTGTTCATACTGCCCGGGGCGCGGTATCGGGTTCCTGGTAGGCGTAATCCAGGTATTCCAGGATCGAAGCCGATTCATAACGCTCCTCGCCGGTGTTCGGATCCACCAGATACGGGATCGCCACCATGTCGGTGATGGTGATCAGACGCCGCCGGTTGCGCTGGCTGGGCCGGTAATTCAGGTTCAGGCGGTCGCGTACCGCCGGCAGCACCCAGTCCATCCACTGGTCCCGGCCGCACTGCCGGATCAGATACGGCAGTTGCATCTCACACAGCCGTTCCCGCACCAGGCGCGCGAACGGGCTGGCCTCGAAGGAGTACAACTCCAGCGGCCGTTCCGCCAGGCCCGCCGGGCGGGCGCGCAGTCCACGGCGGCCTCGGGGCACCGATGCGGTGAACGACGACACGAGTCGCAAGCGGGAGGCCAGCCCGCGCCCGGGCGGCAGGCGGTCGCCGTATTCCCGGTGCAGGTAATCGATAATATCCTCGGACTCATAGAGCGCCGCGCCGGTGTTTGGATCCATCAGGAACGGGAAGCGGGTTTGTCCGCCGAGATTTTCCACCAGAGGTCGGTAACGGTTGCCGCCTTTGGGACAAGGGAAAATCAGTACGTCCAGATCCAGCTCGGTGAGCGTTTCACGCACCAGCCGGCAATAGGGACAGGCTTCGATGTCGTACAATTCCAAAGGCTCTTCCGGCTGCTTGTCACGCGGGCGGGTGGCAATGCCCCGGCCATTTTGCGCGGCGCTGGAAGCCAGTGAGCGGACGATATCCAGATATGACATAAGGCTCCTCCTTGTTCCGCTCTACCTTGGCCATGACGCCACGGCGGAACAATGGCCCTGGCGCCGGTAGGATCATGAACAGGCTAAGGGGCGCCAGGAGCGATGCCGCCATCAGGCCGATTGTTGCCGCGGTGCCTGGGTCAGCGCTTCTTCGTACAGCCGGTTCACGTAGGGCCAGTTGACCACTTTCCACCAGGCGTCGATGTAGTCCGGGCGCTTGTTCATGTAGGTGAGATAGTAGGCATGCTCCCACACATCACAACCCAGAATCGGCGCACCGCGCACCTCGGCGGTGTCCATCAGCGGGTTGTCCTGATTACCGGTGGCGCTGATCGCCAGGTCCCCCTCCCTGGTAACCAAAAGCCAGGCAAACCCGGAGCCGAACTGATTGATGCCGGCGTTGGCGAAAGCCGTTTTGAACTCGTCGAAGGAACCGTACTTGGCCAGCAGAGCGTTCGCCAGCGCGCCCACCGGATCGCCGCCGCCATCCGGTGACATCACATTCCAGTACAGGGTGTGGTTGTAATAGCCGCCGCCGTTGTTGCGCACCGCCGGCGGGTGTTGGGAAACGCGGGCGAAAATGGTCTCCATTGGTTGTTGTTCCAGGTCGCTGCCACGAATGGCGGCGACGAACTTATCGTAGTAAGTACGATGGTGGCGGGTGTGGTGCACGCGCATGGTGGTCTCGTCGATCACCGGTTCCAAGGCGTCGTAGGCGTACGGTAAGTCCGGAAACTCATGAATCATGGTAACTACCTTCTAACGTTAAAAGACGTGTGGCGTCCTCCAGCGCCTGCTGCTGATGTGGATCGAGCGATCCGGCGCCGGATTGATGCAAAGCCAGCAACCGCATCCTCAGCCGGCCAAACTCGCCCAGCGCGCAGCCGCCGGTACCCCGCGACAACGCTCCGTTCATCCACAGGGCCAGATGCAGACAGCCTTCCAGCAGGACATCCCGGATCAACTCCGGCCGTTCGCGCCGGGCGTGGGTGTCCGCGAGGTTCTGAATGGCGATGGAATACAGGATCAGGGCGTCGGTGTCGGCGGGGCGCCGGCATTGGAGGGCGGTTGCCAGGGCGCTGATGGCCTGGCGGTAGCGGTCCTGAGCTTCGGCGTAGCGTTGCGTGGCGAAGGCTTCGTTACCTAGCCGGAGCAGGGCTTTGCTGTCCATTCCGTTAATCGTAATGCGAATTACTATTATTTAAAAGGGAGGCAAGAGACGGAATGCTGTCTTTTTCGCTCAGTATCCGTGATCGCTCCCGTCATTGTGGCCGTTTCGGCCCTGGGGCACTCTGTTCGCCTCAATATCTGTTCACCTCAATAATTATCGTTACCCCGGAACGCCGAGCCTGCTCAGGCCGCGAGGGCGAGAGGAACGCTTACATGACCGAAGCCTATATTTATGATGCCATCCGCACCCCCCGTGGGCGCGGCAAGAAGGATGGCTCCCTGCATACCGTCAAACCTCTGGATCTGGTGGTGGGTCTGATCGACGAACTGCGTGATCGCTTCCCCAACATGGACGTCAACCGCATCGACGATGTGTTGCTCGGCGTGGTCTCGCCGGTGGGGGACCAGGGCGCCTGTATCGCCAAAACCGCGGCCCTGGCCGCTGGTCTGCCGGAAACGGTGGCGGGCTATCAACTGAACCGGTTCTGTGCGTCCGGCCTGGAAGCGGTTAATACGGCGGCCCAGAAAGTGGCGTCCGGTTGGGATGATCTGATTCTGGCCGGCGGTGTTGAAGCCATGAGCCGGGTGCCGATGGGCTCCGACGGCGGCGCCTGGGCCATGGATCCGATCACCAACTACGAAACCGGCTTCGTGCCTCAGGGTATCGGCGCCGATCTGATCGCCACCATCGAAGGCTTTTCCCGTCGCGATGTGGACGAATTCGCCGCCGAATCCCAGGCCCGTGCCGCCAATGCCTGGGAAAAAGGCTATTTCCAGCGCTCCGTGGTGCCGGTGAAGGACCGCAATGGCCTGGTGGTGCTGGACCGGGACGAGCATGTGCGCGCGGGCACTACCGCCGATGTGCTTGGCAACTTGAATCCGTCGTTTGCCGTCATGGGCGAAATGGGCGGCTTCGACGCCGTGGCGCTGCAGAAATACCACTGGGTGGAGAAGATCGATCACGTGCACACCGGTGGCAACTCCTCCGGCATTGTCGATGGCGCTTCGCTGGTGGCCATCGGTAACGCCCAGGTGGGCAAGGATTTCGGCATGACGCCGAGAGGGCGGGTGGTGGCCACCGCCATCAGCGGCGCTGATCCCACCATCATGCTCACCGGCCCGGCGCCGGCCTGCCGCAAGGTACTGAAGAAAGCCGGCATGACCATCGATCAGATCGACCTGGTGGAAATCAACGAGGCCTTCGCCTCCGTGGCCATGCGTTTCATGAAGGACATGGGCCTGAGTCACGACAAAGTGAACGTCAACGGCGGTGCCATCGCCATGGGCCACCCGCTGGGGGCCACCGGTGCCATGATCATGGGCACCGTGCTGGATGAGCTGGAACGCCGTGACCAGAAGTACGGACTGTGCACCCTCTGCGTGGGCGGTGGCATGGGGATCGCCACCATCATCGAGCGCCTGTGAGCCGGACGGAGAGAAAAGAATCATGAATGAGCAAACCTCTAACGACAAAGAAAGCACCATCCGCTGGGAACAGGGCGCGGACAATATCGTCACCCTGGTCCTGGATGATCCCAAGCAATCCGCCAATACCATGAACGAGCGCTACATGCGTTCCATGGCCGCCACCGTCGAGCGGCTGGAAAAAGAAAAGGACAACATCACCGGGGTGATCATTACCTCGGCGAAGAGCACCTTCTTCGCCGGCGGCGATCTGAACGATCTGATCCAGGTAACGCCGGAGCGGGCGGCGGAATTTTCCGCCGGTGTGGAAACCGCCAAAGCACAGCTGCGCACCCTGGAAACCCTGGGGATTCCGGTGGTGGCCGCGTTGAACGGCACCGCCCTGGGCGGTGGTCTGGAAATCGCCCTGGCCTGTCATCGCCGTATCGCACTGAACAATCCCAAGGCGGTATTCGGGCTGCCGGAAGTCACTCTTGGGCTGCTGCCCGGCGGCGGCGGTGTGGTACGCACCGTGCGCATGCTGGGGATTCAGAACGCCCTGATGCAGGTTCTGCTGCAAGGCCAGCGCCACAAGGTGGACAAGGCCAAGGCACTGGGGCTGATCGACGAAGTCGTGGATACCCCGGAAGCGATGCTGGAACAGGCCCGTGCCTGGATCAAAGCCAATCCCAAAGCCAAACAACCCTGGGACGAGAAGGGCTACAAGATTCCCGGCGGGGCGCCGAACAACCCCGGTTTCGCGCAGAACCTGCCGGCCTTCCCGGCCAATCTGCGCAAGCAGCTCAAAGGCGCCAATTATCCGGCACCGCGCAATATTCTGGCGGCGGCGGTGGAAGGCGCCCAAGTGGACTTCGACAACGCCATCAAGATCGAGGGCCGTTACTTCGTTGAGCTGGCCTGTGGTCAGGTAGCGAAGAACATGACCACCGCCTTCTTTTTCAATCTGCAGGCCATCAACGCCGGCGCCAGCCGTCCCAAGGATGTGCCGAAATACACAGCGCGGAAAGTGGCGGTGCTGGGTGCCGGCATGATGGGCGCGGGGATCGCCTACGTCACCGCCCGTTCCGGTGCCGAGGTGGTACTCAAGGATGTCTCTTTGGAGAACGCGGAGAAAGGCAAGGCGTACTCCGAGAATCTGCTGGACAAGGTGGTATCCAAGGGCAAGATGAGCAAGGAAAAGAAAGAAGAAATCCTTGCCCGTATTACGCCCTCCGCTGACGTTAAAGATCTGCAAGACGTGGACTTCGTTATCGAAGCGGTGTTTGAAAACACCGAACTGAAGCACAAGGTGTTCCAGGAAATCGAGGACGTGGTCAATGCGGACGCGGTGCTGGGCTCCAACACTTCGACGCTGCCGATCACCGGCCTGGCGAAAGGGGTGAAGAAACAGGACAACTTTATCGGCATCCATTTCTTCAGCCCGGTGGACAAAATGCCGCTGGTGGAAATCATCCGTGGCGAGAACACCAGCGACGAAGTGCTGGCCAAGGTGTTCGATTACACACTGCAAATCAACAAGACGCCGATCGTGGTCAACGATTCCCGCGGCTTCTTCACCAGCCGGGTGATCGGCACCTTCATCAACGAGGCCATCGCCATGGTCGGCGAAGGGCAGAACGCCAACTCCATCGAGCAGGCCGCCACCCAGGCGGGCTATCCGGTGGGCGCGCTCAAGCTGATCGATGAGATCAACATGAAGCTGTCCCTGAAGATTGCCGGTGAGTACAAGCAGGCGGCGCAGGAGCAGGGCGGCAGCCCCCAGGCCCATCCCGCGCTGGCGGTGATGGAGAAAATGGTCAACCAACTGGATCGCCCCGGCAAGCTGGATGGCAAGGGCTTTTATGAATACCCGGATAATGGCAAGGCGCACCTTTGGGCCGGTTTGAAGGAGCAGTTTCCGGCCCGGGAAGCGATTCCGTTCCAGGATATGCAGGAGAGGATGCTGTTCGCCGAAGCCCTGGAAACGGTCAAGTGCTTCCAGGAAGGGGTGATCGAGTCCGTTGGCGATACCAACATTGGTTCCATCTTTGGCATTGGCTTTCCGGCCTGGTCCGGCGGTGTAGTGCAGTACATGAACCAGTACGAGGGTGGTCTGCGCGGCTTCGTGGCCCGTGCCGAGGAACTGGCTGATCGCTACGGTGAGCGTTTCAATCCGCCGCCGCTGCTGGTGGAAAAAGCGGAGAAGGGCGAGATCTTCAAATAGCCCGCCGCTTTCGTTGGAAACGCTGAAGCCCGGGTCGTTTGGTCCGGGCTTTTTTATTGAGGCGCCGGCACGCTGACACGCAATACGCTTGCACGCGAATGAGGGGGTGGCCACTTCATGGCCGCGCTGATGTCTATTGGAACGGCCATTGACGGGATGGCGGTGCATGGCAACCCTTTTGTTTGCGTGTTGCGTGTTGCGTGTTGCGTGTTGCGTGTTGCGTGTTGCGTGTCAGTATTCGATAACCATTCTGGTTGCGATTCGTTATTCCGCTAGCTGTTCTCTAACTCCTTGAATTAAATGATAAAATATTCGCCAGGACTGGCGTGTCGCGACAGGGCGCGTCATACTGCGCACGTTGTCCGGTTATCTGTAATTCGAGGAGTTTTTCCATGAAGGGCCATCCTGATGTGATCAAGTGTTTGCAGGAGCTGCTGCGCGGCGAACTGGCCGCCCGTGACCAGTATTTTCTGCATTCACGCCAGTACGAGGATCAGGGCTATGGCCGCCTCTACGAGCGCATCAACCACGAGATGCAGGAAGAGACCGAACACGCGGATGCCATTCTGCGGCGGCTATTGTTCCTGGAAGGCGTGCCGGATATGACGCCCCATGCCATGTCTCCGGGCCGCACCGTCATGGAGATGTTGGAGGCGGATCTGCGTCTCGAATACAAAGTGCGGGAGGATCTGGCCAGAGCCATGGCATTGTGCGAGTCGGTGGGGGATTACGTGACCCGCGAAATGCTGCGCCAGCAGTTGCAGGACACGGAAGAGGATCATACCCACTGGCTGGAACAACAGCTGCGTTTGATCAAGCACATCGGCGAGGAAAACTACCGCCAGTCGCAAATGTCCTGATGGGACTTCATCGGATCGCCGGGCGGCGCCACGGCGATCACTCCTTTCCTCATATTTGCACAAAGTCGGCACAGTGCTTGCGCATTACCGGCGCATCCTGGTTCCATCAAGACGAAACAGGAGCCGACTATGAAAGGCCGCAAAACTCTCGCTCTCGCCCTTGTTGGCAGCTTGCTGCTGTCGTCTTCTCTGGCCTGGTCGCAGCCGGGGAAAGGGCCTGACCAGCGATCCTCCGCGGGCAATCACGGGCCGGCTCAGCAGGCCCATCAAGGTCCTTCCCATGGTGGTGAGCATCGTCCGCACCATGCCGACTGGAAGGGAAAGCCGTTGCCCAAGCGTTATCGGGAACCTCGTTACGTGGTGAAAGAATACGGCCGTTATGGGTTGCCGGCACCGAAGCCGGGCCACCACTGGGTGAAAGTGGATAATGACTTTCTGCTCACCGCCATCGCTACCGGCGTCATTGTCTCCATCATCGCCGGCTCGTAAGGGCCGGTTTGTCACCACTCCCCTGTTAATGGAATGATGTTAGTATGGTTCCATTAACTTGTGTTGAGGGTGGAGAAGGATGGCGGCAGCAAGGAAACCCACGCGTCGTAAGAAGAGCAAGGCGGAAGAGATCTCCGGAACCAAATTGGAGCTGACTCTGGCGGCGGAGAAGGTTTTTGCCATGAATGGGGTGCAGGGGGCTTCTCTGCGCCAGATTCGTGAGGAAGCCGGGCAGAAAAACGAATCGGCGATTCACTATTACTTTGGTTCCCGGGAAGCGATCATTGAGTCCATTCTGGCGATGCGCTCCAAGCCGATAGACGCGGATCGCCATGCCATGTTCGAGGAGGCCCGCCGACAGTCGGCCGGTAAGCCTCTGTCCACGGAACAGATTATGCGCTGCGGGATGATGCCCCTGGCCCGTTATTTGTTTGGCACACAGGAACCCGGATATTACCTGCGTTTTTTGGTGCAATTGCGCATGGAGCGGAGTACCTGGCTTCACTTTAACGCAATGTATGGCGCGGGTATGGAAAAGTGTTTGGATGCGCTTAAGGAGGCCAAACCCTATTTGCCCAAGGCGATTGTAGAGCAACGTTTCCTCAGTATGTTATTCATGCACACCAATGGCATGGCGACGATCGAGCGGATTCAGTCGGAAAAAGGCGAGAGCTTTCGTCGCGAGGAGGCCTGGATTCGGATTGAGGACATCATTGCCTGCAGCGCTGCCATGTACGATGCGCCGTTATCGCCGGAAACACTGGAAGCGATTCGTGGAGCCTCCGAGTTGTATGACCTGCCTTCCTATACGGACATCGCCATGCTACAGAAAGCCGGCACCGGCGGCGATTAATAACGCCGCCGGTATCCCAACCCGTCTCAACCAATACCAACCCGGCGGCCGGGATAACCCGGGTCACCATCGTCGCCCAGTGCCTTTAGTGAGGCATTGGCGGCATCGGTAAAAATGCCTCTGGCCATCAGCGAGGTCTCCGCTTTTGCCCGTGCCTGATTCACTGCCGCGTGGACCCGGTGAGCCTCCTGATCATCCGGTTCCGCACGCACCGCCATTTCACTGAAGTGGCCAGCCAGGCGCAGATCACCCTGGTCAAGGTATCTGGCCGCGGCTTGCGTCAGCGCCTGTGCTCCGCCACAGAGCTCCGCCAGGGCACCGCTTAGCGCGTCCGGGTGTGCCGGCTTCAAGTGCGCTGGATTGCCGTCATACCAGCCACCGTACAAACGCCAGACATTGCGAATCAGAAACTCGGGGTCGTCGTAAGTGGGATGCAGGTAGGGTCTGTCAAGCAGGCCCTCGGGCAGAGTAACCTGTTGCACGATATCGGCCAGGGGCAAGCCCTGGTTCATGCCCTCCAGAGTCTGGTCATGGATGGTCTCCAGAAAAGTGGCGGTGTCGTCCAGTAACGTGGCGACACGGTCGGCACCGAATACCGCCGGTCCGTGGCCGGGCACCAGCACTTCCGGCTTCTTTGCCGCCATGGCGCGCAAGGCCTGCGCCCATTGGTGGGCAAAGCGCTGAACCTTTTGTGGGTTGCCGGCATTGGGCGCCGCCCAGATGATGAAATCCCCGGTGATAACGGTGCGGTCCTCTGCAATCCAGCTCCAGGTGTGGTCGTCGGTTTCACCCATGCCGTGGTTGAGCTCCACCTGGCTGTCGCCGCATTCCAGAATCATCTGTTCTTCATAGAAGCGGTCCGGGTAACGGTACTCCTCCGGCCAGTGGAAGCCCGCCACCTTGAACTGCCGGCCGTTGATGCGTGCATTCCATCCGGCGCTGCTCTGATAGCGCTCGAAACGGCGGCGGATATTGGCCTGGCCGATGACCTCGGGTTTGGGCTCTCCGGCCTGTTGCGCTTCCTGGTCGAACAGTGGTGTGCCAAAGGCGTGGTCCAGATGGCCGTGGGTATAGACGACATGACGGATGGGCTGGTCCGACCAGGCTCGGATCGCCTTATGAATGGCGGCGGCGGTATTGCGGCTGCCGCTGTCGAACACCACCAGGCCCTTTCCTGTATTGAGGACGGTAACGTTGCCCACCACGCCTTTGGACGCGATGTAAGCCAGGTGGTCGTTGATCGGTATGACCTGACTGCCATGCAGATGACGGTTCCAGTCGCGGCCGAAATCAAACCGCTCCCAGCAGGCATCGCCTATGGTTCTGAGTTCTTCGTTGATCACTTGGGGTCTCCTCCGAGGGTGAAAATCAGGAACAGAGTGTTACCTAAAGTAATGTCGTTGCATTAGAAAAGATAGATGAAATTCATGTTATCGCATTACTTTTTAGGAAAATCATGTTTGGTTCAGAGATGGATCTGGCGAGTCGAAGTTCTTTTGTTGTGAGATTCCGCACGCCGACATCTGTGCGTTTTTTGCATCTCATTTGAATATTAAGTCAAATAAATACAAGGAGTTATGGATTTTTTGGGATAAAAATTTACGTCTTGAACGAATGTTCACCTATGCCTTTGTGGACGGTGTTGGGCAATGAATAAATTGTCATGGCATTTTGGGTATTGATAACAATCTAATTGACAGTCATTAAATTGGCATGATCTGATGAGCGCACAAAAAAACCAAGGTGGACTTCGATGTCCGCGGGAGAGGGAGAGTGCTCACAGATTCAAGTCGTCGGCTTGGCCTGGCGATTGCCGTGGTTCTGGCCGCCATCAGTATTTATACGTCTCTTTTCGGGATCTTTGACCCGAGCTATCAGCGTCCGCTGACGTTCGCTGCTTGTATTCTCGTCGCCGTACTGGTCAAACCGCTGGTGGTGGTGAATCCGCCACGTACCGCATTGATTCGCACCTTGTTCTGGCTCATCGACCTGGTCCTGGTCGGTGCGATTCTGTTGGCGGTTGCCCGTTTCCTGGCCTTCGCCGGTGATATGGAAAACATGCTGGTTGACTACAGCCGCACCGATCAGTTGATCGCACTGGTGGGCGTAGTGGCGGTAATTGAACTGACCCGCCGGGAGTTCGGCCTCGGACTGTCCTTGTTCGCCGGTGTGACCCTGTTGTATTGCCTGTGGGGTGACCTGTTGCCTGACGCCTTGCGCCACGCCGGTTTTTCCCTGGATCAGATCATGCAGGGAATGTGGTACGGCTTCAGCGGCGTATTCGGCACGCCGGTGGCGGTGATGATCGAGTTGCTGTTCATCTACATCATCTTCGGCGTCATGCTTGAGGCTACCGGCGCCGGACCGGCGCTGGTGCGTATGTCCATTCGTGTCACCGGCCGTCTGCCCGGTGGTCCGGCCCACGCCGCGATCTTTGCCAGCATGCTGTTCGGCACCATGTCAGGCAGTGTTACCGCCAACGTGGCGGGGACCGGCGCTTTCACCATTCCGATGATCAAGAAACGCGGTTTCAGCCCCGCCTTCGCCGGTGCCGTTGAAGCCGCCGCGTCCACCGGTGGGCAGGTGATTCCGCCGGTAATGGGCGCCGCCGCGTTCATGATGGCGCAGCTTACCGGCACGCCTTATCTGCTGATTTGCGTGGCGGCGTTATTGCCGGCGGCGTTCTACGTGATCGCTCTGTTCGCGGCGGTGTACTACGAGGCTCGCCGGCTTGGTATCAAACCCACTCCGGAGCATGAATTGCCGGTCCTGACCAAGGACGACTGGCTGCGTTCGCTAATGTTCGTGGCACCGGTTTTGACGGTGATTCTGGTGCTGGCCGCGGGCCGCTCGCCGGCCATGGCCGGGGTGTGGGCGACGCTGGTGGCAATGGCCTTTGGTTTTCTCAATCCGGAAATTCGCCGCCGTCCCTGGGCGTTGATCGGCGCTTTGGCAAAAGGCGGCGTGGCCGGCTCGCGCATCATGATCGCGGTGGGGGCCATTGGTATCGTCATCGCCGGCATGGACCTCACAGGTCTGGGACTGAGCTTCGCGCAAGCGGTGGCCGGGCTGGGCGAGAGCAGCTTGCTATTGAGTCTGATATTGACCGCGCTGGGCTGCCTGGTTCTCGGTATGGGCATGCCGACTTTGCCGGCCTACCTGATCATCGTTTTGGTCATGGGGCCGGCGCTGACCAGCTTTGATGTGCCGCTGCTTTCCGTGCATCTGTTCGTTCTTTATTTCGGGGTGCTATCCGCCATCACGCCGCCCGTGGCCCTGGCGGCCTTTGCAGCGGCGCCATTGGCCGAGGCCAACCCGATGAAAGTGGCCATGCTCTCCGTACGTCTGACTCTGGTCGGATTTCTGGTGCCGTTCCTGTTCGTATTCAATCCGTCGCTGCTGTTGATCGTGGAGGGCTTTGATCCATTGGATCTGGCCTGGGGCGTGGTGCGCCTGACTCTGGTGGTGTGGGCGGTAACCACGGGATTCGCCGGGTTTGGCGGTGAGCGGCTGGGCATGCTGGCGCGGATTCTGAGACTGGTGGTAGCGGCATTGCTGATGGCGCGCGGCACCTCGGTGGAACTGGTCGGTCTGGCTCTGGCGCTGCTTATCCTGCTGTTCGATTTCATGCCGCACCGCAGGCCGCGTTGGCTTGGTTGCGCACCGGCGGATAAGTGAAAGACAGATAAGTAGAAGAGAGAGGGGCTCGGAGTCCCTGGAAGTAAGGGGCTCAGCAGAGCCCCCAAAAGGAGAAAAGAATGTTTGGATTGAGAACGATAAAACGGGCGGCCTGTGTACTGACCGCCACCCTGGCGCTGGGCCAAGCCGCTCAGGCGCAGGAGAGTCATCTGCGAATGCAGACTGCCACGCCCGGCTCGGGATACTACGTTTTCTCCGTTACCTTGCAGTCGATTCTGCAGAAGAAACTGCCGGTGAAGATCAATATGACGGCCGGTGTCACCGGGCCGCGCTCGCCCCTGGATGCCGCGCGCGGACAAACGGATCTGTTCATCAGCAGCCCGTCCATCAATCATTTCATGCGCTCCGGCACGGGCATGTTCGCGAAAATGAAAACGGCCCCGGAGCTGTACAAGAACGTCAGGCAGATCATGACGTTCCCGGCCGGACCCTACCATATCGTGGTGCACGAAAAGTCCGGTATTCGTTCCCTTGAGGACATCAAAGGGCGGCGCATCTTTCTCGGCGCCCCGGGCGGGGCGGCGACTCTGGTGGCCATCTCCATCGTCGAAGGCGCTACAGGCTATAAAGCCGGCCAGGACTACGAGCTGGCGAAACTGGATTGGAATTCCGGCCTGCAGGCTTTCCAGGATGGCCATGTGGACATGCTGGTGATGCCCACGCAACTGCCGTCCGCCTCAATGGAACAGATGGCGTTGCTCGAGAAGGTGCGCTTTCTGGGGATTCCCGATGCGGCCTTCGAGTCCGATCAGATGAAAGAAATCATGGCTCTGCCGGGAAGAACCCAGGCCACTATTCCGGCCGGTATCTACGGCGGCAATCAAACCAATGAAACGGATGTAAGAACGATTGGCTCCTGGGCCGGCCTCGGTACCCGCAAGGATCTCGATGAAGAGTTGGTGTACCAGATCACCAAGACCCTGTTCGAGAATCTGGATGCCTTCCACAGTGCCGCGAAGTTCATGAAGGAGATCACCCTGGAGAATGCTCTGACCGAGATGAGGACGCCGCTGCACGCCGGCGCGGTTCGTTACTATCGGGAGGCCGGCGTTGACCTTCCGGATCATCTGATTCCACCGGAGGCACGCTAATGAATGCGGCATCAGAACACGCCATTGAGGATCTGGATCGTCTCTTTCGACCCCGCTCGGTGGCGGTCATCGGCGCCAGCGCCACGCCGACGAAAATCGGCGGCCTGCCGATCGCGTTCCTGCTCGCCCAAGGCTTCGAAGGCCCCATCTTTCCGATCAACCCGAAGGCCTCGGAAGTGCAGGGGCTTAAGGCCTACGCCCGCATCGGTGAAGTAGCCGGGCAAGTGGATCTGGCCATCGTCGCGGTGCCGGCGGCGCTGGTCGATCAGGCTGTGGACGAAGCCATTGCCGCCGACGTCAAAGGTATTGTCCTGTTTTCATCCGGCTTCGCGGAGATCAGCGAGGAAGGGCGCCTGGCACAGGAAGCCCTGATGGCTCGTGCCCGCGCGGCCGGTGTTCGTATTCTTGGACCGAACTGTCTCGGTTTCATGAATCTTTCCGAGAAAGTGTTCGCGACGTTCTCACCCGTGGTGGGGCAAGGCGTGACGCCAAAAGGGCGTATCGGCCTGATCAGTCAGAGCGGTGCCTATGGCGCCTATGCCTTTACCTTGGCCCGTCAACGCGGTTTGGGGTTGAGCTACTGGATCACCACCGGCAACGAAGGCAACGTGGATTTCGCCGATTGCCTGAGCTGGCTGGCGCGGGATCCGGACACCGATGTGATCCTGGGCTATATGGAAGGTTGCCGCGACGGCCGGAAACTGGAAGCCGCCCTGGGCGAGGCCCGCGCCGCTGGCAAGCCGGTGGTGATGACCAAAGTGGGGCGCACCGATATCGGTGCCCAGGCCGCCGCGTCTCATACCGCCGCGCTGGCCGGCGAAGATGCGGTCTTTGATGCGGTGTTCCGCCAGTACGGCGTGTATCGGGCTTATTCCATCGAAGAGTTTTTCGATGTGGGCTACGCCTTTTCCGTGGCGGGTATCCCGGGCGGGGAAAACCTCGGTGTGTTCACGGTGTCCGGCGGTGCCGGCGTGCTGATGGCGGACGCCGCCGCCGATGAGGGGCTGGCTCTGCCGGAACTGAATCAGCAAGCGCAGGACCGCATCCGGGAATTGGTTCCGTTCGCCGCGCCACGTAATCCGGTGGACATCACCGGGCAGATCACCAACGACATCGGTCTGTTCGAGACCAGCCTCGACATCATGCTCGAGCAGGGTGATTACCACCTGGTCGCCGCCTTCCTGGCCGCGGCCGGTCAAGGTCCCATGGGGGAGCACATCGCCGAGCAGATCGGCCGGGTTCGCGACCGGTATCCGGATCGGGTGTTCTGTGCCGTATCGGTATTCAAGGAGCCGGTGCGCGCCTTGCTGGAACGTAATCGCTGTCTTGCCTTCGAGGACCCGACCCGTGCGATTCGCGCGCTGTCCGCCCTGGCCTGGTTTGCCCGGCAACAGCAAAAACCGGCGGTGCCGGTGGATTCGCGCGGGGCCGGCGTAACGTTGCGCACCGGCAGTTATTCGGAGGCGGACAGCTTCCAACTGCTGGCCGACTTCGGAGTGCCGGTGCCGGAATCCCATCTGGTCGCCGATGGGGCCGAGGCCCAGGTCCGTGTCGCACAAGACTCCCGCGTCTGGGTGGCGAAAATCGCTTCCCCCGACATTCTGCACAAATCCGACATCGGTGGTGTGCGCCTGAACCTGCGTGGCGCCGAGGCCGTTGGCCAGGCCAGCGATGAGGTGCTCGCCGCGGCTCGCCGCGCCTGCCCGGAGGCACGCATCGATGGCGTGCTGCTCTCGCCAATGGAAGAACAGGGCGTCGAATGCATCGTCGGCGTGCAGCGGGATCCTGCCTTTGGACCAGTGGTGATGCTGGGACTTGGTGGCGTATTGGTGGAGGTGCTCAAGGATGTCAGCTTCCGCAGTGCGCCGCTGAACCGGGACATGGCCATGGACATGATCAACGAACTGCGCGGTAGAGCGATTCTTGACGGTGTCCGCGGGCAGCCGCCGGCGGACGTCGGCGCCCTGGCCGATCTGCTGGTTAAAGTGTCGCACTTTGCCGTGGCCGCCGGGGACAGTCTGGAAAGTCTGGACATCAATCCGGTGCGCGTGCGTGCCGAGGGGCAGGGTGTGGTGGCATTGGATGCCCTGGTCATCGGGCGCTGATATAGGGCGCCCGGAATCAAGTAACAGCTAGATAAAACAACAAATCGGGAGATTGGAATGAAACTGAAACACCCTTTGATCCGCTGGGCGAGTGGTCTGGTACTCCTGGCAACCGCATCGCTGGCCAGTTATGCCAATGCTGATACCAACCTGCGCATGCATACCGCTCAGCCGGGATCATCGCCTTACGTCTTCTCGGTGACTCTGCAATCCGTGCTGCAAAAGCACCTGCCGGTTCGCATCAACATGACCTCCAGCATGGCGTCCACCCGCTCCACCCTGGACGCGGCGAAGGGGCAGGTTGATCTGTATATCGGAAGCCAGTCCATCAATCATTTCATGAGCACCGGCACGGGTATGTTCAGCAAAATGTCCAGCGCGCCGGAACTGTTCAAGAACATCCGTACCATCATGAGCTTCCCGCTCGGACCGTACCACATCATGGTGCACGAGAAATCGGGTATCCGTTCTCTCAAGGACATCAAGGACCGTCGTGTCTTCATCGGCCCGCCGGGCGGCGCCGCCACTCTGGTTGCCCTGTCGATCATCGAAGGGGCCACCGGTTACAAGGCGGGTGAGGATTACGAGATGGCAAAGCTGGACTGGAACTCAGGACAGCAGGCATTCCAGGATGGTCAGGTGGATATGTATATCGGCCCGACCCAGCTGCCGTCCGCCTCCATCGAACAAGTGGTGCTGCTGCAAAAGATTCGTTTCCTGGGCATCCCCGAGGAGGCTTTCGATAGCGAGCCGATGAAACAAGTGATGTCGTTGCCCGGCCGTACCGTTGCGGAAATTCCCGCCGGTATTTACGGCGAAAACCAGACCAACGAAGGGCCAGTAAAAACCGTCGGCACCTGGGTCACTCTGGGCACGCAGAAGGATCTGGATCCCGAACTGGGTTATCAGATCACCAAAACCATTTTTGAGAATCTTCAGACGTTCCATGACGCCGCCAAGTTCATGGACACCATCACGCTGGAGAACGCTCTCAACCAGGTGAACACCCCGCTGCAGGCCGGGGCCTTACGGTACTACCGGGAAATTGGCCTGGATGTGCCGGATACGATGGTGCCGCCGGAAGTTCGTTGAGAAGCGCAAAACAAAACCTGGACACCCTCCGAGACCTTGATGCCGACATTGAGCCCGGATGGCCTTGGGCAGTCCTTTGAAAAAGAGTAAGAGGAAGCAACATGAGCAGTGAATTTGCGCCGGTGTCACCGGCCGAGCTGAAATCCGCCGCCAAGCGCGCGTACATCTACACGGTTCCGCTGGTGATCATGGAAACCACCCGTAAATGGCGTATGGGCGCCGGGGCCAACATCTTCAATCATGCCCGCAAGTTGCTGACGCACCGCAGCCGCTGGGTAACCACACCGAACAACGACACCCTGTACTCCGATGCCTGGCTGGATCTTTCCAAAGGGCCGGTAAAGATTACCGTGCCGGCCACTGGCGACCGCTACTTCTCGCTGGCGTTCATGGACATGTACACCAACAACTTCGACATTCTCGGTACCCGCACCACGGGGAATAACGGCGGTGTTTATACCGTGGTCGGTCCGAATCAGGCGGTGCCGGAGGATGCCACCAATGTGGTCCGCGCACCGACGCCCAGAGTTTGGGCGCTGGCGCGTATTCTGGTGGATGGCCCCGACGATCTGCCAGCGGCCTGCGCTGTGCAGGATGGTTTGTTCGTTCACGACGGCGCCGCCCCCGAAGATGTCGCGCCGGGCGACCCGGTACAGCGCTCGGCCGACTGGCGTGAGTATCTGGCCACTGCAAATCGCCTGTTACGCCGTGAGCCGCCGCCGGTTACCGACGGCCTGATTCTGGAGCAGATCCGTGCACTGGACATCGGTCCGGACCAGATGTTCGACGCGGACGCTTTCGACCAGGAACAGGCGGAAGCGATTGAGCGGGGCGTGGAAGAGGCCAAGAACTGGCTGGTTCAGATCCAGCGCGCGCGCCGCAGCGCCATTGACGGCTGGACTTATCCCAGCATGCGCAATGGTGATTATGGCCAGAACTATACGCTGCGAGCAGTGGTATCGGTGGGTGGCCTTGGCGCCTTGCCGTTGGAAGAAGCCATCTATATGCGTGCCGAAGGGGATGCCGAAGAGGGGCTGTTCGACGGCAACCAGAACTATCGTTTGCATTTTCCCGCTGGCGCCATGCCGCCGTTGAATTCGTTCTGGTCGCTGACACTGTACGAAGCCATGGACGACGGGCAGTTTTTCTTCGCCGATACCCCGTTGCGCCGCTACGCCGTGGGGGATCGCAGCCCCGGCCTGCAGTACAACGAGGACGGCTCTTTGGATCTATGGATCGGTGCACACAGTCCCGGCGCGGACCGGGAGAGCAACTGGCTGCCGGCCAACGAGGGACCTTTCGCCCTGTTTTTCCGAGGTTATATGCCGAAGGCGGATCTGATGGAAGGCCGTTACCGGCTGCCGCGCGTCGAGCGCCTATAAGCACCGAATAACCCGGTTTTTCCTTTTTCCCAACGGCACCACCGGTGGCCGTTACGGGCGCCCCTGTGCCCGCCGCCGGTGATAACGCAGGAGATATGTCATGACGGGCAACAGCAACAAGCAGGAATCGCCGATCCTTGGTGAATTTCTGCTCGCCAACAAGGATCTCAAGACGATCGCTCCCGGTGTCCATTTGCTCGGAGGGCAGGGCAACAGTGTGGTGGTGGAAACCGCTAATGGCGTGGTGCTCACGGACTCCGGCCCCGGCGGCAAGATCACCCGGGCGATGATCGAACACATTCGCCAACTGACTGATAAGCCCGTGCTGGCCATTGTCTATAGCCACGGCCATTTAGGTTACAACCACGGTGCTCACAGCTGGCTGGCGGACGCCGCCGAGCGCGGTCACCCGCGGCCGAAAATGGTGGCTCAGGCCAACCTGCTGCGTCGCTATGACCGCTACCAGGAGACCTGGGGCTTGCAGGCGCATCTCAATGGGCTGCAGTTCAACTCCCAGTTTCCGGAAACCGCGCCGGAAAAATGGTTCACCTATCCGGATGTCACCTTCCGCGAACGCTATGTCATCGAGGGTGGGGACCGCCAGGTGGAGATCCTGGAAGCGCCTTCGGAAACCGATGACGCCATGGCGGTGTGGTTGCCGGAGGAGAAGATCCTTTATGCCGGACCGGCCTTCATCAAATCCATTCCCAATATCGGCACACCCTTGCGCACGCTGCGTGATCCGGTGCGCTGGGCGGAAACCATGGAAAGGCTGCTGGCGCTGGAGCCGGAAATGCTGATTCCCGAATTCGGCAGGCCGATTGAAGGCCGGGAAGCCGTTCGTGAAGCCATGACCCTCACCATCAAAGCTTTGCGCTATCTGCGAGAGGAAACCGTGAAGCGGATGAATCGCGGTATGACCGAAGCGGAGATCCTGCACGACATCGCCTACCCGGATGAGATCTTTGGCCATCCGTTGATGAAGCCCAGCTACGGCATGCCGGAGTACATCGTGCGCGATATCTGGCGCTCGGAGAACGGCTGGTGGGACCGCAATGCCACCCAACTGCATCCGGGGGAGCCTGATGCGGTGGCGGCCGCGCTACGCGAGGCAATCAGTGACCCCGAACAGGTGCTGACGGTGGCACGGCGCAAGCGGGAGGAAGGCCAGCCGCAACTGGCTTTGCATGTACTGGATCTTCTGTCTCCGGAGCGTAGCCAGGACGAAATCGGAGCTCGTGCCCGCGCACTGAAGGCGGAAATTCTGGAACAGCTGGCGGAGGCCTCTCCGTCTTTTGTCTCCGCGCAAATCTATCGTTCGGTGGCGACGCGACTAAACGAGAGATAACCCCGGGTTTTGACCCGTACTAATGAAACAACAAACAAATCGCCGGGAGCGATTTTTGACGCCGCGCCAGCGGCGGCCCGCAGGGTGGTCGCCATGGACGGTGGACCACAAAAAACGATTCGAGGAGAAACTAATGACAATCCGTCCTCTTTTCACTGCGGCAGGCTCCGGTCTGCTGATGGCTTTGCTGCCACTGTCAGCACAGGCTGCGGATATTCAAGTTCTGGAAGACGTTATTCATCCGGAACAGGCGATTAAAAAGAAAATGGAGTTGTATGGGGCGCTGCGCATGTCGGTGGACTACGTGGACTCCGATGTCAGTGATGCGCAAGCGGACACCTCGCCGCTGCTTTCCGAAGGCGGAATCGGTGTCTCCAGCAACACCACGATGATTGGCTTTCGCGGTGAGGTGCCTTACAACGAGGATTATACGTTCCTCTGGCAGTACGAGCAGCAGGTTGACATGGATGACACCGACGGTAATGACGTCTGGACCACCCGTGACAGCTTTCTGGGATTGGGTACACCAGTAGGTACTTTCCTGGTGGGACGCATCAACACGCCATTCAAGAACCTGGGAGTGTCGTATCTCGGTTATTTCAACACCACGGTGGCTGACTCCCACGCTATTCTCGGCGCACCCTCGGCGGGCGCCGGCGGCCGACTGGATTTGTTCGGCGCTAACAGCCTGAACTGGAAGTTCCGCCTGGCTGGTGTCAACGTGGCTTTGCAGTATGCGGCTGATCAGGCCGGCTCTGTTAATGGCGCGGATGATAATGATCGCGACAGTTCAAGCATTTGGTTGGACTGGAAGGGGGGCGGACTGCAGTTGAGCAGTGCCTATATTCATTACTCCGATTTTGCGACCACGGGGAGCCTTGATGCTTGGCGTGTGTTCGCCAAATATAAATTCTCGGCTTTGACTCTTGGTGCTATCTACGAGGATATCAGTCCGGATGATTTCGCTTCTCTTGATCGTGAAGCCTATGGATTGCAAGCCCAATATACGGTAGTGCCACGTTGGAATCTGGCTGCGCAATGGAATCATGCTGAAGAGTCGGAGGTCGGAGACGATGAAGCGGATCAATACAGCGTTGGTGTATTCCATTCCCTCAGTGATTCGGTACTGCTGCATGCCATGTACACGGTGACTAAAAACGGTGACAACGCCGCCTACCGAGGCGTGGATTATGCCCACGGCGACAAAGTGGGCACGTTGGCCGGGCGAGATCCGTGGGCTTTGTCCATCGGCGCCCAGTTGAAGTTCTGAATGCCGTTGTCCACTGGATGCGGTGTGTTCTCCGGACATCCTCCACGTTGTCCGGGCGGTGTCGAGACTCTCCGGGGCGGACGCTCTCCCCATCGCCGGAGGGGGGTCGAATGTAGTGTCGATGGGCCTTTGGCCGGCGCTTTTTTATGACCACCGTCCGTGGCGGTCCCCCTTCGGGCCGTCGCGGAGCAACGTTAAAAATTGCTCCCGGCAATTTTTAACCCTCCAGAGCAGACGGGGTCGGCTCAGTCGCCCCAAAACCAGTAAACCATCAACAGGAGTGCTTGAAGATGACGGATCTGAGCCGATCGGAGGAAATCCGATTCCGACAGGAGATTCGCGAGTTCGTGGCCAGTGAAGTGCCGGAGTCCATTCGCCTGAAAGTGGCGCAAGGCAGGGACGTCAGCCGTGATGAGACGATCGCCTGGCAACGCAAGCTGGTTGCTCAGGGCTGGGGTGCGGTGCATTGGCCGAAGCACTGGGGGGGCACGGACTGGAGTCTGCAAAAGCGATTTGTCTTTGAGGAAGAGATGGCACTGGCGGGAGCGCCATCCATACCGCCTTTCAATACCCGCATGCTGGGGCCTATCTTGCTGGAATACGGTACCGAGGAGCAGAAGGAGCGCTTTCTGCCCGGCGCCCTGAATATGGATCAATGGTGGTGTCAGGGTTATTCGGAACCTTCCGCCGGGTCGGATCTGGCGGCGCTGCGGACCCGGGCGGTTCGTGAAGGGGATTACTACCGCGTCAACGGTGGCAAGATCTGGACCAGCTATGCCCACTACGCCGACTGGATGTTCTGTTTGGTTCGCACCGATCCCGAAGCCAAGAAGCAGAAAGGTATTTCCTTCCTGCTGCTGGATATGTGCGATGAAGGGGTCAGTGTCGAGCCGATCCACCACTTCTATGGTGCGCACATACTCAATCAGGTGTTGCTGGAAGATGTAAAAGTACCCGTGAGTCAACGTATTGGTGAGGAGAACACCGGCTGGACCACCGCCAAAGCCCTGCTGGAACACGAGCGGCTCGCCACCTCCCGCCACGCCGAGGCACGGCGCAAGCTGGGGCGTCTGCTGGCGCTGGCCAAAGCCAACCAGGACGCATCCGGAGCGCTTCATCAAAGGGCTGATCTCAAAGCGCGCATCGCCGAGGTGGCGGTACAGGTGAAGGCTCTGGAATTCGCCACCCGCCGCGGTTTGGAAATGCTGATTCGCGACGGCCGTATCGGTGTCTTCGCCTCATCACTCAACCTCAAAGGGGTGGCCATTAACCAGGCGGTGGATGAAGCGATCATGGACATCGCCGGTGTTGATGCGCTCGCCGCCGATGCCGCCTATGACGGCTTGCCCCGGGACCTGTTGAACGATGGCGGTGATGCCCGCTATGTGGCGGAGTCCCGCTACTACCTGCGAGGGCCGGCCATCGCCGCCGGCTCCAATGAAGTGCAGCGCAATATCATCGCCAAGCACGTGCTCGATCTGTGAGGTATCCCATGGAGTTTATGTTGACCGAAGAGCAGCAACTCATCGAAGACACGGTGGCGCGGTTGCTGGAAAAACAATGGGACCCGCGCCGGGATCAGGCGCTGCTGTCCGCCGACGTGGCCCGCCTGCCCTTGTGGCATGAACTGGCCGAGTTGGGTCTGTTGGGGATCGCGTTGCCCGAGGAGCACGGCGGTGGTGGTATGGGGCCGGTGGAGCTGACGGTGTTGTGCCGCCGTTTTGGTCGGGACCAGCTGCGCTCGCCTTTTCTCTCCTCGTTGATCCTGGCCGGCACCGCGTTGACGTGCTCGCCGCTGAGTGCCTTGCGGGATCAATGGTTGCGACGGTTAGCCACCGGCGACGCCGCTCTGACACTGGCCACATTGGAAGATGGGGCCGGGTATGACCACCATCACACGGCAATCGAGGGTCAGCGATGCCAGCAGGGCTATGTATTGAGCGGCCGTAAAAGAGCGGTGATGGATGCCACAGGTGTCGACGCGTTCATCGTGTCCTGCCGATTGAATGGTGAACTCGCGCTGGTGCTGCTGGCGCCGGAGACAGAGGGAATGGCGGTGGCTTCCTACGCGGCCTTTGATGGCAGCAGTCTGGCGACGCTCACCTTCAATGATGTTTTGCTACCGGAAGAGGCGGTGCTGGCCCGCGGGGCGGAGGCACGGGCGGCACTGGATGCGGCGCTGGCCCATGGTGCCCTGGCTGCGGCGGCGGAAACCCTGGGCGCGTGCGAAGGAGCCCTGGAGCGCACTCTGGACTATCTGCGATTGCGCGAACAGTTCGGAACCAAGCTGGCTCGCTTCCAGGCTTTGCAACATCGCGCCAGCGATCTGCATGCAGATCTGGAAATGCTGCGCTCCCTGGTGTCCGGTGCGGCGCAAAGTCTGACCCACGAACCGGCCCACGCCGACGCCTTCGCGGCAATGGCGCTGGCGGTACCGGTGGGTGACCGCGTATGCCGGGAGGCGATTCAGATGCACGGTGGCATCGGCATGACCCTGGAACTCGGCATCGGCCGTTATCTGTTGCGCGTGAACGCACTAAGCCGGTTGCTCGGTGACGCCACGCATAACGGACGACTTTATCTCGAACGTATGGAGGCCTGAGACGATGACGGAACAAGCGGTATTGATGGAAACCCGGGAGGCGGTGGCGGTAGTCACCATCAACGCCTACGCCATGCGAAACTCCATGGGCGCGCCTGGAGTGCGTGAGGGACTGTTGGAGGCCATGGAACGGTTTGAAAACGACGACGGCTTGCGCGTCATGGTGTTGACCGGAGCGGGGGGAGTGTTCTCCGCCGGCGGTAACCTGGATGCGCTGCGCCGCATCCGCGACGTGGAAAAAATCCGCCAGCGTCTGGAAGCAGGGGGCCCTTTGCTGCAACGCATATTGACGTCGGAAAAGCTGTATATAGCGGCGGTGGAAGGTCCCGCTTTCGGTGCCGGTCTGGGGCTGGCCGCCTGCTGTGATCTGATGGTGGCCGCGGAGGGGGCCCGTTTCTGCGCCGCTCAGATTCGTGTCGGCGCGGCGCCGGATGGCGCCCTTTGGTGGGCACTGCCATTTCGCGTTGGCGCTGGCCGGGCGCGGAGGATTCTGCTCACCGGTGAGGAAGTGTCACTGGACGAAGCGATTCATATCGGTCTCGCTGACGTGCGCGCGGAGCAGGGCGCGGCTCTGGAAGCCGCACTGAAACACGCCCGCCGTCTCGCCGCCGGGCCGCCGTTGGCTCAGGCCACGATCAAACGGCTGTTCACCGCGCTGCCGGCGGATCTGGTGGAGCGCCTGCGGGTGGAGCGGGAAACCGCGGCGGAGACGTTCGCCTCCGAGGACTTCGTCGAAGGCGCCAGCGCCTTTCTGGAAAAACGCCGGCCTCACTTTAGAGGATGTTGAGCGGCTGGACGTGAAAGCATCGCGCCCCTTTCTCAATGTGAGGGGCCCCTATTTTTCCACAAAATTCGGGTGGCTTCGGTGTTTGCTCGCTGCATTCGCTGGCAAGCCAGCTTCCCACGGCGGCTCCGTAGCTCCCGCCTGTGGGAAGCTGCCTTGGCAGCGAATCGGCGTGCAAGCGGCTTGCTGCGCTGCCCTGAAAAGAAAAACCAAGCCTCTAGCCGGGGCGTTGCCGTCGCCTTGCTTTGGGGCAGTGTCCTGTCTTTGACCCAGACGTTCGCCAAACAACCAAGGACCTTCGACTTGACCTTTATGGTAATTGAGAATTATTCTCATATCCTGAATTGGCTATAGCGTACCAACGACGGAATCCCGCAGGGGAGGGGCGAACGGATGGGGGCGACGAGCTACCTGAAACGCGATCTGGTGGCGGTGCTGTACAGCGATCACCACGGCTGGCTGCTGGGTTGGTTGAGAAAGAAGCTGGGCTGTTCGCAGCGCGCGGCGGATATGGCCCATGATACCTTCGTAAGAGTGCTGACCAGCTCCTCGGATTTGCAGGGCGTGCGTGAGCCGCGCGCCTTTCTCACCACCATCGCCGGTCGTCTGATCATCGACGATGCCCGGCGCAAAAAGGTGGAGCAGGCGTACCTGGAAACCTGGATGGCGCTGTACGGGGACTGCGCCTCGGCGCCATCGTCCGAGGAACTGGTGACGGTGGTGGAGCTGCTCACGGAAGTGGCGGGCTGGTTGGAGAGCTTGCCGGAGAAGCCCCGTCAGGCCTTTATAATGAGCCGTCTGGACGGACTGTCCCATGCCGAGATCGGCGAACGGCTCGGCGTATCGGTGAGCATGGTGAAGAAATACGTGGCGCAGGCGTTATTGCACTGCCTGGCTCTGAACGAGACCGATTGAAGCATGACAGTGGGAGACGAAGGGCCCTTTTTGCGTGAGGCGGCGGAGTGGATCGCCACTCTGCACTCCGGGGCCGTCACCGAGGAAGAGCGGGAAGCCTGCCGCCGCTGGCGCCGGGCTGACGTCCGTCATGAGCGTGCCTATGTGCGCGCCGAATCCCTGTGGCATCGTCTCGAACCGGTGTCCGGGCGGCATCGCCCGGAAGCCGGCCCGGTGCTGGGTAAAGTGCTGGGGCCGGTGCGCCGCAACCGCCGTACCAGTTTGCTGGCGCTGGCCGGGCTGCTTGGGCTGGGCCTGGCCTGGTGGCCGCTATCGTCGTTGAATCTGACTTCCGATTACCGCGCCGCCGTTGGGGAACAGCGTCAGGTGACCTTGCCGGACGGCAGTTCGCTGATACTGAACAGCGGCGCTGCCGTTGATGTGGATTACGATGGCGACGAGCGTCGGGTGATTTTGCGCGATGGCGACGTCTACGCCACGGTGGCGCCAGACCCCGACAGACCCTTCGTGGTGGCCACCGGCCTGGGGTCGGCCCGTGCCCTGGGAACCCGTTACGCCGTCAGTTTGCGTGACCGGAACATGGCGGTGGTGGTGACCGAATCCAGCGTGCAGCTGTGTGCCGCCACACCGCCCCCGCCGGCCCGCCACGCCTGCGTCGATGCTCATGCGGGTCAGCGCACCGCCACCGACGGGAAGATCATCAAATCACCGCGCGGCGTCGATGTGCGCCTGGCCACCGCCTGGCTGGACCGGCGTCTGGTGGCCGACGACCAACCGTTGACGGCGGTGTTGGAGGAATTGGCGCGTTATCGATCCGGGCTGTTGCGATTCGACGATCTGGAACTGGCGGGGTTGCGTGTGTCCGGTGTCTTCCCGCTCGACGATACGGACCAGTCCTTGGCGCTGCTGGCCGACTACCTGCCGATTCAAGTGACCAACTACACCCGCTGGCTGACCGTGATCGGCCGTCGCTGAATGGCTAGAAGTCGCTGTGGGAGCTTGCCCGCAAGCGAATTGTGTATTCGATCTCCAAGAGATTCGCTTGCGGGCAAGCTTGTATGGTTTCCCGGCAAGTCTT
>NZ_ARXS01000033.1 GCF_025532145.1 Alloalcanivorax balearicus MACL04 | reverse complement strand
CAAGCTCCCACAGCGGCTTCGTGGCCCCTTCCATACCAACGATCGATGTTATGGGAGGCAGAAGGGCCTTTGTACAGACCTGTCGCGATATTGTTTCGTCGACAACCAACGAGATCAGCCTGTCACAACAACGCCGCCAGCCGCGCCAGACCTTTTTCCACCCGATTGTCCCAACGCACCGCGCAGTTCAACCGCAGGCAGGACGAGAACTTATTGCCGGTGGAAAACAATGATCCCGGCGCGAAACTCACCCCCTCCTGCAAGGCCTGTTCCGCCAGCACCGTGGTATCGATCTGCCCGGGCAGTTCCACCCACAGTACGAACCCACCCGCCGGACGGCTGATCCGGGTCCCATCCGGAAACAACTGCTCCACCCGCGATGTCATTCGCGCCACCGCCTTGGCGTGTTCGCCGCGCAGCTGCCGCAGGAAGCGGTCGTAATGGCCCCGCTCCAGATAGCGCGCCATCGCCAGCTGCGAGGCCGTCGCCACCGATACCGTATTGATGAACTGCAGATACTCGGCGCGCCGCTGCTGACCGCCAGGCACCAGCCAGCCGACCCGCAGCCCCGCGGACAGTGTCTTCGACGACGACGCACAATAGTAAACCAGCCCGTCCCGGTCCCAGCTTTTCACCGGCCGCGGACGCGGCCCAAACAGCGGCAGATCACCGTAGATATCATCTTCCACCAGAGGCACTCGATGTTGGCTCAGCAATGACAGCAACGCTTGCTTGTCCTGATCGGAAAGACACGACCCCAACGGATTGGCGAAGTTGGTGACCAGCACGCAGGCTTTCACCGGCCAGCGCTCCAGCGCCACGGCCAACGCTTCCAGAGAAATCCCCTGCCGCGGGTCGGAAGGAATCTCGAGTGCTTTCAGTCCCAGCGATTCCAGCACCTGCAACAGCCCGTAATAGGTGGGCGATTCCACCACCACGGTATCACCGGGCTTGGTCAACAGCTTAAGCGCAATGGTCACCGCTTCCTGGCAACTGTTGGTGATCAGCACCTGGTCCGGCGACACCGGACATTGCAGCGCCACCAGACGACGGGTAATGGCCTGACGCAGTTCCAGGGCGCCCGGAGGAAATTCATACCCGACACAACGGCGCCGCTGCTCCCGCAGTACCGAATGGAAGGCCCGCTCAATCGCCGCCACCGGCATGAAATCCGGATCCGGCACCGCCGCCCCGAAATTCACCAGCGACGGATCGTTGACCGCCTGAATCAGTTCCAGCACCCGGTCCTGACCGCTCACCGCCCGCGGCCGGGTACTGGCGCGACGCATTCGCGGCGCATCGAAACGGGCCGGCGGCCGCGACACGTAATAGCCGGATCGGGGGCGCGCCTCCAACACACCGCGCTGTTCCAGTTCACGGCAGGCGCTCACCGCCGTGGCCACGCTGACATTATGCTGATGACTCAATCTGCGCACCCCCGGGAGGCGCTGGCCAACGTCGTAGACACGCTTTTCAATCAGCGTCTGCAGCTGGTCGGCCAGTTGGTGATAAAGGGTCATGCCAGCGTTCTCCATTTCAGGCGGCGTGCTCAGGAGGCGAGCATCATTGGCACAGCTGGCCCACACCTAAACTGTGCCGGTTCAAATTGACGTTTTTATATCTGTATCCCTACCCCGTGCAAGCTTAATCTGACCTTTCTTAGAACCTGTTTAAGAAGGTCACATGGGATATTGGGAAACACTGCTGCCCCTGGCCGGATTCGTGACGGTGATGACCGGCACCCCCGGCCCCAACAATCTGATGCTGATGGCCTCCGGCGCCAACGCCGGATTCCGCCGCTCTCTGCCGCATATCATGGGCATTCTGGTGGGCTGTCAGATCCTGCTGTTGTGCGTGGCGCTGGGCCTGGGGCAACTGCTGGCCCGCTTTCCGCAACTGTCGTTGACGCTGCGCGTTCTCGGCCTGCTCTTTTTGCTCTATCTGGCCTGGCAGTTGGTACGGCACCGCCATGCGCCACTGCGTGGCGATCACCGCGGCGCACCACTGACGTTCTGGCAGGCCGCCCTGTTCCAATGGGTCAACCCGAAAGCCTGGATGATGATGGTCACCGCCGTGGCCACCTATACCGATCCGCTGCATTTCTCCGCCAGCCTGATGCTGGTGGCATTGTGTTTCTTCTTTCTCGGGCTGCCGCTGATTTCGCTGTGGAATCTTGGTGGCGTGGCCTTACAGGGCTGGCTGCAACATGGGCAAAGACTGGGCCGCTTCAATCTGGCCATGGCGGCCTTGCTGTTGCTGTCGCTCTACCCCACTTTCATGTCGTGATGCCAAGGCCCGCCGCCTGACGTACACTGGCCTGATCGTCGAATCAGTCCTGGGAACCTGGCATGCAAAACGGCCTGATGGTGCTGCACAGCAACCGTCTGGAAACGCTTACCGATCTGCTTATCGAGTGGCTGGGACGCTATCCGCTGGCGCCGCTGGAAACGGAAACGGTGCTGGTGCAATCCAACGGCATGGCGCAATGGCTCAAGCTCAAGCTGGCCGGGCCCGACGCCCTCGGCATCGCCGCCGGCACCCGCTTTCAAATGCCCGCCCGCTTTCTTTGGAACGCCTACCGCACCGTGCTCGGCGAAGACCGGGTGCCACGTACGTCACCGTTCGATAAGTCGAGACTGCTGTGGCGGCTCTATCGGCTACTGCCGATGCTGCTGGACGATGATCGCTTCGGCCCGTTGCGTCATTTTCTTGCCGACGACGCCGATGGCCGCAAACGCCACCAGTTAGCGGAACGATTGGCCGACCTGTACGACGCTTATCAGGTCTACCGGGCGGACTGGTTGGCGGACTGGGAACAGGGAGAGGATCGATTGCGGCGTTCCGATGAACGAGCGCTGTTCGATGACTTTCCGGAAAGCCAGCGCTGGCAGGCACATCTGTGGCGAGCGGTACTGGCGGACATGGACGCGACGCAAACCACCCTCAGCCGCAGTGCCATCCACAACGCCTTTGTTTCCGCCCTGCGCAACGGTGAGTCTCCCCCGGGGTTGCCGCGCCGGCTGGTGATTTTCGGTATCAGCGCCCTGCCGCAACAAGGGTTGGAGGCGCTGGCTGCCCTCAGCAGCCATTGTCAGATCCTGATGTTGGTACAGAATCCGTGCCGCCATTACTGGGCGGACATCGTCGAGGACCGGCATCTGCTGCGCCGGCAGTTGGAGCAGCGCAAACGGCACCTGACCGCCCTGCCGGAAAACCGCGTCAACCCGCTGCTCGCCGCCTGGGGAAAACAAGGCCGGGACTTTATCGGTTTGCTTTACGACCACGACGATCCCGACAGCTACCGGGCCGCCTTCCACAATCAAATTGATCTGTTCGAAGACCGCGAGCCGGAAACGCTGCTGCAACAGCTGCAGCATGACATTCTCGAACTGGAGCCGTTGCCCGCACGCGACCAGCGCCCTGCTCTGCGGGTGGATGACTCACTGCAATTCCGCATCGCCCACAGCGCCCAGCGGGAAGTGGAAATTCTTCAGGACGCACTGCTGGAACGGTTTGCCCACGACCCGGATCTCAAGCCGCGCGACGTCATCGTCATGGTGCCGGACATCGAGGCCTACGCGCCGCACATCGACGCCGTATTCGGCCGCCTGGATCACGGCGATCCCCGTTACCTGCCCTACACGCTCAGCGACCGCAGCGCCGGCGCCGCCTCGCCCCTGGCCCAGGCGGTGGAAACGGTACTGCATCTGCCGCAATGGCGTTTCACTGCCTCGGATATTCTCGACCTGCTCGACGTGCCAGCAGTGCGCCGCCGCTTCGGCATCGAAGAGAGCGCCTTGCCGCAACTGACGCAATGGATCGAACAGGCCCGCATTCGCTGGGGGCTGGACGCGGAGCAACGACACAGCCTCGACGTTCCCGGCTTCGAGCAAAACAGCTGGGCGTTTGGCTTGAAACGGATGCTGGCCGGCTACCTGCTCGGCGACGCCCCGGCCTGGCGCGGCATCGAGCCGCTTGACGAAGTGGCGGGTCTGGGCGCGGAACTGGCCGGGCGGCTTGCGCGCCTGCTGGACACCTTGCAACGGCATTGGCGGGCGGTGCGCGAACCGGCCGACGTTCAACAATGGCAGGCCCGTTTCACCGCCCTGCTGGACGATCTGTTCGCACCGGACAGTGCCGAGGATCAGGCCCTGGATGCCGGCCTGCGCGACGCCCTCAGTGACTGGCTGGCGGCCTGTGAGGAAGCGGACTTCGCCGGCACCTTGCCGCTGACGGTGGCGCGCCGGCCGCTGCTGGATGCGCTTAACGCCGAGAGTCTGTCACAGCGTTTCATGGCCGGGCGCATCAATTTCTGCACGCTGATGCCGATGCGCGCCATCCCCTTCCGGCATGTCTGCCTGCTGGGCATGAAGGACGGTGACTACCCCCGCCAACAACAACCGATGGACTTTGATCTGATGCGGCAATGGGGCCGCTACCGTCCCGGCGACCGCTCGCGCCGTGACGATGATCGCTATCTGTTTCTGGAGGCCCTGCTCAGTGCTCGCGACGGCCTGTACATAAGCTGGACCGGTCGCAATGTCCGCGACAACAGCGAACGGCCGCCTTCGGTGCTGGTGGCGCAGTTGCGCGACTATCTCAATCAGCGTTGGCAGATCGTCGATAAGAGCGTCGATAAGAGCACCGGCAATGGTGGTGATGTGGCCGACCACCTGACCGTGCAGCATCCGCTGCAACCTTTCAGCCGCCGTTACTTCGATGCCGACGACGACCTGACCACCTACGCCAACGAATGGCGCCCCCTGCACGCCCACGACGAGACGGCGGAAGAAGACAATCCCTTGCCGCTGCCGCCGCTGGAAAATAATGAGCCGGTCAGTTGCGCCGCTCTCGGGCGTTTTCTCAAGCAGCCGGTGGCGCATTTCTTCGAGCAACGATTGAAAGCCCAGCTCCGGCAGGACAGCCATAACCTCGACGACACCGAGCCGTTCAGTGTGCAGGGGCTGGAGCGCTGGCAGTTGCAGGACCAGTTGCTCGGCGAAGCATTGCGCGCCGGGCCGGATCAGGCCAGCGAGGCCATGCACACTACTCTGGAACGCCTGGCCGGCAGCGGCGCGTTGCCGTTGGCGCCCTTCGCCGAGGGTAGCCGCGCCACCTTGTTGATGCCGTTGCGACGCCCCCTGCAGCAGTACTTCCTGTTGCTGGCACAAAGCGGCGCGCTACAACCGCAACTGGAAATCCAGCTCGACGCCGGCGGCCTGCCGCTGGAAGACTGGCTGGTGGACCTGCGCGGCGAGGCCTCCCGGCCGCGACGGCTGGTATTGAAAACCAGCCGTCTGCAAGGCTCTCTGGAGAAGCTGACCACCGACTGGGTCATACACCTTGCCGCCTGCGCCAGCGGCCACGCCCTGACCACGCAAATTCAGGGACAGGACGGCCTGTACAGCCTCGCGCCAATGGACCCGGCCACCGCGCGGGAACGGCTCGACGCCATCGGCCGGGCCTGGCAGCAGGCCCTGTGCGAACCGTTACCCATTGCCTGTGCCACCGCCTTCGCCTGGCTGGCCGGAGAGGAAAAAGACAAAGGCGAGGCCGAGGCCCGCAAGGTCTTCGAGCCTGGTTTCAACAGCGACGGTGAACAATTCCGGGAACCGGCCATCGCCCGTGCCTGGTCCGGCTTCGACGCCATGTTGGCGGTGCGGCATGACGACAAGCCGGCCTTCTGTCACTGGACCGAACAGCTCTACGCGCCGCTCTACCAACAGGCGCAATGGACTGAACAGGGAGGGCCGGTCGCATGAGCCAGCCACGCCCGCTGCCGCTCACTTTCCCATTGCACGGCACGCGCCTGATCGAAGCCAGTGCCGGCACCGGCAAGACCTTTACCCTGGCGGCGCTGTATCTGCGGCTGGTGCTGGGGCACGGCGGCCAGGCCGCGTTCCGCCAACCCTTGCTGCCGCCGGAAATCCTGGTGGTGACCTTCACCGAAGCCGCCACCGAGGAACTGCGGGAGCGAATCCGCGACCGGTTGGCGGAAGCGGCACGGGTGTTCGCCGATCCCCAGGCTCACAAGCCCGATGTCATTCTCCAAGGTTTGCTGGACGACTACGCCGACGATGAGCAACGCCGCCATTGCGCGCAACGGCTGAACGCCGCCGCCCAGTGGATGGATGAAGCCGCCATTTACACCATTCATGGTTTCTGCAACCGCATGCTCAAACAACATGCGTTCGATTCCGGCAGTCTGTTCAGCCTGGAATTGCAGGAGGACGCCAGTGATGAACAGCAGCTCGCCGCCTGCGACTACTGGCGTAACGTCATAGCACGGTTCCCGGTAAGCGCCGCCAATGCACTGCAAGCCAACAAGCTGGGCCACCCGGAAGCCCTGCTGGCGCAATGCCGGCCGCTGCTGGGTCTCAGCGGCACCGATCCGGACACTCTGCCGGAAAGCGTGCAACGCTGGCTCGATGATAGCGGCCCGCAAGCGGCCCTGGAGCAAAACGCTCGCGACACCCTCACCGCCGAGTTGCCGGCGTTGCTCGAATGGGTGCACAGCGCCCGTGACAACAAATGGCTCAACGGCAACAGTTACCGCGCCAACAGCCTGCCGGGCATGCTGCTGACGCTGGAACGCTACGCCGCCGGCGAGGTACTGAACGACAAGGACTACGACACGCTCGCACGCTTCTCCACAGCAGGCATGAAGCTGACCAAGAAAGGCGAGGAACATCGCCCCGGCTTCGCCTTCTGTGATCAGTTGGATCAGATCTTGGCGCAACGGGAACAAGCGGCGTTGCCGCGCACCGACCTGCTTGCCCACGCCGCCGCCTGGATCGGCAAACGGGTGGACCGGATGCGCCGGCAAACCGCCACCATGGGGTTTGACGATATGCTGAGCCGTCTCCACGGCGCCCTGCACGGCGACAACGGGGCCCGGCTCGCACAAGTGATCCGCGATCAGTTCCCGGTGGCGTTGATCGACGAATTCCAGGACACCGATCCCACCCAGTACGGGATTTTTTCAGCGTTGTATGAGCACCGCGACGACACCGGCTGGTTCATGATCGGCGACCCCAAACAGGCGATCTACGCCTTTCGCGGCGCCGACGTGTTCACCTATCTGCAAGCCCGGCGTGCCACCAAGGGGCATCACTATACCCTGGGCCGGAATTTCCGTTCGGCGACGCCGATGGTGGCGGCGGTGAACCGCTTGTTCGAATACAGCCAGGACAGCCACGGCGATGTCTTCATGATGGACAACGCCATTCCTTTCGAAGCGGTGGAGGCCCAGGGGCGCAAGGACACGCTGTTGGTGGACGGAGAAACCAAATCCGGCGTCACGCTCTGGGTGGAAGACAGCGACAAAGCCATCTCCTCCGGCGTTTATCGGCAACACCAGGCGGCCCGTTGCGCCACCGAGATCGCCCACCTGCTCAGTGGCGCCGAACAGGGTGTCACCGGCTTCCGCGAGGACCAGCACTTCACGCCTTTGCGCCCTCGTGATGTGGCCGTGCTGGTGCGTGATCGTACCGAGGCCAAGGCGATCCGCGACGCTCTGCTCGCTCGGGGCGTGCGCAGCGTTTACCTGTCCGATCAAGACTCCGTGTTCGCGCAGCCGGAAGCGCAGGATCTTTTGCTGATCCTGCGCGCCTGCGCCAGCCCGGAATCCGATGTGCGCGTACGCAGTGCCCTGGCCTCCGGCACGCTGTCATTGCCCTACCAGGAACTGGACCGGATCAATCGGGATGAGGTGCGCTGGGAAGCCATGGTCAATCGCTTCCACGGCTATCGCGAACAATGGCGGCAACAGGGTGTGCTGCCGATGTTCCGGGGCCTGCTCATGGACTTCTCGGTGCCGGCACGACTACAGCGCAGTCTCGACGGAGAGCGCGCCTTCACCAACCTGTTGCACCTTGCCGAGCTGCTGCAACAGGCCGCCACCCAGTTGGACGGCGAGCAGGCCTTGATCCGCTATCTGGAGGACACCGTCAACGATCAGCGCGGCAGCAACAACGACAGCATTCTGCGCCTGGAAAGCGACGATGACCGGGTCAAGGTGATCACCATTCATAAGTCCAAGGGCCTGGAATACCCGGTGGTCTATCTGCCCTTCATTTGCAGTTTCCGCGCGGCGGAAAAGAGCAAGCCGCCCCTGCGTTATCACCGTAAAGGACAGGACGACGCCCATCTTGTCGTGTCGCTGGAACCGGACGACGACATCGAGCGTCTCGCCGATCACGAGCGTCTGGCCGAGGACATGCGCTTGCTCTACGTGGCACTGACCCGGGCCTGCCACAGCTGCACCCTGGGCCTGGCGCCCTATGCCAAGGGCCGCGCCCAACAAAATCAACTGCCACGCAGCGCCATCGGCCAGCTGTTGTTCGGCCCCCAGGGCGTGGCCAATGATCAATTGCTGTCCACGCTGGGCCCGTTGAGCGACGATGCCATCACGGTAATGCCCGCGCCACCCGGCAATGACGAGGTCTATCAGCCGGTCAACACAGTGGCCCGACTGCGCGAACAGAAAATTTTTCCCAGGCGTCCGCGCACGCCCTGGTGGATCGCCAGCTACAGTGCCCTGCGGCAGGTGGAGGAACCGCTGGCTCCCGCCGACGCCCGCGCCGATCAACTGGCGGAAGCCGAGCCGGAACCCGTGCAGAAACCGATGATGGAAACCGCCACGGCGGGGGTGCATGCGTTTCCTCGCGGCCCTCTGCCCGGCACCTTGCTGCATGATTTGCTGGAGCATGCCGCCAACCAGGGGTTCCGGACCTGCCTGGACGCCCCGGAAGAGATGGACAAAAGGGTCGGCCAGCAACTGGAAGCCCGCCACTGGCAGGATCACGACACCACAGTGAAGCAGTGGTGGCGCCAGACTTTGACGACGCCCCTGCCGCTACAGCAAGAGCGGGTACGTCTGGGGGACCTGGATCGGCCGGTGGCGGAAATGGAATTTCTGCTGCCCGCCGAACAGGTGCCGGTGACACGGCTGGATGCCCTGATCCGCGAGCATCTCTATCCCGGACAGCCACGGCCACGCCTGGAAGCCGATACCCTGAACGGCATGCTCAAGGGCTTCATGGATCTGGTGTTCGAGCACCGGGGCCGCTATTACGTGCTGGACTATAAATCCAACTGGCTCGGCCCGGACGATGACGCCTACGGCGATGATGCGCTGGTCGAGGCGTTGCTGGAGCATCGTTACGAAGTGCAGTACGCGCTGTACCTGCTGGCACTGCACCGTTTACTGCGCAGCCGCCTCGGCGACGACTATCACCCGGATAGCCATCTGGGAGGCGCCGTCTACGTCTTTCTTCGCGGTCTCGGCGCGCCCTCCGCCGGCACCGTTTTCAGCGCCGCTCCGGCCGCGCTGGTGGAGGCTCTGGACCGGCTGTTCCTGGGAGACGCCCATGCGAAGTGATGGACAAGGCGATCTGTTCGCCGCCGTCGACTGGCAAAGTGCCCTGGAGCAAGTGCGCGATCAGGGTCAGTTGCGTGACCTGGACGTAGCGGTGGCGCGGTTTCTGCACCAGCAGGCACCGAACACCGATCCGGCGGTCCTGGTGATCGCCGCGCTCACCAGCGCGCAGCTGGCGGCGGGGCATCTGTGTCTGGACCTGGACGAGCCGGAGTTGGCCCAACGGCTATGGCCGGCGGGCATGCCGGACGGTCTGGTGCCGTTACTGCCGCCGCAACCGCAACAGTGGCACGCGCTGCTGCGGGCCAGTGAGCTGGTTGGCGAAGGCCCTGGTCAGCCCTTAGTGCTGGACGGTTCCCGTCTCTACCTGCATCGCAACTGGACCCAGGAGGTCAAGGTCGCCGACTTGCTGCTGGCACGGCTGCGGCACGAACCCTCCGCCCCCCCAGGCGCCGCTCTGGCAAAGCTGTTCGTCGACGGCGATGACGAAGTGGATTGGCAGCAGGTGGCCTGCGCCCTGGCCACCCGTGCCCGCTTGACGGTGATCACCGGCGGCCCCGGCACCGGCAAGACCACCACCGTGGTGCGTCTGCTGGGTTTGCTGCAAAGCCTGGCGCTGGAACAGGGCCGCGCCCTGCGTATTCGTCTGGCCGCCCCCACCGGCAAGGCCGCCACCCGGCTGACGCAGTCCATCGGCGATCAGGTGGCGCGGCTGCCGCTGCCGGAAACCGTGCGCTCGGCCATTCCCACCGAGGTCAGCACTCTGCACCGCCTGCTCGGCACCCGCCCTGACAGCCGCCGCTTCCGTCATCACCGCCATAACCCGCTGCACGCGGATCTGGTGGTGGTGGACGAAGCCAGCATGATCGACATGGAAATGATGGCCAGTCTGCTCGACGCCCTGGACGCCAACACCCGACTGGTGCTGCTGGGCGACAAGGACCAGTTGGCCAGCGTGGAAGCCGGCGCGGTCCTCGGTGACCTTTGCCGCGACGCCGACCGGGGCGGCTACGACGCGACCACGGTGGACTTCATTCAACAGAACTGCGGAGCCGACCTGACCGCTTGGCGCGGCGACGGCGGCCCGTTGGCACAACAGACCGCCATGCTGCGGCGTAACTGGCGCTTCCGTGACAGCCCCGGCATCGGCGCGCTGGCCCAGGCGGTGAATCAAGGTGATAACCGGAGTGTCATCAGCGTCTTCCGACAACATACGGATCAACTACAGCGCGTGGACCTGCGCCGCGATCCTCACTATCCGCACCGTTTCCTGATCGACGGCACGGCCTCGCATCCGGGGTTGAAAGCGCTGCTGCTCGAAGCGGCCAACACACCGGACAGTGACGAACTGGACAACTGGGCCGCCCAACTGCTGGCCCGGTTAACCGAGCGGCAGTTGTTGAGCGGCTTGCGCGGCGGCCCCTTCGGCGTCACCGAGCTGAATCAGCAACTGACCCGGCAACTGCACCGGCAAGGCCTGGCGGACGAACATGAATGGTATCCGGGGCGTCCGGTGATGCTTACCCACAACAATTATCAGCTTGGTCTGATGAACGGCGACGTTGGCCTGACCCTGGCCCATCCGGATGGCCTGAGAGTGGCGTTTCCATTACCGGATGGCCGCATCAAGTGGGTATTGCCAAGCCGGCTGGGCGGCGTGGAAACGGTCTACGCGATGACCGTGCACAAATCCCAGGGCTCAGAGTTCCGACATACCCTGCTGATCCTTCCGGACCGGCCGCATCCGCTGTTGACCCGGGAACTGATCTATACCGCGGTGACCCGGGCGCGGGAGACCTTCACCCTGCTCGAATGCGGTTCAGGCACAGTGCTGAACCAGGCCGTCAGCCGGCGCACCTGGCGCGCTTCCGGACTGTGGCAGCGACTGAACAGGGAGCATGGAGGCCTTCCGGGGCTCTAACAACAGGGGCTACGAATTTATGTCTCCAAGGCCAGAAGAACACCTGCGCTTGCCGGTTCCCTCTCATCCGCGATGAACAAAAAAAGGGCGGCTTACGCCGCCCTTTCTGGTCACGCCGGACATCCCTGTCCGTTCAGACGCTTACTCCTTGAACTGCGGTTCGGACTGTTCGGTGTCGACGAAGATTTCCGCGCGACGGTTATTCGCCCGGCCTTCGCGGGTGTCGTTGGATTCCGCCGGACGGGTTTCGCCGAAGCCTTTGGTGGTGATCTTGGTGCCGTCCACTTTGTAGTCCTGAATCAGACGATCTTTCACCGCCTGGGCACGACGTTCGGACAGACCCTGGTTGTATTCCTCCGGACCGGTGCTGTCGGCATGGCCTTCCACGCGGATGGAACCGCTTTCGCCTTTGTTCAGGTTATCCGCGGCCTGACGTACTTCGTCATTGAACTGGGCGCCGATGTCCGCTTTATCGAAGCCGAAGTAAATCACGTTCATGCTTTGATCGTTAACCGTGTCGTACTTCTGACAACCGCGCTCATCCACCACGGCACCGGCCGGGGTATCCGGACAGGCATCACGATCATCCGGTACGCCATCGCCATCCTGGTCGCCAATCACCGGTTCCGGCTCCGGTTCTGGTGCTGCGTGAGCGGTGCTCACACCAAACAGAACGTTAACCGCGGCGTAGACCTGGCCGGTCCAGAAATCCCGATCCGCCGCATAGGCCTGACGGGTGCCCAAATCCAGCAGGATGCGATCAGCGAAGGCACGCTGAATACCGACTTCCACCCCGGTCATGAAGGCGTGTTGCTTGTCGCCTTTATCGCCGGTAGCGTTGTCGTTGAGGCTTTCCAGTACCAGGTCGCCCATGTTGAAACCGGCATAGGGTTCAAAACCCAGGAAGCTGGTGCCGTTCATGTGGTAACGCAGGCTGGCGAAATAGCTTTGTACATCCCAGCGGGCACCGGAATCGTAATCGCTTTCCACGTCACCATCGGATTCTTCGTACCAGGCCTGGATGGACCAGTTGGGGTTGAAGCGCCAGCCAAGCTGGCCACCATAGAACCAGTTGTCTTCACCGCCATCGACATCTTCACCGAAAGCTTCGTTGTCGTAAAAGAAATAATGGCTGGCGTTGGCACCGATGTACCCATAAGTATCCGGTACATTTTCGGCGAAGGCGGGGGCGGCAATCATCAACGGGGAGATGAACGCCGCTGCGAGCAATCTTTCTTTCATGGCAAGCTCCTATCGGTACAAATCGATCCACAATGGGATCAATGTAAAGCCGCCATCGCCTTATGAGGATAGGCAAAGGTAAATATTGAGAAAAAGAGGAACTTTTTTTACCTCATCTAACATTCCCTAAGCGTTCCGTTTCAAATGACCTTCCGTGAATAAGGTCATTTATCACTAGAAAAAATACAAAACTAATCACAATGACCTATGAATTATTTTTTAACCCACTGCCCGTCCGGAGTTTTGACGTATTCCCCGCCGGCGGTTTTCCCGATGGCCTTCTGACCGGCCAGATTAGCCACCTGCTCCAGCGTGATACCGTTCTGACGGGCAATGCGTTCGTAAGCTTGGCGCCGTTTTTCATTGACTTCCGATACCAGTTGCACCGCTTCCGGCGTTGCCTTCACCACCCCCAGATAGCCATTGGGCTGCTCGCCCACCAACCCCTGGGTTTTGGCCTGGTCCAGTTCCAATGCAAAGGCGCTCCCCGCCATCGTCAGCGCCGCCACCATCAGCGCGATTTTGATTATCTTCATCATGCCTTGCCTCCTTAAACGGCACTCTTTTCCTGGCAAGCGTTAAAACAGATCGTCGTTCTGTTCGAACAACGCATCGATGTCTTTTTCCACCTTCAACCGGATTTCATGATCAATTTTCACATTCAGGTTGATGGTGATCGGTTCCTTGGGCGCTTCCAGTGCCACCCGGGGCGTACAGGCCATCAGCGGCAACATCAGAGCCGTCAACAACAGGCCTCGCCCTCCCCGATTGATTTTCATTGTGTGCTCTCCATCGGCGTCCGTTTCATGATCTCATCGGTGATCTGATCACCGATGCGCAGGCTGCGCAACAGGTCCCTGACATTTTCCTTGTGCGTGTAATTAAAGACCACGGGCAGGCGATTTTGTTGCGGATTGATGCCCTCGATGGTGACCGCTGCGTCCAGCCAGCCGCTGTCCTCCATATCCAGCTGTGCAAAAAAGCGACTGATCAACAGCGGATTCAATGAATCCAGTGCCAGCCCCACCGCCTGGTTGGATTGCGCCATGGCCTGGACCGCCGAGGTCATTGGGACTTCCAGGGACAAAGAGCCTTCGTTGGACAGCCGTCCGCCCCGCACCGCCACGCTGTTGCGCGACAAACGCAGCGGCAGATAGCCGCCCACCGTACCGGACAACGATACCGCCGGTTCATTCTGCAACGCCGCCACCTGGTTCAGGTCAATACCGGTCACCACCACCGTCTGCCACTGATCCGACGGCCACTGCAACTTCGGCGCCAGCACTTCACCGCCGAGCACCTCGGCTCGGATGTCGCTGAAACGCCAGACCTCCAGGTCCGAGTGACCGCTCAAGCGAATATTGGTGATCGGCGTACCCACATCCACCGACGCCAGGGAAATCGGCTCCCGCGTTCTCAGATTGGCCTCGCCATCCTGCCAGTCCAGCGCCAATCGTGCGTTCAGTCCGCGCGCCAGCACGCTGCCCCAGTCCAGGTCCGCCCCGGAGACATTGGCTTTCACTCCAAAAGAAACGACCTCGTCCCACAACCAGTCGCCGTCCGCGACCAACTGCCCGGATTGCAGGGTAAAACCAAGCCCCCGGCTCAGTTCCGGACGCAACGCGGAGGACAATGACAGGTCACCGGCATAACCGGCGCCAAAGGGACGGGCACTGACCGCCAGTGACGCATCCCAATCTTTCACCGCCAGCTCCGCGCGGGCACGCTGTCCGTCCAGATTTACCGTGCCGGTGAGCACCGGCAGTTCCCAACGCTCCGCCACCAGCCCTTCTCCCCGCAGAGCCAGTTGCCCGTGGATACCGCCATCCTGATAATGCAGCGGCGTCCGCGCGGTCAGCGACAATGGCTTCAACAGGGTCTTTCCCTGCACCGCCTGAGCCACGGAAATCGCCGCGCCCCTGGCCAGAGTGAACACGCCATCGTGCCACTGCCAGCGACCATCAAGGTGCGCCGTACCGCCCTGGTCCAGGTAATCAGCCGCGTCCACATCAGCATCCAGACTGCCGGCCCAAGCCCCATGATCATCCCGGCGCCCGCTCATCCGGGCCTGGAACGGCAGACGCTGATAGCGCCCCTTGAGAGACGCCTGCCCCGGCCAGTATGGCGGCTTCAATTCCGCCACCGGCGCCGTGGCCTCCACGCTCAGATCCGCGTTTTCGAGACGCACCGTGAGCGGCTCCCCACTAACACCGTCCGCGCCCGCCCGGCCGCGCCAGCCGCCGCCCAGACGATACCCTTGCCATTGCCCGGCCAGGGACACCCCTCCTTGCCAATGCACGCCGTCCGGGCTCCACAGCAACTGGCTGTTACTGGTGGTCAGGGTGACGTCCTGATAATGCACGGACAGTGGCAGCGTCACTTCTCCGTCGGCGGCCAACGCCACCGTCACCGATTCCCGCAGACTCAATCGCACCTGCTCCGGCAGAGTCAGCTCGAACGGCGCCACCAGCAACTGCTCTCTCCGCCACTGAAAAGCGACCGTGCCATCCAATTCCTCGGACAGCGTCAAACGCCCCTGTCCTGCTCCCAATCTCTGATCATCGCTGGCCAGGGTCAGCAACGCTTGCCCTTGTGGTCCCCGAGCTTCCAAGCGCCCCTTGGCCTGTTCAATCAAGCCATCGAAGGTCCCGCTGGCGGTCAGCCCTTCCCCCGGCAATACCCGCCATCCCGCCGGCAGCGCCAGCGGGTCGGAAAGCGTCAGTGACGCCTGCCAGTGAGGTTGCTCCACGGTGACCGTGCCATTCAGATTGGCCCGGTAATCCTCACCAGCCATACCCAGTTCGCTGCCGGTCAGCGCCAATTGGGCCCGGACCGGCTTTCCAGGAAGCCATTGCCCCGAGCCGTTGAGTTCCACCGCGCCGATGGCGCGGCTATCCAGATCCGACACAGGGATTTGCCCATGCACCTGCCATGCACCGCTGTCCTGCCGGTAATCACCGAACACCTCGCCATTGCGGAATCCGGCCCGACCCTGCCAGTGACCTTTTTCCTGCGTCACCTCAAGGGATAACGGCGGATAGTCCTGCCACTGAAGTGCCCACACCGTGACATCCAACGCCGGCAGGTCGGGTAATTCGGAGAGCGGTTCAGAATCGGTATCGGAATCACATTGGCGAATCGACACGCTGTCGGCAGTGACGGTGATGGGTCGCAGCGAGGAAAGACGCAATCCCCGCAGAGACAAGGGGCGACATTCGCCCTGCCGCTGCCACAATCCGGTGACTACCAGCCCCTGGCGCCAGCCGATCCCCTGCCAGCGCCAGCCCAGACTCCAAGCGACCACGAACGGTAACAGCAGCAACAACACCAGAACCACCAGTGTTGCCACCACCCCGATTCGACGCCGCGACCAAGCTGCCATGGAGATCCTTGTCGGAAACGAATGTATCCCACGCCAAGCATGGCGTGTCTCGATCAGGAAATATAGAGGTCAAACCGAGGCAAAAGTGCCATGGGCGGCGGGGTGGGCACTCGTCATGGAATAACGGGAATAGGTGTCTCCGCTGTCCCTGATGGAGGGCATAAAAAAGGTTCATCGCGGAATGACGGGAATGAGTGTCTCCATCGGGGCACGGGTCTGCACGGAGGCCTTCCGGGATCGCTGTAAATACATCCCTGTAAGCTCCCGGTTTGACGTCCCTGTCAAACAGGGTCCCGTAAGGCCTCCATGCAGACCCGTTTCGAGTGAACCGCCGCGTTCCGGACTCCAACGACGACGGACCTTTCCAGAAACGGCCGTCTGGCACCTCGAAGCAGAGCCGTGTTACACCTTTGCGGAACCTGCTTCACGACGTTCCCGCAAAGGTGTAACACGGCTGTGCTGTCCCTGATGGAGGGTAAGGCCGTTTCCCTCTAAACCGCGATGAACCATAAAAAAGCCCCGGTGAAAATCACCAGGGCTCTTTCTCTCTCGTTTGGTCGGGACGGGAGGATTCGAACCTCCGACCCCTTGCACCCCATGCAATTTCTATATGGATGAGCACGGACCCTGGCGAACTTTCAGAGAGGCCTCTATGATAGCAAATACGCGGCTTTCAGCCTGTTCTTGTGTCTACACAAGTCCGCTGACATCCGCCGACAGCCAGACGATCCGGTGGGGCAAAAGTGGGGCAAAATTATCAAACCGCAGATTCTGCAGGGAGTAGCACATGGCCAAACTGACGGTTAAGCAACTGGAAGCCCTCACCGAAATGGATGACGGCAAGACACTGCGCGAGGATAACGGCTTGGTCGCGAAGGTCCGCGCTGGCGTGCGTGGCGTTACAGTACTGTTTCGCTATGAGTTCAAACTGGATGGGGTCAAGCGTGATTACCGCCTCGGCAGTTGGCCCAAGAAAACACTGGCCCAGATTCGGACCAACCGTGACGAAGCCAAAGCCTCAGTTGCCAAAGGTATCGACCCCACCGCTGCCCAGAAGGCAGCCAGGATTGAAGCCCAAGCTGCCATTGCCTCAACCATCGCCGAAGCCGAGCGCCAAGCGTCGGAAAACAGGACGGTGAACGAGCTATTTGAAGCTTGGCTCGACGATGGCGTATCGCGGCAAGATAGCAACGCCGAACTCCGCAGAAGTTTCGGCAAGGACGTACTCCCCTTGATTGGCAAGAAGCCGTTGCGTGCTTTGACCGATAAGGACCTTCTCTCTGTGCTCAGAACCGTAAAGGCTCGCGGCCTGAACCGCTCCGTCGTTATTCTGAACAACGACTTGGGGCAAATGCTGCGCTGGGCAGAGAAGCGGAAACCCTGGCGCACCTTGATGGCTGACGGGAACCCTGCCGATCTGGTGGATGTCAAGACCCTACTGGATAGCGACTATCAGGAAGAACGGGAGCGGGTACTCTCTGCCGAAGAGATTCGAGAGCTGCGAGACATCTTCGAGAAACTGGAAGCAGATTACGCTGCCCTTCCGGCGGGCCAGAAATACAGCGGCATCCGCCCGGTAAACCCGCGCGTGCAATGCACCGTCTGGATCTGCCTGGCGACCCTATGCCGGATCGGCGAGCTGCTTCAAGCGGAGTGGAAGCATGTCGACTTTGATACCGGTCACTGGTTCATCCCCGCGCAGAACACCAAAGGGCATCGCGGAAAGCGGCAAGACCATCATGTCTTTCTATCGCCTTTTGCATTGTCACAGTTCAAACGGCTACACCAGGAAACCGGGCACACCCCCTTCCTATTCCCAAACAGAGCTGGAAACAGCCACGTAAACACGAAGACTGTCAGCAAATTGATCGGGGACCGGCAGTGCCGCTTCAAGAATCGCAGCAAACCTCTGGCCGGCCGACATAATGATGACAGCTTGGTCCTGGCAAATGGTCGAAATGGCGCATGGACCCCACACGACATGCGCCGCACGGGAGCGACAATGATGCAAGCGATCGGCGTACCGCTCGACATCATAGATCGCTGCCAAAATCATCTCCTGGGCGGCTCAAAAGTCCGGAGGCATTACCTGCGCCATGACTACGCCAAAGAGAAAGCGGAGGCATGGCAGCTACTAGGAGAGCATATAGAAAGACTATTGTAAGCGTTTAGCCATCCCTTCATATTCCAGCCCATCGTGACTGCTCATTTCGTTATATCGTGACCGATTTCGGGCTGCTTTCCGGCATTAGCAGATCGGATGTGAGACGTCTATTTACAAAATCATAATTTCTTTATAAATCAAAAAGTTATCTTCTTCCCGCTCTGTCTGACCAAAGTATTCGAAAGCTGGTGCTACATCAGAACGCTATTCGCAACACGAGGCTCAACCCACCTCGCCAACGCTTTGGTCATCCCGTAGCCCGACGCGACATACCGTCCATCTCGCTCCCGCTTACCGACACAAGCACGTCATGAGATATGGTCGCGCTACGTCAGCCAGCCAGCAGAGGTTCACCACTCTGTCTAGACACTGACCATATAGACAGCATCACTACTATTGGCAAAAGAAGAAGTCAAACGAACAGGAGCTGAAATGGCGAACAGGTTTGTAAGCCGTTGGGTTTTCTGATCTTATCGGATACTGATAATTTCAATAAATTTGATATGGCGCCGGCACGTTCATTGGATATTCGAGTCGGCGCCCTAATACCTGTTGTATTGATTTGGCAAACTTGCGATGACCAGTGAACCGAAGAAGCGTCAGCAGCACTACGTCTGGAAGTACCTCCTCCGCGCTTGGAGCGACAACGGCGCTGTATGGTGTCGCATGGCCGACAGATGTTTTCGCGTGAACGTCGACCGAGTCGCCAAGCAGCGGGATTTTTATCGAATGCGTGAACTTACCCACGGAGATATCCGTTTCTTGATTGCTTATATCGAGAAGGCTGATAACGAGTGCCTCCGCAAACTCAATTTTGGATGGCTGTGCGCATTTCGAAGCTTTACCAACTACAAGCAGTTTGCTGAGAAGAACGGATTCGAGAACCCCGATGTGGCACGAAAGCTAGAAGAAATGGAGATCAATCTCGAAGAGAATCTTCACAACGGAATTGAAGAGCTAGCCAAACCATACCTGGAGCTGGCGAAGGAGGGAGATTTATCGTTCTTGAATGACAAAGCATCATATCAGAAGTTCATCTACTTCTTAGCTGTTCAGTACCTAAGAACTGCGCGAAACAAAGAGAGAACGCTACCTCTTCTTACGAACGCCTTCGGTGTCAATTTTGAGCGGATATGGGGTGTATTTACCCATATCGCCGCTACCAACGTGAGCAGCAGTCTCATCGTTGATAGAAATCGATACAATGCCGTGCTACTTGCAGCGCCTGATGGGCGACAATTTATTACGGGAGATCAGCCGGTTATAAACACTTATGCAAATCCGGACGACGTGTATTCTCCACCAGATAATTTCGACATGTATTTCCCTATGAGTCCTCGGCTAGCTCTCTATCTGACAGATCGTGCCGAGTGGGCCAGAGAGGATACAGTTTTGGTCACGCAGGACAGGGTAGCTTGGTTCAACGGGATGATGGCCAAGCACTCTCACCGTCAGTTATTCGGAGCAAGTAAGGAAGCGATCGAATGAGGAAAAATCAATACAACAACTTTATACAACCGGTGCTCGCGCCTCGCGCGGCTGATGCAGATCGTTAGGGCAAGAAAGAGCAGATCGATGGAAAACCGTACACCTGAACAAGACCTAATTGATCAATTTCTGAGGCACTTAGAAAAAGACGCCGACGAAGATCTGCGCGTTGCCAAAATCATCAACAAGAGCTGCCGTTCAAAGACGTACGCAGATGTTGAGTTCGAATCAGCCTCAAAGATTCACTGGGTGATCGAGGCAAAAAGCGACGATTCCGGAGATCGTTATAACACAGTTCACAAGATTTTCGGCGAGCTTTTGAAAGAAACCGGTCGAACAAACCGTGATGACTGTCGGCATGCGATCTTGATCCCGAGCAATGCGGTGCTATTCTACAGCCGAGCTTTCCAATCTATTCACAGAGACAAATTTCTGGGGTTCGGCGAATTGATTCCGGTAGATACCGTATTCACCTGTAACGAAACCGGAGTGGACAAGATTTCTTGGGAGGCATTCTATGATGCATACGCGCCCTAACCAACAGCATCATAGCGACCGCTTTTCCGCCGCTTCGCGGCTCCAAACCGGCACATGTGCCAGGCGTTATACACATTCGATGAGGCCGTAGATGACCGAAGAGAAATGCGAGCTGTGTGCTGAGTATTCGAGTCTGAAGAAAAGCCACCTGATGCCCAAAAGCATATACAAGGCCATTACTCGCACGTTTCATCCTCATGACTCTGCCCCAGTATGGGCCAGCAAAAGTCAACAATCAGCGTATTATTCCAATTCACAAGTTACAAAGCGGTTGTTGTGCGGAGCGTGCGAGGACAGGTTTAGCAGGCATGGTGAGAAATATGTGGTGGGGAAATGCATGAAAAATGCGCAAGCGTTCGAACTCAAGCGAATTCTGGATAGTTCCTCACCGAGCATTCATTTGAATGGGTCCTCATACTTCGCTCCAAAAGATATTCTCAAGCTCAACTCCGAAAAATTCATGTATTTTGCTGCCAGTATTGTTTGGAGGGTGACCGCTGCAGATTGGAGCAATGACGATATCGCTAGCCTGAGCAATGCTCTCCCGGACCATTTCAAGGAACAGTTAGAGCAATATCTCCTAAAGAAGGCGGAGTTCCCTAGGGATATCTACATCACCGTGTGTGTAGATGGCGATGTCGACCCGGTTCCTATAATGTCGCTTCCTTCTGGGGACATTGAAGAGAATATGCATATATCGTTCTTCATCCCAGGTATTAAGTTCAATGTCTTTTTTGGCGCGGAGGCAGACCAAGAGCTCTCATCTAATCTAAGCCGATTGGGCATAAACATGATCTACATGTATCGATCATTCCGTGAGTCTTGTGAATTCCAACAGATGAGAGGTCTACTTGGTTCTGAGCTGTCCCCAAAAGGGAAATTGGCGAAGCAGCTGGGCCGGTCCTAAAAGTGTATAACCACACTATTAAATTCGCGCCCTTCGGTCGCCGGACGCTGGTTCCTCGCGCCGTTTATGGCAAGCGTTATGCATTAATTCTAGTGATGAGGATCTAGTCGGGAGACAGCACTTCAATCCCTACTCGAACAGGACGGCAACTTCCTTCAGGACCTCTACAGCCGAATCAAAATCCACACTTTGATCATCGTCAGCGTACGACATCGCATCCACAAACTGTCTGTACTCTTCGCGATACTCCTCATCGTTGTCCAGGCACTCGATGGCCTCCTGAATCGACTCTGTAAACGGGGCCTGAGTATCGCGCTTTCCGGTCTGCCGATCGCCTTCAAATGAGGATTCTGCGACATCCACAAACAGCTCCTGATCTTCCCTAATCACAGAGACCAGCGCAGCAATATCGTGAAGATGGCGAATCATCGCAGGGTCATCGCCGTGGGCTGATCGATCACGCTTCAGCACACGCCATGTCAATGCACTTAACTTATCGGCGGCCGTCTCAATCGGCGGCAGGCACAAGATTTCGACTTCAGGTTCAGTCTCTGTGTAGTACGAAACGAACGACTGGACCTGCCTGACCTCCGCTTCCAGCCGAGGCTGGGTAAAACTGAATTCAATCTGCAAGCCTGCTCGTAGCGCGGCACTGGTATCATGATTCTGCGGATAGCCAAGCTCGAATTTCACGTAGTTACTGGCAACAGTAACTTGGTCTCTATCCAGCACCAAAACGTCAACACTCTCAACCGCGCCCAGAATACCTTTACGGTACGCACGGCGAAGCTTTCTCATTTGCCCCGTACTTCCCGACTGCAACGCCAAACAACGGAAATCCAAGTCTTCGGAAAAGCGCTGTATTAGTCCATACCCCTTGGAAAGACTGGTACCCCCAGAAAAAATCGCCTGAAACCCATCACTCTCGTGCTCGGCAAGAGCCTTCAAGGCTTGAACTGAATACCAGTCTTTCTCGACAAAGGCAGAACCGATACCCATCTCCGCCGCAATTTCCTCAATAACGTCGGGATCAGGAGACATACTGATACTTGATTGACTTGCCATCGTAGGCCATCTTCCTTGAAACACGCCCCTTCACAGCAATCAGCCGCCCGGTGGGCACCTGCGTAGAACGCCCGCTGTTATAGCTCGCCTGCTCTTTAGACGAGACCACTTCAACACCCAGCTTCTGGGTCAGGGCCTCACGGGCCAGCTCTGGCAGCGGCTTTACCGGAACAAGCCTGTTACTGAGCGAGGAACGCCTAGCTTTGGCATAAAGGCCTCGCCCGAACTTGATCAACACCTCCTCCCGCACTAGCTCACGCAGGGCTCGACCAACCTGGTCCCGATCAGACAGATCACTAAAGTCAGCGGGCACAAAGACCACGCCAGCATTCCGACTTATCCTGTACTTTACCTTCGATTTCAATGAGTTAAGCGCCATGTCCCACTCCTGCCAATACAGCAACGGCATGCAATTATACGACACTATAACACACGAAATGAAAACATAATATTCAACGCTATCAGCACCTTATGAAATCCCACGAAAAATCGCGAACCCAAATAAGTCGTCACTCCCGTATAAGTTAGGACGCTTGCGCGGAAACCCGACACTGTCCTTTTGGCCCCCCCTTGAACAGGGTGGTGTTTTCTATATGCTGACCTCTAATAACCTGATGTGTTTTGCATCATGTAAGGAGACCACCATGGACAGGGGCCTAGCCCGCATCATCCTGATCGACAGCTACATGCCTGGCCGAGCCACGGAGGTGGCGGTCTCTGGACACACCAGCATCAACGGGCGAAACGGAGCCGGCAAGACCTCGCTGCTGCGGCTAGTACCGATCTTCTACGGGGAGCACCCCCGGCACCTTATCACCAAGACGTCCAGCGGCCGCAAGAGCTTCGCCAGCTGGTACATGCCGCGTGAGGCTTCTTGCCTGGTGTTCGAATACGTGGGGGCCGACGACGACCGGAAAATGGCCATCTTTCGTGCCGGCTCCGGGCCCGACACCTACCAGCAGGTCCTGGTGGACGGCGGCTACGATGAATCACTCTTCCTGAACGTGCAGGCTCAGAAATTCCTGCCATCCTCCGAGCTTCTCCCGCGCCTCAAGGAGCGCGGCCTAGCCCATTACGTGTGCAAGAGCAATGACGAGTACCGGGCGATCCTCCTTGACGGGACCCACCGGGACCAGCTGCGCTACAGCCTGGTTTCGCGCAATGCGCGCATGGGCGCCGTTGTCCCCTTGGTCACCCACATGTTCCAGCGCAACGTATCGTTCGAACACTTTGCCCAGATCATCCAGGATTATGCACGCAACAACCTAAGCCCTCAGGCCCAGCACAACCTAACGAGCTTTGAGCCCAACCGCCGGCAGCTCTCCGAGCTGGTAGAGCATTTTGACGCGTTTTCCGCCTTGAACGGCCTCCACGCTCGCCTTCCCGAACTGACCGGGGCACTCGGCGAACTCAAGCTGCACCAGGGTAAGCGCAGCGCCACCGCCCTCGCCGCCAAGGCGCTTGATGATCGGTTGCGCGGGGAGATCAATGAGCTTGCCGTGGAGCTCTCAGAAGAAGAGAAGGCCCTGGAAGCCCGCGGACACGCGGTGGATGCCCAGGTGTCCGAGGCCAGCAGTCAGCGTGGCACCGTGGTTGCGCAGCTTAACGACCAAGAGGCCATCGAGAGTCAACTTAGGGCCAGGAAACAGAGGTTCGACGCAGATGACCTGCCCGGAAAAGCACGGGATATCGCCACCCTCCCCGACAAGCTGGCCACGTTGGATGCGCGCCGGGACGAGCACCAGAGGTTGAAGGCAGATCTGGCCGACGTGGAAGGACCCATTCAGGCAGCAATGTCCGATGAGAAATCTCGCGCCCAGCAGGCTGAAAGCCAGTATCAGAAGGCAGTGGCTGAAACCGAGCGGGGCCGGGCCTCCGAGCGAGAGCGGCTGGACGGCGATTACCATAAAGCCCGCGAGGCGCTCGATGACCGCCAGCAGGCTGGCCGACAACATCTTGAGGACCGGCGACAGCAGGCCCGGGAGGACAAGATTCGGCTTCAGACTGAGCTCAAGCACCCCCGGGTAGACCCCGGGGTGGTCCGCCAGCTTGAAGCAGCCGAGGCGCTGCATCGTTCAAGGGATGAGGAGGCGCAGCAAACGGTTGATGCCTATCAGGCGGCCCTGGAGGAAAAGAACCAAGCCCAGGCGCACTTCGACCGGGTCAACAACCAGTATGACAAGGATCGGCACGAGGCCGACAAGGCTGAGGAGGAACTCGCGCATGCTGGGCAGTTTCTAGCAGGCGGCCCCGGGTCCCTGATGCAGTTCCTCAATGAGTCACTACCCGACTGGCAAGACACCCTGGGCCGGGTGATCAACCCGGCGCTGCTTCGGCAAAACGGCCTCTCCCCGGCGCTGGTGCCCGGCGCGGAGCCGTTGGTTTTTGCTGGTGTGCGGTTGAACGTTGAGTCCTTGCCGACGCCAGAAGCGCCTGAGGCGCTGCAGGCTGCCTATGATGACGCTCATCACCAGCACGAAGCCGCCGAGCGCCGCCTCGCCCAAACGGAGAAAGAACTGGACCAGGCCGCCGCGCGCCGGGAGGCCGCAAACAAGGCCAGCAGTACCGCACAAAGCGCCGCGGACATTGCCAGGCGCAAGCGCCGGGAGGCAGCAGACTCTCTTGATACTGCGAAGGCCACTCACCGGGACGCCGAGCGCCAGGCGCGGGCTCGTCTTGAAACGGATCTGGAGGCAACCAAGGCCTGGCTCTGCGAGCTTGAGGACGAACATGCAACGTTGCTCGAAGAGCAGGCCGCGGCCCGCTACGAGCTTTCTGCGGCGCATGAGGCCTCGCTGACGGCAGCCGCCAACGAGCATGCGCGAGCACTGGCGGCCCTCGCCGAGGCCAAGAATCAGCGCCAGACCGACCATGAGACCACCATGGCTCGACTGACAGCCCAGTTGGAGTCAGCCATTGCGGAAAGCGGGGTTAACCCTGACGACATCGCGAGGCTGGAGAAAGAGATCCGCGAGCTCAAGGCCCGTTGCAAGCAGCTTGAGAGTCACCGAGTTCAGGTGGAGACCTACCAGGCGTTTCTGGAGAACGACTGGCCGGACTGTGCCGTGGCAACACAACGCGCCGAGGAACTGCGGGCCCAGCGTGACGAGTTTAATGATCAGATCGAGGCCCTGCAGGCCGCCTGGACGAACGAAAAACGCCAAACCGAGCAGGCTCTGGCGGCCCAGCGCGGCGAACTCCAGAACAAACGGACGGCACGGCAGATCCTACAGACCAGCGCGGCCCTCCGGGAGGCCACCAGCAATGTGGGCCTGACCGCCCCGGAGGAGGATCTGGAGTACTACTGCACCCTGCCCGCCGAGCCCCTGAGCCGGGAATACCTGGAGCAGCACAGGCTGGTTCAGGAAGACCTGGATCGTCTTGGCCGCGTAGTGGATGTCTTCGTGGACGCCTTCCAGCGTTACCCCGGTAGCCCCAGCCACGACTACTGGCTGCAGCGCCAAGCAGACTGGGCCGGCACTGACATTGCGGTGGTCAGCAAGGCGAAAGCCGTTGAGGAATACTTCGAAGGTGGCAGCCACAAGCTCGCCCAGGACCAGCTGCTGGTGGCGTTCAATTACCTCAGCACACTGGATAGCTATCGCTTGGGCCTCGAGGCATTTGAGAATGGGGTGCGCAAGTTCAACCGGGACCTGGTGGCCCATCTGGAGCAGGACTTGCACTTCGATCTCATCGACCGGGTGGAGCCCAAGATCACCCTCGACCTGTCCGAGCTCGATTTCTGGAAAGACCTGACGCGGCTGGCGGAGCTGTACCGCACCTGGGCCAAATCCAGCCGACGGCAGTTACCAGACCGCGCGCTGGTGCAGGCCATCGAGGCCTACAGCCAAACCATTCGGGACAAGCGCGGCCAGCAGGAGGACTTCTCCTCCCTCATCCGCTTCAAGTTCCACTTGGAGATTGAGGGCCGGCCCATGACAGCGGTGAACGCCGGACAGCTGGAGGATATTTCCTCCAACGGCTTGTCGGCCATCGTGCTGATCCTGCTGTTCCAGGGCTTCGTGGATCTGGTCCGCGGCAAGCACATGGTGACGATGCTCTGGCCGCTTGACGAGCTCGGGACTATCGATGCCACCAACCGGCGGGTGCTGTTCAAGATGCTAGCGGAGCACGATATCGCCCTGCTCACGGCGACGCCGGACCTCCGCCCGGCCGATCTTGCGTATTTCCATGAGGCCTACGAGCTGGAGATCAATAACGGCCGGCGTCGCCTCATCCAGATGCAATGGCCCGGGCAGCGCGTGGCACCTGTGCCGCCTGGCCCACCCACCGAACACAGGGAGGTCTCCTGATGAGTGATCTGCCCTCACCGGTCTACACAGATACCCTGAAACGGCTCCTACGGGGGGAGGTGCTCTGTCCTTGGTCCACCCCCGAGCAGGCCCGGCTCCTGCAAGACAGCGAGGTGCACAGTCGGGTCGATGAGTGGGTGCGTGCCCTTGGCTACGAACTTGCTGAGACGTCCGGTGGGGCCGGGTATTACCTGGTACACACGCGTGTGGACGAGCCCGCCCGCGCCGATGCCACCCGGCTTTTCCGGGAGATCATGGTGTCGCTGCGCGAGCACCTGAATGTCATCAATCTGCTGATGGAGGCGACCGACGCGGACGCGGCGCTGGCCCCAGGGCAAGTGATCCGCCCCAACCAGGTGGTTGCTGCCGCCGAGGTGAGCCCTAGCCTGCGCGACCAGCTGGGGAAGCTGAAGACATCCAAGCCGCAATCAGGGACCCGGCAGCAGGTAGATGCCCTGATCAAGACCCTGAAGGATGAAGGACTGCTGGTGCCGGCCCGCCAGGACGGAGAAGTGTATTCCTTCACCGGTCGTGTGGAGCTGATCCAGGACATCATCGTGTTCATCCAGGAAAACGAAGAGCTCCCGCTCCCCGGGCATGGTGCCGATAGCCAAAAGGACCTGTTGTGAGCGCCGATAAGGACAAACCGCTCGATCAACATCCTCTGGGCGCCCTGCTTCGCCAGTTGGACAAGGCCCGAGAGCTGATCGTCCATGCCTACGAGAAGCGTGAAGTGCTGCTGGCGGACGGGGATGCTCGGCGGGCGGATCGGCTCATCAAGGGGCAGATTCTGCGACTCAACAGTGCACGCGATGCTGTGACCCTGAGTCCGGACATGCGCAAAGCCTTCGATAACGCGTTACGCCCCCACCGGATTGGCCTGATCAATACCGATTTGCGCGGCCATGTGGAGTTGGCTGCCACCCTGCTTGAATCACTTCGGGAGGCCCGACTGAGCAGTGACCTGGACCAGATTGAGATAGCCGAGACTGACCTGCAGGAGTGCCTGGACGGCATTTATGACCAGCTCGATGACGGCTCCCGTAAGGCTGAACGCCAGGTGCATGACAATATCGGCACCCAAACGGAGACGGCCCCGCGCCGTCGCATGAATGAGTTCTACCACCAGAGACTCTCCAAGCTCACCGAGGAGTACCACCTAGTGACGGAGCAGCTGCGCGAGGCGCCGTTCGATGTTGATTCCTGGTTTGCGGGCCAGGTGGTGGATTTTCGGATTCGCACCATCCCCGTTATCGAACGGATCAATGTGGCCAACTCCGAGATCACGGCATGGCTTCATAAGGATCGGCAGCGAGAGGAGCGCGCCCTGAAAATTCGGGCGGTGGTGGCCAAGTTCCAGGCGGATCCCGGGTTCTTTCCCTCTAAAGCGGCCGCCAGGGCCGGCAAGTGCCCTGGCGTAAACCGGATCACCCCAATACAGCTCGCGGCGGCGCCCGACCTCGGGCCCAATGCGAACACTACCCTCTATGCCGAGGACGTGGCCGAGTTGGCCGCCAAGCTCAACATGCCATCACAGGCGCAGGCCCGCCCGGCTTCCACGTTCCAGGGCGCGGATGTCACCTGCAAGGCGGTGGCGCCACCGGAAGGCCTGCGGCACTTCGATGCCCTGATTACCGAGGCCCTAGCATCCAGGACGCCCGTAAGCGCTCGAGAATATTGGGAATCCGCGCCAGACGATCCTGCCCTGCCCGGCTGGGCAGTGGCCACGTTCCTTTACGCGCTTAACACCCACATTGAAGATGGCGCCTCCACCGCGGAGGGCGCATTGCTCGGCGAGAAGATCAAGCGCCAACTCATCACCCGGGCTGACCACCCGCTGTCCGGTACCGAACGCTTCCACGACCTGATCATCTACGCCGACACTGTGCCTGAAGAAAAACTGCCCAAGGCCGTGCACTACGAAAGGGCAGCCCCCCATGCCGACTAAACGAGTGATTCAGGCAGCTCTGACTGTGGCCCAGTCGGCCAAACGTGAGCACAGGGCTAACCGTTCCCATGAGGTGCTGGCGAATCAGGGATACGGTCGGGTCGTGGGTCGGGAGTATGTGATCACGCCGACAGAGCGGGACAAGCTGAAGATCTGGTTGGAACGCGAAGGAGTGCCTTGGGATACACCACCGGAATACTATGGCACCGGACACCGGGAAGAGGTAGCCGCTCACAGCCTCCACGAGAAGCATGCCAGCCGACCAACCCATGACAAACGGGTGCTAGTACAAGCCCTGAGCCCGGGTGTGCGGGTAAACGGCCATGAGCTACCGGTATTGCCCGTGGAGAATGCTTGCCTGTCACTCTCTAGCGATTCAATCCGCTCGCTTGAAGCAGGGGCATTGGTGGTGATCGAGAACAGCCGAGCGTTCCACCGGTTCCGGAATCAACTGCTGGCGGTGGAGCCACACCGGTGGCTCGCGGTGTACCGCGGCGACACACAGCATGCCAGCGGCCAAAGCTGGGCCCAGGCCATGGCCCAGCAACACCGACTCCGTCTTTATGCCTACCCTGACTTCGATCCGGCCGGTCTGGCGATAGCCCTGGATTTGGGGGCGGAGAAGGTTCTCCTACCTGACATTGATGAGCTAGCAGATTTCCCTGGCAGCGAAGCGGATTTTGACCGTCAGCAAGACCAGTGGACCCGGGTCCAAAACACCGTGACACCAGGTTCCGTTCTGGCTCAGCGGGTGGACTTTCTCGGCGAGCGAAAGGCGGGATTCACCCAGGAACGATTGCTGGCGGCCGGAAAGACTCTGGAGCTGGTAGCGTTAGAGCGTCTGAAATGAGCCATCACGACTACCGGCGCGAGACGCGCCATCAGGCCCTGGAGCTCCTGATTCGCTGGGAAGGCGGGTGCAATGCCACTACCTTGGGAGAGCTCTTCAGCCTGGATCGCACCAATGCGGGCAGGGACTTCCGCGACTACCGGGCCCGCTTCGGGGGAATCGAATATGACGCCTCCCGACGGCAGTACCGCGCCAGCGGCTCGTTTCGCTGCCACTTCAGTGACGGCAGCCTGGACGAATATGTGGCTTTGTGCTCACGGCACAAGCGTCACGAAGGCATTTTCGACTTTGCCACCGCAAGCCCCATTCCCGTTCGCGAGCCCGTCATTCAGGACGTTGTGGCGGCGATCCTGAATCGGGTCCCAATCGACATTACCTACCGCTCCTGGAATCACCCGGCAGGAATTGAACGTCGGATTCACCCACATGCGATCGCCTTTTCCGGCCTGCGCTGGCATGCCCGCGCCTTCGATAAAAGAACTCAGTCTTACCGGGACTTCAACCTGAACCGTATAATTGCTCTGGATACAGTACGAGGAGTCACCTACGTCAGCGGAGATAAAGACCTCTACTGGAATACCCGGACAACAATTAAACTTATTGCCAATCCGAAGCTTTCAACTGAAGAGAGAACAATGGTGGAAGCCGAGTATGGGATGACTAACGGGGTCCTGCTCATACGACCCCGGCAATCCATGTGTCACTACGTCCTGCAGTCATTAAATGCGGAAATAGTGGGCAATCAGGCTGCCGGCTCAGGTCGCGCCCGCCCTATAGTGGTAGCAAATAACAAGGAGATACGACCTTTTCTTTTTGGGAACTCTTGATGCAAGGCTGTGTTAGATGCAAGCGTCAGATGAGCACGTCTTGTCAGACGGAGGACGGCATCCAATTGTGCGGCGACACCTCGCCGATGATGCTGTTTCTCTGCGTCGGCAGGCGAGCCAGCACATCTTTCAGATCAGCGCCGGTCAGCGCCCGGTCACGGCCGAATTCGCCGCTGCCGGTCCTAGGCGCCGTCCAGGCCGATCAGCGATAGGACTCGTCAATGACGAAAAGGAAAAGCTGTCCGACCAACTCTGCCTCTTGGGCGCTCTCGTGCTCCAGATCATCCAGATACTTGAGGAAGAGTATCCACTAGGTCTGTTCGGTGTAATCCAGCTCCGTGGCGCAACCCGCCTCTTTCCAGAGCACGCCGTCGATGTCGCGGAAGGTTTGTTTAAACATTTCATCCTAAGGTCAGTTGGCATTATGGCAAAGACTAGGCCTTATGGGCCAACGCAGAGTTCAGCAACAATTTTGTAGCGCAGCGAAGAAATTGTCCGACAGCAGCGCCTATTATGCCACCTCATGTTTTTGCACCCTTCTTTCGGGCCTTAACAGCGTCTACGATAGCCTTTAACGCAACGATGTCATTCCCAAGGTCTGTCGCGGTGGGAACCGCTGCCGCCTTAGCAGACGATGGATCGTGTGCTGTCACAACGTCGCAACTACGCTTATGCAGTTTTGCAATGGCTTCATATTCAGCGTGATCGAAACCGACAACTTTTTCAAGAGAGTCGACCTTAATCCAGTCCCGATATCTCTTCACAACTCCATTGAATACAACATCTTGGATGATGCGCTCGAGCGTCGCTCGCAACCGATCATATTCGTGCCGCATCGCGGTAATTTCTGTTTCACCCGGGTACGGCGGCCACGCTTTGGCAAGCTTGCTCTGCGCCTGTTCGAGAGCGTTGATTCGTGCTTTGTATCCCTGATGGTCCCAAGGGAGGCCTTCATTCACATAGCCAGGGGAGCCATCTTTCCACTCCAAAAACGATGTTGAGCTGGGGACCGCAGCGGCCTCGATTTCGTCACGAAGCTGACCAAGAAAAGAGGTATCATGAGTGAACACGACTACCTGTCGCTTCTTGGATTCCTCTACCAACCTGCGGGCAACATTGCGCCGCCGCCAGTGATCCAAAGATGAAACAGGGTCATCCAGAACAATTCCACACGAGTGGTTAGCGAGGGCCAGCTCCGCAAAAAATGCGCCCAGCGCGATAGCTCGTTGCTCACCTTCACTAAGTATCTCATCGATTTTTCTTGTAACCGGAAGATCAAGCAACAGCTGATGGTACATCTTCCCGCGACTGCTACGTTCCTTTAGCTTCGCTTTAATATGTCCGATACCTAGGGCGTGAAATTCAGCGTTGAGGGCTTTTCTAAGTTCTTCAGTGACCGCAACCGTAGCAAATTTCTTAGACTTATTCGAAATCGAGCCTGTCTTCAGATCTGATCTGCATTTCTCGAGCGCAGACCTTCGTTTCATTCTACCAATCAACTCCATTATAGCCTTCAAACTCATAGACAAATCTTGTCTAGCAGAAAGCTCGTTAAGTTCCTTCTCGAGCTCTTCCCTCTTCGCTTGGTCAGACGCTTTCACCAGCCTCCGATAGGTCCTGAGTTGTTGCGCGGCAAGTCGCCGAATTCGTGCTATTGGAGATTCAACAAGAGCAGGGACATCAGTCCAGTTATTTGTTACGAGGCATTGGAGCATCGCATGCCGACGAGTCTTAATCGACGCTTGAAAAGCGGTGATTATTTGATGGATAGAGTCATCCAGTTCCTTTAATTCATCGCTAAGGGCGGCATCAGCGACGATATGGAGATCAGCCGTCTCTATCTTCTCCTTAGCTGTTTCAACCATATTGCGAGCCATGTCGGCGCTCTTTGCAACATCGTCTTGAATATACCGGTCAAACCTTTTTAGGCGGTTAATCGCTGATTCTGGCATGCTTTCTTGACACAAAGGGCAAGCATCACCTTCAACAGATGGCGGAAATATTTCCTGCGGGTATGCAGCTTCCGTCGAGTAGCGCCTAGCGGCTTCAAAGAGAAGCTTCCAAGCCTGATCTCCGGTTCCTTCAAGCAGTTCTTCACCAGAGCGTAAAGCGTCGGCCGCTGCTTTCTCCGCGTCCTCAGCTATAACTTTCTCCTCTGCGAGCTTCTTAAGCTTTTCAACCGCTCCAACGCTGACCCAAATCAACGGTTTTGACAGCTTATCAGCGTAGGACTTGAGTCTCATCGCTGAACGGCGGGTTTCCTCGGCCTTGGCCAAAGGGTTTTGTTCCTTGAGAGTAGCTTTGAGCTCAGCAATTCGGTTGGTGTCGTTCCCTGTGAGAGTTCCGAGCGCAGTAATCGCATCCGTCTCTGATTTAGCGGAGAGGTTCTTGATTGCTTTTCCAACCTCTGTTTCTCCGAGGAGATGCTCGTAAGGAAGTTTGCTAACGTCGATTCCTTTGATTTCCGTTTCAAGTTTCTCTGATATTCTCGGAAGAACTTGGTTCGCCAGGTTCTCCACAATATCAAGTCCATAGGGGAGGTAAGCAACATTTTGCTCTGTTGTAATATATGAGCGAGCGCACTTTGAATCAAAGACGGATATTGATGAAAGACAGTCTGGAGGAGTAGCGTCACGCGACCATTCAACCTCAAGTAGAGTGCCCCCTACTTTCACGTCAAACTTTCCTCTTGGCTCCATGCTGGCGACCACTGGATCATTTGCATTCGGATGGATCGGTTCAGATTGATCTCTCGCCCGGCAGGCCCTCTTGATAACTCGAGCGTAGCCTGACTTACCTGATCCGTTTCCTCCATAGATCACGGTCATTCCATCTTCGGAGAAGGAAAGGGCGTGGCCATTTGGAATTTGGTTGACATTTTCTAGGTCGCGCAGACCAGCGAGAATGACGGTCTCCCCCGGAGCCAATTCCGTAGGAAGATGCTCATTTACCAATGGCATTGGCTCCAATGTATCGTCGGCCTCTATCCCTTTTTCCTTTTTAAGAAGCGAATAAAGCTCGTCGTAATCCGATTCTATTAAGCCACTTTCTTTTTGGAAGAGGCGACGACATGCATCCCTTTGCCATGATGGAAGGGATTCGGTCCATTTGAGTATGTCGTTAAGGAGTGCCATGTGGATTCCAACGTGATTAAATTATTGTTTTCCGTAGAGCCTTCTTCATCTTGCATAGCAGGCATTAGAAATACCGGCTCGAATATCCAATGAAGGCGCCAACTTCATATCAAAGACATCGACTTTATACCTTCATTATAAAAAACCAGAAAATTCAATGAGTTACAAACTCGCCGGATCACTATTCCTGGCATTGCCACCGTAGCCAGCAAACCGACTAATACTCACTATCACTTACAATACCTTCGGTTTAGGCGGAAAAACTTCTTCCAGCCTGGATTTCATCTGTTGGGTTAGTCGGCCGATACCCAGTGCCTGGCAGAACTCCGTGAACTGCCCCGCATCGCCACAAGCCGCCAGGATCTCGTTGATTTCCTCGGCACAGATATAATCGAGCTTTTTGGTTTCATCGTCTCTTCCCTGGGTACGGGCAAATCGCTTGGCGGCCGTTTCGCTCGTCTCAGGCCAGTGGAAGCTGCCCACGCCCTCCTGGGTCACCGCACGATGCTGTTCCGCGATCTGCATGACTCGGTCCTTGATCTGCCGGCCCGCCCGCTGGAAGCCATGTTCGCGGGCGATTCTGCGAACCAGCACCTCCTCATGAATAGGGCCTTCCAGGTCGATGACATGGAGCACCATCTCCTTGAGCAGGTCATCATAGGTGGGCTGGTAGAACAACTCCGGATCGGCCTGGAAGCCAGCCAGATTAGCACGGACGTACCGATTCACGATGCCGTCCGGATCGGTTGCGATAGCTCCTTTGGGCGATGGCGTCTGAGAAAGCCCACCTTTGGCCTGTTTGGCCTGATCAGTCGATTCGACCTTCTTGACTCGATCCGCCCGTATGGCCTCAAGGTGTCGGTTCAGAGCCTGGTCCAGCTCTTCCAGCGCCTTGCTTCGGTTCGTCCACCAGTCCGTTGACCACACGCGGAACAGGGTCCATCCCAGCCCTTCCAGGACACCTTGACGGATTTTGTCTCGTTCTCTGGCATAGGCGGAGCTATGGTACATGGCGCCATCACATTCAATCCCGGCGAGATAGAGGCCAGGCAGATCCGGGTGGACGACACCCATGTCGATCCGATAGGCGGAGACCCCGATTTGCGGATGCACGGTCCAGCCTTTGTCCTGTAGCCCTCGGGCCACCGCCACTTCAAAGGGCGACTCGAAATCCCCTATCGAACCGTGGACGGCTTCGCCGAGGGCGGGCGCGCCCCGCTCCGCGTATTCAAGGAAGTGCTTCAGGTCCGCCACCGCACGGGCCTGGGTGCGGGCGAGATCGATACGCTCCGGCGGCATGGTGGAGAACACCATCATTTCGGAGCGTGCCCGGGTCATGGCGACGTTCAAACGTCGCTCGCCGCCGGTGCGGTTGAGGGGGCCGAAGTTCATGGTCACGTGGCCGGCCTCGTCGGGGCCGTAAGTGATACTGAACAGGATCACGTCCCGCTCATCCCCCTGCACGGTTTCCAGGTTCTTCACGAACACCGGCTCCAGCGTATCTTCTTCCGAGAAGGCCCATTCAATGGAGGGGTCCTCAGAACGTGCCGTGTCGAGCAGGTTTTCAATCAGGCTTTGCTGCTCGGTATTGAACGTCACCACACCAATGGACTGACCGCGTACCGCGGGATCCGCCGACGTCAGGCGACGGACGATCTCCGCCACGATGGCTTTGGCTTCGCCCTGGTTATGGCGCGCCTTGCCACGGGCATAAAACCCCTCCGCCCGCACCAGCGAGACCCCTTTATCCGGATGAACCGGTGCGGGAAAGGTCACCAGCGAGCTGTCGTAGTAGCGGCTGTTGGAGAACGCAATCAGGCTCTCGCGGCGGGAGCGGTAATGCAGATTCAATATCCGCTGCGGGATGCTGGCGCCGATCAGCTCATCGAGGATACTTTCAAGATCCCCTTCCCCATCAAAGTCCCCTTCCGGGTCATCATCGGAACGGGAGAAGAAGTTAGTGGGCGGCATCTGCTTGGGATCGCCGGCCACGATCACCTGTTTACCCCGGGCCAGTGAGCCCACCGCATCCCAAACGGTGATCTGGGAGGCCTCGTCGAAGATCACAACATCGAACAATGCCTGCCCGGCGGACAGAAACTGCGCGATGGAAAGCGGAGACATCATCAAGCAAGGCGCCAGCGTGGTCACCACGTCCGGGATGGTCTCCATCATCTCCCGCACCGGCTTGTGCCGGGTCTTTTTCTGCAGCTCGTGACGAAGGACGCCCCAGGACGAGTTTTTCCTGGTGCCCTCCTGATCCGGGATTTCCCCGGCCAGGTTGGCGGCGATGTATTTGGCGGTCAGGTCACTGAACCGGGTATCCAGCTCCCGGAAATTCTCGATCGCCGCCTCATGCTCCGGCGACGAGAACGTACGCAGTGTGTCGTCTTCACCAATGACGGCGGAGGACCACCAGCCGCAGTAAGCCGCCTCGAACACGGCTTCGATCCGGTCGGCGGCTACCGCGCCAGTTTCGATAGCCTCCACCAAGGGGCCAAGCTGCAAGTCCAACGCCTCGGAGCGACGACGCACCCAGGCGCACCAGTCCCTCAGGACTACCTGGTGATCCACGATCTCCGCGCATTGCGTATCCACTGCCTCCAGGACGGGGACGTCGGCAGGCAAGCGGCTTTCCAGCGACGCGCCGACCAGCTCCTCAAAACGGGCTTTCAGAGTATTGAACGTCTCGAGCGCGGCTTTGAACTCATTGATTGCCCGACCGACCGATGCCTCCGGCGCCAACAGGTCGTTGGCGTCATAAAGCAGGGTACGGATCTTGCCACGCATGGCCGCCAGGGACTCCGCATCGTCCGCCAGCTTGCCGACGGCCACCCGGGCCCGGGAACCGAGCTGCTTCAAGGCCGCCATGGCCTCCGGGTCCGAATTGTAGGAATCCCACTCCCGCAGCCCCTTGAGGACCCCGTCCAGGCGGTCGATGTTGCCCCCGGTTTCCCGCAACTGCTTGAGCACCGGGATATCATTATTCGGGTCCGGGACGCCCTGGGCCCCACCCTCTCGCATTTGCTTGATGACCTTGCGCTTGGCGAACCAGCTCTTGGGCCACCAGGTTTCATTGGCGTCCCCCCAGGCCTTACCCAGATCCACCGCATCGAGCTTCTTCCAGGCCAACGCCTCATAGTTACAACTGAGCTCGGCCTGAGTAGCGATATAGGTCTTCAACTGCGAGACCGCTTCTTCCAGGGCATCGAGACGATCCGACGCACCCGGCTCCAGAGCGAAGGACGCCTGCTGGCGATAGGCATCCAGCAGCACCTGGCCACATTCGGCCATTGCCGACAGCTTGGCCGGATTCACCACGCCCAGGCTGATGCCAAGGGCTTTTGTCAGCGCGTCGAGATGGGTCCCCAGGGCATCCGCACTGGCCTGCCACTTCCTGGCGACACTGACCAGCTCTTCCTGCCATTGCGGCCGCCAGTCGTAATTGCTGACCACACTCAGTGGGTGATCCACCAGATCACCGACAGCCCCGGCCTGAACGCTCAACAGCGCGGCCATCTCCCGTAGCTGTTGCAGCTGCTTGTTGTCGTGGTAATCCGCGTTGGGCCAGCTCAGCTTTACTCTGGCGGCCAGATCACCGTCACGAACCTTCACGCCGATGGCGTAGTGCGCGGTCAGTCCGTTACGGCGCCGCTGATGCAAGGCATTTACGACGTGATTGAGGCGATCACGCAGGACCTTCAGGTGCTCGCCCTCGGCTTTCCAATCGGTGTCCGACGACTGGGACGCGCTGTTCCAAGAGGTGCGCAGCTGGTCCAAGACATCGGCCTTCTTTGCCTTATTGGAATGCAGTTGCAGACAGAACTGACCGAGGCCGATGTCGCGTAGCCGCCGATGCACCACTTCCAGCGCCGCGGTCTTCTCGGACACGAACAGCACCTTTTTACCCTTGCCCAGCATGTGGGCGATCAGGTTACTGATGGTCTGGCTCTTGCCCGTGCCGGGCGGGCCGATGATCACGAAGTCCTTGCCACGATCCGCCGTGGCAATGGCCGACATTTGCGAGGCATCCGCCGGTAGCGGCGTCAGCAGATCCGCCGGTGTGTACTCCCGGTCGATGTCCTTGGCGTCCACGAAGCGGATATCACTTCCATAAGCTTCGCGGGGGGTATCCAGCAGATGCTTGACCACCGGGCCTTCCTTCAGCGCCTCTGAGCGGTCCACCAGGTCTTTCCACATCAGGTACTTAGCAAAGGAAAAGTGGCCCAACACCACGTCTTCCACCACCTCAAAGCCCGGCACCTCCTTGATGGCCTGACGCACCCGGGTCCAGATACCGGTCACGTCCACCCCGCTCTCGTCCTCGGGCAGAGCGCCACTCAAGCCGTGAATATCGATGCCGAAGTCCTTCTTCACCATCTCCAGCAAAGTGGTATTGAAACGCGGCTCATCGTCATTCGCGACCATCTTCACGCCGCCGCGTACGGATTTTCGCTCCAGGGAGACCGGCAACAGAATCAAGGGCGCCCGGTAACGACGGCTGTCCTTATCTTTCGGCTTCCACAACAGGAACCCCACCGCCAGAAACAGGGTATTGGAGCCGCCCTCCTTCAGAGAGGTCTGCGCCTTTCGATAGATCTCCACCGCCCGTTTTTCCAGCTCCTCCTGGGTCAGTTCGACCAGCACTTGCTTCTTGGCCAGGGCATCACGGGCATAGACCTCCTTCAATTCCTCGCCGGTACGCTGACGGTGGATGTCCTCGTCCTGATCCTGGCTCTGGAGCCGGGGAAACGGTGCGATGGAGATGCGAGCACCGGTCGCCAACATATCCTCTAGCGCTCCCGGATCATCGCAGACCAACGTCAGGTTGCTCTTGTTGGGCCTTTGATTGAGTAGAGGGTTGCGGGCGGACAGATCCAGCAGCTTGCGCTGCCAGCGTTCCAATCGATTTTCGGGTCCCTCCGGTCTTTGAGGGCCCGGCGTCCCAGGGGGAAGAGGTGGTGGTGGGTCTATTATAACTCCGGCCCCTGTCTGCCGTTTACCAACTGGCCCACTCGGTTTGTTCGGCTCGGGCAGTGTCAAACTAATTGGGTTGATGCGATGAGCCCGAGCTCGACGTATATCGACAGCTGCCACAAATTCATGATCTTTATCCAGCGAAACAGTCTTCTCTCCAATATCCACAGCTCTAGAGAAAGGCACCACCGGCTGGTTAGCCAGAAGCGTCGTTTCGATCAGAATCAATTCTTTCAACGGTAGGCGTTGGCGCAAAATCTCTGCATCGTCGGCTATGATGCTGGATAACTCTTGCTGTTCAAGCCATACACCAACCAGTGCATGCCCCTTTGTGAGTACGATCAACGGATTTAGCTGTGCTTGTTCCAGAGCGGCGGCGAATAACAAGGTCGTGTCCAGACATGTGGCCAACTTGCTGTCTTCGACATGGCTCGGCAGCCGCACCTTCTGACCGTCGTTTTCAAAGCTTGCCGGGGGCAAGGCGTAGCTTAAATGCATATTGGCTATGGCGGCATAAATAGCATTTGCTAACATCCATACTCGTTCACGGCTGCCAGTGGTGTAGCCATCAATGCCGTCTGGTTTTCTAGCTTTACGCAGAATCTGACTGGCCTGCCCCAGCAAACGGTCCACCGCGGGATCATTAGGAGTACAAAAGGCCGCCAACAACTCCGACATATAGCCCGCTCCACCCCACTCATTACGGGCCAGCAACTCCACCGTGATCGATGATTCAGCCCGCGCCTCGCCACCCTGCAAGACACGAATCGTCACTGTGCCCCGCATGGATTCCGTCAACCCAAACAGAAACCCGCCATCCAGCTCCAGGTCACGGTCTTTCATCGCGAGCATCCCTCCCGCAGAAAGACGATCCACCGTCCAGGTCTTTGACTTCACAAACCCCGGCGACGCTTCCAGAACAATGGAGAGATCCGACAGATCCTGCTCCGCGTCGAGGTTCTCTATCCGCAATTCCCGCAGCACCGCGAAGGCGCTCTGGTGGCAAGCAAAGTTGATCTTTTCCACCAGGGTCGCGTGGATCTTGATTTTTGACGTTTCCTGGTCAGCCATGGCCGTCCCCTCCCAACCGAACATTATCGAGCATCAACTGACCGCTTTTTGTGCTGGCGGAGTCAACCCCGGTTTTTGCCAGAACGACTATATGAGCCCCTAAGAAAGTCATCCCTTTAATTCTTCCACATCCCGGGCAATCACGCCCATATCCCGCCAGTTATCCGGATGACAGGTAAACAGCAGCATCTGATGCCGTTGTCCGGCGTCGTAGAGCACACGCTTCATGGCTATCAGTCGCTCGGCGTCGCTATGGACCAAGGCATCATCCAGAATGATCAAGGTCGGTCTGCCCGCTTCGAGCAGCAGATCCGCATAGGCCAGCCGGCTGACCAGGGCCGTCTGCTCCCGGGCGCCGAAGCTCAGTTCCTCGAACTTTCCCCGCTCTTCACCGCCCAGCCCCTGGCGAATCAGTACTTCCGGGATAAGATTTTCATCCACGGTGAGGCTGGCTTCCGGGAACAGGAGCTGAAGGTAGCGGTTCAGGTGCCGCTGCAGGGGAGCCTGCAGCTGGCGCGTCAGTTCCAGACGATGCTCTGTCAGCCGGGTGAGCAGTAGATCCAAGGCCTTGGCCCGGCGTTCCAGCTCACGCCTTCGGCGGTTTGCCCGATCCAGCTCGGTTTCCAGCTCGGCACTTTGCTCTTCCAAGCCTTCCGCGCCGGCCGCCTCCAGGAACGCTTGGATTTTTATCAGGTCCCGATTTCGGTTTTCTTGCTGCTGCTCCGCCGCATCCGCGCTCTTGTTGAAGCGCTCGAAATCCTGTTCAAGGACATCTGGCTGCGCCTGATCAATCTGCTTTTCACGCTCCGCGAGCCGCTCTTTGAGGCCACTTTCCTTCAAGCGCAACTCAATCAGTCGATCGCTAGCCTGTTTTTCGCGCTGTTTCCGGTCCGGGGCCTGCAACTCGTTATTAAGACGCTCCCACTCCTGTTTGGCACGATTGAGCGCCTGCTCCGCTAATGACAAATCACCCGTGAGCTTCTGCCTAGCCGCTTCCGCCGACTCAAGGACCTGTTGCGCGGATTCGAGTTGAGCCTCGGCAAGCGACAGGGGCGAGCTATTGTCATCTTGCTCTGGAAGAGCCTGTATTTGAGAGGCCAGCTCATCCTTACGCGCCTGCCTTAACCGCAAGCGATCAGACAGGGCCTCCAGGCCCTCTGGCGCGGACTCTTTGAGCAACGATTCATCACGCTGAATAGCCTGCTTTAACTCCTGCAGCTGCTTAAGCCGACCTTCTGCCTCTGCCAGGGAAGTCACACGTAGCCGGGACAGCAAGCTCTCTTGGTCGTCGGTCAGGTTCTGCCGGGCCCGTGCTATCTCGGCAACATCCTCACCGCCCGGCAGCACCCGCAAGGTCCCCACGCCTTCGATGGCCACCTCACCCGGCTCAATGAGCAGATGCTCACTCCGCCCAACCACCCTCTCACCATTCAGGGTGATGCTCTGATCATCGGTCAGGTCGATTTGCAGTCGAGTCGCCACTGCATCCTGCTGGATAGCCAGGTGGTCCAGCTCCGACGTAACGCCTTTCAGGCGCTCAACCGCTTGCGGATCAATTTCCAGGGATTGCTGCTTCTGACGGTTTTCCAGAAGGACAGAATGTAACTCCCGCGCTCGTGCCAGTTTGGCCGTATCGCTTTCCAGATCCGCCTCGATCCCTTGCAGCTCGCGAGCCAACTCCTTGCGTTGTTGATGCTGTTGCGCAAGCTTTAATGTCTTGCGAGCAGCCTTATGCGCCTGCCCCGCCTCTGCAACTGCCTTCTCGTGACCTGGCTTTCGAGTCTCAAGGTCGGCTTGTTTCTGCTCTGCCTCGCCCTTCTCTTCCTCGCGCCGCGCCAGCTCCGTCTGTTTGTCCTGAAACCCATTCAGTAGCTCTAACGTCGTCTGAATGCTGGTCTGACACTCTTCAAGGGCCTGCTGGTCACGATCCTGGTCTCTTTGCCAAGCCATGACTTCCGCCAGTCGGGCTTCCGCGTCTTTGGCCTGTTGGCGGTAGCTTTCCCAGAGACGATCCGTCTCGGCCCGGGCTTTCTCCTCTCTAAGCTGCCCCAAGCGATCCACTTGCTCGCGGTATTGCCGGACGCGGTCCTGCAGTGCTTCAAACTGCTCCTGAAGCCTGTCCACTTCCGCAATCGCTTTCGCATAGTCGCCCGTTGTTTTGCCCGTTGCAGTCAGCAGCTTGGCTCTTTCCGCCGCAACCTGATTGATCAGCGCATCGCCCCTGCTGCTGGTCACTTCGCCAAGGTTACCGCCGAGGGCGGCCTTCAAATGCTCGCCGGCGAATTCCACGGGGCCCTGGATTTCCTCCCCTGACCCTTGCTCAACCCAAAGCAAGCCAGGAATACCCCAGTGCTTCTGCTGGCTAGCCCCTTTTCCAGCGTATTCATATCCGAGCAGGTTCGAGAGCCTTTCCTCTCCCTCATCCCCGCTATAGACAGTGCCGTCCACAGTCAGGTCACAGCGCTTTTTCTTGAGAAAGCTCTTCACCAGCTTCCAGGACTGGCCCTGCCACTCGAAGTCCAACTCCACGGTCGGTGCGGCCGCCGAATCGCCCCAGGGTTGCAGGTCGTTGACACTGGATGACTTATGGCGCTCGAAGAAAGCCGCCCGGATCGCCCGCACCAGAGTGGTTTTGCCGGACTCATTCGGGCCGATAAACAGGTTGATTCCGGGCTCGAGGTCTCGTATTTCAACCGGGTCGCGGAACTGGCGAAGCTGCTCGGCCTTGAGACGTAGCAGCCTCATGCGTCACCTCCGACGGCCTGCTTTTCGAGCAACATCGAAGCAAGAATCGCCATCGCCTCTCTGGCGATCTCACCGGCATCGCCGTTTTGCTCGTCACGCAGCTCACTGATCACCTCGCCGACGTACCCGTCGGCATGAAGGGCGGCGATATCCTCGTCGGTCGCCAGCAAACTCAGATCGGACAGGTCGTAGCGCAGGCTACGGAATCGAGCCTCGGCCACCGACAGCGAGCCCTCCAGTTGCTGTTTACCGAGCAAGGTGATTTCGCCTTCCAGGCGTAAGGCCACTACCGCCTTCTCCGGCTGTTGCTCAAGCTTCGCAATAAGCTGATCCAGATCCGACGAGACAGCCAAGCGCTCTGTCATCTGAATCCAGGGGTGCTGACCTGTCGGGCGGATTTCCACACGGGGCTCCGCGCCTGCCTTTGGAATATCAACCAACAAAACGTTGCCCGGGTCATTTCCCTTGAAGCGGTCTTGTTCCGGAGTGCCGCTATACCAGACGCGGAGGCTGATCTCCTTGGAGCCGTGCCAATCCCCGAGAGCCAGGTAATCCAGCCGGGCAGTGTCCGCCCGGTTGGCCGCAATCGGGTTGGGCGAGTCCACCTCTTCCGCGAGTATTCCCTGGACGCTGCCGTGGGCGAGGCCGATTCGCAGCAGTCCCAGAGGGGTCTCTGCCTGATCAAACCAGCCTGTCAGGTCGGTCTGAGTGTGACGCTGGGTCAGAGGTGCCGGCAGGACGGCGAAACCTGCCTCGGCGAACTCCAGTACCTTGGGCCTCAGGGCTAGATGGGCGTTATCCGGCACGGCCCCAAGGCGCTGGGCGCGCGTCCAAACACTTTCCGCCAGAGCCGCGTCGTGATTACCCGGAATCAGAATCCATGGACCGGTGTAGGGGCTCATCGCATTGAACAGGCGCCGGATGGTTCTGTCTGAAACCGTCTGCGCGTCAAAAACATCGCCCGCGACCAGCACCGCGTCCACAGCTTCTTCACTGGCTAAATCGGCGATCCGCTCAATGACGGAGAGACGGGCCTCGGCCAGCGCTACCGCGTCATCGGGTGCGAAATTGGAATACTGACGGCCCACCTGCCAGTCAGCGGTATGAAGAAATCGAGACATCTCTATCTCCTTCCACTGCCTGAGCCTTTTCTTGATGCCGCTCAGGCTCAGGCCAACGCATATCCATCACCCTTCACCTCAAACAACCGGATAACTCGCAGCTCCCCAGAGCGTACGGGGGTTATCCATCATGATTTCAATCACCACCGGTACCAGATCCGCCAGCATCGCCACGCAGTCGCGGATTTGGTCGCGGTTAACGCGGCCGTTCCAGGTAGCGCCACCATGAATGATCTGGTTGCGCAGGGTGTAGATGCGACCGAAAACAATGGTGAGCTTCAGCTCATCCACCATCACCAGCTGGGTCTACATCTTCCGGTTGCCGATCTGAGTGCCGTCCTCCGGCAGTTGGGCAAGGATGGCGGCCTTAATCTGCTCAATATTGCTCATCGGGTGGTTCCTGTGATGCGTTTGTCTGTGGGCTTTGCTGGCCAGTTGTCTGCCAGCCGCCAGCCAGCCACTGAGGCTGGTCGGGCAAAAGTGTCCTGCCGGCCTGGTTGGCCAGCATCTTTTCAAGACGGGCAGCAGCAAGCTCGAAAGCGGCCGTTGCCTCATGTTTGTCGGGGATCTGGCCATTTACCGAGCTGCGGGCTGTCACCAGCCAATCACTCGCCCAGGCGGGGTTGAGATGCGCCCGCTCGCTGTCAATGCTGATCAGGGCGAGCTCCTGGCGCGCACGGCGGCCGCGATCATTTTGCCAGCGGGCCACACCGGCAAACAGGGCCTGACCTTGCAGGCCGTCGGTAAGTGCCGCCGTGCCGCCAAAGTCGTAGCGCACAGCGATGTCCAGCAAACGGCGGAAGAACCAGTTATCCATGTTGATCGGCATCCAATCCTGGTTGCGCGCCGCCAACATGCGGTCGAAGGTGATTTTCCAGCGGGTCTTGCTGACACCGAAGCTTTCGCGTAGTGCCTCGGGCAAGCGCAGGTCCCACACCAGGTTCTTGTGTGTGCGCTCGACGATGTCGATGCCCAACAGGTTCGCCATGCCTTCGACAAAGGCCTGCAGGTGAACAACGGTGATTGCCAGCTCACCACGGGTTTCCTCAGGGTCGAAGCCCGCGGCATGCTGGAACAGTTCCTGCTGCTTGCCGGCCGCATCGCGGGCACGACCCAGTGCTTCATCGATACGCTCGGCGGTACGCTCTACACGCTCGCGACTGGCGGTGGCCAGCACCTCTTCAATATCCACCAAATCGGCGAGTTCGCCGAGAATGTCTTCCTTCATGGCTTCGTTGAATTCGTGGCGCTGGACCGTAGCCATGTCTTCAGCCACTCTGTCCAGCCGCTTATAGAGGATATCTAGAATCTGTTCATCGGCGCTGTCAGACTGGTGAACATTAAACACCACGACGCGGTTCTTCTGGCCATAGCGGTACAGGCGACCGATACGCTGCACCAGACGCATCGGATTCCAGGGCAGGTCATAGTTGACCATGATATAGCAGCGCTCTTGGAGGTTGATGCCTTCGCCGCCCGCTTCGGTGGAAACCAGGAACTGAGCGCCTGCTTCTTCCTCAAAACTGGTAATCGCCTCCCGGCGCTCATCCATAGCCATGCCGCCGTGGATGAGCACACTAGCTTGCTCACCAAAGCGCTGCTTGAGTGCGTCTTGCACCCAGGCCTGGGTGCTGCGGTACTCGGTAAAGATCAGGATCTTTTCCGACGAATTCTGGCCCAGGACAGTGCTTACAAGGCCGTCCATAAAGGCCTGAAGCTTGATGTCATGCTGGGCCAGGGCCCCGGCCTCGTCGATGAGGTCCTGCAAAAGCTCCTCCTCGCCGTCGAAGAAGGGGGTGGCCTGAGTCAGTTCGGCTTCCAGCTCCTCCAGTTCGCCCTGGTAACGCTCGTCCTCCTCGCGGCAACGTTGTTCCAGCAGTTCGCCTCGCAAGCGCGCCTGACGCCGAAGCAGCGCGGTATGGATAGCTGCCACGCTGGAGGCGGCCAGTTTCCTGTATACGGTCATCACAAAGCCAATAGCGCGGCTGGTGGTTCGACCATCTGCTGCTTCTGCCGCATAGCCACGGCGCAGGTAGCCACGCAGATTTTCATCAAAGGCCCGCGCCTGCTCGGAGAGTGGCACCTCGATCTGCTTCACGGTTTTGCCATGGAAAATGAACTTGCCCTCCATATCGGTGACATCCGCTTTGTAGTTGCGGAACACCATTTCGCCGATTATCTCGGGGTTGAGGGAGAGGGTATCGAACTCTTCCTTGCGTTCCGGGTGCAACAACTCCAGCAGCCCGACGAAGCTGTCCTGCTTACCCTGGTGCGGGGTCGCTGAGAGGAGCAGCACTGATTCAGTGTGTTGACGCAGTTTTTCGAGCATGTCATAGCGTTGGCTGGCATCGAGTTGATTACCATATTGACGGCGCGAGAGGCGATGGGCTTCATCGACAATGATCAGATCCCAAGACTCTGCCTGCAGGAGGGATTCTAGGTGTTTTTCCTGCTTCAGGCGGTCCATGGAGCCAATCACGTTGTCGTACATTTTCCAGTGACGGGGCTCATTGATAAGAAAGTCATCGCCGTAAATACGAAACTCATCCAGACCGAACTTTCCAGACATTTCCTCCTGCCACTGGCGGGTTAGACCGGCCGGGGTAATGATCAATACCCGGCGAGCCTCGTCCCGCTGTCGTAAGGCCGACAGAAGCAAACCGACTTCAACGGTCTTGCCGAGGCCGACGTCATCCGCGATCAGCCAGTTATATTGCCCGGAAGCCAGTATGTGGTGGACTAGGTGTATCTGGTGCGGCAAAGGGTCAATATCGAAGGTGGCGAGCGCGCCTGTATTTTCATTCCACAAGCGGGTTGCCCAGGCGAGAAGGCGTAGCCGCTGGCGTTCAGCGGCATCACCCTGCTCGAAGCGGACGGTATTGAAAGCGTGAGCGATCCCCCGCACCATGCGCAGGCGCTGCCAGGGTAGCCAGCGGCGCTCGCCTGCGTCCGGAAACTCAACGAGGACCTGAGCGAATCCGGCCACGTCGCGGGTGGCCACCACGACGCCCCAGCCCAACGACTGCTGTGCTCGGCTCACTGGCTCATGCAACACTTCCATTTTGGCAAGGAAACCGGAAGTCAATTCGTCGGCCCGGTGCCAGCTGGTGTTTTTCTTTCTCGGCCAATATACCTTGACCTTTTCACTTCCCTGCTCACCAACAGACCGCACCAAACCGGGCGACTGGCCCGCAGTATCCGTTTCCAGCCGAACGAAGGCATCGAGAACTGGTGTAATCATGATCACAACCACTCACTTTCCGGGATGACCGTATCAATGCTATAGCCAAAGGGGAAACGAGACCCCCCCAGTCGCCAACTGTCGTAATCGCCCTCATAGTCAGGGAACAGGTCGAAATCAACGTAGGGCGGCATCCGCTCACCACAGTTTTCGGCAACACGACGCATGTGTTCGATAACATTGTTCAGGTAATAAGCGAATATAGGAAACGCGTTCAGCATCCGGGGCGAGTCATTCCATTGCTGAAAGCAATCTTCCACAAACAGCAGGATTTCCTCGGCAGAGTCCGCCTGCAGCTCACGCAGAAGACGCAGAGCGAGCTGCCAGGAGACGTTCGGCCAGCCATCCTCCGCCTTTCCGCTGCGAAAACAACGGTTGTACCCCCCTCCACCCCACTGAAGCCGCAAGTCATGCATTATGGTCAGCTCATCCGGGGTGACGTCGTCTTTTATAAGCAGCTGACGCAGGGCCGCGCGGGTCTTAGCATTGCTGCGATGATGAAGCAGCACCTCAACCAGCTTCGCCAAATCATCGAGTGACCAGCCAGCCTCCGTGGCGAGCTCGGCGGCGACCTGCCGCGCCTTGCGGTAGTCGCTAACCACTGCGGCACTCACCGGAAGCTCTTCGAGTGTGTCCTCTTCAGAGGTATCCAGCGGATCGAAACTGAGGGTATGTATTACCCAGTCCGTGTCTTCGTCCGCCTGAGCAGCATCCTCAAGAGCGGGGGGGAGCTCATCCAGGTCCTCATCGTCGAGCAACGCGCCGCCTTCGCTCGAGGGGTATGAATCGTAATCACCTTCCAGCGGATCTGCAGTGGCTTTAGGTAGCACCTCCTGATCGCCATTCTGGCTCTCCTCACAGGCGGCGAAAAAAGCCAGGTCTTCCTCTGTAAAGTCCGCCCCGTCTTCTGACGCTACCTCATCATCGTCAGCCGTAATTAGGGGTAGCCCGCTGGGCGCCGGATCTGTCTCTCTCCTCGGCTCCGTGGGGGTACCAACCTGATCTGACGGGTTGGCATCGAAACCATACTCGTGAGCGAAGTCGAATTCGGCAGGGGTGTCAGTGCTGGCATGGATATGGTCGAGCTCGTCGACCCCCAGAGGCTCATCCAGCGGCTGTTCCGAGCCGCGTGCGCGCAACACACCCTGGCGGTCCATTTGAAGCGAAAGTCGCAACCAGTACGCCGCCCTCTCAGGCTGGCGGAGGTTCACGTATATGCGACCCAGCACAGTTGCCGCCTGGCGATCGGCGGGGCAGGAGTGCATATGCTCTTCGAGCATGTCCACAGCGGCCTGCCGGCGGCCTGCCCGGAACAGTTGTTCTGCTTGTTGAAGAATCGCGGTATTCATGATCAAGCCAGCCTTGGGTACTTCGCTTGACGCCATACCGACTTAGGGCAACCCATGTCCATCATCCTTCGTGTAAAACCACCGGATAACTCGCCGCTCCCCAGAGCGTACGGGGGTTATCCATCATGATGCCAATCACCACCGGCACCAGATCCGCCAGAATCGCCACGCAGTCGCGGATCTGGTCGCGGTTAACGCGGCCGTTCCAGGTGGCGCCACCGTGGATGATCTGATTGCGCAGGGTATAGATGCGGCTGAAGACGATGGAGAGCACGGCTGGGGTCTTCTGCCGAGCCAGAGCGGTGTGCGCCGCCTTCTTTGCACCATCAAAGCTGCGCTTCCACTGGGCCTCGGTCAGGACACCTTTCTGGTGGTCCCAGAAACAGGAGAACACATAGGGGTTGTCCAGCAGCACGCGGATGGCGTTCGGGTAGGCTTCCCACACCAGCTCATCGAGGCGCTTTTCGCCATCCAAGTCGCAGAGCTTTTCTAGGAAGGCGTTGAAGGTGGCTTGCTCGTTGAGATGAACGCGATCGTCGATGCCGGTGGCGTAGGCGGCGTTGAAAGCAATCCACAGGAAAATGAAGCGGCTGTCCGGGTCGGCTTCCTGCTCGGCACGGTCGAGCCAGCTCAGGGCCCGGTGGACACGCAGGGAAAGACTGTCCGGGTAGCCATGACGCTCCCGGCGTTGTCGGGTTTTCAGATTGTGGTGTCGGCTTTCCATGTTGCTGTCCCTTCTTGCCATGCCGTCCCCAATCGCGGCCTGGGGGCGCCTGTCTGGCGCGGGGCTTTTCGTTGTACGAGTGTGAACTTTATCACATACGTTGATTTGAGCTAGTCCGGCAGCTCCCACTTTCTTCGCGACAGGAACTGTCGCCCCCACCACTCATACTCTCATTATCGCATCCGAGCCGAATCATGTTCCGCCACCGGCCGGCGATGCCATTAGCAGACGACAAACAACCGGGATGGATAAGAACGATGCTCCACAATTCGATGCGAAGGATTCTCTCTCGCCACGGGGATTTCAGCACCACGGAACCAGCCATTGCATTCGGGATGACAATGAGAATGGGCGCCAAACGCCTCCACCGCCCAGGAGCCAACACCAACGCTGGCCAAGAAAGACCGCCCCTCTCTCCGTCTCTAAGCGCTATCTGGGGTGCGTTTCTTTATGAAGGATTGATGACATCGCGCCGCAACCCGGACCGGGCCCGGGATGTTCTTCTCCGCTGGAAAGACACACGCATGGCGTTGATCACCCATAGCAGTGGTTACCTGGCACGAATTTGGAACCGCCTTCCCGCCTGCCTATTGCACCTCCCCGGCACCGATGGCGTTTTCGAAGAGGAAGTGGTGGCGCGGTTTGGTGAGCTACTGGGTTACCACTTGATTTTGAACGGAGGCCAGTTGCCGGACGACGACGAGGCGGATGCCGTGATTAGAGGTCTGATAGACGACTTTTTGAAGTCAGGCTCCAGGGGCGGGGTAAAGCAAAGATGAGCTTCCGCTCTCCCGAATGCACCCCGCATATTCGGCTCCCGCGACACGATTTGTCGCGGCACCATGACACCATCGCCTTACCGGTATCCCTTCCGCCACAAGACCAAGGCGGAACGGCAAGAGCGCAGTTCTTGTGTGCTGGTTTTTTCGTATCGAAGCCGGTATAAATGTGATCCACGTCTCAGAAAGGACGTTGTTAAAGAACAACAGGGATATCCATGAACATGGCTTCACCCTCAGACACCCTAGCTAGAATGCTGGTTCTCTATGCCTTGATTCCTCGCAATGACGTAGGCATCAGCACCGGCACTCTGGAAGAAAAACTGCGGGAACGGGGCTTCCGGATCAGCGGACGCTCGGTGCAGCGGGATCTCAAGAAACTCGCTCAGTATTTCCCAATAGGCTGCCACGACGAGCAAACCCCTTATCGCTGGTTCAAAGCCGAGAATACGGATCTTGATCGCCCCGAATTAGCCCAAAGTCCACCGGGCGCTCTCGCCTATTACCTGGTCGAGCAGCATCTGGACAGGCTATTGCCTCAAAATGTGCTTGATTACCTGGCACCCCGATTCCGAACCGCCCGGCACTACCTGGAAGGTCTGAAGCAACACCCCATGCAGCAATGGAGCAAACGTGTGCGTAGCCTGCCCAACGGCAAGGCCTTGCTGCCCGCGACACTCCAACCCCAGGTCTGGGAGAGCGTCTCCACCGCCGTGGCGGAACAAAAGCAGCTGACGGTGACCTACCACAGTCGCAGCCAGTCCAAAGTCAACGAACTGATCCTCAATCCGGCCGGCCTGGTCAACCGCCACAGCATCACTTATCTGATTGCCAACGTGGACGGCTACCAGGACCTGCGCCGCTTCGCCTTGCACCGCATCCAGCAAGCCAAAGTGCTGGACACCAGCTCCACCATCGGCGAGTGTAACCATCCCCTAAAATCGGTGCATGCGT
>NZ_ARXS01000032.1 GCF_025532145.1 Alloalcanivorax balearicus MACL04 | reverse complement strand
CAGAGGGCGAGTCCATACATAGGAGCTTGCCCTGCAAGCGAATTTTCCCCTTACCCCAATTCGCCTTCAGGGCAAGCGCCTACATGCCAGATACAGAGGCCTTTGCAGAGTGGAGCAGCACCTGACCAAACAGACCAGGCACTATTCGTAGTGACTCCAAAGCCGAAGCACCTTCACCACCCGTTCGCTCTCAAGTACCTGATACACCAACCGGTGCTGGATGTTGATACGGCGGGAATAAGCCCCCGCCAGATCACCAACCAGCTTCTCGAACGGGGGCGGCTTCCGATACGGATCTTCCGCGAGCAGCGCCAGCAACTCCTGAGCTTTCGGTTTCAGACCGTTTGAGGCCAGCTTCCTTGCGTCTTTCTGCGCGTGCCGGGTATAAACCAACTTCCATGTCACCAATCCAACTCCTCATCGCATTCATCCACGGGGGTATCCATTCCCTCACGGATTGATTCCCGCATCCCGGGGACCGAGAGCAGGTAAAGGGTCTCCTGAATCGCGGCCCAATCCTCTTCGGACACCAGAACCGCCCTGTTCCGTTTACCCAGGATAACGATCGGCTGATGGGACTCGGCGGTTTCATCAATCAAACGATAGAGATTGCTGCGCGCCTCGGTGGCGGTAATACCCGTCATGACGCACCTCCAGAGTGTTCAATATTTGGCCAAATTGTACGCTTTTACGAACGTACGTCAATACGAACGCCTCAACCCTTCTTCCATCCCGGCTCATTCTTCATCCCTGATTTTCAATCCATACTGATCGGCCAGTGCCTCAAGCGCCGCGTCGTCCCCACGAATCTCCCACTCGAACCAGTTGGTCCATTCAAGCACCAGCTCCAGCCCGTCCTTCCTGAGGGTGAAACTATCGAAATCGATTCCCTTGTCAAAAGCCAGAGACGGGTACTCCTTGATCTTCTTCCAGCCCTCACTCATCAGTGTTTCAAGAAGCTGGTTGCCTTTCTCTGTGTCCAGATCGATCACTTTCATTCCAAGCCACTCTGGCTATCCATACGTGTGCACCGATCCCAACGTTTCAATGCGCTGGCGCGCAGCGAAGCAGCGCGTCCGAATAAAACCATCTTTTGATAACCTTGGAGAAACCATCGTGGAAAAGATAAAGGCGAAGCCTGCCTTCAATCAGCCATCAACCTTTAGGTATCGTTTCCGGACGAATATATGGGAGCATGTGCGCCACGTAATCAGCCTTTCCAAGTTCGACCTTTTCGCGGCGCAATATTGAGTAAGCGGGCATGAGATGGAAATAAAACTGGGCCAAGGCCCAGTCTCGAGCATATTGCTCGGCGGTCAGATCGAGAATCATTCCGCTGGGAAGCTCATGCGCCACGAAATTGTTCGTACTCGCATCCAAAGCGTCGGAAGCCAGGCCAATCAGTAAGGAGGAGTAGTTCAGAGCAAATCTGAAAAATCCCTTTGAAAAAGAGAGGGTTACCGGTTCTGATGAAGGTACCTAAACCTGAAACCAGAACCAAAAGGTGCCCCTCATGCTCCACCCCCACTAGCTTTGCCCAATACGGCAAGTGGCTCTAGATATGGAGCATCAGCTACTTCCGAGAACAGATCGGTGCTGGCCTGATTATACAGCGATTCCCACACCTGCCCGATCGCGGCGAAGTGGTGGTTCCCGGCCCTTCCGCGTCACTGCACACAGAGTGGGCGAATGGGTCGTCCGGTTGTCACGCGTGCCCCACCCAGCACCACCTGGAAGCCGAGAACGGCTGAGAAAAGTCCGGCATGGAGGACATGCCGGCGCCAGGATGGTGGGGAGGGGCGGGCAACGTCAAGAGCACGTTGGCGGCGTATCCCGCAGAGCCGGTCTGATTGAGCGCCTCCGGGGATCAAATACCCGGCCTTGCCTACCATAAACCAAGAATCAGAATTTGTAGCTCATGCCCACAGAAAGCACTTCAGGGTCGCCTCCCGGTACAGTGTTGATGTGGTCGCCATGAGCGTAGTCGGCGGTTGGGTACTGACCGCTGCCCCTATTGATGGTGGTGGTCGCCGCCAGATACAAATCCAACGCTTGATTAGCATGCCAGGTGCCGACCAGACTGTACTGATCCGCCTCATCATCTCCGGCGTCGGATTCGTCAGCATGGATCCACTGCGCACCAATCGTATAAAGGGGCCCCAGGTCCCAGGTGACGAAGGCCCCGTAGGCATCGCGATTCAGAAAGTCCACGGTATCCGCCTCCAAATGGTCGTAGACCACACCAAGGCGCGCCGGACCTATGCGGTAATTGGCCCCGGCGTTGAAGCCGCTGACATCACCGTCATTATAGAGTTTGGACCAATCCACGTAGGCAACGCCGGCGACCAAGTCGCCGCCCACCCAGGTCAGGCCGACACTCCACATATCGCTTCCATTATCGTCGGCGACACCTTCGGTGTCCTGCTGTCCGGAGCCGTACTCCAGCGCCACCTTGAGCCGCCGATCCAGGAAGTCCTGATCCCAACGTATGGCATTTTTCGCTCGCAACGAAAGCCGCTGAGCGCCACCGCTGCCGCGACCGAGAAGCGCCTGGGGATCCGCCACCGTGGTGGTGAAGCGGCTGAGCATGATGCCATTGCGCTTGTAGGGGGTGTCCATGATACCGAAGCGGAACAAGCCCGCCGGAGTCTGGAAACCGGCGAAGGTATCCCGGTTGCCAAGGCCGCGATCGCGAGGCGAATCCGGATCGAAGTTCTGCTCCAACTGCCAGACCAGCGAATAGGTTCCGTCCAGTTGATGCTTACCGCGCAATCCGATCAAAGTGGTATTAGTGGACAGGCTGTGGCCGGCGTCAACCAAACCGGCGGACGGATCGTCCGGGGTATCACCCAGATCCGAACGCCCATAGTCCAGCGACAGACGCAGCTTTCCGTATATATCCAGCTTGTTCTTATCGTTTTCGATCACCGTCATCGCATGAAGAGCCGGTGAAGCGGCCAGACCCAGCGCCAATCCCAGTGTCATGAAATTCTTCTTATTCATCATTTAGCTCCCGATTTTTGTCGTTAGATTTCTTCAAGAAGCAGCTTTTCTTTGATGTCCGAACCCGTCGTCCTTGAGTCACGTTCTGGTTCTTTGCCAACAACGACGAAAAACTCGCTTCATGGGGTGAAAAGAGCGCCGCACCGTAGAGCCCAAGTTCCTTGGTAAAGGCGCGTTGCGGACCGGTGCCCAGGTCACCCGCTTGAACGCTGATTGACCATTCCACGATAGAAGTCGGGAATATCGATCCGGCGGACAAGACGGTGAAGGGGTCTTTGCCTTTCCTTTGCGCAGGTTTTCATGGGGCCTCCTCAAGCTTTTTTCGGCGAATACCCCCCCTTGGCCCGTTGAAGCGGCCGGTGGAAGGATTCAGCTTGGATGTCCGGCCACTGGCCGGCGGACATAGGGGATGAGATGCCCTGGATCAGTCAGGGCCGATTATTGGTCTCATAGTCGTTTCTCCAGTTTATTGTTTTGATGTTTTTTGGTTTGTATCGTTGATTCCGTGAGACGTCAGCGAGTGGCGACCTTGTCGGGCCATGCCCAGGGGCGGCGCTTACGATCCATGTCTTGCCAGGCGAGCGCGGCTTCGTCACCGCGCAGCGTGAGGGCGATTTCATCCAGCCCTTCGAGCAGCATCTGACGGCGCAGGGCATCTATTTCGAAGAGCCATTGGTGGTCGCCCACCCGGATACGGCATTGGTTAAGATCGACATGAAACTCGCGGCCCTGTTCGGCAAGCACCGCCAGTTCATTCACCTGATCCGCGGGCAAGGTGATCGGCAGTACTCCGTTCTGAAAGCAGTTGTTACGAAAAATGTCACCGTAGCCGGGAGTAATCAGGCAGCGAAAGCCCATGCCTTGAAGCGCCCAGACCGCGCCCTCTCGGGAAGAACCGCATCCGAAGTTATCGGCGGCGATCAAGATCGGCGCACCGGCAAATCGCGGGTGACCCGGGGTAAAGGCCGGGTTCGGACGACCGCTTTCCAGATAGCGGATTGCCTCGAAAGCGTATTTACCAAGCTCGTCCCTGCCAAGCTGAGTAAGCCGCTCGATACGGATGATGACATCGGTATCCAGATTCGCTCGCATCAACGGCGCCGCCCGCCCGCGCAGGGTTGCAAAGGGTTCCATTTCACAGCCTCCTGACATCGGTAAGCTCGCCGGCGATGGCGGCGGCGACCGCCATCGCGGGACTGGCGAGATGGGTACGCGCGCCAGGGCCCTGCCGACCGACGAAGTTGCGGTTGGAGGTGGACACCGCTCGCGCCCCGGGCGGAACTTGCTCGCCGTTGGCTGCCACGCACATGCTGCAGCCTGGTTCACGCCAGGCGAAGCCCGCCTCCATGAAGACACGGTCCAACCCTTCTTCTTCCGCTGCCCGCTTGACTTGCTCGGAGCCCGGCACCACCCAGGCGGTGACGCCGGCGGCGACCTGCCTCCCCGTGGCGATGTTCGCGGCGGCTCTCAGATCGGAAAGCCGGGAGTTCGCACAAGAGCCAATAAAGACCCAATCCACCGGTGTGCCAAGGATCGCGTCGCCGGCACGCAGCCCCATGTATTCCAGCGCCGCGCGGTACTCTTCACGACGCCCCATGTCCGGCTCCAAGGCCGGGTCCGGAATCCGCTCCTCGATGCTGATCGCCTGATCAGGGCTGGTGCCCCAGGTCACCGTTGGCGCGATGCCGGTCAGATCAAGCACCTCCTCCCGATCAAACACCGCGTCCTCATCACCGACCAGCGCGCGCCAGTCGGCCACCGCCCGGTCAAATGCCGAGCCGGCCGGAGCAAAAGGCCGCCCACGCAGATAATCAAAGGTCGTCTCATCCGGCGCCACCATACTCATCTTCGCGCCAAGTTCGGTGGCCAGATTGCACAATGTCAGCCGTGCCTCTACGTCGAGGCCACGGACCACCGGCCCGGCGAACTCGATGGCGTGGCCGACCCCGGCGCTGGCGCCCAGCCGGGCCAGCGTATGCAGAATCATATCCTTGGCGGTGATCGCCGGCCCCGGGTTGCCCTTGAAGGTAATCCGCATGCGCTTGGGCTTACGTTGTCGCAATGTCTGCGTGGCCAGCACGTGTACCGCTTCCGACGAGCCGATACCAAACGCCAATGCACCGACGCCGCCGTTGGTTCCGGTGTGACTGTCACCACACACCACCGACAACCCGGGCAACACCACACCCATTTCCGGGCCCATGACATGCACGATGCCCTGCCCCGGCTGCCCCAGGTCGAACAGGTGGATACGATTGGCCAGCGCACCATCATGCAGGCCAGCCCACAACCTGCGGCCCTTCTCGTAGGTATCGCCGGTACGGCCTGGCTGACTGGACACAATATGATCCGGCGTGGCGAAGCACAGTTCCGGGTTATGAACCGGCAGGCCACGATCCGCCAGGTTCTGCAACGCCGGTGGGCCAGAAAGGTCGTGCAGCAAATGCCGGTCGATGTGCAACAAGGCCCAGCCTTCACCCAGGTCATCGATAACATGGGCATCCCAAATTTTGTCAAACAAGGTACGGCTCATGACTATTCCTTCGGCGGACTCTGGAATCGCTGCCGCAATTCGCTCCATTCATCGGAGCCGAAGCGTCGGAAGAAATCCCGCACATCCTCGTTGTCCGCCGGCTTCTCGGGGCCACCCAGTTCCTTGATACGCTGCAAAGCCAGGTCGCCGGCCAGCAGCATCCGGTTTAGCAAGGCGCCCGGCATGATCATCAATCGATAGCCCATCTCCTGCGCCTGGGCGGCGCTAATGATCGGCGTCCTGCCACCGGGCACCATATTAAGCAGGCATGGGCCTCGCACCCGGCGTGGCACTTCCGCCATCTCGCTCAGGCTTTGCGGCGCCTCCACGAACGCCATGTCGGCCCCCGCCTCCAACGCCGCATTAGCACGGTCGATGGCTTCATCCAGCCCGTGCACCGCACGCGCGTCGGTGCGAGCGATAATCATAAAATCCGGATCCCGGCGCGCCGCCACCGCCGCGCGGATTTTGGCCACGTACTCGTTCGATGTGATGACTTCCTTATCGTCCAGGTGACCGCATCGCTTGGTGAAGACCTGATCCTCGATGTGGATGGCCGCCACATTGCGGGCCTCGAATTCGCGCACGGTACGGGTGACGTTCAACTCATTACCATAGCCGGTGTCAGCGTCCGCGATCAGGGGAATGGACACCGAGCGCGCCATGGTGCCGGCGTTGTCCACCATCTCCGTCATGGTTAACAGACCCAGATCCGGGAACCCGAGAGCCGCCGACGTACCAGCGCCGGTCATGTACAGGCACGAAAATCCTGCTTGTTCAATCAGACGGGCGGTAATACCGTCGTACCCACCAGGGGCCAGGACCAGATCCTGCTCCTTCATCAATTGACGGAGCCGCGCGGCAGCTTTCATAGATAAACTCCAAGGTAGTAAGGTCGGCGGCAGTGGAAAATTTGAAGCCCCATTTCTTTAACCTCGTAATGAGTGATATCGTTTCAAGGGTCGTCACACTGCGGTCACTTTTTCTCCCATGGATACCCTTCCTGGCGAACCGCTTCCGTCACTGCGCCCACCTCTTTGAGGTAGGCCTTGTTGATTTCAGCGACATGCTGGTTGTATTTGGACAAGCGCTCGACCTTCTCATCGTTGGCCTTTTCAAAACCCTCATTCCACGCCGCCTTTTGCTTGTCGTCCGGTTCCAGAAACTGCATCGAGTACTTTTCAGCGCCGCTAAGACGCTTCTGGGCATTCGCGCTGTCGTCCAGCTCTGCACGAGCGAGCCGCAAGAGCAGTTTAGGCTGCAGGGAGTCGAAGCATTCCCGAGACTTCACCGGCAAGCTTTTCCATACCCCCCGATTCATGGCGATCAGGTTCATCTGCTGACCGATACCCGGATTGACCGCGTAATTGGCGACTTCGTTGTGTTTGTACGCTTCGATAAGCGGCAGATAAGAAGTAAAGGCATCGATGGTGCCACGCTCCATGGACGAATAAAGGTCGGAAAAGGAGAGACTTACCGTGGCGACTTTCCAGCCCTGTAACTTAGCGGCACGGCTCCAGGTAGAAGCAAAATACGCCTTGGCGCCATCCAGATCTGACGGCTGCATATATGGTTTATCGACACTGAGAATAACTACCGGGCCTACCGAGTAGTGTGATATATACTTGATATTATTTCTCTTCTCTTCATCTCGGATTGCGGAAAAACGATCGCGCATATGGTTAAAGGCCACCGCAGTAACGTACGGGTTACCGGAGCCAACATCACTCTTGGCCAGATACCATAATGGCAACTTGGCCTGATCATAACCCGGCGCGATGATCGCGATGTCGGCGATTCCGGCACTGACGCCGCTGAGAGCGTCCTTGAGCTTCACCAGACTCTGCAAGTAGTAGCCTTTGATCCTGGTTTCCCCCTTGGTGCATTGATCGATGGAATCCATCCACCAAAGCAATGCCTTATGCTCGCTGGTACCAACCGGCGCATTGGGGATCGCCAGAGACAGCGTGCGCGCCTTCGCCCCTGGAGAGATCAACAGAGCGATACTGAGAGCAACCAGGCACAAAGGAGCTGAAAGAGAGGGTGACCTAAAGGGTTCTGTAGACATGTTGAGTCCTCATTCGGGCCATAACGGCCCGTCAGTTTTTGTAGGTATGACGTGGCGGATAGCCCGAGGCCTGAAACAATCAACCCGGGCCGACTTCAGCAGATTCGGGCCAGCGCCCGGTCACACCCTTGGATGGGATATGACCAGATGTATCTTGTACCATACAAGAACAATGAAATTGAGGTCAAATATAAATTTGCGTTTTTCTTGATTCGCGCGCGAAAGACGTATTGCCCGCTGAATAAGCAAGATGTATTCTTGTACGTACATGATGTGCATCAGAGGAATCTGAAAGCCGTGCATCGCTCCGCAGGCCAAGCATCAAGGCCCGGCGCTTACCTACAACACCTCTTCGCCCCAGGGTCCCGATATGAAAAACAAGCACCCTATAGACCGGCTTATCACCGGCATGAACCGTGTTGATTTCGTGGTCATGGTGATCGCACAGCTATTGCTTGCCGCCATGGTCGTGATCACCTTTGTGTCCGTTCTGGGCCGCACCTTCTTACATGTCTCCGTACCCGACGACCTGCTCTTTCAGGAAATGCTGATGGTCGCGGTGGTATTTTTGCCGCTGAGTTACGTGCAGTCCATCGGCGGCCATCTCGAGGTAACCGTCCTCAGCGACCAGTTCAGCAAGAGAGTGCAAACCACGCTGATCAGTCTGGGACTGGTGCTGGCTCTGATGATTTTTTCCTGGATGGCCTACCTCTCGCTTAGGCAGGCAATCGAATCCTATTCGATTGGCGAAGTAGCTTACGGTTCGGTGCTCTACATTCCTGAGTGGCCAGCAAAAGCTCTGATTCCTATCGGCCTTGCCTGGTGGTCATTGCGCATTCTTCTGCAAATCATATTCACCCGAGCCCGCCCCAGTCAGGCGCAAAACGAACTGCGCCAGGCGCTCGACTCATCCGTATCACACAACAACTAAACGGTGTTTTAAATCATGGATCCAGCGATTGTTGGCGCGGCTGTGATGGCCGCCATGATCATTTTGTTACTGTTGCGCATCCCCATCGCGGTGTCTCTGATCTGTGCCGGGTTCGGCGGCCTGGTGCTGGTGCTGACCGCCCGAGGCGGCGGCGATCTGGATGCCTTCGGGCGAGCACTGAGCGCGGCAAACCATTTCCTCGGCGACTTGGCCTACTCATCCGTGGCCGAATACACCTACACCACCATCCCCATGTTCCTACTGATGGGCTATCTCGCCACGGAAGGCGGCTTTACAAGGGACATCTATGCCGCCGCCAGAATGTGGTTCGCGCGGGTTCCCGGCGGGCTGGCGGTGGCATCCGCGGTGGGCTGCACACTCTTTTCCGCGATCAGCGGATCAAGTCTGGCGACCGCCGCGGCGATGGGGCGCATGGCGATTCCCGAGATGCTCCACTGGAAATACGACAAGGGACTCGCCTCTGGCATCGTTGCCGCATCCGGCACTCTGGGCTCGCTGATTCCCCCGAGCATCCTGATGATTCTATATGCGGTATTCACCGAGCAATCGGTAGCTAAGCTGTTTGTTGCTGGTGTGTTGCCCGGAATGCTTTCTCTGGGAGCCTATGTTCTGATCGTCATGATCCGCGTCAAGATCAACCCGCAACTGGCTCCACCGGTTCCCGCCGTACCCATGCGCGACAAGATCGGCTCCCTGAGAGGCATCTGGGGTATGCTGGCGCTGATCGCCCTTGTGGTAACCGGTCTCTACACCGGCATGTTCACCCCCTCCGAAGCCGGCGGCATCGGCGCCATGGTGGCCCTGCTTCTTTGCTTGTTTAGTGGTCGCATCAAGTTCAAGGGCGTCGTCATCGCCGGCGAAGAGACGCTGAAAACCACTTCCATGCTGTTCGCGGCCGTACTGGGCGCCTATATGGTTACCACGTTCAGCGCCCTCACCGGTTTCGCTGGCGAGTTAACCAGCTGGGCATCCAGCTTCGAAAACGTACCGCCGATCGTCATCCTCGCCGTGCTGTCGGTTCTTTACATTGTGCTCGGCACCTTCATGGGCGCCATCGAAATCATGTTGCTCACGCTGCCAGTGGTGATCCCGGTGATAAAGGGACTCGGCTACGACCTGATCTGGTTCGGCATCATCATGATCAAGTATCTGGAGATCGGCCTGATCACGCCTCCGGTGGGGCTGAACGTGTTCATCATTAAAGCGGTGACCGGCGACCTGATCGGCATGGGCCAGATTTTCAAAGGGGTTGCCTGGTTCATTCTGATGGACATCGTAGTGTTGGCAATCCTCATTCTCTGGCCAGATATCACCCTCTGGCTCCCTTCCCTGATGTAAGGAACCACCCATGACCATGAGCAGAAGACTGAGAGACATGCTGGCGGGGGGCGGCCTGGCAGTCGCCCCCGGCGCCTACGACTGCATCACCGCCCGTGCTGTGCAGACTGCCGGCTTCAAGGCTGTGTACATGACCGGCGCCGGCACGTCCGCCACGCTGGGCTACCCAGACTACGGCCTGCTGACGATGCGGGAAATGGTCGACAATGCGGCGCGCCTGGTGGCGGCCGTGGACATCCCGGTGATCGCCGACGCGGACGCCGGCTACGGCAACGAGCTGAATGTCTATCGCACGGTGATGGAATACGAGCAAGCCGGCGTCGCCGGCATCCACATCGAGGATCAGGAGGATCCCAAGCGGTGCGGCCATCTGGATGACAAGCGCATCATCCCGCAAGGCGACTACATCGCCAAGATTCGCGCTGCACTGGCGGCCCGCAAAAACCCCGACTTCGTTATCATCGCGCGCACTGATGCCCGTGCCGTGACCGGGCTGGACGATGCCATTCAGCGCGCGCGTGCCGCGCTCGCCGCAGGCGCGGACATTGCCTTCGTGGAAGCACCTCAGGATCTCGAGGAACTGCGCCTCGTGCCCGAGCGGGTGAATGGTCCGTGCCTTGTGAATATCGTATGGAAAGGCAAGACTCCGGATATCTCTCTTGATGAAGCCCAGGCGATGGGCTTCAAGCTTGCGCTTCTGCCGGGCCTTTTGCTAAAGTCAGTTGTACAGACCTGTGATCAAGTCCTTCACTCTTTAAAGGAAATTCGCCGCTATCCGCCGCCGCACGGCAGTGGCGACATTACGCCGTCCGAAGGATTCAGGCGCTTTGGCGCGGGGGAATGGGATGGAATCCGTCAGGCGGTCGAAGCTGCTACCTTTGATCGTTAATGTCAGGCTCTTTTCTTTTTCTTGCCGTTCCTCGATGCGCTTGACCGGGTCGGCTCCGTCGCCGATAGCGATTCATCGAGAGACACCATAGTGGCCACATTCAACAAGAAGAACCTGAACGCCTCCCTTGGCGTGCCGTTACACCGACAGATATTCCTGGTGATGAAGGAAGCCATCCTCTCTGGCAATTACGAGGATGGCGCCTTGCTTCCCGGTGAGCAGGACCTGTCTCGCTCATTCGACGTTTCCCGGGCGACTATGCGCCGCGCCCTATCCGATCTGCAAAGCGAGGGCCTGATTGAGAAACGGCATGGCCGTGGTACCTTCGTCAAGAAAGCCGCACGTAATGAAACCCCCTCTCTGCATGAAAGTACGTTTTTCAATCAGCTCCGCGAAGCCGGAAAGATGAAGGTGAAGGTGCTGGAATTCGAGTATCTGGTGCCACCCCCACAAGTTCGCGCCGAGCTCAAACTGGCCGCCAACCAGGTTGCTCAGCGCGCGGTTCGCCTTCGCTTTCTCGGCAATCAGCCAGTGCTGCATCTGACCACCTACGTTCCCGAACACATCGGCCGCACCTATACGCGCGCCGATCTGGGCCAAAAGCCTCTCTATGACCTGATTCAGCGATCGGGCGCCCCCTACACCAAAGCGGTACAAACCATTGAGGCCACTCTGGCAGCCCCGTCGGTGGCAACCGTCCTGAAGCTTGAGACAGGCACCCCGCTTCTACACATCAAACGCTGCGTATTCGACAAGGACGGCAATCCGGTGGAGTACCTCTCCGCCCTGGGTGTCTCCGACTTCAACAAAATCCGCATGATTCTCGGCGATGAAGGCGAACGTGACTCGGTCAATTGGAAAGTCACGTATTATCAGTCCGGAGGCTGACGCCGTATTTCCCCGAATCGCCCAAGGCCACCGATCTGGCTGATCACGCAAGGGCGACAATGCCGCCGACGGATTATGACGGCGGCTTTAACGCTCTGATCAAGTCAGACACCGCCCCACAGCTCTCAATGTCGAGCAATTGATCCGCTAGATGGCGGCTGCCGGCGTCCCCATAGACTTCCGCTGCCATGGAATAGAATTTTTGCCGAAGCCGCTCTTCTCCCAAGGGCGATTCCGGCTCACCCGACGGCACCTCCACCACAAGTTCTTCGCTGCCGACCGTCAGTCTTGCCGCCGGCCCGGCCAGCGCCGCGTCAGGCCGTACGCTGATTGTGGCCATCAGAGCTTCCAGGGACGGTTCACCCAGATTCTGATAGCTACGCCAATCCATGCGTCCTTGTCGCCAAGCGCACGCGACCTGGAAATAGACGCTGAACTGAGCGTCAACGGTATTTCTTGGCCGCTTCTTTGTTTCGGTCGGCTCGCCCACGATGTCGAATGCCTTTGGACTCAGTTCAATGCTTATTGCCACTGGCTCCGCTGTGGGGAACCGCTCTCGCAATACCAGAGCCGCATCCACCGCGCCATGGGTTAAGCGGCATGACGGATAAGGTTTGAGACCGGTTTTCAAGGCCAGCCATTCTCGGCCAAGATCCCGTCCTAGCAGGTCCGGCCTGGGGTTCCGTGAGTACCCGTTCAGCACGCCGTAGCGTCCGACAAGTGGTTCATGTGCACCGACCACTCCAGCCTGCGCAAGATCCAGAGCGTCGAGCGCGGAACGCGCTGCCAGCCCCGGATGCAACCGCTTATTCCAGGCACCATTCTCCAGATACTGCATGGACCCGGCAGCCATGCTGCCGGCCAGGCCGAAGGCATCTTCGATCACCGATGCCGAAGCAGTGCGCAGTCGGCCGGCGGCGGCCACCGCACCGAATATCCCGGCAACGGAGGTGGTGTGAAAGCCGAGGTCGTAAGCGCTTTCGCCAATCGCCGCGCCTACCCGACACGCCACTTCATAGCCCACCGCCAGAGCCTCAAGAAAACCACGGCCATCACAATCAATGCGTTCGGCCTCCACCAAGGCAGCCGGTATCACCGACGCGCCGGGATGTAGCACTCCCGGCACATTGGTGTCGTCGAAATCCATGGAATGCGCGAAGGCGCCATTAAGCAGCGCCGCCTGCCGGCTTGAGTAATCACCAGAGTCGCCGAACACGGTGTAACCGCCACCACCGGTCTCCATGCTCTGCACGCCTTCGCGAATGGCGGCGCTGCTCTCGGCATAACGAGCCGAGAAGGCGGCATGGCCGGTGATATCAAAGAAACAATCACGCAATAGCCGGATCAGTGCCGGAGGAATATCCTCACCGGGCACCCCGGCGATCCAATCGGAAAGCAATGGGGTGATCGTTCGCACGTCAGTGTCTTCCAGGACCAGGGTCATTATGATCCTCCACAGGTATCAGTTCGTTTGACGGGAAGCAGCAGTAGCTGGCTGGTTCGCTAATCAGTCGTTATCGCTGGCAATGCCGCCCGGCACGAAGGCCTCGCCTTTCATTAAACGTCGTGCTGTTCTGATCACGCCCAGACGAACGAACCCATCGTTATTCCGGTTCGCTTCCACGTCCACCCGCATGGCCCCGAGAGGATGGCCAATTACCAGCTGGTCGCCCGAGCGGCGGCAGAACTGATGCGTCAGGGTGCCAGGCAGTCTGGAACTGGCGGCGAGACAGATCGAAGCGGTCCCCGCGAAACTTTCATGGCAGCGCCCCATGAAGATCAGGCGCGCCATCAAGTCGATGTCGCTCCCCCGCACCTCCTCGCCGTTGTCATCTCGATAGGTCCGGGGCGGGGAGAGAAAGCCGAGCATCGGCAGGCCAGGAGAGCGCACCTCTGCTTCCCGCCAATGCTTGCAAAAGCCCATCATCACAGCCGCCCTGGCACGAATTTCCTCAATGCGTTCCAGCAAGGCGTCATCGGCATTAATGTCGTCCGACAGAATCGCACCGTCCACCCCTAGCTCTTCGCTGCTCACCCAGACACAGGGGTTGGCCACATCACACAGGGTGGCGCGAAGTACATGGCCGTCTTCCAGGGTAATTTCATCAACCGGATTGCCGGTTGGCAGCACCGCACCGGTTTTGGCGCCCGCGGTATGACTGTAATCGAGCAAAATTCCCGCTCCGGTACCTGGCACGCCGGGGACCCGTACCTTCCCGGTCACATCGGCCTGACCGGAGGCTGTCGGTACCCGAGCAACGATCACCTTACCGGTATTGACGTTGTGAATACGTACAGCGGTTACGTCTCCGTTGACAGCAACCAAGCCTTCATCGATGGCGAAAGGCCCGACCCCGGCGGAAATATTGCCGCAATTTCCTGAATAACTGATGTCATCGCTCTCCACCGAGGCCTGGGCGAACAAATAATCCACATCCGCGTCCGCGCGCCCGGAACGCGAGATAATAGCTATCTTCGAGGTAATCGGACGCGACCCACCCAGGCCATCGATCTGCAAACGATCCGGCGTACCCATGATGCGTTTGAGTAAACGGTCCCTGCGCGGCCCCGCCTCGGGAAGGTCTTCAGCGTGAAAGAACAGTCCTTTACTAGTGCCCGCGCGCATGATCACGCACGGCACGGTGGTATCACTTGTTTTCATTATTTCTCCTGCCCGTATTGGTGCCCCGCCCTGGCGATCACGCAAGGTCTTTGGAGAGCGGCCCCACAGAATATCAGATGTATTCTTGTATGTACAAGATGCAATCAATCATAACCCAAAGCCAACCATCAAAGTAGATACCTCACTCACGTTAAGGCCATTTACAATTACGATAATTTGGTATAATGTTATACCAACATACAAAAAAGAGATTCCAACAACTCCCGGGAGCTTCTTATGCCGACAACACCCCCCGACCAACACCTCACCGAATGGAGCGCCGAAGAACTGGCGCAAGATCCGACCTGGATTTATCCGATGCCAGACGGAGCCGGCCAACAGTTGCTTGACTGCGTGCGCGCGGCTTACCAGCCCGGGAAGCCGCTTCTTGACTATCAGAAATCGGATTTCCCGTTTCTCCACGCGACTCTGGCGGTGCTATCCGGCGCCTTTGAGCAGGTTCGTGAGGGGCGCGGCATCGCCCTGGTTAAAGGCCTGCCCAGAGAGGGAGTCAGCGCCCAGGAGTTCGAGTTGTTAACCTGGGCGATTGGCCTGCATTTCGGCGTCGCCCGGCCACAGAGCAAGGCCAGCCAGTACTTGTCCGAGGTGATGAACAAAGGTACCGACTATCGCAGCGCTACCGGCCGGGGCTACTCCTCCAATGCCGAGCTGGATTTTCATACCGATGGCGCCGATGTAGTGGCCCTGACCTGTTACAACCAGGCCATCTCGGGCGGCGAGAGCATCTGCAGCAGCTCATCGCTGGCGTTCAAGATCATGTCCGAGGAGCGTCCGGATCTGGTCGAAGAGCTGTGCAGGCCCTACCCCTTCAGCCGGCAGGGTGAAGAGGCACCTGGCGAGGCGGCCTTTATTCATGGCCCGATTTTCGCGTTCCGAAACGGACGTTTCTTCTGCCGCTGGGTTCGCAACCGCCTTGAGAGCGCGCGAAAAATGGAGCAGGTACCCGAACTCAGTAAACGCCAGCTCGAGGCGGTGGACTATCTGGATGAAGTGGTGCGTCGCGAAACACTGATGTACCGCATGTACCTGGAGCCGGGTGATATGCAGTTGCTGAATACCCATGTCACTCTGCATTCCAGAACCCAATTCATCGATGCCGAGGAAATGGATAAACGGCGTCTGTTGTATCGGCTCTGGATCGCCCCCCCCAACTCTCCCCCACTACCGGAAACCTGGCGGGACTTTTACAAAAACGTGGAAGGCGGCGCGGTGCGTGGCGGTATACTCGGCCAACACTACGATGAGCAGTGCCAACGCTTCGACGCGCGCCAGGCCAGCGTCATGGGCATGACTCTATAACGCGCGCGGCCAGATTGGTTATCTGGTGCCATCATGCACCAGATAACCAGCACTGGCGCTGTCAATGTCGACGCCCGCCACCTTCATCAGCAAACGGCTACGCCCCGCCACCGTGCGGATGACGATGCGCTGGACCGGTTGCCCAGCGGCATCATGCACCAGACGGGTCACGCGCAATATCGGCGCATTAACATCCGCCTCCAACGCTTGTGCCACGGAGGGCGTGGCCAGTTCCGCGGAGACTTCCTGAACCACCTCCCCCACCCCGGCGATATTGCTGACAATTACATCCCACAGCGGTAATCGGGTCAGATCCTGGCCAAGCACCGCGTCGCCCAACGACGGCGACATCCAGGCATCCAACAGCATCAGTGGCTTCCTGCTTGTTCCCCGCACTCTCACCACATGAGGAGCCACGTCGCCCTCATCAAGCCCGAACAATGCCTGGATATGCCCGGGCGGGCGTTCATTACTCGCGTTGAGCACCGCCACATGGGTCTCCTCAACCACCCTGCGCATATCGTCGAGCAGAGAGTGATCCCGCCCCAGCGCATCACCCACCTGGGTGCGCTTGGCCACGAATGACCCCGATCCCTGCTCGTTACGTACCAAGCCTTCACTTTGCAACTCAGCCAATGCCCGCCGCACGGTGATCCGCGACACGCCGTACCGTTCAGCCAACTCATTCTGAGTGGGCAACCGATCATTGTAATGAAACTGCCCGCCGAGAATCTGCTCGCGCAAGGTCAAAAACAATTGCCTGTGTAATGCCGTACCGGAGGCGTTTAGTTTTATGTTCTTCATAGCGAATTCCGGAAATGAAGTTTCAAGGTGCCAAACGTTCTGGGACCCAGGTCGTGCCTTGTTTTCGGTAGCAGAAGCGATCGTGGAGACGATTGGGCCGGCCTTGCCAGAATTGGATTTCTTCGGGAACGATGAGGTAGCCGCCCCAGTTTTCCGGCATGGGGATGTCGCTGCCTTCCGGGTATTCCTGGCGCAGTTGGGCGACGTCCGCTTCCAGGGTTTCCAGGTCCACGGGCCGGCTTTGCGGCGAGGCGACGGCGCTGATCTGGCTGCCGTAGGGGCGGGTTTTGAAGTAGGCGCGGGAGGTATCCGCGTCCAGTTTACGGGCGCGGCCTTGGACGGTGATCTGGCGGTCCATGGGTGACCAGTAGAGTACGAAGGCCACTTTGTCGCAGGCTTCGATGTCGTCGCCCTTGCGGCTGTCGTAGTGGGTGAAGAAGACGAAGCCGCCCTGCTCCACGCCTTTCATCAGTACGGTGCGGGCGGAGGGTTGCCCTTCGGCGTTGACGGTGGCCAGGGTCATGGCGTTGGCCACCGGGAGAGCGGCGTTCACCGCTTCTTCCACCCACAGGCGTACCTGTTCCAGCGGATCAGCAAGCAGGTCCGCTTCGCTCAATCCCTTGCCTTGGTATTCTTCGCGTATGTCGCGCATTTACTGCTCCCATTGATTCGAACGGTCCTGTCGCGGCCCTTGGATTGCCAGGCGGCCTCACGGGCAGGAGCTCGGGGGTTGCCGCGGGCAAATTCGCTTGCAGGCAAGCTCCTACAGCGGCTTCGTTGTCCGGTCTGTGGGGAGGCCGGCTGACACGGGTAATATAGCGCACTTGCCAGCATGGGCCGACCTGATGGCCCGCGTCTATCGGGGCCATATCTGTTACCTTCTTCTGGTTCCGGTATCATGGCGCCATCGACGTCCGGTGCCTTGCCGCCGGTCAACCTCTGGCTCATCGGAACCATTATGAAGTTCACTGAACAGCCTGATTTCAGCCACCGGCGCCCGTTGCGTACCGGCGTGCTGATCACCAATCTGGGAACCCCGGACGCGCCCACCACGCCGGCCCTGCGCCGCTATTTGCGTGAGTTTTTGTCCGATCCCCGGGTGGTGGAGGTGCCGCGCCCGTTGTGGTGGCTGATCCTGAATCTGGTGATTCTGGTGATCCGCCCGCCCCGTTCCGCCCACGCCTACCGCGGTGTCTGGACAGAGCAGGGCTCGCCGCTGCTGGTGCACACCCGCAATCAGTGCGAGGGGCTGCGGCAGCGGCTGCAAGCCGAGTATGGCGAGGATCTGGTGGTGGACTTCGCCATGCGTTATGGCAACCCGTCCATTCCTTCGGTGTTGCAGAAGATGGCCGAGCAAGGCGTTACCCGGCTGCTGGTGCTGCCGTTGTATCCACAGTATTCCGCCAGCACCTCGGCCTCCACGTTCGATGCCGTGGCGCAGGATTTCGCGGCCCGGCGCTGGTTGCCGGATCTGCGTTTCATCAGTCATTACCACGATTACGCGCCCTACCTGGATGCCATGGCGGAGCACATCCACAGCCATTGGGCACAGCATGGCCGGGCGGCAAAACTGCTGTTCTCTTACCACGGTGTGCCCAAGCGCTACCTCACCGAAGGCGACCCGTACTTTTGCGAATGCCATAAAACCAGCCGCCTTCTGGCGGAGCGGCTGGGGCTCAACGAGACGCAATGGCAGGTCACGTTCCAGTCCCGCTTTGGCCGCGAGGAATGGCTGCAGCCCTACACCGACGCCACGCTCAAGGCGCTGCCCGGCGCAGGGGTGAAAAGCGTGCAGGTGTTCTGCCCCGGCTTTTCCGCTGATTGTCTGGAAACGCTGGAAGAGATCGACGTGGAGAATCGCGGTTACTTCATGGAAGCCGGTGGCGAGCGGTTCGATTACATTCCGGCGCTGAACGACTGCCCGGCCCATCTGGATGCCCTGGTGGCGCTGATACACGATCACCTGCTTGGCTGGCCGGATCAGGACAATGGCGATGCCGTACTGGCGGAGCGTCAGCGCCGGGCGGAGGGCACCCGGGTATGATCGATACCACCGCGATCAACCGCGAGCGGAGCCTGTTCCAGAACCACGAGTCGGTGTGGCTGTTCGGTTACGGCTCGCTGATTTTCAAGGTGGATTTTCCGTTCCAGGAGCGGCGGCCGGCGTCGATTCAGGGCTGGGCCCGGCGCTTCTGGCAGGGCTCCCACGATCATCGCGGCACCCCGGAAAACCCCGGCCGGGTGGTGACACTGATTGAAGCACCGGGCGTGCGCTGCGCCGGCATGGCCTATCGCGTCAGCCCGGCGGTGTTCGGGCAACTGGATGTGCGCGAGAAAAACGGCTACCTGCGTTTCTCCACGCCGATGACGTTCGAGGACGGTAGCCAGGAGGACGGACTGGTCTATATCGCCACCGCCGACAATGCCGCCTTTCTCGGCCCGGCGCCGGAAACGGAGATCGCCGCCCACATCCAAGGCAGCCACGGCCCCAGCGGTGCCAACCGGGAGTATTTGCTGAACCTGGCCCAGGCGCTGCGCGAGCTTGGCGAGCAGGATGAGCACATCTTCGAGATCGAGCGCAATCTGCAAGCCCTCTGAGACTCACTCCCCTTTGCGCATCCGCAGCGGCGTGGTGCCGAACCAGCGCTGGAAGGTGCGGCTGAAGTTGGACGGGTCCTGGTACCCCAGTTTCTCGGCGATGCGCTCCACCGGTTGCGTGGTTTCCAGCAGATACCAGGCGGCCAGTTCCCGGCGCACCTCATCCAGCAGTTCCTGATAGCTGGAGCCTTCCTCTTTCAGTTTACGGATCAGGGTACGGCGGGACATGGCGTGGCGCGCGGCCATCTCATCCAGACTCGGGTAGTGACCCTCACACTCCAGCAGTTGCACACCAATGCGCTGACTCAGCGGTCCCCCGCTCTGAAGTTGCCGTAGCTGATGCTCGCAATCCCGTAGCGCGGTGCGGTGCAGACCGGGATCCGCGGTCAGGCACGGGGTGCCCAACAACTCGGACGGCACTTCGATGGTCAGCGCTGAAGTCCCGAAGCGGACCGGGCACCCCAGTTTTTCGGTGTAGATCTCCGCCCACTCCGGTTCCGGGATCGGCATCGCCACCACCAGATCCCGCAAGCGCCGGGAGGTCACGGTGTCGATCAGATGGAAGAAGGTAGCGAGCACCGCGCCGTTGACGTATTCCCGAACCTCTTCCAGGTCCTCTTCTTCCTCCATGGTCAGCACCACCCGCTCCGGCTCCTCGCGCAAATGCACCGTTACCGGCTGGAAGCGCACGCCGACGAAGCGGGAGAGCACCCGCAGCACCGCCCCCAGATCCGCCGCCGAAACCACCGCGAAGCCCAACGGACCGTGGGCGGACACCGAGGTGACACCACCGATGTCCAGCCCCAGCCAGGGCTCGCCGGTGAGTTCGATGGAGCGGCGGATCAGGCGGGACATCTGCTCCAGACTCAGGTAGCGATGCTCGCCCAGAAGCTGCTCCCAATGCAGGCGGGTGCCCTCGAAGATGGTGGCGTTATCGAAGCCCCTGGATTGCAAATGGGCGCACAACAGTCTCGGGTAAGTCGGATGAATCGCCGGCCTGAGCCGGGCGGCCATATGGATGCTCATTGGTTTCTCCCTTGCCGCCATGAGCGGATGAATCCCAGCTTACCCTGCTGGTGCGCCCGGTCACTTGTCACTTTATGACGATTTTCTGCCACTCCTGGCGGTGCCGCACAAACCGGCTTGGGCGCACCATCCGGTGATCGGATAACAAAAAGAGGATTGCGGTATGAGCAAGGCAGGTGAGTTCACCGGCCCGTCCGGCGTGGTCTATCGGGATCGCAAACGCCATTTGTGGGTTTCTTCCATCTTCGTGCCCGCCATTGTGTTCATCGGGCCCCTGCTGTACCTGGCCAATGGCAATGCGCTGATGCTGTGGATCCCGCTGGTGTTCTATTACCTGGCGGTGCCGGTACTGGATATGCTGATCGGCGAGGACCAGAGCAATCCGCCGGAAGAGGTGGTGCCGCAACTGGAAGAGGATCCCTATTACCGTTGGGTCACCTACGCCCTGGTGCCGGTGATCTGGGGCGCCTGGTTTTTCGGTGCCTGGTTCGTCGGTACCCAGGACCTGCCCTGGCACGGTCTGCTGGCGATGATCCTGCTGCTCGGTGGCACCTGCGGCGTCGGCATCAACCTGGGTCATGAACTGGGCCACAAGAAAGGCAAGGGCGAACGCTGGCTGGCCAAGTTCGTGCTGGCGCCTTGCGCCTACGGTCACTTTTTCATTGAGCACAACAAGGGCCACCACCGGGACGTGGCCACGCCGGAGGACCCGGCGTCCTCGCGCATGGGCGAAAACATCTGGAAATTCGTACTGCGGGAAATCCCCGGCGCCGCCCGCCGGGCCTGGAAGCTGGAGCAGGAGCGCCTGGAATCACGGGGCAAGTCGGTGTGGTCCCTGGACAACGAGATCATTCAGCCGGCGATCATCACCGCCATTGCCTGGGGCACCGTGCTGGCGCTGTTCGGCATCGGCATTCTGCCGTACATCCTCGGCACCGCTTTCTGGGGCGCTTTCCAGTTGACCTCCGCCAACTATATCGAGCACTACGGCCTGCTGCGGCATAAAACCAAGACCGGCCGTTACGAGCGCACCCAGCCGTATCACAGCTGGAACAGCAACCACATGTTCTCCAACTGGGCCACCTTTCATCTGCAGCGGCATTCCGATCATCACGCCCATCCGACCCGGCGCTACCAGAGCCTGCGTCATTTCGACGACGTGCCCAGCCTGCCCAACGGCTATTTCGGTATGTTCCTGGTCAGCTATATTCCGCCTCTGTGGTACCGGCTCATGGACAAGCGTCTGTTGGAACACGCCGGCTACGACGCCCGCAATATCAACTTCGATCCGGACAAACGCGAAGCGCTGATTCGCAAATACGGGATCCAGCACGGTGATGCGCCACCACGGATCGTGTGACGGGGCTTCGGTTTAGAGGGGAAAGGGATTTCTCTCCATCGGGGACGCTGATCGGCGTAACGCCGATCAGCTTCGAGGTAACCGACGTCTTTCCCGCCGCTACCAAGCCCCTATGAAGGGATGGAGAGAGCCCTCCTTTCCTGAAAGGTTCGTCGTTGCTGGAGCCCGGAACGCGGCAGTTCACCCCAAGTGGATCTGTACGAGGGCCTTCCGGGACTCTGTTTGACAGGGACGTCAAACCGAGAGCCTACATGGACGTATTCACGGCGATCCCGGAAGGCCCTCGCACAGATCCGCGTCCCTGCTGGAGAGCCACCACGCCCCTTTCTATTCCTCGCGCAGATTGTCCAGCATGCGCCCCGCGAGACCGACAAAGCGATCGATCTCGTCTTTCTTCATTCCCTTCAACAATCGCGTCACCACATCCTGTTCCGCCTCCCGGGCACGGGCCATCAAAGCCTCGCCCTTCTCACTCAGAGAGACAATCTGACTGCGCTTGTCATCGGGGTTCGGCGTGCGTTGGATCAGCAACATACTTTCCAGCTCTTTCAACAGGCGGGTGATCTGCGCCTTGTCGCGCCCGGAAGCCAACACGATTCGGTTGGCGGTGCACGCCGGGGTGGCGCCGATCATATGCAGGATGCGCACATGCATGCCGTTCAGTGGCAGGCCGTACTGGCGGATGGCTTTTTTACTGCTGACCTTGAACTGAAACGCCAGTTGCCAGATCGCATTACGGATATCGGCTTCTTTTGACACCACTGTTGACTTTGTCAATTACTGGGAATATGGTTGATATTGTCCACCAAATAGCTCGACACCACAACCCACATCCAGTGGAGAGACAGACCATGCCAAGGCCCGCTCCCCGGATTCTGGAAGTCCTGCGCACCGAGAACCTCACACCCAACATGAAACGGGTGGTTCTGGGCGGCGGCGATCTCAGTGACTTTCCCGAGAATCATGAAAGCGCCAATTTCAAATTGCTGATTCCCCGCGAGGGACAAACCGACATTGCGCTGCCGCCCTACGGCGACACGCCGCCGGAGCACCGACCGGTGGTACGCACCTATACGTTGCGTCACTTCGATAAGATCCGAGGTGAGATTTTCGTCGACTTCATGATGCACACCGACCATGGCCCCGCGTCCCACTGGGCGGCCCATGCCCGCTCCGGGGACCGCATCGGGTTTGCCGGGCCGGGGGCGCCGAAGTTCGTTGATTACGACGCCGACTGGTTCCTGTTCGCCGGCGACATGTCGGCGTTACCGGCGATCAGCGCCAATATCGAACGCTTGCCGGCCGGTGCCCAGGGCTATGCGGTACTGGACATTCTCTCCCCCGCGGATCAGCAGCCCTTGCCTTTCCCCTCTGGCCTGGAGGTGCACTGGCGAGTAAATCCCTATCCGGAGCAGCCCGCCCTGGGCCTGGTGGACAAGGTCATGTCCCTGCCCTGGCTGACAGGCTCTCCGGCGGTGTGGGTGGCGGGGGAAAGCGGCGCGGTGCGCGCCATCCGCCGCTATCTGGTCCAGGAGCGGCGGGTGGAACGCCATCACTTGTACGCCAGCGGCTACTGGCAGATCGGATTGACCGAGGACGCCCACCAGGTCGCCAAGCGCCGGGAGCAAAATGAGTGAGGTCATTGGTGTCCCACAAGGAGCTGGAATGCCTACACCACTCTGCATACCGGCACACCAACACGCCGATTCGCGAGCAAGCTCGCTTCCCACAGCGGCGCCGTAGTTCGCAGAACTCATGAAGAACTGGCGTCCGGCGCCGATCAGCGGGGCCGGTACATCTCGAAGTACTGGGAGGGATCCACGGAGAAGTATCCGGCCGGACCGCCGGCGCGCAGAATCGGCTCGGCGGCGGCGGTGTCGTAGATGCCGTCCTTGAGCAGATGGGCGGCGATATGCACCCCCACCACTTCTCCGAACACCACCCAGGTGTCCACCGCTTCACCGGCGGCGGTGTTCAGACGCAGAATCTGGCTGAGCCGGCACTCAAAGGAGACCGGGGTTTCCGCCACTCTCGGCACCGATACCAACCGAGATGGCTCCGCGGTCAGCCCCGCCAGTTCAAATTCATTCACTTCCGGCGGGACCGCCTTGCAGCTTTGATTCATCGCTTCCGCCAGCGCGCGGGTGGCCAGATTCCAGGTGAACTCCCCGGTGGCTTCGATATTCCGCACACTGTCCTTATAGGTGATGCTGGAGAAGCCGATGATCGGCGGGTGGTAATTGAACGCATTGAAGAAACTGTAGGGCGCGAGATTGAGCACGCCCTCGGCGCTGCGGGAGCCGATCCAGCCGATCGGGCGCGGCGCCACCAGCGCATTGAACGGATCATGGGGCAAACCGTGGCCCTTGGCGGGCTCATAGAAGTAGGCGTCTTGCATCAACCGTCTCCACAGCGCGAAGCTGTCATGTTGAGCCAGCGGGCGCCGCCGGGCAAGCCGTCGCCCCCGTTTACTGCAACTGGTGGTTGACCACCGGCAGCGGTTCCGGTGCCGGATCGCCCAGGGCTTCCGCCACGGAGATTTCATTGGTCCGGCAGATGGTGTCCAACGGCAGATCGTTGGCTTCGCGGCCAAAGGGCATTTCCAGATGTTCCGCCAAACGGTCCAGCCCAAAGAAGGTGTAGGCCACTACCGCCACGAACAAAGGCGTGCTCCAGCCCAGGGAGCCGATCAGTACGAACGGCAGTAAATAACAGTAGACGTAGGCGGTACGGTGGGCCAACAGTGCATAGGCAAACGGTAACGGTGTCTGCGCGATGCGTTCACTGGCGGCCTGCACACCGGCCAAAGCGGTCAGCCGCTGATCCAGCATGCTCACGCCGATACTGTCCAGACGCCCCTCCCGATAGCGTTCCCCCACCCAATCGCCGGCCCGGCGCAAAAACCAGTCGGCGCCGTTACGATGGGCCAGGGCCTTCTCCACCACTGCCGGCTCCTGCACCTTTAACAGTGCCTCGCGCACGTCTTCCTCACGCAGTTGCCCGCGCAGTGCGTGGGCATACGCCAGAACCAACCCCAGCAGTTCCCGACGGCGCGGCTCGTCATTCCCCAACTCTTCGTTACCCAACTTTTCATTACCAAGTAAGGTGCCACTGGCCCTTGCCAGGCTGCGGATCTCATACACCATCTGGCCCCACTGTTTGCGCGCTTCCCACCAACGGTCATAGGCGGCGTTATTGCGGAAACTGAGCAGGATCGACAGCACGATCCCCAGCAAGGTCACCGGCATCACCGTGTAGTGGCTCACATCCAACACGTGGTACTGGCTGACCAGGGTCATCACCGAGGCAAACAACGCCACCAGCAGAATGTGCGGCAGGATATCCGGCACCACCGAGCCACGCAGGGCGATCAATAACGCAATGGGATTGGGACGGTCACGAACGATCATCGGAGAATCCTTCAAGGCAGGGCGCGCCGATGATAGGGAATCCGATGGCAAATCGCCATCAAACGAAACAGGGAGAAAAAAAGAAGGTCGTCCCTGACCTTTTGGGGGTAAGAAATCGGAGCGGTGGACCAGCACCGCCGATTTAACGAGAGACCGCTAAAGGGCCTGTTGGCAGAAAGTTATATGGGATCTCGCTGGCGAGTGAGGATCACAACACCAGCGGAGTACGCAGATAGCAGGCGGTGAGCGCCAGAAAATGTTGGATCGCCGGATTGGTGGTCCTTGTCGAGCGCTGCAAAGCATGGGTATCGAACATGTCGGTTCCTCCTATCGCGTTGTGTCCTTTATGTGTGTCCATTGTCGCCGTCGGAAGCGGTATTGCTAATACCCAGGGCTCCATGAACCTTGCTTGATTCTGCAAGCGGGCTTTTTTGTCTTTTTCCCATCATCTGACGTCGAATTCGCTTGCAGGCAAGCTCCCACAGCGGCTTCGTGGCATGATCCGTGGGAGCCAGCCTGCTGGCGAATGGCGCACTAGCGTGGCGGGCTTGCAGGGCACCATAGAATCTCCCACAGCGGCCTTGTAGACAGCGCTGCATTGATACCTTCTGGGACGGCAAGCGGACCCGGCCGTTACTTAGCGCGCCGCGCTTCTCCTTGCCGGATCCTGCTCCGGCGGCACTGGTGCGCCGGCCAGGGCGCGGTACAGATCCACCATCGCCAGGGTCACTTCGGTGCGGCTGCGGATGAAGGCATCGCGGGTGTCCATCAATTCCCGTTCACTGTCCAGCACTTCGAAGAAACCGATGAAGCCTTCCCGGTAACGCAGGCGTGCCAGTTCGGCGGCCTGCTGCGCGGCGTCGGTGGCGTGGCGCAACAGCTCGGTGCGTTCACGGGCCCGCTGGTGACGCACCAGTTGGGTTTCCGTTTCTTCCAGCGCCGTGAGCACGGTTTGCTGGTACTCGGCGATGACGGCCTGGGTTTCGGCATCGGCGGCATCAATGCGGGAGCGGACCTTGCCGAAGTCGAGGAAGGTCCAGTCCACCCCCAGGGCAACGCGCCGGCCTTCCGCCGGACCGCTGAACAGGTCACCGTCACGGGAGGCGACGCTGCCGATCAGCCCTTCCAGCGTGAAACGCGGAAACAGGTCGGCGGTGGCCACGCCGATACGGGCGGTGGCGGCGGCCACGCGACGCTCGGCGGCGCGGATATCCGGGCGCCGGCGCAACACACCAGACGGCGTGCCGGTGGCCAGATCCGGCACTTGCGCCGGCAAGTCACCGGGCTCGGCCAGGGTGGTCACCAGGCTGTCCGGGGTGCGCCCGGTCAGCACCGCGATACGGTACATGTAAGTCCGAATCGCGGTTTGCAGTTGCGGCACCGTGGCCCGCACCGCGTCCAGTTGTGCCCGGGCGCGGGCCTCATCCAAACGCGTGGCACTGCCGTCTTCCATGCGCGCCTGAACGATATCCAGCGCCTGCTGCTGGTTCTCCACATTGCGGCGAGCAACCTGCATCTGTTGCTGCAGGCCACGCAGCTGGAAATAGCTGTTGGCGATGCGACCGGCCATGGCCACCTGCAGCGCTCCCAGATCCGCTTCCGCGGCATCCAGCTCCGCCGCTTGCGCCTGGGTGGCGCGCCGCAAACGTCCGAACAGGTCCAGCTCCCAACCGGCGGCGACACCAGCCTGATAGAGCTCCACTCGCTCCGCGCCGCCCGGAGCATTCCGCTCCACTTCCGCCAGGTGTTGCTCGGCGGCACTGCCATTGACGGTGACGCTCGGCAGTTGCTCCCGGCGAGCACCGCGCAGCAGCGCTTCCGCTCTCTGGTAGCGCGCCAGCGCGGCACGCAGGTCGTGATTGGCATTGAGTGCCTGATCAATCAGGTCCGCCAGCAACGGATCGTCGAAGCCGGACCAGAAACGGCGTTCGGCACTTTCATCGAACGGCCGCACCTGGTCGGCGCCAACGAAGCGTTCCGGCAACGGTGTCTCCGGCTCCTGATAGTCCGGTCCCACCGCGCAACCGGCCAGGGCCATGATCAGTGGCACAGCGCTCAGAGCGTACTTATGCATGACTTTCTCCTGAAAGACCGTGGGCTTCGCCGTCCATGGTGGAAGCGTGGGAGTGCTTGAGCGGACCGGCGAGTTTGCGCAGGCCGACATAGAACACAGGCGTCAGGAACAGTCCGAACAAGGTGACACCGATCATGCCGGCGAACACGGCCACCCCCAGCGCCTGGCGCACTTCCGCGCCGGCGCCATGACCGAGTACCAGCGGCACCACGGCGGCGGTGAAGGTGATCGAGGTCATGATGATCGGACGCAGACGCAGACGGCAGGCTTCCAGAGCGGCCTTCACGGTCTCCATGCCCTGCAGTTCCAGTTCACGGGCGAACTCCACGATGAGGATGGCGTTCTTACAGGCCAGACCAATCAGAACCACCAGCCCTACCTGTACAAAGATGTTGTTGTCACCGCCGCCGAACCACACACCGATCAGCGCGGAGAGCATACACATCGGCACGATCAGGATTACCGCCAACGGCAGCACCCAGCTTTCATACAACGCCGCCAGCACCAGGAACACCAGCAGGATGGCCAACGGGAAGACCACCAGCGCCGCGTTGCCCTGGGTGTGCTGCTGGTAACTCAGGTCGGTCCATTCAAAGCTCATGCCGTTGGGCAGAACCTGGTCCGCCAGTTCCGTCAGTTTGTCCATGGCCTGGGCGGACGACATCACCCTTGGATCGGCTTCGCCGGCCAGGTCGGCGGCGGGGTAGCCGTTGTAGCGCAATACCGGATCCGGCCCGAAGGTTTGCCGGATATCCACCATGGAGCCGATCGGCACCATTTCGCCCTGCTCATTGCGGGTCCGCAGATTGGCGATGTCCTCGACGCTGTCACGGAACGGCGCGTCGGCCTGGGCGATCACCTGCCAGGTGCGCCCGAAGCGGTTGAAGTCGTTCACGTAGGTGGAGCCCAGATAGGTCTGCAGAGTGTCGAACAGCTCCGTCATCGGCACGCCCTGGGCTTTGGCTTTGGTGCGGTCGACCACCGCGTCCAGCTGCGGCACGTTGGCCTGATAACTGGTGATCGGGAAGGTCATCCCCGGTGTTTGCGAGATGGTACCCTGGAAGGCACTGACCGCCTCCTGCAAAGCGCCATACCCCAATCCACCCCGGTCCTCGATGAACATCTGGTAACCGGCACCATTGCCCAGCCCCAGAATGGGCGGCGGCATGAAGGAGAACGCGAAGCCCTCGCTCAACGCGGAAATCTTGGCGTTGATCTCGGCGTTAATCTCCTCCGCAGTGCGCTCACGCTGATCGAACGGCTCCAGCGGCAGGAATACCAGACCGGTGTTGGAGGTATTGGTGAACTGCAGCGCATTGAGTCCCGGGAACGAAATCGAGTGCGCCACGCCTTCCGCCTCCATGGCGATATCCGTGACCGTCTTGAGCAGCTTGTCGGTGCGCTCCAGGGAAGCGCCTTCGGGCAATTTCACGCCGGCGATCAGATACTGCTTGTCCTGTGTCGGGATGAACCCCGGCGGCACCACCTTGAACATCAAACCGGTGCTGACCAGCAACACCAGATAGACCATGAACACCACCGAGCGACGGCTCAATGACCGCTTTACCGCACCCTGATACTTCTCGGAACTGCTGTTGAAGAAACGGTTGAACGGACGGAACAGCCAGCCGAACAGCCCGTCGATGATGCGGGTGAGGCGGTCCTTCGGCGCATCATGGGAGCGCAGCAGTCTGGCCGCCAAGGCCGGGGACAGCGTCAGCGAATTGATCGTGGAGATGACGGTGGAAATGGCGATGGTCACCGCGAACTGGCGATAGAACTGACCGGTGACCCCGGACAGAAACGCCATGGGAATGAACACGGCACACAACACCAGGCCAATGGCGACGATCGGGCCGGACACTTCCTTCATCGCCTGGTGGGCGGCGGCCACCGGAGAGAGTCCCTCCTCGATGTTCCGTTCCACGTTTTCCACCACCACGATGGCATCGTCCACCACGATCCCGATGGCGAGCACCAACCCGAACAGCGTCAGTGAATTGATGGAATAACCGAGTAACAGCAAGACCGAGAAGGTACCGATTACCGATACCGGCACCGCCAGTAACGGAATGATCGAAGCACGCCAGGTCTGCAGGAACAGCGTCACCACCAGCACCACCAGCAGCACCGCTTCAAGCAGGGTCTTCACCACGGAATGAATGGAGTCGCGCACGAAAATAGTGGTGTCGTACACCGCTTCGTACTTCACCCCTTCCGGAAAACGGGTGGACAATTCGTCCATGGCGGCGATCACCGAATCACGGATTTCCAGGGCATTGGCGCCGGGCGCCTGAAAGATACCCACCGCCACCGCGTCCTTGCCATCCAGTTGTGAGCGCAGGGTGTAGTCACCGGCGCCCAGTTCCAGACGGGCGACATCGGAAAGCCGGACAATTTCGCCCTGCTCACCGCTTTTCAATACGATGTCACCAAACTCCTGCACCGTACGCAGCCGGCCCTGGGCATTGATCAGGGTGAGAAAATCACTGTTGGGCATCGGCTCGGCGCCGAGCTGGCCGGCGGAAACCTGAACGTTCTGTTCACGAATGGCGCCCACCACATCACTGGCGGTCATGCCCCGCGAGGCGATCTTGTCCGGGTCCAGCCAGGCGCGCATGGCGTAGTCGCCGCCGCCGAAGATCTGCGCATCGCCGACGCCCTGGATCCGGGCCAGCACATCCTTCACATGCAAACGTACATAGTTACGCAGGTACAGCGTGTCGTAGCGGCCGTCCGGCGAGGTCAGATGCACCACCATGAGAAAGGTGGGCGATTGTTTCTGGGTGGTCACGCCCTGGCGGCGCACGTCCTCGGGCAACCGTGCCAGCGCCTGGCTGACCCGGTTCTGCACCCTTACCGTGGCGTCATCGGCGTCGGTGCCGGGGCGGAAGGTGACGGTCATTTGCAGCACACCGTCGGAGCCGGCCACCGACTTGAGGTACATCATGTCCTCGACGCCGTTGATGGACTCCTCCAGGGGCGTGGCCACGGTTTCGGCGATCACCTTGGGGTTGGCGCCGGGGTAAACCGTGCGCACCACCACCGAGGGCGGCACCACTTCCGGGTACTCGCTGATCGGCAGCATCGGGATCGAGATGGCGCCGACCGCGAGGATGATGATCGACAGCACCGCGGCAAAGATCGGGCGGTCGACGAAGAAACGAGAAAAATTCATGACAAGAGTACCCTCTTGGCGCGCCCCGGAGAGCGCGCTCGATCCATAGACTTGGGTTATGTCGGTGTCAGTCGATCAGGGCGTCGCCGCCACTTCCGGTTCCTTGGTGGCCGCCGCGCGCATCTCCACCAGCGTCGGCGCCACCGGCATACCGGACATGAACACTTTCTGCACACCGTTGACGATGACCCGCTCGCCAGGCTTCAACCCGTCGCGGATCACCACCAGGCCATCCACGGTACGGCCGGCGTCGACGTTACGGCGGGATGCTTTGTTCTCATCGTCCACCACGTAGACATAACGGCGGTTCTGATCGGTAAGCAGCGCCTTGCTGTCGATCAACAACGCCGTGTCGAGACGTTCGGCGGGCAGTTCCACCCGGGCGAATTGCCCCGGCTTGAAGCGGCCATCCGGGTTCGGCACCACGGCGCGGAACTGCAACGTGCCGGTGCTGGCGTTGAGACGGTTATCGATGAAGTCGACCTTGCCCCGATGCGGGTAGCCGTTTTCACCGCTCAACCCGATACGCACTTCGGTGCCCTCGCCATTACCCAGTAGCTCACGACCGCGCAGGTAGGAATCGCTGTCGCTCTCGAAATACACGTACACCGGATCCACCGACACCAGTGTGGTCAGCAAGGTCTGATCAGCGTTGGCCAGGTTGCCACGGGTGACCATGGCGCGGCCGGCGCGGCCGGTGATCGGAGAGCGCACCTCGGTGTACTCCAGATCAAGACGGGCGGTTTCCAACGCCGCTTCGGCGGCATTCATGGCCGCGCGCGCTGACACCATCGCCGACGCCCGGCGGTCGTATTCCTCGCGGGAGATGGCGCGGCTGGCCACCAGCCGTTCCGCCCGGGAGGCCTCGCTCTTGGCCAGTTGGTACTGGCTACGGGCCTGGGCCAGGTCGGCGGCGGCAGCCCGTTCACGGGCACGGTAAGGGCGCTGGTCAATGACGAACAACACATCGCCTTGTTCCACCAGTTCCCCTTCCTCGAAGCTCACCTTGTCGATGTAACCGCTGACGCGGGGACGCAGGTCCACGGTTTCCGGTGCCGCCACCCGGCCGGTGAAGTCATCCCACAGCATCACCGGGTCATCCAGCACCTTCGCCACCTTGACCGCCGGAGGCGGCATTTGCGCCTGCTCCTGCTCACCACGGGCATCGCAGCCGGCCAATCCAACGGCCACCATCAGTATGAGGGCGAGCCCGATGATCAGCTCTCCCCCACTGGCGTAATGGGTATTGATTGAATCCATGTTGCGCTCGCTCCTGCTGTTCGGGCCTTGCAGGCAATACGCCTGCCTTCAATTGAAAATGGTTCCCATTTGCAAAACTCTAAAAATTGACTGACCGTCAGTCAATAGCGAAACACCATCAAGAGAGGTCAAACGATTTAATGCCCCGGGCATTGGACTCGTTCTCCCCCAGATCGCGAACGTTAATTCCTCAACTAAGATTGAGGTCAACGGCATTTCTTGATGGCTTTACCGATGGTCGATATAGGCACGACCTATTCGACAGCAATATGGATCGGGGCCCCCGCTTGCCACCTGACGGCCCCTCCCCGCCGACTGGCGGCGGGTCCCTTCCACGCCGAACACAATAGAGGACAGCCGCCAGGCTGCGGTATCCGTTTACTGCGGGATAATTGCCTGATTCTGTGAACAATACAGAATCAGGCAGCCGTCTCCGCCAAAGACCGGCCCGGATCAGTGATCCACTATCCGGCAAGTGCGAACAACATCACGCCACCGAAGCCGCCGTCCCAAACAAGGGCAATAGTGTTGAAACAAAAGGCTTTGCACCATATTGCCGCGTCATAAAACCGACATCCGTTCAATTTGATGCACGCACCAGGCAGAGCCGGATCAGGCTAGATTACGGATTGTCGCGGATCACCATGACAACCCCTTCGGCTTGCCTGAAATTGCTTGTTACTCCACAGTCATTGCACGATCCTGCAGCATTCCAGAAGCCGCGCTTACCCTGTCACGGGCAGTGCGTATACTGCGGGGCATTCACACGGAGGGCACTATCGTGGCGCATCACTCCCTTTCCTTTTCACCGTCCGGGCAGGACGTCGAACTCGAACAGCTCCGTTCCCGGCTTACCAGAACCGTCCTGCGGCATGCTCCAGAGGATGGCATGGAGGAATCCACACTGTCGGGCCTGCATCTGGGCCGGGCCAATACGCCCACGCAATGCACCTCGGCCATCTACGAGCCCTGTCTGTGCGTCATCGTCCAGGGCAGCAAGACAATCTGGCTTGGCGACCGCGAAATCGTCTATGGCCCCTTGAGTTACCTGGTGTCATCCGTCCACCTCCCGGTGCTGGGACAGGTCAACGTTGCCAGCCCCGGCGAGCCGTTTCTGTCCATTCGTCTGGATGTGGATTCCCAGGAAGTGGCGGATCTGGTGTTCGAACTGGGCGAGGCGGTGAATGAAGAGGATCACTGCCCGGAGATCAATTGCGGGCTGTGCATGGCGCCCATCGACACCGCCATGCTGGACGCCACCACCCGCCTGGTGGAACTGCTGGACAAGCCCGCCGACACACCGATCATGGCACCACTGATCCGGCGCGAGATCCTGTATCGCGCGCTGATCGGCGAAATGGGCGCGCGCATGCGCAAGTTCGCCGCCGCCGACAGTCAGTCCCACCGGGTTTCCAAGGTCATCGCCCTGCTCAAGGACCGCTATACCCAACCGCTGCGGGTTCGTGATCTGGCGGATCAGGTCAATATGAGTGAATCGTCCCTGTTCCACAGCTTCAAACAGGTGACACGCATGTCGCCGCTGCAGTTCCAGAAGAAACTGCGTCTGCATGAGGCGCGTCGTCTGATGCTCAGCGAGGGCCTGGAAGCGGCCACCGCCAGCTACCGGGTAGGTTATGAAAGCCCCTCCCAATTCAGCCGCGAATACAGCCGTATGTTCGGCGCGCCGCCGCGCGCCCACGTACAGAGCCTGCTGACCGGTGAGGGCGTCGGCGCCCCCGCCTGACCCCGTCTCCAGGGGCGGCGTGCCCGCCCCTTTCCTTTATTTGCGCCCCCTTTCCGGAGAGGTCCATGAGCCATCTGTTTACCCCGCTCGAACTGGGTCCGTTGAACCTGGATAACCGTATCGTCATCGCCCCGATGTGCCAGTATTCGGCCGACAACGGCAACGCCACCAGCTGGCACACCATCCACCTGGGCACCCTGGCGCAATCCGGCGCCGGCCTGCTGATCCTGGAAGCCAGCGCGGTGTTGCCGGAAGGCCGCATCAGCCCGCAGGATCTGGGACTGTGGAACGACGACAACGAAGCCGCCCTGAAAACCGTGCTCGACCAAGTGCGCGCATGGTCTCCCATGCCTGTAGGGATCCAACTGGCCCACGCCGGCCGTAAAGCCTCCACGCACCGCCCCTGGGAGGGCGGAGCGCAAATCAGGCCGGATCAGGACAACGGCTGGCAAACCCGCGCGCCCTCCGAATTGCCGTTCGCCGACAATGAACAGGCTCCGGAGCCGCTTTCCGAGGACGAGATCGGTGAATTGATTGAAGCCTTTGTCGCCGCCGCCAAACGGGCACGCCGCCTGGGGCTGGATTTGATCGAGATCCACGGCGCCCATGGCTACCTGCTGCACGAGTTTCTGTCGCCGCTGTCCAACCACCGTGACGACCGCTATGGCGGCAGTCTGGAAAACCGCATGCGGTTGCTGTTGGAGGTGTTCGACGCCGTCCGCGAAGCGGTGCCGGAAATGGCGGTCGGGGTACGGGTATCGGCTACCGACTGGGCAGCGGACGGCTGGGACCTGGAGCAAACCGTGGCGCTGGCCAAGGCCCTCAAGGCACGCGGCTGCCATTTCATTCATGTCTCCAGCGGCGGCCTGACACCGGCGCAGAAGATTCCCGTCGGCCCCGGTTATCAGACCGCCCTGGCTGCTCGCATCAAGGCCGAAAGCGGCCTGACCACCATCGCCGTGGGCCTGATCACCGAGCCAGAGCAGGCGGAAACACTGCTGGCGTCCGGCCAGGCGGATGCCGTCGGCCTGGCCCGTGGCATCCTGTATAACCCGCGTTGGCCCTGGCACGCCGCGGCCCGTCTCGGCGCCACGATCCACGCCTCCCCGCAATATCTGCGTAGCGAGCCCTACAGCGCACGCGGATTGTTCACGCAGTAAACCGCCCCGGCCCGGTGCACGCTCACCGGGCCACCCGCCTTGCCCGCCCCATTCCTGTGCCTCCGTTATGCACCATTGCCCGTGCTGACACGGTTTCGTCACGGCACGGAACTTGAATACAAGAGGCCGTCCGCTTGCCGGGACCCGGGCGGGCCTGCTTGAATCAGAACAGATCCGCCCCCATATAGGGCGCAAATTCAGCTTCCCGCTTACCGGCCCGGACAGCTACGGCCGGATACCCACCCCGGGATCCGGCCGAGACGGTCCCCCCACCCACAACGTGGCGACGGACCCACCATAATTTTTCTGCATTCCAAAAGACCAGAAGGAGAGGAAACCATGGCGGAAACACGCGTGACCATCATCCCGGGCGACGGCATCGGCCCGGACATCGTCGATGCCACCGTTCGAGTCCTGGATGCTCTGGACTGCGGCCTGGCCTATGACTACGCCATCGCCGGGCAAACCGCCCTGGACAAGGGCCTCGATCTGGTCCCCCAGGAAACCCTCGACATGATCGGCAAGAATCCGGTGGCGTTGAAAGGGCCGATCACCACCCCGGTGGGCAAGGGCTTCCGCTCGGTCAACGTCACCCTGCGCAAATACTTCGATTTGTTCGCCAACGTCCGCCCCGCCCTCTCCATTCCCGGTGTCCGTTCCCGCTACGACAACGTCGATATTCTCACCGTCCGCGAAAATATCGAAGGTATCTACTCCGGTGAAGGCCAGATGGTCAGCGAAGATGGCGAACGGGCGGAGCTGCGCAGCGTCATCACCCGCAAGGAATCCAGACGTCTGATTCGTTTCGCCTACGAAGCCGCGCGCCGGCTGGGCCGCAAGAAAGTCACCGTGGTGCACAAAGCCAACATCATGAAATCCACCTCCGGGCTGTTCCTGGATGTGGCACGCAGCGTGGCCAAGGAATACGACGATATCGAGCACGAGGAAATGATCGTCGACAACTGCGCCATGCAATTGGTGATGAACCCTCACCGCTTCGATGTCATCGTCACCACCAACCTGTTCGGTGACATTCTTTCCGATCTCTGCGCCGGCCTGGTGGGCGGCCTCGGACTGGCACCGGGCGCCAACGTCGGGGAAGACAAAGGCATCTTTGAAGCCGTGCACGGCAGCGCACCGGACATCGCCGGCAAAGGGGTCGCCAACCCCACCGCCCTGATGCTCGGCGCGGCCATGATGCTCGACTACCTGGATCTCAACAGCGAAGCCGAGCGCCTGCGCAATGCCCTGCGCACGGTGGTCGGTGAAGGGGACAAAGTCACCCCGGATCTGGGTGGGCGCAGCAGCACCACGGAATTCACCGACGAAGTGATTCGTAAGCTGGCGCAGTAATATGGCTGCGAAGCCGCTGTGGGAGCTTGCCTGCAGGCGAATGTTGCTCAACGCCTGAGCGAACCTCATTCGCTTGCAGGCAAGCTCCCACAGCGGCTTCGTAGTTCGGTTTGAGGGAAACGGTGAGGCAGCGGCTCACGACCCACCATTCCCGGCCCGCTCGTGAGCCGGATCAAGAAACCCCATGGTTTTGCATTTTTAACAGCCTGCCCTCTAGGCGCCGCGGTCCTGCTCTCTATATGCTGAAGCTTCGTTGTTCATATCAGAACGCAGGTCTATACCAAGGAGGCGTCATGAACCAGTCAGCGGAAACCGAAGCCCTGAAAAAAGACCTTGAGCAGTTGCGCCGGGACCTCAAAGCCCTGGCCGACGCGGTCAAGCATTCCACTCAAGAGCGCGCGCAAGAGCATCTCAACAGCGCCCGGGAAACCTTCGAAGGCGCCCGCCAAAGCGCCTCCCGGCAAGCCGAGCATCTGGGGGAGGAGATCAAGGCCCGCCCTTTTACCAGCGTGCTCACGGCGTTCGGCGTGGGCCTGCTGCTCGGCAAACTGCTCGGCCGTTGAGTGTGAAACTGCGCGGCATGCTGGCCGGGCTGTTCAGTCTTAATGCGATGATCTGGCTGATCATGCTGATTAGCCTGGCGGCATTGCTGAGCCTGACGGCGGCGGCTTGGATCGCGATGACACCGCCGCTGGGCGCGGCGCTGGCCGCGTTGATCAGCGGCGCCGGTCTGCTGGTGGTGGCCGCCGCCCTCGGCTACGGCCTGGTTCGCGCCAACCGACCCGGTCCAGCCCGGGACGAAGCGCCGCCACCGGCGCCGAGCCCGACGGAAAGCGTCCTGGAGTCCGGTCTGCGTCCCTTGGTCGGCGATCAGACCCTGGAGTGGGCGCGCCGCAATAGTGGTCTGCTGATGATCGGCGCCTTCACCGCCGGCGTGGCGATTGCCGCCAGCCCCACCCTGCGCCGCGCGCTGACCCAGGTTGCCGGCCCGGTGGTGACACGTAAAGCCGTGGACACCTGGCGGGCCTTTAATCAGCAAGACTGAGCCCCGGCGCCGCCACCTTCCGGGTTGGCGCTATTTTCCTTTTGCATTAGCCTGGATAGGCCAAACCCCTAGAAAACATCGCTTTTCATTAAGCAGAGCTGATGCAATGGTAATGCTCGCCGGGGCAGCCCGGCCCATCTTCAGAAACCAGCCCATTTTCAGAAGAGAGCAGAGCCGATGTCAGAACATCACGCCGCCATTGCCTGGACCCGCGCCGACCACCCGGACGGCAGCGGAAGCTACTCCCGCAACCATCTGGCCACCCTCAATGGCGGTCAGACCGTGCAAGTCTCCGCCGCGGTGGATTATCAAGGAGACGGCAACTGCGCCGACCCGGAGCAACTTCTGGTGACCTCGGTGTCCAGTTGCTACATGCTGTTCTTCCTGGCCATCGCCGACGTCAAGGGCTACCGGGTGGAGAGCTACAAGGACACACCGGTGGGCTTTCTGGAAAAGAACGAGGAAGGCCGGCTGGCGGTGACCCGGGTGGAATTGCAACCCACCATCGAGTTCGCCGACGGCCAGACACCGGAACCGGCCGAGCTGCAACGCCTGCATGCCGGCGCTCACCGTAATTGCTTCATCGGCAATTCACTGAAGACCAAGGTGCGCCTGCGCACCCAGTCCGCGGCGGCCTGAGCGGATAACGCAAAACAAGGAGAATCGTGATGAGCGCGCAAGCCGATCTCAATGCCCCTCTGGTACTGCGTGAAGACCAGAATGGCTTGGTCACTTTGACTCTGAACCGGCCCCGCCACTACAACGCCTTGTCCGAGGAGATGCTGGCGGCGCTGAAAACCGAGCTGGACGCTCTGGCCAACGACGAAACCCTGCGCTGCGTGGTGTTGCGGGCGGCGGGCAAGGCGTTCTGTGCCGGCCACGATCTGCGTCAGATGCACGGGCATTTAGGCGAGGAGGATTATTACCGGCAACTGTTCGCCACCTGCAGCGGTGTAATGCAAAGCCTGCTGGCGGTACCGGTGCCGGTGATCGCGGTCATTCAAGGGGTGGCCACCGCCGCCGGCTGTCAGCTGGTGGCCAGTTGTGATCTGGCGGTGGCCACGGACAGCGCCCGCTTCGCCGTCTCCGGCATCAACGCCGGGCTATTCTGTTCCACGCCTTCGGTGGCTTTGTCCCGTAATGTCTCAGCCAAGCGCGCCTTCGAAATGCTGGTGACCGCGCGCTTCATCGACGCCGCCACCGCCGCCGATTGGGGATTGATCAATCAAGCCGTGCCGGAAGCGGGACTGGACGGCGCGGTAACCGCCCTGGCCACTTCGATCATGGAGAAAAGCCCGGCGGCGATCCGCCATGGCAAAGCCATGTTCTACCGGCAACGGCAGCTGCCCCTGGACGAAGCCTATCGTTTTGCCGGAGAAGTAATGGCACGAAACATGATGGAAGCGGACGCCGCCGAAGGTATCGACGCCTTCCTCAACAAACGGGCGGCACAATGGCATCGCTAAGCTAATGGCAACGCTAAACCGATGAACGAACACACCCGGTCCTCCTTGCCCGCCGGCTTCATGCGGCGCCTGCCGCCGCTGGTGGCTCTGGCCTATTTCGAAGTGGCGGCGCGCACCCGCAGCTTCGCCGCCGCCGCCAAGGAATTGAGCGTGACCCCGGCGGCGGTGAGTCATCAGATCAAAGCCCTCGAGGAGCAACTCGGGGTGGCGCTGTTCATTCGCCACCATCGCCGGGTCACGCCGACGGCGGCGGCCCTGAGCATCCTGCCCCGGTTACAGGACGGCTTCGCCGCGCTGCTCGATGCTGTCGATGAACTGCGCAGCCAGGGTGAAGCCAAGGACGTCATCACGGTGTGCGCCGAGCCGTTGTTCGCCACCAAATGGCTGGTGCCACGCCTGCATCGTTTCTACGCCCGCCACCCGGAGGCGGAAGTGCGTCTGCAGGCCAGTCTGCATTCCGTGGACACCGCCCCCGGAGGACCGGTCACCGCTTCCGCCTTCTCCCGCGCCGGCATCGATCTGGCGATCCGCTTCGGCTACGGCGAGTACCCGGATATGGACAGCTCACCGCTGTTGGAAGTGGCGCTGGAGCCGGTGGTTGCTCCTGCGACGGGCCGGAGCACCATCGCCGAGGTGCTCGATGAGGGCGCCCTGCTCACCGACAATACCGCCGGCCGTTCCAATGAGCGGTTCGGCTGGCGCGAATGGTGCGAAGCAGCCGGAGAGCCATTTCCCGCCGATGCCCGCGAGCACCACTTCGGCAACGGCTTGCTGGCACTGGAAGCCACCCTCACCGGCCAGGGCGCCTGGCTGGTCTGCCCGGAGCTGGTGGAGACGGAGCTGGCCGCCGGCACCCTGCGGCGGTTAAGTGAAGTGGCGCTGCCCTGCCGGTTCCACTATTTCATCGTCAGCCCGGAGCGCGTCTCACCCCGGACCATCGTCACCGACTTCCGCGACTGGCTGCTGGATGAACGCCGCCTGGCCAGCGGGCAGCCCATTGGAACCGCCGTGCCCGGCTAGTTTCCCACGGTCCGCATGCCTTCCTCACCATAGCGTTCGCCAGCGGCGCCGTGGCGGGGAAAGATCGCATCCAGCCGCGCCAGCTCATCGTCGCTCAGTCGCACCTCCAGCGCCGCCAGATTCTCCTGCAAATAACGGCGGCGTTTGGTTCCGAACAGGGCGATCACATCCTCGCCCCGGGCCAGCACCCAGGCCAGCGCCAGTTGCGATGGCAACACCTGCTTCTGTTCAGCCAGGGCATGCACCTGATCCACCAGATCCAGATTGCGCTGGAAATTCGCCCCCTGGAAACGCGGATTGTGGCGGCGAAAATCCCCTTCCTCGAAATCCTCCGGCGAACGGATCGCGCCGGTGAGAAACCCCCGCCCCAGTGGACTGTAGGCGATAAAGCTGATGCCCAGTTCGCGACAGGTGTCCAACACCCCGTCTTCCGGGTCACGCGTCCACAGGGAGTATTCACTCTGCAAGGCACTGATGGGATGCACCGCCTGCGCCCGGCGCAGGGTATCCGGCGCCGCCTCACTCAATCCGAGGTAGCGGACCTTCCCTTCCCGCACCAGATCGGCCATGGCGCCGACGGTGTCCTCGATCGGCACTTGCGGATCCACCCGGTGCTGGTAATACAAATCGATGGTGTCCACGCCCAAGCGACGCAGGCTGCCTTCCACCGATTCGCGCACGTAGTCCGGGGAACCATTGATACCACGGGCGTGCGGATTCGAGGAATCGCGGACAATGCCGAATTTGGTGGCCAGAAACACTTGATCACGCTTGCCGGCGATGGCGCGTCCCACCAGTTCTTCATTGGTGTGCGGCCCATACATGTCGGCGGTATCGATCAGGGTGATGTCCTTCTCCAAGGCCGCGTGCAAGGTGGCAATGGATTCCCGGTCATCCCGGTCCCCATAGAAATCACTCATGCCCATGCAGCCCAGGCCCAGAGCCGATACCAGCGGACCGTCCCGGCCCAATCGTCGTTGTTGCATCTTTGAGCTCCTCGACAGACATGCTCTTTTCAATGAAAGGAAACAGACCGGCACAGTGTGTTCGTTCAGGTAGTGGTCGATAAACCGGCATTCGTGGTTAACTCTGTTCACGATTTCTGAACAGTAGTTGTGGCCCTATGGATCGTCTGCGCGCCATGGAAATCTTTGTCCGGGTGGTGGATGCCGGTAATTTCACCCGGGCCGCGGAAACCCTGTCACTGCCCAAGGCCACGGTGAGCACCGCGGTGCGGCAACTGGAAGATCATCTTGGTGTGCGGCTGCTGCACCGCACCACCCGGCGGGTGTCCCTGACTCTGGACGGCGGCGCCTATTACGAACGCTGCCTTCATCTGCTGGAGGAACTGGCGGACACCGAGGCCCTGTTTACGGACGGCCACCGGCCCTCCGGACGGCTACGAGTCAACCTGCCGGGCCGACCGGCACGGCTGGTGATCCTGCCCCGGCTGATGGCGTTTTGTGAACGTTATCCGGATATTCATCTGGAGTTGGGCATCAACGACCGGCTGGTGGATCTGATCCAGGAAGGCGTGGATTGCGCGCTGCGCGTTGGTGAGTTACCGGACTCCAGTCTGGTGGCCCGGCGTCTGGGTTACTTCACCGAGATCAGTTGTGCCTCGCCCGATTATTTGGCCCGGCATGGCACACCAGTAACGCCAAAGGACCTATCCCACCACCAGGTTATCAACTATCACTCCGGCCGCACCGGCCGGCCATTGCCCTGGGAATACACCGAGCACGGACAGGTTCACGAATGCCTGCCCGACGGCCGCCTTACCGTGGACAATTCCGAGGCTTACATCAGTGCCGCCCTGGCCGGCTTCGGTCTGGTGCAAGTGCCGCTGTACTCCGTTCGCCCCCATCTCGACGACGGCGAATTGGTGGAAGTGCTGGCGGACTACCGGCCGGCGCCGAGCCCGGTGTCGGTGGTGTACGCACACCACCGACACCGCTCGTCCAAGGTCCGCGCCTTCGTCGATTGGCTGGAGCAAACGCTGCGCCACCTTCCCGGCCTGGAGCGTCATCCGCCGTAGCGGCCCGCGGCGGCGCGATCCGCTAACCGTGCAACAGGTTCGCCTGACGCAGGCGGTCACGGATCCGATCCAGCGCCTCGGGGTTGGCCAGGGCATCGCGGTTATCGCTACGGGCAGCACCGTTGAGCAGCCCGGCCACCGCCAGCTCCACCTTCTTGCCACTGCGGGTATAGGGGATATCCGGCACGGCGATAACATGCCTGGGAACGTGGCGGGGGCTCGCGCCTTCGCGGATTCTCGTCCGCAGACGTTGAATCAGTTCTTCGCTCAGGTCGCCGCCGTCATTCGCCACCACCAGCAACACCACTTCCACATCGCCGTCGATCTGGCGGCCCACCACCAGGCTGTCCTTGACCGACACCTCGGTTTCCACTTGACGATAGATTTCCGCGGTGCCAATGCGTACGCCGCCGGGATTCAAAGTGGCATCGGAGCGGCCATGGATCACCGCGCCGCCGTGTTCGGTGAAGTGAATGAAATCGCCGTGGGCCCAGACTCCGGGGAAGGTTTCGAAATAGGCGGCACGGTAACGCTCACCCCGAGGGTCGCCCCAGAACGCCACCGGCATGGACGGCAGCGGCTGGCGGCATACCAACTCACCCCGGCCTTCGCTGACTGGCTCGCCGTGCTCCCCATACGTCACCGCGTCCACGCCCAGGAAGCGGCATTGAATCTCGCCCCGGCGCACCGGCAAAAGCGGCGTGGCGCCGACAAAACAGCCGCAAATATCGGTGCCGCCGGCAATGGAGCCCAGCAGCACGTTCGGAGCACCATCGGCATAAACCCAGTCGTAATCCTCCGGCAGCAACGGCGATCCGGTGGAGAACAACACCCGCAGAGCGGACAGTTCCAGGGTCCTCGCCGGTGTCAGGCCGGCCTTGCGGCATCCCGCCAGGAAGCGCGCGCTGGTGCCGAAGTGAGTCACCTTCTCGTCCGCCACCAGGCGCCACAACATGTCCAGCTCCGGGTAACCGGGCGAACCGTCCACGGTGATCACGGCGGCGCCGGTGAGCAAAGCCGAAGCCTGCCAGTTCCACATCATCCAACCGCAGGTGGTGAAGTAGAGAAAACGGTCCGTCGGCCCGACATCGCCATGCAGCATCAACTCCTTGGCGTGATTGACCAGTAACCCGGCGGCGCCGTGGACGATGCACTTGGGCTTACCGGTGGTACCGGAGGAATAGAGAATGTACACCGGATGATCCGGCGGCAACGGCGTGAAAGAGGGCGCCTGGCCCTCGCCTTCCGCCAGCGCTTCCGGCCAGGGCGTGACCAGATCGCCGGTCACCGCTGGCTGATCCGGCAGCTGCTGGACACTCACCACGCAACGCAGGCTCGGCAATCCCTCGATCAGCCCGGCGAAGTCTTCCTGGCGGGCGAACACCTTGCCACCGTAGCCGTAACCGTTCACCACGATCAAAGCGGCGGGTTCGATCTGGCCAAAGCGATCCAGAATGGCGCCTGTGCCAAAGTCCGGGGATGCGGAACTCCAGATGGCGCCCAGGCTAGTGGCCGCCAACATGCCCACCAACGCCTCGTAACCGTTGGTCACCACTGCGGCGACGCGGTCCCCCCGAACGATGCCCCGGGCACGAAGAAAAGCTTCCAAAGCCCCCACGTCCGCCTTCAGTTGCGTATAACTTTTGCGCAGCACCGGCCGGGTTTCACAATAGGCCACCACCGCTTCCCGGTCGGCGTGTTCCCCCTCCGCCAGACGCAACAGGTTGGCGGCGAAGTTCATTCGCATGCCGGGAAACCATTCGGCGCCGGGCATGCCGCGTCCGCCCAGCACCCGCTCGGCGGGAACCTCGTGGATCAGTCCGCAATAGTCCCACAGCTGTTGCCAGAACAGCTCCATCTCCTCGATCGACCACTGGTGCAAAGCGTGATAATCGGCGAAGGGGCCGAATCCCCGCGTCTCCAGCCAGGTCTTGAAACGTCCCATCTGGCAATTGGCCAGGGTGTCCGCCGAAGGGGACCAGAGCACGGGGGAAGCTGCCATGTTGCTCATTCATTTCTCCTCTTAAAAAACGTCATGCCGGACTCGATCCGGCATCTCCTTCCACGGAGCCACGCGCCCTACGGAGAGAGATCCCGGGTCAAGCCCGGGATGACGTACGGGCCACCCCCGGGATGACGGGGTATGTTTCAGAGGCACCCTAAGGCCCTCCGTAGATTTCATTGGGCAACCAGGTGGCCAGAGGCTCGAACCAGAACACCAGGGCCAGCCCCAACAACTGCAGGGCAATAAACGGCAACACGCCCAGATAGATGTGCCGTGTGGTGATCTCCGGCGGACACACGCCCTTGATATAAAACAGCGCGAATCCCACCGGCGGTGTCAAAAACGAGGTCTGCAAACACAGCGCGAACAGAATCGCGAACCACACCGGTTCCACGCCGAGGGAGAACACCACCGGCGCCACCAGCGGCAGAATGATCAAGGTGATCTCCACCCAGTCCAGAAAAAAACCGAGCAGGAAGGTGACCAGCAGAATGGTCAGCAGAATGCCGGTGGTACCGAACGGCAAACCGGTGATCGCCGCGCGAATCACGTCATCGCCGCCCAATCCGCGCAGCACTGCCGCGAACACCGTGGCGCCGATGAAAATACCGAAAATAAACGCCGTGGTACGGCTGGTTTGATAAAGCGCGTCCTTGAGCACCGTCATATTCAGACGCCGGCTAAGCAGCGCCATCAACAAGGCCCCCGCCGCGCCCACGCCGGACGCCTCCGTGGTGGTGGCGATGCCGAAAAAGATGGAACCCAATACGGCGATGATCAGCGCCAGCGGCGGTACCACCGACAAGAACAGATCCCATACCGCCCGTCCGTCCAGACGGTCATGATGCTTCGGTGCCGGAGCCAGATCTTTTTTCAACCAGGAGGCGATAACGATGTAGAGAATGTACATCGCTCCCAGCATCATGCCGGGGATCAGGGCTCCCATGAACAGTTTGCCAACGGAGGCCTCGGAGGTGCCCAACCGATCCGCCATCAACACCAGCATGATGCTCGGCGGCACCAGAATGCCCAGGGTTCCCACCGAACAGGCGGTGCCCACCGCCAGCGGTTTGTTGTACTGGGCCTGCATCATCGGCCCCAGCGATAACATGCCCAGTAACACCACGGAGGCGCCAACGATGCCGGTGGACGCCGCCAGCAGAATACCGACCACCACCACGGTGATCGCGTAGCCGCCACGCAGCGGCCCGAGCACCCGCACCAGACTGTGCATCAATTTCTCGGCGATCCCGGAGCGGTCCAGCATGATGCCCATGAAGATGAAAAGCGGCAGCGCCACCATCAATTCATTGGCCACGATGCCGTAAATGCGGGCATCCAGAACACCGATGGTACCGGCCCAGGTGAACCAGAGATCGGCGTCGAAATACTGAATCAATACACTGCCAATAACGGCGAATAAGAGCCCCACGCCCGCCAGCGCCCAGGCCACGGGAAAGCCCAACAACAGCAGCCCCATGAAACTGGCGAACATGGCGATAACCAGAGTTTCTTCCAGACCCATAATAGTGATGCCTCTTGATCAGGGGTGGGGATGAGCGCCGTCGCGCTCATCCGTGCCGGGCTGGATTTCACGAGGAAAACGGAACAGGAAAGTGGCGCAGCGCAGTCCCCGGGAGAACAACGCCACGGCCACCAGCATCAGCCCCAGTGGCAACACACTTTTGAAAATGAACCGGTGCGGCAGCCCGCTGGGAGCCTGGGAGCGTTCGCTGAAGGTGTAGGCCTTGTAGGCGTAGGGCACCAAGGCATCGATCATCAGATAAAGGATCGGCAAGGCCAGCAATACGATGGCCACCAGTTCGATCCACGCCTGAGCTTTCAGAGAAAATTTTTCCCGCAGTACATCCACTCTGACGTGGTCGTCCCGGACCACGGCGTAGCCCAGGGTCAACATCATGGCGGCGCCGAAAAAGTGCCAGGACAGCTCTTCCAGAGCGATGGAGCCTTCGTTCATCACGAAACGGCTGAACACATTGCTCAACACCACCGCCAGAACCGCCAGCCAGAGCCAGGAGCACCAGCGCCCGACTCCGGCCACCAGCCGGTCCAGCCACCAGGACAGCCGGTTGTACGGCAAGGCATCGGCCGCCGCATCAAGGGAAACAGGCTTGTTAGTCACGGTCACCTCTGCATCGGAAAGCAAATGACATCAGCAGGCACCGGACGGTGCCTGCCCCGGGGGTTATCCGGTTCGGGTCAGTCGTACTGTCGGATCAGTCGTACTGATAGAAATCCCGCGGCAGATACCCTTTGCTGTGCCAGATGGCGTGATGCTTCATGAACTCACGCTGACTGGTGAGCACACGCTTGAACATGGCGTCCTTGGCGGCCATGTCATCGAGCACCTTGTTGGTGACCTTCTCCAATTCACGCAACACCGGTTCCGGCAGGGTCTGGGCGGTGACGCCTTCCTTCTGGTATTCCCGCAGGGCGGTGGGCTGTGCCCATTCGCTCTGGGCAAATCCCTTGAGAACAGCGGACTCGCAGCCCATTTCGATCAAGGCGCGGCTTTCCGGCTTGAGCTTGTTCCAGGCTTCCTTGTTCACCAGCAGATGAGAAGTGGTGAGGGTCTGGTGCCAGCCCGGCATCACGTAGTTCTTGATGATCTGATCCAGGCCCAGCATCTTGTCGATGGCGGGCTGGGAGAACTCGGTGGCGTCGATGGTCTTGCGCTCCAGGGACTGATACAGCTCGCCGCCGGGGATCATGGTGACGGAGGCGCCCAGTTCTTCCAGCACCTTGCCGCCGATACCGGCGAAACGGATCCGCAGCCCCTCGATGTCCTTGAGTTCACTGATCGGCTTGGCGAACCAGCCCGCGCCCTCGGGGCCGATGATGCTGCACAGCATCGGGTGGATGTTGCGCTCGTCGTAGATCTCCTCCAACAGCGCCTTGCCATCACCTTCGTAGTACCAGGCCAGATAGGCGGGCGGCTCCATGTTGAACGGGGCGCCCGAGTACAGTGGCAGAGCCGGAATGGTGCCCTGATCGTAGCCGACCCAGGTGTAGCCCGCCGGGTACTTGCCCTCACTGACGGCGTCCATGATTTCAAACGGCGGCACCAGTTCGCCGGGCTCGTAGTAACGCAGTTGAATATCGCCGCCGGAAATCGCTTTCAGGTTGTCCGAGAGATGTTTGATCGGGGTGGTCAGGCCGACCAGGTGGGAAGGGAACGCCAGCGGTACCTGCCAGCGTATTTTCTCTTCCGCCACGGCCTGACCGCTGATCAGACTGGCGGACATCACCGTGGCGGAAAAAAGAGCGGCGAAAGTGGCACCGCGCCCGAGATTCGAGAGCTGTTGCTTGAGCGACATGAAGAGAATCCTTCTTTGTTGTTGTGCGATTGTCGGGGTGGTTGTTCCCACCTTCTGCGCACACCAACTAGCAGGCACCGTGCCAGACCAGAAAACCCTTTAAAAACAAAGAGGTATGAGTTTTCCGGTGATTCCTTTTCATAAAAGTGTCCGGAATTCAGAACAGATTTAGACAAAGGTCTAACGAATTTGTCCTAAAAAATGGACACCTGTCTTGGAATCAGGACAGCTTATTCAGCTTTTCATACAGGGCGGAACGGGAGATCCCCAGTATCCGCGCCGCACGGGAGCGGTTACCCCGACTGGCCACCAGCGCGGCTTCGATGGCCTGGAGTTCCGCCTCCGCCAGCACCTGGGCCAGCGGACGGGTCGGTTGCGCCGCCCCCACCGGTTGCAGGCGTCCGCTTTTGCGCGGCAACACCTTGAAGATGGCGTCGGCGTCCAGCAGGCCGGTTTCCTCCCCCATGGTCAGGCCCCGTTCGAGCACATTACGCAACTCGCGGACATTACCGGGCCAGTCATAACTGCTGAGGGCCGACACGGCGGCATCGGTGATCTCGGCACGCAGCTCCAGACCGGCCCCGATATCCTCCAGAATCGCTTCACACAGCACGCCCAGATCCGGCAGGCGTTCCCGCAGGGGCGGGATGGTGATCTCCAGCACATTGAGCCGGTAATAGAGATCCGAACGAAAGCGGCCCTCTTCCATCATGGTTTCCAGATTACGGCTGGTGGCGGCGATTACCCGCACGTCCACCTGGGCCACCTTGTTGGAGCCCAGCGGTTCGATCTCCCCTTCCTGTAACGCCCGCAACAGCTTGGCTTGCAGAGCCAGCGGCATGTCGCCCACTTCATCCAGAAACAGGGTGCCGCCATTGGCCAATTGGAATTTGCCGTCCCGGGTACGCCGGTCTGCGCCGGTGTAGGCGCCCGGCGCCACGCCGAAGAATTCCGCCTCCAGCAGATTTTCCGGTATCGCCGCCACATTGACGCCGACGAAGGGACGGTCCGCCCGCCGCGACAGAGCGTGGATGGCCTGGGCCAGCACTTCCTTTCCGGTACCGGTTTCCCCCAGCAACAGCACCGGCATATCCCGCCCCGCCGCCAGCCGGGCCCGACGCTTGACCTCGAGGGCCGCCGGGCTGGCGCCGACGAAATCCCCCAGGCTGTAACGCGTACCGCGATTTTTCCTCGCCAGCGCCTTGCGGGCCGCCACCAGATCCTGGTGCAAACGGCGGTACTTGCTGACCAGCGGCGTCAACGGCTGCAGGTCGTCGTACAGCACGAACGCCACCGCGCCCATGACCTTGCCGCTGTCGTCAAAGTAAGGCAGTCGCGTCACCACCAGTTGCTGGGATTCGTATTCCATGATGTCCAGCAGCAGGGGGCGGCCGGTTTCCACCACCTCCGGCATGCGCGTCATGGGAATCACCCGGCGTACCGGTTCACCGATCACCGCCGTCGGATCCTCGATCCCCAGCAGCGAGGCGTAGCTGGCGTTGATCCAGGTAATCCGCGCCTGCCGGTCCACCGCGATGCCCCCCGCGCTGGCTTGCTCGAACATGGGAAACAGAGCTTCGATCAGGTCTCGGGTCAGCCCGCTCTTATCGTTTTTGCTGAACAGCTGTGTCATGCAAGTACCGCCGGAGACAGGGTCTCATGGATAGGCCCACGCCATCGCGGGGCCGCGGGAGGTGGGATTGCGGAAAGTATAGGGGGGCGGCGTGAACAGGGTAAACGCCGGCACAATCGGACGCCGCCGGATGAAAGGTCCGGTTTGGTGCAATTTCGTCTGAATCGACGAATATCCCCAATCCTCACTGAGGAACACTCAAGGATGGATTTGCTGGGGCTGTCGCCCAAGCCACATCGAAAATCGCTCCCGGCGATTTTTTATATCGAAACAAAGGATTCTACATGAGCAGTCCCGACCCGCGCTGTCTTCCCGTCCTTGTGGGCGTGGGTGAAGTGCTTGATCGCCCCCGACATCTGGAGCGGGGACTCGAGCCAATGGCATTGATGGAACACGCTTTGCGCCAGGCCGAACAGGACAGTGGCGCGCCCCTGCTGGATCAGCTTGATTCAGTGGATATCGTCTACCAGTTGTCCTGGCCCTACCCCGATACCGAGGAGCAGCTCTGCCAACGGCTGGGACACCGCCCACAACGGGTGGTACTCGGTCCCATGGGCGGGGAATCGCCGTTGCACTACCTCCATCAGGCCGCCCTGGCCATCGCACGGGGTGAATGCCGGGTAGCGGCGGTGGTCGGCGCCGAATCCCGGCACACCACGGAACGGGCGGCGAAACAGAATCTGGATCTGCCCTGGCCCCCGCGCGATCCGGCGCCGAAGGTGCGGCGCGGCAAGGACATTCTGCATCCGCTGTCGCTCAAACACGGCATTCTGATGCCGCCAACGGTGTATCCGTTCTACGAAAACGCCCTGCCTCACCGCTATGGCCAGACGCCCCGCGCGGCCATGGAGGAATCCGGCCGACTGTGGGCGCGAATGGCCCGCATCGCGGCGGACAATCCCTATACCTGGTCCGAGCGCACGCCGAGCGCCGAGGAGATCATCACCCCGACAGCGGAAAACCGGGCGGTGGCCTGGCCCTACACCAAGTGGCAGGTGGCCAATCCGATGGTCAATCAGGGCGCCGCCCTGTTGCTGACCAGCGCCGCCGTGGCCAGGGAAATGGGGATTCCCGAGGAGCGCTGGATCCACCTTTGGGGCGGAGCGGCGGCGGTGGAGCCGGAGGATTATCTGCAACGGGATCAGTTCCACCGCTCCCACGCCCAGGACACCGTGCTGGAAACCGCGCTGCAGTGGGCCGGCGGCGACGTCGGCGGCTTCCGCCATCTGGAGTTGTACAGCTGCTTTCCCTGCGTGCCCAAAATGGCCCGCCGCACTCTCGGCCTGGACGAGCATTTCGAGCCCAGCGTGACTGGCGGCTTGAGCTTCTTCGGCGCGCCGATGAACAACTACATGACCCACGCCGCCGCCGCCATGGTGCGCCGCCTGCGCGACAGCGCCCCGGGCGAGGGGCTGCTCTATGGCCAGGGTGAATACGTCACCAAACACCATGCCGTGGTGCTTTCCAACCGGCCGCCACCGGCACCACTGGCCGAGGACTACAGCGTGCAGGCGCAAGCCGATGCCCGCCGCGGACCGGTGCCGCCGCTGCGGGAACACTATCAGGGACCGGCCACGCTGGAGACGTTCACCGCGCTGTTCAATCGTGCCGGCGAGGTGGACTACGCCGTGGTGCTGGCACTGACGCCGACCGGCGAGCGCTTGATGGCACGTGTTCCCGGCTCCGACCGCACCAGCCTGAACGCCCTGCTCGACCCCGAGAACAGCCCCATCGGCCTGGCCGGCGAGGCCATGCCGGGAGAAGACGACCTTCTGCACTTCCGCGTGACCACACAGCGGACGGCCAACACCAAAGAAGCCGTGTAGCAGCCAACCCCAAATACCTGGATGAGAAACGCGCACATGACGGATAACACCAATAACGCCGTAACCCTGGAACGCCTGGGCGATCATATTGCCCTGGTCACTCTCAATCGGCCGCAAGCCCGCAACGCCGTCAACGGCGACGTGGCCCAGGGACTGGAAGCCGCGGTCAAAACCACCGAAGCGGACAACGACATCCGCGCCGTGATTCTGCAAGGCAGCGGCGACAAGGTGTTCTGCGCCGGCGCCGATCTCAAGGAAATCTCCGCCGGCAACGCCCATCGGCTGGTTACCAAGGAAGGCGGTTTCGCCGGTTTTGTTCATTCACCGCGCCGCAAGGTATGGATCGCCGCGCTCAATGGGCTGGCCCTGGCCGGCGGTCTGGAAATCGCTTTGACCTGCGACCTGCGTGTGGCGTCCCCCAAGGTGGCGTTCGGTTTGCCGGAGGTGAAACGCGGGCTGGTGGCGCTGGCCGGCGGCCTCTATCGCCTGCCCCGCAATCTGCCCCGTGCCATTGCCCTGGAACTGATCGCCACCGGCAACACCCTGGACGCTCGGCGCGCCTACGACTTCGGCCTGGTAAACCGGCTGGTGGAAGCGGACCAGGTTCTGGACACCGCCCGGGAACTGGCCGAAACCATCGCCGCCAATGCGCCGATCGCGGTGCAGGAAAGTCTGGTCATCGCCCGCCTTACCCATGACCTGGACGAGGCCGCGCTGATCGCCGCTGGCGACAAAGCCCGTGAGTACCTGGTGACCACCGAGGACTACCAGGAAGGTCCGCGCGCTTTCATCGAGAAACGGGAACCGGTCTGGACCGGCCGCTGATCGCTCATCCCGCGGGAGATTCATCATGTCCCAGAGCATGCTCGAGGGCGTACGCATCATCGACATGACGACGATGATCTTCGGCCCTTATTGCACACAGATGCTCGCCGATCTCGGCGCCGACGTGATCAAGGTGGAGGCGCCCGCCGGAGATCTCATGCGCATCGCCGGCGATCCGGCGAAAACACCGGGCATGGGGCCGGCGTTCGTGACCACCAATCGCGGCAAACGGTCGGTGGTGCTGGATCTGAAACAGGAGCAGGGCCGGCGTGCACTGGCGGCCCTGCTGGGCGACGCCGATGTCTTCATTCACAACGTGCGCGCCGATGCCATCGCCCGCCTTGGCTTCGACTATGCCAGCATCAAAGCGCTGCGCCCGGACATTATTTATGCCCACTGTGTCGGCTTCGGCTCCGGCGGCCCCTATGCCGGCTTGCAGGCTTACGATGACGTGATCCAGGCTGCCAGCGGCATGACCGATCTGGTCGGCCGCTATGACGGCGATGGCGGCCAGCCCCGCTATGTGCCTTCGGTAATCGCCGACAAGGTGGGGGCCTTGTACGCCAGCCAGGCGGTACTGGCGGCGGTGGTGCACCGGCTGCGCAGCGGCGAAGGCCAACAGGTGGAGATCCCCATGTTCGAGACCTTCACCCAGTTTCTGTTCCAGGAACATTTATTCGGCCAGACGTTTCAGCCGCCCACCAGCGAGGAAGCCGGCTATTTCCGGCAACTGGACCCGCACCGCAATCCTTTCCCCACCGCTGACGGCCACATCAGTATCGTCCCCCACAACGATCACTGCTGGCTGACCCTGCTCGATCTGCTCGGCTGTCCGGAACTCACCGAACGGCCGGAGTTCAGCAGCCAGCCCGAGCGCCGCGCCAACATCTCCCTGCTCTACAAGGAAATGGCGCAACGCACGCCACAAAAAACCACCGCTGAATGGATGACACTGTGCCGGACGGCATCGATTCCGGCCATGCCGGTGTGTCCCTTTGATCGCGTTCTGGAAGACCAGCACTTGTGGGCCACCGGCCTGTTCCAGCGCCGCCACCACCCCAGCGAAGGGGATTACGTGGAAATGCCGCTGCCCACCCGTTTCAGTGCGCGGGCACCACAGCCGGCCCGGCCGGCACCGCAACTGGGCCAGCACACCGATGAAGTGCTGGCCGAATACAACATCACGGAGTCTCGTCGATGATCACGCTTTACCACTGTCACAACGCCCGCTCGTTCCGCTGCCTGTGGGCCCTGGAAGCCCTTGAATTGCCCTACCAGCTGAACATGATGCCGTTCCCGCCGCGCATCGAATGCCCGGATTATTTGCAGGAAAATCCGCTCGGCACCATTCCCCTGCTGGTGGACGGCGACACGCGCATGACCGAATCCTCGGGCATCGTTCATTATCTGGTGAGCCGCTACGGACCCGATTCGTCACTGGCACTGCCGGCGGACCATCCCGAATACGGCGCCTGGATCAACTGGCTGTACTTTGGTGAGGCCACGCTGACCTTCCCGCAGACACTGGTACTGCGTTACACCCAACTGGAAGCGGAAGAACGGCGGCTGCCGCGAGTGGCGGAGGATTATACGCGCTGGTTCCTGTCGCGCCTGAAAGGCGTGGAGCGGGCCTTGAGCGACCGCGAATGGCTGTGCGCCGGCCGCTTCACCGCCGCCGACATTTCCGTGGCCTATGCCCTGTTACTGGCCCAACGACTCGACCTGTCCCAATACTTCCCGCCACGGGTCAGTGCCTATTGGCAGCGGGCACAGCAGGAGCCGGCCTACCTGCGGGCACAGCGTTCCCAGGACCAGCATCAGCCGTCCTCAACCGCCGTTGATCCGCTGGTGTAGTTCGCGCCCGGCCGCCAGCACCTGCTCGGCGGTCATGCCATGCAATCGTTGCGGCTCCACATCCATAATCAGCTTCACCGACTGGTCGAATTCGATACGCTGGTCTTCCGGCAGTGACGAACGCACCTGGCCCAGGGACTGTTGCAGGGATTCCTCGGTGCCGATGTCCAACACCGGCGCGTTATGGCCGGAAGAGCCGGCCTGATTATCCGTGGCGGCGTCATTGGTGGTGATGGCTTGGTCGGAGGCCGCATCCGCGGACGGGTTATCGGACGGGCCACAGCCCGTTACCATCGCCACCATGATCAGAGCAGCGGGCAGTTTCCAGATCGACATCTTGTTCCTTGGCGTTTTCCTGAGTGATTCTGCACGGTTGTCGAACCGGTTCAGAATAGCGCCGGCGGGGAGGTTTGTCTGTCGTATTCGCGCTAGTATTAGGCGGTTTTCAGGTAACAGGCGGATACCGGCCCGCGCCATCATAGGAGTTTCATCCTATCCCCATTGACGGAGTCACCATGTCTCAGGATTCACCCTCGTCCAACGAGGCGCTGCTCACCGCTTTGCATCGTCAGCTCGAACGCATCGCCCACGCGTTGGAGACCGCCACCGGCACCGCTGCAGTGTCCTTTCCCGAAGACGCGCCGGCCTATCGCTGGGAACGGCGTCAGGGACCGTTCGGTGGCGGCCGCCTGGTGCCGATCGAGAATCCCGCGCTGATCCGCTTCGATGATCTGCGCAACGTGGACCGCCAACGGCAGGCGATTGAACGCAACACCCGGCAGTTCGTCGCCGGCCGGCCCGCCAACAATGTCCTGCTCACCGGCGCCCGGGGTACCGGCAAGTCGTCACTGGTGAAGGCCTGCCTGCAGGCGTTCCACGATGAAGGCCTCCGCCTGATCGAAATCGACAAGGAAGATCTCGCCGATCTGCGCCAGGTGGTGGCCCTGATCCGTCAGCGCCCGGAACGCTTCATTCTGTTTTGCGATGATCTTTCCTTCGAGGAAGGTGAAGGCGGTTACAAGGCACTGAAGACCGCCCTGGACGGTTCGCTGACCGGTGCCGCCGCCAACATGCTGATTTACGCCACGTCCAACCGGCGTCATTTGCTGCCGGAGAAGATGAGCGAGAATCTGGAGGCCCGCCCCGGCGAGAACGGTGAGATTCATCCCGGCGACACCACCGAGGAAAAAGTGTCGCTGTCCGAGCGGTTCGGGCTATGGCTGAGTTTCTACCCCTTTACCCAGGACGACTATCTGCGCGCCGTGGACCAATGGCTGCGCTATTTTGGATTCAGTGACGGGGAAGCGGCCGCTTTACGCGACGAAGCAGTGCTGTGGTCCCGCACCCGCGGCGCCCGTTCCGGACGTATCGCCTGGCAGTTCGCCCGCGATCAGGCCGGCCGGCGGAGCTGATTCGGCGCGCGAAATCGCGGCTCACGAGCCACTGGTGGCCGACCAATTTTATCGGCTCTCCACGTGCCCCGGAAACCGCTGTGGGAGATTCTATGGTGCCCCGCAA
>NZ_ARXS01000031.1 GCF_025532145.1 Alloalcanivorax balearicus MACL04 | reverse complement strand
AAGGCCGTTTCCCTCTAAACCGCGATGAACCTTTTTTATTTGGCGGTCGTGGGCGGTTTTGATGAGAGCCCTCCGGTTCGACCAGCCGGCCTTTGGCCGGCGCAGGACGTCGCCCTTGGGCGACGGGGCGAAGCCCCGAGCGTCAGCGACAATCCCTCCCTCACCGTCAAATAAAGAACTCCGCCACCTCCTCATGGCCTTGACGTTTAACGTTAAGCGTTATACTTTCTCTCAATGATTAAGAGCTTTTGTTGCCCGGACACTCGCAGCTTGTTTGAGACTGGCAAGACCCGCCGTTGGAGCGGGATTGGCAGAGTGGCTCAACGCAAACTGGCCATGCTGCATGCCGCCAGAGAGCTGCGGGATTTGTTGTCACCGCCGGGTAACAGGTTGGAGGCGCTTAAAGGAGACCGTTTGGGACAGCACAGCATCCGCATCAATGACCAATGGCGAATCTGTTTCCGTTGGACAAGTGTCGGGCCGGAGGATGTGGAAATTGTGGATTATCACTAAGGAGGCCAGGCCATGATTCAGAATGGAATGCGTCCGGTCCATCCGGGCGAAGTATTGCGTGAGGAATTCCTGGAGCCGCTGGGTATCAGCGCCCATGCTCTATCGCGGGCGCTGCATGTCTCGGCGCCGCGCGTCAATGAGATCGTACGCGAGAGGCGCGGCATTACCGCGGATACGGCGATGCGATTGGCCCGCTTTTTCAACACAACGCCGCATTTCTGGATGAACCTGCAAGCGGAGTACGATATTCGTGTCGCCGAAAACATGTCCGCGAAGGTGATCGCCGAGGAGGTTGAGCCCTACAAAGCGGCTTGCGTGTAAGGCTTCTGATGTCGATTGTGTCGCTCTATGTTGCGCGGCCAGACTTCTTTTTTCTTGCCGTACCCTTGCGGGCGGCAGGCTCACTGCTATTGGGTTGCGGCAGGCCGTCCCCCTGCAGGGTATCCAGAAACAGCCGGACTTGCTCCGGTGTAATATGCTGCCACTCCCGGGCGGCGAGTACCTGATCGACTTCCTCGGCCCATTCCAGCCAGGTTTCCGCCAGCCGGATCCCCCGTTTGAGGGTCAGGAACACCCCCATGAATTTGCCAAGCACGGTGGCCGGCAGCGATTCGAATACGGCCCGTTTGCGGTACAGGTGCTCCAGTGTCCGCCGGTAATGCTCCCGCAGCTGGTTCAGTTCCGTGGCCAGGGTATCCGGGTCCTGCAGATGCATGGCGGCGACCTTCACCATGAAGCCGTCATTGAGCCGGGGTACCGCAATCGGCTTGGCGAGCCATTCCTGCATGGCCTGCCAGCCGGCCTGATTCAGATGGTAAACCTTGCGCGGCGGTCGCGGGGCGTTGTCCACCGTCTCGCAATCCAGCAGCCCATCCTTATGCAGCTTGGCAAGATCCCGATAAATCTGCTGAAAGCTGGCATTCCACAGATAGCCATAGGTGTGCTGAAAGCCTTTGACGATGTCGTAACCGGCAGCGCCGCCGCTACCCAGGTAGACCAGCAAAACGTGGCGTAGGGACATCTTTTTCCTCCTCCGCTGATGGTACACATCGCTAAACTTGATTAATACTCAACATGTTGAATGGATGGGCAAGATGGCGTAGGGTTGCTTAAAAAACACCCAAAGGAGGACGTCATGGATGTGACATCGGGGTCGACCCCGGCTACCTCGGAGCACGGTCGCGGCCCAGCCGATACAGCGGCGGTCAGGCCAGACCGGCTGGGAAGTAGCGCGGATTGGGAGGAAAGGATGATGCCCTGGCATTACCGGGGCGATCCATTGGCGGAAGCGGTAACCGGTCGGCTTCGGGAGCGGCGTGCTTCCCTGGGGGGCGCCGCGGCAACGGTTCGTCGGTTGGCGGACGAAGGGGATGTGGACTGCCAGCGGCTGTGGGCGGATATGGAAGCGGTGCCGGATTGGGTGGATTTTGGCCTGATGCGCCGGGGTGGCGCCATGGCGCAACGTCATTTCCCGCATCTGATTCTGGGGCTGACCTACGGTTGTCTGCCCCTGACTTTCGCTCATCCGGACGCGGCGGCGATCTTCGTCGGTACCGGTCGTATGCAAGCCAATATCAGCCGTCGTCTGAATGAATCGGCCTCGCTGTTTTTCGGTGTATGTGACAGTGATGCTCTGGCACCGGGAAAGGCCATGTGGGAAGCCTGCTTACACGTTCGCCTGGTCCACGCGCTGGTCAGAACGAAATGTCTGTCGGACGGATGGGATCAGCTCAATCACGGCATGCCGGTAAGTCAGTTGGCCACCGCCGCCGGTCCGGCCTTTTTTGGCTCTCACTTACTGGATTGCATGCGCCGTCTGGGAGCCCGCATCAGTGATGAAGAAGCGGCCGGCTATTGCCTGATATGGCGATATACCACGCGGCTGCTGGGTGTGTCGTTGGAATTACTGGGGGAGACGCAACAGCAGCAGGATGGCTTTGACAGCTGGCTGATGAGCCGGTTTTTCGCCCCGGACGACACCGCCAAGACGATCATGGCCTCACTGTTGGATGGGCTGTGTTCGCTGCCGCCCACATCACGATTACCTCGATCCCTGCAGGTTGCGTTGTTCCGCCGCATGTTGGGCGATGAGATGGCGGAGGGCTTCGGGATTCCGGTCAGTCGCGGAGGCGAAAAAGCACTATCGATGACGCGGCCGATGTTGGCCGGTCTCTCCCGCCTGCAAAGGGTTCCAGGTACGTCCACGGGGTTGCGGCACTTGGGGCAACGCATCCTCAGCCGGCTAGCTACCGAAGGACTGGTCAGCCCGGCATCCGCCGGCACTGCCAAATAGGAAAGGGGTAAATAATGAGAATAACGACCTGGAAGACAATACGGAATCTGGCGCTCTTGTTGCTGTTGGTGATGCCGCCATCGCTGTCGGCGCGAACACTCTGTGTGTTCAGTCTGGTCGGTGCTCAGGGGGAACTCTGGGAGCAGATGGAAGATTACCGGGTGGCGGCTCTGCAGTGGGGCGAGCCGCTGTCATTACGGGTCTTCACCGATGAACGGATCGCGGCGGAAGACCTCAAGGCGGGGTTATGCGATGGCCTGATGATGACCGGCATGCGGGCACGCCAGTTCGTGCCGTTCACGGGCAGTATCGACGCCATTGGCGGCTTGCATAACTACCAAAGCTTGCAGGTTCTGATCGAATTGCTGGCGGATCCGAGGCTGGCGGCCTCCATGCGCCATGGCGCCTATGAGACCGCGGGCATTTTGCCGTTGGGAGCGGCTTATCTGCATATCAACGACCGCGCCATCAACAGCGTGGAAAAAATGGCGGGTCATACCATGGCGGTGTTCGATAACGACCGGGCTCAGATTCTGATGGCGGAGCATATTGGTGTGCGCCCGGTATTGTCCGACGTGAGTAATTTCTCATCGAAATTCAACAACGGTGTCGTCGATGTCATTGCCGCGCCGGCGTTGGCGTATAGGCCGCTGGAGCTCTATCGGGGCGTGGGCCTGCAAGGTGTGGTGCTGAAGCTGACCACGGTTCAACTGACGCTGCAGCTGGTATTGCGTCATGAACGCTTTTCGCCGGAATTCATGGCGCGCTCCCGGCGCTATTTTTCCGGCCAGTTTGATCGGACCCTGAAAGTGATCCGGGCCGCGGAAGACGACCTCCTGTTTTTCTATCCGCCGCCTGACAAGGACCGGGAGCGATATGCGGAGATGATGAACGAATCGCGCCGCTTCCTGATTGAGGCCGGCGTGTACGACAAGGACATGATGCGTTGGCTGAAAAAAGTGCGCTGCAAGGTGTCTCCCGCCCGGGCGGAGTGCGTGAACGGAGGGGAATGGTGATGCGCTGGATATATGGTTTATGCCTGCTGGGACTGCTGGCGTCGTCGACTCTGGTCCATGCCGATGTTGCTTCCCGATTGATGGAGCGGTATGTGCAGGCCTTGCAGCAGAAGGACGGTGCGGCACTGGCCACGTTGCTGGGAGCGGATGCCAGGATCAAGGTGACGCTGCTGATGGGGCGGGAACCGCCTATGGTCATCTCCCTGACCCGCGCGGAGTATCTTCAGCAGCAGCGCGCATTATGGAACTTTGCCAACGACTACGCGGTTACGGTGAGCGACCGGAGTGTTCCGGAAAAAGGGGAAGGCGCGGCGGTGACGTTTGAGCAAAAGGAACGTTATCAGCTGTTGCAGGGGACGCTGAACCGGAATAGCCAGATGACCTTACGAACGACCCGGGATGGGAAAAGCGCCATCACGGAGATACAGGCGCGTATCAAGCAATGGTGAACCTGTGGCGGGAGCTCTCGACGACTCCCGCGAACCGGCTTATTGCTTGCCCGAACCGTCCTCTCGTTTGGACGCGGCGGTTTTCAGCGCCGCATAGGCGAAGCCGATCAGCAGGCCGGTGGGGATCAGGCGCCACATTTCATCGAAGCCGAAGAAGAACCAGGCGGCAAGAATAACGGCGGTGAGGCCAAGGAGCAGGGCGACAAGTCGGGAAGCGGACACGGTGTTCTCGTGAATCGGTAGTGGACGGAGCCGCAGAGGCTAGCCGAGAGGCGGGGGCAAAGCAAACCGGAAGCCGGGCCGCTTCCGGTTGGTCGCCAATGACGCGTCAATCGCGATAACTGTAGGCCTCCTGGGAGATGCCGCCATAGCCATAGGCGGCGGCGCGGCAGTCGACGATGTGGATATTCGAGTGGGGATGCACATCGCCGAGCAGGCGGCTCAGTTCCCGAAACGCTTGGTCCTGGTAGTCCGCTTTCTGTTGTTTGGTGTTGGTCTCATCGGTGATGGTCACCACCAGCCGGAAAGAGTCCTTATTCAACTCGACCAGTGAGCGCCCGGCGATGAACCATTGCTCCCTGGGCAGATATCGGATCTGCACCATGGTGCGTTGCTCTTCCTTGTCCAGCACACGGCAGGTCAGGGCGGTGAGGGTTTTGGCGATATGGCGGGCCTGTGCGGGGTCGGGGGTGCCGGACAGGGTCAGATCAATCCCGGGCATGACTCAATTCTCCAGATCGGGCTTTCAGGTGGTAAGGAAGGGACAGGCTAGAGTAGATTTGGATATCCGAATAACGGGAATATAAGATGTAATCCATCGGTTAGGCCGATGGATGGCGCAAACTTGGAATGATGGGCGATGAAACGCTTCGATCTGGAATTGTTGAACACCCTGGTGACGGCGGTGGAGCAGGGCAGCCTGTCGGCGGCGGTGCCGATCCTGTGCCGTTCCCAGTCCACCCTCAGCGAGCAGGTGAGGAAGCTGGAGGAGCAGTGCGGTGTGCCGCTGCTGGTGCGTGGCAAGCAGGGCGTGGTGCCGACCCCGGCGGGGCAAAGGCTGGTGGACCACGCGCGCAAACTATTGGCTTTGAACGACGTCGCTTATCAGGATATGCAGGGACTGTTGCTGGCCGGGGATGTGCGGCTGGCGATCACCGATTATTTTCGCCCGGACTGGGTGCCCACCCTGCTACGCCGTATCCGGGGCCGTTATCCGCGCTTGCGTTTGCATGTGGCGATCCTGAAAAGCGCCTTCGTCGAAGAGGAAGTGACGGCGCGGGAATACGATCTGGGCATTTCCATGATGCTGCCGGACGCGACGCCGGAGCCGCCCACCGACGCGGAGCAACGGCGGCTGTTACGCCGTGAGCCGTTGTTCTGGGTGGCCCATTCTTCGCTGGAATTGACGCCTTCCGAGCCGGTGCCGATAGTGGCGCTGCCGGCCAGTTGCGCCTTGCACCGTTATACCATGAGCATGCTGGAATCCCACCGGCGACCCTATTACATCGCCCATTCGGCGTCCGGGGTGGCGGGTATGCATCTGGCGTTGTCGGCGGGGCTTGGCGTCGCTTGCCTGAACGCCTCGGCGGTGCCCGAAGGGCTGACACGGATCGGTGGGGCACTCAATCTGCCCCGGTTGCCGCCGGTCCGTTTTCACATGTCCTCCGCCACGCCGGCGGTGTCGGCGCTGGTGGCGGAGGTGCGAGGCATGTTGGCGCAGTCCGCATGCTAAAGGACGCCGTGCTTCGAGGTCAGGGGGATTCGCGCGGGTACTCAAGCTGCATGGCGACCACCCGGGCGGTGCCTTCACCGTAGCGGTTATGGATGTCCCGCAGGGTTTGATCCAGTACCCGGGCGGGCGGTTGTGCCGCCGGGGCTGGCAGGCGTTGTGACCGTGGCCAGTCCGGCCGCACTTGATCGGCGAGCAGGCGAATACCGTTGCGGCTTTCCACGCTGGCGCTGGCGGCGAAGGTGATCGCGGTTGAGCGATAGGTGCGCGACCAAGCGTCCATGGTCAGCGCCAGAGACACTTCATCCACGCCGGCGCGCAATGGCATGGCCCATTGTTCCCGATTCCAGAACGCCAGGGTGTTGCCGATCACGGTGAGCGCGAAAGGGCGGCTGAAGGTGAAGCGGCGGCTGTCGTGGCGTGCGTCCCAGCGCGTCATGCCAAGGTCTTTGGCAACCTGCCGGGCCCGGTCGGTGCCGGCGATGGCCTCGACCAGCGTCAGCATCATCGGCATGGAGGCGGAAATGCCGGTGGTGGTCGCCACCCCCCGGTCGACCACGAAGCGGCGGTTCGGCACATAGCGGGCGGACGGGCTTCGCTTCAGCAGCGCCTCGAGATAATACCAGTGCGTGGTGGCCCGCTTGCCGTCCAGCAGGCCGGCGGCGCCGACCACCTTGGCGCCGGCGCAGACGCCGATGATGATCGCGCCGCTGGCGGCCTGTTGCTGAATCCAGCGTAGCGCCACGGGGTCGTCATCGCGGCTCATGGCCGGCACCACCACATAGTCGGCGCCGTCCGGGTGGCGCCGGTCGAAATCGGCGATGGTGGCTTGCGGCTCCAGTTTCAGCGCCGGATAGAGCTGCATGGGGCCGGTGCTGGTGGCCACCGCCACCACGTCCGCCACGTCGGCACGCCGCAGGATGCCGTAGCTGGTCAGATAATCGGTGGTTTCGGTGGCATCGTTGATGCCGATGATGGCGATCAGGGGACGCGCGCGTTTCGGTGGCGCCAGAGCCCGGAGCGTGGCGTCGATTTCCTGTCGGGCGATCGGCGGCGGTGAACTGGTGGCCGGTGTCGGCGGCAGAGACAGCAACCCGCCGCCAGCCAGGACAACAAGCAAGCTGGCGGCGCCAAGGCCACCCCATAACCAATGTCGCCGAGTCATCGTGGCGTCTCCCAAGAGTTTGCTTGATCTTTACCCTAGACCGGCTAGGCTTTGTCTGAAATGTCATAAATCAGGCAAAAACTGCCATGACTCGAACCGTTGCTGTCGTTATCCATCCGGGCTTTCAGATGCTGGACGCCACCGGCCCGGCCACGGCATTCGAGATCGCCGAGCGGTTTTGCCCCGGCAGCTACCGGCTCCGATGGCTGGCACCGGAGGCGGGGGAAGTGGTGAGCTCATCTCAGGCAAGAGTGATGGCCGAATCGCTGGATGACGGCCCTTTCGACACGGTGCTGGTGTCAGGGGGAGAGATCGTGCGCTCGCCGTCCGCGGTCAGGGAGTTGATCGGCTGGCTGGCGCAGGTGAGGGCACGCCGTATCACCAGTGTCTGTTCCGGAGCCTTCCTGCTGGCGGAAGCCGGTTTGCTGGACGGGCGCCGCGCCACCACCCATTGGGGCGGGTGCGACTGGTTCCGCCGGCGTTATCCACGGGTGCGACTGGATGCCGAATGCATCTTTGTCAGGGACGGGAATATCTGGACTTCAGCGGGGATTTCCGCCGGCATTGATCTGGCTCTGGCCTTGATCGAGGACGATCTGGGAGAAGAGCTGGCGCGCCGTACCGCGCAACAATTGGTGGTGCATCATCGCCGGCCGGGAGGACAGTCGCAGTTCTCGGCTCTGGTGGCGCTGGGTGGGCGCAGCGGCCGCTTCGCCGAGCTGATCCAGTGGATGCGGGCGCATCTGTCGGAGCCATTGACGGTGGAGTGTCTGGCCGAACGCGCCGCCATGAGCCCCCGGCATTTCGCTCGCAGTTTCATGGCGGAAACCGGGGTGACGCCGGCAAAAGCGCTGGAACGGCTGCGTCTGGAAGTGGCGCGTAATGCGGTGGAGACGGGATATGCCTCATTTGAACGGATTGCCGAGGAAGCCGGCTTCAAGGACCCGGGTCGTATGCGCAGGGCTTTTCTTCGTGCCTTTGAACTGCCGCCACAGGCGCTAAGACGATCAGCGAGACATCAGCGGCGATGAGGCTGGCACCGCCGCTGACACCGATTACTTTCCACTAACTCCCCACTAACTCGCCAGTCCGTCCAGGAACGTCTTGAGGTGCTGATTGACCTGATCCGGCGCTTCCATCTGAATCCAATGGCCGATGCCGTCGAGGATGATGACCTCAGTGAGGTCGTCCATCTGTGACGGCATGCGCTCCAGTGCCTTGGCGGCGAACTGGATCACCGGATCTTCCTCGCCACCAATGAACAGGGCGGTGGGCTGGATACGCTGGCGGCCGTCGGCATGCTGTTCTTCCCAGGATGCGTCCATGGCCCGGTACCAGTTGATCGGTCCGGTCAGGCCGCTGTTTTCGAAGCGTTCCACATAGACATCCAGATCCGACTCGGTCATCCAGGACGGTTGCGGCCCTTGCGGGGGCTGCAGAATGTCCAGGAAGCCGGTGACCGGCTTGGCGGCGCGGTGTTTTTCCCGCATGCCGGGGCCGGATAACGCATGATACATACGGCGCAGGAAATCGCGCACATCCGCTTCCAGTTCCTGTTCCGGGATTTGTGGTTGCTGGAAATACAGTTGGTAGAAGAAACGCTCGCCGAAGGCCTGGCGCATTTGCTCGGTAGGCCGGCGCGGACCGATGCCGGGATAGGGAACGGAAAGTCCGACCACGGCGCGGACCCGTTGCGGATACTCACGAGCCACCTGCCAGGCCAGGGCACAGCCCCAGTCGTGGCCGATCACCACCGCTTGCCCGGCACCGAAAGCGTCGAGAATGCCGATCACGTCCTTGACCAGTTCGCTTTGCCGGTAGGCCATCGGCTCCTTGGGCGCGTCGCTGTAGCCGTAGCCGCGCAGATCCGGTACCAGCACGTGATAGCCTTGCCCGGCGAGAAAGGGCGCCTGATAACGCCAGGAGTACCCGCACTCGGGGAAACCGTGCAACAGAATAATGGCGGGACGGCCCCGTTCACCGTATTCACTGACGTGGAACGTGAGACCGTTTGCTTCCACGCGCTGCTCTGTAGCGTTTGCCATGTCGAAATGCTGCCTGCTGTTATTGGAATGGGGGCGCGGCTTGTCCCGGCCCGACAGGAACAACAGCATACCGTGGGGAATGGGCGGAACAAAACAAAAACGCCGGATGCTCCGCCCGGGGCCTGGGTCTATTGGCGGTGAAACAAGCCCGCCTCGACCAGGCCGTTGGCGATGGTGTTGGCGAATTTCTCCGCGCCGGCTTCCAGTCCACGTTGATTCGCCGTTACCGTGGTGCCCTGCCAGACAATCGCCTGTTGCGCTACGTCCCAGAAATCGGTGCGGGTCACATACAGGGTTTCGGTAATGAAGAAATCCGGGCCGAAGGTTTCCGGTTGCATGGTGAGGCCGGCGGTGACCGGTGCCTGGGAGGACGCCTCGCCACCCACGTGCACATCCTCGACATTTTTGTCGAGTAAATGAATCGCCACGGCACTGTCGAAACCTTCGTCACGCATGCGTTGCGCGAGATAGTCACGGCTTTTGCCTTCAATGCCTTTGTGGCCATAAACATCCAGCGCCGCGCGGGCGTCGACGCCCCGGGCGCGCAGCCGCTCAACGATGGCGTGTTCCAGCAATGGCCGTATTTCATGATCCACCAGCAGGCCCACCACCACCGATTGGTAAGGAGGCTGGGCCGTCTTTTCGGTGTTGGCTTTCACCTCCACCAGCCTGGTGTTGCTGTACACCGAAAGACAGCCGCTCAGTAACGTCAACAACAGAGCGGGAAGGGCGTATTTCCATGCTTTCATCGGTTTTCCTCTTGCTCGACGGCGACCCTGGCCGCCGGTTTCCTTGTGAAAAAAGTCAGAACGTTACGCTGGTGCTCAGGGCCACATAATCACGATCGGAGACGGTGCTGTAGGCCTGATCATTATAAGTGGTGTAGGACAGCGTGGTGGTGGTGTTGCGGTAATCGAAGCCCAGCGACAGGCCCAGCGAGCGCTGATCTTCCTGCAGGGCGTCATCGCTGGCGTAACCGTCCACGCCATGACGGAACGACAGTCCCGGGGTCACGGTGACCGGACCAATCAGGTTGGCGTAGGTGGATTTCACCGAGACCTGGTAGCCCCAACTGAAATCGGTGACGTAACCTTTGTCGCCCGGGTCGCCGACGCCGTATTGGGTGTGACGGCGGAAACGCATCTCGCTGGTGCTGGGCAAGTCCGGAATCCATTCAAACGCGGTTTGCAGGGACAGCACTGTTTTCTGCGCCTTGAGGAATTCAGGAATTACCGTGGTGAAGGTGAATTCGGCTCGCTGGATGTCGAACTCTCGGTAGCCGTGAACCACATCGCCCGATGCAACGCCGTTGATGTAGTCCTGAGTGCCGGAGGGTACTTTGGCATTGTTACCGCCGAGGGTGCTGCTGGCGGTTTGCGAGGTCAGGTCCGAGGTGTTGATCTGGATCGGCATGTCCTTCAGGTAACTCAGGTTCATGGACAGGTTGCCGATGCCGGCGAAGGTCTTGTCGGCGGTCAGACCAAACACCTTGATGTCTTCCGGATATTCGTAGAAATAGTGTACCTGGTTGAACGGTGCCGGCTGTGCACTGGGCGTATCCAGTTTACGGGTGGAGTAGATCGGCAAACGCATGTGGTAGTTGAAATAATAGGCGCCGACCTTGGCCCTGGCTTTGGCGAACTGGTAGTCGAACTTGAAGCCGTACTGGCCGTCGCCGCGAGCGTCGTCGTCTCCTTCCCGCACGAAATACAGGTCCTGTTCCTTGGCGTCCTGGCTCGGTAGCGGTGTGCTGCCGGAGAAGGTGCCGTTACAGCCAATGGCTGTGTTGTCCAGGGAGGAATAGAAAGTCCCGCAGCCATCGAGTACCGCTTTCTCCCAGTCATATTGGTAGAAAGCCTTGGCGGAAAGGTGCTCGAACGGACTGAATTCCAGGCTCACCATGCCGGAGGGAATCAGATATTCCTGATAACCGGAGCCCGGCCGGTGCAATGCGGCCAGATCCACCGCGTTCAATGACGACAGTGAACCACGGGAATACAGGCTGCGGCCCCACATCAGGAACTGATCCCCGACCTTCACCGACAACGGCCGGCCGTTCACCTCGAAGTTACCGTAAACGTAAGCTTCCTGAAGGTTGCCGCCGGAAAATCGGGCGCGCCGGTCGAAGTCGTCATCGTTGAGCGGCGTATCCGGCTGATAGTCGTTGGGGAAATGGCCATGGGGAACGTCCTGTTCCTTGAGGACATAGTCGTACCAGGCCTTGGCGCTGATCACCGCGCCATAATTTCGGTATTTGAAATCGAAGCGACCGAACAATTGCGCCACGCCATTGACCAGATCGCCGGCGTCGTAGTTCATATTGCCGTCGTCGGCCACCGCCGAATTGGTTTGGCCGCCATTGGGCACGTCCGGCGCGAACAGCAGGTCCTTGTTGGCGGACTGCACCCGCATGGCGGTACCGAGGGCGCCCTTCACCGTCCAGGCGACGCTGGCGTCCTCGCCCAGTTGGTTTTCGCCGGCCCAGGCCGGCATACACAGGGGCAGGGTGCCGAGGGTGCAGGCCACCCCGGCCAAGACTCTTATCCTCATTGTATTTCACTCTCCACTGGGGGCCGCTCGAACGGCCCCTGATCGTTGCTGTTTTTCTCTGTGCGTCACGACAAACCGGTCTGTCCTGACCAACGGTGAAAATCGGACGACGTCACCGTCCGCACCAAGAAAACGATCCTTCGGAGTGGGGGCCGGTGCCGGGAAAGGCACCGGGGCTGGCCATATCGGCGGGGGAGTGGTCCGGCAAGACCGGCAACATCCCATGACGCCGAAAATGGAGCAGGCAGGCATTGTTCTTTTGCTTTGGCCGCCGTCCGTGACGGTCACCCTTCGGGCCGTCGCAGGCGATGTCCAAAATCGTTCCCGACGATTTTGTGTGGCCACCGTCCATGGCGGCCATCCTCCGGACTATCGCTAAAGCGATGTCCAAAATCGTTCCCGACGATTTTGTGAATCAGTGTTTTGAAAATCGCCGGGAGGGCGCATTCAACCTCTCACTGGGGGGAGGGTCAACAAGGACAAGTAAGTTGCTTTGATCGAAAAATGATCTATTTGGCGTATTTTTGATTAAAAAGAAGACAATAAGAGAAGAATCCAACAGAAATGTATATCTGTTTTCCTTGGGTGCTACTTTACGTAACACTCCGGGTGTCCGGCGGATGACGGGCAGGCAAGCGGGGAAAGCGCGGTGTGGTACGAGAGTGCTACGAAAAAACAGGACGCGAATGCGGTGGGAGGAGCGCTGTTACTGTTTGTGGGAAAAAAGGTAACACATGCTGAAAATCGGGGGCGGTCTGCTGCGTAAAGACGGTAAATTCGCCGAAACATGAAGGGTTTCGTGTGGAAAAGCCGTTGGCCTTTTGCTTTCGTTTGTTATGACCGGACAGTCATTAGTGGAAATGGGTCAGGAAGAACTAAAGGATGACGGTTTTCACCGTATTTCTATCGGTTTTGCTGGTGGACGGGGGGCGGCACATTACTTTAGAAATAGAGGCGGAAATAGAAGAAAGATGAAGGAAAAACAGCAACTTAGTGTTCTTAAATTGGAGGCACGATGGGGCTGGACAGGTAAAAAAACTTAGGAACATACTTAACGGCATGCCCGCGTCCGCTGCCCTTGGTGGTAACGTGGAAATGACATTGAATGCCTCTTTGGCATCATTAAAGGAATATCCCTGGCCTGTGAAACGGAAGGATGTTCCACGAAAGTGGATCGTCGCGTGCCCGCGGCGATGAAATAAAACGGCAAAACAACAACAAAGTGGAGAGCTTAAATGTTGAAGCCCGTTCGTACCCTCGTCACCGCCTCCTTGCTGCTGGCAGGTAGTGCCGTCAGCGCCGCGGAGACGGTGAAACTCGCTTTGATCGACCCGCTAACCGGCCCCATGGCCGCCGCCGGCCAGCCGGCGTTCGAGCACCTCAAGCTTGAAGCTGAACGTATCAACGCCAATGGCGGCCTGAATGGCGCCAAATTGGAAATCGTTGGCCTGGATAACAAGGTCAACCCGCAGGAGAGCCTGGTACAACTGCAGAAGGCCATCAACGATGGCGTCCAACTGGTGACCCAGGGTAACGGTTCCTCCGTTGCGTCCGCGCTGATTACTTCCGTGGAGAAACACAACCGCCGTAACCCGGGCAAGGAAGTGTTGTATCTGAACTACGCGGCGGTGGACCCGGCTTTCACCAATGAGCGCTGTTCCTACTGGCATTTCCGTTTCGACGCCAACGCGGACATGAAGATGAACGCGCTGACCAACTACATCGCCAACAATGAAGATATCCACAAAGTCTATCTGATCAACCAGGACTACAGCTTCGGTCATGCGGTTTCCAAGTCCGCCCAGGAAATGCTGAAGCAGAAGCGTCCGGATATCGAAATCGTTGGCAATGACTTCCACCCGCTGGCCAAGGTCAAGGACTTCACTCCGTATGTGTCCAAGATTCAGGCTTCCGGCGCCGACGCGGTGATTTCAGGCAACTGGGGGCAGGACATCACCCTGCTGGTGAAAGCGGCCGCCGAATTCGGTCTGAAAGCGCCGTTTTACACCTACTACGGTGCGAGCTCCGGCGTGGTGACCCAGTTGGGTGACAAGGGCGTGGACCGGATCTATCAAATCAACGAGTACTACGGTGATTTCGAAGATCCGGAGATGGCCAAGCGTCAAGTGGAGATGTACGAGAAAACCAATTGGGATTTCTACTATCTGCGGTTGAGCACCATGCTCGACATGCTCAAGGCCGCCGCTGACAAAGCCGGCTCCACCGATCCGAAGGATCTGGCCAAGGCGTTGGAAGGCCTGAGCATTGAAACTCCCACCGGTGAAGTGACCATGCGGGCCGAGGATCACCAGATCCAGTTGCCGATGTTCATTTCGGTGATGAAAGACGGCATGAAGTACGGCGCGGAAGGCACGGACTACAACTTCCACAAGGTCGCGGAGATTGCTCGTGACGACGTGACCCTGCCCACCACTTGCCGCATGCGCCGTCCCAACTAAAGGCGGCCATGACTCCTTGTTGATGCAGTAAGGGCAGCGGAGATTCCGCTGCCCCGGGAGCCTGCTCATGCTCGAAATTATCCTCTTTTCCCTGCTGAACGGTATTTTGTACGGTCTTTTGCTGTTCATGCTGTCCAGTGGCCTCACCCTGATCTTCTCCATGATGGGGGTGCTTAACTTCGCCCATGCCAGTTTCTATATGCTGGGTGCCTATTTTGCTTACACCCTGGGCATGCATACCGGGTTCTGGGCGGCTCTTATCCTGGCCCCCATTCTGGTGGGCGTGGTAGGCAGCCTGGTGGAGCGTTTCGGTTTGCGCCGGGTGCACGTCAATGGTCACGTGGCGGAGCTGCTGTTTACCTTTGGCCTGGCCTATGTCATTGACGAACTGGTGCAACTCACCTGGGGCACGGTGGCGGTGCCATACCGTGAGCCGGACTATTTACGTGAGCCTCTGTTCACCCTGTTCGGCACCGACTACTCCATTTTCCGTGGCGTGGTCATCCTGATTTCCATTTTGATGTTCGTGGCGCTGTGGTACCTGCTGAAGAAAACCCGGGTCGGCATGATGATCCGCGCCGCCCTTACCCATGGCGCCATGGTCGGCCATCTGGGGCATAACGTTCCGCGGCTGTTCATGTTGGTGTTCGGTTTCGGCTGCGCCCTGGCCGGGCTCGCCGGTGTCATCGGTGGTCCTCTGCTGGCCACGGAACCGGGCATGGCGGCCACTCTGGGACCGATTGTGTTCGTGGTGGTGGTGGTGGGCGGCATGGGCTCGTTGCCCGGTGCTTTCTATGCCTCCCTGCTGATCGGTCTGTTGCAAACCTTCTTCGTGGCCATCGATGCCTCCGTCGCCGACATCCTCGGTATTTTCGGATTGCAGATCGACCCATACGGCGAAGTGGCGCGCATCACCCTGGCCAACCTGGCTCCGATGACACCATTCATTCTGCTGGTGCTGATGCTGATCTTCCGGCCCCGCGGTTTGATGGGAGAGCTTGAACCATGAGTGACGACATGACTGCTACCATGATCCGCTCCAATCAACGTTTTGCTCTGCGCGGGCTGGTGCCGTGGCTGGTATTTGCCGCGGTACTGTTGATCCTGCCTTTCATCTTTACCGATGGCTTCAGCTTCACGCTGATGAACGCCATTGGCATCAATATCGTCTTCGCCCTGTCGTACAACATGCTGTTGGGGCAGGGTGGCATGCTGTCCTTTGGTCACGCGGTATTTTTTGGCCTGGGCAGCTACGCCGCCATGCACGCGATGATCGCCATCGACGACGCTTCCTATGCCGGCGAAGGCTTCTGGGCGCATGTGCCGGTGGTCGCCATGCCGCTGATCGGCATGATCGGTGGCGGCCTGGTGGCGCTGGTGTTGGGCTGGCCGTTCTGCCGCCGCGCTGGTACCGCCTTCGCCATGATTACGCTCGGGTTGGGCGAGATGATCGCCGCCGCTGGTCAGATGTTCCCTTCCGTATTCGGTGGCGAAGCGGGTATCTACGGTAATCGCATGGTCGGACCGCAATGGTTTGGTCTGGAGCTGGCGCAGGCGGCGGACGTGTATTGGTTTATCGCGTTCTGGACCTTCGCCGGTGTATTGGCCATGTGGGCGTTCACTCGCACGCCTTTGGGGCGCTTGTCCAACGCCGTGCGCGATAACGCCGATCGTTTGCAGTTCATCGGCTACCAGCCACGTAACATTCGCTTTCTGGTATTCATCGCATCCGGTTCCTTTGGTGGTTTGGCTGGCGGTATGGCGGCGGTGAACTACGAGATCATCACGCCGGAATCGCTGGGCTTGATTCCCTCTGGCCTGGCGTTGCTGATGGCCGCGGTGGGTGGTCTGGGCGTGTTTTATGGTCCGATCGTCGGCGCGGTGCTGGTGACGCTGATGAACTCATTGCTGAGCGACTATTCGGACGCGTCCATTTTGTATGTGGGACTGATCTTCCTGTCCATCGTGATGTTCGCCCCACGTGGTCTGGGCGGTGGTATCGAGCATGTCCGGACCGCTTATCGTGAAGGCATCCTGGCGCGGCGTCTGCCCGGCTGGATCGGAGGCGCGGCGGCGGTGCTGTTGATCGCCCTGGGCCTGATTATCGTCATCGAAATGATGTTCGCCGGCCATGGCGGCGGCGATACCGTGAACGTTTTCGGCATCCAGTTCCAGGCCGGTGGCGCTACTGGTTGGTTGGCCGGTGTGGTGGCCCTGGTGGTCGGTGTGCTGGTAATGCGAGCGACCAGGAAAAATCGGGAGGTGAACGCATGAGCGCCTTGAACATCAAGGGCCTGAAGAAGCAGTTCGGCCCCGCGGAAGTCATCTGTGGCGTGGATCTGGTGGTGGAAAAGAACGAGGTTCACGCTGTGATCGGCCCCAACGGGGCCGGTAAATCCACGTTCTTCAATCTGCTTTCCGGCGCATTTCCTCCGACCAGCGGGGAAATCCAGTTGTACGGTGAACGTATCGACGGTCTGTCGCCAGAGAAGATCCAGAAACGGGGTCTGTCCCGTTCCTTCCAGGTCAGCAACGTGTTCGGCAATCTCAGTGTGTTCGAGAATCTGCGCTGCGCCTGCTTCAAGCAAAGCCGTGCCGGTTACGTATTCTGGCGTTCGGCGGCGCGGGTGCGCGAAGCCAATCGGCGTGCCGAGGAAGTGCTGGAGATGATCGGCTTGCAAGCACTGCGTGACGTACCGGCGGGTTCTTTGCCGTATGCCAGCCAACGTGCCCTGGAAATCGGTATGACCATTGCCTGCGACGCACCGGTGGTGCTGCTGGATGAGCCCACGGCGGGCATGAGCAACACCGAGACCGCCCAGGCCATTAAGCTGATCCGCCAGGTGGCCGAAGGCCGAACCCTGATGATCGTGGAGCACGATATGGGGGTGGTGTTCGAGCTGGCCGACCGTATTTCGGTACTGGTGTACGGCAAGATTATCGCCACCGGCAAGCCGGAGGATATTCGCAATGATCCGAAGGTGCGGGAAGCGTATCTCGGCGAGGAGGCGGCATGATGCTGGAAGTGAACGATTTGCACGCCTACTACGGCAAAAGTCACATTCTCAATGGGGTGAACTTCCATCTCAACGAAGGCGAAGTGGTTTCACTGCTGGGACGTAACGGGGTGGGGCGCTCCACCACGGTGAAGTCGATCATGGGTGAAGTGCCGCCGCAGGGATCGATCCGTTTCCGTGGCAAGGAAATCGCCGGACTGCCCAGCCATGCCATCGCCCGGCGTGGGTTGGGGTATGTGCCGGAAGACCGGGATATTTTTCCCACCCTGACCGTGCGCCAGAACCTGGAACTGGGCATCAAGAATCCGAGAAAGCCGGGTAAATGGAAGGTCCAGCAGATGTTGGACATGTTCCCCAACCTGGCCCGCCGCGCGGAATCTCCGGCCGGGGTGCTCTCCGGCGGGGAAAAGCAAATGCTGACCATGTGCCGGACCCTGATGGGCGATCCGGAACTGATGATGATCGACGAACCCACCGAAGGGCTGGCGCCGTTGATCGTCAAACAGATTGGTGAGCTGATCAGTGATATCGCCAACGCCGGTGTGTCCATTCTGCTGGTGGAACAGAAGCTCTCCATCGCCATGGATATTTCGCACCGGGTGCTGGTAATGGGCCATGGCCAGATCGTCTTCGAGGGCACGCCGGAAGAACTGCGCGCCGACGATACGACCCGCAAGGAGTGGCTCGAAGTGTGAACTCCGATGGCGGCCCTGGCCGCCATCGCTACTCTTTACGCATTCCATTGAGCAATGAGCTGACCCGTCCTCCGGACGGGTTTTTTTGTCACGGTTCAGAAAAAAGAGATTGTCCTCAACGAAGAGGCTGAACCGCCTTACGGCTCTCCACGAAAAAAACCCGCTTGCCGCGCATCTGACCTGAACTCACCGGCAGACCGGCTATTCGCACCTTTTCAGACCTCCAGGCGCGCGAAAAGATGGATGAGCGTCAGGAAAAGACGATGCGGATGGTCTTCCCGCATCCCTACAAGTTCACCTTGCCGATGAAGGTTCGCCTCGAACGCTTTCGGTATCCGCCGGCTTTTCCTTGACGCAAAGACACGCTGCCCATGGAGCGCGTGCAGGCTTTTTTTTTCGGGAGACATACAATGAATAACCAACCCTGGCTGAAGTCCTACCCCGCGGGTGTGCGTTGGGACGCCGAAATCCTGCCTAAACCGGTGCAGCGTATCCTGACCGATTCGGTGACCAATCACCCGGAGCAATCCGCGGTCGATTTCATGGGGCGAAACATGAACTACCGGGAGCTCGGCGCGTTGACCGATCGCGTGGCCGCCGGGCTGCAGAAGCTCGGTGTCGGGCCGGGCGTTCATGTTGGCCTGTTCCTGCCCAATACACCGCATTATCTGGCCTGCCTGTTCGGCGTACTGCAAGCCGGCGGCACGGTGGTGAACTACTCGCCGCTTGATGCCGAAAACGTGCTCAAGCACAAGATCGAGGACAGCCAGACCGATTTCCTCTTCACTTTGGACATGGCCGCTCTGTACCCACGAATGGCGACCATGGTGGGCGCAACGCGGCTGAAAAAACTCATCGTCGGCAACCTGGCCGAGATGTCGGGCGCTCCCGAGCAGGTGGCCGTGGAAATGGCCGCCAGGGGCGAGACGGTGGCGATCCCCGCCGATGACTGGCATATGCGCTTTGCCGAGCTGGTTGATAATGACGGGCAGTACCGGGCCCATGTTGTTGACGATCCCCGCGAGACCCTGGCTGTTCTGCAGTACACCGGTGGCACCACGGGGCTGCCCAAGGGGGCGATGCTCACGCACGGTAATTTATCATCGGCCGTTGAGCAGGTGGTGACGACCGGATTGGGCACGCCGCCGATGTTCGAGATGGGCAAGGAACGCGTGCTCGCGGTGCTGCCGCCTTTTCATATCTACGCGCTTACCGTCAATCTGTTGCTGGCCGTGCGTCTCGCCGCCGAGATCGTGCAGCACGTACGCTTCGACCCAAAAGCCGCGCTGCGTGACATCACCGAGAAGAAACTCACTTTCTTCTGTGGCGTGCCAACCATGTTCACCGCCGTCATCAACGATCCCGATGCCGCTCAGTACGACCTGCGCACGCTCAAGATGTGCAATTCGGGCGGGGCGCCGCTGCCAGTGGAGGTGGGCAATCGCTTCAACGCTATCACCGGCACCTGGCTGGCGGAAGGTTGGGGTATGACCGAGACCTCTCCCACGGGCACTTTCTCACCCATTCCGGGTAAGCGTAAGGCCGGCTCCTGCGGCATTCCGCATCCTGGCGTGACCATCAAGATGCTCGATCTGGAAGACCCGGCGCGTTATGTGCCCCTGGGCGAGAAAGGCGAGATCTGCATTCAGGGACCCAATGTGATGAAGGGTTACTGGAACAAGCCGGAGGCCACGGCCGAGAGCACCACCTTCGACGGCTTCTTCCGCACTGGTGACATCGGCTATATGGACGAGGACGGCTTCGTGTTCATCGTTGATCGCTGCAAGGACATGTTGTTGTGCAGCGGTTACAACGTCTATCCGCGTGTGCTTGAGGAAGCCATCTACCAGCACCCCGAGGTAGCCGAGGTGGCCGTCATTGGCGTGCCGGATGAGTACCGGGGCCAGTCCCCCAAGGCTTTCATTACGCTCAAGCACGGCGCCAAGCCTTTCACGCTGGAGCAGCTGCAGGCGTTCCTCAAGGACAAGCTGGGCAAGCACGAGATGGTGCGGGATCTGGAGATCCGTGAAGCGCTGCCCAAGACCGCCGTGGGCAAGCTGTCGAAGAAAGATCTGGTCGATGAAGAAGCCCGGCGCCGTGTCGCCGTGTGACGCCTGTCGAGCATTCCAATAACGAAAAAACGAAAGAACAAAAAAGGGAGACCTGTCATGGCTCACTACGCTCCAGACCGGAAAACGGCTGCCGTTCAGTACGATCCACAGGACGAGGCGTTGTTTTCCAAGATCAGCTGGCGGTTGCTGCCACTGCTGATCGTGTGCTACATCATTGCTTTTCTCGACCGCGTCAACATCGGTTTTGCGCAGTTGCAGATGCGAGAGACGCTGCCATTCAGTGACGCCGCCTACGCCTTCGGCGCGGGCGTGTTCTTTATCGGCTATTTGCTGTTCGAAGTACCCAGCAATCTGATCCTGGAGAGAATCGGTGCGCGCAAGACCCTGCTGCGTATCATGTTCTGCTGGGGCCTGGTCGCTTCCGCCATGATGTTCGTTCAGTCGACGACGGTATTTTATATCCTGCGCTTCCTGCTCGGTGCGTTTGAAGCCGGCTTCTTCCCCGGCATCATTCTGTATCTTACCTACTGGTACCCAGGACCCCGGCGCGGCAAGGCGATCGCCCTCTTCATGACCGGCGCCACCATCGCCTATCTGCTCGCCGGTCCAATGTCGGGCGCCATCATGACGTACATGGACGGTCTGATGGGCTACCGTGGCTGGCAATGGTTGTTCGTTGTCCAGGGCCTGCCCGCTACCTTCCTGGGGCTCTTTGCCTTCTTTTATCTCAAGGACAAACCGGAAGATGCCAACTGGCTGTCCGCTGATGAAAAGTCCCGTCTGCGCCAACTGCTTGACGATGACGCGGCACTGGACGGCCGGGGAACCTCACACGGGGCATTCGGCGCACTGCTTGCCAGCCCCAAGGTCTGGGTAATGTCGCTTGTGTACTTTCTGGTTCTGGGCGCCACTTACGTGATGGTGTTCTGGGCGCCGACACTGATCAAGAGCTGGGGAGTGAAGGATGTATTCACCGTCGGGCTGCTCTCGTCCATCGCCCCCGCGGTTACCATCTTCGCCATGGTATTGATCGGGCGCAGCTCCGACAGACATAACGAACGGCGCCGGCATTTCATGTTCTGCTGCTCCCTGTGTGCCATTGGCGCGGTGGTTCTCGTCTTCACTCAAGGCACGCTGGTGTTGTCGCTCCTCGGTCTGGTCATTCTCACTGTTGGCCAGTCGTCAGCCACGCCGCTGTTCTTCGCCGCCACCAGTGAGGTCATTCCCAAGAAGATCGCGGCCGGCGGCATCGCGCTGGTCAGCAGCCTGGGTAATCTGGGGCCTGCCGTCATGCCCTCGGTGGTGGCTTTCGTCAACACCGCCACGGGTACGCCCAACGCCTCGCTCTACCTGGTGGCGGGGTTCTGGCTGCTGGCGGGGCTTATTCTCATGGCGGTGGTCAAGACCAGGATTGTGGCACGGCCGGCACTTGCGACCACGTGATGCCCTCTTGCTGACTCGCCGAAAACACCGTTTACGGGCCCGGCCCTGACGACAACACCACTGTGGGAGCCTGCCTGCAAGCGAAGGGTTTTCTTCGCTTGCAGGCAAGCTCCCACAGCGGCTTCGTAGCTCTCTGGAGAATGTATTGGCGGCCATAAAAAAACCGCACCAGCGGCCCTCATGATGTGGTCGTGCCCGGGGAAGGGTACCCTGGAGAGGGTAGGGGCACGGCCAACGCGGACGGCCGGTTGGGAGGCCGTCCAGGCTGGTGCGGTAAAACCGGGAATCCGGCGGCCGGGGAAGACCGCCGGAAGATTATCGCGGGGTCGTGATCAGAATACTTCGAACAGACCGGCGCCACCCATGCCGCCGCCGATGCACATGCTCACCACCACGTACTTGGCGCCGCGACGCTTACCTTCGATCAGCGCGTGGCCGACCATGCGAGCACCGGACATGCCGTAGGGGTGACCGATGGAGATGGCGCCGCCGTTGACGTTGTACTTCTCCGGGTCGATGCCCAGCTCGTCACGGCAGTACAGACACTGGCTGGCGAAGGCTTCGTTCAGTTCCCACAGACCAATGTCGTCGACTTTCAGCCCGAAGCGCTGCAGCAATTTGGGAATGGCGAACACCGGACCAATGCCCATTTCGTCCGGGTCACAGCCGGCCACTGCCATGCCACGGTAAGCGCCCAGCGGCTGCAGGCCGAGACGCTCGGCTTCCTTGGCTTCCATCAGCACGCTGGCGCTGGCACCGTCGGACAGCTGGGAGGCGTTACCGGCGGTGATGAAGCGGCCCTCTTTCACTTGCTGGCCGTCCTTGAACACCGGCTGCAGTTTCTGCAGGTCTTCGAGTTTGGTTTGCGGACGGTTGCCTTCGTCCTTGGACAGGGTCACTTCCTGGTCGGAAACCTCTTTGGTCTCCTTGTTCATGACCTTCATGATGGTGGTCATGGGAGCGATTTCGTCGTCGAACTTGCCGGCTTCCTGGGCGGCGGCGGTGCGCATCTGGGACTGATAAGCGTATTCGTCCTGGGCTTCACGGGAAACGTTGTAGCGGTCGGCGACCAGCTCGGCGGTTTCCAGCATGCTGATGTAGATGTCCGGACGATGTTCTCTCAGCCACGGATCGGCGGCGCGGAAAGTGTTCATCTTGTCATTCTGCACCAGGGAGATGGACTCCAGGCCACCGGCCACGGCCACGTCCATGTTATCGACGATGATTTGCTTGGCGGCGGTGGCGATGGACATCAGGCCGGAAGAGCACTGACGGTCCATGGTCATGGCGGAAACGGAAGTCGGCAGGCCGGCGCGCAGGGCACACTGACGAGCGGTGTTGCCGCCGCTGCTGCCTTGCTGCAGGGCGGCGCCCATGATCACGTCCTGGATGGTTTCCGGATCGATCTTGGCGCGCTCGACGGCGTGCTTGATGGCGTGTCCACCCAGGGCCTGGGCCTGGGTATCGTTGAAGGCACCCCGGTAGGCTTTGCCGATGGGGGTACGAGCGGTGGAAACAATGACAGCTTCTCTCATGATGGGCCTCGTTGCTCAAATAAAAGGGGGTTCAGATTAGCCCAGTTTAATGCCTTTGGCCTGGGCGGCTTTGGTCAGGATCTTGGAGACATGTTCGCCGCCGTTGTGCATTTCACGGGCGTTGCTCATGTCTGCGAGTTCCTCGAAATGGGCGGCGATGGCGTCCGGCGTGCGCTCGCCTTCCTGCAGATAGATACCTTCGCTCTCCATCAGACGCACGGTGGCGTAACAGCCGGCGCCGGCCAGCAGGATGCGACGGTTGGGGGCCTGGTCGCTGGCCAGGAACAATACCGCGGGAGTGATCTCGCTGGGTTCCAGCAGGGCCAGCACTTCCTTGGGCATCAGATCCTCGGTCATGCGGGTGGCGGCGGTGGGAGCCACGCAGTTGATCTTGATGTCGTACTTCTCGCCTTCCAGACAGAGGGTGTTCATCATTCCGGCCACGCCCATCTTGGCGGCGCCGTAGTTGGTCTGGCCGAAGTTGCCATACAGACCGGAGGTGGACGTGGTCATGATCACCCGGCCGTAACCTTGTTCACGCATCACCGGCCAGACAGCGCGGGTGCAGATGGCGGAGCCGGTAAGGTGCACGGCGATCACTTTGTCCCAGTCGCTCATCTCCATCTTGGCGAAGCTTTTGTCGCGCAGGATGCCGGCGTTGTTGACCAGGATGTCGATGCGGCCCCATTGATCCAGGGTCTGCTGGACCATGGCTTGCACCTGTTCCTGATTGGACACGTCGGCGCCGTTGGCGATGGCTTCACCGCCGGCTTCGACGATTTCCGCCACGACTTTCTCGGCGGCCTCGCTGGAGCCGCCGGTGCCGTCACGGGCGCCGCCGAAATCATTGACCACCACCTTGGCGCCCAGCCGGGCCAGTTCCAGAGCGTGGGAACGGCCCAGGCCGTTGGCGGCACCGGTGACGATCGCCACCCGGCCTTCGAAATTAATGCTCATCGATGTTCTCCTGATTTTTCTTCGCGCACCGGATTAACCGCGGTGCTTAACCCAATACCACCAGGCTCAGCCATTCGCAGGCGATGGCGGGCTTGTCCACGCCGTCGATCTCCACGGAGATGGCATAGCGGATCAACAGCTGGTTGTCGCCCCGGGGTTCCACCTGGGCCAGCTTGAAGTGGCCGCGTACCTGGGAGCCGGAGCGTACCGGGTTGAGAAAACGAATCTTGTCGAACCCGTAGTTGATGCCCATCACCGTGCCTTGCACGCCGGGCACCACGTCCATGGCCATGGCGGAAAGCAGGGACAGGCTCAGGAAACCGTGGGCGATAGTGCCGCCGAAAGGCGTTTCCTTGGCGGCCCGCTCCGGATCGATGTGAATCCACTGCGGATCCTCGGTGAGGTCGGCGAATTGATCGATGCGTTCCTGGGATACCGGAAACCAACGGGAGGTGCCCAGATCCTCACCCACCTTGGCCCGCAGTTGTTCGACGCTGAGTTTGTTGTTGAACATATTATTGTCTCCTGATCGTCACTGAAGGAGCGGGCGGGCCCGCTCCGGTCCGGGCTCAATAACCGCCGAGTGTGGCGAAGCGGTCGGCGCAGAAGTTGGCGTCACCGAGGGTCTCGCCACCGGCGCGGGCGCGCTTGAGGAAGAAGCCGATATCGAACTCGTCGGTCATGCCGATACCACCATGCATCTGCACGCCTTCCTGACCGGCCAGCAGGGCGGTGCGGGCGGCCTTGCCCTTGGCGGCGAACACCTGGGCGTCGGCATCGTCGGCATTGTTGTCGCAGGCATCCAGGGCCTGCAGCGCCAGCGCTTCGGTCATGGTGACATCGATCATCAACTGCGCGGCACGATGCTGCAATGCCTGGAAAGTACCGATCAGACGGCCAAACTGCTTGCGTTCCTTGAGGTAGCCCAGGGTGCGCTCGAACACCTCCCGGGACAAGCCCGCCAGTTCCGCGGCCAGTACCGCGCGGCCGGCGCGCAGAGCGGCCTGCAAAGCGGCGGCGCCGTCGGCCATGGGTTCCGCTTCGACGTTGTCGAACTGGATGCGGGCGGCGTTACGATTGTCGGCCATGATGGTCCGTTCGATGGTAACGCCGGACGCTTTCGGATCCACCAGGTAGAGGGCGCTGTCGCTGCCGTCGGTGGCGGCGACCAGCAGCAGGTCGGCCACATGGCCGTCCAGGACCAGCAGTTTGTCGCCGCTGATCTTGCCGCCTTCATAGCGGGTGTTCAGGCTGTCGGGACGGTGTTTGGCGCCTTCGTCCACGGCCAGAGCCACCAGCGCGGTGCCTTCGGCGATGGCCGGCAGCCATTTGCTTTGCTGCTCGGCGGTGGCGCCGGTGCTCAGGGCGGTGGCGCCCAGGACCGCGGTGGACAGGAACGGGGTCACCGAGAGGTTGCGGCCGATTTCCTGGGCCACCAGGCCGGCGCCGACCAGGCCAAAGGCGATGCCGCCGTGTTCCTCGGGTACCAGAATGCCGGTCAGACCCGCTTCCACCATGGCCTGCCACAGTGGCTGGTCATAGCCTTTCTCGTCGCGGCTGTCACGCAGTTCGCGCAGGCGGGACACCGGGCCCTTGTCGGCCATCAGCCGGGCCACGGAGTCCTGGAGCATCTGTTGTTCGTCGTTCAGTCTCATATTCTTTACTCCCAGAAAAGGGCTCCTTAAGCGTCCGGCAGACCCAGTACCCGTTTGGAAACGATGCCCAGCATCACTTCGGAGGTACCGCCTTCGATGGAGTTGCCCTTGGAACGCAGCCACTCACTGGCGAACATGCCGCCCTGGGTGCGCTCGCTTTCCCATTCCAGGCCTTCGGCGCCCATGGCGTCCATCATCAGCTCATAGCGGCGTTTGTTGAGCTCGGTGCCGTAGTATTTAAGTACCGCGGACAAGGCACCCACTCCTTCGCCGGCTTCCGCTTCGGCGCGTACCTTGGCGACCAGGGCGCGGAATGCCATGTGGTCGGTTTCCAGGCGGGCGATGTCGGCGCGCAGGGCGCTATCCGCCAGTTTGCCGTTCTCGGTGCCCACATGCTCGGCGGCCAGCGGCCCCAGGGCACGGCCTTTCAGGTAGCCCGGCGGCTCGCCGCCGATGTTGTTGCGCTCATGGGTCAGCAGATACTTGGCCACGTCCCAGCCACGGTTCAGCTCACCGACCACGGCATCTTTTTCTACTTTGACATCATCAAAGAAGGTTTCGCAGAACGGGGACTCGCCGGAGATCAGCTCGATCGGACGAGTGGTCACGCCCGGGGTTTCCATGTCGAACAGCACAAAGGAAATGCCGTTGTGCTTGGTGGCGTTGGGGTCGGTGCGCACCAGGCAGAAAATCCAGTCCGCCTTATCCGCGTAGGAGGTCCAGATCTTCTGGCCATTGACCAGGAAATGGTCGCCTTTGTCTTCGGCGCGGGTTTGCAGGCTGGCCAGGTCGGAACCGGCATTCGGCTCGGAATAGCCCTGGCACCAGCGGATTTCGCCGCGGCAGATCGGCGGCAGATGTTTGCGCTTGAGTTCGTCGCTGCCGAACTTCAGCAGCGCCGGGCCGAGCATCCAGAAACCAAAGTTGCTCACCGGCGTACGCGCATTGATGCGCTTCATTTCTTCATCGAGGATCGCCGCCTGTTCCGGCGTCAGACCACCGCCGCCATATTCCTGCGGCCATTGTGGCGCGGTCCAGCCTTTCTCGGCCATCCGCTCCATCCAGACACGCTGGGCGTCGGATTGGAATTGCCATTTGCGACCGCCCCAGCAGTGGTCCTCGGGGCCGCGTACGGGTTGGCGCATTTCTTCGGGACAGTTGGCTTGCAACCATTCCCGGGTTTCCGCACGGAACTGTTCAAGGTCCGACACCGTCCACCTCCTCTTTTGAAATAGTTTTTCATTTATGGACACGGCCGGAAGTATGTGAGGCGGGGTGTGGAGCGTCCAGTGTGAAAAACGCCATTGGCAAAGGCAGTTGTGTCATTGGTGAAAAGCGACATGCCGCCCGATGGAGGCGGGAGGGCGTATTTAAAGGCCTCAACGCCAAGTGAGCGTAGACCTTAGGCCAATGCAAAGATTGGAACGAATAGGTCATAATGTCCGTTTTCGCCAATAATATGTCGGTCTTCACCGGCTGTGGCAGAATGAGGCCTTTCCAACGCCCCAATAGGGAATAACCAGAACCATGACGGACATCGACCTCACCGCGAGCCCTCGCGATACCATCCTGGATGCCTCCGCGCGCTGCTTCATGGATCGTGGCTTCAACGCCACCAGCATTGATGACATCGCCAGTCGCCTGGGCGCCACCAAAGGCATGGTGTATCACTACTTCTCCTCTAAAGCGGATCTGTTCTTCGAGATCCATCAGATCGGCATGGATGCGCTGTTCAAGGCCGTGGAGCCCTTGTCCGAGGGCACGGATGACGCCGTGAGCAAACTGCGGGCCATGAGTGCGGCCCATGTCCATTCCCTGATTCAGACCCAGCATTACCAGCGTGCGGTGGCTGAAGGTGTGCAAATGCATTTGCGTATCAGCACCACCCGCGCCCAGAGAGCCCAGCTGACCCGTCTGCAGAACCGCCGCCGCCGTTATGAACAAATGTTCCTGGAGGTGCTGGAGCAGGGCATCGGCGAAGGCAAATTACGGGCGGAGCAGCCGCGCATTGCCATCAAGCCCCTGTTCGGCGCGCTCAACTCGGTGATCAATTGGTACCAGCCACGCCGGGAAAGCGGGCCGGGGGCGCGTGACGAGGTCGTCGAGGAAGTGGTGCGGGTGGCCCTGGCCGGCGTCGTGGTGCCGGGTAAGGGATAGCCTGCTGACTTCGCGGCCAAGGCCGCTTCCCACAGAGGGCACTACGGAGTCGCTGTGGGAAGCGGCCTTGGCCGCGAATGGGAGGGTGCCGGCGTTACTTCTTCAGGAACCGGTCAAAAATGGCGCGGGTCTCGTCGCTGAACAGACGGTCGGCGAACAGCACGGTTTCCCGTTTGATTTGTTCACGGATGGCATCGGCGCCATGGCGGGTCAGTTGCTTGGTGTACTGCATTGCCTGCGGTGGCTTGGCCGCTACCTTCTTGCCCAGTTCCAGAGCGCGCTCGCGCAGTTCCTCATCACTCACCCGGTAGGCGATCAGGCCCATGCGTTCGGCTTCCTCGGCGGTCAGGGTGTCGCCGGCGATGAGCAGACGATTGGCGTTCTGGCGGCCCAACAGGCCCGGCAGAATCAGGCTGGAACCGGCCTCCGGCACCAGGCCCAGATTAATGAAGGCAGTATAGAAACGGGCGCTGTCGGCGGCCATTACCAGGTCGCAATGCAGCAGCAGAGTAGTGCCGATACCGGTGCAGTTGCCTTGTACGGCGGCCAGCACGGGCTTGTCCAGATCGATCAGGCGGTGCACCACTTCCATGGCGGGACTGATCTTGCCGTTCTTGCGGGATTCCGGGTCGGCGTTGAGAAAGTCACCGATGTCGTTGCCGGCGCAAAAGGAGCGGCCGTCGCCGTCGATCAACAGCGCGTTGAGGTCATCACGGTCACGGAAATGATCCACGGCGCGGGCCAGATCCCGGTACATTTCGGCGGTGAGCGCGTTCAGCTTGTCGGCGCGATCCAGGGTGACCTGCATCAAGGCGTCGTGCTCGGTAACGCGGATGTGGCCGCTTTTCAGCTCCAGTGAACTCATTTCGGTCTCCCGGTTGGCATCATTTGTGTGGGGCAGGGCTTGGGAAAATATCGGAATTCGGTTTCGTTTTGCAACAGAAAAGAGCGCTAGCATGCAACACGCCGGCACGCTGGCACGCAAATGAGGGGATGACCTGTCTGTCGCGCTGATGTTGATCTCAGCGGGGGTTGACAGGTAGTGAGGCCTGGCAACGCTATTATTGGCGTGCAAGCGTGTTGGTGCCTTCCATGCATCAAACTAATGCGCTGGAATTCAAAATATCAATTTCACTAACTTTCCCCCCTGCTCTAGGCTGTGACCATCATTTGCTCACAGGCAGAGTCGTTACATGGCCCGTTTCTATCTCATCCGGCATGGTCAGGCGTCCTTCGGCGCGGCGAATTACGACAAGCTCTCTGATCTGGGACACCAGCAGTCCCGCTGGCTGGGTGAGTATTTCCGCGAGCGGGGCGTGCGCTTCGATGCCTTGATCAGTGGCGATCTGGTGCGCCACGTGGAAACCGGCGCCGGTATCTGCGAAGGGCTGGGGCAGGACCTGCCCACCGACCGGCAACCCGGCCTCAATGAATTCCAGTTCCATGCCCTGGTGGATGCCTATCTCAGCGCCTACCCGGATCAAATGCCGGAGCCCGGTGCGCCGGTCGCCGCCTTTTACCGCCTGCTCAAACGGGCCATGGTGGAATGGCGGGAACAACGTCTGAGCGGCAATTTGCCGGAGACTTGGCGTGAATTCTCCGATCGCGTGGCCGCCGCCATGGCTCACCTGCAGGGCCGTTATAGCGATCACGAGCGAGTGCTGGTGGTCAGCTCCGGCGGCGCCATCGCCATGTGGATGCATCATTTGCTCAGAACCGCTGACGAGACCGTGGTGGAGCTGAATCTGCAAATACGTAACACCAGCGTCACGGAAGGGTTCTTCAACCAGAAGGCGTTTCGCCTGTCCGCGTTCAATCAGGTTCCGCACCTGGATCGCGAAGACCGGCAGGACGCCGTCACCTATACCTGATCCGGCCCCGCCGGTGATGACAAACACGCCGTAATCAGTGACACGGGGTGCCAACCCCCGGGGAGAGAGAAATGAACTTCGAGTATTCCGATAAGGTTAAGGAACTGATCGTCCAGGTGCGCGACTTCATCGACAATGAAGTGGTGCCGGCGGAACCGACCTATGAAGAGCAACTGGCGAAAAATCCCTGGGAAACGCCGCCGGTGCTGGATCAACTGAAAGAGAAAGCCAAGGCGAAAGGGCTGTGGAACCTGTTCCTGCCCCGGGAGCACGGTGATTTCACCGCCGGCCTGACCAACCTGGAATACGCGCCGCTGGCCGAACTGATGGGGCGCCACCACATCGCTTCCGAGGCGTTCAACTGCGCCGCGCCGGACACCGGCAATATGGAAGTGCTGGCCAAGTACGGTAACGCCCAGCAGCAGGAGCAATGGCTGAAACCGCTGCTGGAAGGCAAGATCCGTTCCGCCTTCGCCATGACCGAGCCGGAAGTGGCCTCTTCCGACGCCACCAATATCGAGACCTCGATTACCCGCGATGGCGACGATTACGTGATCAACGGCCGCAAATTCTACATCAGCGGCGCCATGCGCAAGTCCTGCGAAATCATGATCGTGATGGGCAAGACCGATCCGGACAACCCCAACCGCCACCAGCAGCAGTCGCAGATTCTGGTGCCCACCAACACCCCGGGTGTTACCGTTAAACGGGCGATGCAGGTGCTGGGCTCAGTGGACGCGCCGGAAGGTCACGCCGAAGTGATCTTCGAGAACGTGCGCGTGCCGAAAGAAAACATGATTCTGGGTGAAGGGCGTGGTTTCGAAATCGCCCAGGGCCGCCTCGGCCCGGGCCGGATTCACCACTGCATGCGTCTGATCGGCGCTTCCCAGCGCGCCCTGGAGCTGATGTGCAAGCGTGCCAACGAGCGCGTGGTGTTCGGTCAGCCGATGATCAAGCATGGTTCCGTGCGTGAGGACATCGCCAAGAGCGCCTGCGAGATCGAACAGGCTCGTCTGCTGACGCTGAAAGCGGCGGACGCCATGGATCGCTTCGGTAACAAGGAAGCGAAGGATCTGATCGCCATGATCAAGGTCATCGCTCCGAACATGGCGCTGCGAGTGATCGACCGGGCCATGCAGATTCACGGTGCCGTGGGTCTCAGCCAGGACACCCCGCTGGCCGGTTTCTTCGCCTACGCCCGTACTCTGCGTCTGGCTGATGGTCCGGATCAGGTGCATATGATGCAGCTGGGTCGTAACCTGGCCAAACAACTCGGCTGAAGCCGGATTTCCGGTTATCACTGAGTTACGCTGAATCAAACGCCGGCGGCGTCGCTAAGCGACGCTGCCGGCTTTTGCGTATCGGATTGTCGCCTTTGCTATAAGGAGGAATCGCATGTCCCAGGTGGATACCCTGGATACCCAACGTCTGGCGGACTATTTGCAACAGCATGTGGACGGGTTCAAAGGCCCGGTCACCGCGGAAAAATTCGCCGGCGGTCAATCCAATCCCACTTTTCGCATCAAGGCCGGTTCCGGCGAGTATGTACTGCGCCGGCAGCCACCGGGCAAGCTGCTCAAGTCCGCCCACGCGGTGGACCGGGAATACCGCGTGATGGAAGCGCTGAAGAACACCGAAGTGCCGGTGCCCAAGGTATTTCATCTGTGCGAGGACCGTGACGTGATCGGCTCCATGTTCTATCTGATGGAGTTCTGTGAAGGCCGGATCTTCTGGGACGCGGCGATTCCCGAAGTGGACAACGCCCAGCGTACCACTATGTACACTGAAATGAACCGCGTGCTGGCCGCTTTGCACAGTGTGGATCCGGCGGCGGTGGGGCTGGCCGATTACGGCAAGCCCGGCAATTATTTCGAGCGCCAGCTGGGCCGCTGGGGCAAACAGTACCGGGCTTCCGAAACCCGTCGCATCGAAGCGATGGAGGAACTGATGACCTGGCTGGAAGCGAATCAGCCCGCCGATGACGGCCAGGTCTCGCTGGTGCACGGCGACTATCGTCTGGACAACATGATGTGGGCTCCCAAGGAAAGCCGCGTCATCGCGGTGCTGGACTGGGAGCTGTCCACCCTGGGGCATCCGCTGGCGGATCTGGCCTATCAGTGCATGCAGCTGCGCATGCCGCCGAAGAGCGGCAACCTGTCCGGCCTGCAGGGCAAGGATCGGGTGGCCCTGGGTATTCCCTCGGAAAAAGAGTATGTGGCGGCGTACTGCGAACGGCGCGGTATCGACGGCATCGACCATTGGGAATTCTATCTGGCGTTCAGTTTCTTCCGCCTGGCGGCGATTGCCCAGGGCGTGGCCAAGCGCGCTCTGGACGGTAACGCTTCCAGCAAAACCGCCGGGTGGGCCGCCCAAGTGGTGGAGCCGCTATCACAGATGGCCATGCAGGTGGTCCGCGAGGGCGCCTGAGATAGCAAAGGATTAAGGTCCTTCCAAGAATTTTTTACGGAGAGCATGAATGAGCACCAACCTGTTTGATCTGAATGGAAAAATCGCCCTGGTCACCGGCGCCAGCCGTGGCATCGGTGAAGAAATCGCCAAGCTGCTGGCGGAGCAGGGCGCTCACGTGATCGTCTCCAGCCGCAAGATTGATGGCTGCCAGGCGGTGGCGGACGCTATCAACGGAGCTGGCGGCAGTGCCGAGGCTTTCGCTTGTCATATCGGTGAAATGGGACAGATCGAAGCCATCTTCAGCTTCATCAAGGAAAAGCATGGCAAGCTGGACATCCTGATCAACAATGCCGCGGCCAACCCGTACTTCGGCCACATCCTCGATACCCCGGTCACCGCGTTCGACAAGACCGTGGACGTGAACCTGCGCGGCTATTTCTACATGTCCGTGGAAGGTGCCAAACTGATGCGTGACCATGGCGGTGGCGCTATCGTTAACACCGCCTCCATCAATGGCCTGTCTCCGGGCAACATGCAGGGCATCTATTCCATCTCCAAGGCGGCGGTGATCAGCATGACCAAATCCTTCGCCCAGGAATGCGCGCAGTTCAATGTGCGGGTCAATGCTCTGCTGCCGGGTCTGACCAAAACCAAGTTCGCCGGCGCGCTGTTCGAGCAGGAAGAGATCTACAACAGCGCCATCGCTCAAATTCCCATGCACCGTCACGCCGAGCCGCGTGAAATGGCGGGCACGGTGCTGTACCTGGTGTCCGATGCTTCCAGTTATGTCACCGGTGAATGCGTGGTGGTGGACGGTGGTTTCACCATCTGATGTGGACCAGTGAGTTATCGAGGCTGGTGAGTAATTAAGGCTGGTGAGTAATTAAGGAGAGCAACCATGGATCCGATGCTGGACTTCACCGGCAAGGTGGGACTGATCACCGGCGCCGCCAGCGGCTTCGGCAAGATGCTGGCCGAGGAACTGGGGCGCCGTGGCGCCTCCCTGGTGATCGGGGATATCAATGAAACCGCCTTGCGGCAGGTGGCGGAGGATCTGGCCGGGCAGGATATTCCGGTGCGCGCACTGCATTGTGACGTGTCACGGGAAGCGGACTGCAAGGCCATGGTGGACACCGCTGTGAAGGAGTTCGGCCGCCTGGACATGGCGGTGAATAACGCCGGCATCGCCCATGACTTCGTCGCCATGCACGACATCGACGAAGCGTTGCTGGACCGGCAGATCAACGTCAATGTCAAAGGTGTGATCTTCGGCATGAAATACCAACTGCCGGCGTTGATCGAAGCCGGTGGCGGCGCCGTGGTCAACACCGCCTCCATGGCTGGTATCGGCGGCGCGCCCAAGCTGGCGCCCTATGCCGCCGCCAAACACGCGGTGATCGGTGTCACCCGCACCGCGGCGGTGGACTACGGCCGGCGCAATATTCGCGTCAACGCCGTGTGCCCCTATTACACGCTGACGCCGATGCTGGAAGGCAGCGACGGCATCGCCTCCGGCGGTGACGCCGAGAAAACACTGTCGATGATGGCCTCCGGCACGCCCATGAAACGGCTGGGCCGCCCCGAGGAAATCGTTGCCGTGATGATGATGCTGTTGTCGCCGGCCAATACCTATATGAATGGTCAGGCGTTGGCGGTGGACGGCGGAGTTTCGGCGTTTTGATTAGAGGCCGCTTGCACGCTTGCAAGCGTGCAAGCGAAATAACAGGAGAACAATCATGAGCAATCGTTTGGCGGATAAGATTACCATCATTACCGGCGCCACCAGTGGTATTGGTGAAGCCACCGCGCACCGCTTCATCGAGCAGGGCGCCACCGTGGTGCTGGCCGGCCGCTCCGAGGAGAAAGGTCAGGAACTGGCGAAGGAACTGGGCGAGCGCGCGGTGTTCAAACGCACCGACGTCATGAAGGAAGACGATATCGCCGCCCTGGTGGATTTCACCGTGGACAAATTTGGCCGGCTGGACTGCCTGTTCAACAACGCTGGTGCCGGCGACCGCACTTCCTGCGAATCCTTCGACGAAGCGGAATTCGCTCATATCATGCGGCTGCTGGTGGGCGCGCCAGCATTCGGCATCAAGCACGCCGCCCGGGTGATGAAGAACAGCGGCGGCGGTGCCATCATCAACAACGCCTCCATCGCCGGACACCGCCGCAACCAGGGCGGCTATCTGTATTCCGCCGCGAAGGCGGCGGTGGCGCACATGACCCGTCTGGCCGGTGCTGATCTCGGTCCCTATGGCATTCACGTCAATGCGATCTCGCCAGGCGCTGTGGCCACGCCGATCTTCTGGGGCGGTTCCCAGCGCGCTCAAAACCTCAGCGATGAGGAAAACGAAAAGAAAATGGCCAAGTTGCAGGCCAATCTGGCCAAGGCCACGCCGATGCCCCGTTCCGGTTTCGCCGATGATATCGCCTATGCGGCGGTGTTCCTGGCCAGCGATGAAGGTTCCTTCATCAACAGCCATGATCTGGTGGTGGACGGCGGCCGTATCGCCATGTTCAACGAGAACCCCTGAGGCTCCCATCGATTCCATAACAAAAGGACGGGCCGTATGTCTGAGATGACCGTGATCGCCGAAGGTCTGAAGTTTCCTGAAGGCCCCATCGCCATGCCCGACGGCAGTGTGATTCTGGTGGAAATCGCCGCCGGCTGCTTGACCCGGGTATTCCCTGATGGCCACAAGGAAGTGGTGGCCGAGCCCGGTGGTGGACCCAATGGCGCCGCCATCGGCCCCGATGGCGCCTGCTATGTGTGCAACAACGGAGGCATGCGCTTCCACGAAAAAAACGGTTTGCTGTTTCCCGGTGATATGCCGAAGGATTACAGCGGCGGCCGCATCGAACGCATTGACCTGAGCACCGGCAAGGTTGAAGTGCTGTACACCGAGGTGGACGGCGAACCGCTCAAGGGGCCCAACGATATCGTTTTCGATAAAGCCGGTGGTTTCTGGTTCACCGATTTGGGCAAGGGGCGTGGCCGTACCCAGGACCGGGGCGGTTTGTACTACGCCCGGGCCGACGGCTCCATGGTCAAGGAAGTGGTGTTCCCCATCGTCAGTCCCAATGGTGTTGGGTTGTCACCGGATGAGAAAACCGTATTCGTGGCGGACACCATTCCCGGTCGCCTGTGGGCCTTCGAGATCGCCGGGGAAGGGGAGATCAAACGGGCGCCGGGGCCCTTTCCCGGGCGCTTCGTCGGCTCCCCCGCAGGGCTGAACTTCTTTGACTCCCTGGCGGTGGATGGGGACGGCAATGTTTGCGTGGCGACCATCTTCAATCCGGGCATCACCATTTTCGCTCCCGACGGCTCCAGCATCCGTCATTTCCCCACCGACGACGCCATCACCACCAACATCTGCTTCGGCGGCGAGGATCTGCGCACCGCTTATATCACCCTGTCCAGCTCCGGAAGGCTGGTGGCGGTGCCGTGGGAAAGGCCCGGTCTGGCACTGAATTTCCTTAATAAATAAGGGCCATTCGCCTGCAGGCGGAGGGCCGCCCCGACAGGCTCCTCAGAGATCTCTACGGAGCCCCTGTAGGAGCCTGCCCTGCAGGCGAATCCAATAAGTCAAAATAAACTTATTAAGTAGAAAACGACTCTTTTCCAGCGCACGTACCGTTTCGACAAGACGGCGCCTTCAAACCCCTCTCACGCTCCCGAAATCAAACCAAAGGCGGTTCGATTCCGGTGATGAAGCCATCGTCCGCCGACCGCTAAGCTCGAGTAGTCCAACAATAAAGACGAGCGAGGTCGGTAATGAAACACAAGATAGCCACGGTGATAGCGTCCCCGGTGATCTTCGATCTGGAGGCCACGGCGAAGAAGTGCTGTGACATTATCAACGAGGCGGCGGACAAGGGCGCTTCGCTGGTGGTGTTCCCGGAGACCTTTCTGCCCATGTATCCGTGGTGGATCTGGATGGCGGTGGATAACGTCAAGCGTCTCGAGCTGTACGAGCGCCTGGCCGGGGAATCGGTGGATGTGCACGGTGATGTGTTCAAATCGATCTGCTACCAGGCGCGCCGCCGTAATATTCACGTGGTCATCGGTATCAATGAAATCGGTGGCGATACTCTGTACAACAGCCAGGCGTTTATCGATAACCGCGGCGATCTGATCGGCCTGCGCCGCAAACTGGTGCCCACCGGCGAGGAACGAACGTTATGGGGGCGAGGCGACGGTAGCGATCTGCTGGTGCTGGACACCGAAATAGGGCGGCTGGGCGGCCTGATTTGTTATGAGAACTCCATGGCACTGTCCCGTTACGCGCTCTATAGCCAGGGGCTGCAGATCCATGTGGCGAACTGGCCCGGCTCCAATTTCAAAAGCCAGCCCCGCGACCGCACTCGCACCATCGATACCGTGTGCCGCTTCATCGCTTTCGAGGGCCAGACTTTCGTGGTGGCGTCGTCGTCCTGTATCGGCGAGGAGGAAGTGCGTTTCTATCACCAGCTGTGCCCGGAACTGAAGGACACCTTTGCCGTGGGCGGTGGTATCGCGGCGGTGTACAACCCGTTCGGCGAGCCGGTCGGCACGCCGCTGACCGACCAGGAAGGCATCGTCTACGCGGACCTGGATCTGGGGGATATTCGCAAAGCCAAACACATGATCGACTGCGTCGGGCACTACGCCCGCCCGGACGTGGCGCGACTGGTCATTGATGATAGCAGCAAGCGACCGGTGACGGGCTTCTCCAATACCCGTCCTCAACCCGTCAGCTTCGAGTTCGATGACTGACGTTCAGGCCACTCCTGGCCGGCCCGGCTGGCGCACCTTGATGGCGTACTTGCGCGCTTTTCTCACCGCGGAGGTCTGGCTGATGCCGAGCGCATTGGCCACTCCGTAGGTGGTCTCGTACCGTGAGTAGGCTTGCTGCAGGACCCGCCGCTCGGTGTCTTCCAGGATGCGTTTCAGCGACGCCTCTTCCGGCGTGCCCTGCGCGGCATGGGTGGCGCCTTCCGCCGGTGACAGGCCGCTGACAATGGTTTGGCCTTCGCTGTTCACATAAAGGCGCTCCATGGTATTGCGCAATTCGCGGATATTGCCATTCCAGGGCGCATCGCGAAGTTTCGCCAACAGCGCCGTGGAGATGCCGATTTTCTTGCCGTAGCGTTTCGCCAGCTGGTCGAGGAACTGACGGGCCAGCAGGGGAATGTCCTTGCGGCGCCGGCGCAGCGGCGGGATGTCGATACGGTACACATTGACTTGGTAATACAAGTCGTTGCGGATACCGCCATTGCGCCGTTGCTGGTCAAGATCGTCAGTGCTGGAGGACAACACCCTCAAATCCAGCTCAACCGGTTTGTCGCCGCCGTGGCGATAATGGACTCCGCAGGAGAAGGCATTGGCCAGCTTCATCTGGATCGCCACGGGCAGGGCCGCGATATCCTCAAGATAAAGCGTGCCGCCCCGGGCCAGCTCCAGCAGCCCCGGTCGCACTCGAGCCGCGCCCTGGGTGTCGTCGATCTCCTCGCTGCCGAACAGTTCCCGCTCCAACCGCTCCTCGGGCAAGGCGCCGCAGCCGAGTTTGATGAACGGCTGGCGTCGTCGCTCACTGTGATCATGAATCCAACGGGCCAGACGATGCCGGCCGGAGCCGGGTTCGCCATGCAGTAACACCGGCGTTTCAAAGGCCGCGATACGTTCGGCCTGGCGCATCACGGATTGCATGGTCTGGTCCTCGGCGATCAGCTTGCCGTCTTCTTCGAGCCGGGATTTCAGGCGGGCGATTTCGTTCTGGTAGGCCAGGTTGCGGGCCTCGGCCCGTTCCAGCTTTTCTTTCAGTGCGCTCAGTTCGGTAATGTCGCGCACGTTGGAAATGACTTTGTCGATGGTGCCGTCGGTGTTGAACACCGGTGTCGCGGTGACGATGGTCTCCACCCCGGTGCTGACATGTTGAAGGATGGTGACGACGTCCTGCTTCTCCAGCGCCAGCAGGGTGGCGCTGACGTCGAACATGCCCCGCTCGACCAGGGTGCGCATGTTCAGGCCGACCACGTTCTCCCGCTTAAGCCGGGTGATGCGGCAGATCGCTTCATTGATGAACAAGGTGGTGCCGATGGCATCGGTGATCCAGATACCGTCGTAGGAGGATTCCACCGCTCTGGTGATATCGGACAGAGAGACGGTCATGGGACGCCTCCGTTTCTCATTATTGTGGAAGGTGGGTGGGCGGGTCGGGGAGGGGGAGCAAGGATCGCGGTTCTCTCCATCTCTCCATCCGGGAAAGGACCGCGATCCAACCGCCCTGGAACGTTACAACATGATGGATTTCACCTCGGTGAACTCCTCCAGGCCGCGGCTGCCCCACTCGCGACCGACGCCGGAGTGTTTGTAGCCGCCGAACGGCGCGTTGAGATCGAGCTGGGCGCCGTTCAGATGCACCATGCCGGTACGCAGACGGCGGGCGATGGCGGCGGCCTCGTCCTTATCCGCGGCGTAGACATAGCCGGACAGCCCGTAGTCGGAGTCGTTGGCGATGGCCACCGCTTCGTCGAGTGTGTTGTAGGGCAGCATGGTCAACACCGGACCAAAGATTTCCTCACGGGCGATGGTCATCTGATTGTTCACTTCGCTGAACACGGTGGGACGGGCGAAGTAGCCTTTCTCCAGACCTTCCGGTTTGCCCGGGCCGCCGCAAACCAGTTTGGCGCCTTCATCGATGCCACGCTGGATCAGCGTTTGCACTCGCTCGAACTGGCGGGCGTTGGCGATGGGGCCCATCTGCGTGTCCTTCTCGGCGGAAGGGCCCACCTTGATGGAGGCGCATACCTTGGCGGCGATCTCCTCGGCCTGGGCCAGCTTGTCCGCCGGCACCAGCATGCGGGACGGTGCGTTACAGCTTTGCCCGGTGTTGGTCATCATCGACATGACGCCGTGGGTCACGGCCTTCTCCAGATCGCAGTCCGCGGTCAGGATATTGGCGGACTTGCCACCCAGTTCCAGCGATACCTTCTTGAAGGTATCGGCGGCTTCACGGCTCACCGAAGAGCCGGCGCGGGTGGAACCGGTCAGGGATACCATGTCCACACGTGGATCGGAGGAGAGCATCGGGCCGATCTCGGCGCCGTCACCGTAGATCATGTTGAAGACGCCGGCGGGCACTCCGGCTTCGTCCATGATTTCGGCGAATACGCAGGCTGACAGCGGTGCGAACTCGCTGGGCTTGAGAATCATGGTGCAGCCGGCGGCGATGGCCGGGCCGACCTTGCAGGTGACCTGGTTCATGGGCCAGTTCCAGGGCGTGATCATGGACACCACGCCGGCCGGTTCATGCCGGATCAGGGTTTTGCCGGTGTTGGTTTCGAACTCGAAATTCCGTGCCACTTCCAGAGCGGTGGCCAGATGACCAAGACCGGTGGGGGCCTGCACTTTGGCGGCCAGGCCGTGACGCGGCGCGCCCATCTCCTTGCTGATGGCGTCGGCCATGTCGTCCAGGCGGCGTTTGTAGACGGCCAGGATTTTTTCCAGCAGCGCCAGACGCTCTTCCACCGGAGTGGCGGCGAAGCCGTCGAAAGCGTCGCGCGCGGCTTGGATGGCACGGTCGGTGTCGCTTTTGCCAGCCAGATACAGAGTGCCCTCGGAGGCCTCGGTAGCGGGGTTGATGACGGGGTATTCTCGGGCGTCGTCGCCGGGTTTTACCCAGGCGCCATTAATATAAAACCGAGCCAGGTTCTCCATGAGAGTGCTCCTTGTTATTTGGTATACAGTTATTCGTGAGAGGACAGGGGCAATACAATGCTCCCGGGGCGGCCAGAGGGTCAAAACAAATTAATGAAACACTATTCCAAAATGTTGACCGGCCGGCCCGCTCATGTCATCTTCCTGGAAAATGACAATCCAAGGAACCCCCTGAACGAACCGGTGGCCATTTTTGCCTGGCACCGCTCTTTCCCCGGACGCTCCCAATCCGAATCGTTCCGTCGGCCCGGTCTTGGCCGCGACGACACGGTGTGGTTTTCAGCGGGTTCCGAATAATAAACGAGGAGAGTGTATGAACCGCTTCGATCAGAAGACCGTCTTGATCACCGGTGCCGCCAGCGGCATCGGCCGTGCCGCCGCCTTGCGTTTCGCCGAGGAAGGCGCGCGCCTGGTGCTGGTGGACCGTAACCTGGCGGGTCTCGAGGAAACCCGGACAACGCTGCCTGCCGGGACCGAGGCCACGCTGCGTGAAGTGAATGTGGCCGACGAGCAGGCGGTGAAGACGTTGGTGGATGACATCGCCGCTTCCCACGGCGGCATCCAGGTTCTGATCAACAACGCCGGCACCGCCGGTAACGACCACTCTCCGGTGACCGACAACAACACCGAGAACTGGAACACCATCCTTTCCGTGAATCTGCTCGGTCCCATGTTCTTTATCCGCGCGGTGGCGCCTTACATGAAAGAGCAGGGCGGCGGTGCCATCGTCAATACCGCCTCCGTGGCGGGCATTCGCTCCGGCGCTGGCGGTAACGCCTACAGCGCTTCCAAGGCTGGTGTGATCAGCCTGACCAAAACCACCGCCTGTGATCTGGGCGGCTATAACGTTCGCGTCAACGCGGTCTGCCCGGGATTGATCGAGACCGGCATGACCAAGCCGGTATTCGATTACGCCCGCGAAAACAACAAAGAGGAAAAGCTGGGCAGCCGTTGCGAACTGCGCCGCTATGGGCGCCCTTCCGAAATCGCCGCCGCCATGGCGTTCCTGGCCAGCGACGACGCCAGTTACGTCACCGGTCAGGCGTTGGCGGTGGACGGTGGCAATACCGCTTCGTTGAACCTGCCTGGTATGAAAGTCTGATTGGCGCGGGTACCGGGCTAGTCTGGTATATTTGGCGCTTTTATCGACAACTATAAAATTCATTTATAAAGAAAGAGCGGGATAAACCCGCTCGCCATAATCCCGAAGCCTGACCGAGGAAAGAACACGATGCGACGAGCCCCTATGGGTAAAGAGGCCCAGTCGGCGGAAAAAGACCGGAACTTCGTCACCGCCCTGGCGCGGGGACTGGAAATCCTGCGCTGTTTCGGTCCCTCCGACGATTACCTGGGTAACGCGGAACTGGCTAAACGCACCAATATTCCCCGTCCCACGGTATCGCGGATGACCGCCACCCTGACGCAACTGGGCTACCTGCGTTATGTGGAGCGGCTGGAGAAATACCGGCTCGGCCCTGGCGTGCTGGATCTCGGCTACCGCTATTTGGCCGGCGAAGGCGTCCGCGATATCGCCCGCCCGTTCATGCAGGACCTGGCCGACGCCACCGATTGCATGGTGGCGATCGCCGCTCCCAACGGCCCGTGGATGAGCTACATCCAGGTGTGCCAGGGCAGCGGGCCGCTGGTACTGCGATTGACCGTGGGATCACGAGTGCCGATGGCGGGTTCGGCGGTGGGCCGGGCCTATCTGGCCGGTCTCTCCGAAGAGGATCGCGCCACTCACCACCGTTTGATCCGCGAGCACGATCCGGAAGGCTGGCCGGAGTGGGAGAAGGGTCTGGAACGGGCTTATCGCGAATATGAAGAATACGGTTTCTGCACCTCCGACGGGGAATGGAACCGCGATATCAGCGCCGTGGGGGTTCCCCTGGTGCTGGATAACGACTCCACCGTGATTCCGTTCAATTGCGGCGGCTCCTCGCTGCGCCTGAGCCGGCGGATTCTGGTGGAAAATCTCGGCCCCCGGCTCAAGGAGCTGGTGGGACAAGTCAAGGAAATGTTGCAAGGCCGGGACGTGTGATGAGCGGTGATCCGACTCCGCGTCCGGTCCGGGAGAGTAATGAGTGAGCAGTAGTTTGACGCCGGACGCGGTGCCGGCCCTGAACCAGGCCGCGGAAAAATTCAAACACGGGTTTCTGGGCACCATTGGCTTCCACTTTCTGGAGTGGGAAGAAGATCGGGTGGTGCTGGGGCTCAATGTGGTGGAGAAACACCTCAATCTGGGCAATGTGATTCACGGTGGTGTACTGGCCACGCTGCTGGATGTTTCCGGAGCCTGTTCCGGCACCTATTGCCCCTATCCGGGACGGGTGCGCAAGGCGCTGACCCTGTCGCTGACCACTACCTTCACCGGTCAGGCAGGCCCTGGTCTGGTGCGCGCCATCGGCGTGAAGCGGGCCGGCGGCAACCGCATTTTTAACTCGTCCATGGAAGTGCTGGATGCCAACGACCGGTTGCTGGCATTCGGTGAAGGTACTTTTCGCTTGCGTGGCGGCTCCGAGGATCCCAAGGGCGTGCCGGTGGATTACTGAGGGAAGCCCGCGATTTCCGCGCCGGCAGCCCTTTAATCCCTAAGTCGCGTCTTTATAGTACTTTCGGCTAATTCCCTCATTTGATGGCGGGGCCCGTCAAAACCCTGTGCTATGCTCGATGGTATAAGTGTCTCTGGCCGGCGGCGACGCCGCGGGCGGGGACACCGACCTTGGACCGATTGAGGCAGGAGCGGAACCCCCATGTATCAGGTTCTGGTGGCCGACGATCATCCGCTGTTTCGTGAAGCCATCGCCCGCGTCATCGACGATGGTTTCCCCGGCACTACGTTGCTGGAAGCATCGGATCTGGATTCCACGCTGCGCCTGGTGGCCGATAACGACGACCTGGACCTGGTGCTGCTGGATATCCACATGCCGGGTATGCAGGGGCTCAGTGGCCTGGTGCGGCTGCGCAACGAATTTCCCACGGTACCGGCGGTGATCGTCTCGGCGGAAGAAGAAAAAAGCGTTATTTTGCAGTGCATCACTTATGGCGCGGTGGGTTTTATTACCAAATCCTCGCCCCGTAAACAGATGATTCAGGCGTTGCGGCAGATTCTGGACGGCTCGGTGTATCTGCCTTCGCATATTATCCGCGCGGAAGGCGCCGGGGCGGCGATGGGACGTTACGATCCCTCGTTCCTGCCGGCGTTGCTGGAAACTCTGACCCGCAAACAATTACAGGTGTTCGAGCGCATGGCCCAGGGCGAATCCAACAAGGTCATCGCCTATAAGCTCAATATCGCAGAGAGCACCGTCAAGGCCCATGTTTCGGCGATACTGCGCAAGCTCGGAGCCACCAATCGCGTACAGGCGATCCTGTCCGCCAGTGATATCGATTTTTCCGCCTATCTGAAAGCGCCCTCGGTAATGGCGCGGGATTCGGCGGTGAGTCCCCGTTAGCCTCGGCTGCCGGGAACGCGTAAACCGGGTAACGAAAGCCGGGTAAATAACAACAAGTATCCGGGAGTAGACCATGACCGCTGCCCCGCCGCAGGCGGTGTTGACCGCCTACAGCGATGCCCGCGACGAACAGGTGGCGGCGCGCCAGATCGCTGAGAGTCTGATTCATCCCCATCTGGGATTCGTGCTGTTTTTTTGTTCCATCGAGTACGACCTGGATCGTCTCGCCGGCGCCCTGAATGGCGAGTTCCAGAACCTGCCCCTATGCGGCTGCACCTCCGCAGGGGAAATCACCGCCCGAGGCTACGACCGCAATACGCTGGTGGCGATCGGCTTTGATGCCCGCTTCTTTTCCGCCGGCCATCATTTGATCGAGCATATGGATGGTTTCGGCCTGCTCGACGCCCAGCAACTCACCGACGGTCTGCTGACACAATGCCGGGAACGGGCCCGGGGCCTGACGCCCAACGAGGACAATACCTTTGTATTGACGTTGCTCGATGGTCTGTCGGTGAACGAGGAGATCGTCATTGCCACGCTCAACGCGGCACTGGGGTCGATTCCCAGCTTCGGCGGTTCCGCCGGTGATGACTATCGTCTCGCGCAAACCTATGTCTATTGCGATGGCCGCTTCTACAGCGATGCCGCCATCGTCGTGATGATCAGTACGGTGCTGGATTTCGAGGTGTTCAGCACGCATCACCTGCACCCGTCCACGCCCAAACTGGTGGTCACCGCCGCCGACGCCGAACGCCGGGTGGTGCACGAGCTGGATGCGGAGCCGGCGGCACTGGCCTATGCCCGCCTGGTTGGGGTATCGGTGGAACAGCTCGATGATGTGGTATTCGCCCGCTACCCGCTGGCGGTACGCATCAACGATCACTATTACGCCCGCGCCATTCAAAAGGCCAATCGGGACATGAGCCTGTCGTTCTACTGCGCGGTGGAGAACGGCATCGTGCTGACCGCCATGCGCAACGCCTCACTGCACGACAATCTCACCAATACGTTGGATGACATAGAGTCGCGGCTCGGGCCGCCCTGGGTGGTGATCGGCTGTGACTGCTGTCTGCGCCGGGCGGAGCTGGAAGCCGACGACGAAATTCCCCAGGCTTCGGCGCTGTTGCGCCAGCACCGGGTGGTGGGGTTCTGCACCTATGGCGAGCAATATAACGGCATGCACATTAATCACACCCTGACCGGCGTGGTGATTGGCCGTAAGGAATCGCCGGGAGCGATTCTTGACGTCTCGTCAGAGACGGCCCAGAGGATGGATGTCGGAGATGGGTGACACCAGGAATGATTCCGACAACGCCCGTCAGTCCCCATGGGATCTGCACGAAGCGCGTCTGATGGCGGAGAATGCCCGCCTTCGGCGGATCTGCGATGCCCTGATCGAACGCGTGGAGGGCAGCGGCATGGCGCCCACCGCACCTTACGCGGCGTTTCAGCACTCGGTGGTTCTGGCCCAGCAGGTACGTGAACGAACCCAGGCGCTGCGCGAAACCAATCGCCAACTGATGGCGGAGATCGAGGAGCGCCGCCGGGTGGAGCAGCGGCTGCGTGAGGCCACCGATAAAGCGGAGCAGGCCAATCTGTCGAAAACCAAGTTCGTGGCGGCGGTCAGTCATGACCTGATGCAGCCGCTCAACGCCGCCCGTCTGTTCACCAGCGCCTTGCAGGAAGACTTCGACGAACGAGCGTCGCCGATGTTGAATCATATCGACACCGCGCTGCGCGATCTGGAATCGCTGATCACCACCTTGTCCGACGCCTCGAAACTGGATGCCGGGGTGGTCAGCGCGGAAACCATGGCGTTCCCGTTAAGCCAGTTGCTGGATGTGCTGGCGGAAGAATTCAGACAGATGGCGGCGCTGAAAGGGCTCCGTTTCCGCTACGTGCCCACCTCCCTGGTGGTGCGTTCGGATCCACAACTGCTCAGCCGTATCATGCGTAACCTGCTCTCCAATGCCATCCGCTATACCGACAGTGGCACGGTGCTGCTGGGGTGTCGTCGCCGGGGAGGCGAAGTGGAAGTGTGGGTGGCGGACACCGGTATTGGTATCGGCGAGGATCAGATTGGTTCCATCTTCCAGGAGTTCAAGCGCGGCAAGCGGGCGGTGGAGTATCACGAGCGCGGCCTGGGCCTCGGGCTGTCCATCGTGGAAAAGATCAGCCGTATTCTTGAGCATCCTTTGTCGGTGACGTCACGGGAAAACCAGGGTTCCCGGTTCCTGCTGCGACTGCCCGTGACCACCTTGAGTCAGGCCCGTCAGCAGGCCATGGCGCAGTCCTCGGAGGAGCCTTCCGCCTTGACCGGCTTGCGGGTCTGGGTGGTGGACAATGACAGGGCCATCTGCGCCGGTATGCGCACCTTGCTGGAACAGTGGGGATGCCAGGTGGCGGCGGCGGAGTCTCTGCCGGAACTGTGCCAGCAGGTGGATATCAGTGCGGAGGACGCCCAGGCATTGATCATGGACTACCATCTGGATCCGGACACCGACGACGGCTTGACCGTCGCCGGGCAGATCAACGCCGCACGCAGCGAACCCTTACCGGTGATCATGCTCACCGCCGACCGTGAACAGGAACTGAAGCAGCGCTGTGCCACCCACGGCTATATGTTGCTGTATAAGCCGGTCAAACCGATGAAGCTGAAGCTGGCGCTACAGCATGTTCTGGCTGGATGATCGGTTGATTCGCTGCCAAGGCAGCTTCCCACAAAGAGCTACGAAGCCGCTGTGGGAAGCTGCCTTGGCAGCGAATTGGGTTTCGGGCGTCAGAAGATTCGCTTGCAAGCAAGCTTCCCACAGCGGCTTTGTAGCTGCCTCTGAATTCAGAGAAGGGGCTCCGGCCGCACCGCTTCCACCTTGCCGCCGGCTTCCCGCCAACCGTCCACGCCATTGCGATACCAATACACCGAAGTGTAGCCATCGGCCGCGATACGTTTCGCCACATTCCAGGACAACCAGCAATCCGCGCGGCAGAAAAACACCAGAGCACGATCCCTGTTGTCTTCCGTGAGCCGTTTCAGATGCTGATGCAGATAGTTCCGCCAACGATTCTCCAGCGGTGTGCTACCGGTGTTGGGTAACCAGATTGCTCCGGGCAGTGTCCAATGTGGCGTGTCCTGTAGAAAACCGCCGTTGGCGTAACCAACGTTATAGACGTCGATCAGAACCACGCCGGGTTCGGTCGACAGCATGGTTTTCAGTGCCTCGGTATTCAGCGTCACGGCACCTTCCACTGCCTCTGGAGTAGGGGAGCGGTAGGGCGGCAGACGATAACCTTCGGCGTCGAAGCCATCGCCGCTGAATGCAGGCAGCGCGACGATGGCGACGAGCAAAGTGAGCAGAAGACGACCCATCATTTCACCAGTCCTGTGGGCAGCCGCTGCAGTTTTTCATGTAAGTGCCCTGAAAGTTGGTGAAGCGCAGTCGCGCGCCAGTGACATCGGCGCCTTCCAGAGTGGACAGGTTCAGTTTGGTTTCCTGCAAATTGGCGTCGCGCAGGTCCGCGTTTTGCAGTTTTGACTTGTTCATCCAGGCCATCTCCAGGTTTGCGGCGCGCAGTGTGGCGTGTTGCCAACTGGCCCGGGTGAGACGGCCGAACTGCAAGTCCGCGCCAGTGAGATCGGCGCCATCGAAGCGCGCGTTCTGGGCGAACAGATTCCAGCTTTGTACCGCCACCAGCTTGGCCTGACTCAGATTGGCGGAGCGCAGGTTGGTGCTGTACAGCGTGGCGCGGGTCAGATCGGCGCCGCTCAGATCGGCGCGCTCCAGATTGGCGCCGCGCAGATCGGTATGACGCAGGTCGGTGCCACGCAGATTGGCGTTGCTGAAATCGGCGCCGCGTAAATCCAGGTTGGAAAGATCGGCGCCGGACAGGTCCGCGCCGGGACAATGAGTCTGGGCCTCAAGAACGCAGCCATTGTGTTCCGGTGGCGCCCAGAGGTCGTCTTCGGCGGCGCGCGGGGATTTGCCCAGCGTCATTGCGCCGGCGACCACCAGAAGGCTGCTTAGCAGGAGTTTGGATCGCAGTGCCATGACATGCTCCCAGGGCCCGGTTTACGCCGGGCCGGTGTTATTGTTGTGGTGAAGGAGCGGCACCTCTGGGCACCGCTCCCTTCCGCGCTGATCGGCGTTGTTATTTCTTCGCCATGTCCTTGGCGAAGCTGGGTAGTTTGAATACCCAGAAGGAACCGCCCTGGGAAATTGGCCGGGTCAGTTCCGCCATGTCGCCGCCCCACAGTGGCACCGCGCCACCGTAGCCGGCGGTCACGCCGATGTACTGCTCGCCGTCCATTTCCCAGGTGATGGGCGGGGAGATGATTCCGGTGCCCACCTGGAACTTCCAAAGCTCCTTGCCGCTTTTGGCGTCAAAGGCTTTGAAGTAGCCGTCGCCGGTACCGGTGAACACCAGATTACCCTTGGTGGCCAGCACGCCGGCCCACAACGGCATCTCTTCCTTGTGTTGCCAGACCACCTTGCCGGTGGTCGGATCCATGGCGCGCAGCACACCCACGTGATCGTCGAACAGCCGCTTGATGCGGAAGCCCATGCCGAGGTAGGCGGAGCCCGGGGTGTATTCCACTTCCTCGGTCCAGTAGTCCTCCTTCCAATGGTTGGCGGGCACGTAGAACAAACCGGTGTCCTGGCTGTAGGCCATCGGGTTCCAGTTCTTGCCGCCGAGGAACGGCGGTGACACTTCCACCGCTTCGGAGCGGGTTTCGCCTTTCTTCAAGCGCGCCGGCCGCTGGCCTTTGTTCTCGATCGGACGACCGGTTTTCAAGTCGATGCCCTTGGCCCAGGTGATGCCGTCGACAAACGGGAACGCGTTCAACAGTTTGCCGCTGGTACGGTCGGTGACGTAGAAGAACCCGTTACGGTCGGCGTGAGCGCCGGCCTTGTGGAGCTTGCCTTTCTTGTCGACGTAATCGAACAGCACGATCTCGTTGTTGCCGGAGAAATCCCAGGTGTCATTGGGCGTGTGCTGATAGAACCACTTGATCTCGCCGGTGCTCGGATCCACGCCGACCTGCCCGGAGGTGTAGAGGCTGTCGTAGTCCTTGGGATCACCGTTGGGCGCGGTGCGGGCCCAACCGTTCCAGGGTGCCGGGTTGCCCGCGCCGATAACGATGGTATTGGTTTGTGGATCGAAAGTGGCGCTCTGCCAGGGGGCGCCGCCGCCGTGACTCCAGGCCTTGGCCTTGCCGGTTTCGGTGTTGGGATCGTCCGGCCAGGACGGCGCGCGCGGATCACCGCTGGGCGTACTCTCCTTGCCATTGAGGCGGCCCATGTGGCCTTCCACGAACGGCCGCATCCAGATTTCCTCACCGGTATCCGGGTCGCGAGCGAACAGCCGGCCGACCACGCCGAACTCATCACCGGAAGAGCCGTGGATCAACAGAACTTTTCCGGTTTTCTGATCCTTAACGATGGTCGGAGCGCCGGTCATGGTGTAACCCACTTTGTGGTCAGCGAACTTTTTGCGCCAGACCACTTTGCCGGTGTCCTTGTTCAGCGCCACCATGCTGGCATCGAGGGTGCCGAAGAAAATCTTGTCGCCATAGATGGCGGCGCCACGGTTGACCACGTCGCAGCAGGGACGGATGTCGTCCGGCAGGCGATGGGCGTAGTCCCACAGCTTCTTGCCGGTGCGGGCGTCGATGGCGAATACGCGGGAATAGGAGCCGGTGACGTAGATCACGCCGTCGTGGACCAGCGCCTGGGATTCCTGTCCGCGCTGCTTCTCATCACCAAACGAGAAGGACCACGCCGGTGTCAGCATGGAGACGTTGTCGGCGTTGATGTTGTCGAGTGTGCTGTAGCGCTGAGCCTGGATGCCCAGGCCGTACATCAGGACGTCGTCGGTGGTGGCGGCATCATTGGCGATGTCTTCCCAGCTTACCGTCTTGGTGGCGGAATGCGCGGCGCCACTTACTCCGATCGTGGTGGCCCCGATCATGGTGGCCAGGGTAACCGCGCCGGCAAGGCGTTTGACCTTTCCGGAAAACGGTGCGTTGCGGCTTGTTGTTTTCATACCTGTTCCTCGGCTTGTTGGTATCGGTCGCGGAGTGTTCCCGCCCCGCTGCGGATGAAGACAGGACTCAGAGTCTCCGAGGGCGCGATTGGCCGCTACCGACACCAGGCCGAGAAATCTAGCCAATTGGGTCTAGTACCAAGGATGTAGACAGGTTTGGTCCAAGGACGAGTAGGTCGATGGCGGACGGATCGCTAGATTGAAATGCGATGTGAGGCCTTTGAGCCGGCTTCGCGCTTTACCGCCGTATTGCAATCAGCGATCTGAAGGATCCCGACAATGACCAGAACAATGTTTATTCTCACCCTCACCTCCCTGTTGTCCCTGGCCGGTCTGGCTTGGGGGCACGGCAATGTCACGCCGCAGTCGGTCAACATCCGAGGCCTGGAAGAGCTGGGCGAGGAGTGGCGTGATACCAACCCTTACCGGGAATCGCATCCGCAACACGAACTGGCGGTGGATGTGGGCAAGTCCGCCTATAACCAGAACTGCGCCGCTTGCCATGGCCTGGAAGCGAAATCCGGCGGTATCGCTCCGGATCTGCGTGAGCTGGAAAACGGCGATTACGGTGACGAGTGGTACAAAGAGCGCGTGATCAACGGCGCCAGCCGTAACGGTCGGGTGCTGATGCCGCCGATGGCTAACTATCTCAGCCAGGAAGCGCTATGGGCGATCCGTACCTGGCTGGAAACCGTCAGCCTGGAAACCACCGGCGGCAATTGAGTCACCGGTGAACAAGGGAGGGATGGCCATGGCCGGTTACCTGAAGCCGCTGCTGGCGGTGCTGATGGTGTTTTGCGCGTCCTCGGGCATGGCCGGGGAAGCGCAAAAAGACCCGTTGGATTCCTTCATGTGGGAGCGGTACCACGAACGTTTTCTTGGTGACGCACCGGTACGTTTCGATCAGCGGGTCCGTATTCAGGCGCCGGCCTTCGCGGAGGACTCCGGACAGGTTCCCATTGATGTGGACGCCTCGGATTTCAACGGCCGATTCCAACGCATGCTGTTGTGGGTGGAACTGAACCCGATCCCATTGGTGTTCGACTACCGGCCACTGAGTGATGGCCTGGCGAATCTTTCCATCAACGTGCGTCTGGAGCAGTCCTCGGCGGTGCGGGTGGCGGTGCTCAGTGACGGCGTTTGGCACGTCGGCAGCACTCGTATCGAAGGCGAGGGCGGGGGCTGTACCACGCCCGGCATCGCCAAGACCGAGGACAACTGGTCCAAGGATTTCGGCAAGATCATGGCCCGGCGGTTTGACCATGAGCCAGGCAGCCGGGTGCGGGTAAAGCTGTCGCATCCCATGGACAGCGGTCTGATTCCGAGTACTCGGCCGTTTTACGTGGAGCAGGTGGCGTTCATTCGTGATGGCGAACCGGCGGCGACCATGGCTTGGCAGGCCTCGGTGAGTGAGAACCCGGAGCTGGCGCTTACGCTCAAGGGGAAAGCCGGCGCCAGCTATCGGTTCCAGGCCCGGGACAACAATGGCAACGAGTTCGATCATGCCATCCCGTGACGGCGCGGTCCGGCTCGGCCTGGCGAAGACGGTGCTGTTTGTGGCGCTGGTGTTGGGTGCCGTCCTTTTACCACCCAGGTACGCGCCGGCCTTCGATTATGAGCTGAAACCGGTGGCCGTGGCGGAGCGCACCTGGGTAGTGGAAGGGCGGCGCGAGGAACTTTCCGAGGACAACGGCGGAGATATCGCCAATGCGGCGTTCATCGCCACCGGTGATGGCGTTGTCGTCATCGATACCGGCAGCACGCTGAATTACGGTCGGGCGCTGCGGGCGGCCATCGCCACCGTCACCGACCAGCCGGTGCGCTGGATTATCAACACCCATCATCACCCGGATCATGTGTTCGGCAACCAGGCCTTCGAGGGCGCGGAAATTTCCGCGCTGCCTGCCACCCGCGCCGCCCTGAAGCGGGACGCCGACAGCTTTCGCGCCACGCTTTATCAACGGCTGGGAGACGCCGTGCGCGGCACCGAAACGGTACTGCCAACCCGGTCCGTACAGCAAGGCGAGGGCCGCTTTGGCGATTATCCGTTGCAATTGTTTGCTTTCAGCGGCCATTCCGGCGCCGACCTGGTGGTACTCGATCCCGCCACCGGGGTGTTGTTCACCGGTGATCTGGTATTCCACCGCCGGGCACCGACCACACCGCATTCCCCGGGGATTGGCATCTGGCGGGAGCAGCTCAGGCAACTGCGCGCGCTGCAATTCGAAACATTGGTGCCGGGCCACGGTCCGGTATCGCCGAACGACTCACCCATCCGAGAAACGCTCGACTATCTGGATTGGCTGGATCGGCGTCTCGCCGAGGGGGCGACTCGCGGCGCCACCCGCAACGAGGTGATTCAGGCACCGTTACCGGAACGCTTCGCCGGCATGGCGCTGGTGCGGTACGAACTGACCCGCAGTGTCAGCCATTTCTACGCCGACTATGAGGAAGCGCTGTTGTGGGCGGATCCGGATACGACCAAATAAGGGCCGAATTAGTACCTTGGTAGCATGCGGGCGTTGCCGGCGCGGCACTAATCTGAATATCCAGACAGTCCGCTCGAGAGCGTGGCGGAAAAACTCAGGATCAGCATAAAAAAGCGAGGAAGTACGGCTATGATTTACGACAATCCCGGTAGTCAGGGCGCCCTGGTCTCCTTCAAGGAGCGCTACCAAAACTACATTGGCGGTGAGTGGGTGGCGCCTGTTAAGGGCCGGTACTTCGACAACATCAGTCCGGTCAATGGCAAGGTGTTCTGTCAGGTGCCCCGCTCCTCCGCTGAAGACATCGATCTGGCACTGGACGCCGCTCACCGTGCCGCGCCGGGCTGGGCGCGAACCTCGGTGGCCGAGCGTGCCAATCTGTTGCTGAAAATCGCCGACCGCATCGAGGGCAGCCTGGAGTCCCTGGCGGTGGCGGAAACCTGGGATAACGGCAAGGCGGTGCGCGAAACCCTCAACGCCGATATCCCGCTGACGGTGGACCACTTCCGCTATTTCGCTGGCTGTATCCGCGCCCAGGAAGGCACGCTCGCGGATATTGACGCCAACACCGTGGCCTATCATTTTCACGAGCCATTGGGTGTGGTCGGGCAGATCATCCCCTGGAATTTCCCGATCCTGATGGCTGCCTGGAAACTGGCGCCGGCGCTGGCGGCGGGCAACTGCGTGGTGCTGAAGCCGGCGGAACAAACTCCGGTGTCGATCCTCAAGGTGATGGAACTGATCGGTGATCTGCTGCCGGCGGGTGTGTTGAACGTGGTCAACGGTTTTGGCGACGAAGCCGGCCAGGCCCTGGCCACCAGCAAGCGCATCGCCAAGATCGCTTTCACCGGCTCCACGCCGGTGGGCTCACACATCCTCAAGTGCGCGGCGGAGAACATCATTCCCTCCACCGTGGAACTGGGCGGCAAATCGCCCAATATTTACTTCGCCGACATCCTCAATGCCGAGCCGGAGTTCATCGACAAGGCGGTGGAAGGCCTGGTGCTGGCGTTCTTCAACCAGGGCGAGGTCTGCACCTGCCCGTCCCGGGCTCTGATCCAGGAAAGCATGTACGACGACTTCATGGAACGGGTGGTGGCACGCATCGCCACGATCAAGCGTGGCAATCCGCTGGACACCGAAACCCAGGTCGGCGCTCAGGCCTCCCAGGAGCAGTTCGACAAGATCATGTCCTACATGGAAGTGGCCCGTAGCGAAGGTGCCGAGTTCCTGGCCGGTGGTGATCGCGAATCCCTGGCCGGTGAACACGGCGAAGGCTTCTATATCCAGCCGACCCTGCTCAAGGGCCATAACAAGATGCGGGTGTTCCAGGAGGAAATCTTCGGGCCGGTGGTGGCGGTGACCACTTTCAAGGACGAGGCGGAAGCACTGGCGATCGCCAATGATACCGAGTTCGGCCTCGGTGCCGGGGTCTGGAGCCGCGATATCAACGTGGCATTCCGCATGGGCCGCGGCATTCAGGCCGGCCGGGTCTGGACCAACTGCTATCATGCCTATCCGGCCCATGCCGCCTTTGGCGGTTACAAGAAATCCGGTATCGGCCGGGAAACCCACAAGATGATCCTGGACCACTACCAACAGACCAAGAACCTTCTGGTCAGCTATGACGTGAACCCGCTTGGCTTCTTCTGAAGCCAACGGATAAGCCGGTGGCAGCGGGAAGGGGAAACGTTCTCCCGACCTCTCCGCCGGCCCCGCCGCTTTTCTGTCCATTCCCCCTCTCCGTTGCTTGATTGCGATCAAGGCCCCCGCTTGCACTACACTGGATCATGGTGGCGGTATTTCAACAACAACGGAGATTCCCATGCGAGCCATGAGCTTGCGAAAGATTGGCGAGCCACTCGAATTGGTCGATTGTCCGGCGGCCCGTCCCGGCCCCGGCGAGTTGCGCCTTCAGGTCGAAGCCTGCGGTGTCTGCCGCACCGATCTGCATGTGGTGGACGGCGAGCTGAACGGTGCCAAACTCCCTCTGGTCCCGGGTCACGAAATCGTTGGGCGGGTTGTGGAGCTGGGGCCGGGTGCCAGCCGCTTTTCCATGGGCCAGCGCGTTGGTATCCCCTGGCTTGGACACAGCTGTGGACGATGCCGCTATTGCGAAGCGGGCCAGGAGAATCTTTGTGACACGCCCGGGTTCACCGGTTACACCCTTGACGGAGGCTACGCCGAACATTGTGTGGCCTCACAGGACTACGCTTTTGCCTTGCCGGAAGAACCTGATCCCGTCAGTCTGGCGCCGTTGCTGTGTGCCGGCCTGATTGGCTACCGCTCCTATCGAATGGCCGGGGAGGCGCCGCGATTGGGGCTCTACGGCTTCGGCGCGGCGGCGCACATCCTGACCCAGCTTGCCTGCTGGCAGGGGCGTGAGATCTACGCGTTTACCCGTCCTGGAGACGCCGCCGCGCAGGCGTTCGCGCGGGAAACGGGGGCAATCTGGGCCGGCGGATCAGACCAGGCGCCGCCGGTGGAACTGGACGCGGCCATTCTTTTTGCTCCGGTGGGCGCTTTGGTGCCCCTGGCTCTGCGCGCGGTGCGCAAAGGCGGCGTGGTGGTCTGTGGCGGCATTCATATGAGTGATATTCCGGGTTTTCCCTACGCCGACTTGTGGGGTGAGCGAGTGATCCGTTCCGTCGCCAATCTGACCCGGGAGGATGGCGAGCAGTTTCTGCGTCTCGCCTCGCAGGCGGGTATCGAGGTCGCGACGCGGAGCTATCGGTTGGATGAGGCAAACGAAGCGCTGGACGATCTTCGCACCGGCCGTCTCACCGGCGCGGCGGTGTTGGTGCCTTGAGCAGCAAGCCAGCTCCCACGGCGGCCTTGTAGCTGCCTCTGCATTCATATCAACGGCACCCATAAAAAAGGTTCATCGCGGAATGACGGGAATGAGCGTCTCCATCGGGGCACGGGTCTGCACGGAGGCCTTCCGGGACCCGGTTTGACAGGGCCGTCAAACCGGGAGCTTACAGGGATGTATTT
>NZ_ARXS01000030.1 GCF_025532145.1 Alloalcanivorax balearicus MACL04 | reverse complement strand
GCAGTGCCTATGTGCAGGGCTGCTGCATCCGCCCGGACGCGCAGTCGGGCACTCATTTGCACGATCACCATGACTCTCACCCGGACCATCACCGGGTTCCCCATTGTGATGGAGACCATCCTTGAAAGACGTCAGTAACAAACCGGACTCGTTCCGCAGCGCCCGTGCCCAGTGCTGTCTGCGGGCGCCGCAGGACTGCATCGAGCGCCTGCGCCGGGGCGACACCGATAAAGGCGATGCCTTGAAGACCGCGCGCATCGCCGGCATTCTCGCCGCCAAGCGCACCGACGAACTGCTGCCGCTGTGCCACCCGCTGCCGATCCATCGCGCCGAACTGGAATTCGAGCTGGGCGAGGAACAGGTAACGATCCTGGCCGAAGTGCAGACCATCGGCCCCACCGGGGTGGAAATGGAAGCGCTTACCGCCGCGCAGATGGCGGCGCTCACCCTGTACGATATGCTCAAGCCACACTGCCGCCCGGATCAGTTGGAAATCACCGATGGCCGCCTGCTGGAAAAAACCGGCGGCAAGTCCCAGTTCCGCCGCTATCTGCGTGCGCCGATGAGCGCGTCGGTGATCGTGCTGTCGGACACCGTGGCCGCCGGCCGCAAACCGGACACCGCCGGGCGTTCGGTGGAAGAAGGTCTGGCCGCCGCCGGTTTTGAACCGGTGCGTTATCAGGTGTTGCCGGACGAGCCGGATCAACTGCGCGAGGCGGTGCAGGCACAACTGACCGAGGGTACGGCGTTGATCGTTACCGTTGGCGGTACTGGTGTTGGTCCCCGTGATTGCACCGTGGACACCGTGCAACCCATGTTGACCACCGAACTGCCGGGGGTGATGGAGGCGGCGCGGGACTTCGGTCAGCGCCGTACGCCCTACGCCATGATGTCACGGGGCATTGCCGGGCTGGCCGGGGAAAGCGTGGTGGTGACGTTCCCGGGCAGCCGACGCGGCGCCGAGGAGACGCTGGCGGCGCTGCTGCCGGGGCTGGTACACCTGTTGGAAGTGTGCCGGGCCGGCCGCCCGCATCCGGGCGGGTATCAGTAACGCAGCGCCGCCCGGCAGCGTTGCACAGACCGGAGGACTACGGAGCCGCTGTGGGAGCTTGCTTGCAAGCGAATTCGCTTGCAAGCAAGCTCCCACAGCGGCTTTGTAGCCATTTCTGAATTCACGTTCCCAAGACCAGTTTGAAGGAGAATCTCTAATGGGATGCGGGACCACGCCCGGGCTGCTGCCTGTGGCCGAGGCGCTGGCCACCTACCGGCGTGTGCTGACGCCGTTACCGGCCAGCGACTACCCGGTGGAAGCCGCCTTGGGCCAGGTATTGGCGGCCCCGGCGCGGGCGGCGGTGGCCCTGCCGCTGTTCGATCAGAGCGCGGTGGACGGCTATGCGGCACGCAGCATCGATCTGGCTGTGGCGACGCAAGAGCAGCCGGTGCGCCTGATCTTGAGCGGGGATATTCCCGCCGGGCAAAGCGCGGAAGCGGCGTTGGCGCCGGGTTGCGCCATGCGCATTCTGACCGGGGCCCCGGTGCCGCCGGGGGCCGACACTATCGTGCGACAGGAGTGGGTGGTCCGCGAGGAGGGCACCATCCGGGTAGACCGCGTGGTGGCACCGGAGACGGACCTGCGTCGTCAGGGCGAGGAACTGCAAAGCGGCGCCGAGTTGGCGGCCGCTGGCACGCGGTTGGACGCCGGCCGTCTGGCGGCGCTGGCCATGGCCGGCGTGGCCGGTGTAAACGCGCATCCGAAAGCCCGGGTGACGGTGCTGGTAACCGGGGACGAGGTCAAACCCGTGGGGCAGCCGCTGACGCCCGGGCAAATCTACGACGCCAACGGGCCGCTGGTGCGCGGCTGGTTAACGCAGCGCGGGCAGCCGCTGGTGCGCTGCCAGGCGGTGGCGGATCGTTTCGAAGATGTTTGCCTGGCGTTGGAGCAGGCGCTGACGGAATCGGACGTGGTCATCACCACTGGCGGCGTGTCGGTGGGCGACCGGGATTATTTACCGGAAGCGGCGGAACGGCTGGGTGTGACCCGACACTTCTGGAAGCTGGCGCAAAAGCCGGGCAAGCCGCTGTGGTTCGGGACCCGGGAAGGCACCGCACTGATCGGGTTGCCGGGCAATCCGGCGGCGGTGCTGGTGGGACTGACGGTGCATGTGGCGGAAGTACTGCGCGTGCTGGAAGGCGATCCGGCGGGGCCGCCCTGGGGCTATGCCCGCCTGCTCGAAGACGCGCGTCCGGACGATCGCCGTGATCAGTGGCTGCGTATGCGGTTGCAAACCGACCCGCTCACCGGTGCCACGACACTGGCGCCGTTACCGCGCCAGGCGTCGCATATGCTGTCCAACCTGATGGCGGCGGACGTGCTGGCCTGGGTGCCGGCCGGTGATGACGCCTGGCGCGCCGGTTCGGTGGTGCGCTGGCTGGCGTTGAGGTAACGCCGGCCGGCTCTAGCGTTTCCCCGCCAGCGTAATCCCCTTGAGAATCGACAGTGCCTGGGACAGCGGGTAATCGCGGCTGGCCAGCGGCTCCTCTTCCGGCTCCGCATCCGGCCCGTTCTCTCCATTCTGGTTCATCAGATGATGGGGCAGGTCCGCTTCCCGTGGCAGGTGCTCCTTGAGCAGTTTGACGCTGGCCACTTCCACCTTGATGTCCGGGACGATGCCTTCCGCCTGGATCGAGCGCCCTTCGGGGGTGTAATAACGGGCCGTGGTCAGCTTCAGCGCGCTGTCGCCGCTGATCGGCAAGACCGTTTGCACCGAGCCTTTGCCGAAGGTGCGATTGCCGACGATCACGGCGCGCCCCTGATCCTGCAGGGCGCCGGCAACGATTTCCGAAGCGGAGGCGGAGCCGCCGTTCACCAGTACCACCAGAGGCAGACCTTGAAGCCGGTCGCCGGCGTGGGCGCGATAGTCGTTGCGGCTGGCTTCGTCACGGCCCTGGGTGTAGACGATCAAACCGTTGTTGAGGAACAGATCGGCCACTTGCACGGCGCCGTCCAGAACACCGCCGGGGTTGTTGCGCAGGTCCAGGATCAGCCCTTTGAGTTTGCCTTCCCCCTGCAATTTCTCCAGCGCCTTGCCGGTTTCCATGCCGGTGTTGTTCTGGAACTGGGAGATACGGATGTAACCGTAACCCGGCTCCAGGGTGTCCTGTCTTACGCTCTGTACTTTGATGCGGTCCCGCTCCAGCACCACTGTGCGCGGCTGTTCCTCCCCTTCGCTGAGGACCGACAGGGAAACCTTGGAGCCGCGTTCACCACGCATTTTCTCCACCGCTTCTTCCAGGCTCAGGCCCTTGACGAAGGTGTCGTCAATTTTCAGGATCAGATCGCCGGCGCGGATGCCGGCGCGGGCGGCGGGGGAATCGTCGATGGGGGTCACGACCTTGACGAAGCCGTCTTCCATGGTCACTTCCAGGCCCAGACCGCCAAACTCACCGGTGGTGGTGGTCTGCAAATCCTCGAACTGATCCGGCGTCAGGTAGGCCGAGTGTGGATCCAGTTCGTAGAGCATGCCGCGAATGGCGGCATTGAGCAGTTCCTTCTCGTCCACTTCCTCGATGTAGGCGCCGCGCACCCGTTCCAGCACTTCGGCGAAGGCCCGCAACTGGGTCACCGGAACGCCGGCTTCACGGGCCTGGTCGTCCAGGGCCTCGGGAGTGGTGGCGGCGTGCAGAGTGGGAACGAAAACAGTAAGAGCGAGCAAAGTGGAGCGCAGAACAGCGTGAGGCAGTTTCAACATGAGGCTCTAATCCTGGCGTCAGTTGGCGCGGGTGATCAGTTGTTACGGCGATCAGTTGTTACGAGCAATGGGCGGCAGTGTAACACGGCGGTCGCACCAGCGCGCCGGGTTCACCGCCTTGCCACGGTGGCGGATTTCAAAGTACAGAGCGCTGCGGCTATTGCCGCCGGAACGGCCCGCCAGGGACAGTACATCGCCGGTGGCGACCTGGTCGCCGACCTGGCGCAGCAGGCTTTGATTGTAGCCGTAGAGCGTCAGGTAACCGTCGCCATGATCGAGAATGATGAGCAGACCGAAGCCGCGCAACCAGTCGGCGAACACCACCCGCCCGGGGTGCACGGCTTGCACCGGCGTGCCTTCGTCCACGCCCAGAATGACCCCGGTCCAACGCAGTTCACCTTCCCGGCGGCTGTTGTAGCTGGTCAGCACTGGCCCGTGTACCGGCCAGGGCAGACCGCCCGCCAGCTTGCCGAAGGGGGTGCCGCCGCCCGCGGCCGGCCGGCTCGGACCGCTTGGCGGGCTCTCCCGCGCCGCTTGTTCGGCGGCCTGGCGCATTTGCTCCAGCAGACGTTCCAGGCGCTGTTGATCCGCGCGCAGGCTGCTCAACTGGCCACCGCGGTTCTCCAACGACTGGCCAAGGGCGGCCAGCGCCTTCTCCCGTTCACGCCCGGCGGCCTCCAGTTCCTGGCGATGCCGGGCCAGGGCGGTGCGCCGGTCCAGCAGGTCGGCGCGGGCATCGGCCACTTCCCGGGCCACCTGGCGCAGATCGACCAGCTCACCCTCCAGGTTGACCAGACGGTCCCGCCGCGCGCGCTGGAAGTATTCCTGGTAGCGTAGCAGCCGGGCTACCCGTTCCGGCTCTTCCTGGTTGAGCAGCAGCTTGATGCGCTCCTCCCGGCCGGCCTGGTAGCTGGCCCGCACGGTGCGGGCCAGCCACGACAATTGAACCTTCTTCTCCGCCGCCAGTTCGGCCTGACGCTGTTCGGTCTCGGCCAGACGTTGCTCGGCGTCCTGGACCTCCCGGTCCAGGTGGCGTTGTTCACGGCCCAGGGTACCGATGCGTTTTTCGGTATCGCGCAGCTTCGCCTGCAGGTCGTCGCGACGCTCCAGGTCCTGATTCTGAGCCGAGGTCAGCTCGCGGATGCGCTCCTTCAGGGCTTCCAGTTGCTTGGGGGACGGGTCGTCCGCCCGGGCAACCAGGCTCAACAGCAGGAGCAGGGGAAAAAGACGTCTCATGGCAGCGGGTTTTACCGTAACCGGCCCCCGATGTGTATACTTGGCGCCGATTTTACCTCGGCAGGAACGCAACCATGGATCGTTTGATCGAGTTTGCCAGCAACCATTACCTTCTGGTCTCCGCCTTCTTTCTGTTGTGGGCTGTTTTCTTCACCATTGAGTCCCGACGCGGGGGCAAGCCCATCAGTCCGCAATTGGCCACCAATCTGATCAACCAGCAAAACGGCGTGATCATCGATTTGCGTGACGGCGAGGAGTTCCGCGCCGGCCACATCGCTGGTAGTGTCAATATCCCCTCCGGGCAGGTCATGGATCAGCTCTCGCAGCTACAGGCCTATAAGGACCGACCAGTGATTCTGGCCTGCAAAATGGGCAATCAGTCGTCACACCTGGGGCGCCAGTTGCGCGGCAAGGGGATTCCCAACCTTTACCGCATTCAGGGCGGCATCAACGCCTGGCGCAATGATAACCTGCCGGTGGTGAAGGCCTGATGGCCGAGGTGACACTATGACCGAGGTGACAATGTACACCACCTCGTGGTGTCCTTTCTGCCGGCGGGCCAAAAGTTTGTTGGTGTCGAAGGCGGCGCGGCTTCATGAAATCGATGTGGATCGTGTTGCCGGAGCGCGCCAGGAGATGATGGAGCGCAGCGGCCGGCGTACCGTGCCGCAAATCTGGATCGGGCCGCGCCATGTGGGGGGCTGCGATGAACTTTTCGCCCTGGAACGGGCGGGCAAGCTGGATGCATTGCTTAACGAATAGTTGCTTGGCGGGTGAGTGTGCTCCAAGCCATGCCGGGCATGCCGAATAACACGGGTCGCCGGGGGCGGCCTTGCAAACCATGGAGATAATGATGGCGGATCAACAGGAAAAAGTATTTCAACTGCAGCGCGTGTACCTGAAGGACGCTTCCTTCGAGTGCCCGGGCGCGCCCGAGATTTTCCTGCAGGAGTGGAAGCCGAAGGTCAATGTTCAGTTGAACAACAATGCCCGCCGGCTCGGGGACTCCAACGAGTACGAAGTGGAAGTGACGGTGACCGTGACCGCCAAGGATGAAGGGGAAGAGAAAACCTTTTATCTGGTGGAAGTAAAGCAGGCCGGCATCTTCACTCTGGTCGGTATTGAAGACGAGGAGCGCAACCAGCTGCTCGGCGCTTATTGCCCCAATCTGCTGTTCCCTTACGTGCGCGAAGTGGTGTCGGATCTGGTGTCCAAGGCGTCTTTCCCGCAGATGGTGTTGCAGCCGCTGAACTTCGACGCTCTCTATCAGCAACAGCGTCAACAGCAGACGGAAGGCAATGAGAGCGTGACGGTTCAGTAGAAGAGCCGGACGCCGGACGCTTTAGAACACCGTATCTTATAGGGTTGCGGATATGATTTTCCCTAGGAAAGGCTTGCAGGGGGAGAGATCGGTGTTTTTGATCTTTTAGCGTCTGGCGTCTCTACACCGCGCCCGGATATCCCAGTTGGCGCCAGGCCTCGTAAAGAGTTACCGCCACGGCATTGCTCAAATTGAGACTGCGGCTGTCGGCCACCATCGGCAACCGCAGCCGTTGCTCCGGCGCCAGCTGCTCCAGAATCTCCGCGGGCAATCCCCGGGTCTCCGGGCCGAATAGCAGCACATCACCGTCCTCGAACCGGGTATCACTGGGTGTGGTGCGGCCCTTGGTGGTCAGGGCGAACAGGCGGGCCCCGCTCATAGCGGTCTGGAAGGCCTCGAAATCCGGGTGTACGGTTACCCTTGCCCATTCCGAATAGTCCAGCCCCGCGCGCCGCAGGCGCTTCTCATCCAGACTGAAGCCGAGTGGCTCGATCAGGTGCAGCCCGGCGCCGGTATTGGCGGCGAGGCGGATGATGTTGCCGGTGTTCGGCGGAATTTCCGGTTGATATAGGGCAACGTGCAGCATTTGAGGGACACAAGGAAGCCGGAAGGGTCAGAGAGTATAACGCCCTCGGCGGGCATGTGGCCGAAAAGACAGGGGGATGCCACGGCGGGCGGGGCCCGCCGTGGGCGACGAGGTCAGAGTTGTACACCCAGTTCATTCAGGGTGCGCATGGTCAGTTGACCGGAAGGCAGATTATTGTCCTTCTGATAGGCGACGACGGCGGCCCGGGTGCGGCTGCCATAAACGCCATCCACCCAGGTTGGATCGTAGCCTTCGTCCTTGAGTGCCTGCTGCAGACGACGGACCACGTCCGGAGTGGTGTTGGTTTCGCACAGGATTTCACGCCATTCCATGTCGGCGTCGGTGACCTTCACCTGCTTCGGAACGTCCCGATATTGGGCGGGAATAACCTGTTTGTGAGTCTGTGGCGGCTCCACCTGTTTGACCACTTCGATGGTCTTGTATTCGGCGGGGATGGTCACTTCCTCCACCCGTTCCGGCTGCACCAGCTCCTTGCGCTGGACGGTTTTGTATTCCGCCGGCACTTCCACCAGGCACATGATCTCGCCGGTGGCCTGGTCGATTCTCTCGATCGGGCCGCGGCCTTTCTTCCAGGTGGTGTACGCGGGACGAACCAGAACCTGTTCGGAGACGGTGCGGTATTCCGCCGGTTTGGTGATCAGCTTGGTGGTGGCTTCCCTCACCAGAACCCGTTCATGGACAGTTTCATAACGCGCGGGTGTGGTGGTGAGTTTGGTGTCTTCCGCGGACACCATGACCCTTTCCATTTCCGTTTTATAGGTTTCCGGGATCACCACCCGGGCGTAACAATGTCCGGGTTTGGCGTTCGGTGGCAGCAGATCGGGGGCCTGAGACGCGGACGCGGGTTGCTCATTACCCAATTGGGCGCGTAGTTGTTGGTTTTCCTGCTCCAGTTGTCGCAGGCGCTGATTGTCGGTGCTGCTGTCCATGGTAGTGGTTTGTTGGCTGGCACATCCGGTGGCCAGAATGGCGGCGGCGAGCGGCAATAATAAAAGCGAGGATTTCATCGTATCGTTCCCTTAATTCCTCCATGTGGAATTAAAGACATTAGGGGGATTCTTTTGCCGTCGATATCCATGCGGGGGCTTTTTTACAGAACGTTCACCAAAAGCCTAAAAACCGGGCCGTTTTGGTGCATATTAGAGCGAAACTATTTGCTTAAACCGGCGCCACCCCTAAAAACGGGGCGGCGCTATAAGGCGGGATTTTAACGGCTTGCGCGTTTGCGTTCGGTTTCGGTGAGCAACTTCTTGCGCAGACGCAGATGGTGCGGCGTGACCTCCACCAGCTCATCGTCCTCGATGAAGTCCAGGGCCTGTTCCAGGCTGAAGCGCACCGGCGGGGTGAGAATCACGTTCTCGTCGGTGCCGGAGGCGCGCATGTTGGTGAGCTGCTTGCCCTTGGTGGGGTTCACCACCAGGTCATTGCCCCGGCTGTGGATACCAATCAACTGGCCTTCGTAAACTTCCACGTTGGGGTCGATCAGCATGCGGCCGCGCTCCTGCAGATTGAACAGGGCGAACGCCAGCACCTTGCCCTTGACCATGGAGACCAGCACGCCATTGTTGCGCTGGGCCATGTCGCCGGGTTTGTACTCGCCGTAATGGCTGAAGGTGCTGTTGAGGATGCCGGTGCCGGAGGTGAGCGTCAGGAACAGACTGCGGAAGCCGATCAGACCGCGGCTGGGCACGACGAAGGTCAGGCGTACGCGGCCTTTGCCATCGGGCTCCATGTTGGTCATCTCGGCGCGGCGCAGACCCAGGTGCTCCATGATCGCGCCCTGGTGCTGTTCTTCCACGTCGGCCATCACGTTCTCGTAGGGCTCCTGCTTCTGGCCATCCACTTCGCGCACGATCACTTGCGGGCGGCCCACGGCCAGCTCAAAGCCTTCGCGGCGCATGTTCTCGATCAGTACCGACAGGTGCAGTTCGCCACGGCCGGAGACACGGAACTGGTCGGCGCTGCCGGTTTCTTCCACGCGCAGGGCTACGTTGTGCTTGAGCTCCGCCTCCAGGCGCTCACGAATCTGGCGGCTGGTGACGAACTTGCCGTCCTGGCCGGCGAACGGCGAGGTGTTAACGTGGAACACCATGCTCACGGTGGGCTCGTCCACGGTCAGCGGTGGCAGGGCCTCGACATTGTTCGGGTCGCACAGGGTGTCGGAAATATCCAGCGGGTCCATGCCGGTGACACAGACAATATCGCCGGCGCCGGCCTCGCTGACATCCACTCGCTCCAGACCATGGTGCCCCATGATTTGCAGTATCCGGCCGTTACGCACCTTGCCCTCGCGGTCGATGATCTTCACCTGCGAGTTGGCCTTTACCTGGCCGCGCTTGATGCGGCCGATACCGATCACGCCCAGGTAGCTGTTGTAGTCCAGCGAGGAAATCTGCATCTGGAACGGGCCGTCGGCGTCCACTTCCGGCGCCGGTACCCGGTCGATGATGGTCTGGAACAGCGGGGTCATGTCTTCCGCCATCTGATCCGGCTCCTGGCCGGCGATGCCGTTCAGGGCGGAGGCGTACACCACCGGGAAATCCAATTGTTCGTCGCTGGCGCCGAGATTGTCGAACAGATCGAACACCTGATCCATGACCCAGTCCGGGCGGGCGCCGGGGCGGTCGATCTTGTTGATCACCACGATCGGCTTGAGGCCGGCGGCGAACGCTTTCTGGGTGACGAAGCGGGTCTGCGGCATGGGGCCGTCCACCGCGTCCACCAGCAGCAGCACCGAGTCCACCATCGACATGACACGCTCCACCTCGCCACCGAAGTCGGCGTGGCCGGGGGTGTCGACGATATTGATGCGGTAGTCGCCGTATTTAAGGGCGGTGTTCTTGGAGAGGATGGTGATGCCCCGTTCCTTCTCCAGGTCGTTGGAATCCATCACCCGTTCGACGTCGCCAGCGCGGTCTCCCAGGGTACCGGACTGTTGCAACAGCTTGTCCACCAGGGTGGTCTTACCGTGGTCAACGTGGGCGATGATGGCGATGTTGCGCAGGCGTTCAATCACGAAACAGGCTCCGAAGCGGGTGATAAGGCCGCGGAGGGCGCGGCGGGAGCGCATTGTACAGTCCCCCAGGCTACCGAAGCCACCGTCTTCTCGAGCGTGTGGCCAGCCACCGGTGACAGTGGGCGGCGCCCGCGGGCTATGAGAGAATGCGACCCGGTTCACGATTTTGCGGTTGTTGCTTCAAGGTAGTGTGCATTCGCCTAGAATGGCGCAACCAAACGGGGTCGTACCGGTCATACACTGCCCGTCGATGACTATCCGTTTCGAGCTTTCCCGGCTCCCGAGGCTGCCCGGATTGGCATATCAGTCTGCCCGTGGCGGCATTTCTCCAATGCAGTTCTGGACACGTGTGGTTCTGGACAAGAATGCGGTTCTGAACAAGGAAGGTATTCGTTATATGCGGTTTGGGTGTGCGTGCGGCTTAGGGTATGGACTGGCGATAGCGCTCTGTCTGGCCCTGCCCATGAAGGCCGTCGCCGACGGCGAGGACCCTGGAAAGATCATTCTGGGCCTCAACGAAGAGGTCATGATCGAAGAGCTGGGTATAGCGTTGCCCGCTAAACTGGACACCGGGGCCCAGTCCGCTTCGCTCAGTGCCCGGCAAATCCGGACTTTCAAGCGGGATGGGCAGGATTGGGTATCCTTTGATCTGTGGATGGTGCCAGAGCAACGCGCGAAAATCGGGCTGGAACAGGATCAGTGGCGCACCCTTGAATTGCCACTATCCAAACATGTGCGTATCAAGCGCCGTGCCGAAAACCAGATTGACGGGGCGCCGGGCTACAGCCGCCGTCCGGTGGTGGAATTGACGCTGTGTGTCCGTGATCGGGCCCGGCAGGTGGACGTCAATCTGACTGATCGCAGTGACTTCCGGTTCCCGCTGCTGGTGGGATCCGAGGCGCTGGTTTCGCTGGGGGCTCTGGTAGACCCGGCACAGTCCATGAGCGGGGGTGCGCCATCCTGCTCCAGGGAAGAAACCGTCGGCTTGGCGGCCGAAGAAACCGAATAAGGCTGGAACATGGGTTCTGTGAAACTGCACGCGCGGCTGCTGGCCGTGGCATTGTTGGTTCTGGGCATAGGCAGCATGGCCTACCAGATTCTGATTCAGAAAGTGCCGCTTACCGAAAGTGAGACCGATCCGGTCTGGGTGGTGGATGCTCAGGTCCAGTTCCAGGCCAGGGGTAACCACCCGGTGAAGGTGCGAATGTTCGTGCCGCCACTGGACAGTGGTTTCACCACCCTGAATGAAAGCTTCATTTCCAATAACTATGGCGTCAACGTCAGTCGTGAGGGAGGCAACCGGGTAGTGACCTGGTCCAGCCGCCGGGTAGAGGGCCAGCAGAGCCTGTATTACCGGTTGCTGATCACTCCCCGTTTCGCCGAGCCCGGCGGCCAGGCGAAGGAACCAGGACCGCAATTCCGTCCCAGCCCGACGCTGTCCGGGCCGGAAAAAGTGGCCGCCGACGCTCTGCTGGCGCCGATTCGTCAGCATTCCGCGGACATCGAAACCTTTATCAGCGAGACCATCAAACGGGTCAACAGCCGCGACGACAACGATAATGTGCGGTTGTTGCTGGGCGGGAACATGGCGCCGGAGAACCGGGCCCGGGTGGTGGATCTGCTGCTGGCGGTGGCGCACATCCCGGCGGAGCCGGTGTACACCCTGCGTCTGTCCGAGGTGCAGAATCAGCAGCCGGAGCTATGGCTGCGTTCCTACAACGGCAACGCCTGGTTGTATTTCAACCCCAATACCGGTCAGCAGGGGCTGCCGGAGGACCGTCTGGTTTGGTGGAGCGGGCAGGCCCCCCTGTACAACCTGGATGGTGGCCGTAACGCGGAGGTGAAGTTCAGCGTTCACCAGAATGAGATGAGCGCTCTGCAACTGGCGCAGACGCTGAGTTCCCAGGATGTTTCCAGCTTCATCGATTTCTCGCTCTATGATTTGCCGCTACCGGTACAACAGCTCCACCGGATCCTGATCATGATTCCGGTGGGGGTGCTGCTGGTGCTGTTGATGCGCAGCCTGATTGGCGTGGAGACCCTCGGTACTTTCACACCGGTGCTGATCGCCCTGGCATTCCGTGAGACCCAGGTGGTGTGGGGAGTCATTCTGTTCACCTTCATCACCACCATCGGCCTGTCGTTACGATCGTATCTGGAACATCTCAAGTTGCAGTTGATGGCACGGTTGTCGGTGGTGCTGACCTTCGTGGTGATCCTGATCGGGCTGATCAGCTTGTTCAGCTACAAGCTGGGCCTGGAAGTAGGGCTGTCGGTGGCGCTGTTCCCGATGGTGATTCTGACCATGGTGATCGAGCGGATGTCCATTGTCTGGGAAGAGCGGGGCGGGCCGCAGTCCATGAAAGTGGCCATCGGCACCTTGGTGGTGGCGATTCTCAGTCACTTGTTGATGGTGTGGAGTCCGCTGGTCTATCTGGTCTTTACCTTCCCGGGCATCCTCCTGGTGCTGGCCGCGTTCATGGTGTTCATGGGCCACTATCGCGGCTACCGGCTCGCTGAACTGGTCCGCTTCCGGGCCATGACCGAAGAGGGGCGCTGAATGTTCGGGGTAAAAACCTGGCGTGCTCTGCGGCGGCGCGGCGTGATGGGCATCAACCAGCGTAACGGCGATTATGTGCTGCGTTACAATGATCGCCGTTTGTACCCGCTGGTGGACGACAAAATCCGCACCAAGAAGCTGGCGCTGGACGCTGGTATCCGGGCGCCGGATATGTACGGCATCATCGAGACCGAGCAGGGCATCGGCAAAGTGGCGGAGATCGTGGAAACCCATGGGGATTTCGTCATCAAACCCTCCCAGGGCGCAGGCGGTGACGGCATCATGGTCATCTCCGATCGCTTCGAGGGCTATTACCGTACGGTCTCCGGTCGCATGGTCAGCCCCGAGGAGATGGAGTTTCACATTTCCGGGATCATCTCCGGCATCTATTCCCTGGGCGGTCATCGTGATCGCGCGCTGATTGAATACCGGGTCCGTTCCACCGACCTGTTTGACCGCATCAGCATCGGCGGGGTGCCGGATGTACGCATCATCGTACTCAAGGGCTATCCGGTGTTCGCCATGCTGCGTCTGCCTACCCGGCAGTCCGATGGCAAGGCCAATCTGCACCAGGGCGCCATCGGCGTGGGTGTGGACATCGCCACCGGCGTGACCCTGGCAGGCACCTGGCACAACCTGAAAATCGACCGCCATCCCGATACCGCGCATCCGGTGGCGGGCGTCACCATTCCGGATTGGGAGGAGTGTCTGGCGCTGGCGGCGCGCTGCTATGACCTTGCCGGGTTGGGGTATCTCGGTGTGGACCTGGTGCTGGACAAGCACAAGGGGCCGATGATGCTGGAACTGAATGCCCGTCCCGGCCTCAATATCCAGATTGCCAATGACGATGGATTACTACGCCGCTGTGGCATCGTTGAACGCCATTTGGAACAGCGCGGCAAGGATGATGGCGAGGAGTCGGTGGAGCAGAGGGTGCTGTTCGCTAAACACCATTTTGCGGTGGCGACCCCGGAGCCGCCGGATACGGTCACGGAATAGCCGCCTTTCCGAAGCCTCTCCCGTGGCGGTCCGAAGAGGGCTGACGTGGGCGGTGGCCATCAACATTAAGCTTTGATTAAGTTTTTGTGTCTAGGCTTGTCAGGATTTACACCCCTGGCGAGCCTGGTCGATGACACAAACACCCCGTCCTTCCCCCGCGCCCTGGCGGCGTTTTTTCCTGGTTAATTACCTGCTTATTCTTGCTGCCTGCCTGTATGTGGCGAGGCAGGCACTGATACAGCCTGGTAGTGCCTGGAGCCTGCTCTTCCTGCTGGTGGCGTTGGTGGGTTACGCTTTTGTGTTCCTGCTGCCGCCTCTGATCCTGTCCCTGCTGGCGCGCCTTCTCGGACGTTGGCCGGGGTACGGCGTGGCGGTAATCGGCAGCGCTCTGATGTTGCTGCTGTTACTGGTGGACGGCCAGATCCATGATCTCTATGGCTTCCATCTCAACGGCTTCGTCTGGAATCTGTTGACCACGCCGGGGGGCTTCACCTCCATGGGCGGTGGTCCGGACGCGGTACTCTCCTTCGTAGTGTTCGCACTGGCGGTGGTGGTGGTCGAAGTCGCCTTGCTGTTTTGGAGCCTGCGTAAACCGGTTCCGCGTTTGCGGTGGGGGTGGATGGCCACGGCATTGCTGCTTTGTATGTTGGGGGAACGGGCAGCCTACGGCACCGCGCATTTGCTGGCTTACCGGCCGGTGCTCAACGCCTCCCATGCGGTGCCGTTTTACCAGCCCACCACTTTTCGTAGTGCCGCCATCGCCTTGGGGGTCGAACCGGTGCGGACCAGCAATAAGCTGGACGTGGCCGATCAGGGTCGCCTGCATTACCCGCGGGAAGCCCTCCGGGTGGCCGCGGACGCGCCTTCCCCCAATATCATGGTGCTGGTGGCGGAATCCCTGCGCTGGGATATGCTGACGCCGGAAATCATGCCCAATCTGTGGCGCTTCGCCGAACAGAGGGGGATCCGCTTCACCGATCACTACAGCGGGGGCAACGGCACCCGCATGGGCATCTTTTCCCTGTTTTATGGGCTGCCGGGTAATTACTGGTTCGCCTTTCTGGATGCGCGCCAGCCGCCGTTGCTGATGAGTGAGATGCAGCGCCGGGGGTACCGGATGGGCCTTTATACCAGTGCGCGATTCAGCTACCCGGAATTCGACAAAACGGTCTTCGCCGGTGTCCCCGAGTCCCTGTTGCACAGCGACGAGGAGGGGCCCGGCTGGCAGCGGGATCGCCGCAACGTGGATCGCATGCTGGCGTTTCTGGATCAACGGGACGCGGCGGAACCGTTCTTCGGTTTTCTGTTTTTCGAGTCCCCTCACGCACGCTATTACTTCCCTGAGGAAAGCGTGATCCGGCCGGATTATCTGAAGAATTTCAACTACGCCACCATGGATCTGGAACAGGACATCAACGGCATTTTTAACCGCTATGTGAACGCCTCTCATCATCTGGACCAGCAACTGGGCAAGCTGCTGGACGGCATGACCGAGCGCAACCTGCTGGACAATACAATCCTGGTGATCACCGGTGATCATGGTGAGGAGTTCATGGAAAACGGCCGCTGGGGACACAATTCCGAGTTTCATAATCAGCAGATCCACGTGCCTCTGGTGCTGGCCGGCCCGGGCATCGTGCCGGCGGTGGTGGACAAGCCCACCAGCCATCTGGACCTGGCTCCAACTTTGCTAAGCCGTCTGGGAGTGGAGAACGAGCCGAAGGACTACGCCGTGGGCGTGCCGCTGGATCAGGTGCGCGCCGACCGCTATCGTCTGGCGGCGAGCTGGGATGCGGTGGCGTACCTTGGGCCGGAATACAAGGTGGCGATGCCAGTGCGCGCCGGCGGTTTGTTCGAGATGGCGGTCAGCCATGCCGACGACACTCCGGTGAAAGACGAGGACGAGGTGATGGCCCGGCTCCAGAGCCGGCTGGTGGACGTGCTGGGGGATATGTCCCGATTCTTTTCGGGCGGCCGTTGAGGCGTCGGCACGGATAGTGTTACCCGGGTCGGGTTTGCTATACTCCGTCGCCCACTTTTTGACCGGCACGCGAGCCGCCCTATGACCGAGTCAGCCCCTCAAACGCTGCAACGACGCGCCATCGCCCTGGTTTCCGGCGGCCTGGACTCCATGCTGGCGGTGAAAGTCATGCAGGAACAAGGCATCCACGTCGAAGGGGTGAATTTCTTCACCGGCTTCTGTGTGGAAGGCCATACTCACGCCATCCGCAAAAAGGACAAGGACAAAAACAAGCGTAACAATGCGCTTTGGGTCGCTGAACAGTTGGGTATAAAACTGCATATCGTGGATATTTCGGAAGAGTACAAGGATGTGGTGCTCAATCCGAAACACGGCTATGGCGCCAATCTGAATCCCTGCCTGGACTGCAAGATTTTCATGGTCAACAAGGCCACCCTGATGCTGAACAAGGCTCGGGAACTGGCTGGCGAGAAGGGGTTCGACTTCATCATCACCGGTGAGGTGGTGGGGCAGCGTCCCAAGAGCCAGCGCAAGGAAACCATGCCGATCATCAGCCGCGAATCCGGTGCCGATGACCGCCTGTTGCGTCCGCTCAGCGCCAAGAACCTGCCGGAGACCCTGCCGGAACGGGAAGGCTGGGTGGATCGCGGCCAATTGCACGACTTTTCCGGCCGTAACCGCAAGCCGCAAATGGCGCTGGCCAAGCGCTTTGGCCTGGATGACTTCGCCCAGCCCGCCGGCGGCTGCTGCTTCCTTACCGATGAGTCCTATTCGCGCAAGCTGGCGGATCTGTGGCAGGCTCGTAACGAACGGCGTTACGAACTGGATGACATCATGCTGCTGAAGGTCGGGCGGCATATCCGCCCGGCGCCGCACTACAAGCTGATCATCAGCCGCGAGGAGGGGGAGAATCGCTTCCTGGAAGGCTATCGATATCAGTTCACCAGCATCACCACGTCAAGCTGCCCGGGACCGCTGGCTCTGATCGACGGCAAGCTGGCGTCCGACGACGAACTGCGCCAGGCGGCCGCCATCGTCGCTCGTTATTCCAAGGGGCGAACCGATGACGAGGTGGTGGTGGAAGTGCGCGATCCCGGCGGCGTGGTCCGTCAGTTGCCGGTCCGGCCGGCGACGCCGGATCAGGTGTCGCCGGAATGGATGGTGTAACCATGAGCCATCACGAACTGGACGCCCGCCGGCTGCTGTGTCCGATGCCGGTGATCAAAACCCAGAATCAAGTGAACGCACTCCGGCAAGGCGATACCCTGACGGTGATCTGTACCGACCCGGGGGCGCTCAACGACATTCCCGCCTGGTGCCGGATCAATGGACATACGGTGCTGGAAACCCGGGAAGAGGGGCATGAGGTGAGGGTGACGCTTGAGATTGGCGAACCCTCGATTGCACTTTAATGGTGCATTTTTATTGAGACTGCACAGTATTGGTGCTTTCTGCCCGGATATTCCGGCCGATTTCGGGGCGTTATGGCCCGGATGCGCTAAAAAAGGGCTGGCACGTAATTTGCTCTCCTATTGGCATGCGGGGCCGAGTGCCCGAGAATAGCGGCTTCGAGTGGTCGGCCCGCCGATACCACTGAATGCCAGACACATACCCGTTCCAGGAGGACGTTCTACAATGTCTGAAAAGACGCTGAAGCTGATCAAAGATAACGACGTGAAGTGGGTCGATCTGCGTTTTACCGATAGCCGGGGTAAGGAGCAGCACGTCACCATCCCGAGTTCGGAAGTGGACGAAGACTTCTTCCAGGACGGCAAGATGTTCGATGGTTCTTCCATCGCTGGCTGGAAAGGTATCAACGAGTCCGACATGATCATGATGCCGGACGACAGTTCCGCGGTGATCGATCCGTTCACCGACGTTACCACCCTGAACCTGCGTTGCACCATCGTCGAGCCCTCCACCATGCAGGGCTACGAGCGCGATCCCCGTTCCGTGGCTCAGCGCGCCGAGGAATACCTGAAGTCCACCGGCATCGCCGACAGCGCCCTGTTCGGTCCGGAGCCGGAATTCTTCGTATTCGATTCCGTACAATGGAAGTCCGACATGTCCGGCGCCATGTACAACATCTATTCCGAAGAAGCAGCCTGGGTGTCCGCCGATGAGTTCGAGAAGAACAACATCGGTCACCGTCCGGGCGTGAAAGGCGGCTACTTCCCGGTGCCGCCGGTGGATTCCCTGCACGACCTGCGCGCCGCCATGTGCGCCGCCATGGAGCAGATGGGCCTGGAAATAGAAGTGCACCACCACGAAGTGGGCACCGCTGGCCAGTGCGAGATCGGTGTTGGCGCCAACACCCTGACCGCCAAGGCAGACGAAGTGCAGATCCTGAAGTATTGCGTCCACAACGTGGCGCACGCCTACGGTAAAACCGCCACCTTCATGCCCAAGCCGCTGATCGGTGACAACGGTTCCGGTATGCACGTGCACGTGTCCCTGGCCAAAGACGGCAAGAACCTGTTTGCCGGCGACAGCTACGCGGGACTGTCCGAGGAAGCGCTGTACTTCATCGGCGGTATCATCAAGCACGCTCGCGCCATCAACGCCTTCACCAACGGTTCCACCAACTCCTACAAGCGTCTGGTGCCCGGTTTCGAAGCGCCGGTAATGCTGGCGTACTCCGCCCGTAACCGTTCCGCTTCCATCCGGATTCCGTGGGTGAACAGCCCGAAAGCCCGTCGTATCGAGGCGCGCTTCCCGGATCCGTCCGCCAACCCGTACCTGTGTTTCGCGGCGCTGCTGATGGCCGGCCTGGACGGCATCAAGAACAAGATGCACCCGGGCGATGCCATGGACAAGGATCTGTACGATCTGCCGGCCGAGGAAGCCAAGGGTATCCCGACCGTGGCTCATACCCTGACCATGGCTCTGGATTGCCTGGAAGCGGACTACGAGTTCCTGATGGCGGGTGACGTGTTCACCAAGGATATGCTGGATGCCTACATCGAGCTCAAGCGTGGGGAGATTGAACGCCTGAACATGACCCCGCACCCGGTCGAGTTTGACATGTACTACAGCTGCTAAGAATCCCAAGTTCCCGGCAGTTGCGAGGCCCCGCTCCGGCGGGGCCTTTTTTGTGGTTCATCACGGAATAGCGGGAATGGGTGTCTCCATCGGGGGCACGGGTCTGTACGGAGGCCTTCCGGGCTCTAGCAACGTCGATCGCTGGCACAGAAGGGGCTACGAAGCCGCTGTGGGAGCTTGCCCGCAAGCGAACTGGCTCTCGGGGCCAAAAAATTCGCTTGCAGGCAAGCTCCCACAGCGGCGTTGTAGCAACCTCCGAATTTATGTCCCCAAGGCCAGAAGAACTCCTGCACTTGCCGAGTACCTCGAAGCGGAGCCGAAAAGCAGGGTGTCCTTCTAGCCGCCCGAGGAACCACGGTGGGATGGGGAGTGTGGGTTCCTGTTCCGAAAGGTCTCCGTGCAGACCCGCCTCCCCGATGGAGCCTCCACCACCGTTGTTCCTCTAGTGTGCCCCAGACCCTTTTCTCCCCGTTCCGGTGCGGTCAGAATCAAAGTCGTGTCTCTTGGGGGGAGAAGGACCGTATGAAAACCACCACCGTTCTATTGATCACTTTTATGGGTGTCTGCGCCGCTGTCTCGGCGCGGGCCGATGCTGTGCCGGAAACCCGAGGCGAGACGATCTTCCGTAGTGTCGATGAACACGGCAACGTAACGTTCACCGACGCACCGCCGGAGGGCCGCGACGCCGAGGCTGTACGCATCGGCCCCACCAATACCGTGCCGGGGCCGCAACGGGCCCGGCCGCTGGCCGAACCGCCTGAGTCGTCGCAGCCGGTCTTCGGGGGCTACCAGCGTCTGGCGATCGTTTCCCCGCAGCCGAATGCCACCGTGCGCAATCCGGAGGGGGCGATCAGTGTGGAGGTGGCGTTGGAACCGGCTCTGCAGGCCGGGCACCGGCTGGAGATTCTGGATAATGGCAAGCCCCTGTCCGGAACCGCGCTGCGGGATCCGGAACGGGGCAGTCATGTGCTGGTGGCGCGCGTGCTGGACCAGGAAGGCCAGGAGCTTAAACGCTCCGCCGCGGTCACCGTGCATGTGCATCGCACCAGCCGGTTGCAAAGTGGTCAGGCGCCCGCGCCCAGCGGGAGGGCCGGGATCGGGCAGGCTGCCCAGCGAGGGGGCGCCGCCAGTCCGGGGGCTGGCAGCGCCCGCGGAAGCGGCGCGAAGGCCGGTTCTCCGGCCTCCGTGGGGCAGCCCGCCACCCGTGCCCAAACCGTTAAGCCCGATTCCTGACCCCTTTTTTTCTATTTGCACCAAAGTGGTGCTCCCTTCCTGTGTACTGGCTACACTGATTCTGGCCGCCTGGCCGTTCGACGCCCTCCAGCAGTGCCCTTTTGCTTCATTCCGATGGTTCTGCTGGGTGGCCTGATAATTGCTTATGCCCCGTTATGGGCCGAATCATGAAGACCGAGAAGGTAATGCACAAACGCTTGCTGGATCACCTGCGCACCGCGGTGATGCTGCTGGATGATGAGTTGCGGGTTTGCTATCTCAACCCGGCGGCGGAGATTCTGTTGTCCATCAGCGCCAGCCGGATCATCGGACAGGTGCTGCCGGACTATTTCCGTGATGACGGCAATGCCCATGATGCACTAAAGCAGTGCATCGAGGACGGTAACCCCTTTACCCGCCGGGAGGCGAAGCTGGATGTGGCCCCCGGGGTGCAGGTGACGGTGGATTACAGCATTACGCCGCTGCAGGAGCCCGGCTATCCGATGGCGTTGCTGGTGGAAATGCAGGGGCTCGACCGTATGCTCAAAATCAGTCGCGAGGAAGCTCTGGTGCACGCGCATCAGGCCACTCGCGCGCTGGTGCGGGGCGTGGCACACGAAATCAAGAATCCGCTGGGTGGGATCCGCGGCGCCGCGCAACTGCTGGAGCGTGCTTTGCCCAGTGCGGATCTGGCCGAGTACACGCGGGTGATCATCGACGAGGCGGATCGCCTGCGCTCGGTGGCCGACCGCATGCTCGGACCGCGTAAACCGCCGGCGTTCGCCGACGTGAACGTGCACGAATGCCTGGAGCATGTGCGGCAGCTGTTGCTGGCGGAGTACCCCCAGGGGGTGCGAATCCTGCGCGACTACGATGTCAGTCTGCCGGACATTCCCGCCGATCGCGATCAACTGATCCAGGTGCTGCTGAATCTGATGCGCAACGCCATCCAGGCGTTGCTGGAATCCGGCACCGAGGACGCGCAGGTTCTCCTGCGCACCCGGGTATTGCGGCAATTCACCATCGGCTCCATCCGCCACCGTCTGGTACTGCGGGTGGATATTGAAGATAACGGCCCGGGGATCCCCGAAGAGTTACGGGAAACCCTCTTTTATCCCATGGTCAGTGGCCGAGCCAATGGCTCCGGCCTGGGGTTGTCCATCGCCCAGTCCATTATCAGCCAGCACCAGGGGCTGATTGAATGCGACAGCGAACCGGGCCGGACCCTGTTCAGTTTGCTGCTGCCCATGGAATTACCGGAAGCGAACAGCGCCACCTCGGATTCGGCCTGACAGGCCGGCCGGTGGCCCGATGATGTAGGGAGAGCACAGGCATGACCTCGACCATATGGGTGATCGACGATGACCGTTCCATCCGCTGGGTGCTGGAGAAGGCGCTCAGCCAGGAGGGGTTTCAACTGGCCTGTTTCGAGGATGCGGATGAGGCCCTCAATACCCTGGAAGAAGGCACCCAGGAACCGGATGTGCTGATTTCCGACGTGCGCATGCCCGGTACCGACGGGTTGCGCATGCTCAAGATCCTGCAGCGCAAGCACCCGGATCTGCCGGTCATCATCATGACCGCGCACTCGGATCTGGACTCGGCGGTGGCGTCTTATCAGGGCGGTGCGTTTGAGTATTTGCCCAAGCCGTTCGACGTGGACGAGGCGGTGGCGTTGGTGAAGCGGGCCATCAAACACCGCCAGGAGGCCCGGGGTGAAGCGGTGGTGGCCAACGAGGAAACCCCCACCGAGATCATCGGTGAAGCGCCGGCCATGCAGGAAGTGTTTCGCGCCATCGGCCGGCTCAGCCACTCCAATGTCACCGTGTTGATCAACGGCCAGTCGGGTACCGGTAAGGAACTGGTGGCACGGGCGCTGCACCGTCATTCCATGCGCCGGGAAAAGCCGTTCGTGGCGTTGAACATGGCGGCGATTCCCAAGGATTTGATCGAATCCGAATTGTTCGGCCATGAAAAGGGCGCGTTCACCGGCGCCAATGCCCAGCGGGTGGGGCGCTTCGAGCAGTCCAACGGCGGCACTCTGTTTCTGGATGAGATCGGTGACATGCCGCTGGAGGCCCAGACGCGGCTGTTGCGGGTGCTGCAGGAGAACGAATTTTACCGGGTCGGTGGTACCACGCCGATTCATGTGGATGTGCGTATCATCGCCGCCACCCACCAGGATCTGGAACGATTGGTACGCGAAGGCGATTTCCGCGAGGATCTGTTCCATCGTCTCAATGTCATTCGCATCCATATTCCGAAGCTGGCTGAGCGCCGGGAAGACATCCCGCAACTGGCCGGGTACTTCCTGCAACGGGCCGCCAGCGAGCTGGGCGTGGAACCCAAGGTGCTGCACAAGGACACCGAGAAGTATCTGGCGGCGCTGCCCTGGCAGGGCAACGTGCGGCAGTTGGAAAACACTTGCCGGTGGCTGACGGTGATGGCGTCCGGCCGGGAAGTGCTGGTGGACGATCTGCCGCCAGAGCTGCGTCAGTCCGTGGGCCGGCCCGCCGAAGGCGGCGGCGACTGGCAGAAATCCCTGCGTCAGTGGGCGGACCGGGCGCTTGCCCAGGGCGATCGGGCGATTCTCGATCAGGCAGTGCCGGTGTTCGAACGCACCATGATCGAAGTGGCGCTGCAGCATACCGGCGGCCGTAAACGTGACGCGGCGGCGTTGTTGGGATGGGGCCGCAATACCCTGACCCGCAAGATCAAGGAGCTGGACATGGAAGCGGAGTTCAGCGGCGAGGATTGATCAGGAGGGGCTGCACACTCTAAGCCCACAGCGGCTTCGTAAAACCTTCGGTGGGAAGCGGCCTGGGCGGTGAAGCTTTCTCCTGCGTCTTGCGCTCGTTTCCGCAACCCTTATGCTGGAGCGCACCTCGGCAAGAAGATCACCATGGCGCTGTATCCTCCCCTCGAACCCTTTCATCACGAATATCTGGCCGTCGGCGACGGCCATGAGCTCTATCTGGAACAATGTGGCAATCCGGACGGCGCACCGGTGGTGGTGCTCCACGGTGGCCCCGGTGGCGGCAGTTCGCCGTTGCTGCGCCGATTGTTTGACCCGCGCCATTACCGCATCGTGATCCATGACCAGCGCGGCGCCGGCAAGAGCCGCCCTCGCGCCGGCACCGACCACAATACCCTGGCACACCTGGTCGACGACATCGAACGCATTCGCCGGCATCTGGGCGTGTCCCGCTGGCAGGTGGTGATGGGGGGATCCTGGGGCAGCACTCTGGCTCTCAGCTATGCTCTGGAACATGGTGGGCGGGTGGCGTCACTGGTGTTGCGGGGTGTCTTCCTGTGCCGGCGGCAGGACATGGACTGGCTTTATACCGAGCACGGTGCCGCCCGCTATCGTCCCGAGCAATGGCAGCGGTTGGTGGAGGCCTTGCCGGCCGGGGAAGGCACGGTGCTGGCCCGTTATCATGCCGCGCTCGCGGCTTGTGGAGACCAGAACGGTGAGGGCATGCGGCTGGCCCGGGAGTGGACACGTTGGGAAACCCATCTGTCCGCCCTGATACCGCTGACCGGTGTGGACGTGGACGATCATGCCTGGCCCATGGCCAGACTCGAAACCCATTACTTCATGCACGATGGCTTCTTGCCGGAACCGTTGCTGCCACGCTGCGCTCAATTACGCTGCCCGGTGGAAATCGTGCACGGCAGCTATGATCTGGTGTGTCCGCCGGAGCAGGCGTGGCTGTTGCATCAGACATTGCCGGACAGTCGCCTGCGCTGGGTGCCCGGTGCCGGCCATGCTACCAGTGAGGCGGGGATCGGGGAGGCGCTGATTGCCGCGGTCCATCGTCTGGAGCAGCACGGGGGGCTGGCGTGAAAGTGTTGTTGCAACGAGTGCGCGAAGCCCGTGTGGAAGTGGCGGGGGAAAATATCGGCTGTATTGGACAGGGTCTGCTGGTGTTCGTCGGTGTGGAGCGGGGGGATGAGCCTGACACGGCCCGGCGGCTGGCGGAACGGCTGGTTGGTTACCGGGTGTTCGCCGATGCGGAGGGCAAGATGAATCGGGATGTCCGCGATGTGGCCGGAGAGGTACTGGCGGTCTCCCAGTTCACCCTGGCGGCGGATACCCGCAAAGGGCGTCGGCCCGGCTTTTCCGGTGCCGCGGAACCGGAGCTGGGATTGCGCCTGTACCAGGCGTTCGTCGAAGCCTTGCGGGCTCACCAGGTACCGGTGGCCACCGGCCGCTTCGGCGCCGACATGCAGGTGCATTTAGTCAACGATGGGCCGGTGACTTTTCTTCTGGAGCTGTGATCCCGGTCAGGTTGCGTTTTGTAAATGGACCTTTTTTACGTGACACCCGTATTGCAATGGGAAACCCCTGGTTTATGATGATTTGCATGCTCCCGGGGATCGTCGATGGGGGCCAAAGCAAGTTCCTTAGGGACGATGGTAAAAAATATCAGGAGATCAAAGATGAAAAAAACGCTTCTTGCTGCTGCACTGATGGGTGCTTCCTTCTCCGCTCACGCCGTGGCTCCGGGTGGCCCGGGCTGTGGTTGGGGTAACCTGTTGTTCGAAGGCAAATCCGGCCTGCCGATGCACATTCTGGCCACCACTTTCAACGGTACCTCCGGTAACGCGACTTTCGGTATGACTTCCGGCACCAACGGTTGTGACACCAACGGCGCTCTGACCTACAGCGGTGAAAGTCTGCTGGGTATGAACGGCGTGATGGAAGAAGTGGCCCAGGACATGGCGGTGGGTGAAGGTGAAGCTCTGACCGCGCTGTCTGTTTCCATCGGTGTGGACGCGTCAGATCGCGCTCACTTCAACAGCATTATGCATCAGAACTTTGCCTCCATCTTCCCGAGCCAGGACGTTACTGCCGCGGAAGTGATGCAGCAAATCAATATGGTAATGAGCCAGGACCAACAACTGGCCAAGTACGTATAAGTGCTTGACGGCCCCGCTGCTTCGGCGGGGCCCTCGTTTCACGCTTTTCTTTTTCCCTGCCAGGATGTGCCATGCGCACCGGAGTTCTGTGCGCCCTCGCGGGCCTGTTCCTGATCCTGTCCGATACCGTTGCCGCCGCGCAAAGCCGGGAGCACCTTGCCCGGGAGCCACGCTGGCAGGCCTTGCTGCATATTAATCCGGGCGCCACCCTTCGTGATCGCCACCGCAGCTATGTGGACGACGATAATTTTTTCCTCTCCGACACTGGCAAGGATGATCCGCTGGCGGAACTGAATGCCTCCATTGAGGCGTTGCGGCCGGCACAGGCGCCGGAGCGTTGCCGTTTCCCGGCCCGCTATCGCTTTTTTGCCGAGCACTTGGGTTGGGAAGAGAGTGGGGGGCAGGAGAGCGCGCCTTTCGCTCATTGCGACGAGTATATGGAATGGCGACAATCGGTTCAGGCGAACCGGGCCGTGCTGGTCTTTCCCGCCGCCTATCTGAACAGCCCTTCTTCCATGTTCGGCCACACCTTGTTACGGCTGGATCAGACCGGCGACGGGACGGTCTGGCTGTCCTGGGCGGTCAATTTCGGCGCCATGACCTCGGAGCAGGACAACTCCCTGTTCTACATATACCGTGGCCTGGCCGGTGGCTATCCGGGGCGCTTCACCCTGGTGCCCTATGTGCAGAAAATCCAGGAATACTCCCACATGGAAAACCGGGACATCTGGGAGTACGACCTGACCCTGAATCAGGAAGAGATTGATTGGGTCATTGAGCATTTGTGGGAACTCAAGGACATCAATTTCGACTATTACTTTTTCGACGAGAATTGCTCGTTCCGGCTGCTGGAACTGGTGGAAGTGGCCCGGCCCGGCACTGGCTTGCTGGACAAATGGCGGTTCGCCGAACTGCCGGTCAATACGGTGCGGGCTCTGGACGATAAGGACCTGATCGAACAGCGCCATTATCGACCGTCCAAGGCGCAGGAGCTGGAAGCCCTGGTGGCGGAGATGACGGTGGCGGAACGGCGCCTCTCCCGCCGTCTCGCCGATGATCCGGATTTGGCGCAAAGCGCGGAATTTCAGGCCTACCCGCCGCCGCGGCAGGCGCTGATGGCGCAAACCGCTTACCGCCATGTACGGTTTATCCATCGCAAGGAGGAACGTACCGAGGACGTGGCCAAGCGCTCCTTCGCCTTGCTGGGCCTGATGAGCCGCCTGCCGACGGCGACACCGCCTCGGGTGCAGCCGCAGCGACCCCCGGAAGAGGGGCATGGCACCAAAATGCTGGGCGTCTCCGGCGGCCAATGGGGCGCGGACGATTACGGTCAGCTCACCTGGCGGATGACCTACCATGACCTGCTGGATAACCGCCGAGGCTTTCTTGACGGCGCGCAGATCGAGGGGCTGGGTGTTACCTTGCGCAGTACTGAAAGTCAGGCGGTGAAACTGGAACGTCTGGACCTGGTCAGTATTCGCTCGCTGAGCCCCCGCGACACTTTCTCCAAGCCGTTGAGCTGGTATGTGGAAGGCGGGCTGGAACGGGCCTGGGCGCAAGGGCGCAGGCTGACCCGGTATGTTCAGGGCGGTGCCGGCCTCAGCTGGCGCTGGCAGGGCTGGCAACCCTATATGCTGCTCAGCGCCCGGGCGGAAAACAACAGCGCTTTCAGCACCTGGATTACTCCGGGCGGGGGCGCCGAGGCCGGGTTGCTTTACAACACCGGCGCTTGGCAGTGGCAACTCAGCAGTGCCGGGCATTACTTTACCAACGACGAATACCGGCATCGTTCCCGGCTCAGCGCTCACTACGCGCTGGGGCGTCAGCATGGTCTGCGCGCCTCCCTGGAACGCGAAGGCTGGCGTGGTGACAGCGACACCGGTTTCAATCTGGAGTGGCGATGGTATTACGACTGATGCTGCTGTTGGTGCCGTTGCTGGTAAGCGGATGCAGTGGCGTATTTTTCTATCCGATGAAACCCTGGGCGCAGAATCCGGCCCGTCAGGGACTGGATTATGAGGACGTGATTCTGATCCAGCCGGACGGGTTGCGTCTGCACGCCTGGTGGCTGCCGGCCCGTGGAGACAGCATCGCCACCGTCTATTACCTGCACGGTAATGGCGAGAACATCAGCACTCATCTGGCCAACGTGCAATGGATGCCGGAGCAGGGTTTCAATGTGCTGCTACTGGACTACCGGGGCTACGGTTTGTCGGAAGGTTCCGCCGAGCTGCCGGAGGTGTTCGATGACATCCAGCTGGGACTTGACTGGTTGGTGGCTTCCGGGCGTGCCGAGGGCCAGCCGATTATTTTGTTTGGTCAGAGTCTTGGGGCGGCCATGGGAACCCGGGTGCTGGCGCAGCCGGCCAATGAGGACAAGGTCCAGTGCGTGGTGTTCGAGGGCACCTTCGCCAGCTATCGGGACATTGCCAAGGATGTAATGGGGCGCAGCTGGTTGCTGTGGCCGTTGCAATGGTTGGTGGTGCCGACGTTGCCACCGCGCGACTGGGATCCGGAAAACAACATTGCCGCTTTGGCACCGCGCCCGTTACTGATTCTGCATAGCCGGGAAGATCCGGTGATTCCCTATGCACAGGGCGAGCGCCTGTACCATGCCGCCGAGGCGCCGAAGCTGTTTCAGCCGCTGCGTGGCGGTCATGGGCAGGGAACGAGGGATCCGGCGGTTCGCGCCCGGATCGTCGATTTCCTGCGCGACAAGGCGTGCCTGGGGCGCTGATCACTCGTCCTTGGCGGAAACGCTCTCGTCTTCCTCTTCCCGTTGCACTTTTTCCTTCTCGACGAACCGGCCGAAGATCAGCCCCACTTCAAACAGCAGCCACATGGGCAGGGCGAGCAAGGTCTGACTGATAATGTCCGGTGGTGTCAGCAGCATGCCAAGCACAAAACAAGCCACCACCACATAAGCTCGTGAGGAGGACAGCTTGGCGGCGGTGGTGGCGCCGGAGGCGATCAGCAGGACGATGGCGATGGGCAACTCGAAGGCGACACCGAAAGCCAGAAACAGCGCCAGCACGAAGTCCAGATAACTGCTGATGTCGGTGGATACGGACACGCCTTCCGGGGCCACCGAGGTGAAGAACTGGAACATCAGCGGGAAGACCACGAAGTAGGCGAAGGCGGCGCCGGCGTAGAACAGCAGAACGCTGCTCATCAGCAATGGGATCGCCAGCCGTTTTTCGTGACGGTAGAGCCCCGGGGCCACGAAGGCCCAGGCCTGGTGCAGGATGACCGGGACCGCCACGAAGATGCTCAGATACAGCGTCAGCTTGAACGGTGCCAGGAAGGGCGCGGCCACACCGGTGGCGATCATGTGGGTGCCCTCGGGCATCGCCTGCATGAGGGGGGCGGCGACCAGCGTGTACAGTTCCCGGGAAAAGTAAAACAGGCACAGGAACACCACCAGAACCGCCACCACTGCCCGTAGCAGACGGTTACGCAGTTCCAGAAGGTGAGCTACCAGCGGTTGCGCGGTATCGCCGTGGTGCTCGTCATTCATCGGGCTTGTTCTCCGCCGGGCGGGAAGAGGATGGCTCGGAAGGCGCGGGAGTGTCCTCCGTGGCGTTCAGATCGGTCTCGCTCTGGGCTGCCGGTTCCGGCTTGCGCCGGGCTTCGGCCACTTCGTGCGGGGACAGCAGGCTGTCCTTGGCCTTGCGGATGCTGTCTTCGTCCAGCCCCATTTCCCGCATCTGTTTTTCCATGCGCTCACGCATGTCCATGTTCAACGCTTCACGTTCCAGCTCGTTGCGCAGGTTATTGAAGGTGGAACGGGCACGGCCGACCCAGTAGCCCAGAGTGCGGGCCGCTTTCGGCAGGCGCTCGGGGCCCAGCACCACCAGGGCGATGACAAAAATCAGCAGCAGCTCGGAAAAGCCGACATCGAACATGGGTTAGCGGCTCCGCTCAGGTCAGACCTGATCCTTGTCCTTTTCTTTCTGTTCCTGGGTGGTCTCGCTTTGCTCGTCAGCCAGACGTTGCTGGTCCTGCTCATTTTCTCCGTCACGCATGGAGTCCTTGAAGCCCTTGACCGCGCCGCCGAGATCGTTGCCGATGTTGCGCAGCTTTTTGGTTCCGAACAGCAGAACCACGATGGCCAGGACGATGAGCAATTGCCAAATACTGATACCGGAAAACATGATTAATCTCCTCGAGAGGCTTTTTCTTCGTGCCCGGACAGGCCGAAGCGACGCTCCAGTTCCGCCAGCACTTGGTCGGGGTGCAATCCTAAGTGGGCCAACATGACCATGGAATGAAACCACAGATCAGCGGTTTCACTGATCAAGGCCTGGGCCTCGCCGCCGGCTTCCAGGTCCCGGGCCGCGAGCAGGGTTTCCACGGCTTCCTCGCCGACTTTCTCCAGGATCTTGTTCAGGCCCTTATGGTACAGACTCGCCACATAGGAGCTGTCAGGGTCCGCGCCTTTGCGGGCCTCCAGGACTTGGTGCAATTGGTTAAGAATATCCGACATGGTGTCTCCCGTGCAGGCCCGTCAGTGTAGCAAAGTACGGGCCGGTTCACCTACGCGCGCAACGACCACGCCAGCAACACGGCGCCGGCACCGCCCAGGGGCCAGGCCCAGCCACTGCCAACCAGCAGCGCGTCAATGCCGGCCAGCAGACCCAGCGCCACCCCGCCGATACCTGCCAGGGCGCGGCGCCGATTGCGTCGCAAGTTTAGTGCCAGGCGGAATTCCATGTCCCGTTGCCGTTGCGGGTGATCGCGCAGATTCTCCAGGGCGTCACGCAGCAGATCGGGCATTTCCGGCAATTGAGCGGTCCATTCCGGCAGCCGATTGCGCAGTTTGTTGAGGGTGGCGGCCGGGCCGTATTCCTCCATCATCCACGCTTCCAGCAACGGCCGTCCCACGGTCCAGATATCCAGTTGCGGGTAAATGCTGCGGCCCAGCCCCTCGATATGCACCAGGGTCTTCATCAACAGCACATATTGTACCGGCGCCTCGATATGATATTCCCGGGCCAGATCAAACAGGCGCAGGATCAACGGGGCGAATTCCAGCTGTTCCAGGGAGGCGGAGCGTACCGGCGCCAGCAGTTGGGTGGCCTCCTGCTCGAAACGGTGGCGATCGATCGGGGCGTTGCTCCATCCCGCCCGGATCACCAGATCCACCAGCATCGGGTAATCCTCGCGCATCACCGCCAGTACCATGCGCCCCAGCACGTTGAGGTCATGGCGGGACAGACGTCCGGCAATGGCGCAGTCCACCGCCATATATTGGGGCAGATCCGGGTTGGCCGGATTGACGAAAATATTGCCCGGGTGCATGTCGGCATGGAAGAAATTGTGCCGGAACACCTGGGCGAAGAAGATTTCCACACCGCGTTCGGCCAGGGCCCGAGGGTCGATACCGGCGGCCTTGATGCGCTCGATATCGTTGACTGGGATACCGTAAATGCGATCGGAGATCATCACCTGACGGGAGGACACATCCAGGTGCACTTCCGGGATGTGCAGCAGGGAACTGAACAGGAAATGCCGGCGCATGGTCTCGCTGTTACTGGCTTCCTGCTCCAGGTCCAGTTCGCCACGGATCACGGACTGGTAATCGCGCACCACCCGCACCGGGTGGAAATAGCGGGAATCGGCCCAGAGTTTCTCCAGTATCCGGGCGCCGAAGCCCATCACCCGCAGGTCCCGCTCCACCCTCATTTCGACACCGGGGCGCAGCACCTTGACCACCACCTCACGGCCATCCAGCAAGGTGGCCGGATGCACCTGGGCCACCGAGGCGGCGGCCAACGGCCGCTCGTCGAAGGTGGCGAACACCTGATCAAAGGGTTTGGGCAGGTTGGCCTGGACCTTTTGCCGGGCTTCACCGCCATCGAAGGGCGCTACCTGATCCTGCAGACGGGCCAGGGAGTCGGTCCAGTCCGGTGGCAGAAGGTCCCGGCGCGTGGCCATCAACTGGCCGAACTTGATGAAGATCGGCCCCAACTCCTCCAGCGCCAGACGCAGACGTTCGCCTTCACTGAGGTCGCCGGTACCGCGCCAGCTGGTTGGCACCAGATACTGCAGAAAGACCAGCAACGGGCGAATGGGATGCGCCGGAAGCAGGGACAGCAGACGATAGCGGCACACCACCAGGGCGACCGAGAACAAACGGGCAAACGGTGGCATCAGGGCGTGGAACTCCTTGATAACAAACGCTGAACGCGGGCTTCCAGGCGGTCCACATCACCGCGCAGCTCATCCACGTCCTGGTAGAACTCGTACACTTCCCGGCGCAGCGCCAGCAGGCCGGATTCGTTGCCCAGGTAGTCGCCCACCTGGTCGCCGATGCGGCGAAACGCCTCACGGGCCCAGCCGCCCAGGCGCATGGCGCCCTGGTGCAGAGTCTGCGCCAATTCACCGCCAAGCGCCGGTTCCAGCATGGCGCCCCAGTCCAGTTGCAGGTCGCGGGCCAGCTCGCGCAGGGACTGCAGCAACTCGCGATTGCCCTCGATGCGAACCGGGCCGCCGATGGCGCTGGGCTGGCGTTTCCAGTCCAGCAGCAGCGCGGCCAGATCCACCGGATTGCCGGTGACGCTGACGTCCGCCGCCGCTTCGCTGCGCAGGTACAGCTCGACGCCGTCCTCCACGATCAGCAGAAACACCGAGGTGCGCGGCAAAGTGCTGTGTACCGCCAGCAACCGGCCGGCATGCTGGCGGAGCGCGGCGGCGGTTACCGGATCGCCGCGCAATGCCGTGTTGATGGCCCGCTCCAGGGCGGCTACGGCGGTGGTGGAGAGCAGTCCGGGATCCGACATCAGGCTTTGAACCCCCGGTGCAGGGCCACCACGCCGCCGATCATGTTGAAGTATTCGGTACGCACGAAGCCGGCCTCGTCCATCATGCCCTGTAAAGTGTCCTGGTCCGGATGCATGCGGATCGACTCGGCCAGGTACTGATAACTGTCGGCGTCATTGACCACCAGTTTGCCCAGCCGCGGCCAGACCGCGAAGGAGTACAGGTCATACAGCTTGGCGAAGGGCTTGTTCACCGGCTGCGAGAACTCCAGTACCAGCAGACGGCCACCGGGTTTGAGCACGCGAAGCATGGAGCGCAGGGCCGCGTCCTTGTCGGTGATGTTGCGCAGGCCAAAGGCGATGGTCACGCAGTGGAAGCTATTGTCGGCGAAAGGAAGGCGCTCACCATTGACCTGGGCCACTTGTGTGTTGTGCCCGCAACCCGCGTCGTAGAGCCGGTCCCGGCCCACCGCCAACATGGCGTCATTGATGTCGGCCAGTACCACCTGGCCGGTTTCGCCAGCCAGACGGGAGAATTTGATCGCCAGATCGCCGGTGCCGCCGGCCAGATCAAGGACCCGCTGGCCCGGGCGCACCCCGGCCAGTTCGATGGTCATGCGTTTGAGGATACGGTGGCTCCCCAATGAAATCAGATCGTTCATGACGTCGTACTTGGCCGCCACCGAACGGAACACGCCCGCCACCCGCTGCTGTTTTTCCTGCCAGGGAACCTGCTGGTAGCCGAAGTGGGTTACTTTGTCGTCGTTGGCGTCGGTCATGGGATGTCCTTGAACGGAAAAGGGTGCCGGGCGAACAGGCGCGTCATGATCGCGTCCTCGCGGGCCGCCACGCGCTCGAGCAGGGCGGTCACGCTGGGCACCGGTTTCATTACCCGGAAACTGCGGTCGATGAAATCATACAGGTTCGAGAAGCCCGCCGCATGAGCGGGTTTGCGCACCAGCCGGAAGGTGGTCCGCAGGGTGCGTGAGCGGATGTAGCGGTCCAGCCGGGGCCCCAGTTCCGCCACCAGCGTGATCTGTTGCCGGCGCGCTCCGTCGTCGCCGAGATCGCGGTAGCCGTCGGCATAGTCGGCCTGATCCAGTGGCTGATCCAATCGCGCCCCCAGTGTCTGGACCAGGGCCTCATCCAGTTCCTGGGTGAGAATCGCCGCTTCCAGGGCCAGGGCGGAGGTGGCCATGACCCGGTCGGGCAGCAATTTCAGCGCCTTGGGCAGGGCGCGGCGAATCTCGGTGGCCACCGGCAGCAGATCCTTACCGCCGTAGACGTCATCCAGCAGGAAAGTCAGAGCCGGTTGCAGCTGTTGATTGGCGAGCAGGTCAGCGTGGGTATCGGCAAGTCGCTGCCGCTGAGTGGCCCGCAGCCGTTGCAGGCGGGCCAGGAACACCGCGTCATCGCCATGCTGGTGCAGCTGGAAAAAACGCTCCAGAAAATGGCGCAGGCGAAGGCCGGCGCTGTCGGGCGCGGTGCCGGTGGCGGAGGTCCGGGGACTGGGCATGGTCAGAGCGTCTTGACGAACACCTTGGAATTGCGCTGCCAGTTGTACAGCTGCTGCCGTTGCGCCGGCAGGCTGTGCACATCCGCCGGCTGGAACCCCTGCTCCTGGAACCAATGGGCGGTATGGGTGGTGAGCACGAACAGCCGTTCCAGGCCCTGCTCCCGCGCCCGCCGCTCCAATTGCCGCAACAACTGAATGCCGCGCTCGCCACTGCGGTACTGCGGATGCACGGCGACGCAGGCCAGCTCGCCCACTTTTTCATCGGGGAAGGGATAGAGCGCCGCGCAGGCGATCACCATGCCGTCCCGCTCGATGATCAGGAAGCGTTGTATCTCGCTTTCCAGCAGCTCCCGGGAGCGGCGCACCAGGGTGCCGTCCGCCTCCAGCGGGGAGATCAGTTCCAGTACGCCGCCGACATCCTCGATGCGGGCGCCGCGCAGGGTTTCGTAAGTCTCCCGCGTGACCATGGTGCCGCAGCCGTCACGGGTGAACAGCTCTTTCAGCAGCACGCCGTCGTCGCCGGCGTCCAGCAGGTGAGCACGTGCCACACCGTTGCTGGCGGCGTGACAGGCAGCGGTAAGATGCCGTTCCAGGGCGCTGTCCTGCAGGCGCTGGTCGGCGAGCAGGCGCCCGGCTTCCTGCGGGGTCAGTTCGCGCAGTATGCGTTGTTGCTCATCGTCGATGCGAACGCCATCGCCCAGTACGATCAGCTTGTCGGCGGCCAGGGCGATGGCGGCGGTGGAGGCCACTTCCTCCGCATTCAGGTTGAACAGCTCGCCGGTGGGGGAACTGCCCAGAGGTGACAGCAGCACCACGTTGCCGGCGTCCACTTGCCGACGGATCGGTCCCACCTCGATGCGGCGCACCTCGCCGGTGTGCTGGTAGTCAAATCCATCGCGCACCCCCTTGGGTTTGGCGATGACAAAGTTGCCGCTGATCAGCTGGATCGAGGCATTGTGCATGGGGGTGTTCGCCAGCCCCATGGAGAACAGGCCTTCCAGCTTCAGCCGCAGTGCGCCCACCGCGGCGATCACCGCCTCCAGCGCGGCGCTGTCGGTGATCCGGGTGTGGTGCTCGAAATGGGTTTCCAGGCCGGCGGCATGAAGGCGCCGGCTGATCTGCGGCCGGGCCCCGTGGACCAGGACCAGACGAACACCAAGGGTGTTGAGCAGCGCCAGGTCATGCACCAGGGAAGGCAGTAACGGACTGTCCAGGACCTCGCCGGTCATCATCACCACGAAAGTGCGGCCGCGATGCGCGTTGATGTAGGGAGAGGAGTTGCGGAACCAGTTCACCTGGTCGGTAGTACTCACGGTTTTTCTCGGCCAATCAAGGGGATGGGCCAGTATAGCCAGCGCCGCCGGGGCGGCGCCAGGGGGCGAAGCACGCTTACACGCAACACGCTTGCACGCTAACCCCTAAAACCTGATCGCCGACCTCGAGGCGAATTAGCGTGTTTGCGTGCTGGCGTGTAAGCGAATTCACGCCCCGAAGAGGCCCTTGAAGAAATAGAAGAACAGGATCGACAACAATGCCCCGGCGGGCAGGGTGACGATCCAGGAGGTGAAGATGGTGCTGATTACGCGCAGATTGAGCGAGCCGATGCCGCGTGCCATGCCGACACCGAGCACCGCGCCCACCAGGGTGTGGGTGGTGGAGATGGGCAGGCCGGTGCCGGAGGCCAGCACCACGGTGGTGGCGGCGCCCAGTTCGGCGGCGAAGCCGCGGCTCGGGGTCAGCTCGGTGATTTTGGTGCCCACGGTGGCCATCACCCGCGCACCGAGTACCGCCAGGCCGAAGACGATGCCCATGGCGCCCACCAGCAGAATCCAGCCGGGGATGATCGACTCCTTGCCAATCACACCGCCGTTGGCCAGCACGCTGCTGATCGCCGCCAGCGGGCCCACCGCGTTGGCCACATCGTTGGAACCGTGGGCGAACGCCATGGCGCAGGCAGTAAAAATCATCAGTACCGCGAAGACCCGCTCCACGGAACTGAAGCGAAAATCCTTGTCGGCCTCCGGGTCCGGATGAATCCGGTTCAGAAACAGGACTCCCAGGCCCGCCACCACCAGCCCGCCGGCGACGGCCCACAGGCTGCTGGAACCAAAACTCATTTCCAGACCGACGTGCTTGAGGCCTTTGACCAGGGTGACCTTGGTGATCACGAAGCCCACCAGGAACATGTAGAACGGCACCACTTTCTTGGCCCGCTGGAACGGGTCGTCATGGTTGAGAACCAGTTTCTGCACGCTCTTTATCAGGGCGAAGGACAGGAAGCCCGCCAGCAACGGCGAGGTCACCCAACTGGCGACAATGGAGCCCACCTGCCCCCAATGGACCGCATCCATGCCGACGCCGACCGCGGCGAAGCCAACGATGGCGCCGACGATGGAGTGGGTGGTCGATACCGGCCAGCCGGCCCAGGAGGCCACCACCAGCCAGATACCGGCGGCGAGCAGGGCGGAGAGCATGCCGTAGATCAGATAATGAGGTGTCTGGTTGAAGACCTCGGCATCAATGATGCCTTTGCGGATGGTGGCGGTGACTTCACCGCCAGCCAAGTAGGCCCCGGCGAACTCGAAAACAATGGCGATCAGAACCGCCTGTTTGACGGTGAGGGCCCGCGCGCCCACCGACGTGCCCATGGCATTGGCAACGTCATTGGCGCCCACGCCCAGGGCCATGAAGAAACCGGCGCCGCCGGCAATGAGCAGCATCAGGGTGCTGTGTTCGAGCATCCACTCCATAGGGAACCTCTGCTGGTCTGCCGGACCCTAGCGGGCAAGCAACAATTGAAGATGGCCGCCGACCTTTTGGGCGCGGTCGGCCAGGTCACCGATCCAGTCGATGATCTTGTATAGGAACATCACATCCACCGGAGGCAAGCCGGATTCCAATTTGAACAGCTGGGCGCGGATCTGCACCTGCTGGTCGTCGTTGGCCCGTTCCAGGCGATCCAGTTCCTCGATGAGCTCTTCCACCAGACGGATTTCCCGGCCGCTGAAGCCGGTTTCCACCAGTTCGTCCAGTTCATTGATGGCCTTCTTGGCTTGGGCGGAAGTATCGATGGCGCCTTGCAGATAGTCGGTCATGCTATCGGCGAGGCTGGGGGGGAGCGTCATTTGCCGGCCGAGCATGAGGCCGGCGATGTCCTTGGCCTTGTTGGCCACCTTGTCCTGCACGCTGACCAGTTCCAGCAGATCGGAGCGGGGCACCGGCAGAAACAGGCTTTTTGGCAGATTGAGGCGGAACTCTTTCTTCAGCTCGTCGGCCTGGTTTTCCAATTGGGCGATGCGCTGGCGGGCTTCGCGGGCGCGCTCCCAATCGCCGTCGCGGACCGCGGAGAAGAAATCGCCCAGGCCCAAAGCGCAATCGTGCACGGTGTCGTAATGCTTTTGCAGGGGGCGTATCGGCGATCGGCCAAAAAGGCCGGCAATGGAGCTGCCAAAGGACATAGGGACCCTGTCACGGAATCGTCACTGAAGTGGGCGCGAGTATAGTAGATACCGTCGCTGCTGCCTATTCCATGAAGTGCCGCTGCCTATTCCTCTGAAGGGTGATAGTATCTTCTTAATTAAAAAATGGGCTTTTGGGGGTAGTAGTGATCGGTGTCACCACCACGGCTCGTCCAGTCCGGGCGTTCGAGCTGGATGTTCGCTGGATCATGCGTGAACTGCTCGAAGAGCAGCGCGTGACCCGGGAAGACTACAATGTGATCTCCACCACGCCGCGGGAAAGCAGTGAACAGAGCTGGCATCCGCTGCAGGTGGTGGCGAAATATCGGCTGGCCGACCGCCAGAATGAGCACACCCTTCTCGATATCGATGTACTCACCGCCTGGCTGGCAAAAAAAAGCGGTCTGAGCCTGTATCACATCGACCCGCTCAAGGTGGAAGTGGACCGGGTCACCGAAGTGATGAGCTACGCCTTCGCCGAACGCCACGGCATCCTGGCCCTGGAGGTGTCGGCGGATACGGTGGTGGTGGGCTGCGATCAGCCCTATCGGCTGGACTGGCGTGAGGACCTGCAGCAGGTGCTGGGGGACCGGGCGGTGCGGGTGGTACTGGCGAACCCGGAGGCACTGCGCCGCTATCGCATCGAGTTCTACAATCTCAGCCGCTCCATCGCCGGGGCTCGCCGCTCCGGTGGACAAGGCGGCACGGATATCACCAATTTCGAGCAGTTGCTGGAAGTCGGTCGCGGTCGCCCGGACGCTGATGACCAGCACATCGTCAACATCGTCGACTGGATCCTTCAGTACGCCTTTTCCCAGCGCGCCAGCGACATTCATCTGGAGCCGCGCCGGGATACCGGGCGCATGCGTTTTCGTATCGACGGCGTCCTGCACGACGTGTATGAATTGCCGGCGCCGGTGATGGCGGCGGTGACCAGCCGCCTCAAGATCCTGTCCCGGCTGAACGTGGCGGAGAAGCGCAAACCTCAGGATGGGCGCCTCAAGACCAAAACACCGGATGGCAATGAGGTGGAGCTGCGGCTGTCCACGTTGCCCACCGCCTTTGGCGAGAAGATGGTGATGCGGATCTTCGATCCGGAGGTACTGGTGCGCAGCTTCGCGCAGATGGGCTTCAGCCAGGAGGACCACCAGGCCTGGCGGGCCATGACCGGCCACACTCACGGCATCGTCTTCGTCACCGGGCCCACCGGCTCCGGTAAAACCACCACCCTGTATTCCACGCTCAAGCAGCTGGCGACCAGCGAGGTCAATGTCTGCACCATCGAGGATCCCATCGAAATGGTGGAACCCAGCTTCAATCAGATGCAGGTGCAGGCCAATATCGACGTCGGATTCGCCGAGGGGGTGCGGGCGATGCTGCGGCAGGACCCGGACATCATCATGATCGGCGAGATTCGCGATCTGGCCACGGCGGAAATGGCAATCCAGGCGGCGCTGACCGGCCACCTGGTGCTGTCCACCCTGCACACCAATGACGCGCCTTCGTCGATTGTGCGGCTCACCGATCTCGGTGTGCCGCCTTACCTGATCACCGCCGCCGTCACCGGCGTCATGGCCCAGCGGTTGGTGCGGACCCTGTGCCCGCATTGCAAGGCGCCGCAAGCGGTGGACGCGGCGTCCTGGCGGGAACTGGTGCGGCCGTTCAAGATGGCTCAGCCGGAAAGCTGGTATCGGCCGGTGGGCTGTCTGGAGTGCCGGGGCACCGGCTATCTGGGGCGCATGGGGGTGTATGAGGCCATGCCGCTGGCGGCGCCGGTAAAAAGCCTGGTCAATCGTGGCGGCGATCTCGAGTCGCTTACCCGTGAGGCGGTGCGGGGCGGCATGAAGCCTCTGCGTATCAGTGGCGCCCAGAAAGTGGCCGCCGGGTTCACCACGGTGGAAGAAGTGATGCGGGTAACGCCGTCCCCGGATATGCTGTTGGCCTGACCTGGTCGGGATGCATGGCATTCAGGCCGAGGAGGAGGGCGGGGACGAGGCCGGTGCATCCCGGGGGAGCACCGTGACCGACCATCGGTATGTCGTCCCTGGTCTTTCGTTATGTTTCGAGGCCGTGGACAATACCACCCATGACAGAACCGGACTATTCCGGCCTGCCCGATGACCTTGCCCAGCTGGTTGGCCAGCATTGGCAACGGTTTCAGGAGGCGGGCCATACCCTGCCTGACGCTCTGCTCGCCGATCTGCCCAAAGTCTGGGCGGGTTCCGACTTCGTGGCGGAACACTTCATTCGTGACGGTGAGCTGGGGCCCTGGTTGCTTGAACACTCCCTGAATCAGCGTCTGGACGCGATGTCCCTGGTTGCTCAGGTGCAACGGGCGGTGGCCGCCTGTGCCGGCGAGGATGAGTTGAAACAGGTGCTGCGGCGGCTGCGGCAGCGCCATATGGCTCGCATCATCTGGCGGGATCTGGCCGGACAGGGCGACTACCACAGCACCGTGGCGGATCTGTCCCTGTTGGCCGATACCCTGATTTCCTGCGCCCTGGAGCAGCTTTACGACTGGGCCCGGGCCCGTGAGGGCACACCGACGGGGCCGGACGGGCAGCCGGTGAAGCTGGTGGTGTTCGCCATGGGCAAGCTGGGCGCGCGGGAACTGAATCTGTCCTCCGACATCGATCTGATCTTCGCCTATGAACATGAAGGCGAGCTGGAAGGCGAGCGGCGTGCGCTCAGCTACCACCAGTTTTTCCAGCGCCTCGGCCAGCAACTGATCAAGGCGCTGGATCAGACCACCGCCGACGGTTTCGTGTTCCGTGTGGACATGCGGTTGCGTCCCTGGGGCAAGAGCGGTGCCCTGGCGGTGGGCTTTGACGCCATGGAAAGCTACTACGAAACCCAGGGCCGGGAATGGGAACGCTACGCGCTGATCAAGATGCGCCCGGTAGCGGGCGATCCGCAGGCCGGCGCCCGCCTGGTGGAGCGCCTCAACCCCTTTGTCTATCGCCGTTACATCGATTACGGCGCATTCCAGTCTCTGCGCGAAATGAAATCCCTGATCGAGCGGGAAGTGAACCGCAAGGGGATGCAGGCGGACGTCAAGCTCGGCGCCGGCGGTATTCGTGAAGTGGAATTCATCGTTCAGGCATTCCAGTTGATCCGTGGCGGTCAGTTACCGGCGCTGCGCCAGCCCAACCTGATCCAGGTGCTGCCGCTGCTGCTCGAGCAGGGTCTGTTGCCCGAGGATGTGGTGGAGGAATTGCGGGACGCCTATGTGTTCCTGCGTGATGTGGAGCACCGGCTGCAGGCGGTGGCGGACCGGCAAACCCAGCGTCTGCCCGACGACGAAGCCGGCTGGGAGCGGCTGACCTTTGCCATGGGGTTTTCCTCACGGCGCGTATTCGAACGCAGCTTGCGCCGCCACCGGGAACGGGTGCGCTTCCACTTCAGCCAGGTGATCGCCGATCCCGAACAGGAATCCGACGAGCGCCAGAGCGATCAGGATCTGGTGGATGTCTGGCAGGGGAGGCTGGAGCCCGAAGCGGCCATCGCCACCCTGGCGAACATGGGCATTCAGGAGGCGGAGCAGGTCCACGATCTGATTCATGAGCTGCGTGAGAGCCGGGCGGTGGAGAACATGCAGCGTATCGGCCGCGACCGTCTCGACCGGTTGATGCCGTTGCTGCTGGAGGGCCTGGGCTATCAGGGCCACGGCGCGGTCACCGCGGCACGGCTGGTGGCCTTTATCGAAGCGGTACTGCGGCGCAGTGCCTACATCGCGCTGCTGGTGGAAAATCCCGGTGCCCTGACCCAGTTGGTGAAACTGTCCGGCGCCAGCCCCTGGATCGCCGAAAGGCTGGCGCGCCACCCGGTGTTGCTGGATGAGTTGCTGGACGTGGGCACGTTGTATTCGCCGCCCGCCCGGACTGAGCTGGACGATGAGTTGCGCCAGCAATTGCTGAGAGTGGCGGAGGACGACCTCGAGCAGCAGATGGAGGTGCTGAGGAACTTCAAGCAGGCTCACTTGCTGAGGGTGGCGGCGTCCGAAGTGACCCAGGTGCTGCCGCTGATGAAGGTGAGCGATTATCTCACCTGGCTGGCGGAGAGCATTCTCAATCAGGTGGTGATGCTGGCCTGGGAGCCGTTGGTGGAACGCCACGGCAAGCCGTCCCGGGACAGTGGCCAACCCTGCGATCCGGATTTCGTGGTGGTGGGCTACGGCAAGCTCGGCGGCATCGAACTGGGCCATAACTCGGATCTGGACCTGGTGTTCTTGCACGATGCCGCCCCCGGCGGTAATACCGACGGTGACAAACCGGTCTCCAACGAGCAGTTCTACGCCCGCCTGGGGCAGCGCATCGTTCACATCCTGTCCACCCGTACCATGAGCGGTCAGCTTTACGAAGTGGATATGCGGCTGCGTCCCAGCGGTAAGTCCGGCTTGCTGGTGTCAGCCATGACCGCGTTCGAAAAGTATCAGACTCAGGATGCCTGGACCTGGGAACATCAGGCTCTGGTGCGGGCCCGGGTGGTGGCCGGTTGCAATCGGGCGCGCCAGGCGTTCGACGCGATTCGTCATCAGGTGCTGTGCCAGCCGCGTGATTCACAGGGCCTGCGTGATGATGTTCTGGCCATGCGCGAACGCATGGTGACGCACCTGGGATCGGGGAAGGAAGGCCATTTCCACCTCAAGCAGGATCCTGGAGGTATCGTTGATATCGAATTTATGGTGCAATATGGCGTACTCAGATGGGCCTCCTCCCACGGTGAACTGACCCGCTTCACCGATAATGTGCGGTTGCTGGAAACACTTGCCGCTCTGGAACTGATGCCGGCGCAGGACGCCGGATTGTTAAGGGAAGCCTACCTGGCCTACCGGTCAGCGGCTCATCGCGCCTCGCTGCGCAAAGAGAAATCCATCGTCGACGATGCCGAATTCCGTGATTTGCGGGAGGGGGTTCGTGCGATTTGGAAGCAATGGTTCGACCTCGAAGAATAGACGTGCCCGGCAAGGCACGCTTCCACGGGTCATAGTTCTGGGAGAATGACCGCCATGTCCATGGCTGATAGAGATGGTGTTATCTGGCTGGATGGTAAACTGGTGCCCTGGCGTGATGCCAAGGTGCACGTGCTGACGCACTCCCTGCATTACGGCATGGGCGTGTTCGAAGGCGTGCGGGCCTACGAGACCGACAAGGGCCCGGCTATCTTCCGCCTGCGGGAGCACACGGACCGGCTCTTCAACAGCGCGCATATTCTCAACATGAAGGTGCCGTACGCCAAGGATGTGATCAACCAGGCGCAAATCGACGTGGTCCGGGAAAACAAGCTTCCCCACGCTTATTTGCGTCCGCTGGTGTTCTACGGAAGCGAAGGCATGGGCCTGCGCGCCGCCGGCCTTAATGTGCATGTTGCCGTGGCCGCCTGGGAATGGCCGTCCTACATGTCTCCGGAAGCGCTGGAGCTGGGTATCAAGGTGCGTACCTCCAGCTACACCCGCCACCATGTGAACATCACCATGTGCAAGGCGAAGTCTTCCGGCAGCTACATGAACTCCATGCTGGCGTTGAACGAGGCCCTCTCCGGTGGTGCCGATGAAGCCCTGCTGCTGGATAACGAAGGCTATGTGGCCGAAGGTTCCGGTGAGAACGTGTTCCTGATCCGTGACAAGGTGCTGTACACCCCGGAACTGACTTCCTGTCTGGACGGCATCACCCGCAAGACCATCATCCAACTGGCCGAGGAACGGGGCTACAAGGTCCGTGAGAAGCGTCTCACCCGGGACGAGTTCTACATCGCCGACGAAGCCTTCTTCACCGGCACCGCGGCGGAGGTGACGCCGATCCGTGAGCTGGACGGCCGTATCATCGGCGAAGGCAAGCGGGGTCCGATCACCGAGCAGTTGCAGGCGGTGTACTTCGATCTGGTGCGCGGCAAGCTGGACGAGTACCAGAACTGGCTCACCTTCGCGGTCTGAGACGCGAAGACGGACGCCTGACGCCTGATGTCCGAATCCCAGCGCATCCTTGTCGTCGGCCCCTCGTGGGTGGGTGATATGGTGATGGCGCAGACCCTGTTCGCCGAATTGCAACGGCAGCAGGACTGCGCCATCGATGTTCTGGCGCCAGCCTGGTGCCGGCCCTTGTTATCGCGCATGCCGGAAGTACGTGCCCCCCTCGATTTGCCGTTCGACCATGGCGATCTGAAACTGGCTGCCCGCCGGAAGCTGGGTCGCTCCTTGCGTGGTCGCTACGATCAATGCTTCGTTTTACCCAACTCTCTGAAGTCCGCGTTGGTGCCCTTTTGGGCCCGGGTGCCGGTACGCACGGGGTGGCGTGGCGAGATGCGCCATGGCCTGCTCAACGACGTCCGGGTATTGGATAAGCAGCGCTATCCTTTGATGGTGCAGCGCTTTGTCGCCCTGGCATCGCCCCCCAAAGCCTCTCCGCCGCCGCTTGAGACGATCACTCCGCCGCATCTGGTGGTCAGTGAGGACAGCCTGGAGCAGGCACTGCGGGCCCACGGTTTGAATCGGGATGTGCCGGTGCTCGGGCTTTGCCCCGGTGCGGAGTTCGGCCCGGCCAAGCGCTGGCCGGAATACCACTACGCCGAGGTGGCGCGGGACTGGATCAGTACTCGCGGCGGCCAGGTCTGGATTTTCGGCTCCGGCAAGGACCTGCCCGTGGCGGAAGCCATTCGCGATGCGCTGCCCGGGGCGCAGCGGTCGTCGGTACAGTTGCTGGCCGGTAACACCAGCCTGGAACAAGCGGTGGATTTGCTGTCCGCCACTGATGCCGTGGTCAGCAACGATTCGGGACTGATGCACATCGCCGCCGCCCTTGGCCGTCCGCTGGTGGCGGTTTACGGCTCCACCTCTCCGGACTTCACTCCACCACTGGGATCGGCGGTGCGGGTGGTGCGTCTGGGACTGGATTGCAGTCCCTGTTTCCAGCGTGAATGCCCCCTGGGTCACCTCAATTGCTTGCGCCAGCTGGAACCGGCGCGGGTGATCTCCGCTTTGCAGGACCTGGCCGTCAAGGAGGATTGAGGGTGCGTATACCCCAGAAATACATTGATCCGGACTGGCGTCCGGCGCTGATCAGCCGGCGCCTGGATCACGCCGCTGCCTGGCTGGCGTTGCCGGACAAGGAACTGATGGATGAACCCAACCTGCGCTATGGCGGCAGCATGCACGTCTATCGTCTGCAAATGGACGATGGCACGGCGTTGCGTCACAACCTCTATATCAAATGCCAGTGCAATCAGCGCCGGCGGTCTCCGCGCCATCCTCTGCGGGGGCGGGCCACCCTGGAAACGGAATTCAGAGCGCTGTCCGCCTGCTTGAAAAAGGGTGTGCCGGTGGCGCGGCCGGTGTTTTTCGATCACTTCGTCGATGACAACGGTGATGAGCATTATGTCCTGGTGAGCCTGGGACTGGACGGCTTCCAGAGTCTCGATCAAATCGATATCCTGGCGCTGCCGGCGGCGCGACGTCGGCGTTTGCTGGAAGACGTGGGAATGACGCTGCGTTTCATGCATCTGCGGGGCTTTGCCCATCGCAATCTCTACCCCAAGCATGTCTTCGTGGCTTGGCGGCCGGCACTGGAGCGGTTCGACGTCCGTTTCATCGATTTGGAAAAGACCCACCTGTTCACCGGATTCCGGCACCTGTTCCGCGATTTGGAAAGCCTGGCGCGCCGCAGCAAAAATGTCAGCCGCCGCGATCAACTCCGGTTTCTCAAGTATTACCTGGACACCGGCCATCTCAGCGAGGATGGCAAAATTCTCGCCCGCTGGCTGGCTCGTAAACTGCACTATCGCTAAAGGTCTAAGTTCACGATCTTTTCGGTAAAGAGCATGAACCGGCCCCAAGCAGCCGTTATGATGGCGGGCGACTGTTAATACCAGGAAGCACATGCGTGTTCTGCTGATCAAAACCTCGTCCATGGGGGACGTTATCCACACCCTGCCGGCGTTGACCGACGCCCAGGCGGTGGTGCCCGGATTGCGTGTGGACTGGGTGGTGGAAGAAGCCTTTGCGGATCTGGCGGGTCGGCACCCGGCGGTGGAGCAGGTGTTGCCCTGTGCCTTGCGCCGCTGGCGCCGCCACCCTTTGAGGGCTCGCCGCAGCGGTGAATGGGGCGGTTTCAGAGCACGCCTTCAGGCTACCGAATACGATGCGGTAATCGATGCCCAGGGACTGATCAAGAGCGCTTTCCTGACACGGCTGGCGCGAGGGCCCAAGTACGGCCTTGATCGCACCTCCGCCCGGGAGGCCTTGTCGGCGCGTGTATTGGATCATCCTTTACCCATTCCCCGTGGCGGACACGCGGTCAGCCGGGTGCGGGAATTGTTCGCCCGCGTGTTCGGCTACACCACACCGGACAGCGCCCCGGATTACGGTTTGCACAGGCAACAGGAGCCGCGCTCTCTACTGACTCCGGGAGCGAATCTGGTGTTTTGCCACGGCACCACCTGGCCCACCAAGCACTACCCCGAAGCGTTCTGGCGCGAACTGGTCGAATGGGCCGATGAGGCCGGACACCGTGTGCACCTGCCCTGGGGCGATGAAGCCGAGAAACGCCGGGCGGAACGGCTGGTTCGCGGCGTGCCCGGCGCGCGAGTGCTGCCGCGTCTGTCATTGGAGGCGCTCACCGAACGATTCCTCGGCTGGGATGCTTTCATTGCCGTCGACACTGGACTGGCTCACCTGGCCGCCGCCACCGGCATGCCCGGAGTAGCGCTGTACGGCCCCACCGACCCGCGGCTGACCGGTGTCTGGGGCAGCCGCGCCCAGTCCCTGGGCGCGGAATTCCCCTGCGCGCCCTGTGTGCAAGAGAAATGCACCTATCGGGGCAGCCTCGGCAAAGGGGTGGAGCCACCCTGCTTCAGCAGTCTCAAACCGCAGTGGGTGTGGCAGCGGCTGCTGGAGGTCACGGATCCATGAAGCTGGCCTTCCTGTTGTTTGAATATTTCCCCTATGGGGGCCTGCAGCGGGACATGCTCGCCATCGCCCGGGAGGCACAGTCCCGGGGCCAGGAGGTCACAGTGTTCACCCGCGCTTGGCACGGTGAGCCGGAACCGGGGCTGGCGGTGGAAACCTTGCCGGTGCACGACGGCATGAACCATGTTCGCGACGATCGCTTCGCCCGGCAGGTGCGGGACCGACTGGAAGGCTTCGACAGCGTGGTGGGTTTCAACAAAATGCCGGGACTGGATTGGTATTACGCCGCCGATGGCTGCCTGGCGGCCCGTTATCGGGGCGCGCGGCGCTGGCTTTCCCGCTACCGCGACAAACTGGCCAAGGAAGCCGCGGTGTTCGGGGCGGACGTCGGCACACGGATCCTTTCTATTTCTCCGCCTCAGCGAGCCTTGTACCAACGCCACTACGGCACCGCCGGCGAGCGCTTCGTGGATTTGCCGCCGGGCATCCGCCGTGACCGCATTCTGCCGGAAGACTATGCCTCTTGCCGCCAACGCCTGCGAGCCGGGCTGGGGCTGGCCGGGGACACGCCGATGTTGCTGTTCGTCGGTTCCGGTTTTCGCACCAAGGGATTGGATCGCGCCATCGCGTTGCTGCCGGATTTGCCGGAGCGGATCCCTTTGTATGTGGTGGGAGATGATAACCCGGCGCCTTACCTGCGCCGTGCCCGCCGTCTGGGGGTGCGGGACCGTGTGCACTTCATGGGCGGTCAGGATAACGTGGCGGAGTGGCTGTGGAGCGCGGACCTGCTGGTCCATCCCGCCTATGCGGAGAATACCGGCACGGTATTGCTGGAAGCGGCGGTGGCCGGCTTGCCGGTGCTGACCACCCCGGTTTGCGGCTACGCGCCCTATATCGAGCGGGCGAACATGGGCAAGGTCAGCGCCGAACCCTCGGCCACCGATGTTAAGGCACTGATGGCCACGTCACGGGACCAATGGCGTCAGCGTGGCAGGGCGTTCGCCGAGAGCGCGGATATCTACCATCTGGTGCGTCACGCGGTGGACGCCATCGAACGCCATCCAAGGAAGTCTTCATGACGCTGTATCTGCGTGACGATCTGGCCGAGGCCTGGCGCGGCGAAGACCCGTTCGAGCAGGCCGCCCGCCAACAGGGGGAGGTGTTCCGGGAACGGGAGGGGCGCCGCACACTGCGTTTCCAGACCGGGCGCGGGCATTATTTTCTCAAGTACCATGGGGGCATCGGCTGGGGTGAAATCCTCAAGAATCTGACCCAGGCCAAACTGCCGATCCTTGGCGCTATGTCGGAAGTGCGCGCCATTCGCCGGGTGGCGGAAGCCGGGCTGGATACGCTCACCGTCGTCGGCTATGGCGAGCGCGGCCTTAACCCGGCATCACGGCAAAGTTTCCTGGTCACCGAGGAATTGCTGGACACCGTGAGCCTGGAAGAGCTCGGCGAAACCTGGCGCGACAACCCGCCGCCGGCGGCTTTTAAATGGGCGCTGATCCGGCGTGTGGCGGAGATTGCCAAACGCATGCACGATGCCGGTGTGAACCATCGTGATTTCTACCTGGGGCATTTCCTGATGCCCAGGGATGCCGCCGCCGCGCACGATGCCACCGCGCCGCTGTATCTGATTGACCTGCACCGCTCCCAGGTGCGCGGGCGGGTGCCGCGTCGCTGGCGGGTCAAGGATCTGGGCGGCTTGTATTTCTCCACCGCCCGCTTTTTTCTGACCCGGCGCGATGTGCTGCGCTTCGTACGGATCTACACCGACATGCCGTTACGGGAAGCGCTCAGCGACAAGACGCCGCTACTGGATGCCAGTCGCCGCGAGGGCGAGCGCATCTATCAGCGCTACTTCGAAAAAACACCAGCGTTTCCGTTGCCGTTCGCCGAGCATCCGGGAAAGGACATCTGACCATGAGCGCGGCGTTTTCGGTGGTCATTCCGGCCTACAACTACGGCCATTGCCTGGAAAGGGCGGTGAAGTCGGTGATGGCCCAGGACTATGCGCATTTTGAAGTGCTGGTGATTGACGATGGGTCCACCGACAATACAGCCAAGGTAATGGCAGGGCTGCAAGAGGCGTCTGGAGCGGGCTTGCGATGCTTTCATCAGCAAAACAAGGGGCTGGCAGCAGTGCGTAATCGGGGCGTCGATGAGGCTGGCACCGATTGGCTGATCTTTCTGGATGCTGATGACGAAATGTGCCCAGGCGCCCTGCAAGCATTGCAGAACGCGATCGAAACCCACCCTTCGGCCCGTCTGATCATCGGCGCCCACGAGACAGATACCACAGGAGTTCGGGAGCGGGTTTCCGCACCTCGGGTGAGTACGACAAGGGAGGCGAATTTTCGGGATTATCTGAGTAAGAAGATAGGGATTTCCAATGGCGCCTGTGCCATGCATCGCGATCTCTTCACCACTGTCACCTATGAATCGACCCTTCGTCATACTGAGGACATCCCGGTGTTTGCACATATTTTGGCCAATTACGATGTGGCAGTGACGCCGGAACCGCTGGTGGTGATTCATAAGCACGCAGGCAGTATGCGCAATGATGTGGATGCCGCGATGAAAGTCGGGATGTCTTTGGAGCGCTATATTTTCGAAGGGAACGGTTTGCCTCTCTGGGCTGGCGAATACCGCCGGGCGTATCGGGCAAGGCGGGCGTTGTCGTTACTGAAGCTGGCGGAGAAGGGTGGATATCCGGATTTGGTAAGGCGCTTTTTCTTGATCGCGCTGTGTGCCGATCCACGTCAGGCGCTGACACCTCGTTATGTCCGGCGTTTTGTCTCCTGTTTGTTCAAGAGGATGCGCAATGCATCCTGAATCCATATTGACGCTGGCTGAGCTATCCGGATATCAGTGGGGTGAACTGATGAAGTTCACCTTGATGATTGGTGACGAGGCTCTGCGAGTGGACCAGGTCCTTCGTCATTTGCCGGGGCGACGTCTAGCAGTGAGGGCCCGCTGGCGTGGAGATACGGTGTTCGCCAAACTGTTTTTCCTGCTGGACGCTGATAAGGCGGAGTCGGAGCAGGAGCGGCAAAAGGCGCTCCTCGCCGCTGGTCTGCCCTCCCCTCAGCCTCTGGGGCTGTACCAGTTGAACGATGGCACGGTGGCGTTGACCCGATGGTGTGAAGGTGAGCCTGCGGGTGCCGCCCTTCGTCACCAGGAAGACCAGGTGATGCCGGCTCTGCTGGACAGCGTATTTGGGTTGTATCAAGCCGGTTGGCGCCAGCGCGATTTGCATTTGGATAACTTTCTGTTTGACGGCCGGCAAGCGCTGATTCTTGATGCGGGTGATATTGACACCCTGCCTGAAGGTTGGCGCCGGCCGGGAGCTATCCTCGATAACCTGGCGCTGTTTTGTGCCCAGGCCCCCTTGGATTTGCGTGACACTTTGCTGAATCGGGTGGCGGGTGCTTTGAGTGAACGAGGGCTGCCGTCAGCCGGCTTGAAAGCCCGGGTACATCGCCATTCCGGGCGGCGGATCGCCAGTGCTCTGAGGAAATGGCGCCGGGCATCGTCGGCTATTGCCAGCCATAGCGACGAGCATGGTGACTGGCTTGTGCAACGTGCTTTGCCAGAGGAAGAAAAAACGGCGCTGGCCAGAGCGTTGGTGGCGCCGGATTCTCTGCCATTAATAAAAAAGGGCAGCCGTATCAGTGTTCATGGCGATGAACATTGGGTGATCAAGCACTACCGCGATACCAGTTGGAAGGCACGTCTGAAACAGCGTTGGTTTCGTGGCAGAGCCGATGTGTCCTGGCTGATGGGCTGGACTTGGGCGTTGTTGGGCATACCGACGCCGCGTCCCGTCATGCTGCTAAGGCGTCGCGATGCCCAGGCGGTGATTGCCTTTCCTCGTGTGGAAGGCGTGGCGTTGAGTCACCTGATGGAGCGGGATCCGCCCCGGGCGCATCGTATCGCGCCGCAAGCCGAGTGCTGGCTGGAAAGACTTCATGCCGCTGGGTTCTGGCATGGTGATACCAAAGCGCAGAACGTTTTGGTGGATGCCTCGGAGCATATTCACTGGATCGACCTGGACGGTGCCGGATTCAGTCGTTGGCAGCGCCGTTCTCGCCGCAAGGGGCAGCGTGAGATGCGTCGCTTTCGGGCGAACTGGAAGCAGTTCGCGCCAATGTCGCCGCCGCCAGAGCCAGGGGAATCCAAAAGCAGTTCCAGTTCGGCCAAAAAGGCGTAATCACTTTTTCTCCATCGAACATCAGCGTGATCAGCCCCGGCGCCAGAGGGGCGAGAAAAACCAGATTCTTGTGTTCGAATACCGCCCGACTAATCAGCAGCCGACGCAAGAGTATGATGAAAAAAACCGCGAACACCACCAGACCCGCTGCTCCAAGATAATAGAACAGAGATAACAAGATGTTGTGCGGGTGAAAGACCGCATAGGGCAGAATAGGGGACTGCTCCGGAGTGATGGTGGGGATGTTGTCACTCAGGCCATGTCCGAACCAGGGGTGATGGCCGGCGAGCTCCAGATAGGACAACCATACCGCGATTCTTTCCGAGTCCCCGCGACTGATATAGTGATTGGCATCGGTGATGATGAAATAGCTGGTGGCGATAATTACTGCTACCAGGGCCAGCATGATGCGTTTGCTACGGGTGAGTAGAATCAAGGCCACGCCACCGCCGATCAAGGCCACCAAACCGGTTCGCCTTTGCAGAGCAACCAGGAACAGCGCACAGATCGCCAAACCCAGGGTAAGCAGTATCCGCCTTCCTGATCGTTGTTCCGCCACCAGAGCGCCAGCGAGAATAAAGGTCGGGGCCATCATCGTCATGGTGGCGATGAGCTGATTGGTGTTGGGAATCAGGCCTTCCAGCCCTGTGCGGACCTCATAAAGTGGCAGCATCAGCGGATTGGCCCGGTAAAACAGCACCATGACCACGCCGGCGACAACAGCTGTCAGCATGGCGGACAGAACCAGCGCCTGAGCCAATAGCGGTCGGTAATGTTGACCAAGAACCCTGCAGGAGAGGAAGAGTAAGGCAATTTGCAGCATGGCGTGCGTCATTCGCGTCCATCTGGGTTCCGAGACCCAGAATAGTGATATCAGTCCGAGAAAGAAAAACGCCAGTAATGCCAGGTTGAGGCCATCGAAGAGGTCGCTTGGTGTACGCCGATAATAGCGAACCAAAAGAATCAATGCGGGTAGAAAAAACACCGGTTTCAGTGCATGGCCCAGAGTGCCCAGCGAAGGTGTCAAAAGCACGGCGCCGGAAAACATGAAAAAAGACAGGGTCAGCCAGGCTACCATGAGATGGGCGGCGGAGCCGCTAAGACGAAAGGAAGGCTGAGTGGTCATAAGTGTGCGGCGATCCGTTTACCCATTTCGTAATGGGAGAATTGCTTAATGAGTGCGAGCGAGCGGGCCTGCAGAGTGCTCAGGGCAGCGGGATCCTGGCGGATCCGTTCAAGTTTGTCCGCGGCTTCGTCCAAAGATTCATAGAGAAGACAATTTCCCCCATCATGCAGTCCTAGTGCGTGCTCCTCGCCTTCGCCTTGCCGGTAGGCGACCAGAATGCAGCCGCAGGCCATGGCTTCGAAGTTCTTCGCCATGTACTCGCCCAGTCCTTTGTCGGCGCTGAAAAAGAAACGAATGCGGTTCAAAGTGCGCCGATACTCATCGTCGTTTTCCGTTCTTAGCAAGCGGCAACCCAGACTAGTTTCGGCGGCCTCCAGAAGCTCTGCTCGTTCGCGGTACACCTCGGAGCGCACACGCCCGATAAAGCCCACTTCAACGTCCCGTTCCAGATCGAGCAAACCCGTGTTGCGCGCGGCGTATCCCTTGGGGACGAAGACCGCCGGCACGTCCTTTTGTTGCAAGCGTTGGGCGGTGATATGGCCGGTCACGATGACCTGGCGCGGTGCCACCTGGCGGTAGAAGTCGGCAAATCGTCCGTACCATTTGGAGCGTGGCAGACCATCCTGGCAAGCGTCTTCTTCGTAGATATGGAGGTTGTTGAGCTTGCTCAGGCAAGAACCGGCGCCATGAACATGTTTGAACGGCAGATCCAGCAGAACCTTGCGGTATCGGTGGGCACGCAGGCGGCGCAGGCTCCAGGGTAACCATCCAACCTGTCGCCGATTCAGCGCCACGATCGTTGCGCCGGCATGATCGCGCAGCGCTTCCAGGGCCTCCGGAATCGGAATGCTGCGATAGTCATGGGTGAGAACCAGCAGATCGGAACGAGAGGAGGTCATTGGTTCTTATCCCGTTGTTGGCGAACCCACTGACGCAATGCCTCCGGCGTGCTTTGGTGGAGAGTCTCGTAAATGGATTCGCCGGTACTGCCGAAGAGCTGGTCGCAATACACTGGGCCGGGGCCTCGATAAATGCGCCCGGAAGGGTGTCGAGGGCAGAAAAAGTGACTCGGCAAAATGGTCAGGTTGGTGTATTCCAAATCACGGATGGCATTGGTCCATGCCAGCGGGCCTGTGGTTTTCCAGGCGGAAAAGCGTTTGCGTTTGCGTTGGTACCATTTGCGTGGGCGCCAGGCCAGATGAGGACTGTTTTCCAGCCGTGCCACCAAATATTGAAGGAGCGGATTGCCGGGCGCGCAGGCCACATAGCCGTTGGCGGCGAGGCCGGGACTTTCCAGTTCGTTTTCCCAGCAAGTGAACGCCTCACACTGGAACAGCCAGTTCGGAAGGCGCCGTAGACAAATGGAATCGCAATCCAGAGCGAAACCGCCATGCCGCTCAAGGATCTCCCAGCGCATCAGATCCGCGACGCCATAGAGCTGCCCGGTCTCAGCCATTTCCACCATGTGCCGTTTCAATCGCCAATCCAGATTGTCCCGCTCTGCGTTACCCCAGACTCGAATTTCAAAGTCCGGGTGCAGTTCACGCCAAGTCTCGATGCAGTTGTCCGGGCGTTTGTTTTCGTCACCGACCCAAACGAAGTGCAAGACCCGGGGAATGATATCTTGATCTGGATGGCTCATGGTCCGATTCCCCCACTCAGTACGGCGAACGCCGCCCCTCGGGCTGATGCTTGAAGCGCTTATGCACCCACAAATACTGCTCGGGATGCTTGCGCACGTAGTGCTCGATGGTGCGGTTGATCAGAGCGGTGTCGGCTTCGTCATTGCCGCTGGGGAAGTCGGTTAGCGGTTCACCGAATTCGATCTTATAGCGCCCGCCGGGCAGGCGGTAATGGGCGCAGGGAATCACCGCCGCTTTGCCCATACGGGCGATACGGCTGGTGGAGGTGATGGTGGCCGCGGGCACACCGAAAAACGGCACGTACACGGCGTGTTCGGTGCCGTAGTCCTGGTCCGGGGCATACCACACCACTTCGCCCTGGCGCAGCAGCCGTACTGTTTGCCGCAAGTCACGGCGGTCCACTGAGTGTTTGAGCCAGGTGCCGCGGCCTTCGGTGATCAGGTGATCCAGCAAGGGGTTGTCGTTGGGGCGATACACCACACTGAAGGTAAAGAATTTGCCGAGCAGGCGGCTGCCGACGTCGATGGAATTGAAGTGCATGCCCAGCAGCAGGACTCCCTGGCCGCGCTCTCGAGCGGCTTCCAGGTGCTCCAGGCCGGTGACCGAGAGCCGCTGGCCCAGGTCGATGCGGCGGTTGTGGAAGCTGCCTGCCATCTCCATCAAGGCCTCGCCGGTGCTGACCATCACTTTCCGGGCCAGCACTTCCCGCTCGGTGTCGGAGAGTTCGGGAAAGCACAGACGCAGATTGGTCAGGGCGATATGCCGCCGCTTCCTGGCCAGCCACCAACCCAAATGCCCGATGCCGCGCCCCAGCGCCAGCAGCAGGTCCCAGGGCAACTGGCCGATCAGCCAGAACAGAGCCAGACCCACACGTGTGGGCCAAAGGCGCGGGTCGCGGGGATCCGTGGGGCGTTGTCGACGTTTAGCCATGGTGCGGTTACTGCGGCTGGGGTTGCGGGTGCCGCACTGGCGGGCGGATGGTGTCACGGGTACTGAGGCTGGCCAGCATCAGAGCCAGTGGCATCCACAGGCTCATCCAACTGGGGTGGAACGGCACCAGCAGATAGGCGCCCACCGCCAGCATGGCGAGCAGGCCCGGTACCGCGGCGATCAGGAAGATGGCCCCTTCGCGCAGGTTCTGTTCACCGTCCGGCAGGCGCCAGGCGGGCACCGCCCAGGCGGCGATGAATAGAATCAGACCCACCAGCCCGGAGGAGTGGATTACCGCCAGCAGGACATTGTCCGGGTGTGGAATGATCCGCAGCGCCTCGTCCACGCCCACCAGCAGTGATTCACCGGTTTCCTGGCTGAGGCCGTTGCCAAACAAGGGATGAGTAAAGTACTGGCTCATGTTGCCGAGCACCTCGAAGTCCAGGGACAGGTACAGCGCCACCGCCGCGGCAAGCATGCCGAGTATCCGTTGTTCCGCGCGCAGCAGTACCCAGCTCAGCGCCGCCACCAGCAACATGACGCCGGTATGCCATTGCACCAGCACCAGGAAGCCGAATCCCACCAGGGCGCCGGCGGCGCGCCGTCCGCCTTTGGCGTTGATGCCTTCTTCCACCGCTTGAGCCAGCAGAATGAAACAGGGCGTGACCAGGGCCATGGTGGTCAGCAGCGGGCCGGGTTGCGGCAGATCGAATATCAAACGTACTGACTCACCAAACAGGGGACTGCCCAGGGGTTGGGTAGTGTAGTAGCTGATCATGATCACCACCAGCAGCACGGTGGAGGTGAGGGCGGCGTTGGTCAGCGCCTGTTTGAGTGTGTGGCGATAGTACAGATGCAGCCAGCGCAGGATCCCCACCAGGGTGATGATCTCCACCACGCCGCGCACGGTGCGGGAGGTATTGGCGTTATCCGCCCAGGCCATGGTCAGCAGCAACCAGCCGAGCAGGGCGTACAGCGGTACCAGCCAGGGGGACAGCAGCAAGCGGCGATCGCCGCTGACCACGGCTCGGGTCAACAGGGTCAGTGACGGCAGAAAGAACAGTACGTCCACCACGTTGAGAAGGGCGACCCGGGAATGAAACAGAAAGGGTCCGGTGAACATCACCGCGAAGGAAACCGTCAACCAAAGCCGCAGTCCCCGGCCTTCCAGTACGTTAGGGCGCAATGCCGTCATAGATGCTTATCCCGTTGATCGCTCCCGGTCCCCCGTCGAGGAAGAACCTGTAAAGCCCGTGCGTGCATGTTGTCCGCCTTCACTGGCGAGTCGGAAGTGTACTGAGCGCGCCGGGGAAAAACCACAGCCCGGTAGGCGACCGGCGGCGACGCCGGAGGCGACAGTGCCGACAGTGTCCTATGCTACACTGCGCGGCAAATATTGGCTTGTGTCGCCATCCGCAGGGTGGCGTCGAGGAGACGGTGATGCACAACCCGCAAATTCCCCCTTTCGGCCAGGCCCGGGTGCTGGTGGCCGGTGATGTCATGCTGGATCGCTACTGGCATGGGCCCACCGGGCGCATCTCGCCGGAAGCGCCGGTGCCGGTGGTGCGGGTCACGGACATCGAGGATCGTCCCGGTGGTGCCGCCAACGTGGCCCTGAACATGGCCGCGCTGGGCGCCAAGGCCTCTCTGGTGGGGGTCACCGGTGATGATGAAGCCGCCCGTCTGCTTGAGGAGAGGCTCGGCGCGGCCGAGGTCACCAGCCGCTTCCAGAAGATCCCGGGACTGCCCACCATCACCAAGCTGCGGGTAGTGAGCCGTCAACAGCAATTGCTGAGACTGGATTTCGAGGAATCGTTTCAGGGCGAGGATCCGGCTCCGTTCGCCGCCGAGGTGGAGCAGGGCCTGCGTGACTGCGGCGCTCTGGTGCTCTCCGATTACGCCAAGGGCGCGCTGCGGGATTGTCAGGGACTGATCGCGCTGGCGCGCCAAGCCGGCGTGCCGGTACTGGTGGACCCTAAAGGCACGGACTTTGAACGCTATCGAGGGGCCACTCTGCTGACGCCCAATCTGGCGGAGCTGGAAGCGGTGGTCGGGCCTGTGCCGGACGAGAAAACCCTGGTCGCCAAAGGGCAGGAACTGCTGTCCAGTCTGGACCTGGAAGCGCTGTTGGTGACACGCAGCGAAAAAGGCATGACGCTGATCCGCGCCGGCAAGCCGGAATTGCACCTGCCGGCCCGTGCCCGGGAAGTGTTCGACGTTACCGGTGCCGGTGACACGGTGATTTCCACCCTGGCGGTGGCGCTGGCCGCCGGCAGTCCCATGGAAGAGGCGGTGGCGCTGGCCAACATTGCCGCCGGTATCGTGGTGGGCAAACTGGGCACCGCGGTGGTGTCGGCACCGGAATTGCGCCGGGCGGTGCACCAGACCGGCGGTCTTGGCCGGGGCGTGATGACCGAGGAGCAATTGCTGGTGGCGATCGAGGACGCCCGTGCCCAGGGAGAAAAAATCGTCTTCACCAACGGCTGCTTCGACATCATCCATGCCGGTCACGTGGGTTACCTGGATTCCGCCCGCCGTCTGGGCGACCGTCTGGTGCTGGCGGTCAACAGCGACGCCTCGATCACCCGCCTCAAAGGCCCCGGCCGCCCCATCAATCCACTGGAGCGGCGCATGGCGGTACTGGCGGCGCTGGAAGCGGTGGACTATGTGGTGGCCTTCGATACCGACACCCCTGAACCGCTATTGGAAAAGGTGAAGCCCGATGTGCTGGTCAAGGGGGGCGACTACGCCGTCGATCAGGTGGTCGGCGCTGACATCGTCAAAGCCTACGGCGGCAAAGTGGAAGTGCTGGACTTCGTCGAGGACATTTCCACCACGCACATCGTGCAAAAAATCCGGAAGAACAGTGAATAGGGAACAGTTAAAAGTGAATAGTTAAAAGTGAATAGTTAAAAGCGCGCGGGGCCGGGTAGGCTTGTGCTGAAAGGGCCTTGGCCGCGCCCGGCGTGTGAGTGTGGCTTTGTGGTTTTTATAGACAAACAATCCTCCAGAAAACAGGGGGTGCGAATACGCAAATGGCCTTTGCGGTATCGCAATGCCTTTGATGGACCGGCCCCAAAAAAGTAGACACCT
>NZ_ARXS01000003.1 GCF_025532145.1 Alloalcanivorax balearicus MACL04 | reverse complement strand
AACGGTGCAACTGAAACAGGGATGTTTACACAAACACCAGAGTAATCGAGTGGCCAATGGTAAACGCGGTTATAAAACGAACAATGTCACTGAAGCGGGTCAGAAAGAACACCACGCCGAACAGAAACAGTAAATGGTCATAGCCTGTGACCATGTGCATCGCTCCAAGCTCAATGTACTCCATGAAACCGGCATTGAGCGCCCTCGCCTTATCCTCTGCTGACATGCCATGCCCCATGGCGATGCTGCTTGCCAAAATGGATAGAAGACCAATCCAGTATTTCAATTTCACAACCTAAACTCCCTTGTTGTTGATTTGCTGCGCTGCCTTCCCATTGACCAGCCGGTACAGGGCTGGCAGGACAAATAGCGTTAGCAAGGTAGAAGAAATAATGCCGCCAATAACGACAGTCGCCAGTGGTCGCTGAACCTCAGACCCGATACCCGTATTCAGCGCCATCGGCACAAAACCCAATGATGCCACCAGTGCGGTGGTTATAATTGGCCGTAACCTGGTCACCGCGCCTTCAATAATCGCGTCATCCAGCGTTACACCTTCATGCATCAACTCACGGATAAACGACACCATTACCAACCCATTGAGGATGGCAATACCCGAGAGCGCGATGAAACCCACAGCTGCAGAAATGGAAAAGGGGATATCTCTGAGAAACAGCAGTAGCACACCGCCCGTCAACGCTAGCGGCACACCAGTAAAGATCACGAGTGAATCCTTGATAGAACCCAGTGCAAAATACAGCAGCGCCACAATCATCAACAATGTCAGTGGCACAACCAGCGTCAGTCGCTGACTAGCAGATTGCAGTTTTTCATAGGTGCCGCCGTATTCCACCCAGTAACCTGCCGGCACCTGTACGGTTTCATTGATGGCTTCGCGAATTTCCTCCACAAACGAACCTAGATCTCGGCCACGCACATTAGCGGTGACGACCACCCTACGCTTGCCATTTTCACGGTTGACTTGGTTGAATCCATCAACCAAGTCAATACTAGCCAGCTCGCGCAAGGGAATCGAACCGAAACCAGGAACCTGAATAGGAAGATATCCCAAGCCTTCCATGTCGGTTCGATATTTTTCAGCCAGTCGAACGACGATATCGGCTCGACGATCACCCTCATAGAAACGCCCTGCCACTTCACCCCCTAATGCTATAGACAACTGGGATTGCAGCGTTGACTTATCTAGGCCATACGACGATAACACTGACTCCTTAGGTGTAATCGTCAAAACAGGTAGGCCAGTTACTTGCTCCATCTGAATGTCCGCAGCCCCGTCTATTTCAGACACCACACTTTCAATCTGCTCTCCCACTGCCTCAAGCTGTTTGAAGTCATCACCGAATACTTTAATAGCCAGCTCCGCGCGAACACCGGCAAGCAGCTCGTTAAAGCGCATCTGTATCGGTTGCAGAAATTCATAACGACTACCCGGAACAGTATCGACGATGGCAGATAAATCCTCGACGACTTGCGCCTTGGATTTCCCTGGATCTGGCCACTGGTCCCTAGGCTTGAGAATAATGAAGTTGTCCGCAACACTGGGTGGAACGGCATCGGTTGCCACATCGGCTGTGCCAATTTTGGCGAAAACTTTCTCCACTTCAGGCATCTTCCGGATTTTTTCTTCCAGCGTTCTCTGCATCGAAATTGCTTGACCAAGGGAGGTTCCAGGGATGCGAAGGGCATGCATAGCAATATCCCCTTCATCCAAATTCGGCACGAACTCACTGCCAAGACGACTGGCCATAAAAATTGATCCGAGCACAACGAATACAGCCAAAGGGACAACCACCATACGCAGATCTACGGCTTTTTTTACCAGACGTTGGTAGCTATTTCGCAACCCTATCATGGCTCTATTTTCCTTCTCTTCCACTCCATTGCGAAAAAGCAAAGCTACACAGGCAGGCACAAACGTTACTGACAACAACATGGCGCTAGCCAAGGCTATGATCACTGTCAGCGCCATGGGATGAAACATCTTCCCTTCTACACCGGACAAGGAAAATATCGGAAGATAGACGGCGGTAATGATAAAGACACCAAACAGTGCAGGCCGCATCACCTCTTTGGTTGCCGTAAAGACAATAACCAGACGCTCTTTCTGACTTGGTGACGACCCCGCTCCCTTCGCTTGGCTCAGTCGGCGCAGGCAATTCTCCACGATGATGATTGCACCATCCACCAGCAAACCAAAATCCAGCGCACCCAGGCTCATCAAATTTGCACTTACTCGCGCATGTACCATGCCAGTAATGGTCATTAACATGGCAATGGGAATCACAGCAGCAGTTAGAAGCGCTGCACGAACATTACCCAGCAAAAGGAACAGGATAACGATGACCAGCAACGCCCCTTCCAATAGGTTTTTTTGTACAGTTTCCAGGGTTTTTTCTACCAGACCGGTGCGGTCGTAGACAGCGGTGGCGGTAATACCTTCCGGTAGGCCAGCCTTGATTTCCTCAAGCTTTTCACCCACTGCGCTAGCGACCGTTCGGCTGTTTTCACCGACCAGCATAAACACCGTACTCATTACCACTTCGCGGCCATTCTGGGTTGCCGCTCCCGAACGTAACTCCAGCCCCTCTTCTACCGTAGCCACATCCTTAAGTCGTAACCGACTGCCATCCTCTGCCGTCACAAGGGTATTGGAAAGAGCCTCAAGTGAGACAACTTGACCCGGCACCCGCAGCAACCATTGAGAGCCGTTCTGCTCTACAAATCCCACACCACGATTTTGATTATTGGCCTCCACAGCCTCTACGATCTGTTGCTGACTGATACCGGCTGCAAGTAACCTACCCGGATCAAGAGCCACCAAAATTTCCCGCTTATAGCCCCCAATGGGGTTCACCTCAACAACACCGGGCACACGCAACAATTGCGGGCGAATGATCCAATCATGCACTGAACGCAGGTCCGTGGGTGTAATGGAATTGCCCTGTGCATCAACGGCACCGGGTTCCGCATCCACCGTAAACATAAAGATCTCACCCAGCCCGGTAGCGATTGGCCCCATCTCTGGTTGCAAACCCATAGGCAGATCTGAACGGGCACCTGATAACCGCTCACTTACTAGTTGTCGAGCAAAGTAGACGTCAGTGTCGTCACTGAAAATTGCTGTTACTTGAGATAAGCCATAACGGGAGACCGAGCGGGTATATTCGAGCCCAGGTAGGCCAGCCAACGTGGTTTCAATCGGATAGGTAACCCGCTGCTCAACTTCCAACGGGGTATATCCCGGCGCCTCAGTATTGATCATCACCTGGACATTTGTGATATCCGGCACCGCGTCAATCGGCAAGCGACTGAAATTCCACAATCCAAGAAAAGACAGAAGAGCGACAACCACCAGCACCAAACGGCGGCGCTGGATGGCGTGTTGAATTATGATTTCTAGCATATCTACAGGCCTTTAGTGATCGTGGGAAGCGCCGGACTTTTCGACATCGGCCTTGAGAAGGAAGCTGTTCTCACTGACATATTCGGTGCCGGGCTTCAAACCACCGAGCACCTCCACCCACTCTTTATCCTGGCGACCCAGCTCCAGCATGCGCACCTCATACTGCTGCCCTACCTTGGCAAACACTACGGTAAAATCCCTGAATCCCTGCAACCCAATACGTTTCACAGCAAGGTCGACCGGATGCTTAGCCACTTCGATTTCAGCAGCCACAAATTGCCCCGGCTTCCAGCCTAAAGGAAGCTTGTCTAGTTTTATTAGCACGTTCAGGGACTGGCCCGAGACAGCCATAGGTTCAATAAAGATCACCTCGCCAGACACCGGCGTCTTGCCACCTGCCTGCTTCAACATGACCCGGTTACCCTCTTTTACCCGCTGGCGGTCAAGAGGATAGACCGCGACTTCTGCCTGGGTTTGCTCGATATCTACTATGACGGCCAAGATACGTTCTCCGGTCGCCTCACCAGCCCCCCCATCCATAAAAGCGATCACACCGGGCATAGGGGCACGCAATGAGTAAGACCGTAGGCTATCGTTACTTTCGATAGTAAAAAGAATATCTCCACGGGAAACCGTATCACCAAGTTTTTTGTGCACACGGACAATCTGTCCTGTAAAACGAGCTCGCAGCTCTCGCTTTCCAGAAGGAGGAAGCTTCAGCTTTCCGTAGGCAGAAATAGTCTCATGCAAGAGAGCGGGACCAGCGACTTCCGTGACAACACCCATGGAGTCAGCGACTTCTTGATCGATGGTTGTGCGGCCTTCAAAACTGTCATACTGCCATTGGTAGTTCTTCCCCTGATATTGCGCGGTTACCGTCACCTTGAATGAATGAGGCTCATATATTTCCATATCTCCGCGCAAAAACGACTCCTGAACAGTAAAACCGATTTCATCACGCACGCCGCCAAGCCGTGTCAGCACAACCTCAAGTTCCACTACTTCCGGATCCACTGCCTTACCATCGTCGGTTATCCAGGCGCGATACTCTGGCGGCACTCCGGTCTCAAAGATAGCCAGCTCCACCACAAAATTTCCTTCGCGAAGCATCAGACCGTTATTGGGTCCCTTATCAGGCTCGGCCTCTTCATTTTCAACAGCACCAGCAGCAATACCAACAGTAGGGAGAATCGCCAATAGACAAACCACTAACAGCAGACCAATATTTTTTATTGCTACTTTCATTAATTTTTCTCCTTACTGTTTGCAGAGAGAGATATTCCGGTGAGACGTTCAATTTCTGTGAGATTAACGTGGGAGCTCAACTGCGCACTGATCAACGCCAATCGAGCATCCAGCAATTCCTGTTTAACGGATTGCCATTCCAGATAAGTAAAACGGCCAACCGAATATGCTTTATTTGCCTCAGCCACCGCCTTCTTTAGCCGAGGAATAATTTCTTCATGCAAGGTGCTGGTCTGATGCCGGCTGTGCTGTAAGGCTTGATACAACTCAAACAGCCTGGCTTTTAAACGCGATTCCTCGCTGATCGCCATGGCTTGATTGACTGATCGTTTAGCCTGCAATTCGCTGACCCTCACTTCATTGCGCCGATTTTTACCCAGAGGAATCGCAACACCGGCCACTACGCCAAAATCATCTGTTGCCTCATAGCGACGCACACCCGCAGAAAAGCGCCAACTTGCAAGCGCATCAGACTTGGCTATCGCCATCTCCGATTCATTCACCCTGGCTCGGGTTAGGAAGATTTTGACTCTAGGGCTGTCTTTCAGTCTGACTTTCAGATCCTCCATGGATACCAGCGTCTGATTTGTCTGAAGCTGTCCGAGGAGCTCAAAGTCCGCTGAATCACTGTCACCCCATTGCGCTGCAAGCTGCTGACGGGCTACCGCCAGCTCATGCTCCAGGTCTTCCACATCAAGTTCACGGCGACGCAATTCCACCTCTGTACGCAGGACATCCACTCGGGATGCCCCCCCTGCCCGACCACGGCGACGTATCTCTTCAAGAGATTGGGCCGCACTGTCTCTTGCCCCTTCGGCTACAGCCAATCGTTCCTGGTAAGACAGGGCAGTGAGAAATGCTTGTGCGGTACGCGCCCCTACATCAAATCGCTGGCGCTCAAGCTCGATGGTAACCAGAGACTGGCGCGCTTCAGCGGCGCCGACCCGACTATCTATCTGTTTACCTTCCAAAGCCCAGCTCAGACTCAAGGTCGCCTGGGCGCTGTCAGCCCCCTCGTAGACACCGCTACCGAGCGCATCTTCTACTTCGAGCTGGACTTCGGTAGCGGTTCTTAATTTAGCTTGGTTAATTTGTGCCTGCGACGCGCCAGCACGAAATGACATGGCTTCCAGTTGCGGATGCTGAGTGAGGCTGCGCTCAATAGCTTGCTGTAGAGTCAGCGAGGCTGCCGCCGCATCCTCCACTAAAGCGGTCTGACCTATCAGCAGTAAAATGGGCAGCATCAAGTGCGCCAAATACCGATTGGCAATCGGTTTTTTACGCGTAAAAAAAACAGAAATCCAGCTCATCTGAACTCTCTCAATGAAGGAAAAGGGTTTCGAATAAATGATGGAGCACGTCAACACCGGCCGCGCTGCTTAATGTTGCAGAAATAGCAAGCACTACAACAGTCACCACAGGCAAAGCACGATATTCACTGACGCCTAGCAGGTGATGAACACGCCGTTCAACCGCATGGCGGGCAAAATAGCTATATGCATCATCTGCTTGCCTGTCTTGAGCGTTTACGGCGACTTTCTCCACCTGGAGTAACGCCTGAGCGATAATTGCAGGCTGGGGATAGCGCTGCACAACCCACTCATCAGCCAACTGTTCAATCGCCAGCTCAAACTCGGCCTGCAGGAAATGGCGTACACCGGGGGGATACAGGCACGTCAACAGGGAGAAGGCGAACTTGGCCAACGGATCGCGGCGACAAATATGAGCCTGTTCATGAAGACTAATAACCCGCCGCTCTTTCGCACTGATTCTGGAGGCAAGGCCTCGAGTAATATAGGCCTTGGGACTCCATAAGCCGGCCACAAACGCCATTGGAACAGGGGTGTCTAGTTCTGCTAGTCCATCTTTGTTGCACTCACTGAGCAGCCCGAGAAGTTGCTGACGCTGAACTTCGGACACCCCTTGCCAGCCCCTCCAAGCAAACAAGGCCAGCAGCCCAATAAGGCAAAAAAACAAGAATACCCCATGCCAGGATGCGGGCGAGAAAAGATAGGCATGATGCCAATGAATAATGTCGGCCAGCCACAGGTTCGCTTGAGGCTTCCACTCAGGGAGGTAGGAAAGCAACGCTGCAGCCACCCCGGCAAACAGCGGAAAAACGGCAAAGACCCAAAGTAGGTTTCTTCGTATAGCCAATTGATAGTGCGGCAGACGACTGGCAACCAGACGAACCAGCAGACTAGCCATCATCGTTCCTGTGACCATTCCCAAGATCAGGATCGTCAACAAGTGAAGAAACAACGCCGGATAGCCGAATATCATCAGCAACTACTCTTCGAGTCGGCAGCCCGGCGCGCTTCAATCAGCTTTTCCAGGGCCGAAACCTGATCATCCGACAACTTTTCAGAAAAGGTGCTGAAAGCTGCAATAAGGGTACTGCCAGGATCCGCACTGTAATCTTCGCCAATTTCTTCGATAAGCTTGGCGATAAAAGCTTGGCGATCCATAGCTGCACTATATTGAAAGGCATGCCCTTGTTTTTCACGGGAAAGGAGCCCTTTCTTGAACAATCGATCCAGCGTGCTCTGGATAGTATTCAAGGTACCTCCGCGCTGCTTCTCGAAATGCGCATAGACAGATTTTGCGTCTGCCGTGCGCCCCTTCCAGAAGTATTGCAAGACTTGCTTTTCTAGTTCACCCAGCTGCATGAATCCTGACCACTTAGAGATTATCAATCTGGCAATCAGACTGACACACATAAAACCGATCGTCAATCGGCTTTTGTATGGCTAGCCCCCCCCCCTCCCAGCATCACACGGAAAAATTTTGTCTTTAACACCTGTAACCCCCGCCGATTATTAGTGTCAGATCAGTGCTGATCTGACACTAAGCAGGGTGCCAAGACCAAAAGATTGCGATCCTTATGTGCTCTATTTACTTATTCACAATCGCAACCACCCAAGCTTTAAGCTTGGTTAACCCGGATTCCTGTTGCGTCGTTGCATCAGCAGATAGGCTGCGGGCAGCACGAAAAGTGATAACAAAGGTGCTGTTACCATCCCTCCTACCATGGGCGCAGCAATGCGGCTCATGATCTCGCTACCTGTGCCTCCCCCCCAGAAAATCGGAAGAAGACCGGCAATAATAACAGCTACAGTCATCGCCTTAGGTCGAACACGTAATACCGCGCCATCACGGATAGCACCCATCAAGGCAGCTTCATCCTTTTGGCCCTGCTCCTGCCTCTCCTGCCACGCCTGCTTTAGGTACAGCAACATGATCACGCCAAACTCGGCAGCGACACCCGCCAGGGCGATGAAGCCGACACCAGTAGCCACCGACAAGTTGTAGTCCAGCAGATACAAGAACCAGATACCGCCGGTCACCGCAAACGGTAACGTAGCCATAATCAGCAAGGCTTCACCGATACGGTGAAAGGTCAGGAATAACAGTACGAAAATAATCAGTAAGGTCGCCGGCACCACCACTTTCAGTCTCGCATTGGCCCGCTCCAGGAACTCAAACTGACCGGCAAAGGACAAGCTGACCCCCTCTGGCAGCCTGACTCCATCATTCACTGAGGCACGTAGATCATCCACTACCGAGGCTAGGTCACGCCCCCGAACATCGATATACACCCACCCAGACAGTCGGCCATTCTCACTTTTTAACATCGGTGGCCCATCGGTAATCTTGATATCCGCCACGGTTCCGAGGGTAATTTGTTTTCCTTCGGGAGTGACTATGGGCAAATCGCGTAAGCGATGCACCGTGTCGCGCCACTCGCGAGGATATCGAAGGCTGATCGGGTAACGCTCCAGCCCTTCCACTGTCTCACCGATGTTTTCACCACCAATCAAACCACTGACAACCGACTGAATATCCGCGATGTTGAGGCCATACTGAGCCGCAATGCCACGCCGAATATCGATATCCACATAACGACCACCAGTCAACCGTTCAGCCAATGCTGAGGAAACACCGGGTACTTGTTTGGCTACCTGTTCGATTTGACGACTCACCTGGTCAATGATCTCTAGGTCATTACCCGCTACTTTGATGCCAATTGGGCTCTTGATGCCAGTGGCAAGCATGTCGATACGATTGCGTATCGGAGGAATCCAGATATTTGCCAGTCCAGGCACGCGTACAATACGGTCCAGCTCCTCGACAAGCTTCTCCGTTGTCATGCCTTCACGCCATTGGTCCTTGGGTTTGAAACGGATGGTGGTTTCAAACATCGTCAATGGTGCAGGGTCAGTCGCTGTCCGCGCACGCCCCGCCTTGCCGAACACCTGCTCCACCTCAGGCACCGTTTTGATCAACCTATCGGTCTGCTGTAGAAGCTCGGTAGCTTTTTGTGCTGACAAGCCTGGTAAGGCACTTGGCATATACAGCAAATCGCCCTCATCCAGCGGTGGCAAAAATTCACCACCAAGCTGACTTAGCGGCCAAAAGGCGGTAACAAAAACTAAACCGGCAACCAGCAAGGTGGTTTTCGGCCACGCCAAGACTCGCTCTAGTACGGGTTGATAACAACTAATCAAAAAGCGACTGATTGGATTACTTTCCTCGGAAGGTATCTTTCCCCGAATCCAGTACCCCATTAACAGTGGAACCAATGTCACCGATAGGCCGGCTGCCGCCGCCATAGCCCAGGTTTTGGTAAATGCCAGTGGGCCAAATAGCCGCCCTTCCTGTGCTTCCAAGGTAAAGACAGGAATAAACGACAAGGTAATAATTAGCAACGAGAAGAACAGCGCTGGCCCCACTTCGACAGCTGCTTGCTCTATGACTCGCCAATGCGCATTACCAGTCAGAGATTGCCCTGGGTTATCCCGATGCCAAATCTCAATTTTCTTGTGAGCGTTCTCGATTAACACCACTGCTGCATCCACCATAGCGCCGATAGCGATAGCAATGCCGCCAAGCGACATGATATTGGCATTGATGCCCTGGTAACGCATCACAATAAAGGCAGCAAGGATTCCCAGCGGTAGGGAAATGATGGCCACCAGTGACGAACGCAAATGGCCAAGAAACAATACGCACACCAGTGCAACTACAATGAACTCTTCAATCAATTTGTAACTGAGGTTTGTTACCGCTCGATCAATCAGCTCACTTCGATCATAGGTGGTGACGATCTCAACCCCTTCCGGCAAGCTTTCCCGCAGTGTCTCAAGTCGCTCATGCACGGCAGATAGCACGGCGCGGGCGTTCTTGCCTGAACGCAGAATGACGACCCCGCCGACGACTTCCCCTTCACCGTCCAGCTCGGCAATACCACGCCGCATCTCCGGACCAAGGCGAATCTGCGCCACATCTCCAAGCTGTACTGGCACTCCATCAACCAGTTTTAGTGGGATTTTTCGGAAATCCTCGAGTGGCTGAAGGTAGCCACTGGAGCGCACCATGAACTCCGCTTCGCCCAGCGTCAGCACTGCTCCCCCGGTTTCCTGGTTAGCTTGTTCTATCGCCTTGCGTACTTGTTGATGACTGATCCCATGGCTGGCGAGTTTGACCGGGTCAGGGACTACCTGATACTCACGTACCATGCCGCCTATGGTTGCCACTTCTGCAACGTCAGGCAGAGTCTGCAGCTCGTATTTTAGAAACCAGTCCTGTATCGAGGTTAGCTGCGATAGATCATGCTGGCCGGTGCGATCGATCAATGCGTACTGATAAATCCAGCCGACACCGGTAGCGTCTGGCCCAAGTGATGGTCGTGCTGTACGCGGCAATTCAGACTGGACCTGACTAAGGTATTCCAACACCCGTGAGCGTGCCCAATACAAGTCGGTACCATCTTCAAACAACACGTAAACATAACTATCACCGAAGAACGAGTAACCACGTACTGTGCGCGCACCTGGCACGGCCAGCATGGTGGTGGCAAGTGGATAGGTAACCTGTTTTTCCACCAGCTGCGGTGCCTGACCTGGGTAACTGGTGCGGATAATCACCTGTACATCGGACAGATCCGGTAAAGCATCTACGGGGGTATTGTTGATAGACCAGATTCCCCACGCACTCATGAACAGCGTCGCCAGCAGCACCAAAAATCGGTTAGCCAACGACCAGCGAATCAGGGTAGCGATCATGGTGCAACCTCCTGTTTGTCGAGAGACACCACAGTCAAGCCATTATCGGTATCTTTGACGCCGACGCGCACACGATCGCCCACTGCTATATCGCTGGCCACCTGTTCGCTGGCAAGACGAAAGCGCATGGTCATGCCAGGCATACCGAGCGTCTTAAAAGGACCGTGTTTAAGCTTGACCTTGCCGTCGGATAGCCCCTCGATAACCCCCTCGGCGTAATGCAACGAATTCACTTGGGTGTCTTTTTGTTCCGCCACCTGCTTTTCTAGGCGCTCCACAATCAACCCTTTGTCTGTATCACGAATGCCAATGCGCACGCGATCACCTACCGATATCCCTTTGCCTACTTGTTCATTCGCCAGGTTAAAACGCATGGTCATGGCAGGCATGGACAAGCTCTTGAAAGGGCCATGGTCCAGCATTATTTTGCTGCCATTCAGTTGCTCGACAACACCTTCGGCATAGTGCAGTGCGTTCATCATTTCCGTCTCATCTGACATAGCCAGCTCCTGAACGGCAATGCCTTGCAGGCTGGCTTCGGAATCGAGCAGGAACTGACCACTGACAACCACCTTCTGGTCTTCCTTCAGCCCTGCCAGGATCAGCGTTTGGTCTCCCAGCTCGCCCCCCGGCAACACTGCCTGCGGACGATATCGACCCTCCCCCTCATCAAGCATCACCAGGCTGCGCTTTCCTGTATGCAATAAGGCTGCGGTTGGTACGGCCAATGCTTTCTGTGTGGCTTCGCCATGAATGCGTACCTGAGCGCTCATGCCCGGACGCAGATCACCCTCGTCATTGGACAAGGTCACTCGCACCGGCACAGTTCGGCTGGACTGATCCACCAGAGGCAGAATGTCGGCAACTTGCCCCTCACGCAGTGCTGGCTTCACTCCTTGAACGGTCACGTCAACAGCGTTACCACTACTGACTTGCCCCAATTGGCGTTCCGGGACTGCTATCTCCACCCACACGGGGTTGAGTGACTGAATCTCCGCCACGGGAGCACCGGCCGACAGCGTCATGCCAGCACGAGCATTGAGACTGCGTATCACGCCATCATGCGGAGCTGTCACCGTCCAGGTTTCCAGCGGTTTACGTTGGCGTTCAATACTCCGGATCAGGGATGCAGGCATGCCCAATGACAACAGGCGCTCCCGCCCGGCGACGATCAGTTCGTTGTTGCCGCTGCCGAGCACGGCCAGCCATTCATGCTGAGCTCCAGTCCAGGCCGGAACTCTCAATTGCATCAGCGGCTGACCACTGGAGATGGTGTCGCCCTCAGCCAGAGGCCAGACCTTGTCTACGAAGGAAGGCGCGGGGCTTTGCAGGCGTGTCAGGGCGCGGTCGTTGTAAGCAATCAACCCCGTGACATCAAGCTGAGATTGTGACTGAGCCACGACCACCGAGGCACTGCGAATTCCCAGATTTTGTACCATGGCTGCATCAATACGGACCGTTGGCTGATCGCCATCATCACCACCATTGGCATAACGGGGCACCAACTCCATATCCATGAAAGGTGAGGGCCCGGGCTCGTCAAAGTGCTGCTGGGGATACATAGGGTCATACCAGTACAGCACTTCCTTTTCATCCGCTTTGCTGTTGGTTTCACTGCTGTCCATCGCCATCGATATACTGCTCTGCGAAGGGGTGACGTAACGGCCCAAATATATTCCGGCTAGCAACAACAGCGAGGCAGCCAAACCGATCAAGGCATTGCGTTTAATGTTCATCATCTTGCTCCTCGCCCACCATGCCGTGGTGGTCGTAGGTAAAATGGAGGGCGGCTGCCTGCTGGTCATACTGCCCGCTGAGATCAATTTCTTTCAGTTTGGCGTCCAGCCATTCGCTACGTGCCCGTACAAGATCGGCCAAACTGCCATCACCGCCGCGCCAAGCTGCCCTAGCCAATCCCACTTTCTCTTTTGCGAGAGGCACCAGTTGCTCCCGTTGCCGGGCCAGCGTGCGTTCCTGGCGTTCATATTCGGCCAGATCGCTCTGCAGCATCGCTTCATGTTCACGACGTACCGCCTCTGCACGAGATACCAGTGCTTGCCACTCAGCTTCCGCCGAGGCAATGCGAGGCCCTTGGCGCGACCGGCTGAACAATGGCAGGTCCACATTGACCTGTAGCATCGCCATGTCACTGAATTCTTCACGATTCATATAAGCCAGAGTTAAAGCCCAGTCCGGCTTCTTGGCGGCACGAGCCTCGTCCGCGTTAGCCTGGGCGACAGAAGCCTGACGCGACGCTATCTCAAGTTCAGGGTGCTTATGCAGGCTATTCAGTAACTGTTCAGCATTGATGGCGAAATCAGGTGCTTGGCCAGCCGGTGATTGCCGGCCGGCTTCCCCCAGCCAGCGTATTAAACGAGCCTTAGCCTGGCGTTGCCTGGCCAGAAGAGCATCTCGCCGATCCAGTAATGTCACGGCTTCCTGCCTGGGTGCCACGCTATCAATAGCCTTTCCTTGACCCGATGAAAGTCGGGCACGCACTGCCTTGTCGAACAAACGATTTTCAGCAATGAGTTCTTCCAGCAGGACTAGTTGACGATCCAGAGTGTGGAGCTCGATCCAGGCTTGAGCGGTCTGACGCAGCACGGCCAGACGAGTCGCCTCTTTCGTGGCCTCCGCTAAGCCGATTTGCTGTCTGGCACCTTCTGCCCTTGCTGTGCGTTTGCTGCGATTGGGGAAACGCTGGGTTACACCAATACGCTGCATGGTCATGAAATCACTCGACAGGCTGTAACGATCGGCACCATCCACAGGTACATTGTCGAGGCCAAGAATCAGGGTGGGATCAGGCAAAGCATCGGCAGGCCCTTCTGCCTGCTGAGCGGCCTCGACGCGGGCCGATTCCGCCCGCAGTTCCGGTGATTGACGTAAGGCGAGCTGTAGCGCCTGATTAAAAGTCAGGCCTTCTGCCCCAAACGCCTGGACACTAGCTAGCAGCAGGGAGGGCGCTAGCCAGCCGAGTGCGCGCCGATACCGGCCGGCGCTCAGAAATATCCAATACATGTGTCACTCCAACACGGATCATGGCGCGCAACGCGCCCTCAGTGGGCCCAGACCAGGCCGGACCCCGAAAAGATCAGTGAGAAAGTGCTAGTGGCGGTCGCCAGATGGTAGATAAGGCAAGGGGGAGATAGAGAGGGTCAGAAAAATGAGGGGCAGCCGGATTTGCTGCCTGAAAAGAATTCGCCGGTGGCGTATTCATGATCGAGAGCTGCCCAGCATGGCACTCCTGACCAGGCTTGCAAACCGGGCCACTGTGCGTGCTGGATTGACCATCCAGACAACAATCGTTTTGTGGCATGGCGGACATCATGCTGCAACGGTCATCCATGTCTGCCTGCATCATGGTCTGTTCCATGGGGCAAGGCTGCACCAATTGCACCGCTGCCATCCCGTACAAGGAGATGCTAAGCAGAAATAGGCAGCTAATGAATAACCGGGCAATAAACATATGGTGTCAGCATAGTCCGAAGTGATGTGCTGTAGGCAACATAAACCTTGGGGTAACCCCCATGTCAACGTTTAATATCGAGCTATATAACTATTGATCACCAGCTCTGCTCCCTCTGGCATGCTCTTCTCTACGCCACAGCCTTCAATAGCATTACTTGATGAAGCGTGAAAGTGTCTCTCGATGCCATTCCAGGCGCCTGTTGGCATGCTGGGTACCGAGGCTTATGTCGACAGGTGGCGGCGTGGTTAAGAACTATAAAATCGACACTTTGATCTATTGCGGTTGTAAGATGCCCTCGCTGATGCCAGCAAGAACCCCGCAAGCATCAACTTCACGGCCATCGTTGCACCTCGCTCTCAGGGAAACGAGTTGCTTCTCAAGCGATTGCAAAGCCGTTATCTGCGACCGCGCATCAGCAGACTTCCTGTTATAAGCAACCTGTTGGCTTTACACACCTAGAGAGTTAATCACAATGAGTTGGATTAAAGTTGAACGGGCTGAGCAAACCCCGTGGAACTTGATCACGGTCAACAGATCACGGATGAAGTCGCTTAAGGCGCCAGCTATGGCAAAATAGCCCCTACTCGAGGCTCCACGCCGATGGCCTAGGATTGCATGCCCAAAGATCCGGTAGGCAGGTATTTCCGTGCCCAGCTTCTCCTTCATCGTGGTTTTGACGTCGATTTCGATCAGCACCCCGAAGCAGTTATCCGTGAGAGACTGACGCGCTCGTTTGTCAACCGCCTCAAAATCAGCATCTTCTATGGTTCGATCAATAGTGTACGGCACCAGCGATTATTACTTAGGGCCAAGCTTGATAACTCGCAGGCGCAATGCATTCACAATCACGCTGAAAGACGACAGCGACATTGCAGCAGCCGCGAAGATCGGTGAAAGCAGTATCCCGAAGAACGGGTACAAAACCCCCGCCGCAATCGGAACGCCCGCGGAGTTGTACACAAAAGCAAAGAACAGGTTCTGTCGGATATTGCGCATGGTCGCCAGCGACAGACGACGCGCTTCTACAATACCCATCAAGTCGCCGCGCAGCAGCGTAATGCCCGCGCTTTCGATGGCCACATCTGTGCCGGTGCCCATGGCCACCCCCACGTCCGCCGTTGCCAATGCAGGCGCGTCGTTAACGCCATCACCCGCCATCACGACAACACCCCCTTCATCTTTCAGACGCTGGACGATCTTGCCCTTATCTTCCGGCAGTACCTCCGCTTCCACTTCATCGATATGCAATTTGCGAGCAACCGCCTCGGCCGAGGTGTAGTTATCGCCAGTCAGCATGACCACTCGAATGCCGTCTTTTTGCAGCGCGACAATAGCAGCGTGGGTCGTTCTCTTGATGGGATCGGAGATGGCCAACAGCCCAGCGATTTTTCCATCGACGGCGGCAAAAATCACGGTAGCACCATCTTTGCGATGCTCGTCGGCATCGCTGTCAAATCTAGTGGTGTCGACATTCTCCGACTCCATGAGAAGACGATTACCAAGCAGCACCCGCTTGCCGTCGATTTTTCCTGTTACCCCTTTACCGTTGGGAGAATCGAAGTCTTCCGCATCCGGCAGCTTCAGCTCCATGCCCTTGGCTTTGTCCAGAATGGCGTGGGCCAGTGGATGCTCACTGCCTTTCTCGAGTCCGCCCGCAAAACGCATCAAAGCATCGTCATCGTACCCATTCGCTGTAACAATTCGGGTGATTTGTGGCTGCCCCTCTGTCAACGTGCCGGTCTTATCCACTACCACCGTATCTACCTTTTCCATGCGTTCAAGGGCTTCCGCATCGCGGATCAGCACACCACTTTGGGCGCCGCGGCCAACACCTACCATGATCGACATCGGCGTTGCCAGACCCAGTGCGCAAGGGCAGGCAATGATCAGAACACTGACCGCCGCAATCAGCCCGAACGCCATGGGCGGTGTCGGCCCAAGGAATGACCAGGCTATAAAGGCAACAATGGCAATTAGGATCACGGTGGGCACAAACCAGCTCGCCACCTTATCGGCAAGCCCCTGGATCGGTGCGCGGCTGCGTTGGGCGCTGGCCACCATCTGCACGATTTGGGAAAGCATGGTGTCCCGGCCAACCTTGTCGGCCCGCATGATAAAGCTGCCCTGTTGGTTAATACTGCCGCCAATCACTTGGTCGCCAGACTTTTTGCTGACTGCAAGAGGCTCACCGGTCACCATGGACTCATCCACGTTGGAGCTGCCTTCAAGTAACTCACCGTCCAGCGGCACCTTGTCCCCCGGGCGCACTCGCAGGCGATCACCCACCTTGACCTGATCCAGCGACACATCGGACTCGTCGCCCTGGTCATCCAGCTTTCGGGCCGTCGCCGGTGCCAGATCCAGCAGCGCCTTGATCGCGCCCGAGGTTTTCTCCCGGGCCCGCAGTTCAAGCACCTGGCCTAACAGAACCAGCACCACGATGACCGCAGCCGCCTCGAAGTAGACGGCGACAGAACCGTCTTCCTGCCGAAAGGCGTCGGGGAAAATCTGGGGCGCCAGTGTCGCCACCAGGCTGTAGATCAGCGCCACGCCAGTACCAATGGCAATGAGCGTGAACATGTTCAGATTGCGGCTGACGACGGACTTCCAGCCTCTGACAAAGAAAGGCCAGCCACACCAGGCCACTACTGGCGTCGCCAACACCAGTTGAATCCAGTTGGACATTTGTGGGGCAACGATCTGGTCAAGGCCGGTGAGATGTCCGCCCATTTCCAGCACCAATACCGGCAGGGCCAGCACCAGGCCAATCCAAAATCGACGGGTCATGTCTTTGAGCTCTGCCGAGGGCCCGTCATCCAGACTTACCTGCTCGGGCTCCAGGGCCATACCACAGATAGGGCAATCTCCGGGGCCCTGCTGGCGAATTTCCGGATGCATCGGGCAGGTGTACATGGTGCCCGGAGCCACGGGTTCGTCCTGTTTCTGTTCTCCACTGAGGTAGTGTCCCGGGTCGCCGTCAAACTTCGATTTGCACCCCGAAGAACAGAAATACCAGGTTTTCCCGCCATGCTCGCTGCGATGTTCCGCCGAGTGTGGATTCACCGACATGCCGCAAACAGGATCTTTGACCGTGTGCTCAGCCGTCATGGCCGATCCCTCCCTATCGAGTTCTGGTGATTAGTGATGATGAGCATGAGATTCTTTGTGTCCCGCTTCTTCGGCTTCTGTGGCCTTTTTCAGGAACAGTTGCTCGGCCACTGCGATAACAATCATGGTGACAACCGCCACGCCAATAACAAACAGGTCAGTATTCAGTTTGACCCAAACGAAGCCACCAAGAGCGAGCAAATCCAGAACAATTGCCACCGTGGGCACCCACACATTGGCCTTCACATCCTCCCGTAAATAGCGCAGAACGCCCCAATGGATAGCAATGTCCATGATCAGGTAAAAAATGATGCCCAGCGCTGCAATTCGGGACAGGTCGAAGAAGGCCGTGAGGATAAGCCCAAGCACCACGGTATAAACCAGCGTGTGCTTCTGGATGCTACCGGGCATGCCGAAATGACTGTGGGGGACCAGCTTCATTTCAGTCAGCATGGCCAACATGCGTGAGACGGCGAAAATACTGGCCAGAATGCCACCGGCGGTGGCCATCATCGCAATGGCGACGGTAAACCAGACGCCGTAGTCGCCCAATGCGGGACGCGCAGCGGCCGCCAGAGAGTAGTCCTGCGTTTTGATGATTTCCGCCAGGGACAGGTTACTGGCAACGGCGAAACCGACCAGGGTGTAGATCACCACGCAGGCTGCGATGGAAATAATAATCGCTCGCCCCACGTTTCTCTTGGGGTCTATGACTTCCGAGCCGCTGTTGGTGATGGTGGTAAAACCTTTGAAGGCCAGAATGCCAAGGGCCGTTGCCCCCAGGAAATTGCCAAAGGTTCCAGCCTCACCGGGGCTAGAGAAATCAACAGAAACACTGTCGGCAATCCAGATACCCACCAGCCCGAAAACCAGAATGCCTCCGATCTTCAGGATACCTATAAAGGAAGCCACGCCCTGAATCATTCGGTTGCCCAACAGATTGATCAGAAACGCGGCCAGAATTAGTGAGACGCCAAGAATGGGCACCATGCGGCCACTTTCATCGCCATCGAACAGTTGCATGGTGTAAGAACCGAAGGTTCGCGCAAGAAAGCTCTGGGCAATCACCATCGAGAAATACATCAGCAAAGCATTGAAAGCCGTCGGTAACCGATTGCCATAGGCTTTGTGCAGGTACATGCCTATGCCCCCGGCTGACGGGTAGGCATTGGAAATTTTGATGTAGGAATAGGCACTGAAGCTTACGATTACCGCCGCGGCCAGAAACGCCAACGGGAAAAGAACGCCAGTCATCTGCGCCATCTGCCCGGTAAGGGCGAAGATACCGGCGCCAATCATGACACCGGTGCCCAGCATAACAGTTCCCGGAAGTGTAAGACTGCCTTTCTGATAGCGCGTGGTTCTGTCGTGCGTGCTGCTCATACAACCTCCTGTTGTTTTGAACGGCGTTTGATACTCAATAAATAGCCAATGCTGGCTTGGGTAGATCTCACTTGCATCAATGTCGAGAAAAACGGGCCAAAGAAATATCTTTAGCCCCTAAGTACCTGATCAGAGTGCGATGCGCGCTCCAATCACAGCAAACCAATCTGCTGTACTGCCGCCGTCCGCTTCGGCAAAGTCGGCACTATCGCCGTATTTGCGCTCATGCACCACGCCCACATAAGGCGAGAACGCACGGTCGATCAGATCATAGCTCAACCTGAGTCCGGTTTCGGTAGAAACCAGTCCTTTACCAACGCCAATTTCCCGGTCCTCGCTAAACGCAACCGTGGCATCCAGCGTTGCCGCCAGAATCCAGTAGTTGGTGAGAAGCAGCTCGTACTCTGCATCCAGTTCGGCTGACGTATCGCCATCCTTACTGACATACAGGTTTGCATCGATCTCAAACCATTGGGGAGCCAGCCCGGCTACACCGAGAACGGCATATGTACGGTCCGGCCCCTCGGGCGTATCGAAACGTACGCCCGCTTTGGCGTCGAAGAACTTGGAGATGGGGATCTGGCCGACCAGCTGGTTTTCCAGTGTTTCGTAGGCCTGCTCCTCTATCTCGTACTCCCCGGTTGTGAGCAACCGGACTTTGAACTCGTCGGTGCCATAGAAAGCATCCGCATTCCAGACGCCCAGTTCCTCGTCATCGTCGCTGTAGCGGTATTCAAACTCCTCGAGTTGAACACCCCAGGTTGTGAGCGGCTGTTTACGAGCGGTGGTGTCGGAGATCATTTCCTGAGCTGTCACCGCCGTTGAGACACCAATAGAGGCAAGGAAGCTGACTGCGACAATTGATCGAATACAGCTCATACCTCACCTCCATCTTTGGCAATCACGTCTGTTTTGGCCTGCGTCGACTCTGGCCCACCTTCAACAATGACCTTGCGGAACATACCAGCGGCCGCGTGATAGGACAGGTGACAGTGGAACGCCCACTGACCGGGCGCGTCGACCTCGGTTTCCATGTAAACCGTGGTGCCTGGCTGCACACTGACCGTGTGTTTGATCGGATTCCACTGGTCTGCGCCAACATCTAGAATGGACCACATACCGTGCAAGTGCATGGGGTGAGTCATCATGGTTTCGTTGACAAACTTGAAGCGGACCCGCTCACCATATTTCAGGCGGATCGGATCGGCATCTTCGTACTTAACGCCATTGATACTCCAGGTGTACCGCTCCATATTGCCGGTCAAACGAAGCTCTATTTCTCGAGTCGGTTCGCGGTCTTCATACAGTGGATCTTGGGCCTTGAGGTCAGCGTAGGACAGGAACTTGCCGCCATTGGCTGCCGTGGGGACGAGGCCACTTCCCTTCGCATAGAAGGGGTCGCTTGGACCTTCTTTTCCCATCGCCATGGAACCATGGTCCATGCCGGACGTGCCCGAATGATCCATTCCTTTCATATTTGAGTGGTCCATGTTGCTCATGTTTGCGTGATCCATTCCCTCCATCGAAGAATGATCCATTCCGGACATCCCTTCTGAGCTATTCATATCCATGTCGCCATGGTCCATACCGGACATACCGCCCATATCAGCCATAGTCAGGCGGGCCGGTTCACGCAGTTGCGGCACTAACGCTTCCATACCCTCTTCTGGGGCCAGTGTCGCTCTGGCATAGCCCGAACGCCCCATGGATTCGGCGAAGATGGTGTAGGCCTGCTCACCTTTCGGGCGGACGATCACATCGTAGGTTTCCGCCACACCGATCCGGAACTCGTCCACACTAACCGGCTGAACGTTGTTGCCATCAGCCTGCACAACGGTCATGTCCAGACCGGGGATCCGGATATCAAAGTAAGTCATCGCCGAGGAGTTGATGAAACGCAGCCGAATGCGTTCGCCCGGTTCAAAAAGCCCAGTCCAGTTCTGGTCCGGCCCCTTACCGTTGATCAGGCCCGTAAAGCCTTGCAGGTCCTCAACGTCAGCTTTCATCATGCGCATGTCGCCCCAGGCCATCCGGTCTCGGACCGTATTCATCAGCCCATTCTTTGACACATCCGAGAAAAACTCACCCACAGTTTGCTGCTCGCGGTTGTAGTAGTCCGGCATCATTTTCAGGTTGCGCATGATGCGGTCACCGGAATGGGGGTGCTTATCAGTCAGCTGTACCACGTATTCACGATCGTAGCGGAACGGTTCACGTCCCTCAGGTTCGATAACGATGGAACCGTAGGCGCCATCCGGCTCCTGAAAACCGGAGTGGCTGTGAAACCAATAAGTACCAGCCTGCTGGATGGGAAATTCGTAGGTGAAGGTTTCACCCGGCTTGATGCCTGGAAAGCTGATACCAGGCACACCGTCCTGATCAAAAGGAAGGATCAGGCCGTGCCAGTGAATGGAAGTCATCTCATCCAGGTTGTTGGTCACGTTGATCTTGACGTTTTCGCCTTCCTTGAAGCGCATCACCGGCCCGGGAGATGCACCGTTATAACCGATGCCGTCTTTCACGAAATCGCCGGTGTCAATTTCGACCCGATCAACCGTGAGATTATATTCGCCAGCCATGACCGATGCAGACATCAGCAGGCTTAACAACACTGAACCTAAACGGCTGTTCATACTTTTTGCTCCAAATCGCTCTTCACTAAGAACCCTCAAAATAAATACCTACAAGCCCACTGGATCAACGCCCCATTAGTGAACTCAGTTACTGGACCTTGACGTCACCGTACATCCCTGCCTGGTAATGACCCGGCACATTGCAGGCGAACTCGATATTGCTGTTATCGGAAAACTTCCAGATGACTTCCTGGCTCTGGCCCGGTTCCAGCAGGACGCTGTTGGGGTCGTCGTGTTTCATGGACTGGCCGTTCCCCATGTCCATTTCCATCATGTCGTGGTTGAGTTTTCCGCCCTGGATGACGCCATGCTCGACCATCATCATCATTTCCTCCTGATGGCCCTCGTGCATCTCTGGGGTGCCGATGTTGAATTCGTGAACGAGGTTCCCTTTGTTCTCCACCATGAACCGCACCGTTTCCCCGGGGCTTACGGTGATTGATTCCGGTTCATAGTAGTTGTCGTACATTTCGACTGTTATGGTTCGGCTGACCTCTGAGGCTTTACCAGGTTCACCAATCGCAGCGCCGTGACCGTGGCCTCCGCCATGGGTTCCAGCGGCAAAGGCGGTCGCCGACAATGAGATTGTTGCGGCAGCAACAAGGAATTTTGATACGATCATATAACTTCTCCCTTGAACGGATCTGGCCCAGAAGGCCGGTTTGTCTTACTCAAAACTTGAGCAATATCCAGAAACGGTTGCTACCATCGCTCAGCAACCTGAATCCATGCTGAAAATCGGAATTATTTTTCGTTCAGGCAGAATTCAGCTTGGGCAGCAACACTGACGGGCTTTGATACTCAAATTGGGAAGGCAGATCAGGAATGCGATTACTTCTGGTGGAAGATGATCCCCTGCTGGCGAACGGGCTAAGCGTCCAGCTGGAAAAGGCCGGTTTCAGCGTGGATACCGCCCGTACAGCACGGGACGCCCGGCAACTCGGGCAGCAGGAAAGCTACCGGGCCGGCATCCTTGACCTGGGCCTGCCCGACGGCAACGGTCTGGACGTACTGAGGCAGTGGCGGACGCACAAGGTCAGCTTCCCGGTGCTGATCCTGACCGCCAGAGGAGACTGGCAGGACAAGGTGAATGGACTGAAGGCCGGCGCCGATGATTACCTCGCGAAGCCTTTCCAGACCGAAGAACTGATTGCCCGGCTTCACGCCATCGTCCGGCGAAGCGAAGGCCGAGTTATGGATACCCTGACAGCCGGCCGATTCGAGCTGGACGAAAATCGCCAGACGTTAAGAGCCGGTGACCAGACCGAACATAGCCTGACCGGTACGGAGTTCCGCTTGCTCCGCTGTCTGATGAGTCGACCCGGGCAGGTTTTCTCGAAAGAACAGCTTCTGGACCAGCTATACAGCCTCAACGACACACCCAGCGAGAACGTGATCGAAGCCTATGTGCGGCGGCTCAGGAAGCTGGTGGGTCCGGACACCATAAAGACCCGACGTGGTCAGGGGTACCTGTTCGATGCCGATAGCCACTAGACCTCGCTCGGTCAGGGGGATGCTCCTGATTCTGCTGCTTCCGGTCGGTATTGGTCTGATGGCACTGGCCTGGTTCATTCATGGGGCCTTGCTGGAGAGGATGTCCACGGACTTCGTGGAAAGCCGCCTGAAAGATGAGGTGGCTTTTCTGGAACACCAGATCCGCCAGTCCGGTGGCCGGATTGATACACTCCAGACCGGCGATTACTTCCAGGAAGTGTTCCACCACGCCTTCGCCATTGCCTCTCCGTCCGGGCAGTCCATTTCACCGGAAACCTGGACACCGCTGCTGAGGCCGTTGCTCTCGTCCGAGCAGGAAGGAGCCGTGAGAGTCCGAGGTGCTGGGGTATCCGCTGCGCCTTCAGAGTTGCTTGGGTATCGCCGTGCTTTCACAATCGGCGGCAACCCCTTTGTGGTCATTGTTGCCGAGGATATGGAGGCACTTCAGCAAAGTCAGGCCGAACTCCACACCTGGACTGCCATCGTCTCGGTTTTACTGGTCATTCTGATGGTCGGAAGCATATGGGTGGGCATCACTCTGGCCCTGCGGCCAGTAGTGGGCCTTCGGGCGAGCCTGAAAAAGCTTCAGTCAGGCGATATCTCCCGTATTAACGCAGACGGCCCGGAGGAGTTCCGGCCCCTCGTTCAGCAACTCAATCAGCTGCTGGATTCACTGGATGACCGGTTGGAACGCTCCCGTGACGCCCTTGCCAACCTTTCCCACAGTGTGAAAACGCCCATAGCGGCTGTCAGACAGATCCTGGAAGACACCAGCCGACCGCTCGATGAGAAGCTGAGATGGGAAATGGCGGCGCGCCTCGACGACATAGATGCTCAGCTGGAGTCAGAAATGCGGCGAAGCCGGTTTGCGGGTCCACAGGTCGGTCAAAGTGCCTGCCCGGTCAAACAGGCCCGGGACCTGCTGTGGATGCTCGGCCGCCTCTACCCCGATAAATCTTTTGAACTGTCAACGGATCTGCCTGAACACCATCGCTGGCCTGTTGAGGAGCATGATCTGAACGAAATCCTTGGCAACTTGCTGGATAACGCAGGCAAATGGTCGTCCCGCTGGGTGGAACTCACGCTGGGTGAAGATCAAGGTCAGTTAAAAATCATCATCAGCGACGACGGAGCGGGCGTATCAGAAACAGCCCACTCACAATTGGGCAAGCGAGGATTGAGGCTGGACGAGCAAACACCCGGTCATGGATTGGGGCTGGCTATTGTCCACGCAATAGTTGAGCGTTATCAGGGACAGGTTCATTACACGTCCAGTAAGGTAGGAGGCCTTACTGCAGTTGTTGTAATCCCTGGTTCTGATCGATTCGGCGACCGGTCAGACAACTGACACCTTCACCCTCCATTCTCTATGCTTCAAGTCAAATTCATCAATAGTTGGGATGATGATTTGGAGTCTCGTCCAGCCTGTTCAATCTCGACCGCTCTATAATGAGCTTTCCCTGAAGGATACTGAATCTACACCCACTAACACTACTTGCTCTACTTGCAACCCAAAACAGCAAACCGATGCTTTTGATCATGAATTTTATACCCCCCCCTTTCACTGCATGCCAGAGCCCGCCTTGTGCGGGCTTTTTCATGCCGTTTTGGAGTTTCTATGGATATTCGAGCGAGCTGGGCCTGTACCACGTACAGGGCTACGTTAATCCTGAGGAGATTATCAGTACGGCGGCCACCATTTTGTATGGCTGAAAGGTGTCTAGCAAACCGGTGGCGATTCATAGTAATTTCATTTCTGTTACCTAGTCTACGTCTCGATTCCAGATTTTTTCACCTACATATCACCCCCATGAAGCCAGGAAGGAATGACCTTCCTGACCCATCGCATGGAGGTTTCATGATCATTCAATGTCCCAGCTGCCAATCTATCCGGATAGCGGCACTCCACAACGGACGCAGAGTGTGCGGCTCTGTCGGCACAGCTGCAGGTGCCGCTAGTGGCGTAGCTGCAGCCACCAGTGGCGCCCGTGTTGGCATGACACTGGGCTATGTCGCAGGCCCGGGAGGATCACTACTAGGCGGCATCGCCGGTGCCGTGATTGGTGGTCTGATCGGAGGTGTTGCCGGCGGAGAGGCCGGTGCCGCTCTCGGTGACAAGCTCGACCAGACCTTCCTCGACAACCTGCAATGCCTGGATTGCGGCCACGCCTTTCGACTCGACACCGATTAACCCGTATTTCGCACCTCCCCCCCTTTCACTGCATACCAGAGCCCGCCTTGCGCGGGCTTTTTTATGCCGTTTTGGAGTTTCTATGGATATTCCCACTTTCGTAAAGAACGAGCAGGGCCTGTACCACGTGCAGGGCTGTGTTAAACCCGAGAAGATTGTCAGTACGGCGGCCACCATCCTGCTGGATGAGCTGACCGGTCGGGAGGCACTCACGGCTCCCACCGATGTCGCCCAGTTCCTGCAGCTGGCCCTCGCCCAGGAAAAGAACGAGGTCTTCGCGGCCATCTTTCTCAACAACAAGCACAAGGTCCTCAGTTTCGAGCCCTTGTTCAACGGCACCATTGATGGCGCGGCGGTATATCCCCGTGTGGTTGTGCAGCAGGCCTTGGCCTGTAATGCCGCTGCCGTGATCTTCGCCCACAACCATCCCTCCGGGTGCTGTGAGCCCTCCCAGGCTGATCGCACCATCACCACCCGGCTCAAGGACGCTCTGGCCCTGATCGATGTGCGGGTCTTGGATCACTTCGTCGTGTCCCGCTCCGAGTGGGTCAGCCTGGCCCAGCGTGGCTGGCTCTGAGCCTTTCCCATTCTGCTTTAGCTATACCCCTGAATCAGCATGTCTCCCCCTCTTCTTATTCGTTAATCCGCCCGTTCTGGGCTCATCGCTATTTCTTGGAGATTTACCATGACACATCTTGTCGAAAGCATGGCCTATGCAGGCCGAACCCCCTGGTACGGACTCGGCAACCAGCTCGCTGCCCAACAACCCCTCAATGTCTGGATGCAGGAAGCCGGCATGGACTGGGAGATCCGCGAGACTCCCGTCCGTTTCATTAGCAGTGAGGCTGGCTCCCTGGGGCAGATCTCATCCTTCCCGGATCAGAAGGTTCTGTTCCGCTCAGACAATCAGGCGCCTCTGTCCGTAGTGAGTAACCGCTTCAAGGTGGTTCAGCCCCGGCAGATCCTGGAGTTCTACCGGGATCTCACCGAGCAGTCTGGATTTGAACTGGAAACCGCTGGCGTCCTTAAAGGAGGCCGCAAGATCTGGGCGCTGGCCCGCACCGGCCAAACCGGCGTGCTCAAGGGCAACGACCGCACCGACGCTTACGTCCTGCTGGCCACCGCCTGTGACGGCACCATGGCCACCACGGCGCAGTTCACCAGCGTTCGGGTGGTCTGCAACAACACGCTTGCGGTGGCGCTGAACGGCCAGAGCCAGGCGGTAAAGGTCTCCCACCGATCAGTGTTCGATCCGGACGCAGTCAAACGCCAGTTGGGGATTTCCGTGTCCGCCTGGGACGAGTTCATGTACCGCCTCAAGCGGCTGAGCGAGCGCCAGGTCAAGGACACCGAGGTACGGACCTTCCTCCGAGGCGTCTTTCAGGACGAAACCGCCCAACGGACCAAGGCGACGATCACGCCCGTCAACGAACGCGCCATGGAAACGGTCAGGGCCCTGTACGACGGCCGGGGCCGGGGCGCTCATTTGCCCTCCTCACACCGCACCGCTTATGGCCTGTTGAACGCGGTCACCGAGTTCGTCGATCACGAACGGCGCAGCCGCACCGCCGATCATCGCCTGGACTCCGCCTGGTTCGGCCAGGGCGCCACCCTCAAACGCAAGGCGCTGGACCAGGCACTGCGGCTGACGGCATGACGCCCTTTGCCCACGACATGCCATACCCCCACCAGAGCGGTAGGCTCTGGTGGGCGTTGTTATGGAGGATAATCAATAATGAAAACGACCCCACTGTATTTCCGCCCTTGTGGACAGGCGGCGGACCGGGTCAGCGAGACCTTACCCACGGGGGTAGCGGCCGTTTGGGGAGCCGCCCTGTTCGACGGCTTGATGGGCTCACCGGAAGCCCCCGAGCGCGGCCCGCGTCTTCGGCCGTGCGGGCACGGCGAGTGGATCGATCTGATCTGCGCCAGCACCCGCTATCTGGCGCCGCTCTGGACCTGTTGCCGGCGCTTCTGGCCACCGGGTGCCCCAGCAGACGGGGCCTTTGAAGCGAACGTGGTGCGCCCCTTCGGCGAGCTGCTCGGTTACCACCTGGTTCTGCACCAGGGTCAGTGGCCCTCGGACACCGAAGCGGAGGCGGTCATCCACGATCTCGTCACCGCGTTTTTTAATCGGTATCCGTCGGGACCTTCCGCGCCCGCGTAGCCCACTCTTCCCCGATCTCGTCTTCTCTTTCCCTTCTCGATCCAAGCCCTGCGACAGCCGAGCGGCTGTCGCAGGGCCCGGTTATGGAGTATGCCCCATGAACCCTCACCCTCATCGCCCGCAACGGCGTCGCCCGGCTCTGCGCCTGGTCTCCACCAAACGTCTCAGCCGGGCGGACTGGCTCGAAGTCCGTAAACAGGGCCTGGGCGGCAGCGACGCCGCCAGCGCCATCGGCCTCAATCCCCATCAGTCTCCCCTGGAGCTGTGGATGATCAAAACCGGGAGAGAGGACGCGTTGCCCACCGCGCCTCAGGATGACCTCGCCTCCCCCCTGTATTGGGGCACCGTGCTGGAACCCATCGTGGCCGACGCCTACTCCCGTCACACCGGCCGCAAGGTGCGCCGCGTCCACGCGGTCCTGCAACATCCGGATCCGGACAAGGCCTGGATGCTCGCCAATCTGGACTACACCGTGGTCGGGCACCCCGACGTCCAGATCCTGGAGTGCAAGACCGCCGGAGAGTACGGCGCCCGCCTCTGGCGGGACGGGGTACCGGACTACGTCCAATGCCAGGTCCAACATCAGTTGGCCGTCACCGGCAAACAGGCGGCCGATGTCTGCGTACTGCTCTGCGGCCATGAGATGAAGATCTTCCGCATTCCACGCGACGACGCCGTGATCGAGCGATTGATCGAACGGGAGCGGGCGTTCTGGCGCCACGTCGAGAACGACACGCCGCCCCCCGTGGACGGCAGCGCCTCCTCGGACCGGGCCCTGCGGGCGCTCTACCCCCACGACGACGGGGTGGTGCTGGATTTCACCGACGACGCTGGACTGTGCGGGGATTTCGACGAGCTGCTGGATCTGCGCGAACGCCTGACCCGGCTACAGGCGCGGGAATCCCGGCTCAAGCAACGCCTCCAACAGGCCATGGGCCACGCATCCCGCGCCCTTTTTGGTAACGGCGAGGTGTCCTGGAAACGCAGCGCCGACAGTACCGTGCTGGACAATGAACGACTGCTCCAGGTCCATCCCGGATTGCTCAAGCGCTATGGGAAAGTCAAACCGGGTACACGCCGTTTTTTAGTACGCACCTGACACCTCACCACCGCTATCACCACTGCCTCATCTACGGGAGTTCACCATGCTCAAACAGCTTGCCATCACGCCGCCCGTGATCGGCCGGATCAGCATCGGTCGCATCGTCGAGAAAGACGGGAAACGCCGACCGGAAAAAGACGATCAATTCACGCTCACCACCCAGATCCAGACCCGCCAGGGCTGGGTCACCCACCCCCTGGACGGGCAGCTGCGTCAGGACGCGCCCAGTGGCAAGCTACGGAGCCTACCCGTGCGGCTGTTGTTCAACGATCCGGATCTCAACCTGAGAGCCGATTACACCCGCTTCGATCGCAACACGGGACGCCCTCTGTGTGTGGGGGATGGGGAAACCTGCCGGCGGCGGACCGAGGACGGCGTTCAGTCCTTACCCTGTCCCGGGCCGGAGGCGTGCCCGCTGGCCGGCGAGGGCGCTTGCAAACCCTACTCCCGGTTGAGCGTCCGGATTGGCGATGACGATGATGTCGGTGTGTTTCTGTTCCGAACCACCAGCTACAACAGCATCCGTACCCTCACCGCCCGGCTGCACTATTACCACGCCCTGTCCGGCGGGCACCTCGCCACCCTGCCGCTGTGCCTGAAACTGCGCGGCAAGAGCACCCGGCAAAGTCACGGCACCGTGATCTACTACGTGGATTTGACCCTGCGTGAAGAGCAGCCTCTCGACGTGGCCCTGGTCGAGGCTCGCGATCTGGCGGAGACCCTGGCGGCTCGCGGGTTCGATCAGGCCGCCCTGGATGCCGCCGCCAGAGCGGGGCTGGCCAACGGAGCCTTTGAATACAGTGAGGATGAAGGGCTGGAGGTAGTGGAAGAGTTCCCGCCGAACGCCCCCGGCTCCGAACCGCACAGGGACGGTCCCAAGTCAGACGAGACCCCGCCCTCGGGGCTGCGCCAGAAGCTGGGACTGGCTCATCCCTCCGACGCTAATCCAGCGTCTCCATCAAGGCCAGGAGGGCCTGGCGTCGCTTGACCGGCATGCGGCGGAAGGAGCGCAGCAGTACCTCCTCGGCCTCGTTACGTACGGTCAGGGGGCTGGGCTTCTCCAGCATATCGTCATCCCCTTCACCGCAGATCAATTCGTCCAAGGAGACACCAAGCACCGTACTCAGCTTGTGAAGCAACCGAAAACCCGGCTTCTCCCGGTCGTTTTCCCAAGCGGATATCGAGGCCTTACCCACATTCAGCTCAGCGGCCAACTGTTCTTGGGTTAAGCCCAGGTGTTTCCGGGCGGATTTCAGACGGGTGTGGAAGCCTGACATGAGGGGACTCGGTATCAATGACCCCTCTGACGTTATGGAATCTCCATACTTTTGTCGTATGGCATAAATAGACTGCAAAAGTATATTTATACCATACTTAATTAGTACGGAATCCGTGAACCAGCCCTCACTTTCCGAACTTGAAATAACTCAAAACACCGCTCTGGCGTCACCGCCGGGTTGACCGCGTTTGGGGAAAAGCGGCGAAGCACAGAAAGCGGTGATACGGCGCGGAAGAGCACACAGAGGACCTCCCCCTGCACCCGGTTCGGGTCCCTTTTGCCGATTGGCAGCTTCAATACCTAAAGGAGTCATCATGATCAAACGATGGACCGGCTTCAGTCTTATCCTGGCCTGCTTGATTCTCACCGCCTGTGGTGGCAGCGGTGGCGGCAGCCACCCTGGTAATAACGGCGGCACCCCACCAACCCATCCCGACGACGGCGGAGACGACAACGGTACGCCGCCCGGCACCATTAACGTGTATCCCCACGCGGATGCTGGGCGCGACCAAAACGTCAAGGTGGGGGATACCGTTACCCTCGATGGCTCCGCCAGTTTTGACGAGGATAATGATCCCCTGACCTATCGCTGGAGGTTCGTCTTCGTACCGGATCACGGCACAAGCGCGGAGCTGAGCGATAAGAGTGCCGTCAAACCGAGCTTCGTTGCGGACATGGAAGGCACGTACGAGGTCGAACTGATCGTCAACGACGGCGAGGCCGATAGCAAAGCGGATACCGTCACCATCACCGTGGCCTCTGCCAATAGCGCACCCACGGCGCACGCTGGTGACGACCAATCCGTGAAGACCGGACAACGGGTCGAGGTAGACGGCCGTGACAGCCAAGACACCGACGGCGATCTTCTGACTTACCAGTGGTCGTTTGTATCCGTGCCGGACGGCAGTGCGGCGGTACTGGAAGACGCGAATTCCGTCGTGGCCGCATTCACTCCGGACGTGGACGGCGAATACCGTTTGTCACTGGTGGTGAACGACGGCGTGGTGGACAGCGATCCCGATGAAGTTGTAGTTACTGCCAGTACGCCCAACAGCAAACCCGTCGCTAACCCAGGCGGTAATCAGACCGTTAATGTCGGCGACACCGTTACTCTGGATGGCAGCAGCAGTCACGACGCCGACAACGATCAGATCACCTATCAGTGGCACTTCGTGACCCGGCCTGCGGGAAGCAATGCAGAGCTCTCTGGCGACACCACGGTATCCCCGAGCTTCACGGCAGATGTCGAAGGGGACTACGTGGTGGGTCTGGTTGTCAATGACGGCCAAGAAGACAGCGATCCTGTTAACGTCACGATCACCGCACAAGAAGTAGACCTGCCTCCGGTGGCGGTGATCAATGTCAGCACTATGTCAACGACAGTGGGCGGAATCATTAACCTTGACGCCCATGACAGCTACGATCCTGAAGGTCGCATTCTTCACGGATCCTGGACGCTGATCTCAAGGCCAGAAGGCTCCAATGCGGAGATTGATACCAAAATTAACACTTGGAGGGAAATTAGTATCCGGACCGACGTTGCTGGTTCGTACACTATTGAACTCATCGTCACCGAAGGAGGACAAGAAAGCGAACCGGCGCGCGTCGTTATCACGGCAACCGAGCTGAACCGTAAACCTACCGCAGACGCAGGCGAGGATCAGACCGTCAATATCGGCGATCTCGTGACGTTAGACGGCTCTAACAGCATCGACCCCAACGACGATGTCATCAGCTACAGCTGGTCGTTCCGTTCAACGCCGACGGGCAGCGACCTTACTGAACTGACTGACCCCACCAGTGTCGCGCCTTCTTTCACCCCTGACATCGCAGGAGACTACATCGTCCAACTGGTTGTTAACGACGGCGAGTACGACAGTGATCCGGTTACGGTGAAAATCACGGCAATCGAAAATGGGCTTCGTCTGGAATCCTATTCTTTCGGTAGTTGGAATGAATCAAGCTTGCCCTACGTCTCTAACAGCGTGTTGAACAAAACAGAAACGTGCGTGGGTTCCTGCCCGAACGCTGTCACGCTCGAAGAGTACCGGATTACCGCTATCGGCGGAGACTTCACCATCGATAACGTAGAAGCGATTGTTGTAACGCCCGGCTACGACCACCTCAACCCGCTGATCGATGGGCTCTATACGGGCCAAACGATCACCAAAGGCAGTACGGTCAGCTTCGACTTGAACGTAGGCCGTATCAACGTCAATCAAGTCAAAGTGCGGTTCTCATTCGATGTCGTGGAGACAGGGAAACGGTTTGAATCCAACATCACTCTGACTCTCAGGATCTGAACTCAGCAACTAGAACGCCCGGGGGAATTTCTCCCGGGCTCTTTCCGCCTGCCAGCTATTCCGCAACAAGTAAAGTGCGAAGGCAATCGGCCAATTTGCTTGTGCTAGATCTCGGGGACGAACCCCCAATAAACGTACGAATAGTCCTAGTGCAACAACTCGGAAAAGGAATACTGAGTGAAACCCCATCCCAACCCGAGACGGGAGAGCGCCCTCGCAATCGTGATTGTGGGGCTGGGAGTGGCCGCTTTACTTGTTGCCCTGCTCTTCGGAGCAACCGATGAGAAGATCGGCAAGCTCGCCGCTTCCGGCGCCCTGATCCTGGGGATCATCGGCGCCTCACAGCTATGGCGCCAACCTCCTCTGGACCCGCCTCATTCTGACCAAACCGAGGGCAAGCCCTCAACATCAAAGAGAAAAAACCCATGAGACTCATATGGATCCTATGCGTGCTTACGCTGCTATCCGGCTGCTTCGATCCTACTTTGGACATCAGCACCCGGGAATCCCGGAAAACCTCGTACTTGGCACTCTTGAACAGCCTTCCCGAGGATCAACAGGAGGAGTTCGACGCTCTTGTCATCAAATACCTCGAGGAATACGAGATAGGTGGTCACGTCTACGTCAATGACCTCGAAGATCTCCATGGGCTGACTGCCGCTGAAATCCTGGAGGTCACAAAGGAACACAAAGCGCGCATAGACAGCATCGTCGCCGAGGAAATGGCGGCACATCAGGAATATCAGGACTACAAAGCCCAAAACCCGGATAAATTTAAGCCCTCAAACTACATGAAGGTCTCAAGACACTACGAACCCGAGTACTTCTCCGGATATCGCTCCGAACTCAAGTTCGTCAACATTCTGAGCCTGGTCGATGAGCTTGAAATTAAAGAACTAACTGTGAATCGGGGGAACTGCCGTATTTATCGGGTAATGGAGGGCCCTGGTGGGAGCCTTCGGCACCCTCTACCCAAGAAAATAAAATACGGTGAGACACTCAAAATACAAGTCGATCATCAATGCAACATTATCGAAGCCCAAATCGTCACAGATCATGGCTCTGGCACCTACACCTTTGACGGATAAACGCCCGCCACCACCAAGGACCGTCGTTCAATTCCTCCTTTCATTGCACAAACCGAGAAAAGACAGTGAAAAATGAACAACACAAAGAATGGACAAACACCATCTACGTTGCCATGGTGATCGCTTACCTGGCAGCATCCCGAATCATAATATCCCCGGAAAGCGACGGCTTCCTCGAAGGGATTTTTGCCTCTTCATATCTAAAGGCGTTGATGTTAGAGCCAGGCATGGCACCACACTCCCTCTACAGCTCTCTAAAGACGGGAATTCTCATCTCTGTCATCGCGATAGCTTATTTCACCTATATAGGGTCCACCACCAAGATAAAGGTGTCGTCCCTTATCTTGTCTATCCTGGCAGGATCAAAGTGGGTTCTCGAGTACGCTGTCCTGACCTCATTCCTGAACAAGACCACGTATGGCTACGATATAAAGCACTATGTTTACATCGTGTTTATTCTGGCAGTTCTTGGGATCGTAGGCATGGCCATAGAGATCGAAGAAAATCAATAAGTTAAGCTCACCGATAAACTACCGAATAACGCACCCTCACCGGCACCAATTTCCGGGCCTCTACATCAATAGAGGCCCTTCTCACTATCAGCTTTTCTTTTTTCCTTCGTACGCCATGTCACGTTCCTCTATTCGTTCCATAATCCAAGACTCTATTTCATCAGCGACCCAGCCTGCTGCACGCGCGCCTAAACTGACCTGTTTGGGAAAGCGCCCTTCAGAGATCGCTTTATAAATGGCTGACCGCTTCAGCCCGGTGGTATCCATAACTTCTTTCAACCGCATGATCTTCATGATGATTAACGCCTCGGTATTCTTCTCATGCGATAGGGCTTGGCTGTAAAATATAACCATTACGACCTTCCCCTCGACTGCACCGAAGGTTCCGGAAACCATCTCCAAACTGCTTTGTGTCCTCTTTGGCCAAATAACTAAGTCGGTTAAATAATCCTGCTATCTGACTATCGCACACTGCCGAATGCCGCTTTATCCGGTAGACACCGCCTTCCGGAAAATGCACCAACCCGACCGCTTGCTCCATAGTCCATCCCAACGCACGGGCCCAAGCCGCGACAATACGTTTTGCCAAACCACCTGGACTTGCAATGCGAGGGTCCGCCGGGATATCAGGATCGAACTCGCCCATCCCATTTGCTCGCGGCATTTCGCCAAGGCCTCGGTAGCAATCCCCGTTCAGAAACAAGCACACATGAAAGTGGTGCTGATGAGACACGCCTTGCTCTCTCACGCAAACATATTCGAGTCGACACCGAGGTGCTGCCCTTCCATCCCGCTTACGTTTCATCAGCTCAGCCTCTAGTTGAGCTCGCAATGACTGTATAAACCGTTCTATTAGATCCCCCCGGCGATAATACCCATTTACCGGCAGAGCAAGATCCACCCGCACAGCCATAGTTCTTGGCTGGCTGTGGATAGCCCGTGTCATCGTTTCGTGAATTCGCTCTAAATAGGGGATAAAGAGAGGTCCTCGTTGAAGCTGAACATCGTAGCCTTGCCAAGGGCCTGAGTGATGAAGGGAAAGATTGGTATTATCGTGATTACGTTTTCGCATTTTTTGCTCCTCAGAACAGTAGTGTTCATAGGAACAAGCCGCCATTTATTTTTTTAAGCTCTGCAACTCCAGCAACACCAATTACACCCTGCTATATTCTTTATTTTCCATCAGCCACAAGAGAATTTGACATTTTCATGCCGAAGAACCTATCTAAGAATAAGCCAAAAGCCCCTGTTAATGATAAAAAATCATTATAATCATAACTATATACCGTTCAGAAAATAACCATTTCTGCGCACAAACACTGCGCCAAGATAGTTATCTACGCTTCCGCGTTAGATCATCCCTTGACCCTCATGATTTGAGAACACTGCCAACCCTCATCCTAATTCGTGCCTTTTGAGAGATGCTCCATCTCTCAACCTCTCGCTCTTAATTTTTTCAAAATCCTTTTCTTCTTTATCTTCCACTTTATACATACGGTGTATTCTTTGGTGTTGCGGTTTACTTGACATACATTTAATCCTAAGTTAAACATTACACCAAACCCTTCTTTTAATTACACTCAAAACTCTACATGTAGATACCATATGATCATGAACTCCCCTTTCACAGAAACACCGCCCCTCCCCCACCTCAGTAAACGAGAGAAGTATTGGTTACGCCTGCACTTATCCTACAATTCGGATTGGGTTTACCCAGGAAGCTCTGAGAAGATCAAAAGTGTCGAGTCGATCGTTGAGGATTTGGCCGACAACTGGAACAGATATTACATGTCCTCTCACATTAGGACATGGAAGGAGGCTTATTTTCTGCCCAACAATGAACTGAGTTGGATATCAGCCGATAATGACAGGCAGTTAATTTGGCTACTCAATGAACTAAACATTGCCATTCCAAATATAATTGTTCGAGATCCTCCCCCTTCTCGCTTTCTCCAAGTTCAGATATTGCTCCAACCTCCTGACCCAGCAACCATACCCTCTGAACGAAGATATCACTCCGTCATTGCAACAATTGACGCCTGGGCCATTCGTTTGGACCAAAAGAGAGAGGTCCTTGATAAAATGAGACAATATTGGGATCAATGTCAGATAACCTGGAGTCAGATAAAGTGGCTTAATAAAAGAGATATCAGCCAGTTAAACTGGGCTATTGAGTACATCAATAAGTCCATGCTCTGGAAGCAGCACGATCTGCTTTTCTCATGTCGGCACTCCTCCGACCCCAAAGAGAAATATACGTATATACTTGGCTTTCTCGACCACTTATATAGGTTGGGCAAGGACTCCCAAGAGCTTTTCACAATCAAAATGCGCAAGACTTGGTCCCAGAAGAAATATCGGGAGTCCGAGAAGGCGAAGAAGCAGGTATACTTCTCGTTAAGCGACGAGGCTAGGCGCCACCTTGAACAGCTCGAAAAAGCTCGAAAACAGTCAAAGAATCGCATCATCGAAGACCTGCTCTCACAAGCAGTGAAATCCAAGCCCTTCGAGTAACCCTCGGCTAACTGGTGGACAATACGGTGGGCAACACTCAATAATCCACTGTTAAAAATAAGCAACTCATTGTTTTATAAGGTTTTATTTATTTTTCGCGATAAGCAGATCCAAGACATGGACCAGCAATACCTGGCGGAACTGTCACGAACCCCAAGACCACCTGGACTCCCCCGGCCAACGGTATCGCGTACCTCTCCAGCACCGGACAACGAGACGCTCTGAAGCTGAAAGTCTATCGAAGCGTATCCAGGTGGTCCGCCCAACGCTGCAGCCACTCCCGGCATTCTTCCTCATAGCCGCGCAAGCTATAGGCCCCCTCGATGCCAGGAGGGCCCCGATCACTTCGGCGACATCACTGGGGCAGCGCAGCCATGCCAAGCCAGTGCGCACGGAGCGCCTCAGGCGGCGCGCAGGGTGTTGAAGAGGGTACGGCGGGCGATTGCTTGGGCTTTGAGCTTGCGCCTGCCAGGGATGCACTTACGCTGACCTGGGAATCGACAACCACCCGACTCTCAGACAGATACAGCTCCACCAGATCAGCGATGGTGAAGCTGCCGGCCTGTTCCTGCCGTTCGCGGGTACACTCCGCTTTGGGACAGACGCCGCTGGCGCGCAGGGCCTTCTGTCCGACGGGTTCACTTGGCCCCGGGCAAGCGTCATCGCCGAGGCCGAGCATTTATTCGGTGGGGCAAAAAGTGGGGCAAAAATGCAGGCAACAAAAAAGGGGTTAGGCTGTGAATCGCCTAACCCCTTGTTTTGTTTGGTCGGGACGGGAGGATTCGAACCTCCGACCCCTTGCACCCCATGCAAGTGCGCTACCAGACTGCGCTACGCCCCGAGAGTGGTTGCTTGCTCGGCAGAGAGGGCTCTGCGTCGAAGCGGCGGGAATCATAACGGATTCATGACGCGGATGGAACCCGAAAAACCGCCGCCCGGCGTTGGTTGGGTGGGAATTGGCCAGCCCCTCGTCAGGCCTTCAGCGCGTCCAGCACTTCCTCCAGCTCCACCCTCATCTGCCGGATCATCTGATGGTAGCGAGTGGCGCTTTCGGAGTTGGCGTCGCCGGAGAGCTGCTGACGGGCACCGCCGATGGTGAAGCCTTGCTCATACAGCAGGCTGCGGATCTGGCGGATGGTGAGAACATCCTGACGCTGGTAATAGCGGCGGTTGCCGCGCCGCTTCACCGGTTTCAGCTGCGGAAACTCCTGCTCCCAGTAACGCAGCACATGCGGCTTCACATCGCACAGCTCGCTGACCTCACCAATGGTGAAGTAGCGTTTGCCGGGGATGGCGGGAAGCTCGTCGTTATTACTGGGTTCCAGCATGGTAATCTTCCACCCGCTGCTTGAGTTTCTGACCAGGCCGGAAGGTCACCACCCGCCGTGCGGTAATGGGAATTTCCTCACCGGTCTTGGGATTGCGACCGGGCCGTTCACTTTTATCACGCAGTTCGAAGTTGCCGAAGCCGGACAGTTTCACCGGGCGATTGTTTTCCAGCGCTTCACGCAATTCCTGGAAAAACATCTCCACCAATTCCTTGGCTTCCCGTTTGTTCAGTCCCAACTCTTCGTGCAGTCGCTCCGCCATGCCGGCCTTGGTCAGCGCGCTCATATCTGCCTCGGTTTAGACCCTGAGATTGGCGTTAAATCGTTGTTTTAACTGGGATACTACCGCTTCGACCAGGGCATTGACCTGATCGTCCCTAAGAGTGCTGGAAGCGTCCTGGAAGGTCAAGGTCATGGCCAGGCTTTTGTAACCGTGGTCAATGTGCTCGCCCTGGTAGACATCGAATACCTGCACGTCACGCAGACGTTCGTCGCAGGTTTCCCGCACCCGTTCCAGCATGTCCCCGGCCGCCACTTCGGCGGCCACCACGAAGGCCAGGTCCCGCTGTACGCGCGGGAATTCGGACACCGGCTGGAACCGTGGCAAACGCCCGGTCACCAGCGGTTCCAGGATCAGTTCAAACAGGTAAAGGTCGGTGGGCAGATCCAGTTGAGCGGCCAGACGGGGATGAATACGCCCCAGATAACCGACGGTCTCGCCATCGCGCTCCAGCCGCGCACACTGTCCCGGGTGCAATGCCGGGTGGGTGGCGGCGACAAAGCGGAAGTCCCCGCTGGCGGACAGCGCCAGCAGAGATTCCACGTCCCCTTTCAGGTCATAGAAATCCACCGCCCGCGGCTTGCTCTGCCAATGCGCCGGCGCCGCGCTGCCGTAGAGCAGTCCCGCCACCATCGGCTGCTGAGTGAGTTCCTGCTCACCGGGCACGAAGCGCAGCCCGGTTTCGAACAGGCGCAGACGGTCAATTTGCCGGTTCAGGTTGCGCTGGGCGGTGGTCAGCAGGCCCGCCATCAGGGTGGTGCGCATCACACCGAGATCGGCGGAAATCGGGTTCAGCAACGCCAGAGGCGGGTGATCCGGATCCACCTGGGCCAGGATTTCCGGCGCCACGAAACTGTAGGTGATCGCTTCCATGTAACCACGATCGCGCAGCGCATCGGACAGCCGGCGCAGCGGCACCTTGTGTTCGTATTGCGTGTTGCCCGCGGGCGTGCCCGCCGGTACCCGGTTGGGCAAACGGTCGTAGCCGTGAATCCGCGCCAGTTCCTCGATCAGGTCCTGTTCGATGGCCATGTCGAAACGCCAGCTCGGCGCGGTTACCCGCCAATGCCCCTCGCCCTGCTCACTCACGTCCATGCCGAGTCGTTGCAAAATGTCGACGATTTCATCGTTCCGCAGGGGACTGCCCAGCAATCGGGTGGCATGGTCGGCATACAGTTCGATGGCTGCCGGGGCCGGCAAGGACGCCGTGTCCTCGCTGCCGCTCACCGGGCCGGGACGGCCACCGGCGATCTCCAGGATCAGGGCAGTGGCGCGCTCGATGGCCCGGGCCTGCAGCGCCGGATCCACGCCACGCTCAAAGCGGTGGGAAGAATCGGTGTGCAGGCCGTAGGAACGGGCTTTACCAACAACGGCCAGCGGACTGAAGAAAGCGCATTCCAGGAACAGATCACGGGTATCGGCGGACACCGCGCTGGGGCGGCCGCCCATGATGCCGGCCAAGGCCAGTGGCCCCTGCCCATCGGCGATCACCAGGGTATCGTCGCGCAGTTCCAGAGTCTGTTCGTCCAGAGTTTCCAGCCGTTCACCGGCTTGTGCCCGGCGTACACGGATACCGTCGCTGAGACGGTTCAGATCAAACGCGTGCAGCGGCTGTCCCAGTTCCAGCAGGACGTAGTTGGTGACGTCCACCACCGGATCAATGGAACGCAAGCCGGCCCGGCGCAACCGCTCCACCATCCACAACGGCGTCGGCGCGGAAACGTTGACGTCCCGGATCACCCGGCCCAGATAACGGGGGCAGGCTTCGGCGTCTTCCACGGTCACCGGGAAAACGTCGTCGATCCCGGGCGCCACCGGCTCGATGGCCGGTTCGTTCAGCGGTACCCGATTGAGCACGCCCACTTCCCGGGCAACGCCGCACAGGCTCAGGCAGTCCGCCCGGTTGGGGGTCAGGTCCACTTCGATGATGGTGTCGTTGAGCCCGAGATAGTCACGGATATCGGTGCCCACCGGCGCGTCTTCCGGCAATTCCAGCAGACCGTCGATGAGGTCTTCCATGCCCAGTTCGGAGGCGCCACAGAGCATGCCCTCGGAAGGCTGGCCGCGCAGCTTGGCCTTCTTGATCTTGAAGTCGCCGGGCAACACCGCGCCGATACGGGCGAACGGCGCCTTCAGCCCTTCGCGGGCATTGGGGGCGCCGCACACCACCGGGAACACCTCGGTGCCATCATCCACTTCGCACAGACGCAGTTTGTCGGCATCCGGGTGCGGCTGGCAGCTTTTGATGCGGCCCACCACCACTCCGCTGAAGGCCGGCACCACCGCTTCCACGGCGTCCACTTCCAGACCCGCCATGGTCAATTGGTGCACCAGCGTGTCGGTATCGATGTCGGGATTAGCCCATTCCCGTAACCAGGCTTCGTTGAAACGCATTCTCGGTGTTCCTTAAATTCGGTTCGCGGCCGCTCGGCCTAAGCTGCGGTATCCGGTGGTGACGCGCTCAGGCGAATTGCGAGAGCACGCGCACATCGTTTTCGAAGAACAGACGCAGATCGTTGACGCCATAGCGCAACATGGTCAGGCGTTCGATCCCCATGCCGAAGGCGAAGCCGGTGTAGCGCTCCGGATCCACGCCACCGTGCTCCAGCACTTTCGGGTGCACCATGCCGCAGCCCATGATTTCCAGCCAGCCGCTGTGAGAACACACCCGGCAGCCTTTACCGCCACAGCTCACGCAGCCCACGTCCACTTCGGCACTGGGCTCGGTGAAGGGGAAGTAGCTGGGGCGGAAGCGCACCGGCAGATCATCCACTTCAAACACGAATTTGAGAAACTCCGCCACCGTGCCCTTGAGATCGGCGAAGGTGATGCCCTCGTCCACCAACAGCCCTTCCACCTGGTGGAACATGGGGGTGTGGGTAAGGTCGGAGTCACAGCGGTAAACGCGGCCCGGAGCGATGATCCGGAACGGCGGCTTACCGGCCTTCATCACCCGTACCTGTACCGGCGAGGTATGGGTGCGCAGCAGACGTCCGTCACCAAAGTAGAAGGTGTCATGCATGGCCCGGGCCGGGTGATGATCGGGGATATTGAGCGCCTCGAAATTGTGGTAGTCGTCCTCCACTTCCGGGCCCTCGGCGATGTCGAAACCGAGCCGCAGGAAGAAATCCTCCATGCGCCGGCGCATGCGCGTCACCGGATGCAGGGCGCCGGGCATTTCGCCACGGCCCGGCAGGGTCACATCCAGCGCTTCCTCGGCGAGACGGGCATTGAGTACCTGCTCCTGCAGCAGAGACTTGCGCTCTTCGATGGCGTCCTGGACCCGTTGCTTGCCCTCGTTGATCAAAGCCCCGGCCTTGGGGCGTTCTTCCGGCCCCAAGCCACCCAGACTCTTGAGCAGAGCACTGATTTCCCCTTTCTTACCCAGATAGCGGACCCGCACCTCGTCCAGAACGCGGGCGTCGCCGGCCTCGGCCACCTGCGCCAACGCTTCGCTGACCAGGGTTTCCAGGTTCTCCATCATAAAGCCTTATCCACCAGTGGTTGCTGATTTCCCCCGCCACGCCCCTGGCCCGCGGGTCGATCCCATCGCGGCCTGTCTGGCGGCCGCGCAAACGAAAACGGGGGAAGAGCGCGAGCTCTTCCCCCGTCGAGAGTGCCTTGTCGTTACGCTTATGATTACAAGAGTAACGTCACAGGTGCTCAGGCGGCGAGGCTCGCTTTGGCTTTCTCAGCCAAAGCACCAAACGCGCCCAGATCACGCACGGCCAGATCGGCCAGCACTTTACGGTCGATGTCGATGGACGCTTTCTTCAGACCATCGATCAAACGGCTGTAGGACAGGCCACTGACACGGGCCGCGGCGTTGATACGCACGATCCACAGACGACGGAACTGACGCTTGCGAACTTTACGGTCGCGGTAAGCGTACTGACCCGCTTTGGTTACCGCCTGTACCGCTACGCGGAACACACGGCTGCGCGCGCCATAGTAACCTTTGGCTTGCTTAAGGATTTTCTTGTGCCGGCGACGGGCCTGCACACCACGTTTAACTCGAGCCATTATTCAGATCTCCAAAAACCAGTTGCGATACTGAGCTGTTGGCTCAGCTATAGGGCATCATGCGTTTAACCAGGGCCACATCGCTTTCGTGGACTTCCTGCTTCGGACGCAGCTGACGAATCCGCTTGGAGGACTTCTTCGTCAGAATGTGGTTTTTGAATGCCTGCTTGCGCTTGAAACCGGAGGCGGTTTTCTTGAAACGCTTTGCAGCCCCGCGGTTTGTCTTGATTTTAGGCATGGTTACCTTCTCGTTGCTGAGTGCTTGATTACCTTAAGCAACCCGAATCCGGATCACTTCTTCTTTTTGCCCGGGCCGAGCACCATGATCATCTGGCGTCCTTCCATATTCGGGCGTTGCTCGACGGAACCGTATTCCGCCAAATCCTCTTCAATCCGTGCCAGCAGCTCGCGACCGAGCTCCTGGTGCGCCATTTCCCGACCTCGGAAACGCACAGTGACCTTGGCTTTATCGCCGGTTTCGAGGAAGCGCTTCAGGTTACGCAGCTTCACCTCGTAGTCGCCGGAATCGGTGCCAGGCCGGAATTTGATTTCCTTGACCTGAGTCTGGCGCTGTTTCTTGCGAGACTCCTTGGCCTTCTGTTTTTGCTCAAACAGATGCTTGCCGTAATCCATGATCCGGCAAACGGGCGGTTCCGCACCAGGGGAGATTTCCACCAGATCCAGCTGCTTTCCGGTGGCCGTTTGTAACGCTTCCTCCAGGGAAACGATACCAAGCTGCTCACCGTTTTCGTCGATCAGCCGCACGTCGCGGGCCTGGATTTGCTGATTGATGTTGGCACGCTGCTCGCGTCCCTTGCCTCCACGCTTAATGTCGTGAACCTCCACTTAGTGAATCGAAATGAGGCGAACCTCGCCCGTTTTGACGGGTAGCGCGACATTGTATGCCACGCGGCGACACCCGGACAACCCCGACGCCGGGCATCGAATCTCAAAACGGGAATGTTTGGTAGGCACGATTGGATTCGAACCAACGACCCCCACCATGTCAAGGTGGTGCTCTAACCAACTGAGCTACGTGCCTGCAGAGGGGCGCAATTTTAGGGATACCGGCCGGCTCTGGCAAGCCCTTACCGCATTAATCGCGCCGGCGGGCGCTCTCAGGGCCCGGCGCACCACCTTGATGGTGGTGGCGCTCAGCGGCGGCGGGCGCTCCAGGCGGCCTCGATCTGGCGGGCACGGGTGATGGAGTCCTGCACCAGAGCGCTCTGGTGCTCGGCGAACTCGCGGATGATTTCCAGCGCGGAGCGCACATCACGGCGGAAGATGGTCTCCACCAGCGCTTTGAAGAAGGACAGGCATTCCTTCATTTCGTCATGATCCAGATGCAATGCCATGAACCAGGTACGCTGCAGCGCCGGTTGCAGGTTACCCAGCACCGATTCCACGTAGCTGTTGCGGGCGAAGGGATAGGCCAGTTCCAGAAAACGGAAGCACAGGGTAAAAAAGCGCTCCACGTTGCGCTCGCCGGCGGCCAGTTGCAGTTCGTGAATCAGCTCGATGAACGGGTCCAGGTCCTCCTCGCGCAGGGACTTGATGGCCTTGCGGATCACCAGCCCGAGCAGCACCTGGACCAGTTCATACAGCCCCTGCACCCCGGCTTCCGTCAGTTCCCGCACCACCGCGCCCCGCCGTGGCAGGATCTCGATCAGATGACGGCGCTCCAGGATCAGCAACGCCTCGCGCACCGACCCCCGGCTCACTTCCAGCTCACCGGCTACCCGCAGTTCCTGAATCCGGTCGCCGGCCAGCATTTCCCCACGGATGATCTGGCCGGCCAGGTGACCGGCGATCTGCTCAGCAAGGCTTTGGTTGGCTTTAAAGGTCACGATCGTCGCATTGTTTAACAATTTGGAAGCATTGTCGGACTATACAACAGGAGATCAAGCAACACAGCGCCCTGTTTACGTAACGGTTTGCAATTATCGGCATTCAGCCCGGTGACAAGTTCATCCCGGTCTGGTTAGCTCAAGGATAAGCCCCCGACCGGACTGGGGCACAAAGGAGGACGGGTCCGTGGACACCGTGTCGATGCATCAGGCTCTGATTACTGAATTACCGCTGGTGGACGCCCTGTTCGACCAGTACGCGGAGCGCTTTGGCCGTGACCAGACCGCCTACCGCAACCATGTCTATCGCCTGGTCAATCTGGTGGCGCTGCAGCAACCGCTGACGGAAGACACCCTGGAGAAGCTGCAAGTCGCGGCCTTCTTTCATGACGCCGGCATCTGGCTGGCCGGCACCTTCAATTACCTGAGCCCTTCCGCCCGTCTGGCCTGCCACTACCTCCATGAGACCGGCCGTGGAGCCTGGAGCACGGAGGTTCAGGACATGATCCTGGATCACCATAAGCTCAGCGCTTGCGAGTCCGGCAAGACAGCGTTGGTGGAGGCATTCCGCCGTGCCGACTGGATCGATCTGTCCCGGGGGCTGCTGCACTTTACCGTGCCGCGCCCGGCTCTGCGCGCGGTGCTGCGCCGCTTCCCCAACGCCGGCTTCCACCGCCGGCTGCTGACGCTGTTCCTGCGTCAGATGGCCACCGAGCCCTGGCGTCCTCTGCCGATGCTGCGGCGTTAGCTCTCGCTGCCCCTCTTCCTCATCCCGGTCCTTTCTTTTAAGGGAGCGTCTGCACGCCAATTCGCCGCCAGGGCGGCTCCCTCAGGGGCGTCAGAGCCCGTGGAGAGTCGCCGGTCAGAATTCCAGGACCGTGTTTGGCCAGGGAAGGCCAAACCCGAGCCCACATGGATGTGCTTGTAGCGTGTCCTGGAATTCTGACCGGCGACTCTCCTTACCTGCACAAAGGCCCCCTTGGACATTCGGTCCAAGGACACAATGCCCAAGGACACTCTGCCCAGGTTCCGACATCCGCCCTTCTTGCTAGCCTTTAAAGGATTCTTGAACGGGGGCGGCGACGCCACCCGATCCTTTGCCCGTTGGGCCGGGGTACAAACCCCATTGCCGCCGGAAGGAGTACGCCCATGTCTGACGCCCTGGCGCTGGACCTTGCCCGTCTGCAGTTCGCCTTCACCATCTCGTTCCATATCATTTTTCCCGCCATCACCATTGGTCTGGCCAGCTATCTGGCGGTACTCGAAGGGCTCTGGCTGTATCGAAAGGACACCGTCTACCGCGATCTCTACCATTTCTGGAGCAAGGTGTTCGCTGTCAACTTCGGCATGGGCGTGGTCTCGGGCCTGGTCATGGCCTACCAATTCGGCACCAACTGGAGCTTCTTTTCCGAGTTCGCCGGCAGCATCACCGGCCCGCTTTTGACCTACGAGGTGTTGACCGCCTTTTTCCTGGAGGCGGGTTTTCTCGGCATCATGCTGTTCGGCTGGAACCGGGTGGGCCCCGGCCTGCATTTCTGCTCCACCGTGGTGGTGGCGATCGGCACTCTGATTTCCACGTTCTGGATCCTGGCTTCCAACAGCTGGATGCAAACCCCTCAGGGGCACGAGATCATCGACGGCGTGGTGGTGCCGGTGAACTGGTTCGAGGTCATCTTCAACCCCTCCTTCCCCTACCGCCTGCTGCACATGAGTGTGGCCGCCTTCCTTGCCACCGCCCTGTTCGTCGGCGCTTCCGCCGCCTGGCATCTGCTGCGGCGACGCGATAATCCGGCGGTGAAAAAGATGTTCTCCATGGCCATGTGGATGCTGATCGTGGTGGCGCCGATCCAGGCGCTGATCGGCGACGCTCACGGCTTGAACACCCTCGAACATCAGCCGGCCAAGGTGGCCGCCATGGAGGGCCATTGGGGTGGTGACGAACACATGGCTGACGAAGGAGTGCCGATGATCCTGTTCGGCTGGCCGGACATGGAAGCGGAAACCACTCGTTTCGCCGTGGAGATTCCACGACTCGCCAGCCTGATCCTGACACACAGCTGGGACGGCACCATCGCCGGGTTGAAGGACTTCCCAGTGGAGGATCGTCCCAATGTGCCAGTGGTGTTCTGGTCGTTCCGGGTGATGGTCGGTCTTGGATTGTTGATGATCGCGCTCGGTGCCTACGCCCTGTGGCAGCGCGGGCGCGGGCGCCTCTATGACCACCCTTTGTTACTGCGCTTCGCTCTGATGATGGGCCCCGCCGGTCTGATCGCTATTCTCGCCGGGTGGTACACCACCGAAGTGGGCCGCCAGCCCTGGGTTATATATGGGCTGTTACGCACCGCCGACTCGGTATCGCCCCATCCACCGGGACAACTGGCGCTGTCCTTGTCGCTGTTCGTGCTGGTCTATCTGTTCGTGTTCGGCGCCGGCATCGCCTACATGCTGCGACTGGTACGTAAGGGCCCAGTGATCAGCGAAGGGGAGCGGGAAGCCCACGGCGGTCCCGGCCAATATCGCCAGCCCATGCGCCCGTTGTCCGCCGTGGAGGACGACGAGGGCGATGCCGGGCATCCACAACCGCACACCAGGAGTTGAACCATGGGTATCGATCTTCCTTTGCTGTGGGCGCTCATCATCGGCTTCGGGGTGATGATGTATGTGATCATGGACGGCTTCGATCTCGGCATCGGCATCCTCTATCCGTTTCTGCCGGACAAACAGGATCGGGACGTGGCCATGAACACGGTGGCGCCGGTCTGGGATGGCAACGAGACCTGGCTGGTGCTCGGCGGTGCCGGCCTGTTCGCCGCCTTCCCGATGGTCTATTCGGTGGTCCTCACCGCGCTCTACCTGCCGTTGATTTTCATGCTGCTGGGGCTGATCTTCCGCGGCATCGCTTTTGAGTTCCGCTTCAAGGCCCGCGAGCACGAGCGACCGATATGGGACAAGGCGTTCATTGGCGGCTCGCTGGCCGCCACCTTCTTTCAGGGTGTAGTGCTGGGCGCCTTCATCAACGGTCTGCCGATGGAGAACGGGGTCTACACCGGCGGCGCTTTCGGTTGGTTCGCACCCTTCCCGCTCTTCACCGGGGTTGGTCTGGTGTTCGCCTACGCCCTGCTGGGCAGCACCTGGCTGCTGATGAAAACAGAGGGCCCCCTGCAGGACCGCATGCGCCGCCTGACCTATCCGCTGACCTGGGTGATGCTGGCCCTGATTGCCGTTATCAGCGTGTGGACGCCGATGGCGCACCCGCAAATCGCCGAGCGCTGGTTCAGCTTTCCCAACGTGTTCTGGTTCTCGCCGATTCCATTGCTGGTGGTGTTCTGCGCCACGCTCATGCTCAAGGGGCTGAAACAAGGCGCCCAGGTTGCGCCGTTCATTTACACCCTGATATTGATCTTCCTTGGCTACAGCGGCCTGGCGGTGAGCGGCTGGCCGCACATCCTGCCACCGGACGTGACACTGTGGGAGGCGGCCGCGCCACCGCAAAGTCTCGGTTTCACCCTGGTGGGGGCCCTGTTCATTATCCCTTTCATCCTGATGTACACGGCCCTGGCTTACTACGTGTTCCGTGGCAAAGTCCGGCCGGAGGACGGTTACCACTGATGGCAACCCGGCAGATGAAACACTTTCAAACGACCCAAGCCGCCCCGCCGCCCTCCTGGCCCAAACGGCTGGGGTGGATGGCACTGATCTGGAGTGCCAGTGTGCTGGCGCTCGGTTTCGCCGCCGGACTGATGCGTCTGTTCATGAACACCCTGGGCCTGCACGGCGGCTAAAATTGATCAGGGTTTATCCACCGGTGAGTTACTCACAGAATCTGTGGATAACTCTGTGCACAGACTGTCATCAACTGTCGCCAGGCCCCATTTACCCTGACATTTCGACAGAATGACGAAAAAGTATCCATAAAATTAAATCTCTTTAAAATCAATAAGTTATATATCGATCCAAGAAAAAACAACGACTTGCGCCAGGCAGCTTCAGCGCATTGTGAAATTTTCGTTACCTTGTGCAAAACCGTAACGCCGAACGCACTGATATGGCGCTGGAACCAGGCCCCAGGGGTGGGCGGGAGAGGAAGCGGGAAGGCGGGAACGGGCAACAATCACGGTCCTTTCCTGTATCAGACTTTCCTGTATCAGAAAAGGACCGCGATGGAATTCAGGCCGGGTCAGTCGTACTGGAAGGTGATGCCGAGGCGGTGGCCGACTTCTTCATAGGCCTCCACCACATTGCCCAGCCCCTGGCGGAAACGGTCCTTGTCCATTTTCTCACGGGTGTCCTTGTCCCACAGGCGGCAGCCGTCCGGGGAGAACTCGTCGCCCAGCACCACCTCGCCCTGGAACAGACCAAACTCCAGTTTGTAGTCCACCAGCAGCATGTTGGCGTCCAGGAACAGCCGCTTGAGCACGTCGTTTACCTTGAAGGTCAGCTCCTTCATTTTTTCCAGGTGCTCGGGTTCGGCCCAGCCGAAGCTGCGCGCGTGATATTCGTTGACCATCGGATCACCGAGGGCGTCGTCCTTGAGGAACAGCTCGAAGGTGGGCGGATTCAGTTCCTTGCCCTCCTCCACGCCCAGGCGGCGCACGATGGACCCGGCGGCGATGTTACGCACCACGCATTCCAGCGGGATCATCTCCAGCTTCTTCACCACGCATTCGGTGTTGGACAGCAGCTTCTCGAAATGAGTGGGAATACCGGCGGCCTGGAGCTTTTCCATGATGGCGGCGTTGAACTGATTGTTCACCGCGCCCTTACGGTCCAGCGCCTCTTTCTTCTTGCCGTCAAAAGCAGAGGTGTCGTTGCGAAACACGATCACCAGCTTGTCGGCGTCGTCGGTGGTGTATACGGACTTGGCCTTGCCGGCGTAGAGTTCGTCACGTTTTTCCATGGGGTACCTGCTTTGACCTCGTGATCCTGCGCTAGGAAACATTCAGCCAGTCAAACCCACCGGTCTGGCTGGCCACCTGAATTCGCTCCCGGCCCTGCTCCATGACCTGATGAATTTCCCACAGGGCATGATCGGGAGTGTTATTTTGCTCGCTCAAGTGCGACAGCACGAGATGTTGCAAGCGATCCACGTTGCACTGCGCCAGCATCGTCGCCGCCTGCTGATTGCTCAAGTGCCCCAGATGCCCCCCGACCCGACGCTTCAGCGACAGCGGGTAAGGGCCGTTGGCGAGCAATTCCGGCTCATGATTGCATTCCAGCACCAGCGCGTCGCATTCCGCATAGGCCTGCAGCACGTGAGGGGTTACCGAGCCCAGGTCGGTGAGCACGCCCACCTCCCGTTGCCGCCAGGAGAACCGGTATTGGCACGGTTCACGGGCATCGTGCGGCACGGTCACCGGCGTCACCGCCAGGGCACCTATCTGGAAGGGCCGTCCCGGGCGCACTTCGTGCCAGTCACAGCGATGGAGGCCCGCCGCTTTCCCGGTTACCGCCCGGGCGGTGCCAAAGGTACTGTAAACCGGGATCCGGTACCGGCGAGCCAAGGCGCCCACGCCACGAATGTGGTCGCCGTGCTCGTGGGTAACCAGAATGGCCCCGAGATCGGCGCCGCCAAGACCGCGCTCGGCCAGACGGCGCTCGGTTTCCTTGACGGTAAAGCCGCAATCCACCAGCACCAGGCAGTCGTCCGCGGACACCAGGGTGCCATTGCCTTTACTGCCACTGCCGAGGGAAGCCAGGCGCACCGCGGCCTTCCGCCGGCGCCTAGCGCCGGATACCCGAGCCGATACGTTGCAGCTCGCCGTACAGACTTTCCAATACCGCCAGGCTTCCGGCTTTATCCGCCAGCGCGGTGCCTTCAGCGTTCATCAGGGCCACCTGAATACCGTTGGTGGTATGGCTGAGCTTGAGCTGAGCCTCCGCCGGCTGGAGCTGATAACGTTCCGGCGTGGTGAGGAAGAACACGCCCTGGTCGCGGTTACGGTCGGTGACGCGCAGGTCGGTCTGCGTCAGTGCCTGCCCCACGCTTTCCCAGGCTTGCGCATAGCGGTCCGGCATCATGATGATGGGATAACCGGTACCGTCCTTCGCCAGCACCGCCCTGGCGCCGGCCGGCAACGCCGGCACCGGCGTCTGGTCGCCGTCTTCCGGCACCGCGCCGACCAGATCCGGCGGTTTTGGCGCCTGGAAGCCCCGTTCGCCATCCTCGGCGGTCAGCCGCTGATCCGCGTCCGGCACTTCATATAGTGGGGATTGGCCAATGAACACCCAGCCGTCCGGCACGGTCATCGGCTCCACCACCTCGGCTTCGCGATACTTCAGACTTTGATTCGGAATCAAACCACAGCCGGCCACCATACCCGTGGTGGCCAGCGCGACAACAGTAAGCCAACGCTGCATTATGCCTCCAGGAGCCCGCTACGACGCAGCGTTTCACGCAAGCGCGGTTGTGCGGCCTCCGACAATGTAACCAGGGGCAACCGGATTCCCCGGTCGATCATCCCCATCTCATAAAGCGCCCATTTCACGGGAATCGGGTTCGCTTCGATAAACAGATCACGATTCAGGGGCTCGAGTTCCGCATTCAATGCACGGGCACCATCGGCATCGCCACTCAGCGCCGCGTCACAGAGCCGCGCCATTTTCGCCGGCACCACGTTGGCGGTGACGGAAATGTTGCCATCGCCGCCGGCCAGCATCAGCTCGCAAGCGGTGGCGTCGTCACCGGAATAGACCATGAAATCCGGGCCGCAGCGTTCACGGATCTCCCGCGCCCGCTCCAGATTACCGGTGGCTTCCTTGATGCCGACGATGTTCGGCACCCGGCACAGGCGCTCCACCGTCTCCGGCAGCAGATCACAGGAGGTGCGCCCGGGCACGTTGTACAGGATCTGGGGAATATCCACTGCCCGCGCCACCGCCAGAAAGTGCTGATACAGGCCTTCCTGGGGCGGCTTGTTGTAGTACGGGGTCACCAGCAGGCAGGCATCGGCGCCGTCGCGTTTGGCGTCACGGGTCAGGCGAATGGCTTCCTCGGTATTGTTGGCCCCGGTACCGGCGATGACCGGAATCCGTTTATTGGCCACGGCCACCACCTCACGGATCACGCTGTCGTGTTCCTCAAAGCCGAGGGTAGCGGATTCACCGGTGGTGCCCACCGCCACGATGGCGTGGGTGCCCTGCTCGACGTGCCAGTCGACCAGGTTCCGCAACCGCTCCCAGTCCACCGAGCCGTCTTCCCGCATCGGGGTGACCAGCGCCACAATACTGCCGCGAATCATGCCGTCATCTCCTGCCTGGCCCGTTGAGAGCCGGTTCGTCATTTAGAGCCTGTTCTTAGCGCACAGCCGCTTGGGAACCGTGGTTCCCCAAACCGCGTATGGTACCCCTCCGCGCTTGGCCTGAACAATATCAATTCGCCGGAAAAGGCATCGGCACGGGGCATTCATGGGGCATTTACGGAGCATTCCCGGAACATTCCCGGAACATCGGAGCGAGGTTTCGGTCCCCGACCAGTAGCGTTAAGCTACTGCCTTCCCACTTGCCGACGTTCCACCGACGTTAGCAAGTTTTTACGCTTGCGAGGATCCCATCATGGCCACTGAGTCACTGATCGTCATTTCCGCCCTTGGCTCCGACCGGCCGGGCATCGTTCATGCCCTGTCCAAGACCGTGCTGGAGTACGGCGGCAATATTCTGGACTCGCGCATGACCCTGCTGGGCGGCGAGTTCGCCGTGCTGATGCTGGTGGCGGCAGAGGAAGACGCCCTGGCCCGTCTGGAACAGGACCGCACCACCCTGGAAGGCAAACTGGATCTGGCGCTGACACTGAAACGCACCCGCAGCGGCGATACCGGGCAACAGGCGCTGCCCTACGAAGTCGAGGTGGTGGCCATGGATCACCCGGGCATCGTCCATGAAATCGCCGAGTTCTTCTCCGCACGCGGCATCAATATCGCCGACCTCACCACCGGCACTTACGCCGCGCCCCATACCGGCACCGCCATGTTCCGCCTGCATCTGGCGCTGAGCATTCCCACCGAACACTCGGTGGCACGCCTGCGCGAGGCCTTCCTGGACTTCTGCGAAGGCCGCAACCTGGACGCCACCATGACCCCGAAACGATAAGACTCTGAGAGGACACCCCATGACCGTAGAACTGGACAAGCCGGTCCCCGACTTTTCCGCTCCGGCCACCAGCGACACCACCTTTACCCTCAGTGACTGGCAGGGCCGGAATCTGGTGCTGTACTTCTACCCGAAAGACAGTACCCCCGGCTGCACCACCGAGGGCCAGAACTTCCGAGATCAGTACGCCGCCTTCCAGAAAGCCGGCTGCGAGGTGTTCGGCATCTCCAAGGATTCCTTGCGCCGCCACGAAAACTTCAAGGCCAAGCAGGCCTTTCCCTTCGAGTTGATCAGTGACGAGGACGAGACCGTCTGCCGCCTGTTCGACGTGATCAAACTGAAGAAGATGTACGGCAAGGAATTCGAAGGCATCGAACGCAGCACCTTCCTGATCGACGCCAAGGGCGTATTGCGCAAGGAATGGCGCAAGGTCAAGGTCAAGGACCACGTGGACGAGGTACTGGAAGCGGCAAAAACGCTCTGAGCCCGGGGAGAGTCGGCGGTCAGCGTTCCAGGACCGTGTTTGGCCAGGGAAGGCCAAACCCGAGCCCACCTGGATGTGCTTGTAGCGTGTCCTGGAACACTGACCGTCGGCTCTCCTCTCCTGGCAAGAGGCACCTTGATCCCCCCATTATTCGGCTGCGGGTAGTTCCTGGGGCTTTTCCTTCTCCTCCCGCGGCCAGGCGTTGAGCACCGCTTTCAGCAGAGTGGCCAGCGGAATGGCGAAGAACACCCCCCACAGCCCCCAGATCCCGCCGAAGAACAGAATGGCGACGATGATCGCCACGGGGTGCAGATTGACCGCTTCGGAAAACAGCAACGGCACCAGGATGTTGCCGTCCAGGAACTGAATCACCCCGTATATCACCATCACCAGGGCGAAGTCTCCGCTCCAGCCGAACTGGGCGTAACCCACCGCCGCCACCGGCAAGGTCACCAGGGTCGCCCCCACATAGGGGACGATGACCGACAAGCCCACCATCACCGCCAGCAGCAGCGCGTAATTGAGGTCCAACAACAGGAAGGCCACGAAGCTCGCCGTTCCCACCACCAGAATTTCGATAGCCTTGCCGCGCACATAGTTGGCGATCTGGCCGTCCATTTCTTGCCAGACCCGGCCCAGCACATTGCGGCGGGAAGGCAGCAGTCCAAGCAGCCAGGACACCAGGGCCTGCCGGTCCTTGAGGAAAAAGAACACCAGCAGCGGCACCAGCACCAGAAACACCAGGATCTCCAGCAGATTGGGGATCGATGACAGCGACAAAGACAGCACCGCCTGTCCGAACTGGGCCAGTTCGCGCTGGGCGGAGTTGACCAGGATGTTCACCTGCTCGATGGAAATCACTTCCGGGTACTGCTCGGGCAATGCCCGCAGCCATTGCTCACTGTTCTTGAGCACGTGAGGAAGCTGATCCCGCACCAGCATGACCGTTTGCTGCCACACCATCGGCAACAGCACCACCAGGGTGGCCACCAAGCCGCCAAGAAACAGCAGAAACACCAATATCACCGACAACAGAGAGGGCAAACCACGCCGTTCCAGGGCACTGACCAGTCCCTGCATCAGATAGGCCAGCACCAGCGCCGCCAGCACCGGCGCCAGGATGTTGCCAAACAGCAGGATAATCGCCAGCCCTCCGACCAGGGCCACCAGCAGATAGACCGCCTCTTCATCAGCAAACCAGCGTTCCATCCAGCCCTTGAACACTTTGAACATCGAGTGCCTTCCTTATTAAAACCGGGTATCGGATCATTCAGAGGGGTTGATAGTTCCGTGTAATTTACACAGTCTCTATGCGCCGTCGCCGGCGGCCCCACAGCGTATCAAAAACTCGTACTCGCCCGCCGCTTCGCCATCGCGAACCAGATCGTGAGGTGATTGTCGAAGATAGGCGGGAATATCCCTTGCCGAACCGGCATCGGAGGCCAGTACCCGCAACATCTGCCCCGGCGCCAGATGTCGCAGGGCCTGGCGGGTTTTCAGTAACGGCAAGGGGCATTGAAGCCCTCTGGCGTCCAGGGTCTGATGAACCGTCATCGGATCCTCGGAATGGTGTCGGGTGCCATCCATCAAAGGGTGCCATCCTTATATCAGGAGTTACTTTGTGATCCGTGCCATGCACGCTCTGATACTCAGCCTGGTGGTGGTGCTCGCCGCGCCACCCGGCCGCGCCCAGGATCTGCCCGATCTCGGTGATCCGGCGGCGGCGTTGCTGTCCACGGGCCAGGAGTACCGGCTGGGCCGCAGTTGGCTGCGCAGTCTGCGCGGCAAGACACCGATCATGACCGATCCACTGGTACAAGACTACGTGGAAAACCTGGTTTACCGGTTGGCTTCGTTCAGCGATCTGCACGAACCCAATCTCTCCATCGTGGTGATCAACAGCCAGGCCATCAATGCTTTCGCGGTACCCGGCGGCGTCATCGGCCTCAACGCCGGCCTGTTTCTCAACGCCGGCTCCATGGATGAAGTGGCCAGTGTGGTGGCCCACGAAATCGCTCACGTCAGTCAACGCCATTTTACCCGTCGCTACGTGGATTCCCAGCGCACCAACATCGCCATGCTGGCGGCCATGCTGGCCAGTATCGCGGTGGCGGTGGCGGGCGACGCTCAAGCTGGCATGGCCGGCATGGCCGCCACCCAGGCTGGTGTGATCCAGTCTCAGTTGGCCTACTCCCGCCACCATGAGCGGGAAGCGGACCGGGTCGGCATGCAGACCCTGGTCTCGGCGGGCCTGGACCCGAACGCCATGCCCCGTTTTTTTGAACGGCTGGTGGAACAGCAGCAATTCGCCGGCGATCCGCCAGAGTTTCTGCTCACTCACCCGGTCACAGAAAGCCGGGTGGCGGACAGCCGCGCCCGGGCCCGCAACCTGCCTCACCCGAAACAGGAAACCTCCCTGCCCTTCGAGCTGGTACGCGCCCGTATCCAGGCCTCCTTCTTCGACGATTATCAACGCGCCGAAGCCTACTTCCAGAAACGGCTGAAGAACGGCGACGTCAGTCAGCAGGAAGCAGCCCGCTATGGCCTCGCCATGTCGGCCCTGTACGACAAAAAGTACGATCTGGCCCGTCGCCGGCTGGATCAGTTACGCCAACAGGACCGTGCCGAACTGTGGTATCCGTTGGGCCTGGCGGAAGTGGCGCTGGCGGAAGGCGATTATCCCCGTGCCATCGAAATGGCCCAGTGGGTGCAGAAGATCAACCCGGAGGGCTACCCCAGCTCGGTACTGCTGGCGCGGGCCTATCTGTATTCCAAACAGCCGGAAAAAGCGGTGCCGGTCCTGGAACCGCTACTGCGGCAGCGCCCGGATGATCCCATGCTGTGGTCCATGGCGGCGGATGCCTGGGGCAACAGCGGGGAACTGGCGCGCGCTCATCGGGGCCGGGCCGAATACGCCTTCCTGCGCGGCCGGGACCGCGAGGCCAAACAACAAATGCAGTTTGCCCTGAAGGAAGCCAGCGGACAGTTCGCCCTGCGCAGCGCTCTGAATGCGCGTCTCAAGGAAATGGAGCGGCTTTCCGAAGAGGAATTTTGACGACGGTCCGGGACACAGCCCCGGAACCGCCATCCATTCGATCAGCGTTTCAGGCTCTTGCCGAAATCCAGCATCCGGTCCAGAGGCACCATGGCGCGACGGGCCAGGTCCGGATCGACAAAGATCTCCTGCCCGCAACCATTTTCGTCCTGCAGCACCGCCAGGGTGTTCTCCAGGCCGTTCATGGCCATCCACGGACAATGGGCACAGCTGCGGCAAGTGGCGCCGCTACCGGCGGTGGGCGCTTCGATGAAGGTCTTCTCCGGCGCCAGTTGCTGCATCTTGTAGAAGATGCCCTTGTCGGTGGCGACGATGAAGGTGTCGTTGGGCATCTCGGTGGCCGCTTTGATCAACTGCGAGGTGGAACCCACCACGTCAGCGATGGCCACCACCGATGCCGGTGATTCCGGATGCACCAGTACCGCGGCACCGGGATGGACGGCTTTCAGCTCTTCCACGCCGCGCGCCTTGAACTCCTCGTGGACGATACAGGCGCCGTCCCAACAGAGCACATCGGCACCGGTCTTGTCGCGCACATAGGCCCCCAGATGCTGATCAGGCGCCCATAGAATCTTCTCGCCGCGCTGGTCCAGATACTCGATCAGTTCCACCGCGATGGACGACGTCACCACCCAGTCCGCCCGGGCTTTCACCGCCGCGGAGGTGTTGGCGTAAACCACCACGGTACGGTCCGGATGCTGTTCGCAGAAGGCGGCGAACTCATCCTCGGGACAGCCGATATCCAGGGAGCAGGTGGCTTCCAGGGTGGGCATGAACACCCGCTTTTCCGGGCTGAGAATCTTCGCCGTCTCGCCCATGAAACGCACGCCGGCCACGATCAGGGTGTTGGCCGGATGCTCCTTGCCGAAGCGGGCCATTTCCAGGGAATCCGCCACGCAGCCGCCGGTTTCCTCCGCCAGCGCCTGGATCTCCGGATCGGTGTAATAATGCGCCACCATCACCGCGTCGCGGGCCTGTAACTTCTCTTTAATCCGCTCGCGGTAGAATTCCCGCTGTTCCAGGGTCATCTCCTGCTCGCCATCGGCATGGGCCAGATGGGCGCGGACCAGTTCTTTAGCCTGAGCACTCATATCGCATCGCCGCCCCGTGTGAGGATCGGAAAGCCGACAATCGGTCCGGATCGGACCCTCGTCGCTGTCCCGGTGACGATCAAGGATGTTGATGCCAACCGGGGGGCGAATCATACCACAGCCAAAGAGGGGGTCACGGCGGGTGCCGTCAAGAGTATGGTGTAAAACGCCGCAAGCCCCGGATTCACTGCCTTCCGGGCTCAGAATAAAGCATTTTATGCATATAAAATAAGGCTGAAATGGCGTCCCCCCGGGCGGATGGGCGACGGCCCGCGGGGTGACCGCCATGGGCGGCGGCCATAAAAAAAAGGGCTGCCTGGCGGCAGCCCTTTTGGAAATTGGTGGGTCGTGTAGGATTCGAACCTACGACCAATTGGTTAAAAGCCAACTGCTCTACCAACTGAGCTAACGACCCGTCGAACGAGGCGCAAATAATACGGATTTATTTCGACATGACAAGGGGGAAACCGGGATTTTTTTCACGCCCGCAGATACTTTGTCGGATCTTTGACCAATGCTTCCTCGAAGCCCTGGCGGCGCAGCCGGCAACTGTCGCAGCGCCCACAGGCCTGCCCCTCTTCGTCGGCCTGATAGCAGGACACCGTGAGACCATAATCCAGTCCCAGCCGGGTCCCTTCCCGAATGATGTCCGCCTTGGACAAAGTCATCAACGGCGTGGCGATACGGATCGGATGCCCTTCCACCCCGGCTTTGGTGGCCAGGTTGGCCATGTTCTGAAACGCTTCGATGAACGCCGGCCGGCAATCCGGGTAACCGGAATAATCCACCGCGTTGACACCGATATAAATAACATCGGCCTCCAGCACCTCCGCCAATCCCAGCGCCAGCGACAGAAACACGGTGTTGCGCGCCGGCACATAGGTCACCGGAATGCCGTCGCCCTCTTCTTCCGGTACGTCTTCCGGCACCGCGATGTCATGGTCGGTAAGCGCGGAACCGCCGATGTTTCCGAGACCCAGTTCGATCACCCGATGGGACTCCGCGCCCAGCGCGCGGGAAACCCGTTCGGCGGCCGCCAGCTCCGAGCGGGTGCGCTGGCCATAGTCGAAGGCGATGGTATGACAGCGGTGCCCTTCGGCCCGAGCCATGGCCAGACAGGTGGCGGAATCCAGGCCCCCGGACAGCAGTACCACGGCGGTGCTCATGTTGTGTTCTCCGTCATAGCAGCCCCTGGGCTTCAGCGCCCCTGGGCATCATTCCACAGTAATTTATGCAGCTGGATCTGGAAGCGTACCGGCAAGCGGTCCCGCACAATCCAGTCCGCCAGGTCGGTCGGTGACAGTTGCCCCTGCACCGGCGAGAACAGCACATCGGACACCCGTCGCGCCAATTGGTGCTGATCCAGCATGAAGCGGGCCCAGTCGTAGTCGCGACGGTCCGCCAGCACGAACTTCACCTGATGGTTCGGCCGCAGCAGCGGAATGTTTTCCAGCCGATTATTGTGCTGCTCGCCGGAGCCCGGCGCCTTCAGATCCATCACCACCGAGACGCGCTCGTCCACGGCGGCGATATCCATGGCGCCCCCGGTTTCCAGGCTCACTTCATAGCCACGGTCGCACAAAAGCGTCAGCAGCGGCAGGCAGTTGGGTTGCGCCAGCGGTTCACCGCCGGTCACCGTGACATAGCCTGCTCCGTAGCCGTCCACGGTCTCGAGAATATCGTCCAGGGACCATTTTTGCCCGCCCTGAAAGGCATATTCCGTATCACACCAGACACAACGCTGGGGGCAGCCGGTCAGCCGCACGAAGACAGTGGGCCGTCCCACGCTGCGGGCTTCTCCCTGCAGAGAGTGAAAAATCTCGGTGATACGCAGTTCCACTGTGGCTCCTGACCGGCGGCGAATGCGGGTGTCGTTGGCGGATACGGATGGCCGCCCGGAACAGGGCGGAGTCATTCGGGGTCGGAATCGAGCCCCGGAATGGCGCGCATTCTAACACAGGGAAAGCGCCGGGGACTCCCCGGCGCCTGGCTGGCGGGTTCAGTTGCCCAGTTGCTTGAGCATGGCCTTGGCCAGCTCCGCCTCGGAGGAGTCCGGATACTGTTTGACCAGGCGCTTCAGAGTGTCGCGAGCCTGAACGGTACTGCCGCCCCGCGCCTGCAGGCTGGCCAGTTTGTACAGGCTGGTGGGCGCCCGGCTGTGATCCGGATAATCCTCCACCACCTTGGAAAACTGTTCCCGGGCCTTGGTCAACTGCGGCGATTTCAGATTGGAATAGGCTTCACCCAGCCAGAAATGGGCCTGCGGACGATACCGGCCGTTCGGATACTCTTCCAGATAGGCTTCCAGGGCCGGTACGGCGCCTTCGAAGTCGCGGTCCAGCAATTTGCGTTGGGCGTCATTGTAGGCCTGGCGATCGGCTTGCGGGTCCGCCGGTCCTTCGCCGTCCTCTCCATCCCCGGTGGCGTTCTCGTCATCGGCCGAAGCCGGCGCGGTACTCTCCGCCAGGGCATTGATTCGGGTATCCAGGTCCAGATAGCGTTCGCGCTCGGCGGCTTTGAGCCGGTCCACTTCGTGACGCAGACGTTCTATCTGACCCTGTAAATCCTGAAGCTGTTCCTCATACTGCTGCATTTGCTGCATCAGCATGATCACGCCGTCGTTACCGCCAGTGGATTCCGCGGCGACGGTGCGGGCACCGCCCCGTGAACCGCCGCGGTCCTCCACGGACAAAGGGCCGGTCTGCGCCTGCGCAGTAATCACGGCCCCCGCAAGCAGGGCACCGATGAACCCATGTGTTCCGAGTCTATGGATGGCCTGCTTCAACATCATGGCTTACGGACGGCCTGCCACGTAGTTCAGCTCAACGCGACGGTTTTTCGCCCAGTCCATTTCGCTGTGACCGAAAGCGGCGGGCTTCTCTTCACCGTAGGACACCACTTCCAGTTGGGAAGAGGATACGCCCTGAACGCGCAGGAACTTCTGTACCGCCTGGGCACGACGCTCGGACAGAGCCACGTTGTACTCACGGGTACCGCGCTCGTCGGCATGGCCTTCCAGGCGCAGCTTGGCGTTGGCGTTGTTTTTCAGGTAGGTAGCGTGGGCACGCAGGCTTTCGAAAGCAGCCGCCGGAACGGTGTTGCTGTCGAATGCGAAGTAGATCACACGAGTATCGGTGGTGCCGTCGTAGTTGGACGGATGGTTGTGGAAGTTATCCGCGGTTAACGGAACGCTGCTGGTGTCAGGACGAGTGGACTCGGGACGCTGAACCGGCTGAGTGGTACCGGTCTGGGAATCCATGCCGGAGGTGTCCGTGGCGGACGTGTCCTGCTCGGTGGGCGTGCTGGAACAGGCGGCAAGAACACCGGCCAGAATAACGGCAAACAAAGGATTGACGAATGAACGCATGACAAAACTCCTGATTAATTTCCTGTAATTTCGAACACTGAGACCCGTTTATGGAGAAACCTCCGCATCCGTCCCCGGCCCGTCAGTGACAACGCTGACGCGTGGCTCACCCTGGGCCAGACACCTGAGATGCGAGTCAGCATCTACAGAAACGGCGACCAGGCCGGTTCCCTGACTTCCCCTTCCTTCGACGGCAGCTCTACCTTGACTCTGCCATCGATGGATACGGCCTCCAGGACCCCCGTGCCGCGACGTTGCGTACCGTAAATTACCATACTTCCATTAGGCGCAACACTGGGCGACTCATCCATATTGGTCTGAGTCACAATATCGAACGTACCCCGTTGCAGGTCCTGCACGCCGACGTTGAAACTGCCATTGCGACGGTGCACATAAACCAGATACCGGCCGTCCGGGGTGACATCCGGACGGGCGTTGTAATTGCCCTCGAAGGAGACCCGACGGGCGGACCGATCGTTGATGTTGAGCATGTAGATCTGCGGGCCGCCGGAACGGCTGGACGTGAACACCACATGCTCGCCGTCCGGCATCCAGCGTGCCTCGGTATCGATACCGTAGTTGTCCGTCAGCCGGGTCAACCCGCCGCCATTCACATTCACCATATACAGTTCCGGATTACCGTCCTTGGACAGGGTGATCACCAGCCGCTGACCGTCCGGTGACCAGGACGGAGCGCCATTGATACCCCGCTCCCGGCTGACCACGGAACGCTGCCCGCTGGCCAGATCGTGAACGTAAATGTTCGGCTTGCCGTTGTTCTCAAAGGAGACATAGGCGATCTTGCTGCCATCCGGTGACCAGGACGGGCTCATGATCGGCTCGGCACTGGACAGAATGGTCTTCACCCGATGGCCGTCGGCATCGGCGTACTGCAGTTGATAAGGCAGCTTGGCGCCACGGTTATGGGTGACATAAAGGATCTTGGTGGAAAAGGCACCGGGAATGCCGGTGAGCTCTTCATAGATGCGATCGGAAATGGCATGGGCCACATCCCGCAATTGAGCTTTGGTCGGACTGTAGCTTTCACTGAACAGTTCACGCTGGCGACCCACGTCATACAAGCCATAGGTCACTTCATAGCGGCCATCGTCCCGCGGCTTGGTATGGCCGATCACCAGGTACTCCTGGCCGAGCACACGGAAATCCCGGTAAATGATCGCGTCCTTGGTGTGCGGCCGACTGAGCATGTTCTTGGCCGGTAGCGGTTTGAACTGACCACTGCGGTGCAGGTCCGCCTCGACAATGGAGGACACCTGCTCCGGCGCCTCGTTATCGCCGTCAAACGGCACGATGGCGATCGGCACCGCGTCCACCCGTCCCTCGGTCACCTTGATCAACAGCTCGGCCCGCGCGGCCACCGTCAGTGTCGCCAGGACCAGGGCCAATATCAGTCGCTTCATTTGGCATCTCCAGGTTCAAATTCGAGCACAAGCGTTCGGAACTCTTCAAAACCGTCGCCTTTCGGCACCGGCAGGGGGCTGGCCAGTTGTACGCCCTTGACCACGGAATCATCGAAGTCCGGATAACCGCTGGACTTCACCACATCCACATTGACCACGTCACCGCCGGGAACCATCCGGATACGTACCTGGGTACGGATGTCGTTCCGGTTACGGTAGTTGCCGGGAATGCGCCAGCGTTGAGCCACCGCCGAGGAGATGGCGTCAATATAGCTGGCGGTTTCCTGTTCCACCTTGCTGTCCGGGTCACCGCTGCCGGGATTCTCCTGGTCCTGCTTCTTACCCTGACGCGCCATCTCCAGCCGTTCCTGAGCCAGCAGTTCCTCCATGTCCGGCTGCTCGAACTTGGGCGGCGGCTCCGATTTCGGTTTCGCATCCGCTTTGGGTTTCGGTTCCGGTTTTGGGGGTTCCGGTTTGGGTTCGGGCTTCGGTTTGGGTTCGGGCTTCGGTTTCGGCTCTGGCTTAGGCTCGGGTTTCGGTTTGGGTTTGGGTTCCGGCTTCGGCTCAGGCTTGGGCTTCGGTTCCGGCTTAGGCTCCGGTTTAGGTTTCGGCTTGGGCTCTGGTTTGGGCTGCGGCTTGGGCGTCGGCTTCTCTTGCTTGGGCTCGGGACGGGTGGGCGCCGCCGCCCGCTCGGTCTGGTCGGTAACCACCGCCATCACATGAGGAGGAATCTTCGGGGGACGGCGCAGTTCCGGCTCGGAGGTCCAGGTAAACAACACCATTCCCAGCACCAACAGGTGCAGGAACAGGGACAGCCCCGCGCCTACCCCACGGTCACTCATGGCAACTCCGCTGGGTCGGTTACCAGGCCCAGCTTGGTGACACCGGCACTTTGCAGCTCCGACATCAGTACCACTACTTTGCCATAGGGCACGTCCTGATCACCGCGCACCAGGAACAGGGTTTCCGGTTTCTCGCTGTGAATGGCGGTGACCCGCTGGGTCAATGCTTCCAGATCGGTGGCGGCTTCACTGTCATCGCCGACATTAATGTAGTAGCCGCCATCGGCGGCCACCGCGATCATCACCGGCTCGTCATTTTCCGTCGGCAGCGGCGCGCTATTGGCCTGGGGCAGGTCCACGGAGACCCCCTGGGTCATCATCGGCGCGGTGGCCATGAAGATCACCAGCAGCACCAGCATCACATCGATGTAAGGCACCACGTTCATCTCCGCGGCCAGCTTCCGCGGAGTATGCCTGCGCATACCTGAAGAAGGTCGGTATCGGGCCACGATCTACTCCTCCCGGCTATGGGCCTGACGGTGGAGAACGGCGGAAAACTCCTCGGCGAACATTTCGCAGTTGCCCACCAGGGAGTCGGACAGAGAAGCGTAGCGGTTGTAAGCCATCACCGCCGGAATCGCCGCGAACAGGCCGATGGCGGTAGCCACCAGCGCCTCGGCGATACCCGGCGCCACCACGCTGAGCGTGGCCTGGGTCACATTGGCCAGGGCACGGAATGAATGCATGATGCCCCACACCGTACCGAACAGGCCGATATAGGGACTGGTGGAGCCCACCGACGCCAGGAACGGCAGGTAACGGGACAGCCTCGCCTCTTCCCGCTGCAGCGCCACACGCATGGCCCGCTGGGCACCGTCCATCACCGCGTCACTGTCCCGGGAAGTCTTCGACAACCGCACGAATTCCTGGAACCCGGCACGAAAAATTGCCTCGGTACCGGAATCCGGATTGGATTTCTTGCGCACCTGATTATACAGGCTGGCCAGATCACCGCCGGACCAGAATTTCTCCTCGAACGCCTGCCCCGCCTTGCGCGCCCGGCTCAATACCCGATAGCGGGTAACGATCACATACCAGGAGAACAGGGAAGCGAACAGCAGCACCAGCATTACCGCCTTCACCACCGGCCCGGCATGCAGCACCAGGGAAGCAATGGACATGTCGGAGGCTTCAATCATTGGCCCGTTCTCCTCGATATTCGGCCTTGAATCTTTGGTACAGCGGCGCCGGCAACGCTTTCGGGCGAATACCGTCGGCACTGACGCAGGCTATTTTGATTTCCGCTTCACACAGAAGCTGATCTCCGCGGCGCACCTGCTGAGCAAACAGCAACGTCGCCTTCCCCAGGTGACGCAATCCAGCGGTGACACCGAGGGCGTCATCGATACGCGCGGGACTGTGGTAGCGCACCTGGCAGGAATGCACCACGAACTGATAATTCTCCTCGGACAACCCGTAATGCTGGTAGCCCAGGGAACGCAAGTATTCGGTACGGGCTCGTTCCATGAATTTCAGATAGTTCACGTAATAGACGATACCGCCGGCGTCAGTGTCTTCGATATAGACCCGCACCGGTAGGACAAAGTCCTGATCCGTCGAAGATTTTTCAGTCATTAAACAAATCCTCATCACTCCCCGGGCGGCGCAGCCCGAAGTGGCGCCAGGCGTGGTTGGTCACTTGCCGGCCCCGCGACGTGCGCTGTATGAAACCCTGTTGAATCAGATAGGGTTCCACCACTTCCTCCAGGGTTCCGGCGTCCTCGTTGAGGGCCGCCGCCAACGAGTCCAGCCCCACCGGACCGCCGTCGAACTTATGCATCATCATGTTCAGCAACCGCCGGTCGGTGCCATCCAGACCGTGGCTGTCCACCTCAAGCATATCCAGCGCCGCCTCCGCCACCGGTCCCACGATGCGGCCATCGCCTTTCACCTCGGCATAGTCCCGCACCCGGCGCAGCAGCCGGTTGGCGATCCGCGGCGTGCCCCGGGCGCGGCGCGCCACTTCCCGGGCGCCATTTTCATCCACTGGAATGGCAAGGATGTCGCAGGAACGGGCGACGATCCGCGACAAGTCGTCGACGTTATAGAATTCCAGCCGCTGCACGATACCGAAGCGGTCACGTAACGGCGCGGTGAGCAGACCGGCACGAGTGGTGGCGCCGACCAGGGTGAACGGCGGCAGGTCCAGTTTGATGGAGCGGGCCGCCGGCCCTTCGCCGATCATGATGTCCAGTTGGAAGTCTTCCATGGCCGGATAGAGGATCTCTTCCACCACTGGTGACAGCCGGTGGATCTCATCCACGAACAGCACATCGCCCTCTTCCAGATTGGTGAGGATGGCGGCGAGGTCTCCGGCTTTTTCCAGCACCGGGCCGGAGGTGGACTTCAATTCCGAGCCCATTTCCCGGGCAATAATATGCGCCAGCGTGGTCTTCCCCAGCCCCGGCGGTCCGAAAATCAGGGTGTGATCAAGAGTCTCGCCACGCCCGCGGGCGGCGTCGATGAAAATTTCCAGCCGCTCCCGGACCTTGGGCTGACCGTTGTAATCGGCCAGATTGGCGGGCCGGATCGCCCGGTCATGCTGCTCTTCCCGGGGATCCGAAGCGCCGGAGGAAATCAGGCGATCATTGTCCATGGTGACATTACACCTTCTCTAATAGAGCAATAGAGCCAGAGAAGCACCCTTTATGGTGCGGGGGCATCACTCTTTACAGGACATCACTTTGCCAGACCACGCAGAGCCCGGCGAATAAGACCTTCGCTGGTCTCCTCCCCGGCCTCCGCCGCGCGGGCCACCGCCGCCACCGCGTCCTTATTGCGATAGCCCAGAGCTTCCAGCGCCGCCACCGCGTCGTCACGAACGCCATTGGCGCCGGCCTGGGACACCAGCCCCGACGGCATCGCTGGCGCGCCTTCCAGCTTGTCCAGGCGATCGGACATCTCGATAACCAGACGCTCGGCGGTTTTCTTGCCGATACCCGGCACCTTCACCAGGGAGCTGGTGTCCTGATCACGGATACAGGCGGCCAGCCGATCCGCTTCGATGCCGGAGAGAATCGCCAGCGCCATTTTCGGGCCGACACCGTTTACCTTGATCAGGCTGCGGAACAGCTCGCGCTCATAACGGCTGTTGAAGCCGTACAGCAGTTGGGCATCCTCGCGAACCACGAAATGGGTATGCAGTGTCAACGACGCCCCGACTTCCGGCATGTCATAGAACACCGTCATCGGCGCTTCCACTTCGTAGCCGACACCACCCACATCCAGCAGCAGCCAGGGCGGTCGTTTGTCCAGCAGTTGTCCTTTGAGTTGTCCGATCATCGTATCCGTCTTCGTCTTACCGCGGTGGCGCCGGCGATGCGCGCCAGCGATACGCGCATGTGCGCATGACACAGGGCGATGGCCAGAGCATCGGCGGCATCCGCCTGCGGGCGTTTGTCCAAACCCAGCAAATGCCGGACCATTTCCGCCACCTGAACCTTCTCGGCGCCGCCACTCCCCACCACCGCCTGTTTCACCTGGCGGGCGGAGTACTCAAATATCGGCGCGCCACTTTGCACCAGCGCCGCCAGTGCGGCGCCCCGGGCCTGACCCAGCTTCAATGCGGAATCCGCGTTGCGAGCCATGAACACCTTTTCAATGCTGATTTCCGCCGGCTGAAAGCGCGTCAGCAGCTCGGTCAGCCCGGTGAAAATCTGCCCCAGGCGTGGAGCCATGTCCTCACCGCTGGTACTGATGGTGCCAAAGGTCAAAGCGCGGCTGCGATTACCCTGTTGCTCAATGACACCGTAACCGGTGTGTCGGGAGCCTGGGTCGATACCGAGCAAAATGGTCATAAAGTCCAGCCGATTCTCATAATAAAAAGGCAGGTAGCCGTTACCTGCCTCATATAACCTTTCCGCTGTTCTTATGTCCAGTAGAAGCGCTAACACGCTTTCACGCAACACGCTTACACGCTGGAAAACCTCAAAACAGCGCAAAGGGCTGGAATAGCGTGCCAGCGTGTTGCGTGCCAGCGTGTTAGCGGTCCGTTATTGCTCCGGCCACTCGGCGTTGGTGTAGACGTTCTGGACGTCGTCCAGATCTTCCAGATGGTCGACCATCTTGCCCACGGTCTCGGCGGTGTCGGCGTCCATCTCCGCGCTGGTGGATGGATGCATGGTGACCTCGGCATCCGCCGGCTCCAAGCCGCCCGCCTTGAGCGCATCGACCACGTCACCGAAGCTGCGATCCGGGGCGGTCACCACCAGGAAGCTGCCGTCGTCGTTTTCTTCCACGTCCTCGGCGCCGGCTTCCAGGGCCAATTCCATCAGCTTTTCTTCGTCCACGCCGGGCTCGAAGAAGATTTCGCCCCGCTTGGTGAACAGAAACGCCACCGAACCGCTGGTACCAAGATTGCCACCAAACTTGGAGAAGGCATGACGCACTTCGGCCACGGTGCGATTGACGTTGTCGGTCATGGTTTCCACCAGCACCGCCACGCCACCCTTGCCGTAACCTTCGTAGGTGATCTCTTCCATGTTGGCGCTGTCGTCACCGCCGGCGCCACGTTTGATCGCCCGGTCGATGGTGTCCCGGGTCATATTGTTGGTCAGCGCCTTGTCCACCGCCGCCCGCAGACGCGGGTTATCGTTGATCTCGCCGCCGCCCATGCGGGCGGACACGGTGATCTCGCGGATCAGCTTGGTGAAGATCTTACCGCGCTTGGCGTCCTGGGCCGCCTTGCGGTGTTTGATATTGGCCCATTTACTATGACCTGCCATTGAGGCCCCCTTTCCTTATATTCCTGTGTTGTTCTCTCAGCTGTCCGCCTTGCGAACGCTGATGCCCACTTCACGCAGCTGCTGATTGTCCACCGGCGAAGGCGCGTTGGTCATCAGGCAAGCCGCGGTCTGGGTTTTCGGGAAAGCAATCACTTCACGAATCGAGTCGCTGCCGGTCATCAGCATCACCATGCGGTCCAGGCCGAAGGCCAGACCGCCGTGGGGCGGTGCACCGTATTTCAGTGCGTCGAGCAGGAAGCCGAATTTCTCGCGCGCTTCCTGTTCGTCGATACCCAGCGCCTCGAACACGGTCTGCTGCATGTCCGGGCGATGAATACGGATGGAACCGCCGCCCAGCTCGGTGCCGTTAAGCACCATATCGTAGGCCCGCGACAGCGCGCCTTCCGGGTTGCTCTTCAGTTCCTCGGGGTCGCACTTGGGCATGGTGAACGGATGGTGCAGCGCATAGTACCGGCCGTCTTCTTCCTCGAACATGGGGAAGTCCACCACCCACAACGGCTTCCAGTCGCCCTCGGCAAGACCACGCTCATGGCCGACCTTGACCCGCAACGCACCGATCGCTTCATTGACGACTTTGGCCTTGTCGGCACCGAAGAAGATCAGATCGCCGGTGGCGGCCCCGGTACGTTCCAGGATGCCTTTAATAGCGTTCTCGGTGAGGAACTTGAGAATCGGCGATTGCAGCCCTTCGGCGCCGGCGGCCAGGTCGTTGACCTTCACATAGGCCAGCCCCTTGGCGCCATAGATGCCGACGAACTTGGTGTACTCATCGATTTCCTTGCGGGACAGATCGGCACCGCCAGGCACTTTCAGCGCCACCACCCGCCCTTTGGGATCCTTGGCCGGGCCGGCGAACACTTTGAACTCCACGTCGTCCATCAGATCGGCGATGTCCACCAGTTCCATCGGCACGCGCAGATCCGGCTTGTCGGAACCGTAGCGGCTCATCGCCTCGGCGAACGTCATGCGCGGAAACTCCGGCAGTTCCACATCCAGCAACTCGCGGAACAGAGTACGGGCCATGCGCTCGGCCACGCCCATGATGTCCTCTTCCTCGACAAAGGAGGCTTCCAGGTCGATCTGGGTGAATTCCGGCTGACGGTCAGCGCGCAGGTCCTCGTCGCGGAAGCACTTGGCAATCTGATAGTAGCGGTCGAACCCGGCCACCATCAGCAACTGCTTGAACAGCTGCGGAGATTGCGGCAGCGCGAAGAAGCTGCCGGCGTGGGTACGGCTGGGCACCAGATAATCCCGTGCCCCTTCCGGCGTGGCCCGGGTCAGTACCGGGGTTTCCACGTCCATGAAACCTTCCTGCTCCAGGAAGGCGCGTACCGCATGGGTGAGCCGGGAACGGAACTGGAAGCGCTGCAGGGCTTCCGGCCGGCGCAAATCCAGATAGCGGTACTTCAACCGCACTTCCTCACCGGCGGCGGAATACTCGTCCAGCTCGAACGGCGGCGTCTGTGCTTCGTTGAGAATGGTCAGCGCCTTGCCCAGCACTTCGATATCACCGGTGGCCATGCGCGCATTACGCACCGCCTCGTCACGCAGCCGCACCCGGCCGGTGATTTTCAGCACGTATTCGCCACGAACCTTGTCGGCCAGGGCAAAGGCGTCCACCGTATCGGGATCGAACACCACCTGCACCAGACCAGTGCGGTCACGCACGTCCAGGAAAATAACCCCGCCGTGATCGCGGCGGCGGTGTACCCAGCCGCACAGTTCCACCGTCTCCCCATCATGGGAGGCCCGCAAATCACCGCAATAATGGCTTCGCATGTCCACAGTCCAGTCTTGAGTTCGTTTTGGCCGGTCCCGGCCCATCACCGGCAGGGCCCGAAAAAGGCGGCCTAGTATAGCGATTCAGCGGCGGCCGGGCCATGCCATCCGGCGCGCGAGGGACCATCGGGCAGGGTTGCCGGAAGGTCGGGCACCCGCGTCGATGCCGCCCATTTTCAGTGCCGGTCTTGCCGCGAATCTGTAAAAAGCCGCCAAAGCGCGCCAAACACCGCAAAAAATAGGTGCCGGACGCCTTGTACGTCGGGAAACGTTGGCATATAACTGACTGCGCACCAGCTCAGTCGTGCCTCTGAGTCAGGCAGTCCAGGGGTACCCTGACAGGGAAGCAACTAAACAACCTTCTCCAGGAAGTCATCAAACACAGGGGTAAACGATCCTATGGCTGCAAAGAAAAAAGCGGTGAAGAAAACCGCCAGCTCCACTCCCAAGGCCCGAGCAGTGAAAGCCATCGCCGAGCCGATGACCAAAACCCAAATCGTTACTCAGATCAGTGAAACCACCGGTCTCACCAAAAAAGACGTCAACGCCGTCTTTGATGAGCTGGCCGTGGTCATGGAAGGTCATCTGAAGAAGCGCGGCGCCGGCCAGTTCACGCTGCCGGGTCTGATCAAAGTCGTCACCCAGAAGAAACCGGCGACCAAGGCCCGCAAGGGCATCAACCCTTTCACCGGTCAGGAAACCACCTTCGCGGCCAAACCGGCCCGCACCATGGTAAAAATCCGTCCGTTGAAAAAGCTCAAGGATATGGCGGGCTGATCCGCTGGCCTGGCCGGGAGCTCCTCGCGGCCAGGCTTTCCCTCCCCTTTCCCTCCCGTTCCGCGCAGCAGATGCGAGTCGCCGCCCAACCCCCTATAATCCCCCGCCCCCGGAGCCTGTTTTAACTCCGTACCGGCATGCCCAAGGTGACACGACATGGCTGAACGCAAGGACAAACGCAAAGTCATCGGCGAACCGATGACCGACGAACAAATCAAACTGTTTCTGGACCTGCCTCCCGAGGAAGGCGAGAACGCCGATTTTCATGTGCTGATTCGCGCCTATCGCGCCCTGCGTGTGGAGGATTTCGAGCGTTTTCTGGTCTTCTTCATCGAACAGGGCCGTGACCTGCGCGCCCAGGACGACAAGGGCCGGACACTGATCGAGGTGATGCACGGCCACGGCAAGAACGACGACTACATCGCCGTGCTGGAACAGGCCGGCGGCTGAAACGGCAGGCCTTGGAAACATCAATCCAGAGGTCGCCACAAGGCCGCCGTGGGAGCTTGTCCGGGCGGCGGGCCACTGCAATCGAATTGCACTGCGCCCAAAGAATTCGCTTGCAGGCAAGCTCCCACAGCGGCTTCGTAGCCGGGATTGATTAAGTCGGCGGGGAGCGTTCCAGGACCGTGCTTTACCCGTGTCCTGGAACGCTCCCCGCCGGCTCCCCTCCTCTGCAAGAGGCACCCTTTTCATAGCGGTGGCAAAAAGAATCGCCGGGAACGATTCACGACGTCGTATCAACGACGGCCCGCAGGGCCACCGCCAGGGATGGCGGTGGCAAAAAGCCGCACCTTGTCCGCGCTGGCCCAGGTACAATCGCGACCATGACCGGATTGCCTCCCTACGTAGTCTGGCGCCGCCGCATGCTCTGGCTGCGGGCGGTGCTGGTGATCGCCCTCGCCCTGGCGCTGCTGGTGCTGCGCCAGTTTTCAGCGCTGGTGCCGCTGTCACTCACGCCACTGCTGTGGCTGGGCGCGCTACTGCTGCCCAATCTGTTGACCCTGCTGACATTGAATCTGGATCCCCGCCCTCAGCAACGTCTGCTGGCGGTGGAGCTGGCCATGGACGTGATGCTGTTTCTCGCCGTGGTGCAACTGTTCGGCGGCGCCAGCAACCCGATGACCTTTTACCTGCTGGTACCGGTCTTGATGGCCGGCATGACCCTGGCCCCCATGACCAATGGCCTGGTGCTGATTCTCGCCCTGACCGGTTATATGACGGTGAGCCAGTGGCACCACATGCCCGCCCCCCATACCGCTCTGCACGCTCTCACCCGGGAGCTGAGCGCTCTGCACAATATCGGCATGGCGGTGGCCTTCGCCGCGCTGGCGGTGACGCTTTCCATCCTCGGTCAGGTGATCCAGGCATTGACCCGGCAACAGCAGCGTCAGCAGGACAAGGCCATGGAACTGGCCGGACGCCGCGAGCGCATGTACCAGGTGGCGGCGACGCTGGCCCACCAGGCCCACGAACTCAACACCCCATTGAGCAGCCTGGTGATGATCAGCGATAACGCCTTGCAAGAGCCCGGGTTGTCCGACACCACCCGCGCCGACCTGGAGCAAATCCACGCACTGGCCCGGCAGGTAGCCGGCAAGCTGCGCCGGGCCGATCACCATGACGTCCCCGAGGACATCGCGTTCTCCGCTCTGATTGACCGTTTGCGCCTGCACCTGAGACATCTGCAACCCACCCTGGAGATCCGGCATCAGGGCCCCGACCACGCCGTGCTCAAACAGGCCAGCGATTGGTTCCGGGTGCTTGCCAATCTCGGCTACAACGCCATCGATGCCGGAGCCGGTACGCTGGCGATCGAGTTGAACACGGCGCCGGAGGGGTGGCTCCTGCAGATCAGCGACGACGGTCCGGATCACCCGGAGCGTCCCGGCCGCGAGGGGATGGGCATCGGCCTGGCGCTGGTGGAGAGTACCCTGGAAAACCTGGACGCGCGGCTGGAGATGGAATTCAGCCGGCAATGGACCCAGGCCCGAATTCGCTGGAGTGGTTATGGCGCTTGAAACCCTGCTGCTGGTGGAAGATGACGAGTTACTGGCGACACAGACCCGCCGGGCGCTGGAACGCCACGGCCTGAGCGTGACCCTGGCCGCCGACGCCGAGCAGGCGCGTCAGTGCATGGCCTCCCTGCCCACCCTGGACGCGGCGGTGCTGGATCAGAACCTGGGCGTCGACAACGGGCTCGATCTGATTGCCCCGTTACTGACGCATTTCCCCCAATGCCGGATTCTGGTGCTGACCGGCTACGGCAGCATTGCCGCCGCCGTCGCCGCCACCCGCCGCGGCGCTCATAATTATCTGACCAAGCCCGCCGGAGCCGGTGACATTCTCGATGCGCTGCGACGCGACCCGGCACAAATGGAGTCCCTGCCGGACTCGCCGCCATCATTGCAACGGCTGGAATGGGAGCATATCCAGCGGGTACTGGACGCCCACGGCGGCAACATCTCCCATGCCGCCGCCGCGCTCGGCATCCACCGGCGCACCCTGCAGCGACGTCTGAAGAAACGTCCCAGTCCGGTGCAATTCGAACGGGAACGGCCAGAAAGGAACTAAGACGTCCGAGCCAACTCCTGAAATGTGAAACAATCCTGCTTCCACTGGCTTTCCGCTAAACTCCTCCAGTAGTCTTTCCAGAGTCAGGGTCTGGTGCCACCGTCCAGGCCAAGCAAGGGGCGAAACCGAAGTAGCATCATCATGATCAGGGATAGAATTTTCCGCCACCGGGATGCCGTCACGCGCACGCCTTGCCCCAACCACGACCAAACCGGTTGCCCGTTGTCCGACCGCCGAGTTGTCATTGTGCTATGAGGACCGAACGCCGCCGCCGGCCCCTTGCGCTCCGCGCCCTGCTCTCCGGACTGCCGCTGGTGCTGGCTTTTACCGTCAACGCCCCGGCCCGGGCGGCGGACAACGAGCCGGTGCTGACCATCAAGGGTGATCTGCATGATGAGGTGCGCGACAACGTGCGCGTACTGGTTGGCCTGGACGATGCCGCCTGCCAGCCGGGTCCCGGCCAGAAGGCGCTGATTCTGCGCCAGGTTCGCAACCGGTCAGAGGAGGCGATGCAGGCACTGGGGTATTACCAGCCGGACATCGTGCCGCAATGGCAGGACGCCACCGGCGACGCCTGTTTCGGCGTTACGCTCACCATCACCCCCGGACCCCGCACCAAAGTGGAAACCCTGTCGATCACTTTCAATGGCGAGGCGCAACAGGATCCCGCCTTTCAGAACGCCATCGACAAGGCCAGCCTGTCCCCCGGCGATCCGTTGCGCCACGACCGCTACGAAGCATTGAAACGACGGCTGCAACAGTTACTGATCGATCGCGGCTACGCCGAGGGCAGTCTGTCCACCCATCGCCTGGAAGTGGACCGCGCCCGGCATCGGGCCAGGGTGGTGATGGTGGTGGACAGCGGCCCGCGCTACAGCGTGGGCGAGATCACCATCAACGAGGTTCCTCTGGACCCGCGCCTGGTCAACGCCTATCTGCGTTTCGCCAGTGGCGAGCCGTTCAATAACGAGCGCTTGCTGGCGACCCAACAGGCTTATATGGGCACCAGTTATTTCAGCGCCGCGCGGTTGGAACGCAGCAAGGTCAACGCCGACAGCAAGACCATCGATGTCGGTATCAATCTGACCATGCGCAACCGCTGGGCGCTGCTCACCGGGGTCGGGGTCAGCACCGATACCGGGCCACGGCTGCGGCTGGGGATCGAGAATCGGCGCATCAACAGCGCCGGTCATCGTGCCCGGGCGGAAACCGAACTGTCCGATCTGCGTCAGGGGGTCGGCGTCAACTACCAGATTCCCTTGCGCGATCCCAATACCGAACGGCTGGATCTGCACACCCGCTACCTGAACGAAATCACCGACACCCGCGAAAGTGAAACGATCAGTACCGGGGTCGACTACATTCGTGAGCTGCCGTCGAAGTGGGTGGTCACCACTTCGCTGGAATATCTGCAAGAGAACTTCGACGTGGCCGACCAGGCCGATCACATTGAGCTGATCATGCCCGGCATCCAGATCAGCCGCGTTCATGCCGATGATCCGATCTACCCGCGCTGGGGCTGGCGGCTGGGAGTCAAGGTGCGCGGCGCCCATGAATCGATGGCGTCGTCGTCCAGCTTCGTGCAGGCAGACAGCTGGGCCAAACTGGTCGTGCCGCTGGGCAAGGGCCGCCTGCTGACCCGTGCCGAGGTCGGTTACACCGAGATCGACAACGTCCGTAACCTGCCTGCCTCATTACGGTTTTTCGCCGGCGGTGACTCCAGCGTGCGCGGCTTTGCCTACGAATCCCTGGGGCCCACCAATGATGATGACGAGGTCATCGGTGGTCGGCACTTGCTGGTGACCAGTGTCGAATACGATCGCCCGATCAGCCGGCAGTGGAGCCTGGCGGTATTCTCCGACGCCGGCAACGCCTTCAATGACTTCAACGACTACGACGTGGAACGCAGCGCCGGTTTCGGCGTGCGCTGGCGCTCGCCGCTGGGACCGATCCGTCTGGATCTGGCCCGCGGCCTCAGCGGCGGCGACACCTGGCGGCTGCACCTGAGCATGGGGCCGGATCTGTGAAGCGCTGGCGCTGGTTGAAAATCGTTCTTCTGCTTGTGATCCTGCTGCCACTGCTGTTGATCGCCGGCGTCTACGGGCTGCTTGCCTCCCGCGCCGGCAATCTGTGGGTACTGGAACGGGTCAAACCGGTATTGCCCGGCGAACTCACCATTGAGGACTGGCAAGGCAATTTGCTTAGCGGCGCGCAAGTGGCGCATTTGCAGTACCGCCAGGATGAGCTGGTGGTGGACCTTCACCAGCTGCGCCTCTCGCTGGTGCCGCTGGAAGCCTTGCGCGGCTGGCTGTATCTGGGCGAACTGCACGCCGACCGGGTAAGGGTGCATATACCGCCCTCCCCTGCGGATCAACCACCGGATGACACACCGTTCACCCTGCCCGAAAGCATCGCCCTGCCCCTGGGTGTGCGCATCGATACCTTCTCGCTGAACGAGCTGATTCTGGAAGGCGCCACCGACCTGCAATTGCGGGATCTGGAAGGACAGCAATGGGCCGCCTGGCAACGCCTGAACCTGCCCCGGATCGCGCTCACCGTGGCCGATACCCGTCTGGACGCCAGCCTCTCCGGTAACCTGCACGCGCCCTTTCCGGCCCAGGGCGATCTGCTCTGGCGCCGCCCCGCCGCGGGAGACGATGGCGCGCCGCAACTGGGTGGCCGGCTGATTTTCCGTGGCGACCTGGACAAACTGAACCTCAGCCACGACCTCAGCGCACCGCTGACGTTGAGCACTAACGGCAGCCTCGCCTGGCGGGATCACACCCTGAATCTGGATCTGATCCATGAATGGCCGGCCCAGGCACTGCCGGTGGACACTCCCGTGCCGGTGCAGCTGGGCGCCGGCAAACTGACCACCGTGGGCTCCCTCGATGCCCTCCAAATCCAGGGCCAAGCCGACCTGGAAGCGGACGGCCACCCGCTCAAGCTGAATCTGGACGCCATCGCCAGCACCCGGTCCATGGCCTTGAAGCAATTGCATCTGGAAGGCGCCGGCCAACGTCTCAATGCCACCGGCAGTCTGTCCTATGAGAAGGGTCTGGCCTGGGACCTCAACGTCAATGGCGACGCCCTCGACCCGGCGCTGGTGGCGCCGGACTGGCCCGGCAATCTGACCCTGCGCGCCCAGAGCAAAGGACACTGGCGTGATGACGATTGGCGCGTCAGCGTGGACCCTTTGTCCCTCACCGGCACCCTGCAAAAGAAACCGGTTTCTCTGACCGGCAAGGCCAGCCAGCCCGCCGGCGGCGATCTGAGCCTGACGCTGAATGGCCGCTGGGGCCAGGACCGGATCACCGCCGAAGGCAAGGTGGGGGAACGGCTGGCGTTGACGGGAACCGCCGCGGTGGCGGATTTGTCAGCGTGGCAAGGTCCGGCCCGCGGCGCCCTTGATTTGCGCTGGCGGCTGGCCGGCACCTTGGAAAACCCGCTGCTCAGCGGTGAACTGGGTGGCCAGCAACTGGCCTGGGAAGATTGGCACCTGCCCCGCCTTGATGCCCGTTTCAACAACCTGACACCCGGCAACGGCCAGCAAAGCCTGACCGTGACCCTGGGCCCGGTGAGTCAGGGCGCCGAGCAACGCCTGGAGCAAGTGACGCTGGCGATTCAGGGCACCCGCTCGAATCACCGGGTGACGATCGCCGCCCACCAGGATGCCGCCGAGCTGGAACTTGCTCTGCAGGCGGCGCTGAGCCAGGACTGGCGCTGGCATGGCAGGGTCGAGCAGTGGCGGCTCGGTGAACCGCGTGCCGGCAACTGGGCGCTGGATACGCCGGCGCCATTCAGCGTCAGCGCCGCCCGGCAGCAGCTGGAAACACTGTGCCTGCAGCGCCAAAGTGGCGAGGGCCGTCTCTGCCTCGGCGGTGAACATGGCGACGGCGGCCGCTTCAACGCCGAAGCCCGGCTTGCGCGCTTGCCGCTGACGCTGTTGAATCCCTGGCTCGGCGACCAACTCAGTCTGGCCGGCGAGGTCAACCTGGACAGCCGCTTCTCCGGCACCCTGGCCGCCGCCAACGGAGAATGGACCCTGAGCGCCGACCACACCCGGCTGACCGTGCGCGATGTCGGACAGGACCATGTCTTCGACCTGGATACCGCCCGTCTCGACGGCACCCTCCAACAAGGCAATCTGGCCAGCCAGCTGGCCCTGGTGGTGGCCGGGCACGGTTCCCTGGACGCGGAGCTGAACACTCGCCTGAGCGCGGCGGCTCCGGTTGACGGCCGGTTGCGTCTGGATATTCCCAAACTCGATGACTTCGCCGCCCTGATCCCGCAAATCGGCGAGCTGAACGGCGCCGTCCGTGGCGAATTGAACCTCAGTGGCACGCAGGACGCGCCCCGGTTAAGCGGCCAGATCGATCTCACCGGCGGCCGCGCCAGTGTGCCGGAACTGGGGATCGCCATGGAGGAGGTCACCTTTACCGCCGCCGGCGATGCCGCCGGGCTGCGACTGGATGGACGCGCCCGGTTCGGCGAAGGCACCCTGACCCTGGACGGCGAATGGCGTCCGGAGGTATCGCCGCTGGCGGTCACGCTCAACATCGATGGCGAACGCCTGCAGGTGGCCAACCGCCCGGACGCCAAGGTCTGGGTCAGCCCGGCCCTGCGGCTTCAGGGCAATGGCCAGGATCTCACCCTGGACGGTACCCTGACCGTGCCCGAGGCCCATCTGGAACCCCGCGAACTACCGGAAAGCGCGGTGTCGGTCAGCGCCGACCAGGTGATTATCGACGCCGAGACCGAGGACAGTGCGCCGCTGCCCTTCGCCATGTCGGTGGACGTGGTACTGGGCGACAAGGTCAGCTTCGAGGGCTTCGGTCTCACCGCCACCCTGGGCGGCGATCTGCGAGTGAGTCAAAAAGTGGATCAGCCGGCCCAGCTCAACGGCAACCTGACCATCAAGGAAGGCCGTTACCGCGCCTACGGCCAGAACCTGGCCATCGACAACGGCCGCCTGATGTTCCAGGGACCGCCGGAAAACCCGGGCCTGGATATCCTCGCCATCCGCAAGATTCCCAGTGAAAGCCTGGTGGTGGGGGTACGTATCAGCGGCACCCTGCAGCAGCCGAAAGCATTGATCTTTTCCGATCCAACCCTGGAGGAAAGTGAGGCGATGTCCTACCTGCTCACCGGCCGCGGGCTCAGCAACGCCAATCAAAGCGATGCCGCCATGGTGGCCCAGGCACTGGCGATCTACGGCCTGCAGGGTAGCGGCGTGACAAGAAAACTCAGTGAAACCCTGGGGCTGGATGAAGTCACCATCGGCAGCGACTGGGGTGGCGCCGAGGACGCCGCGCTGATGCTCGGCAAACAAATCTCCGAGCGCCTGTACCTGACCTACGCCGTGGGTATCTTCGACGCCATCTCCACGGTGATGCTGCGCTACACCCTGACCCGGCAACTGCACCTGGAGGCCCAGTCCAGCAGCAAGAACCAGGCCCTCGATCTGATCTGGGAAAAGGAGTTCAGGTAGGCGCCGGCAGTGCGTAGATGCCGGTGACATGGGCCACCATGTCATCGCTGTCGACACTGTAGAGACGCACTTCCAGTACCGCCGAGCGCCGTCCCAGCCGGATGATCTCGGCGTCGGCAATCATGTCCACCGGCGCCGGCTTGCTGAGAAAGTTGATATTCAGGTTTTGCGTCACCGCCATTTCCAGCGCCCCGAGCCGGCCCAGAATCACCGCGTACATGGCGGAATCCGCCAGGCCCATCATGGTCGGACCGGAAATGGTGCCGCCGGGGCGGATCATGGACGGCTGGAACGGGTAACGCACCCGGGCCCGGTTCCCTTCCACCCACTCCACCTGCAAAGCGGTATCGGCCGCCGAAGGCAAGCCGTTGTACATAATGGTCTGTACTTCCTGCGCGCTCAGCACGGTTGTTTTCCTTCTTTCTTCAGTCAGCGATTGGCAGATGAATAGAGGGGTAGATAGTGCCAGAGGCCCGCTTTGACGGGAAGCATACCGGTGTCAGCGCCGGGCCGACTATGTAGAATAGCCCACTTACCGGCCGGGCTTCGGCACTGTCAATCGCATCTCATTGGATCCGGATTCGTACAAATTATGCGTACTTCCCGCTATTTGCTTGCCACCGTCAAGGAAACCCCCGCTGACGCGGTGGTCATCAGTCACCAGTTGATGCTGCGCGCGGGCATGATCCGCAAGCTGGCGTCCGGCCTCTATACCTGGCTGCCCAGCGGCCTGCGCGTGCTGCGCAAGGTGGAGCGGATCGTGCGCGAGGAAATGGAACGGGCCGGCGCCCAGGAAGTACTGATGCCGGTGGTGCAGCCGATCGAGCTGTGGCAGGAATCCGGCCGTGACAGCGCCTACGGCCCCGAATTGCTGCGCATCACCGACCGCCACGGCAACGGCTTCTGTCTGGGCCCCACCCATGAGGAAGTGATCACCGATCTGGCGCGCAACGAGATTCACAGCTACAAGCAATTGCCACTCAACTTCTATCAGATCCAGACCAAATTCCGCGACGAGATCCGCCCGCGCTTCGGCGTCATGCGCTCGCGGGAGTTCACCATGAAGGACGCCTATTCCTTCCACCTGAACGCGGAATCGCTGGCCGAGACCTACCAGGACATGCATCGCGCCTACTGCGCGATCTTCGACCGCCTGGGGCTGGACTATCGCCCGGTGGAAGCGGACACCGGCTCCATCGGCGGCGCCGCCAGCCATGAGTTCCATGTGCTGGCGGCCTCCGGCGAGGACGACATCGCGTTCTCCGACACCTCCGACTACGCCGCCAACGTGGAGCTGGCCGAAGCGCTGGCCCCCGCCGGCGAGCGGCCGGCTCCCGGCGCTGAAATGACGCTGGTGGACACCCCCGACGCCAAGACCATCGAGCAACTGGTGGCGCAGTTCGGCCTGCCCATTGAGAAGACCGTGAAGACCCTGGTGGTGAAAGGGACGGAGGGCGGCCTGGTGGCTCTGCTGGTCCGTGGCGACCATGAATTGAACGATGTCAAAGCGGAAAAACTGGAGGCGGTGGCGGCGCCGCTGGCCTTCGCCGAGGAAGCGGAGATCCGCGCCGCCATCGGCGCCGGCCCCGGCTCGCTGGGTCCGGTGAACCTGCCCATCCCCTGCATCGTCGACCGCACCGTGGCGAAGATGAGCGACTTCGCCGCCGGCGCCAACCAGGACGGCAAGCACCATTTCAATATCAACTGGGAGCGCGATGTGGCGCTGCCGGATGTGGCCGACCTGCGTAATGTGGTGAACGGTGATCCGAGCCCGGATGGCCAGGGAACCCTGGTGATCAAACGCGGCATCGAAGTGGGCCACATCTTCCAGCTCGGCACCAAATACTCCGAAGCGCTCAACGCCACCGTGCTGGATGAAAACGGCAAGGCGGTGACCATGCCCATGGGCTGCTATGGCATCGGCGTCAGCCGCATCGTGGCCGCCGCCATCGAGCAGAACCACGACCAGCGCGGCATCATCTGGCCCGAGGCCATCGCCCCGTTCCAGGTGGTATTGATGCCGCTCAACCCGAAGAAGAGCCCGCGCGAAAAAGACACCGCCGAGCAGCTCTACCAGACCCTCACCGAAGCCGGCATCGAGGTGCTCTACGATGATCGCGAGAAAGAGCGGGTAGGCGTGAAGTTCAGCGACTCCGAACTGCTCGGCATTCCCCACCGTATCCTGGTGGCGGAAAAAGGACTGGACCGCGGGGTACTGGAATACAAACGCCGAGGCGCCGAGGACAACGAGGACCTGCCGCTGGATCGGGTGGTGGAAGTGCTCAAGGAGAAGCTGGCCGGGCATTGAGCCCGGGGTTCACTCACTGCCTGGACTACGAAGCCGCCCGGACAAGCTCCCACAGCGGCTTCGTAGCGACCTCTGAATTCATATCCGCAAGGTTTGGGGTGCGCCTTTCCCGCTAGCCCCCTTCGCGGCGCCGCGCCAGCAGTTGGGTCATGGCGGCATCACCGGTGGCGGTGAGCCGCCAGCAACCCGCTCCGGCACCTCTCTCATCGTGACGGATCAAACCCAGCGCCCGTAACTGCACCTTGATCTGCTGCAGCACCGGCTCCGCCAGCGTCACATTACGCACCGCGTGGGCCTCCGGGAAGCGGGGTTTCAATTCCTCCAGCGCCCGCCGCGCCAGGGCCTGCTCCAACGTCTTGCGCAACACCGCCTCGCTGGCGCCCTCCAGCATCTTCGGTGCCAGCGAACCGAACACCGCGTCCCATTGCCAACGGCTGCGCCCCCGCGCCAGCTTGCAGGCGCCGCCCTGATACACCGCGCAACTGTATTCCAATTCCACCGGATCGCCGCCCCGGGCCAGCGCCGCCGCCGCGGGCCGTTGATCCGTCAGCCAGCGTTCACGCTCCGCTTCCAGGGCGGCCAGTCGCCGACGCAAAGCCGCGTCCTCGGTACCGCCGGCCGTACCGGGCCGGACCCAGCCCGCGGCCGGATAGGTTCGCAGCCAATCCGGCAACACCCGCGCCAGCCGATCCACCAGATCCGCCGGCTCGCGCCAGGTATGGCAATGGGTCTTGCCCTGCAGCAGACGGGCAAAATCGTCACGCCGCACGGCCCCCTCACGAGCCCCTTCCCGGGCCGCTTCCGGCAACAGAGAGGGCGCTTCGTGAATGAACGCCAGCACCGGCTTGCGCTTGGTGGCGGCATAGACAAACTCGCGGTGCATCTGACTCAGCCCCAGCGGCGACAGGGCGCCGTAAAGCCCGCCCAGAATCAACACCACATAGTCGCTGTCATCGATCAGACGCTGCGCCAGCGGCATGTGATCGGCGCCGTCATCCAACGCCGTCATTCCCAACGGCATCAGCGCCTGATTCAACAGCGGCGCCAGTACCTTCTGGCGCACCCCCAGTGGATCCGGATACCCGGTGCTGAGAAAAACCGGATGGCGTTTTTCCATCAGCGTGTTTCCTTGCGACCCCATCGCTTTCCCTGTGCCCCCTGACAATATCGCCCCTCAACCTCTACTACCCCACAACGGTTTCAGAGTTCGTGGAGAGCCGACGGTCAGCGTTCCAGGACCGTGCTTCTCCGTGTCCTGGAACGCTGACCGTCGGCTCTCCTCCCCCGGCAAAAGGCCCCGACCCCCACCGTACCTCCTGGTATCGGCGACCCCAGCACCGATTAAAGCCCCTGCGCGAGCACCCGACAAGGAACCTCTCCACAACAGCAGGCCCACACCCGTCATGGCGGGACACACTGGCCGGTTCGTGCTAGCCTGCCGGACACCGTCCATCACTAACTGTGCCGATCATGCGAACCATCGCCTTTTATAATCTGAAAGGAGGGGTGGGCAAGACCACCACGGCCATCAATGTGGCCTGGCACGCGGCCCGCTGGAAACACCGTACCCTGCTCTGGGACCTGGACCCGCAGGGCGCCGCCAGCTTCTATCTCGGTGTCGACGACGGCGCCGGCTACAAGGCGGGCGCGGTGCTCAAGGGCAAGCAGCCCATGGGTAACCTGAAGCGGGAAACCCGCTGGCCGCTGCTGGAAGCCATTCCCTCCGACATCAGCCTGCGCAACGCCGACCTGAAACTGGCGGAGACCGGGCGCGGCCAACTGCGACAGCTGGTGGCACCGTTCGGCGAAAGCTACGAGTTAATGCTGCTGGATTGCCCGCCCACCCTGAGCCCGGTGGCCGAGAGTATTTTCTCCGCCGCCGACTACCTGGTGGTGCCAGTGATCCCCACTCACCTTTCCCTGCGCGCGCTGGAACAGGTGCGCGATTGGCTGGACAGCAAGAAGCTCAAGAACCTGGAGCTGATCCCGTTCTACAACATGGTGGACCGGCGCCGGGCCCTGCATCTGGATTTGCTGGTAAAACGGCCGCCAATCATGCGTAACGGCCTGCAAACCTGGATCCCCTACTCCACCCATGTGGAGCAGATGGGCGATCACCGCGCACCGGTGGCGGAATTCGCCCCGCACACTCCGGCCGCCCACGCCTACCGGGCGCTGTGGTTCGAACTGCTGGATCGCATCAAGCTCTGAGCGGGAAGCACGGAACGCAAAACGGGGCCATCAGGCCCACGGCTGTCCCTCACTGGCATGCACCACGCTGGCACGCTAAGTTCGCGAGCAAGCTCGCTTCCCACAGCGGCTCCGTAGTTCGAGAGGTGGAGCTCGTGGAGGGCCGGCGGGCAGCGTTCCAGGACCGTGCTTCTCCCGCGTCCTGGAACGCTGCCCGCCGGCCCTCCTTACCTGGCAAAGAGCCCCCCCACCCAGATCTGACTTCATGTCTCCAGCGTCGGCCTATTCACTCCAGGGGTCGGCCCGTTGCAGGATCGTATCCAGATCCAGACCACGCGGCAGGGTGCCGTAGTTGCGATCACCGTGCTCACCCAGACGGGAGGCGATGAAAGCCTCCGCCACGGCGCTATTGCCGGCGGCAACCAGCTGACTGGCCTGCATGGTCAGCGACAGACGGTCAACGATGTCGCGGGCGCGGTATTCCGCATCCTGCATATCAGAGAACTCGCTCTTCAACGCGGTCACGGCCTTGTCCAGACGGCTATCGGCACCGGCCGCCTTGCCCAGTTCCGTGAACCACACGTCCAGTACTTTGGGCGTCTTCGCCAGAGCGCGCAGCATATCCAGCGCCTGCACGTTGCCGGACCCTTCCCAGATCGCATTGATCGGTGCTTCCCGGTACAGACGCGCCGTCATGAACTCCTCGATGGCGCCGTTGCCGCCCAGACATTCCATGGCCTCGTAGGCATGGAACGGGGTGCGCTTGCAGATCCAGTACTTACCCGCCGGCAGCCCCAACCGCAACAGCAGCTGTTCATGTTCATTGCCGCTGTCCAACGCGGTGTTGTCCAACGCCTCGCCCATGCGCATGGCGATGGCCAGGGAGCCTTCCACTTCCAATTGCAGGTCGGCAAGTACGTTGCGCATCAGCGGCTGGTCAATCAGCGTTTTGCCGAACGCGGCCCGGCCACTGGCGTGATTGACCGCCTGCGCCACCGCCTGACGCTGCCCCGCCGAAGAACCAATCATGCAGTCGAAACGGGTCATCGCCACCATCTCGATGATCGCCGGCACGCCGCGCCCTTCCTCGCCGACCATCCAGCCCAGGGCTCCGCGCAGCTCGATCTCGGAGGAGGCGTTGGAGACGTTACCCACCTTGTTTTTCAGGCGCTGCACCTGAATCGGATTCTTGCTGCCGTCGGGCCGCCAGCGCGGCACCAGAAAACAGCTCAGGCCGTTGTCCGTCTGCGCCAGTACCAGGAAGGCGTCGCACATGGGCGCGGAGGTGAACCACTTGTGGCCAATCAGTTCGTAGGCCTCGCCGGGGCCACCAGCGCCGATCGCATAGGCGCGAGTGGTATTGGCGCGCACATCGGAGCCGCCCTGCTTCTCGGTCATGCCCATGCCGATGGTCAGGGACTGCTTTTCATCGTGCGGCACATTGCGCGGGTCATAACCGTTGTTGAGGATCTTCGGCAGCCATTCCTCCGCCAGGGACGGGGTCAGCCGGATCGAGGGCACCGCCGCGAAAGTCATGGTCAGCGGGCAGCCATGGCCCGCTTCCGCCTGGGCCTGCAGGTAGCTGCGCGCGGCCCGGGCCACATGGGCGCCGGGCTTGGGATTGGTCCAGGGCGCGGAATGGATGCCGCTCTCCAGCCCCAACGCCATCAGGTTGTGATAGGCCGGGTGATATTTCACCTCATCCACCCGGTAACCGTGACGGTCGTGAGAGAAGAACTGCGGTTTGTTTTCGTTGGCCAGGAAGCCCCACTCGATCACCTCGGCACTGCCGGTCCTGGCACCGTGGGCGGACAATGCCGGTTCCGCCCAGCCCGCACCGTGGCGGCGCACCGCTTCACGCAGGGCATTGTCGGTGTCATAGGCGTTGTAATCCTGCAGATCGCCGGACTGGTTGAGCACCTCATGGGTGTCGGCCAGGGCTTCCACATTCAAAGCATCGTGTTGAGCATTCATGATTGACCTCCAGCGCCAACGGCGCCTGTGGTGGTGTTTTGTTGTGGTTGTCTCGATTGCGATGGCGTGGCGCCCACCGCCCGCAGGCAGAAGGCCACCATCTGATCCGGCAGGGCGGCGTCCGCCAGCGGCGCCGCCAGTGGCCCCACCAGAGCTTCGGCCACCGCCCCCACCAGCGCCGCGGCGCTGGGAGCGGTGGCCTGGGCCGGCAGCTCGCCGCTGGCAACGCCATGATCCAGCACGTCCCGATACAGCGCCGCATAGGTGGCCCGATAATGCAGACGCTCGGCATCCACCTCCGGCTCCACCGGTTCGGCGATCAGCGCCCAGGCCAGCTTGGGCGCCGCCATGGCACGGCCGGCGAACACCCGCAGTGCCTGCTCCAGACGGGCACCAGCGCCGCCCGGCCCGGACAGCGCCCGCGCCACGGCCTCCACTTCCCGCTCGGTGGCGACACGGAATACCTCCGCCGCCAGGGTCGCTTTGTTATCGAAATAGCGATACAGCGTGCCGACACCGACGCCGGCGCGCTCCGCCACCGCCTGCATGGTCATGGCGGCGAAGCCCCCTTCCCGCACCAGCCTCTCGGCGGTCTCCAGCAAATTCTCCCGCTGCGCCGCCTTACGCGCCCGCACCTGAGCGGTTTCCCGGTATGCCATGATCGGAATCCTGGTTCCTGCTTTCAAAGAATTGAATCATGGTTCCGGTCTTTGAGCAAGCGGGCAAGAAGAGACAGTTCGCGATTCAATCAACGCGCCCTCTCTTGATACCATTCGGATTGTTATAGTGTAGAGCCAACAAAAGCAGGCAGGGCGGACATCACCATAACCATGAAACGCATCCTTTTGGTCCTTGCCTCGATCCTGTTGCTGATCCCGATCACTGTGGTTCTTGCCCTTACCATCACCCGTGATGTGCCCGGGGGAACCTACTTCCCTCAGCCCATCAACTCCAAGTTTGACTCCTATGCCGAGGTCACCTGGGCCGAGGTTGACCGCCTGTTGCCGGTAATGAGGCTCTATGGGCCGGACGGGACCAAACTGCGCGGCTATTTGATGGTGCCGTTCAAAAAAGAGGCCCTCCCGCTGCGTGGTCATGGCAAGGATTATGTTGCCGAGACGGACGGTTCGGTTCGCTTTATTCAGGAAGAAGGCTTATTCGGCAATAGCTATCCGGACATCGAGGACGAGAGTGACCTCGACGCACTGAAAGAGCGAAGCAAGGACAATCTCGCTAGCGACATAAACGGTATCCAGGCACTGAAACTCGTCCCGGTCGAGCCAGACAACCCCGAACTCCTGCGCATCCAGGCCGAGTGGCGGGACGCGCGAAACCGGACGCAAGAAGTATTCCAGCAGCTCGCCCAGGCCAAGGTGACGCCAACATGGCAGACCTCCCACGAGGGCATGCTGTCGTTGAAACTGCCAGAGAACTATGTTCTCAGGTATCCCGAAGCGGCGTCCGATGCCATCGCGTTCAAGGTTTGGCAGCGGCGTGGAACCGATGTCAAAGCCCACGAAATGACCCTCTTTGCCACCACCAACGAAGATAAATATCAGCGACGGAAAGTGGCAAAAAACTTTTTCTCCATTCACCCCGATCACCAAAACCTCGGACACGACATCCACATCGCCCGAGAGGCAAACGGCTACTATTTTATTCAGGCCGAACGCGATATTGGCGACACTTATATCCATGCCAGGGCGGAAACACCCGATACTCAGGTAGCCAGTGATTTTATCGGGATCATCAAACAGCTGGGGACGGAAGATCTCTCCATGCAGTTGCTTTCAGGCGAGTATATCCCCTCCATGGACTCCACTATGACGCAAAAAAACTATGCGGAATTCGTGGGCTTTCTCGGGCAGCGGCTGGCCCCTTTCTTTAATCCCGACGACGATTTATTCCACGCAAGATCGGGCCGTATGACATCGCCGGATCATCCATGGAGGCTTGACTTTTCCTCCTTCGATCAAGAGGGAGCGGCGTCCATACAGATCTTTCTTCTACGTTGGCAAAGCACCAATCCACCGGCTCTCCAGGACATCTGGCCCCATGCCCCCGCCGAAGAAGAATATGGCGAGGTGGTGGCAACGGCCGGCCCGGCCTTGAAACTGCGCATCAACCAGCGGCTGAGCACCTGCAACAGCCGTTACCATTTGCCCATCGCCAGGATAAACGAACATCAGGAATTGAGCTTGCTGTTCGATGTCGGCTCCAACAGCCTGCCGGAGTGCCAGGAGGCAGCGGCCTGGTTCAAACAACTTGATCTGGCTGCCCTGAAAAAGGCGATTCCCGCGATCAATAACGAAACCGCTTGGCGACCCTTTTTTCAGAACGCCGCCTTCAAAAAGCCGTGACAGCCCATCCCAGCAATGCCATACCCACGACCAACCAGAGCAACGGCACTTTCCCCGACCGTAATAACAAAAACCCCATCACCACCATCGCCAAGTCCCCTCCACCGGCCACCGCCGAGCGAAAAACCGGGTCGTAGAGGGCGGCCAGCAGCAGTCCCACCACGGCGGCGTTGATGCCTGCCACCGAGCCGGCCATGGCCGGGCGGCTGGCCAGGCCGCGCCAGGCGTCGGCCAATGCCCATACCAACAGGAAGCCGGGCAGGAAGATCGCCACCGTGGCCAGGGCCGCGCCGGACCAGGGCGCCGCCGGCATCAGCAGCGCGCCCAGATAGGCGGCCAGGGAAAACATCGGGCCGGGTACCGCCTGGGCGGCGGCGTAGCCGGTCAGAAAGGCGTCGGTACCGACGCGGTCACCGACGAAGCCCTGCAGCAACGGCAACACCACATGGCCGCCGCCGAACACCAGGGCGCCGGCACTGTAGAAGTCCCGCAGCAGCCACAGGCCTCCGACCAGTGTGAACAAAAGCCAGAACCCGAGGAACAGCACCAGCGGGCGCACCCTGATGGCACCGCTCTCCGGCACGGTCTCCACGGTACGCTTGAGCCATCCGGCGCCGATCAACGCCGCCAGCAACAGGGTCAGCAGTTGCGTGACGATGCCCGGCCACCACCACAACAGCACCGCCGTGGCCAGCGCCAGTGTCCGGGTCAGGGCATCGGGACAAAAACGGCGGCCCATGTTCCAGACCGCGTCGGCCACCACCACCACCGCCAGCCATTTCAGCCCCCGCACCACGCCATCCAACCCGTCGCCGGCCCACTGGGCGGCGAACAGCGCCACCAGCACCATGAGCAGGAACGACGGCAGGGTAAAACCGAGGAACGCCGCCACCGCCCCAGCCAGCCCGGCGCGATGACGGCCGATGGCGAACCCCAACTGGCTGGAGGCCGGACCGGGAAGAAACTGGGTCAACGCCAGCAGACGGGCGAACTCATCCTCGTCCAGCCAGCCCAGAGTGGCAACGAAGCGGCGATGGAAGTACCCCACATGGGCCGCCGGACCACCAAAGCTGATCCATCCCAACAGAAAAAATTCACGAAAAACCCGCCATGCCTGCATTGTCGCTTTGTTTCCCGTCATGGTTTCGTCACAGTCGCGCCGGATTGTGCGTGGTGCACGTGTCACGCGGATGTCACCGCGTCCGCGGACAGGTATACTGCCGCCATGCAACGCGATCCCCTTTCGATTCTCCAGCACGTATTCGGCTACCACGAATTCCGTAACCAGCAGGCCGCCATTATCGACACCCTGGTAAGCGGTGGCGATGCCCTGGTATTGATGCCCACCGGCGGCGGCAAATCCCTGTGTTACCAAATCCCGGCCCTGGCGCGGGAAGGTGTCGGTGTGGTGGTCAGCCCATTGATCGCGCTGATGCAGGATCAGGTGGACGCGCTCAATGCTCTCGGGGTCAGCGCCGGTTTCCTCAATTCCACTCTGGACGCCGGCCGCGCCCGGGAACTGGAACAACAGGTCCGTGACGGCACTCTCGACCTGCTCTACGTGGCGCCGGAGAGGCTGACCCAGGCACGCACTCTGGAATTGCTGCACCAGTCGCCGCTGGCGTTGTTCGCCATCGACGAGGCGCATTGCGTGTCGCAGTGGGGCCATGATTTCCGCAGTGACTACCTGCAGCTGTCCCTGCTGCACCGGGAATTCCCCCAGGTGCCGCGTATCGCGCTCACCGCCACCGCCGATCCGCGCACCCGCCAGGAAATCGCCGAACGGCTCGATCTCGGTGGTGCCCGGCACTTCGTTTCCAGCTTCGACCGACCCAATATCCAGTACCGGATCGAACGCAAGGACAGCGCCCGCCAGCAATTACTACGGCTGATCCGCAGCGAACACGCCGGCGACGCCGGCATCGTTTATTGCCTGTCCCGCAATAAGGTGGACCAGACCGCCGACTGGCTCAACCAGCAGGGCATTGCCGCCCTGCCCTACCACGCCGGTCTCGGCGGCGAAGTGCGCGCCCGCCACCAACAGCGTTTCCTGCGCGAGGATGGCCTGGTGATGGTGGCCACGGTGGCGTTCGGCATGGGTATCGACAAACCGGACGTGCGTTTCGTCGCCCACCTGGATCTGCCCAAAAGCATTGAAGCCTATTACCAGGAAACCGGCCGCGCCGGCCGTGATGGCGCCCCCGCCACCGCCTGGATGGCCTATGGGCTGGAAGACGCCATCCGCCACAAGCAGATGCTGGCGCAATCGGAAGGCAACGAGCAGTTCAAGCGTCACGAGCATCAGCGGCTGGAGGCCATGCTTGGTCTCTGTGAAGTGACCCAGTGCCGGCGCCAGGCGCTGCTGAATTATTTTGGCGAGACCCTGGAAAAACCCTGCGGCAACTGCGATACCTGCCTGAATCCGCCACAGACATTCGACGCCACCGAGGTGGCGCGCAAAGCGCTCAGCTGCGTTTACCGCACCGGCCAGCGCTTCGGCGTCAATCACCTGGTCGATGTACTCACCGGCAATCGCAGCGACAAGGTGGCTTCCGCCGGCCACGACCATGTCTCCACCTGGAACATCGGCGGCGAGCTTTCCGCCAATCAGTGGCGGGCCATTTACCGGCAACTGGTGGCACTGGGCCTGCTCGCCGTGGATGCCGCCGGCTATGGCGCCCTGCAACTCACCGAGACCTGCCGTCCGTATTTACGCGGTGAGCGATCGCTGCAACTGCGCAAGGACGTGGCCCGTGCCCAGACCCGCTCCCGCCGTGCCGAGCGGGTTCCGGTGACGGACGCCGAGCGCCCGCTTTGGGAAGCCCTGCGCGCCTGCCGCAAGCAACTGGCCGAAGAAGCCGGCGTGCCGCCCTACGTGATCTTCCACGACGCCACCCTGCTCGACATGATGGCGATCCACCCGACCTCCCTGCGCGACATCGCCAGCGTCAGCGGCGTCGGCGACCGCAAGCTGGAAGCCTACGGCGACGCTTTCCTGGAAGTGTTCCACCGCTACGCCTCGTGACGGTCCGCTTTGTCTGCTGGTGAATCTCCCACAGCGACGTTGTAGCAACCTGCGAATTTATGTCTCCAAGGCCAGAAGAACTCCTGTACTTGCCGGTTACCTCGAAGCGGAGCCGCGTTACGCCTTTGCGGGACCCTGCTTCACGGCGTTCCCGCAAAGGCGTAACGCGGCTCCGCTGTCCATGATGGAGGGTAAGGCCAGTTCCCGCTAAACCGCGATGAATCTTATGTTGGCGTCCGACATCCAGCGCCGCTCCACAACCGTGGGACAACACAAATCATCAAACCGTCATTTCAATGACGCCGAATCATCACATCCTTTATCCAGCATAGGCAGCGCTTCGGGAGCCCGCTCCCGACCCGGGTTCCATACCCAGCCTCCGCCGTCGCGGAGAAGCGCAAAGGAAGGCGCGTGATGGGGTGCACCCGGGCATACCAATACCAAACTGGGGGTTCACATCATGCGATTCACGGCACTACCGCTGTACGCGGTGCTGCTCGGCGGCCTGTTGTCCGCCTGCGGCGGTTCTTCGTCTTCATCCGATTCCGGCACGCCACCCACCGATCCCGGCAACGGCGGCGAAACACCCACGCCGACTCCGGTTTCCACCCTGCGCATTGGTCTGTTGCCCGACACCCAGGGTGGCGGCGATAACGTTTCCATGCATCCGATGAAAGCGGTGCTCGACAAGGAGCAGGAACTGGGCGTGGACATCGTGATCCCGGTGGGCGACCTCACCGACCACGGCACCACCCGCGAGTTCGAGCAATGGACCTCGGTGGCGGAAAGCTACCGCGACGCCGGCATCGAGTTCCTGCCGCTGATGGGCAACCACGAGGACAGCTACGCCTACTCGGTGGAATGGATCGAGAACATGAAGCACTACATCCCCGAGGATGCGGTGCACATGGCCGGCGCCCAGTACTTGAACTACTACGTGATCCGCGACAACGTGATGATCATCCTGCTCAAATACTACAATCTGCCCATCGCCTTTGAGTGGATCAAGCAGGAAGTGGCCGCCCACGAAGGGGAATTCGACCACCTGGTGATCGCCAGTCATGACGGCCTGATCGGCGCCAAGTACGGCGAAACTCGCGAGATGATCGTCGAGGGCATCAAAGGCGACAACGCCCTGATGGACATGTGGGACGACATCCGCGCCTTCTTCGCCCGCTATGACGTGCTCTGGGTACAGGGCCACGAACACATGTATCAGCGCTCCGTGGTCACCGCGCCGATCTGGGTGGACCCGTCATCCTGGACCACCGCCGATGGCAACTACCGCCTGCCGCAGTACACCCAGATCATGTCCGGCAACGCCTCCTATAAAGGCTATGAATTCCGTTACGGCGAGCGCGAGCTGGTGCAGCGTATCGTGCAGCAGAAGATGAACACCATGGATAACGGCTCCCCGGCCTATGACGCCAACGCCTCGGTGCTCACCTTCCAGGGCGACCGGGTCGACTATGAGTCCTGGTACGTCGAACACACCATCGGCAGCAACGAGGACGGCGTCAAAGAACTGGCCGACCCGCAATGGAAACTGATGGATCGCTTCTCGCGCACCAGGAACCGCTGCGAACGGCTGGTCTACCCCAACTCCATTCCCGAAGGCACCCGACCGGTGATGTACCTGGACGCCAGCTACATCAGCAACGACTGCACCGGCGACGACGGCAGCGTGGCGCGCATGGTGGCCGGCACCAACAACACCTTTAACCGGGTCGAAAGCCGTACCCGCGACATGGGCGTGACCCCCGGCTTCAGCCGCGCCGAAACCGTCACCGACCTGATGCGCCTGGGCTACCAGTTCCTGTTCCAGTATCACGAATCCTGGACCCCCAACCTCAACGGCAACGAGCGCCTGGTCGCGCTTAACGAGAGCGAAGTGGAGATTCCCGAAACCACCATCGACCTCAAAGAGCTGGTCACCATGAGCTGGCAACAGGCCGATGAGGATACCGCTTCGGACATCCTTATCGTCAGCGGCACCCAGAACCAGACCGGCACCTACTCCAGCGCCTACGGCGCGGTGAAGGACATCGAAAGCATGGTTGGCCTGCCCGGCAGCCAGCCCGACGGCACCGCCAAGCAGCCCCATACCCTGCCGGCCACCGCCAGCAAAGCGTGGGATCTGGCCACCGCCGTGTCCGACGCCTATGCGCTGACCTTCGACGCCAGCGAAGGCGTGGACACCGACAGCCACACCCTGGCCTGGCGTACCGCCGACGGTTGGCAGGCCATCGCCGACACCGACTGCGTGGTACAGCAGCCGTTCGACAGCGCCTTCCTGACCACGCCGCCAAACCGTCCGGACGCCTGCGCCGACCAGCCCCTGGTGGGCTTCGACGCCGACCACGGCCGGCGCTGGTGGACCGTGCTGCAACAGGACGCGGAACTGGCGCTGATCAGCCGCTGACGCTTTGAGACAAATCGCGGCTCGTGAGCCACTGGTGTCCTACAGTTGTGGAACATCCGTTTACACGCAACCGTTGGCACACTGATTCGCTGGCAAGCCAGCCTCCCACAGCGGCTCCGTGGCCCTCTCTGTGGGAAGCGAGCTTGCTCGCGAATACAGCGTGCCGGCTTGACTTCCCGTCCCCGCCAAGACAAGCATGGGCCGATATAACAACAAACAGGCCCATGCCATGGGGTTTTACAGCGACTATATTTTTCCGCCCCTGCTGGACCTGGGGACACGCCCTTTCTATCGCGACCGCCAGCGTTTGATCGCCGCCGCTCGCGGGCGGATCCTGGAAATCGGCGTCGGCAATGGCGCCAACCTGCCGCTTTACGGCGAGCAAGCCACGGAAATTCACGGCCTGGAACCCAGTATCCCGTTGCTCGACCGGGCCCGCCGGCAAGCCACCAACGGCCCCCACCCTGAACGCATCCGCCTGCTGGCCGGTGATGCACGGCGACTGCCCTACCCGGACCGGTACTTCGACACCGTGGTGGCGTGCCTGGTGCTGTGCACCATCCCCGAACCGGAACGGGCCGCCCGGGAAATGCGGCGGGTGCTGGCCGACAATGGGCAATTACTGATTCTGGAGCACATCGCCAGTCCCAACCCCCGCACGCAGCGCTGGCAGAACCGGCTGACGCCGTTGTGGAAACATCTGGCCTGCGGCTGCCACCTCAACCGCCCCACCCCGGATATCCTCCACGATGCCGGTTTCGACCTGGCCAATACCCGCCGTTACCGCCATGCCCACCTCCCCGCCTTCGCCAGTCAGGTATTGGAGGGCGCCGCCACACTCCACCCCGGCTAAATGGCCCCGTTTGTGGCCCAATCACCCTCCCCACGGGCCTTTTCCGGCCATCACGGGAGATAAAGTCCTCGTGCCCCGGGCGCCAATCAGGTAACCTTCGCGCCTTTATTGCTTCCCTTCCTTAACTCCGAAGATACCCCCTATGGATTTCCAGTCCCTCGGATTGATCGATCCCCTTTTGCGTGCCGTGGCCGAACAGGGTTACGACCGTCCCTCGCCGATTCAGGCGCAAGCCATTCCCGCGGTTCTGGGTGGCAGTGATGTGATGGCCGCCGCCCAGACCGGCACCGGCAAGACCGCCGGTTTCACCCTGCCGTTGTTGCAACGGCTGGAGCCGGGCAAGCCGGCCGCCAGCCGCCAGGTGCGCGCGCTGGTGCTGACCCCCACCCGTGAACTGGCCGCTCAGGTCGGTGAAAGCGTGGCTGAGTACGGCAAATATTTGCCAGCGCTGCGCTCCGCCGTGGTGTTCGGCGGCGTCAACATCAACCCGCAGATCAACCGTCTGCGCGGCGGTGTGGATGTGTTGGTGGCCACCCCCGGACGGCTGCTGGACCTGTATCAGCAAAAGGCGATGTCCTTCGATCAGTTGGAAATCCTGGTACTGGATGAAGCGGACCGGATGCTCGACATGGGCTTCATCCACGACATCCGCAAGGTACTGCGGCTGCTGCCGAAGCAGCGGCAGACGCTGATGTTCTCCGCCACCTTCTCCAATGAGATCCGGACGCTGGCGAAGACCCTGGTACGCAGCCCCAAGGAAATCGACATCAGCCCGCGCAACAGCACCGCCGAACGGGTGCGTCAATGGGTGGTGACCGTGGACAAACGGCACAAGGCAGCGCTGCTCACCCATCTTATCGGCGAGCAGCAATGGTTCCAGGTGCTGGTGTTCACCCGTACCAAACACGGTGCCAACCGCCTGGCCAAGCAATTGGAAAGTGCCGGCATCGAGGCCGTCGCAATCCATGGCAACAAGAGCCAGAACGCCCGCACCCGCGCCCTGGCCGGATTCAAAAGCGGTGACGTGCGCGCCCTGGTGGCCACCGACATCGCCGCCCGAGGTCTGGACATCGACCAGTTGCCGCAGGTAGTGAACTTCGATCTGCCCAACGTGGCCGAGGACTACGTACACCGGATCGGCCGCACCGGCCGCGCCGGCGCCGACGGCGAAGCGGTGTCCCTGGTCAGCGGCGAGGACCAGAAACTGCTCAAGGGCATCGAGCGGCTGATCAAGCAGCCCATCGAACGCCGCCAGGTGGACAACTTCGAGCCGCCGGCGGTGGCCGATATCCCTGATGAGAGGGAGCCGCGTTCCCGTCCCAATGGTTCCCGCTCCGGCTCTCGCTCTGGCCCCCGTTCCGACAGTGCCTCTCCCAACAAGGGCGGCCAGCGTCGCTCCGCGCCCCGCAGTGCCGACGGCAAACCGGCGCCACGCCGGCGCCGCCGCAGTGGCGGTGGTGGTGGTGGTGGCCAACGCAGCGGCAACGGCGGCAATCGCGCCAGCCGCGGCTGATCGAACCCACGCTCGCGGCGCCTTGCCCCGCCGCGAGCGACTCCCTCACCATCCACTATCCGGTCTGATTGTTCCTCTACTGTTCAAAAATCATGAACAGTGATATCGAATTTCTCCTGATTATTCGCTCTGCACACAGGTGTATGGTGTCCCGGTTTCCCGCATAAACCGATCAAGGAGAACCTGCATGTCCGCTCCCCATCAGAACGTTGCCATTGTCACCGGCGCCTCCCGAGGTATCGGTGCCGCCATTGCCGAACGTCTGGCCGCCGATGGCCATGCCGTGGTGATCAACTACGCCGCCAGTGCCCAGGCGGCGGAAGCCCTGGCGGCGAAAATCGAGCAGGCCGGCGGCACCGCCCTGCCGGTCAAGGCCGATGTCAGTGACCCGGAGGCGGTGGCGCGCCTGTTTGATGCCACCGAAACGGCGTTCGGTGGTGTCGACGTGCTGATCAACAACGCCGGCATCCTCAAGCTGGCGTCACTGGCCGACGGCGACGACGAACTGGTGGACACCCAGATCGCCATCAATCTCAAGGGCACTCTGAATACGTTGCGCCAGGCATCGCGGCGCCTGCGCGAGGGAGGCCGCATCGTCAATTTCTCCACCAGCGTGGTCGGCCTGAAGCTGGAAAACTACGGCGTTTACGCCGCCACCAAAGCGGCGGTGGAAACCCTCACCGGCATTCTCGCCAAGGAACTGCGTGGCCGTGACATCACCGTCAATGCGGTAGCCCCGGGCCCCACCGCCACCGATCTGTTCCTGGAAGGCAAATCGGAGGAGCTGGTGGAACGGCTGGCGAAACTCAGCCCCATGGAACGGCTCGGCACGCCAAGGGATATCGCCGGCACCGTGGCGTTCCTGGTCGGCGCCGATGGCGGCTGGGTCAACGGCCAGGTCCTGCGCGCCAATGGTGGCGTGATCTAGATCCGACACACCAGGCCATAATGGTCCGACGGTTGATTCGAAGCGGGCGGTTTCAGAGCTTGTAGAGAATCGGTGGTCAGAATTCCAGGACCGTGTTTGGCCAGGGAAGGGCAAACACGAGCCCACATGGACGTGCTTGTAGCGTGTCCTGGAATTCTGACCGCCGATTCTCCCCGGCAAGAGCCCCCTGCTCCGCCACCATTCTGATTGTATTTTTCCAGGGCTGGCCCGAAACCGACCATCGTCTACTGGCATCCCGACAGCTCCGGTGCTTGGATAACAGCACGGCGTGCCGACCCCCCCCCGCGCGCCGCAAAACAAAAAACGGCAAGGAATCGGAAATGAGCTATCGGAATGCCTTTCAGCAGGCCCGCCAACAACCGGAAACCTTTTGGGCCGAACAGGCCCGCAACGTGGCCTGGTACCAGCCGCCCACACGCATCCTGGAAACCCTGGACGACGGCACTCACCGCTGGTTCGGCGATGGCCGCCTGAACACCTGCTATCTGGCTCTGGACCATCAGGTGGAACAGGGCCGGGGTGAGCAGGATGCGCTAATCTTCGATTCCCCGGTCACCGGCGTCCGCCAACGTTTCACCTACAATCAGCTGTTGGCGCGGGTGGCGGAGCTGGCCGGTGCGCTCACCCGTCTTGGTGTCGGCGCCGGCGATGGGGTGGTGATCTATATGCCGATGGTGCCGGAAGCGGCCATGGCCATGCTTGCCTGCGCCCGCATTGGCGCCGTGCATTCGGTGGTGTTCGGCGGTTTCGCCGCCAACGAGCTGGCGGTGCGCATCGACGACGCCAGGCCCAAGGTGATCCTGACCGCCTCCTGTGGCATCGAGATCGATCGCGTGATTCCCTACACACCACTGGTTCATGGCGCTCTGCGACAGTGCCAGCATCGCGTCGATCAGGTCCTGGTGCTGCAGCGCGAAACGGCAACGGCGGAACTGCGGCAATACGGGTTTCTCGATTGGCGGGCCACCGTTGATGGCAGCGATCCGGTGCCGCCCACGCCGCTCAACGCCAACCACCCGCTCTATATCATGTACACCTCCGGCACCACCGGTAAGCCCAAGGGTATCGTCCGCGACCACGGCGGCCATGCCGTCGCGCTGCTCTACTCACTGCGCAATGTCTATGGCATGGAAGCCGGAGAAATCTGGTGGGGCTGTTCCGACGTGGGCTGGGTGGTGGGCCACTCGTTTATCGTCTACGCGCCGCTGCTGGGCGGCTGTACCACGGTGATGTTCGAAGGCAAGCCGGTGAAGACGCCGGACGCCGGCGCCTACTGGCGTCTGGTGGAAGAGTACGGCGTCAACGGCCTGTTCGCCGCGCCCACCGCGTTCCGCGCCATGCGAAAGGAAGATCCCGAAGGCCGGTTGTTCCAACGCTACCGGATCGACACGCTCAAACATTTATTCGTGGCTGGCGAGAAGCTGGATACCCCCACCTATCAGTGGCTCAGTGATCTCACCGGGCGGCCGGTGTATGACCACTGGTGGCAGACCGAGACCGGCTGGCCGGTGACCGCCCCCTGCGCCGGCCTCGGCGAACGGGAAGTGCGCAATGGTTCCACCAACCGGGCGGTACCCGGTTATCTGGTGGAAGTGCTCGGCGAGGATGGCCAGCCGCTGCCGCCCAACCAGGAAGGGGACATCGTGTTGCGTCTGCCGCTGCCACCGGGCTGCGCGCAAACACTTTGGAACGATCATCCGCGCTATCTGGAAAGCTATTTGCGCACTTATCCCGGCTATTACCACACCGGCGACGGCGGTTACCTGGACGAAGACGGTTTCGTGCACATCATGGGCCGCACCGATGACGTCATCAACGTGGCCGGTCACCGGCTTTCCACCGGCATCATGGAGGAGCACATCGCCACCCATTCGGCGGTGGCGGAATCGGCGGTGGTGGGCCGCCACGATGAGCTGCGGGGGGAAGTACCGCTGGGTCTGGTGGTGCTCAAGGACGGCGTCGCGCAATCGCCACAACAGGTGGAACAGGAACTGATCGCCCTGATCCGCGACCAGGTGGGCGCCGTGGCCTGCTTCCGCCGTGCGCTGATCGTGCCACGGTTGCCGAAAACCCGCTCCGGCAAGACCTTGCGCGCCGCTTTGCGTAAGATGGTCAACGGCAAGGATTTTCCCCTGCCGCCCACCATCGACGACCCGGCCATTCTCGATGAGATCAGTGATGTGCTGATCCGCGAGGGCGAAGTCGCGCGACCCGGGCAGGTTCTATGATCGGGAGAGAATGATGACAACACTGACCCTGAGCAGTGACGAACTGGTACGGCGGGCCAAGGCCCGCATCGAATCCCTGACGGCGGAGGACGCGGTGGCGCTGCTTGACGATCCCGACACCCGCTTCGTCGATTTGCGTGACGTGCGCGAACTGCAACGCGAAGGCACCGTGCCCGGCGCCCTGCACTGCCCGCGCGGCATGCTGGAATTCTGGGTCGACCCGGATTCCCCCTATCACAAGGAGGCTTTCGATACCGGCCAGCGTTTCGTCCTGTTTTGCGCCCTGGGCCACCGTTCCGCCCTGGCCACCCAGCAGTTGGTGGAGATGGGCTTTGGCCCGGTGTGTGACATCGAAGGCGGCTTCAAGGCCTGGCGCGAAGCCGGCGGCGCGGTGGACAAGAAGGACTGAATCCGGCGCTCACCTCAGCGGACCGCACACCCGTTCGAATCCCGCCACCACGAACGGGATCATGCGGTCGTAGGCGGTCTGGAAGTCGTCGGAGCGGCACAGGCCGCCGGACATGACGTTGATACGGCCGGTGTTGGCGAACGTCAGTGACATGGCACCGGACATGAAGTGGTAGCACCAGTACAGATCGGCGCGCTCCGCCCGTGGCAGGGCCGCCGCCAACGCTTCCACGAAGGCTTCCATGGGACCGTCGAAATGGCGGCTCATCAGTACCGGCCCCCATACCGGCGAGGTGTTCACGTAGGCCAGCAGCGCGCAATAGTTACGCCACCCCTGATCCTCGCTTTCCTGAGCCATTTCCAGCGGCCGCAGATACGCTTCGATGATCCTTTCCAGCGGTATCGGATCGCATTCGGCGCGGGCCGAAGCCAGCGCCGCCAGACGGTCTTCGTTGAGAATGCGCGCGCGGCGCTGGAAGACGGTATCGAACAGCTTCTGCTTGGCGCCAAAGTAATAGCCGATCAGCGCCAGATCGACATCGGCTTCGCCGGCCACCGCCCGTAACGTGACGGCGTCATAGCCGTGGTAGGCGAACAAACGCTCGGCGGCGTCCAGAATCAGCGTGTCACGGTTGCCCCCACCATCGCGGGAACGCGGGCGGCCCACGGCTTTCTTTCTGGCGGGGGATTTCGCGGACTTGGGGGGCTTGGTCGTCATGGACGGATAGTACGCAAGCCCCCCGGGTTCAACAACCGCCGGCTTTTCCCGGCGTCAGTCTCACTTCAGGGACACACCCCCAGCCGCCAGACGTTACCGCCATCCTCGCTGTACAACGCGGTCACCCCCCAGGTGGAACCGGCCATCGGTTCATCACTGCCCTGGGCGAAGTAGTCCGGCGCATAGTAATTGCCGGTGCTGTAAGCCCGCCCCGCCACCTTGTGGTAGTAGTTGTAAGTGGACTGAGCCTGGCACTCGTCGCCCGGCTGCGGCTCCGGGTCGCCGCCACCGCCGGATCCGGAACAGGCCTGTACCGGTCCCGCGCAGCTGGCATCATCATCCTGCCACTGGCATTGGCCACTGACCGTTGCTTCGTTCAGCTTGAACGCCTCCGCGCCGTATTCCAGATAGCAATCGGCGTAATTGGTGTAGTCCAGCCGTCCGGCGCTGATGTGCTGATCCAGGGTCGCCACCTGGCCGGCGTCGATAACGAAGTCGATCTGATCGCTGCTGCTCAGCCCGCCTTCGTCCTCGGCGGTTACCGTGGCGTTCTGGGGACCGCCCGGCAAATCGCAGGCCCGGGCGCTATAGCGCATACCCTCGATCTCCGCCGCCAGCGCTCCGCTGGCGAAGGTCACCGTCACCCCGGCCAGATCCTGATTGTCGTCCACCACCTGGCCACTGATCGTCGCGCACTGCCCATCCACGCTCACCGCGATGTCACTGAGTACCGGAGCACTGGCAGGCGGTTCCGGCCCCACCCGCACGGTACGGATGGCCGGTTCGCTTTCACCGCCATCGTCATCGGTGGCGGTCACCGCCACGGTGTACAGGCCATCCGCCAGCGGATCGCTGGTGGCCTGGAAATAGCCCTCGTTGTCGGTGGCGGCGGAAAGGGTCATGCCGCCTCCGTTCACCCCCTCAATGACGATGGATACGCCACTGACCGAGCCGTCCTCATCGCTGGCCTGCCCGCTGACCTGAATCCGGTCCGCGCTGGCGGTGACATCCACCTGGACCAGGGTCGGAACCCGGTTACGGTCGATCCGCGCATTGTGCCCGGCGAAGAAACCACCGAGATAGCGGGCGTAATTGATGCTGGCACCGCTGACATAGCTGCCGGAGGCACCCTGACCGCCGGACCAGGAGTGATCCAGGCCGTGAAACCAGAGCATGGAGACACGGCCATCCTGCCACAGGAATTCCTCGGCGCTGCCGCCATCGGCGCTGATCACGGTGCTGCCAGGAACCTCGCTGACACCGTACAGCGCCGCCATGCCTTCCGCGTTTTGCCGGTTATAGCAGGTGTCCACGGTGGTATCGGCGTCACCATGGGCGATCGAAGCGATCTGGGTGTCGAAGGCGCTTTGATAACTGCCACCGAGGTTGCGGCAGCGGCTTTCCACGTCCGCCTGCTCACAGGTCCCGATAGCACCACTGGAGCTGGTACCGACACTGGGGCCGGCGCTGACCCCGACCCCGGCGAACACATCCGGTGCCAAACAGGCGGTGGTATTGGCGAAAGCCGCGCCGGAGGACAGCCCGGCGATGTACACCTGATTCGGATCAATGCCGCGAGCGGCGTCGCCGGACAGGGTATTGGCCAGGTTGATCAGGTTCTTATAGTCACCGGCGGACCGGGACTTGCTGCCCTGCCAGTAGGACCAGCAACTAAAACCCGCCTTGTTCATGGCATCCGGCACCGCCACCACCATGCCGTACTCTTCCGCGGCCACTTCCAGATTGGCGGTTTTATAGGCATCAATGGACTGGGTGCAGCCATGCAGCACGATCAGCAGCGCCTTGCCGTTGCCCACCAGCGAATCACTGTCCGGGGTATAGAGATGCACCTTGTTGAAGCCGCCCAGCGACAGGTTGTTCTGCCAGGCACCGGCGCAGGCCAACGCCGGGATGGCGGCGGCCGTCAGGGTCAGGAACGCGATCATCAGGGACCGCATTGGTCTTCTGGTCATTGTTGTTCTCCTGATTGTCGTTGTTGTTTTTCGGTGGTGTTTCCAGACCGGCGCGCAACACGATGCCCGGCCGGCAGTCTTATTCATCATCCGATGAATAAAAACTCATCAAGCGTTGAATATTTGCGCGAAGGAGTCAAGACTGCTGTGGGAAGCTTGCTTGCAAGCGAATGGCCAACGGCCCGGGGGCATTCGCGGCCAAGGCCGCTTCCCACAGCGGCTTCGTAGCATGATCTGCGGGAGCTTGTAGCAAACGGAGGGAGAGTCACCGTGCCGGCTGGCTGGTCGGCCTAGTCCTGTTGCCGGCGCTGACTGTCGGCACGGACTTCTTGCAGGCCGGCGTCGCTGATCAGCCCCAGACGATGGGCGTGGCTGGCCATCTCCAGGCTGTTGCGAGCCAGAATCATTTCACAGCCCTGGGCCGATACCTGACGCGCCAGCCGGTGAATCTCACGGTCCCGGGACGGACTCTGATGGACATGGCGAATGTAGATCGCCTTCACCCGCCCCGGGTGCTCGGCGACGATCTGTGCGTACACTTCCGGATCGCGCTGGCCGCTGTCGCCGATCAGCACAAACGGCAGTTGCTGATACAACGCCATCATGCGCCGGATCAGCAACGCCTTGTGATCCTTGGCGCGGCGCGGCCAGGGCCGCTGCAGCGTCAGCCCCCATTCACGCAGGAACAGAATCGGGCCATGGGGAATGCGGTTGAGGTGAAAAAATTCCGACAGCATTTCATAGAGGGTCCAGGGCGCCCGGGACACATACAACATGGGCCGGCGCCGCTCACCATCGAGGCCCTGAAACAAGGCGCGGTACAAAGCGGAGACGCCGGGGAAGGCGGTGCGATGACGGGCCTTTTCCACGAACAACCGGTACAACATCCACAGCTTGTTGGCGACGCCGGTGAACATCACGGTATCGTCGATATCGCTGACCACCGCCAGATCCACATCCGCGGGCGGAATGTACACTTTCGCGTCCGCGTTGGCCGGCTCGTCATTGTCCCGCTCAGGCAACAGCGTCAGCCGCACGGTCTGCCAGGACGATTCGGCGGGCAGAGTGTCCTGAATCGGCAGACGCACGGTGAAGTAGCCATCGCCGTCGGTTTTCACTTCGTCCCGGGAGCCCAGAGCACGCACTCGCACCCGCGCTCCGCCGATACCCCAGCGCACCGTGCGCCGCCCCACGTTAACCAGATCGTTGAGCGGCCCCTCCGCCAGGTCCAGCCCCAGGCCCGGCTGGCGAAACACGCGACCGATGAGAAACAGCTCCTGACGCGAACCATAGCCCCGATAGCATTGAATCACCCGCGCTCCCCGCCCCTCGGCGCGGCGCACCGGACGAGCAAGAAAACGCAACAGGTTCCGCAGCCCCCGGTACAGGACCCGGGGTGAAGGCACAGGCATGGTGTCTCCCAATCACAATCAGTGGGACAAAGAATAGCGAAAGCGGCAACGCTAAACGATGGGCGGTTCCCCCGCCAGGGTGGGGCCGTGTTCGATGTCGGAGGTAAACACCTCCAGATTCTGCGCCACTTCCTGCACCTCATCGAAGCGGGCGATGTGATAAAGCGCCTCGCCCTCGTTCACCAATGGCAGATTATTGCGGCCCACCAGAATGCCGGCACAGGGGGAATGGATCGACACATCGTCACCGCCAAACGGGCTGGAGATGCGGCCGATCAGTTGGCCTTTCTTCAGCCAGGCGCCGAGCGCCACCAGCGGCAGGAACACGCCATCGCGATCCGCGCGGACCCAACTGGAGGAGCGAGCGATATGGGGCTCCAGCGGCGCCCGGGTCTTGCGCGAACCGGTCATGCCCAGATGGTGCATGACATTGAGCACGCCTCGCACCCCGGCGCGGATACAGCCTTCCTCGAAGCGCAGCGCTTCGCCGGCTTCGTAGGTGATCACCGGAATACCCTGGGCCTCCGCCACTTCCCGCAAAGTGCCCTCGCCCAGCACCGAGTTGATCACCACCGGCACGCCGAACGCGCTGGCCATCTCGGCGGTGGCGTGATTGGACAGGTCGGCGCGGATCTGCGGCAAATTGGCACGATGGATGGCACCGGTGTGCAGATCCACCGCGTGGGTGGCGCGATCCAGCACCTGGGTCTTGAACTGCCAGGCCATGCGGGCACCCAGGCTACCGGTCTCCGAACCGGGAAAGCAGCGGTTGAGGTCCCGGCGGTCGGGCAAATAACGGGTTTTGTGAATGAAACCAAACACATTGACCACCGGCACCGCCAGCAAGGTGCCATTAAGACGGCGCAAGGAGGAATGGCGCAGCAGGCGGCGGATGATTTCCACGCCGTTGAGTTCATCACCGTGAATGGCCGCGCTCACCATCAGCACCGGCCCGGGGTGACGGCCGTGAATGACATGGATCGGCACGTTCAACGGCGTCTGTGTGTAAAGCTGCGCCAGCGGCAACTCCACCTTGGCGCGAGTCCCCGGCGCCACGGTGATACCGTTCAACTGAAACGGCGCCGCTTTTGGTTCTTTAGGGTTTTTGGTATTACTGTTTTTCATCAACTACCCGCACCGGATCAGCCAGTGGTCTTCGCCCTTGGTTTTTGCCTTTCGCTGTTCACTATTCACTATTAACTGTTAACTCTCTTTCATCCCTTCGCCCCCTTGGTCTGGGTGCGAAAAGGCCGCGCATCCTTTTCCAGGAAGCGGATCACCATGCCCGCCACATCCTTGCCGGTGGCCGATTCAATCCCCTCCAGGCCCGGCGAGGAATTCACTTCCATTACCAGCGGACCATGATTGGAACGCAGGATATCCACGCCGGCCACGTTCAATCCCATGATGCGGGCGGCACGAACCGCGGTGGCACGTTCTTCCGGAGTAATGCGGATCAGGCTGGCGGTGCCGCCACGATGGAGATTGGAGCGGAACTCGCCGGCTTTCGCCTGCCGCTTCATCGCCGCGATCACCTTGCCACCCACCACGAAACAACGAATATCGGCACCGCCGGCTTCCTTGATGTACTCCTGCACCATCACCGAAACGTTCAGCCCCATGAAGGCCTCGATCACCGATTCCGCCGCCTTTACCGTCTCCGCCAGCACCACGCCGATGCCCTGGGTGCCTTCCAGCATTTTGATCACCAGCGGCGCGCCGCCGACCATGCTGATCAGGTCGGGAATATCATCCGGGGAGTGGGCAAACCCGGTCACCGGCAACCCCACGCCCTTGCGTGACAACAACTGCAGGGAGCGCAGCTTGTCCCGGGAGCGGGAAATAGCCACCGATTCGTTCACCGGGAACACACCCATCATCTCGAACTGACGCAGCACCGCGGTACCGTACTGGGTGATGGAGGCACCGATCCGGGGGATCACGGCGTCAAAGCCTTCCAGCACTTCACCTTTGAAATGAATCTCCGGCTTGTGCGAGACCATGCTCATATAACAGCGCAGCGTATCGATGACGTGCATCTCATGGCCGGCTTCCCTGCCCGCCTCCAACAGACGGTGCGTGGAATACAACTGCTTGTTACGGGAAAGAATGGCGATTTTCATGGCTGACGCTCATTACCACCGAGTAAGAAAGAAGACCGGGGATCCACCATGACGCGCTTCATGGCGGTGCGTCCCAGCAACATGCGAAATTTCATGGTGTCACGATCCGTGAGGGTCACCTCGATCGGCCACCGTTGCCCGCCCATCACCATTTCGGTGACGATCACCGGGCGCCGTTCACGGTGACCACCGGAATCCGACACCACCCTGTACTCCAGCACCGGCGCTTCGCACTCGCGAACATCGTCGGAATGCTGGAACGGATGAATAAGAAAACGTACCCAATCACCGCCATCACGCTGAAAGTGCTCGACACTGAAGGCGTGCAACGCCGAAGTGCGCGCACCGGTGTCCACCTTGACCTTGATCGCCTGAATACCCAGCTGCGGCAGGCTGGCCCACTCCCGCCAGCCAACGACGGATTTCTTCATCCTGAACCCTCACCACTTCTCTGCGCAGACTACACAGAAGCGCGCGCGACGTCTTCTCAAACGATCACGGCCCGTGGGCCGCTCCTACACTGGCATCGACCACCAACGGTAGGAGCGGCCCACGGGCCGCGATCTGCTTTTTACAGGCCGTTGATGACGGCCCGGTTACGACAATTTGCGACCGTTCTTGGCGGCGATGCGCAAACGCAAGGCATTGAGCTTGATGAAGCCCTCGGCGTCCTTCTGATTGTAAGCGCCGGCATCGTCCTCGAAAGTGGCAATGGAGGCGTCAAACAAGCTGTCGTTGTCGGAGCGGCGGCCAACCACGGCCACATGGCCCTTATACAGTTTGACCCGCACTTCACCGTTGACGTGTTCCTGGGTAGCGTCGATCAGCTTCTGCAACGCCAGACGTTCCGGGCTCCACCAGTAGCCGTTGTAGAGCAGTTCGGCGTACTTGGGCATCACCGAATCCTTCAGATGCGCGGACTCGCGATCCAGGGTCAAGGATTCGATGGCGCGGTGGGCCGGCAGCATGATAGTGCCGCCGGGGGTTTCGTAGCAGCCCCGGGACTTCATGCCGACATAGCGGTTCTCGACGATGTCGAGACGGCCAACGCCGTTGTCACCGCCCAGTTTGTTCAGCCTGGCCAGCACCTCCGCCGGGCTCAGACGCTCGCCGTCGATGGCGACGATATCACCCTTCTCGTAGGTCAAGGTGATGTAGGTGGGCTGATCCGGGGCGTTTTCCGGGCTCACGCTCCAGCGCCACATGTCTTCCTCGGCTTCCCACCACGGATCTTCCAGATTGCCGCCCTCATAGGAGATGTGCAGCAGGTTGGCGTCCATGGAGTACGGGGATTTCTTCTTCTTGCTGGTGAAATCCACCGGAATCTCGTGGTCCTCGCAGAAGGCCATCAATTTCTCGCGGGAATTCAGCTCCCATTCCCGCCACGGCGCGATCACCTGGATGCCGGGCTTGAGCGCGTAGGCACCCAGCTCGAAGCGGACCTGGTCGTTGCCCTTGCCGGTGGCGCCGTGGGAGATGGCGTCGGCGCCGGTTTCCTCGGCGATTTCCACCAGACGCTTGGCGATCAGCGGGCGCGCGATGGAGGTGCCCAGCAGGTACTCGCCTTCATAGATGGTGTTGGCGCGGAACATCGGGAACACGTAGTCGCGCACGAACTCCTCGCGCAGATCCTCGATGTAGATTTCCTTCACGCCCATGGCCTGGGCCTTGGCGCGGGCCGGCTCCACTTCCTCACCCTGGCCGATATCGGCGGTAAAGGTCACCACCTCACACTGGTAGGTTTCCTGCAACCATTTGACGATCACCGAAGTATCCAGGCCACCGGAATAGGCCAATACCACTTTCTTGATGCCGGACATGCAAAGCTCCACACGATGGACGCGCACCGCCGGCCTGGCCGGACGATGGCAGTGAACGAAAGACCGCGTATTGTACCCGCCACCGTCCGTCGCCGTCACCTGTCCCCGGGAGCAACGTCCTGTCGCCCGGTTTTGTGTAGAATGCCCCTTCAGCCCTGGGCCGGCGGCCTTGTGCGGGGATATCTGGCCCCGTAGCATGGGCACGCTTTGTACGGAGACCCCATGAGCGAGAAACACCCTTCCCTTGCCTTGCGCTTCCGGGGCTTTTTGCCCGTCGTGGTGGACGTGGAGACCGGCGGCTTTGACGCGCGCCACGACGCCCTGCTGGAAATCGCGGCGGTTTTGCTGGAAATGGACTCCGGGGGCTACCTGCGTCCAGCCACCCGCATTCACTTCCACGTGGACCCGTTCCCCGGTGCCAACATCGAGCAGGCGGCCCTGGATTTCACCGGCATCGACCCGAGTAACCCGTTGCGCGGCGCGGTGGCCGAGGACATCGCGCTCAGCGGAATCTTCGATCCGGTACGCAAGGCGGTGAAGCAGAACGGCTGTAACCGGGCGGTGCTGGTGGGACACAACAGCTTCTTCGACCAGGGGTTCCTTAACGCCGCTTCCGAGCGCAACGACGTCAAACGCAACCCGTTCCACCCGTTTTCCAGCTTCGATACCGCCGCCCTGGCCGGTCTGGTCTACGGTCAGACGGTACTGGCCAAGGCCTGCGAGGCGGCCGGCATCCGCTTCAGCCAGCGCGAGGCGCATTCGGCCCTGTACGACGCCACCCGCACCGCCGAGCTGTTCTGCTCCATGGTCAATCGCTTCCGCGATCTGGGCGGCTGGCCGCCGCCGCCGCCCGCCAAGATGCCGCCGACCCTGGTGCGGGAACTGGACTGAGGGGCACCGGGCAGGGTACCGGCATCCGGAAACCATCGCGGCCCGTGGGCCACTCCCACGGATTGTAGGAGCGGCCCACGGGCCGCGCAGGTTTCAGCTTCCCGCGCCAAACGTCCGGCGCGCTACGCTTTTACAGCTTGTCGGCGTTCTGGGACAGATAGGAGGCCACGCCTTCCGGGCTGTCCTTCATGCCCGAGTCCCCTTTCTGCCAACCGGCCGGACACACTTCACCGTGCTCTTCGTGGAACTGGATGGCGTCCACCAGACGCACCAGCTCGTCGATGTTACGGCCCAGCGGCAGATCGTTGACGATCTGGCTGCGCACCACGCCGTTGTTGTCGATCAGGAAAGCACCACGGAACGCCATGCCGCCCTCGGATTCGACATCGTAGGCCTGGGCGATCTGGTGATTCATGTCGGCGGCCAGGGTGTATTTCACCGCGCCAATACCGCCGTCGTTCACCGGGGTGTTACGCCAGGCGTTGTGGGTGAAATGGCTGTCGATGGAGACACCGATCACTTCCACGCCGCGCTCCTTGAACGCGTCCATGCGGTGATCCAGAGCGATCAGCTCGGACGGGCAGACGAAGGTGAAGTCCAGCGGGTAAAAGAACACCAGACCATATTTGCCCTTGATCGCCTCGGACAGGGTGAACTCGTCGACGATGCTGCCATCGCCCAATACCGCGGGAACGGTGAAGTCGGGTGCGGGTTTACCTACCAATACGCCCATCTCGTTTTCTCTCCAGTTAAATCACAAGGGAAAACCCGCCGTGAACGGCGGGTGTGCCGGTGCGTTCTCGTCGCATCCGAAGTCTATTCGGCGTCGCTTTCCGCCGCGGCGCTCTCGACCAGCGTTTGCAGCTGCCCGGAGCGGAACATCTCCATGATGATGTCGCAGCCGCCGACCAGCTCGCCACTGACCCACAATTGCGGATAGGTCGGCCAGTTGGCGTATTCCTTGAGCGACTCACGGATTTCCGGGGCTTCCAGGATGTTCACGTAGGCGAACGGCTTGTTCACCTTGGTCATCGCTTCCACTACCTGGGCGGAGAAGCCGCACTGGGGAAACTGCGGGGTGCCTTTCATGTAGAGCAGCACCGGGTTTTGGGCTATCTGGTCTTTGATGACCTGAAGCACATCGTCCATAAAAGACTACCTGGCTGGGTGGCTGATTGAAGTTACCGGTCAGTGTAGCACTTCCGGCGCCGTGGGCAGAGGGTGGGGATGGTACCGGGCCCTTTCAAGCCCGGTACCCGAGGTCGCTCAGAAATGGGCGCGAATGCCAAGCGCGGCGGTACGCGGCAGGTTCGGGCGGGCACCATCCGGGCTGCGGGCGACGATTTTCTGCTCATCGAACAGGTTGTCCACTTTGCCGTAGACCTCCACCGCGCTGGTGAGATAGTAGGACGCCGTCAGATCCACCACCAACAGATCATCGGTACGCTCCAGCCCGTTGTCGCAGGCGCCGGTGACGCACATCCCCTCCACGTACCGGGTGGTCAGATAACCGCCCCACTGGGCCGGCTGCTCCAACCCCACTGTCAGACTGGCCTGATGCTCCGGCAGATACGGCAGGCGGTCTCCGCTTTCCACCGCGGCATCGCTGGACTCGGAGGATTGGGTGATCTTGCCGCGAGTGTAGGTGTAAGCCAGCCGCAGCGGCACGGTCAGGCCATTGGCCGCCCGCCAGAGTGTGCTGCCGGCCGCCAGTTCCAGCCCGTATACGCGGGACTCACCAAAGCTCACCGAGCCGGAGTCCTGGCTGCCGCCGCCGGCCAGATCGCAGGGATAGGCCAGCGAGCAGTTTTGCAGCGTGTTCTCGTAATCACTGTAGAAACCGATGACGTCCACGTTCACACGCTCGCCCCAGTAGCGGGCACCGGCCTCGTAGTTCACGCTTTTTTCCGGGTCGGTGCCATCAGTGGCGGAAGCGCCCGCCGGGGCGAACCCCTGATGCACGCCAGCCAGCAAGGACCACTGATCGCTCAGCAGATAGGTGACGCCTAATCCGGCCAGCACCTCGCTGACGTCGTTGCTGTCGCGCCGGCTCACGGTATCGCGCCCCGGATCGCCGTAGCGGCGGGCTTTGGACTGGATATCCTCATAACGCAACGAGCCGGTCAGAATCAATTTGCCGATGTAGATCTTGTCCACCAGCCAGGCCGACCAGGCATCAGCCTCTTCCACCCGGTTATCACCGCCGGTGGGCGCCACGTAGCCGCTGGGCACCAGCACGCCGTTGGTCTGCGAGAACACCTCCACCGGCTGATAACGATCCACCTCGTCCTGATGGAAACGCGCGCCCACCACCATCTCATGCTCCAGAGCGGCGGTGGTGAAGGCGTGGGCCAGCTCGCTCTGGACCCCCTTGGCGGTGTATTCCCGGTTATTGTGTTTCACCGTCACGTCGGACACGTCCTGGCTGCCGTCCAGGATGGCCCGGGCATCGGCGTCGCCGCCGTTGGCGTCATCGATCAGGCCGCCCAGACTGCGGCCACCGGCACCGCTGACCTTGAACCAGTCACGCTGGAATTCATTGCGGTAAATCACCGACTGCAGTTGGGTGCGGTCGCCGAGCACCAGATGATGGCGCAGGGCGATGCCATCGTGATCGTTGTCCATCTGATCCAGGGCGCTGAGTCCGTAGCGCCGGTTGGGGTCATCGTGAAAATCGCCATCGCTGAGGCCCAGGTAGGTTTCGTTGGAAACTTCACTGGAATGGGACAGCTTGAGTTCCAGCGCCTGCTGCAGCGACGCCTCCGCCGGGCTGGTCCAGCGCAGCTTGGCGATATAATCACGCTTGTCGAAACCGGTATCGCGGTCGGAGCGGTCCACATCCTTGAATCCGTCGCTGCTTTGCTGGTGGGTTTCCAACAGGAAGCCCCATTGTCCATGCGTGGCGCCATACCAGGCATGGCCACGCTGGTGGCCATTCTCACCGGTTTCCAGTTGCACCATGCCAGCCGGGGAGTCGGGAATCGGCGTGGACAGGAAGTTGATCGCCCCGCCGACGGTAAAGGGGCCATAGCGCAGGGTGCCCGGCCCTTTCAGCACCTCGATACCGTGAAAGCGGCCGGCGCTGGGAAAATAATACGCCGCCGGGGCCGCGTAGGGCGCCGGCGCCATCAGCACACCGTCCTCCATCAGCGACACCCGTTCGGAACGGCCGCTGGCGGCACCGCGAATACCGATATTCGGGCGCAATCCGTAGCCGTCCTCCTCTTGCAGGTAAACGCCGGGAGCATCCTGCAGCATGCGATGTACGTCCGTGTACTCTTTCTTTTCCAGATCCTCGTTGCTCAATACGTAGGCGGAGCCCGACAGACTGAAAGCGTCGGCGGAGGAGCCGATGATGTCCACCGCCGGCAGCCGGTGGGACTCGGTTTCGGCAAGCACCAGGGCCGGCGTTAGCGCCGCGCCCCAGAAAAGAGTACGAATTTGCATATTGTCGTTCCCGCAACTTTGTCAGCTTTGTAAAGAGGCAGGAAGAATAATGAAAACAATTCGCATTTACAGCGAAGTCACTTTACCTTTTGTGACGCTCTTGTTACCGCCGTCTCTGGTGGTCATCCTCCGGGCCATGGCCACCGCCGCCGGGAGAGGCCAGCAACAGCCGGTCTCCGGATTTAGCGTGAGCACTCACCTTGGCCGGCAGCAGCTCACCGTTGAGCCGGTTCTCCCCTGCCGCCCCGGCAGCGCCACCGGCCAGCCCCCAGGGCCGATGGTGACGGCGTTCAGTGAGCAGGGTGAAACGGGCCGCTGCCAGGAATTCCAGTTCCCGCTCGATGCCATCGCCGCCACGGTGATGGCCTTCGCCACCGCTGCCGCGCCGCAGCCGGTACCGCCAGACGCGCAGCGGATAGTGCTCTTCCAGGCTTTCGATGGGCGTATTCAGGGTATTGGTCATATGGCTGTGCACCGCCGACAGCCCCGGCCCCAGGGCATGCCCGCCGGTGCCGCCGGCCATGGTCTCGTAATAATCCCAGGGCCGTTCGCCGCCCTCCCCCATGGCCAGGTTGTTCATGGTGCCCTGGCTGGCGGCGGGGATTGCTTCAGGCTCCGCCTGGGCCAGCGCCCCCAGCACCACGTCAACGATACGGGAGCTGGTTTCCACATTGCCGGCGGCCACCGCGCCGGGCCGGCGGGCGTTGACCAGACTGCCCTCGGGCGCTTCCAGAGTGATCGGACGGAACAGCCCGGCGCAGGACGGCGCGTCATCAGGCAACAGACAGCGGAAACAGTAATAAGCCGCGGCCGCCGCCACCGACAGCGGGCAATTGATGTTGCCGTCGACCTGGCCGGCGCTGTCACTGAAGTCCAGATGGGCCCGTTCGCCGTCCACCGTCAACGTCACGGCAATGGCAATGTCGCGATGGCCCTGGCCATCGTCATCCATCCAGTCGTGGAAGCGATAAACGCCGTCACGCAGCGCCGCCAGGCGCTGACGCATACGCCGCTCGCCATAACGGTTCAGCTCGCCCATCGCCGCCGCCACCCACTCCGTGCCCCGCTCCCCGGCCAGTTCCGCCAAACGATGGGCACCGGCCAGGCAACTGCTGGCCTGGGCGGCGAAGTCGGCGAACCGGGGCACATCCACTGGCAGCGGACCCGGACCGTCCAGCCCGGCCAGTCGCCGGCATAGTGGCACCTGCCATTCACCGCGCCGCTTCAGCCACTGCGGCGCGATCACCAGGCCTTCTTCTTCCAGCGTCCGGGACACCGGCATGGATCCCGGCGAATGGGCGCCGATGTTGGCGTGATGAGCACGGGTAACGGCGAAACCGATGAGTTCACCGGCCACCAGCACCGGCGCCACCACGGTGACGTCCGGCAGATGGGTGCCGCCCAGGTAAGGGTCGTTGACCACCAGCAGGTCGCCAGCGGCCCAGTCCCGCTGCCCCACCAGATCGGCCATGGCGTAGGCCATGGAACCCAGATGCACCGGTATATGGGCGGCCTGGGCGCAGAGCTGGCCGGCGGCGTCGAACAGCGCGCAGGACAGATCCAGGCGATCCTTGATGTTCGGTGACAGCGCGCTGGCCCGCAGCAGCGCCCCCATCTCGTCACAGATGCCGGCCAGGCGGTTGGCGAAGATACTCAATTGTACCGGGTTCATGGACATTATCGGGTCGGCGATGAGTGAACAGGCAGTATGCCACAGGCCGGACGCCCCAGGGCCCGCGCGTTGCGCCGCCCTTCAAGCGTGAGTATTATCGTTGGTCCACTGGCAGCCTCGGCTGCCGTTTTTATTTTCACGGACCCTAATATCATGAGCGAGCAGTTCCTGATCCCCACCTACGCGCGGCAGCCCATCGCTTTCGTCCGCGGCCAGGGGGTATGGTTGTACGATGAACAAGGCAAGGCGTATCTGGACGCGGTGTCCGGTGTCGCCGTGTGTAATCTCGGTCACTGCCATCCGGCGGTGGTCCAGGCGCTTCGCGAGCAGAGCGAACGCCTGATGCACACCTCCAACCTGTATCGTATTCCCGTTCAGGAACGACTGGCCGAGCGACTGTGCCAGCTGGCCGGCATGGACAAAGTGTTCTTCGGCAACTCCGGCGCCGAGGCCAACGAGGCCGCGATCAAGCTGGCGCGGCTGCATGGCCGCCGCCGCGGTGTGGAAAAGCCGGTGGTGCTGGTGATGGAAGGCAGCTTCCATGGCCGCACCATGGCAACACTGTCCGCCACCGCCAACCAGAAAGTCCAGGAAGGCTTCGGACCGCTGCTGGAAGGCTTCCGCCGTTTGCCCTACAACGACCTTGATGCGGTCCACGAGGCCGCCGATGACAATGTCGTGGCGGTGCTGGTGGAACCGGTCCAGGGCGAAGGCGGCGTCAACGCGGCCAGCCCCGGCTATCTGCAAAAGCTGCGCGAACTCTGCGATCAGCGCGGCTGGCTGTTGATGCTCGACGAGATCCAGACCGGCAACGGCCGCACCGGCACCTATTTCGCCTGCCAGGCGGAACAGGTCCGCCCCGACGTGCTCACCACCGCCAAGGGGCTGGGTAACGGCTTCCCGATTGGCGCCTGCCTGGTCAGCGGCGCGGCCAGCGATCTGTTCGGGCCCGGTAATCACGGCAGCACTTTCGGCGGCAACCCACTGGGCTGCGCAGTGGCACTGGCGGTCATCGATACGTTGCAGGACGGTGTGCTGGAACAGGTCGCCGACAAGGGCGAGGCCCTGCGCGCGCAACTGCGCGAGGCGCTGTCCGGTCTGTCTCTGGTCCAGGAGGTCCGTGGCCGGGGCATGATGGTGGGTATTCAACTGGATCGTCCCTGCGGCGAGCTGGTGGACCGGGCCCGCGAAGCCGGGCTGTTGATCAATGTCACCGCCGGCTCGGTGATCCGCTTGCTGCCGCCGTTGATTATCAGCGACGCGGAGCGCGATCAACTGGTCCACACCCTGAGCACCGTGATCCACCGCTATGCCGATGAGCAGGAGGCCTCATGACCCGCCACTTTCTGACTTTGCTGGACCTGACCCCGGAAGAACTGGGTTATCTGATCCAACGGGCGGTGGAGCTGAAAACCATGCAGCGCACCGGCCAGTTCCATGAGCCGTTGCGCGGCAAAACCCTGGGCATGATCTTTGAAAAGTCCTCCACCCGCACCCGGGTGTCCTTCGAAGTGGCCATGACCCAATTCGGCGGCGCCAGTATTTTCCTGTCTTCCCGCGACACCCAGCTGGGCCGTGGCGAACCGGTGGAGGATTCCGCCCGGGTGCTCTCGCGCATGGTGGACGCGGTGATGATCCGTACTTTTGATCACCGCACCGTGGAAACCTTCGCGCAACATTCCCGGGTACCGGTGATCAATGCCCTCACCGACGATTTCCACCCCTGCCAGTTGCTGGCCGACATGCAGACCTACGTGGAGCATCGGGGCGAGATCAAGGGCCGCAAGGTGGTCTGGGTCGGCGACGGCAACAACATGTGCAACAGCTACATCAACGCCGCCCGCCAGTTCGATTTCCAACTGGTGGTGGCCTGCCCGGAAGGCTTTGAACCCGACGCCGCCCTGATGGCGGACAACGCCGGGCGAGTGTCTGTGGTGCGCGACCCGCGCGAAGCGGTGGCCGGCGCTCATCTGGTCACCACCGATGTCTGGGCCTCCATGGGCCAGGAGCAGGAACAGCAGGAGCGGGCCCGGCATTTCGCCCCTTATCAGGTGACCCCGGCGCTGATGGACCTGGCCGACGAGCAGGCGCTGTTCATGCACTGCCTGCCCGCCCACCGTGGCGAGGAAATCAGCCACGACATGCTCGACGACCCGCGCTCCGTGGTCTGGGACGAAGCGGAAAACCGTCTGCACGCGCAGAAGGCGCTGTTGGAATTCCTGCTCCACGGCCAACACTGACAACATTGCGGCCCATGTCCCAGCCCCTGCTGACCGTTACCGATCTGGCCTGCCAGTATGGTGAATACCGCGCCGTGAACGGCGTCAGTTTCACCCTGGAGGAAGGCCGGATCGCCTGTCTGCTGGGACCCAGCGGCTGCGGCAAGACCACCACCCTGAGAGCGGTGGCCGGGCTGGAACCGATCCAGGCCGGTCGCATTCATATCGGCGGCGAGGAAGTGGCCCGTCCCGGCTATCAGCTGGCCCCGGAACGCCGGCGGCTCGGTATGGTGTTCCAGGAACACGCCCTGTTCCCCCATTTGACCGTGGCCGAGAACGTGGCTTTCGCTCTGCGCCGGGAGACAGCGGAGCAACGCCGCGAACGGGTCGCCCAGTGCCTGCGCCGGGTACGCCTGGAAGGGCTGGATCAGCGCTATCCCCACGAATTGTCCGGCGGTCAGCAACAGCGGGTGGCCCTGGCCCGCTCCCTGGCGCCGCGCCCGCGCCTGCTGTTACTGGACGAACCTTTCGCCAGCCTCGACCTGGATCTGCGCCGGGCCCTGGCCGAGGAACTGGGTGATATCCTGCGCCAGGAGCAAGTGGCGGCGCTAATGGTCACTCACGATCAGGAAGAGGCGTTTCTGCTCGCCGACCAGGTCGGCGTCATGCAGGCCGGAACCCTGGCCCAGTGGGACAGCCCTCATCGCATCTATCACGCTCCGCGCAGCCGTTTCGTGGCGGAATTCGCCGGCTACGGCACCTTCCTGCGCGGCACCGTCACCGCCGCCGGCGCGGTTGGCACTGTGCTGGGAGAACTGCGTGACGGCCCCCTGCCCTGGCCGGCCGGCACCGAGGTGGACGTGCTGTTGCGGCCGGATGACCTGTTGCCGGATCCCCAGGGCACGCCGCTGACCGTGGAAAAGAGCCTGTTCACCGGTCCCACGGTTCTGCACCGGTTACGTTTGCCGGACGGCGGCACCTTGTTGTGCCAGACCAGCGGCCGGGAACCACCAGCACGCCCCGGCGAGATGATGCCAGTGACCATGGCGCCCACGGTCCTGGTGGCCTTCCCGCTTCAGGACGAAGACTAGCGCCGGACGCCCGGGAAGATCGCGGTCCGTGAACCACGGCTGTCCCATAATTGCAGGAGAGTCTGACGCTCTGGCTTGTGAATTCCCGCAATGCCCTATCGGCAGGTGCCGGGAACACGAATTCAGAGAGGGCGACGAAGCCGCTGTGGGAGCCAGCCTGCTGGCGAATACGGCCTCCGGTATTGGGCATTCGCTTGCGGGCAAGCTCCCACAGCGGCTAAAGAACCACGGGCTGCTTTGTTTCGCTGTTAACTGTCCACTATCAACTGTCAACTCAACTGCGGCTCCATAGCAAGGCCATGGCCGCGCCTACCCCGTCCGCACCTGATTGCGACCATGGCTCTTGGCCAGGTAGAGGCCGTGATCGGCGCGGGCCAGCAAGGTTTCCACGGTTTCCCCCGGCTGATAGCCGGCGACACCGGCGGACAGCGTCACCGTGGCCGGCCCGCCCATGTGGTCGAAACCGGCGTTGGCCCACTGCTGGCGCAGGCGTTCAACCACACGCAGGGCGCCGGCCTCATTGCTTTGCGGCAACACCATCAGGAACTCCTCACCGCCGAGCCGTGCCAGGTAGTCCCCCTCGCGCAACAGGGCGGCGGCGTGGTCGGCGAAGGCGCGCAGCACCTGGTCGCCCCATTGATGGCCGTAGTGATCGTTGATCGCCTTGAAGTGATCCATGTCCAGGTAACACACCGCGAACGGATAATGATGGCGGTCCGCCAGACTCTTCTGATAATCCAGCACTTCCACGATATGACGGCGGTTGAACAGCCCGGTCAGATCGTCGCGAATCGCCAGTTCCCGGCTTTGCCGCACCATCCGCGCCAGTTCCCGATTGTGTCGGCCGAGGGTCCGACGCAACGCATTGACGCCGCCCCCGGTAATGGTGAAGCAAGCGCTCACCGCCACGAAAGCCAGCCACTGCAGCAGCGCCGACGCCAGCTCCAAATGTTCATCCCGATGCTGATAAAGACCGAGCAACGCCAGCCCGTAAGCCGCACTGACCACCACGGACAACAGACTCAGAGCTCTTGGCTCCAACCGGAACGACAGCAGCAACAGCAGCGGGAAATACAGCAACATCACGGCGAGGCGCCCGTCCGTGGTGTGTACCGCCGTCAGCAACAGCATGGCGGCCAGAACGATCCCGGCCGGAAACGACAGCGTCGGCTCCTGCCAGGCCCGGGTCAGACCGCGCTCGATCATCGCCAGGTAAGGCAGCATGAGACTCCATAGCAGCGCCAGCGCGCACGCCAGCACCTCTCCGTCGACGCGGCTGTGCCCCAGTTTCCACAGCACCGTCGCCACCGCCGAATAAAACAGCGCCACCGCCACCACCGAGCGACCATGCACCCGCAGCAGGCGGCGCTCGTTCACTGTCAGGCGCCCCAACGGCTGCCAGTCCGGCTTCATCACGCTTCCTCCAGCAAGCGATCACGGCCGGCCTGCTTGGCCTGATACAGCAGCCGGTCGGCGCGGGCCAGCACCTGTTCCGCCTCTTCCCCGGTGCCGGCCAAGGCAAGGCCGGCGGAAGCGGTCACACTCAAGTCCGGCTGGCCCTCGAAGCCCTCTTCACGCAGTTCCGCCAGTATCCGCTCCACCAGCTCCCGGGCCTGCTCCCGGTGACTGACCGGCAGAATCAACAAGAACTCCTCGCCCCCCATCCGCGCCGCCAGCGCCGGCGGTTGCAGATGGCGGCGCAGCAAATCGGCGAAACGGATCAGGACACGGTCACCAGTCAGGTGGCCATATCGGTCGTTGATGGTTTTGAAATGATCCAGGTCGACGAACACCACCGCCAGCAGATAGGCACCACGACGGGCCTGGCCACAGGCCTTGGTCAGCAGCTCCATGGCGTGGCGGCGGCCGTACAGGCCGGTCAGCTCATCGCGGATCGCCAGATCACGGACCTGCCGCGCCATTTGCTGCAAGGCTTCGTTGCGGCCGTCGATGCGACGGCGGATGCCGACGATCTCCAGCGCCAGCAACATCATCAGCACCACCGCCAGGGTGAACAGCAGCCAGTGTTGCCACTCCACCATGGCGTTGAAGGCGTGCGGCGCACTGCTTTGCAGTTCCAGCAACACCAGCGCGTAACCGCCCACGCCGAGCAATGCCAGGCGCAGCAATTGCCAGCGGCCAACACGGAACACTCCGATTTGCAGCACAGCGAGAAAGAACACCATGACCAGCAGGCGGTGATCACTGAGGAACAAGGCGCTGACCAGCAACGCCACCGTGCTCCACACCAGCACCGGCTCGATAAAACGGCGGACGTCACCACCATTGCGAAGGGTCAGGCAGGCCAGGCTCCAGACCACCAGATGGCCGAACCAGAGCGCCAGGAAGGTGAGGAAGAACGCCTCCGGGGACAGGGCGAAAAAGCCCCATTGCAACGCCAGCCAGCACACCAGAGTGTGAGCGCCGGCGCCCAGCAACGCCGCCAGGGACAGCCGCTGGAATTCCTGTTTGTCATATCCCCGCGAGATTCTTTGCTGCATGCGCCGGGTCCCCGAATGATGGCAGGCGGGGGCCTATGCACCACACGCCGAACGCTGTTCCGGAGCCGGAGCCGGGTTTACCGGAGCCACGCAGGGGCAGTATCGGCAACAGGCATCAGGCTATTTTCCTAGAGCAGCCCGGAAATGATACTGAAACCCGGTGAGGCGGCCCATGCCGCCTGTGTAAAAGAAAGTCACATCACCCAGGGGGCATCCCACATCACCCGGCGCATCTCACATCACCCGGCGCACCGCTGCCTGCCAGCCCTGGTAGCGCCGTTCGCGTTCGTCCTCCGCCAGCGACGGCAGGAAGGAGCGCTCGCAACGCCAGTGATCACCCACATGGGCCAGATCGCTGTACCAGCCGCACCCGAGCCCGGCCAGATAGGCGGCGCCCAAAGCCGTGGTTTCGGTCACGTCCGGGCGGTCCACCTGGATCCCCAGCACATCCGCCAGGGTCTGGCTGAGCCAGTTGTTCACCACCATGCCGCCATCCACCCGCAAGGTGGTGGGCCGCCGCCGGCAGTCCGCCGCCATCGCCTCCAGGAGGTCCCGGGACTGGTAGCAAACCGCCTCCAGACCGGCGGTGACCACCTCGGCGATACCGGTATCCCGGGTCAGCCCCAGCAAGGCACCGCGGGCATGAGGATCCCACCAGGGCGCTCCCAGCCCGGTGAACGCCGGTACCAGATAGACGCCGCGCGAGGAACCGGCACGACGCGCCAGCGCCTCGGTTTCACTGGCGTGGGAAATCAGATTGAGGCCGTCGCGCAACCACTGGATGGCGGCGCCGGCGACGAAGATGGAGCCTTCCAACGCGTAGGTGGTTTCGCCGCCGAGGCGATAACCCACCGTGGTCAGCAGGCGATTCTCCGAGGTCACCGCGGCGCCGGTGTTCATGATCATGAAGCAGCCGGTGCCGTAGGTGCTCTTGACCATGCCCGGCTGGAAACAGGCCTGTCCCACCAACGCCGCCTGCTGGTCGCCGGCGATCCCCGCCACCATCACCGGCGCTCCCAGCAGCTCCGGCGCGGTGACCCCGAAATCACCGGCGCTGTCGCGCACCTCCGGCAGCAGGGCGGCGGGAATGTTGAACAGGCTCAGCAGGGTGTCGTCCCAGCGCTGCTCATGGATATTGAACAACAGTGTGCGCGAGGCATTGGTGGCGTCGGTGGCATGCACCTTGCCGCGGGTGAGCTTCCACAACAGCCAGCAATCAATGGTGCCGAAGGCCAGATCACCGGCCTCGGCCCGCGCCCGTGCCCCTTCCACCGTATCCAGTAGCCAGGCCAGCTTGGTGGCGGAGAAATACGGGTCAAGCAACAAGCCGGTGCGCTCGCGCACGGTGTCCTCGTGCCCCTGATCCTTCAATTGCTGGCACAAGGCGGCGGTACGACGGTCCTGCCAGACGATGGCGGGCGCCTCCGGTTCACCGGTGGCACGGTCCCACAGCACCGTGGTCTCGCGCTGGTTGGTGATACCGATGGCCGCCAGCTGCGCCGCCTCCACCGCGGCGTTGCGCAACGCCTGCCGGCACAACGCCAGCACATCATTCCAGATTTCCTGAGCGTCGTGCTCGACCCAGCCGTCCTGGGGGAAATGCTGCTTGAATTCCTTTTGCGCCTGCCCCACCGCGGCCCCATCGCGATCAAACACAATGGCGCGGGAACTGGTGGTGCCCTGGTCGATGGCGAGGATGTACATGAGAACCCCGGAAATCAGTTAATAATTAATAGTGAACAGTTAACAGCGAAAGATAAAAACAGGTGATCTTTAACCGCTGTGGGAGATGCCTGCAGAAAACGTATTGGTCGACTTTTGTTTTTCGCTGTTAACTGTTCACTATTCCCTGTTAATTGCTCTTCTCATCTTCCCAGCACATGCTGGCGCTGCTGTTCGCGGGGCAGGATAACCTGGAAACGGGCGCCGCCCCAGTCGCTTTCCAGCACCCTTACTTCGCCGCCGTGCCAGTCGACAATGCGCTTGACGATGGACAGCCCCAGGCCGTAGCCGCCGCTGGCGCGGTGCCGGGACTGGTCCAGACGGGCGAAGGGCTTGAACACCCGCTCGCGTTGATGCTCGGGGATCCCCGAACCGTCGTCGTCCACTTCCAGCACCACCCGTTCGCCGCCTTCTTCCAGCCGTATGGTCATGAGGATGCGCGCCTGCGCGTAGCGTAGAGCGTTGGTGACCAGATTCTGCAGGATACGGTGCAGGTAGCGCGGGTCGCCATCCACGGCCAGGGTCCGGTCCCCTTCCACCTCGATCACGATATCCCCGCGAATCGTGTCCAGTTCCCCTCGCAACTGCTCGCACACTTCCACCAGATACACCGGCTGGAAGTCGATGGTCGGCGTGCCCTGTTCCAGCCGCGCATAGGTGAGAATCTCATCGATCAACTGATCCAGCTGGTCAATGTCCCGGTCCAGGGCATCCAGTCGCTCCCGGCGGGCCTCGGCGGATTCGCTGTCGGCCAGCATTTCCAGACCGAAACGCAGCCGCGCCACCGGCGTGCGCAGTTCGTGGGAGACCGCCCGGGTCATCTCCCGTTGGGCATGGATCAACCGGCGGATGTGGGCGGTCATGCCGTTGAAGGTGGCGGCCAGTTGGCCGATGGAGTCGCCGCCGCGAACGTCGGCGTGGGCGGTAAGATCGCCGCCGCCGAGCCGTTTCACCGCCCGCTCGAGATGGCGCAGTCGGGTTTGCAGCGGCCGGACCTGGAGATAAGTGGACAACGCCACCAGACACAAGGCCAGCAAGCTGGCGATCACCAGTAATTCCCAGGGGAACGGATCGAACAGGGTCATCGGCCCGAGCACCAGCACCCGGTGGTCCCGTGGGATGGGCACGTAAAGGTAGAGGGTGGCGTCCCGGCGCGTGCTGTCGGTGAGCAGCAGCACCATCTCGTTGCGGTCCAGGCGCTGGTACTGTTCCTCGTCGAGACCAACTTCTCCCCACTCCGCCAGGGACAGCGGAAACCCGAAGTACGGCACCAGCCGCGCCAGGGACTGGGCCCGCTGCTCCGGCGCCACCGCCTTGAGGCGCGCCTGCTGCTCGGAGAGACGTTCGAGACTGGTAACCAGATAATCGTCCCCGCCGGGAACGTGATACAGCACGGTGATCCGTTCGGACTCCCGGTGTTCTCGGATCACCACCCGGCCTTCGTCCAGGTGCAACCGCTCCCGGTAGGTCAGGCTGAGGTCCGCCCCCGGGTGTATCCGCAGGGAGGCGCCAAGCCGACGGCTCATCTCCCGCAGCCATTCGGCGCGGTCGGCTCCGGATTGCTCCCGCAGTCCCTCCCCGAGCAGAAAGAAAGTCCCTTCCGCCATGCGCTCGCGATACTGACCGGCGCGGTACTGATTGATCAGATCAACGCCGACATAGGTGGCGGCACCGATGATCAGCAGGGCCACCAGGATGCCACCGTAGATGCGCACAAAAATGCTGTTCAAGAGGCCTCTCCGGTCAACCCGGGCAAGTGGCGCCAACAGCCGCGCCCGCGCCGCCGACGCCGGTCACGGCGCGGCGGGGAAGCGGGCACGGTGTCTTCAACCGGAACTCATTTCCTTGACGAACAGGTAGCCCTTGGAACGCACGGTCTTGATGCGCTTGGGATTTTCCGGGTCGTCGCCGACTTTCGGGCGGATCCGGGAAATGCGCACGTCGATGGAACGGTCCTGGCCATCGTACTGGATGCCGCGGAGTTTCTCGAAGATGGTCTCCCGGGACAGCACGGTGCCAGCGTTGGAGGCCAACAACCAGAGCAGATCGTATTCGGCGCTGGTGAGATCCACCGACTCGCCTCTCAGCGTCACTTCGCGGGCGGCGTTGTCGATCACCAGAGCACCGAATTCGAGGCGGGCCGGTGAGTTGTCTCGCTCATTGTCGGTTTCCACCCGCCGCAGCAGGGCGCGGATCCGCGCCAGCAATACCCGCGGCTTGACCGGTTTGGCGACGTAATCGTCGGCGCCCATCTCCAGCCCCAGTACCTGATCCATGTCGTCGGTGCGGGCGGTCAGCATCAGGATTGGCTTTTTGTACGCCCCCCTGACTTCCCGGCACACCGTCAGACCGTCCGCCCCCGGCAGCATCAGATCCAGTACCACCAGATCCGGTTGCTCGGCGCGGATCCGGCGGATCGCGTCTTCCCCATCGCGCACCACGGTAACGGCGAGGCCGTTGGATTCCAGGTATTCTCGGGTCAGGTCGGCGAGGCGGTCATCGTCCTCGACGATCATGATGGTCGGCGGGTTATCCTGCACGGTTGTCATCCCGTCGTTATCCTTATCCGTTTCTGTTCACAAGGGACCGGGTTACCCCGGTACAAACTGCCCCACCCCCAGTGGCGTGGCGATATTCTTCTTTTAGCGCATACACCCCGGCGGCGGCAACCATGACGATGGCGGCAAGATGACACAATATATGGGATAGCGGCGCTTCACTACCAGTGTCATTTCCGGCGCCGGAAAAGACTCACAAAAGTTCACACATTATCCACAGGATTTCCCCAGGCCGGCATCTTGCAAATCCGCCCGCTCGACTATAACTTGTACCCAATCAGAACCAGCAACCCAATATATTGGGTTTTGTAAAATGTCACCGCTCCCATTCTTTGGAGACAGCTGAAGATAGCGAAAGACGGTGGCAGGCCGGCGCCACGGGGCCGGCGGCAGTTTTTCCCGCTGGGTACCCGCCCCACCCGGGCACACAAGATATAGTGGTATCCAGGCACCACGACGCAGTCCGGATAAACCGGAACGTCCCAGAATAAAGCGGGAGAAGACGGTGAAAGCGGCACCAGGGCCGCGGCAAGCCCCGCGGTAGCTGGCCGTAACACCAGACAGAACACATACCAGACACCACGGCAGCGCCATAACGGCGCTGCCCCGGCCAGCCGGGCCGGACACTAAACAGCATCGCACCATACTTTTACGGAGAGGGCATCATGCAAACGGAGATGAATCGCGACTCGCAACCCGACGACCGCGATGCGATCGACATCGAGGACGCAGGCGTATCCACTACCGCCCCGGGCCAGTTGCGCGTGATCAAACGCAACGGCAAGGTGGTTCCCTACGATGACGACAAAATCACCGTCGCCATAACCAAGGCCTTCCTGGCCGTGGAAGGCGGTACCGCCGCGGCTTCCTCGCGCATCCACGACACCGTCGCCCGGCTTACCGAGCAGGTCAGTGCCATTTTCAAGCGCCGGATGCCCTCCGGTGGCACCATCCACATTGAGGAAATCCAGGATCAGGTGGAGCTGGCGCTGATGCGCGGCGGCGAACACAAAGTGGCGCGGGATTACGTCCTCTACCGTGAGCAGCAGGCGCGCAAGCGCGCCGAGCGCGACAGCCAGTTCCCCGAGCCCACCCACCAGGTGGATCTGGCCGTGACCATGGAAGACGGCAGCCGCGCGCCGCTGGACATGGGCCGCCTGGAACACCTGATCCGCGAGGCCTGCCGCGGCCTGGATTACGTGGACGCCGACAAGATCATCGCCGAGACCGTCAAGAACCTGTACGACGGCGTCTCCATCAAGGACGTGAACACCTCCATGGTGATCACCGCCCGCACCCTGATCGAGGTGGAACCGAACTACTCCCTGGTCACCGCCCGCCTGCTGCTGGACAAGATCCGTGCCGAAGCGTTGCAATACCTGGACGTGGCCGAGCGTGCCAACCAGGAAGAAATGCAGGAACTGTACAGCCGCACCCTGGCCGCTTACGTGCATAAAGGCATCGAGTGCGAGCTGCTGAACCCGGAACTGGCGGACTTCGACCTGGAAAAACTGGGCGCCGCGCTGAACGGCGAACGCGACCTGCAGTTCTCCTACCTGGGCCTGCAAACCCTGTACGATCGCTACTTCATCCACCATAACGACACCCGCATCGAGCTGCCGCAATGCTTCTTCATGCGCGTGGCCATGGGGCTGGCGATCCGCGAGGACAACCGTGAAGAGCGCGCCATCGAGTTCTACAATCTGCTGTCCAGCTTCGATTACATGAGCTCCACGCCGACCCTGTTCAACGCCGGCACCCTGCGTCCGCAGCTCTCCAGCTGCTACCTGACCACGGTGCCCGATGATCTGTCCGGCATTTACAGCGCCATCCACGACAACGCCATGCTGAGCAAATTCGCTGGCGGCCTGGGCAACGACTGGACCCCGGTGCGGGCGCTGGGTTCCTACATCAAGGGCACCAACGGCAAATCCCAGGGCGTGGTGCCGTTCCTGAAAGTGGTCAACGACACCGCGGTGGCGGTGAACCAGGGCGGCAAGCGCAAAGGCGCGGTCTGCGCCTACCTGGAAACCTGGCACATGGACATCGAGGAATTCCTCGAGCTGCGCAAGAACACCGGTGACGACCGCCGCCGTACCCACGACATGAACTCCGCCAACTGGATCCCGGATCTGTTCATGAAGCGGGTGGTGAACGAGCAGGAGTGGACCCTGTTCAGCCCCAACGACGCGCCGGACCTGCACGATCTCTACGGTGAAGCGTTCGAGCAACGCTACAACGAATACGAGGAAATGACCCGTGACGGCCGCATCAAGCACTACAAGCGGCTGCCGGCCATCAACCTGTGGCGCAAGATGCTCTCCATGCTGTTCGAGACCGGCCACCCCTGGTTCACCTTCAAGGATCCGTGCAACCTGCGCAGCCCGCAGCAGCACGTGGGCGTGGTGCACTCCTCCAACCTGTGCACCGAGATCACCCTGAACACCAACCGCGAGGAAATCGCGGTGTGTAACCTGGGTTCCGTGAACCTGGCCCAGCACATCGGCGACAACGGCCTGGACCGGGAAAAACTGGCACGCACCGTGAAAACCGCCGTGCGCATGCTGGATAACGTGATCGACATCAACTACTACAGCGTGCCTCAGGCGGAAAACTCCAACCTGAAGCACCGCCCGGTGGGCCTGGGCATCATGGGCTTCCAGGACGCGTTGTATAAACAGGGCATCAGCTACGCTTCTTCCGACGCGGTGGCGTTCGCCGACCAGTCCATGGAAGCGGTCAGCTACTACGCGATCCAGGCTTCCGCCGATCTGGCCGAGGAGCGCGGCGCCTACCAGACCTTCGACGGTTCCCTGTGGAGCCAGGGGGTGCTGCCGATCGACTCCATCGACATCCTGGTGAAACAGCGTGGCGAGGACTACTGCAAGGTGGATCGCAGCCAGACCCTGGATTGGGACAGCGTGCGCGAAAGAGCACGCAAGGGCATGCGCAACTCCAACGTGATGGCGATCGCGCCCACCGCCACCATCGCCAACATCACTGGCGTGTCCCAGTCCATCGAGCCCACGTACCAGAATCTGTACGTGAAATCGAACCTGTCCGGCGAATTCACCGTGGTCAACCCGTACCTGGTGAACGCGCTCAAGGAACGCGGTCTGTGGGATAACGTGATGGTCAACGACCTCAAGTACTACGACGGTTCCGTGCAGCCGATCGAGCGGGTGCCGGCGGATTTGAAGGAACGCTTCCGCACCGCCTTCGAGGTGGAGCCGCGCTGGCTGGTGGAATCTGCCAGTCGCCGCCAGAAGTGGATCGATCAGGCCCAGTCCCTGAACCTGTACATCGCCGAGGCCAACGGCAAGAAACTGGATGTGACTTACAAAATGGCGTGGCTGCTGGGTCTGAAAACCACCTATTACCTGCGTGCCATCGGCGCCACCCAGACCGAGAAGTCCACGGTCAATGACAACAAGCTCAACCGGGTATCCGCCGTGGCGGAGGAGCCGGCCCAATTCGACAAGGCGGCGGATGTGCCGCAGGCCTGCTCCATCGACGACCCGGACTGCGAGGCGTGCCAATAAGACGCCGGACGCCTGAGGCCGGACGCCAGACGCCAGGACCTGCTTTTCCAAGCGTCAGGCGTCGGGCGTCCAGCGTCAGGTCACTCACAGAATGCACCACCGGTGACGCCAAGACGTCACTCTGAAAGAATGGAGAGAATCATGCTGAGCTGGGACGATTTTGATGCGCAAGAGACGCCCGCCAACAAGCAGCCCCGCGTCGCACAGCCGACGCCGCCGCAATCTGAGCCGGTCGCTGAGAAAGCGGCATCTGCACCTCAAGCACCGGCAGCGGGAAGTGCAGCGAATGCTGAACCTCAACAAGAGCGAGGAAGAGCCGCTGACGCCGCCAACGAAAGCCCCCGGGAACGCGCCCTGAGCGACGCCGTGGCCCGCGCTCAACAGGCCGTGGCACAGATGGACGTGGCCGAAGGCGTGGCGGAACTGGAAGGCACCGCCGGCCGCGTGCAGGTGGACGACAAACGCATGATCAACTGTCGTGCCGATCTCAACCAACTGGTGCCCTTCAAGTACGACTGGGCCTGGCAGAAATACCTGGACGGCTGCGCCAATCACTGGATGCCCCAGGAAATCAACATGAACGCGGACCTGGCGCTGTGGAAGCGGAGCGACGGTCTGACCGAGGACGAGCGCCGCATCGTCAAGCGCAACCTGGGTTTCTTCTCCACCGCCGATTCCCTGGTGGCGAACAATCTGGTGCTGGCCATCTACCGGCTGGTCACCAATCCGGAGTGCCGCCAGTACATTCTGCGTCAGTCCTTTGAGGAGGCGATTCACACCCACGCCTACCAGTACTGCATCGAATCACTGGGCATGGATGAAGGCGAGATCTTCAACATGTACCGGGAAATCCCCTCCGTGGCCAAGAAGGCTCAATGGGGTATCCAGTACACCCGCGAGCTGTCCGACCCGGAGTTCAAGACCGGCACCCCGGAAACCGACAAGGCGCTGCTGCAGAACCTGATCGCTTTCTACTGCGTACTGGAAGGTATTTTCTTCTATTGCGGCTTCACCCAGATTCTGTCCATGGGCCGCCGCAACAAGATGACCGGCGTGGCCGAACAGTTCCAGTACATCCTGCGTGACGAGTCCATGCACGTGAACTTCGGCGTCGACGTAATCAACCAGATCAAGCTGGAAAACCCGCACCTGTGGGACCAGGGCATGCGTGACAAGGCCACCCAGATGATCCTGGAAGGCACCGAGCTGGAGATTCAGTACGCCCGCGATACCATGCCGCGTGGCGTGCTGGGTATGAACTCCGCGATGATGGAAGAGTACCTGCAGTTCATCGCCAACCGCCGTCTCACCCAGTTGGGCCTGCCCGAGCAGTTCAAGGGCGTAAACAACCCCTTCCCCTGGATGAGCGAGATCATGGATCTGCGCAAGGAGAAGAACTTCTTCGAGACCCGGGTCACCGAGTATCAGGTCGGTGGCGCGCTGAACTGGGACTGAGTCCACCGAAAGGCAGCGGGGACCAACGGCACCCGCTGCTTTTCATGGCCTGTTCCAGCGGCCTGTCGGCATGACGGCAATTGTTCTCGTGCCATTTCCTTGGCACCATTCCCCTATCCACACAGGGAGGCCTTCATGAGCCAACACGATCAGGACCACGATACCCTAGAGGAAGCGCGGGAACTGCTCGACACCATCGAGCAGGTGGAAGAAGCCCTGACGGTGATGACCACCGTGGTGGCCCAGCTCAAGGAGCAGGTGGCGACCCATCTGGAAGACGATACCGAGGAAATAACCGCCGAGGAATTTCTCGAGCGCTGTGAAAATCTGGCTGGTACCTGGCACTGAGTCCTCAACTGGGAATGAGTGCTCCAATTGGGTTAACCCGGCGCTGATTGGATAATCCGATGACATCCATCAGCCAATCCACGCGCAACCGGGCGCCCAAGGCGTTATAGTGTGGGACGGCGTTGACCGGAAGGTCGCGCCGTCTTTTTACATGTTGCCGCACTGCTTTCCATGTAAGAGTTGCTGCACATAGAGTTGCTGCGTTAGGGAGCCCCTGTTCATGAAAGCGTCGGATCTCTTTGTCCGTGCCCTGGAAGCCGAAGGCGTTGAATACCTGTTCGCCATCCCCGGGGAAGAGAACCTGGATCTGTTGGAATCCCTGCGGGGATCCAAGAAAATCAAACTGGTCATTACCCGCCACGAGCAGGCCGCCGGTTTCATGGCCGCCACCTATGGCCGCCTCACCGGTAAGGCCGGCGTCTGTCTGTCCACCCTGGGGCCTGGCGCCACCAACCTGGTCACCGCCGCCGCCTACGCCCAGCTCGGCGCCATGCCAATGGTGATGATCACCGGCCAGAAGCCGATCAAGTCCAGTAAACAGGGTCAGTTCCAGATCATCGACGTGGTCGACATGATGCGTCCGCTGACCAAGTTCACCAAGCAGGTGGTCAGCGGCGATACCATTCCCGCCCGCATCCGCGAGGCGTTCCGTCTGTCCCAGGAGGAGCGCCCCGGCGCCACCCATCTGGAGCTGCCGGAAGACATCGCCCGCGAACATTCCACCATGCCGGTATTGGAGCCGAGCCTGACCCGTCGCCCCATCGCCGAGGACAAAGCCATCTGCCGCGCCGTGGAAGCGATCCAGAACGCGCGCAAACCGCTGATCCTGGTGGGCGCCGGCGGCAACCGCAAGCTGACCAGCAAGATGCTGCGCCAGTTCATGGATAAGCTGGGCATTCCGGTGGTCACCACGCAGATGGGCAAAGGCGTGGTGGACGAAACCGGGCCTCACTTCCTCGGCAATACCGCGCTGTCCGATGGCGACTTCGTGCACCGCGCCATCAGCGCCGCCGACCTGATCATCAACATTGGCCATGACGTGGTGGAAAAGCCGCCGTTCTTCATGCGCCCCGGCGGACCGGAAGTGGTCCACATCAACTTCAACTCCGCCCAGGTGGACCCGGTCTACTTCCCGCAAATCGAAGTGGTCGGCGATATCGCCAACAGCCTGTGGCAGCTCAAGGAGCGTCTGGATCCGCAGGAGCACTGGAGCTTCGCCGACTTTCACCGGGTGCGCGATGCGCTGCAGAAGCACATCAACGAAGGCGCCCGTGACGACCGCTTCCCGATGCTGCCCCAGCGGCTGGTGCACGAGGTGCGTAAGGTGATGCCGGACGACGGGGTCATCGCCCTGGACAACGGCATGTACAAAATCTGGTTCGCCCGCAACTACCCGGCCACCCATCCGAACACGGTGTTGCTGGATAACGCCCTGGCCAGCATGGGCGCCGGCCTGCCCTCGGCGATGGCGGCGAAGATGGTTCATCCCAACCGCCGGGTTCTGTCAGTCTGCGGCGACGGCGGCTTCATGATGAATTCCCAGGAGCTGGAAACCGCGGTGCGCATGGGGCTGGATCTGGTGGTGCTGATTCTGCGCGACGACGGCTACGGCATGATCAAGTGGAAACAGAGCCAGATGGACTTCCACGATTTCGGCCTGGATTTCCGCAATCCGGATTTCGTCGCCTATGCCAAGGCCTATGGCGCCGAGGGACACCGGGTGGAAAGCAGCGATCAGTTGGTTCCCCTGGTGGAGAGCTGCTTCGAGGCCGGTGGCGTTCACGTCATCGACCTGCCGGTGGACTACTCCCAGAACGACCGCATTCTCAACCAGGAAATCCGCGAGTTGAGCAGCAGGGTCTGAGCCAACGGCACCGTTCCCGCGCCATGCGGGAACGGTGCCGTCTAACGCCAGGATTGCAGCCTCGCCCAATCCGCCCCGGGACGCGGAACCCGAAACGACTCCACCAATCCCCTCTTGTCCACGGTGACGAACACCCGCCGCCCGTCCTCACCACCGAAGGCCAGATTGGTGGGGTGCTTGCCGCTCAATGCCACAACACGCCGCACTTCTCCCAACGGCGATACCACCGCCACTTCGCCAGCGCCGTAGCGCGCCACATACAGATTGCCATCAACGTCCGCGCGCATGCCATCCAGTTTGTGGTCCGGAAATTCGATCAGCACCCGGCCGTTACCCAGACTGCCATCAGCGCTCACGTCAAAAACGCGGATGCGCCGCTGCACGGTTTCGTTCACGTAAAGCTGTCCGCCATTCGGGCTCAGGGTGATGCCGTTGGTGGTGCCCAGATCGCCGGCGACGATACTCGCCTGCCCGGCGAGGTTCACATACCAGACCCGGCCCGTGCCGCTTTTCCAATCCGGGTCACTGGCGTAGATACCACCATCGGCGGCGACGGTCAGATCGTTGGGCTGATGCATGCGCGGCTCATGAACCCAGACACGGACACTCTTGTCCCGAGGGTCAATGCGCAGCAGATTATGGCCGCGATGGTCGGCGGCATAGAGGAAGCCATCCGGGCCGAAGCGCAAACCGCTGGCCACGCTGCCTCGCGGCAACGTCAGGAACAGGGCGGCCTGGAACCGTCCGCTTATCACCCCCAAAGTCCCCGGCCGCTGATAGTTGACCACCAGCAAACGCCCATCCGGCGCCACCGCTGGCCCTTCGATACCACGCGGGAAAGTGCCCTCCGCCACCCAGTCCCGGGGCACCCACTCCTCGGCCAGCGCCGGCATGCTCAGCGCCCACAGCGCCATGCCGACCGCGATCTTCGCCACAAAACCGACTCCTCTTCGTCATCCCGATTTCATACAGCCTTGCTTAGCTTGGGAACTCGGGTTCCCCGCCAGCCCCCCCTTTATGACCACTGTCCATGGTGGGCCACCTTCGGGCCACCAGCAACGCCGGGTGGTGCGAGCGGATTCATAATCCGGCGCAGCGGAGTGATTCCGTAGTGGCACCCTGAATAACAATCGCGCACTCCTTGAAGACGCCTCCCGGGGCGTCTCTTTTTTTGTGACCGCCGTCCATGGCGGTCACCCCGCGGGCCGATTCACTGGCAAGCCAGCTTCCCACACAGGGGCCACGAAGCCGCTGTGGGAAGCGAGTTCACTCGCGAATAGCCGGCCAGCACGCTCTGCCCGCGAAATTTGGCAAGCCCCGGATTACCTGCCAACATCCCTGCCTGAACGGCCCAATCCCCGGAGGTTGTGATGTGGTTATCGCACTACTCGACACTGGCCCGCTACAACCAGTGGCAAAACCGGCAGCACTACCAACTCTGCGACAGGCTGGACGACACCCAGCGCAAGGCGGACCGGGGCCTGTTCTTCCACTCCATCCACGGCACGCTCAACCATCTTCTGCTCACCGACCGGCTGTGGCTGAGCCGGTTCCTTGACCGCCCTTTTCATGTCCATAGACTGGATCAGGAGCTGTATGAGGATTTCGATCAATTATGGCGGGAGCGGGAAAGTACCGATCAGGCCATCCTGGACTACATCGCCGGACTCGAGGAAAACCGTCTGGACGGTGAGCTCAGCTACGTCTCGGCTTCCACCGGCCAATCCCGCAGCTATCCATTGCGGCTTTGCCTGACGCATTTTTTCAATCACCAGACCCACCATCGCGGCCAGCTCACCACCGCCTACAGCCAACTGGGCCATGATGTGGGTATCACCGATCTGATCTTCATGCCCAGGTCTCCATAACCGGGCTTTCAGTCCCGTTCCAACTCCTCGGTTTGAAGGCTGCTCAACTGTGCGCAAACCAACTCCGCGGCGTAATCCGCCGCATCCTGGTATGGGCGCAGCACCTGCCCAACGCCAGCTTCCTCCAGAACCTGGCCGTCCCGTTCGTGATGTACGGTCACCGCCAGACGTCCACCGTAGCCCCGCTCCGTCAACGCCAGCCCCAAGCCACGATTCAAACCCAAGTCCGGTACGGTGCTGATCACCCACTGTATCGAGTCTAGCGGCAGATGTTCGATGAATTCGTGGCTCTCAATATCGCCGTAAGCAACATTCAGTCCTTGCCGCTGGTACTCCCTCACCACCTCCGGATCAAAGTCGAGACCCAACACGGCGACACCCGCATCGCGAAGCCGGTGCACCAGACGCCCCCCATAGCGCCCCAAACCAAACACCAGTACTTGGGTGTTCCCGATGGAAGCTCCGGCCTCCTCCGCTTCACGGTAGGGATTGCGGCGCTCAAAGTGGGTCAACCAGGGCGATAACCACTCATAGAGTTTGTGGGAGTACAGAATCATATAGGTGGAGATAGTGATAGTGACAATCCCCACCAGGGTGATCAGGCCGAGGGCGTTATCATTGATATGGCCAAGAGTAATGCCCATGGCCATGAAGATGATGGAAAATTCACTGATCTGCGCCACGGTCAAACCAGCCAGGAAGCCGGTACGCCGGCGATACCCCATGGCCCCCATGATCACGATTACTACCAGTGGGTTACCGATTAATACGAACAACGAGAACACCAGGGCCGCGGATAACTCTTCTCCCAGGGCCGCGAATTGCAACTGCGATCCGAGGTGCACGAAAAAAAACAGCAACAGAAAATCCCGGACGCTGGTTAGTCGTGCGCTTACCGCTTCACGGTAGGGTGTGGAGGCCAGGGAAAATCCTGCCAGAAACGCTCCCACTTCCTTGCTGAAGCCCACATAATCTCCCAATGCCGCCGCCGAGGTACCCCAAGCGATACAAAACAGCAGCATCAACTCCGGCGACTTCGCCAGCAAATGCATCAAGGACGGCAGCAAATAGCGCATGGCCAGCACCACCAACAGAGCCGCCGTCAGCAACTTGCCAATAATCGACAGTAACAGCAGCCCGGTGCTCTCCACATCCAGCCCCTTGGAGACACTGAGACTACCCACCACCATCATCGCCAGTACCACGGCGATATCCTGGACAATCAAAAAGCCCATGGCGATACGACCGTGCAGAGAGTCGATCTCTTTTTTATCCGACAACAACTTGACGATAATAATGGTGCTGGAGAACGTCAGCGCCACCGCTACGTAAAGTGCTTTGATGCTGTCAAAGCCCAGCATCAACCCGATCACATAGCCAAGAACAATAGTGAAGGTTAGCTGGCCAAGACCGGTGGCCAGCGCCACCGGCCCCAGGTTGCGCACCAGGTGCATGTCCAGCTTCAGCCCGACCACGAACAGCAAAATAGTGACACCTATTTCCGCCAGCAACGAAACCTGCTGCTCCATCCCGATCAGATCGAGCCCGGCCGGCCCCACCAGAATTCCCACGAGGATGAAACCGACCAGCAAGGGCTGTTTCAAGCGCACCGCCAGTACTCCCACCAAAGTGGAGATGAACAGCAAGGCGGCGAATTCGTAGTATTGATGTTCCATGGTCATCATTCCCAGGAAATAGGGTTCGAGGTCGCCACCCATTCGCGGCGCCAGCGCTTGGGGCCGACCCCGGCCCATTGACGAAACGCCCGGGTAAAGGCGCTGTGCTCGGAGTAACCGAGCAGCGCCGCCACTTCCGTCAGTTCCAGGCGGCCATCCGCCAGGTATTCCCGGGCCAGCTGGTAGCGCACTCGCTGTAACACCGCCTGGAACGTCTCCCCCTGTTCCGCCAAACGGCGTTGCATGGTACGCGCACTGACGTGATAGTGCTCCGCCAGCGCTTCCAGCGTCGGCCGCCCTTCGCGCATCAAACGCACCAGATCGGCGTCATGGGGCGACCCCGCGCGCGGCTGACGTTCCAGTAACGACTGCGCCTGCCGGTCCAGGATATCCACCAGGCCCGGGTCCGGCGCGCCCAGCGGCAGCGCCAGATAGGTCAGCGGTATCCGCAATACCGTCCACGCGCAATCGAAGCGCACCTCCGCACCGAAAAACGCCTGATAAGGCGCCGGATCCGCTGGTTCTGGATTGACGAAATGCACCGCCTCCACCGGCAAATCCCGGCCTACCAGGTTGCGAATGAACTGCACTACCGCCGCCACGCCGGTTTCATCCACCAGCGCGCCTGGGCGGCCGCGTTCCACTCCCCAACGCACTTCCAGACTGTCGCCGACGGTGGCCACCCGGGCCGGATTCACGTCATAAACCAGCCGGTGATATCGCTCCAACCGCGCCAGCGCTTCGCCCAGAGTGCCGCAGTGGGACACCACATAACCGAGCACGTCGAAATGCCGGGCGGTGATGGTACGCGCCACCGCCAGTCCCAGGGCCGGTTCATCCAGGTGCTGGCTGGCAATCTCAAGGCTGCGCCGCCAGAACGCCAGCGGCACTTTCTCCAACCCATCCTCGGCCAGCACCGGGGGGACACCCAGCAAGCCCCGGGCATCCATGCCCAGGTTTTCCAGGTAGTCGTAAAGCAGCCGGACATAGGCCGCGGCCACATGATTATCGGAGAGCGCTGTCATGTCGTCATTTGTCAAAAAAAAGACGGAGGCTGTCAAGCCCCACCGCGCCGGGACTCTCATACTGAGCGATAGAAAATTGCCGGGAACGCTTTTTAACGTCGCTTCAGTGACGGCCCGCAGGGTGGCCGCCATGGACGGCGGCCATAATACAAGGAGCCTGTTATGCACGATCTGCTACAACAACTGGACTGGCGCACCCTGGTATTACCGGCCATGGTGCCGGTTTTCATCGCCGTGCTGTTGGCGGAGTGGATCCGCTTCCGGGGTCGTGATCGCTTCCTGCTGCGCGACACCGCTGCCAGTATGGGGTTGGGGGCACTGTATATGGTGTTCGATACACTGGTCACCGTGACCCTGGTGGCACTGCTGTTCAACTGGGCCTACCAGCACCGGCTGTTCACCGTCACCATGACCCCGCTCACCGGAGCGCTGCTGTTCGTGCTTCTGGAGTTCTTTTATTACTGGTTCCACCGTGCCAGCCACCGCATCCGCTGGTTCTGGTCGGCCCATGTGGCGCACCATTCCAGCCGCTACATGAACTTCTCCACCGCCATGCGACAAAGCGCCCTGTACAGTCTGGCCGGCAACTGGATTTTTTATATTCCGCTGGCGTTCCTTGGCTTCGAACCGGTTTGGGTGTTCTTCATGCTCACGGTGAATCTGGCCTATCAGTACTTCATCCATACCCAATGGATTGGCAAGCTGCCGCGCCCGATCGAGTTCGTGTTCAATACGCCCAGCCATCACCGCGCCCACCATGGCCGCAATCCCGAATACATCGATCGCAACTATGGTGGCATTCTGATCCTTTATGACCGGCTGTTCGGCACTTTCGTGGAAGAGCAGGAAAAAGTGCCAGTGGAGTACGGCATTACCCGTCCGGTGGACAGCTTCAATCCGATCACATTGACGGTGCACGAGGCCCGCGACATGTTTCGTGACGCTCTGCGGCCCGGTCCACTAAGGCATCGCCTGAAGCACTTCTGGGCGCCGCCGGAATGGCAGCGCCCGGAGCAGGAAACGGAGGACGGATTCAGCCGCTCCCCGGCAGATTAAGCAAAAGCAGCGACAAGGCAGGGATCATCACCAGGATGCCGATACGAATCACATCCGCGTACAGGAACGGGACAATACCCCGGCTCACCGTGCCCAGAGATGTATTGATGCTGTACTTCTGCACGATGAACAGGTTCATCCCCATGGGCGGCGTGATCAGACCGATCTCCACCACCATGAGAGCGAGGATACCGAACCAGATCGACTTTTCGGTATAGGTGAGATCGAAGAATTCCAGGTTGACCACGATCGGATAAAAGATCGGCACGGTGAGCAGAATCATGGACAGGGAGTCCATCACACAGCCCAGCAGCAGGTAGATGGCCAGAATCGAGAACAGTACCACGAAGGGCGCCAACCCACTGTCGGCAACCCAGGACGCCAGTTCAGCCGGCATCTGACTGAGCGCCAGACCGCTGTTGAGCAGATCGGCGCCGACCACCACCAGATAGATCATGGCGGTGGCCTCGGCGGTGCCGATCAGACTTTGGTACAACCCTTTCCAGCGCAAGCCACCGCGTACTACCGCGAACACGCCACAGGCGGCGGCGCCAATGGATGCCGCTTCGGTGAGATTGGCCCAGCCTCCATAGATACCGAAGATCACCACGATGAAGATCAACAGCACCGGGGACACCTCCAGCACCGCCCGCCACCGCTGAGGCCAACCGGCCTTGTCCACCCGCGGCACCGACGCCATGGTACGTACCGCCACCAGGCGGATCACCACCAGGTAACCGAACATGGCCACCAGACCGGGGATCACCGCCGCCATGAACAGTTTGGCGATGGACTCCTCGGTGAGCACGGCATAGATGATCAACGGCACCGACGGCGGAATCAGAATCCCCAGGGTGCCGGCCGCCGCCACCGTACCGGCGGCCAGTTTGGGCGGATAGTGATGTTTCTCCAACTCCGGCAACGCCACCTGGCTCATGGTGGCGGCGGTGGCCAGGGACGAGCCGCAGATGGCACCGAAACCGGCACAGGCACCGGCGGCGGACATCGCCAGACCGCCACGCCAATGACCGATGAAAGCCGCCGCCGCTTTGAACAGGGCGCGCGACAGACCACCGTGAATGGCGAACTGCCCCATCAACACGAACAGCGGAATCACCGCCAGGTCGTAATTGGAAAAGCGGGCGTAAACCAGATTGTTGATGGTGAACAGCAGCGCCGTGGTGTCACCGTGATTGACGATCAGATAGCAAACTACGCCGCCCAGCAGCATGCCCACGCCCACGTGCACGCGCAGCGCCAGAATCAGCAGTACGCCGCCGAGCACCCAGAGTCCGATTTCCATACCGCTCATGACAGCTCCTGCAGCGGTTTGCCGGTCAGCGACCGCGCCGCCTGATACAAGGCACAGGCGCACAGCAGCGCCAGACCGGGCAGCATCAGCATCTGCGGAATCCACAGCGGCACCGCCAGCATGGTGGAGGTGGATCCGTATTCGTGGCTGTCCAGGGTCAGCAGGCCGGTGCGCCAGATCAGCAACGCCGCCACCAGCGCCAGTAGCAGATGACTGAGCGACAACAACATCCGGTTCACTCCCGCCGGTAGCAGCCCGGCGATCAGATCCACGCGGATGTGGTTATCGCGCAGCTCGCACAGCGGCATGAACGAGGCCACCGCCACGGCGATGGCCATTTCCAGAATTTCGATGTCACCGGGAATCGGCGCGGACCACAACTTGCGCCCCAGCAGAGAGACCAGCGACATGGCGATCACCGACAACACCACAGCGCCGCCAATCACGGCGACCGCGATGCTGAGACGGCGCAATACCGTTTCAACCATGGGAAACCTCGGCCTTTATCAGAGTTGAAGGGCGGAGTTGAAAGGCGGCATTAATGGGCGGCGTTAGCGGGCAGCGTGTTCACGCACGATATCCCGCAGCCCCTGATACAGCGCCTGGCGGTCGATACCGCCCTTATCGGAGGCCACCCACTCATCGGTGACCCTCTGCGAGGCCTCACGCATGGACCGATAGGTAGCGTCATCCAGCGTCACGATCTCGTGGTCCGGATCGGCGGACAGCTGCTCCACCACCTGATCGATGGTCACATCCCAGGCTTCCCCGAAACGGCGGGACAGGGCCTCTCCGCTAAGCCGGTCGACGATCACGCGCAGATCGTCGGGCAGATCCTGATACCGCTTTTTGTTCATCAGCACCGCCAGTGTGGTCACCGTCGGCGTGGCCTGATCCGGCGCGGTCCTCATGTGGTAATGGGTGGTTTCATCCAGTTTGGTCGGCGGCACCACTTCCCACACCGCCAGGGCTCCGTCGATGACGCCCTTGGCCAGCGTGTCGGCGATTTGTGCCGGCGGCATGCTCACCGGGGTCGCGCCCAGAGAAGTGAGCATCTCCGAAGCCAGCCGGGTGGACGCCCGTACCCGCAGCCCTTTCATGTCGTCCAGGGAGGCCACTTTGCGGCGCGCGGTGTGCAAAGTACCACCGCCGTCACTCTGAATGGCCAGCACGTGGTAATCACGGAAATCATCCTTGGCATAGCGTTGATAAAATTCCCACGCCACTTCACTGCCATCAACGCCGCCGGGAGGCATCACGAACGGCAGCTCCAGCGCCTCGCTACGCGGAAAACGGCCAGCGGCGTAACCGAGACCGGTCCAGACAATATCCACCACGCCATTGCGCGCCATGTCGGCCAGCTGCGCGGGAGTACCGCCCAATTGCATGGACGGATAAATCTGACATTCGATGCGGTCACCGGACTGCTCCGCCAGATCGGCGCACCAGGGCTCCAGTACGTTTTTCTGGGCATTCGCCACCGCCGGCAGGAAATGCATGATACGTAAAGTGACTTTTTCCTTTTCCTGCTCCGCCGCCTGGGTCTGGGCGCTCAAGGACAGCCATACGATCGCCAGAAGGGCCATGATTTTTTTGGAATTCATACACACCTCTCGGGTTGATACCCTGATTGTTATTCATCGAAATCCATCCTTGCCATCGATTCCTTTCACTGGCCGGCCCGGATTCCATTAATGTATTAATGAATTTCTAACACCTTGCCCTGGTCAGGTCAACGAAGGATTGGGAAAAACCGCTCCTACCTATCTTCCGTCATCTTCCGTATCTGTCTTTCCCCCACGAAAAGTGCAATTTTTCCTGCGGAAATCACCTGGGTTCGCTTTCGTGGCTCGGCCAAGATGCGGAACGTTATACGCCGATAACAACAATCGCGGCGGGCCGGTTCGATGTTCACGCACCTCTGTTCACGCACCTCTGGCCGGCCCGGAAACAGGAGAAGTAACAGTGCAGTTCCACCATCACGGCTATGTATCCGACGACCCGAGAATCGAGGAGGCGTCCGGCACCGGGGTCGACCGCCCCGACACCTTGCCGGACCAGGTCGACGTGCTGATTGTCGGCAGCGGACCGGCGGGCATGATCGCCGCCGCCCAGTTGGCGAAGTTTCCTAACATCACCACCCGTATCATCGAACGCCGCCCCGGGCGCCTGCGGCTGGGCCAGGCCGATGGCATCCAGGCGCGCAGTGTGGAAACCTTCCAGGCGTTCGGCTTCGCCGAACGGATCACCGCCGAGGCCTACCGGATCACCGAGATGGCGTTCTGGACACCGGATCCGGACAACCCCTCCCACATTGTTCGCTCCTCGGTGGCTCCCGATGACGCCAGCGGCGAAATCAGCGAGTTTCCCCATCTCATCGTCAACCAGGCTCGGGTGCTGGATTATTTCGCCGAGTTCGCCCGCAACGCCCCCGCCCGCCTGACTCCGGACTATGGGCTGGAATTCCAGGATTTACGCATCGATCATGGCGAGGACTATCCGGTGACGGTGACGTTGCGCCATGTCTGCGGCGATCAGGAAGGTCTGGAACGTACCGTGAAAGCCAGGTACGTGATCGGTTGCGATGGGGCTCATAGCCGCGTGCGCGAAGCCATCGGCCGCAAGCACATCGGCAAGGTCGCCAATCACGCCTGGGGCGTCATGGATGTTCTCGCCACCACCGATTTTCCGGACATCCGCACCAAGTGCGCGATCCAGTCCGCCTCCGGTGGCAGTATTCTGCACATTCCCCGCGAGGGCGGTCACCTGTTTCGCATGTACGTCGATCTTGGCGAAGTGGCCGGGGATGACAACCGCCGCATACGCCAAACCACGCTGGAAACCACCATCGCCAAGGCCAACCAAATCCTCCACCCCTACACCCTGGAAGTTAAGGATTGCGCCTGGTACACCGTCTACGAAGTGGGCCACCGGGTAACCGACAAGTTCGATGACGTGCCCCCCGAGGCTACCGGCACCCGCGCGCCACGCGTTTTCATCACCGGCGATGCCTGCCATACCCACAGCGCCAAGGCCGGCCAGGGCATGAATGTGTCCATGCAGGATGGTTGGAACATCGCCTGGAAACTGGGCCACGTGCTCTCCGGCATCGCCCCGGAATCGCTGCTGGCAACCTATTCCAGCGAGCGTCAGGTGGTGGCTCAGAACCTGATTGATTTTGATCGCGAATGGTCGAGCCTGATGGCCAAACCGGCCGAGCAATTCAGCAACCCGCAAGAGCTGAAGGAGTTCTATGTCAAGACCGCCGAATTCCCGGCGGGCTTCATGACCGAATATCAACCGTCGATGATCACCGGCGGCAAGGCACACCAACCTCTGGCCACCGGCTTCCCGGTCGGCAAGCGGTTCAAATCCGCCCCCGCCATGCGGGTGTGTGATGGCAATGACGTTCACCTGGGGCACCATGCCACCGCCGATGGCCGCTGGCGGATCTATGTCTTCGCCGATCAATCGGCTCCCACCGGGCACTCCCCGTTGACCAACTGGGCCGACTGGATGCTCAACAGCCCCCGTTCCCCGGTGGTGAAATACACTCCGGAAGAAACCGATCTCGACAGTCTCTTCGATATCAAGGTGATCTATCGACGGCCCCATGGCGAGGTGGAGTTCGGCCCAATGATTCCGGCGTTGTTCATGCCAAAGGTCGGCCCGTTCCAATTGACGGACTACGAAAAGGTTTACGCCGTCGACCCGGAGCACGACATCTTCGAGGCCCGGGGTATCGATCCCAAAGGCGCGGTGGTGGTGGTACGGCCGGATCAGTACGTTTCACTGGTGACCGCTCTGCACGCCACCGATGAACTGGCCGCCTTCTTCGATGGAGCCATGCTGCGGCAACGCCGATGACACCCCGGACTCAGGGCGCCCGCTTGTCGGCGCGGTAGCGCCCCGGTGTCATGCCCGCTTCGCGGGTGAAAAAGCGTGAGAAATAAGCGGGGTCATTAAAGCCCAGCTGGTAGCCGATCTCGTTGATCGACGCGGTGGTGAAGATCAGCAACCGGCGGGCTTCCTGCATCAATCGGTCGAACACCAACCGCTTGCTGGATTTGCCGGCGGTGCGCCGGCAAATCTCGTTGAGCCGGTTCTCGGTAACACCCAGTTCGTCGGCATAGCGGGTCAGGGTCCAGTGATGCGGGTAATGATCCTCGATCAGCATCTGAAAACGCTGAAACAGGGAGAGGTCCTCATGACGTACCGGCTGCGGCGTCACGCGGTTGCGTGCCAGCCGGAACAGATCAATGAAGATCAACTGCGCCAGCGCCCGCACCGCCTGCGGCTGCCCTGGCCTCGGCCCATGAATTTCCCCGCGCAGTTGATCAAACAGACGGTCGAGCCCCGCCATCGCCGGTGCCTGTGGCGCCGGCAGTTGGGAAGCCGCCACGCACAGCGGAGCGATGTCGCTAACATCGCCCAGATCACCGCTTTCCTCCAGCAGCGACCACACCAATTGCTGCTGCACGGTGAGCACGTGACCGTCGGCGTCCGCATCAGTGACGAAGGCGTGGGTCACCGTGGGAGGCGTGAGGAAGAACAGAGGCGCCCGCTGATGGTACTGATGCTCATCCAGGTACACCCGCACCATGCCGGACTTGACGTAATGCACCTGGAAGAAGCGCACATGGCGGTGCGCCGGCATATTGCGTCCGAAGAAGTCCGCCATGCGGCCGAGCGCGTCGTAGTGCACTTCGGCGTCGGCGTAGCGCTTGTCGTACACCTGACCGATGTTGATGTTGGGTATGGGGTCGGTTGTTGTCATAGTCCTGCCCGCCGCCTGATACCGGCATCATTCACCGCTTTAGCGGATCCGGCAACGTCCTCTTGATTTCATTAATATATTAATGTAAATATTAACCTATTAACAAAACAAGGAGCCTTCATGCGGCACGCTAAAGTGGAATATCAAGGGCGCGTCCGGACGGTCACGGTCGGTCCGGACGACCTCCCCATCGGCGACGACGGCGAGATTCTTGACGCCACCGGGCTGCGCTGGCTCCCGGCCAGCGGCGGCACCCTGTTCGGCGTGGCATTGAACTATCGGGGTCTGCTGGAGGCCCGGCTGCCGGAGTTTCATCAGCCGCCCTATCAAAAGCCGCCGGAGAAACCGGTGTTGTTCATCAAGACCCCGAACACGCGCAATGCGCACCAGGGCACCGTGGCACGGCCTCAGGGGGAGCGATTGCAACCGGGTCCCGCCCTGGGCGTGGTTATCGGTCGCCGCGCCAGTCGTGTCAGTGAGCAGGACGCCCTCGATTATGTTCGCGGCTACACCGTGGTCAACGAGTTCAGTCTGCCGGAAGACAGCTACTACCGGCCGGCGATCAAAGCCAAGTGCCGGGACGGTTTCTGCGCATTGGGCCCCTGGTGGGTAGACCGCGACGATATCGCCAACCCCCATGACCTCACGCTGACCCTGACGGTTAACGGGGTCGAAAAGCAGCGCGGCAGTACCGCCGATCTGATTTGGCCCATTCCCCGCCTGATCGCCGAGTTGAGCGAATTCATGACCTTGAACGCAGGCGACGTGCTGATCACTGGAACACCGCCAGGCCGGGTGGATGTCAGCGAAGGGGATCAGGTGGACACCACCATCGAGAGCATCGGCACCCTCCGCAACCTTATCGTCACCGACCACGGCGGGGAGGCGAAACAATGAAAAGTGCACGCATTCAATACCACGGCGACACGCTGGCGGTGGCCGTGAATGACGACGGCCATCCGCTGCTCGCGGACGGTACGATACTGGACCCGGAACAGGTCACCTGGCTGCCGCCCGCCACCGGCACCATGTTCGCCCTGGGACTCAACTACGCCGACCACGCCGCTGAACTGTCCTTCAAGGCAGCGCCCAAGGAACCACTGGTGTTCGTTAAGGCCGCCAATGCCTACACTGGTCATAACGGCCGCAGCTGGCGCCCGGACAACGTCGAGTACATGCACTACGAGTGCGAGCTGGTGGCGGTAATCGGCAAGACCGCGCGTAATGTGCCGCGCGCCGACGCCCTCGACTTTGTGGCCGGCTACACCCTGTGTAACGACTACGCCATTCGCGATTACCTGGAAAACTACTACCGCCCCAATTTGCGGGTGAAAAATCGCGACAGCACCACCCCGGTGGGTCCGTGGATCGTCGACCGTGACGATGTGCCCGACCCCAATGACCTGCGCCTGCGCACCTACATCAACGGTGAGCTGCGCCAGGAAGGTACCACCGCCGACATGATTTTCGATGTCGCTTTCCTGATCGAGTATCTGTCCGGCTTCATGACCCTGTCTCCCGGCGACATGATCGCCACCGGCACCCCCAAGGGCATGGCCGACGTCCAGCCCGGTGATGTGGTGGACGTGGAGATAGAAGGGATCGGCAGGCTGCGCAACCACATGGTCAGCGAGAGCGACTTTTTCCGGAAGAATCAGGAGTAACCCGTGATCAAGCATTGGATTAACGGCCAGCAGGTGGCCAGCGACGAGACCTTCGATAATATCAACCCGGCCACCGGCGAAGTGATCGGCCAGGTGGCCAGCGCCGGCGACCGGGAAGTGCAACAGGCGGTGGCCGCCGCCAAAGCCGCCTTTCCCGGCTGGGCCGCCACCCCGGCCAAGGAGCGGGCGCGGCTGATGCGCCGGCTCGGTGAACTGATCGATGAGAACGTACCGAAACTGGCGGAGTTGGAAACCCTGGATACCGGGCTGCCGATCCACCAGACCAAAAACGTGCTGATCCCGCGCGCGTCGCATAACTTCAACTTTTTCGCCGAGGTGTGCACCCGCATGAACGGGCACAGTTACCCGGTGGACGACCAGATGCTCAATTACACCCTGTACCAGCCGGTCGGGGTGTGCGCGCTGGTGTCGCCCTGGAATGTACCGTTCATGACCGCCACCTGGAAAACCGCGCCCTGCCTGGCGCTGGGCAACACCGCCGTACTCAAGATGTCGGAACTGTCGCCGCTCACCGCCAACGAACTGGGACGGCTGGCCAAGGAAGCGGGTCTGCCCGACGGCGTGTTCAACGTGATCCAGGGTTACGGTGCCACCGCCGGTGACGCCCTGGTGCGCCACCCGGACGTGCGCGCGGTGTCGTTCACCGGCGGCACCGCCACCGGCCGCAAGATCATGCAGAACGGCGGCATGAAGAAATACTCCATGGAGCTGGGCGGCAAGTCGCCAGTGCTGGTATTCGAGGACGCGGACCTGGATCGGGCCCTGGACGCGGCGCTGTTCACCATTTTCTCCCTGAACGGCGAGCGCTGCACCGCCGGCAGCCGTATCTTCATTCAGGAAAGTGTTTACGACGAGTTCGTGAAAACCTTCGCCGAGCGCGCCAAACGCCTGAAAGTGGGCGACCCCACCGATGCAGAAACCCAGGTGGGCTCGATGATCACTCGTCAGCATTACGAGAAGGTCACCGGCTATATTCGTCTGGGTATCGAGGAAGGCGCCAAATTAGTGGCCGGCGGCCTGGAGCGTCCGGCCGGGCTGCCGGAGCGGGTCGCCAACGGCCAGTTCATTCAACCCACCGTGTTCGCCGACGTGAACAACCGCATGCGCATCTGCCAGGAAGAAATCTTTGGTCCGGTGGTGTGTCTGGGTAAATTCAAGGACGAACGCGAAGCGCTGGAACTGGCCAACGACGTGGAATACGGCCTGGCCTCCTATGTCTGGACCAATGACGTGGGCAAGGCGCACCGGGTGGCGCGCGGCATCGAGGCCGGCATGGTGTTCATCAACAGCCAGAACGTGCGCGATCTGCGTCAGCCGTTTGGCGGCGTCAAACAGTCCGGTACCGGCCGCGAAGGTGGTGAATACAGTTTCGAGGCCTTCACCGAAGTCAAGAACGTCTGCCTTTCCATGGGCAGCCACCACATTCCCCGCTGGGGCGTGTGAGCCGAGGCCCAGGCCTCACCGATAAGGAGAACAATCATGGGCGAAGTCGTTCTCGCCGCGAAAATCACCCACGTGCCCTCCATGTACCTGTCAGAGTTGCCGGGCAAACATCAGGGCTGCCGGCAGGCGGCCATTGATGGCCACAAGGAGATCGGCCGCCGTGCCCGTGAGCTCGGCGCCGACACCGCCGTGGTGTTCGACGTGCACTGGCTGGTCAACAGCGGCTTCCATATCAATTGCGGAGAACGGTTCGAGGGCATTTACACCAGCAACGAGCTGCCACACTTCATCAAGGACATGCGCTACCGCTATCGCGGCAACCCCGCGCTGGGAGAAAACATCGCCGCCGCAGCCAACGCCGCCGGCGTGCGCACCCTGGCTCACAACATTCCCAGTCTGGAACTGGAGTACGGCACCCTGGTGCCCATGCGCTACATGCACATGGACGTACCCGAGGAACAGCATCTCAGTGTCATTTCCATCGCCGCCTGGAACGCCTGGCACCGATTGGAGGACAGCTTCACCTTCGGCGCCGCCGTACGCCGCGCCATCGAGGCCAGCGATCGCAAAGTTCTGGTACTGGCTTCGGGATCGCTTTCCCACCGTTTTTCCGACGATCGTGAAGCGGAGAACAACCTGCACAAGTGGACCCGGGAGTTCGATCGTCAGGTGGATATGCGGGTGGTGGAACTGTGGCGCCAGGGCCGCTTCAGGGAGTTCTGCGCCATGCTGCCGGACTACGCCGAACACTGCTATGGCGAGGGTGGCATGCACGATACCGCCATGTTGCTGGGGCTGCTCGGCGGCGCCGACTACGACAAGCCGGTGGAGATTCTCACCGAACCGTTCGGCAGTTCCGGCACCGGCCAGATCAACGCGGTGTTCCCCCTGCCCTGGTAACCGCGCGCACTGACACGGACGTACTTAAACGGACGTACTCAAACGGAGTAAGAGCCATGCCCCATTTCATTGCTGAATACAGCGGCAACCTCGAACCCGAAGTGGATTTCGACGGTCTGTTCGCCAACGTCCACGAGGCTCTCGGTAACAGTGGCGTGTTTCCACTCGGCGGCATCCGCAGCCGCGCCATTCGTCACGACACCTGGCGCATCGCCGACGGCCAACACGACTATGCTTTCGTACACATGACGCTCAAGGTCGGCAGCGGCCGCGATCTGGCGACACGTCGGCGGGTGGCGGAAACACTGTTCGAGGTCATCAAGGCCCACTTCGCCCCGTTACAGGAAAAGCGACTGCTGGCGGTGTCCTTCGAGATGACCGAGTTGAACCCGGATCTGAACTTCAAACACAACAACATCCACGCCTTTCTCAAAGGGGAGAGTTGATGCTCGACGAGGCTTTCATTCGCCAGGCCGCGCGGCGGCTCGACGACGCCGAACAGCGGCGTACCCAGATCCCGCAGCTGTCACTGGAACAACCGGACATCACCATCGAGGACGCTTATGCCATCCAACGCGCCTGGGTGAAAAAAAAAATCGCCGACGGCCGCAAGCTGATCGGTCATAAAATCGGCCTCACCTCCCGCGCCATGCAGGTTTCATCCAACATTGACGAACCGGACTACGGCGCCTTGCTGGATGACATGCTGTTCAACGAGGGCAGTGACATTCCCTGCGACCGTTTCATCGTGCCGCGCCTGGAAGTGGAACTGGCCTTCATGCTCGGCAAGCCGCTGCAAGGACCGGACTGCACCCTCTTCGATGTCTACGATGCCACCGAGTATGTCATTCCGGCGTTGGAAATCATCGACGCCCGCATTCAGCAGGTGGATGCGGAAAGCGGCGTGACCCGCAAGGTTTTCGACACTATTTCCGACAATGCCGCCAACGCCGGCGTGGTCATGGGCGGCCGCGCCATCCGGCCCATGGACGTGGATCTCAGACGGGTATCGGCGGTGCTTTATCGCAACGGCGTGATCGAGGAATCCGGTGTCGCCGCCGCCGTCCTCAACCACCCGGCCAAGGGCGTGGCCTGGCTCGCCAACCGGCTGGCCCCCTACGGTATCGGCCTGGAACCCGGCCAGTTGATCCTCGGTGGCTCCTTCACTCGCCCGGTGGCGGTCCGTCCCGGAGATACCTTCCACGTGGATTACGGTGACCTCGGTGCCATCGCCTGCCGTTTTGTTTAGGCGCGCCCTATTGGAGAAATGTCATGGAAATGCCGGTAAACCTCTTCAAGCAGGCTCTGCTTCGCGGTGAGCCTCAAATCGGCCTGTGGCTGGGCCTGGCCCACGCCTACAGTGCCGAGCTGGCGGCCAACGCCGGCTTCGACTGGCTGTTGCTCGACGGTGAGCACGCGCCCAATGATCTGCGCAGTCTGCTGTCGCAATTGCAGGCCATCGCCCCTTATCGCTCGCAACCGGTGGTACGCCCGCCAGTGGGCGACACCGCCCTGATCAAGCAGTACCTGGATCTGGGCGCGCAGACACTGCTGGTGCCAATGGTGGAAACAGCGGATCAGGCGCGTCAGTTGGTTCGTGACATGCGTTACCCACCGGAGGGCGTACGCGGTGTCGGCAGTGCTCTGGCCCGGGCGTCACGTTGGAACAGCGTGCCCGGCTACCTGGACAAGGCCAACGACGAGATGTGTCTGCTGGTGCAGATAGAGTCCCGGGCCGGCCTGGACAACTTGGACGACATTGCCGCGGTGGATGGCGTCGATGGAGTCTTCATTGGCCCGGCGGACCTGAGTGCGGCCCTGGGCCATCGCGGCGCCCCCGGCCATTCAGAAGTACAAAGCGCCATCGAGGATGCCATTCGCCGAATCCTGGCCGCGGGCAAAGCCCCCGGCATACTTTACGCCGATACCGATAAAGCCCGTCATTTTCTCGACCTGGGTTGTCTGTTCGTGGCGGTGGGCGTGGACACCAGCCTGCTAATGGGGGCTCTGAAAAACCTGGCCGGTCAGTTTAAACCTGATGACGACAACCCTACCCCATCTTCAGTGTATTGACGCTCTCGCCACCATCATTAAAACAAGAGGAAAAATCATGTTTCGTTTGTGCTCGCCGCTGGCCGCGACGCTGTTGCTCGCAGCCGCTCTGCTTCCGTTCAACGCCACCGCCGCACCGGCGGAGCAGGAACCGGTTCGTTTGCTACTGCTGGGCACCAAAGGCGGCCCGTCCGTGCTTTCCGATCAACGTCTGCCCCAATCCACCGCTCTGATGGTCGGCGATAATCTGTACTTGCTCGATGCCGGCTATGGCGCCAGTCTGCGTCTGGTTCAGGCCGGTATTCCGCTAGCTCGCCTCAAAGGTGTTTTTATCACTCACCTGCACAGCGATCACGTACTGGATTATCCGTCGATTCTGATGAACAGCTGGGCCAGCGGTCTCAAGCAACCGGTGAGGGTGTTCGGCCCTCCCGGCACCCGGTCGATGACCGATAACACCTGGAAGACTTTCCAGGTGGATATCGGTCTGCGCATTGACGACGAAGGAAAACCCGATCCGCGCGAACTGGTCACCGTGAAGGAAATCGATGAGGGCTTGGTGTATCGGGATGAGCACCTCAAGGTCTCCGCCCTGCGCGTGCCGCATCCGCCGTTCAAGGACGGTCAGGCCTTTGCCTACAAGTTCGAGGCCGGCGGCAAGACCATTGTTCTCTCCGGAGACCTGAACTATTTTCCGCCGTTGGCGGAGTTCGCCAAAGACGCCGACGTGCTGATCAACGAGGTGGTTCACGTGGAAGCGGTGGAGCGCCTGGCTAAACGTATCGGCAACGGCTCCACCCTGGCCAAGGCCATCATCTCGCACCATGTTACCGCCGAAAACGTGGGTAGTATCGCCAGCGAGGCCGGCGTGAAGAAACTGGTACTGAGCCATTTCGTTCCCGCCGACGATCCTCTGGTCACCGATCAGGTTTGGCGCGATGCCGTGGGCAAAACTTACCACGGCCCCATCGTGGTGGGCGCCGACGGCATGGAAATCAACCTCAATGACTGACCCCATTACTTCATTCCACGCTCTGGAAAATAGCGCGCTGCTACGGCAAGACGCCTATATCGACGGCGAATGGATCGGCGCCGCGCAACGCTTCTCAGTCACCGATCCGGCCACCGGCACCGAGTTGGCACAAGTGGCGGATCTTGCCGCGGAGGCCACCAGCATGGCGGTGGAGGCCGCTCATCGGGCACTGCCGGCCTGGCGTGATCGCACCAGCGGCGAACGCGCCGAGTTGCTGAAGGAGTGGTTCCGCCTTGTCATGGAGAATCGCCAGGATCTGGCCCACCTGCTGAGTCTGGAGCAGGGCAAGCCACTGGCGGAAAGTCTCGGCGAAATCAACTATGGCGCCCGCTTCCTTGAATGGTTCGCCGAGGAAGCCAAGCGGGTGTACGGCGACATCATTCCCCATGATCGCGCCGGACGACGCCTGGTGGTGCTTAAGCAACCCGTGGGCGTGGCGGCGGCGATCACGCCGTGGAACTTTCCCCACGCCATGATCACTCGCAAGGCAGCGCCGGCGCTGGCCGCCGGTTGTACCCTGGTGCTCAAACCGGATCCGCAAACACCACTGTCAGCGCTGGCCTTGGCCGCACTGGCGGAACAGGCCGGCATACCCGCCGGTGTATTCAATGTGGTGACCGGACGTGATGCCGCCGCCATAGGCACAGTGCTCACCGGTGATGCGCGGGTCCGCAAGTTGTCGTTCACAGGCTCCACTCCCGTGGGCAAGCTACTGATGGCGCAAAGCGCCCAGCACATGCAGAAAGTCAGCCTGGAGCTGGGCGGCAACGCACCGTTCATCATTTTTGACGACGCCGATCTGGACGCCGCCGTGGAAGGCGCCCTGGCCTCCAAGTTTCGCAACAGTGGCCAGACTTGTGTATGCACCAATCGCTTTCTGGTCCACCACCGCATCTACGACGCGTTCTGCCAGCGCTTCAGCACATCGGTGGCGGCGCTGCGAGTCGGCCCGGCCTTCGAGAAAGGCGTGCAACAGGGCCCTCTCATCAATGAAGGCGCCTTGCGTAAAGTGGAGACGCACCTGGCCGACGCCATCGGCAAAGGCGCCCGGGTCCTCAGCGGCGGACAACGCCATGCGCTGGGCGGCGCCTTTTTCCAGCCCACGGTGCTGGCCGACGCGACACCGGACATGTTGCTGTTTCAGGAAGAGACTTTCGGACCGCTGGCACCGGTGTTCCGGTTTCATGACGAAGAGGAAGCGTTGGCCCTGGCCAATGATACGCCGTTTGGACTGGCCGCCTACGTCTACACCCGGGATCTGGGACGCGCCTGGCGTGTCGGTGAAGCTCTGGAATATGGCATGGTCGGCGTTAATGAAGGTATTATTTCCAACGAGCGGGCACCCTTTGGCGGCATCAAGGAATCAGGCCAGGGCCGCGAAGGCTCCCGTTACGGAATAGAGGACTATCTGGAAGTAAAATACATGTGTCTGGGCATCGGTTGATGCCCATTCCAACTGTAAGGACGCCGATCCCGCATGCCCAAAGCCGCACCCTCCCTCACCCTGGCCCTGTTGCAGGGTCGCGAAGCCGTGATGGCGTACTTCCGCCCTTTGCTCAACAAACACAACTTGACCGAGCAGCAATGGCGCGTCATTCGTATTCTTAAACAAGCCCCTGACTTTACCCTGGAAAGCCGTGATCTGGCCGCCCTGGCCTGTATTCTCCGGCCCAGCCTTACCGGCGTGCTGGTGCGCTTGGAAAAAGCCGGCCACGTTCGCCGCTGGAAACCGGAAACCGATCAACGGCGCCTGTGCGTCACCCTCACCGACCAGGGACATGAGGTATTCGCGCAGATGAGCAAAGGTATGAATCGACAGTATCAGAAGATCCAGCAGCGACTCGGCGAAGACGACTACCAGACGTTGATGGATCTGCTCAGCCGGCTGCGGGACCTGCAGCCCTGAACACGGAAGCAGTCCTGAACTCGGAAATAGGTTGGCGGCGACCCGGGGCCGCCGCCGCTTCTGTTATTGTGGCCGACGCATGCGGCACCCCGTGGCCGGCATGGTGACCGCCTCCGGTTCGATGCGATCCAGTTTGGCGAAATTGAAGTCCGTGCCCTCGGCACCATAGGGCATATTGTCCTTCAGCACAGACACGAACAATGGCGTTTGCAGTTGATGATCCTCGCCACGCATGGTGACGGTGCCATAGGAAGTCTCCAGTGACAGTCCTTCCAGTGCCCGGGCCACGGCCACCGGATCATTGCTGCCGGCCTTGTCCGCCGCTTTTTGCAGCATTTCCAACATTACCGTGATACGCGGATAGAACAGGAAGTAATCCCATTTCTTGTCTTCATACATCTGCTTCTGACGCTCACCGATAGCGTCGTCGTCGGTATCACCGTAATAGCCATAAATTTCATAAATACGGTCCACGCCCTGCTCGCCCAACTGGCTGACCACCCCCGGGCTGCCGCCATAATAAGTCAGGAACGGCACATTCAGACCGAATTCCGCCGCCGCTTTGACCAGCAAGGTGATGTCCTGTCCCCAGTTGCCGGTAATGATGGCGTCGGCCCCGGATGCCTTGATCTTGGAGACATAAGGCGTGAAATCCTTCACCTTGCTCAGCGGGTGGAAATCCGTACCGACAATTTCGATGTCCGGACGTTTCTCCTTGAGCATGGTGCGCGCCGCTTCCGCCAGCGCATGGCCAAAACTGTAGTCCTGGTTAATCAGGTAGATCTTCTTGATGTCATCCCGTTTGGCGATCCAGTCGGTAAGCGCCTTCATCTTCATGTCGGAATGGGCTTCGAAACGAAAGTGCCAGAACGAGCAGCGTTCATTGGTAAAACTCGGCTCCACCGCGCCGTGGTTCAGATAGAGCACCTCTTTTCCGGGGTTACGCCGGTTATACTTGTCCACCGCCGCGATCAGAGCCGACCCCACCGCTGAACCGTTACCCTGAACAATGTATCGGGCCCCTTCATCGATGGCTTTCTGCAACTGCACCAGACTTTCCTGGGGATTGATCTTGTTATCCAGCCCGATGATTTCGATGGGATCCCCATTGAATCCGCCATTGGCGTTAAGCCGTTGCGCATCAAAACGCAGATGTTCCAATACCGGCAGGCCGGTGCTGGCCATGGGGCCGGTCAGCGGATCAATCAGCGCGATTTTCACCGGCGCCGCCAGCAACGGCCCCGCCATCATCATCAATGCAGCGAATAGAATAGATATAGCATTCCGCATAAAGCCTCCGTTGTTATTGTGATAAGCGTTATTCATGCCTCCCGAAGCAAGGCTTTGTAATATTTACTCTGTATATATACCAAAGAGTATGTACACAACAGCGAGGCCTTGTCTATTTCACCTTCCGTCACCTAGTCTCCACTGCTCGCCCTGCGTCGGCGGGCGCTCATGCGCAGGTTGAGCATTTCCACACCGAAGCTGAACGCCATGGCGAAATAGATATAGCCCTTGGGTATATGGAAATCGAGACCGTCCGCCACCAACGCCGTGCCCACCAGCACCAGAAACGACAGCGCCAGCATCTTCAAGGTTGGATGTTCGGTAACGAAATTACCGATGGCATTGGCGAAGACCATCATGAAGCCCACCGCGATCACCACCGCGATCACCATCACCTCCAGATGATTGGCCATCCCCACGGCGGTAATCACCGAGTCCAGCGAGAACACCACATCCAGCAACGCGATCTGCACCAGAATACTGAAAAAGGAAGCGCTGCCCCTGGACTTGGTGAACTGATGTTGTTCGCCGGCGTCATCAATGGAGTGATGGATTTCCATCACCGATTTTGCCAGCAAAAACAAACCGCCAAGAATCAGCACCAGATCGCGGCCGGAAATGCCCTGCCCCAGCACCGTGAACCAATCCGCGGTGAGCCTGGTCAGCCAGGCCAGTGACGCCAGTAGCAGCAGCCGCATGATCATGGCCAGGGACAAGCCAATCAAACGCGCCTGGGGACGCTGCCGCTCCGGTAGTCGGTCAACCAGAATGGAAAGAAAAATGATATTGTCGATACCCAGCACGATTTCCAGGGCGGTCAGGGTGGCAAGGGCCACCCACGCCTCTGGAGAGGTTATCCACTCAAGCATGTATCGTCCTTCGTCCAGCCACCCACATTAAGTCCTGGCGTGGGGGGCCGAACCAAGCGCCTCACCCGCTCCCCAGGGATCCATTTTCGGCCAATGAAGCGCCATTGCCGCCCCCCATCCTACCTATAGTTACCCCCTCTCGCCCACAGGTTCATGTACCGGCCATATGGGCGTAGTATCAAAGGACCCCAACCCCACAACTTGCATGAAAAGGAGGTGCGCAGTGACGAGGATTGGCCAGGACACCCTGAACAGCGCCAAGCCGCTGAACGTCGGCGATCGGACCTATCATTACTTCGATCTCAATACCGTGGCCGACAAAGGATGGGGTGACCTCAGCAAACTGCCCTTTTCCCTGAAAGTTCTACTGGAAAACCTGCTGCGCCATGAAGATGGCGACACCGTCACCGTGGACGATATCGAAGCTCTGGTGCGGTGGCCGGAGAAACGCACTTCCGATCGCGAAATCAACTACCGCCCCGCCCGGGTGCTGATGCAGGACTTCACCGGTGTGCCCGGAGTGGTGGATCTGGCCGCCATGCGCGACGCCATCAGCAAGGCCGGCGGCGATCCGAACCGCATCAACCCGCTGGCGCCGGTGGATCTGGTCATCGACCACTCGGTAATGGTGGACAAGTTCGGCAATCCCCAGGCGTTCTCGGAAAACGTGGAGATTGAGTACGAACGTAACCGCGAGCGGTATCAGTTCCTTCGTTGGGGCCAAAAGGCCTTCGATAATTTCCGCGTGGTGCCACCGGGCACCGGTATCTGTCACCAGGTCAACCTGGAGTACCTGGCCCGCGGCGTCTGGTCCGGCGACAGCGACGACGGCAATACCTATGCCTATCCGGACACGCTGGTGGGCACCGATTCCCACACCACCATGATCAACGGCCTGGGTGTACTGGGCTGGGGTGTCGGCGGCATCGAAGCGGAAGCGGCCATGCTCGGCCAGCCGGTGGCCATGCTGATCCCGGAAGTGATCGGCTTCAAGATCACCGGCAAGCTGCGTGAGGGCGTTACCGCCACCGACCTGGTGCTGACCGTGACCGAAATGCTGCGCCGCCGTGGCGTGGTGGGCAAGTTCGTCGAATTCTTCGGCGACGGCCTGGCCGACCTGAGCCTGGCGGATCGCGCCACCATCGGCAACATGGCCCCGGAATACGGCGCCACCTGCGGCTTCTTCCCCATCGACGAACGGACCACCGAATATCTGCGGCTCACCGCCCGTCCCCAGGAAGTGGTGGATCTGGTGGAAGCCTACTGCAAGGCCCAGGGTCTGTGGCGCTCCAGCGCCGATCCCGATCCGGTCTTCACCGATACCCTGGAGCTGGACCTGGACGACGTGGTCCCCAGCCTGGCCGGCCCGAAACGGCCCCAGGACCGGGTACCGATGACGGAAGTGAAACGCACTTTCGCCGATCTGCTCACCAAGGAGCTGAAACTCGATGACGCCGAGATCAGCAAATTGGAAGGCGAAGGCGGACAGACCGCGGTGGGCAACCACGAGCCCAACAGTGGTGTGGAAGTGGAACTCAACGGCGAGCGCTTTCACCTCGACCATGGCGCCGTGGTGATCGCCGCGATCACCTCGTGCACCAATACCTCCAACCCCAGCGTCATGCTGGCCGCCGGTCTGGTGGCGAAAAAGGCGGTGGAAAGGGGCCTGATCCGCAAACCCTGGGTAAAAACCTCGCTGGCACCGGGCTCCAAGGTGGTTACTGACTACCTGAGCAAAACCGGCCTCCAGGACCCGTTGAACGAGCTGGGATTCGATCTGGTGGGCTACGGCTGTACCACCTGTATCGGTAACTCCGGCCCATTGCCGGAAGAGATCGACCGCGGTATCACCGAAGGCGATCTGGTGGTGGCGTCGGTGCTGTCCGGTAACCGCAACTTCGAAGGCAGGGTGCACCAGAGCGTGCGCACCAACTGGCTGGCATCGCCGCCGCTGGTGGTGGCCTACGCCCTGGCCGGTACCGTACGGATCGATCTGGACAAGGACCCGCTGGGCCGCGATAACGACGGCAAGGAGGTCTATCTGAAGGATATCTGGCCCAGCAGCAAGGAAATCCAGGATGCCATGTTGATGGTCAACAACGACATGTTCACCCGCGAATACGCCAGCGTGTTCGACGGCGATGAAATCTGGAAGAGTCTGCCGATACCGGATTCCAAGACCTATGAGTGGAACAGCAAATCCACTTACATCCAGAACCCGCCTTTCTTCGAAGGCCTCACCCCCGAAGTGGAAGACGTGCAACCGGTCAGGAACGCCCGTGTGCTGGCCCTGCTCGGGGATTCCATCACCACCGACCACATCTCCCCGGCCGGGGCGATCAAGGCGGACAGCCCGGCGGGGCATTACCTGCAGGGCCACGGCGTGGAGCCGATCAATTTCAACTCCTACGGTTCCCGTCGCGGTAACCATGAGGTGATGATGCGCGGCACTTTCGCCAACATCCGAATCCGCAACGAGATGACCCCGAACATCGAGGGCGGCTACACCAAGCACATGCCTGGCGGTGAGGAAATGCCGATTTACGGCGCCGCCATGCGTTACCGTAAGGAAGGCGTCCCCAGTGTGGTGGTGGCCGGCAAGGAATATGGCACCGGCTCCAGCCGCGACTGGGCGGCGAAAGGCACCCGTCTGCTCGGGGTACGCGCGGTGATCGCCGAAAGCTTCGAGCGGATCCACCGCTCAAATCTGATCGGCATGGGCGTGCTGCCTCTGCAATTCCCGGAAGGCGTGGACCGCAAGACGCTCAACCTGGATGGCAGCGAGGAAGTGGATATCCCCGGTCTGAACAATGACCTGAAACCGGGTCAGGAAATCGAGGTGGTATTCCGCAAGAGCAACGGCAAGGCGCAAAGCATCAAGGCGATTAGTCGTCTGGATACCGGCGCCGAGGTGACCTATTACAAGAATGGCGGCATTCTCCACTACGTGCTGCGGCAAATGATGTAACCCTCCCGCGCCGGCCCTGCATAAACAGGGTCGGCGCTCTTCTTTCTTTTTTTATCTTCCTTACCTCTCGCATACACGCCTTTTCCGTTCCCCTTTTTTGGTATCCCGGAAAACGTCGATACACGCCTTTTTTTCCGCATTTATCGCCCTCAAAAGCAGGGCATAAAGAGCCGGCCGGTTCCCGGTTTTTCCGAGTGGAAAACATCTTACCTGTCCCCTTTTTTATATAATATGCATTTTTTATATTGTTGAGTTTGCGTTTGACGCACAACAGAGCAAAGATAAGTCCGCCGGCAGCATTTGGGGCGAGTCGGCAAGGCGTTGCTCCTGCCCCGGGCGACGCCGCAAAAATTCATCATCACGGATCAAAAAAGCACACAAGGAGGCAGGAGGCAGGGAATGAATATTTCCACGGTAACCAACCCGAAAATTCATCCTTTTCTATATGTCTATCGCAGCCGCGAAGATGATTTCTGGTGGTGTGCGATTCCCTATATCGATAAGCGGGCAAGACGACGGCAGAGACGCTGTACTTTCCGCGACAGCAAGTATGGCAGCACCGAAGCGGCGCTCTATCAGGCGAGGCTCTGGCGCGATCGGCAGATCCAGCGGCCGGAGGTGCGCGCCGCCATGGGTAAGCATCGACCACTGATCCTTTGCAGCACCGACGAACTGGATCGCATGTCCGAGACCCGGAACCCCTTCGGCCTGGTGGGCATCACCGCCACCTTTCGCGACAAACCCCTGGGGGGTAACTTTTCGGTCACCGCCAATCGGGGGCGCAAGAAGTGGTTTTCCATGCGCCGCTACGGCGGCTATGGCGCTTTCCGCCGGGCGGTGGAGCAGCGCTGTCGCTGGGTCAGCGAACCGATACCCGACGAAGAAGACCTCAGACGCCGTTATCAACACTGGGCTCGTCGCAACCGCGACACCCTGATCAGCCACCGGGTGGAAACCTGATACCCGCAACACAGGGCCGTCAATCCGGCGGCTCTGTTACCCTTCTTCCCTATCGACTGATTCTTTTGGTAACAACACCTCAAAATAATGCGACTATATTAACTTTCTGATCAAGAATGCTCAGTTCCTCCTGAACGAGAGAAGCTGAAATTCGAGTCTTCGAACCACTGACCACTCTTTTTTGCCACTGTCCTTTCGACCACCTTTTTTGTTTTAAAAATGAAATAACCTTTTATAACAATAAGTTATGTCTCAATCAGAGAAGCACAATCCCGCCACCCTCCCCTCCCTTTGTCCCCACTCATAGTGTGCCTTGACACCCGAAAAAGGGGCGGGCTAAAGTGAAATTGAAGTTCATTATTCGAGAGATCAGGCATTGTTTTAATGTTCTGACGTTTATTTGCGCCGGACCAACGGACGTTGCCTCCGGCCGGGGCATTGCGACAACAACCATCCACAACAACTATCCACAACAATACGGCCCGACAAGAGCGGAACATCGCCGGGGCCAGGCTCGGGAAACAGGTAGTCAACATGGGTTTCTATGTATTACGGCGCCTGCTGGCGCTGATTCCCACCCTGTTCATCGCCAGTGTCATTGCGTTCACCGTGGTCCGTCTTGTTCCCGGTGATGTTCTCGACCTGATGCTCAGCGAGAACGTGTACTCTTCCGGCGCACCGGAAGACCGGGCCCAGTTGGAACAAGCGCTGGGACTGGACAAGCCACTCTATCAACAATATCTGCACTGGGCCGGCGATGCCCTGCAAGGGGATCTGGGGGAATCGCTGTGGCGCAATACCCCGGTCACCGGGGAAATCGCGGCACGCCTGGACGTCACTTTGGAATTGGGCATTCTGGCGCTCCTGATCGCGCTGGCGATCGGGCTGCCCATCGGCATCTTCGCCGCGGTCCGGCAGGAGACTCTGGGCGATCATATTGGCCGCACCTTTTCCATCCTTGCCCTGGCCGTGCCCAATTTCTGGCTTGGCACCCTGGTGGTGATTCTGCCGGCCTTGTGGTGGGGCTGGTCCCCGCCCAATAAGCTGGTGCCGTTCTTTGAAAACCCGCTGGAAAATCTCAAGACCTTCCTGTTGCCCTCTCTGATTCTGGGCACCTCGCTATCGGCGGTGATCATGCGCATGACCCGCACCATGATGCTGGAAGTGCTGCGTCAGGATTACATCCGCACCGCCTGGGCCAAGGGGCTGCGCGAGCGCCGGGTGGTACTGATGCACGCGGTGAAGAACGCCATGATTCCGGTGATCACCCTGGTCGGCATCCTGGTCCCCATCCTGTTCGGCGGCACCGTCATTATTGAACAGATCTTTCGCCTGCCGGGGCTGGGACAGCTGCTGCTGGAAGCGGTGAGCACCCGCGATTACCCGGTCATCACCGGCGTCTTTCTGGTCACCGGCGTGGTGGTGATGCTGGTCAACCTGCTGGTTGATCTGTGCTACGGCTACCTTGACCCCAAAGTTCGTTACGACCGCTGACGGAGACCGCCATGAGCCTGTCCATACAGACCCCCGCGGCCGCCGCTCCGGCCACGCCGCCGCGCCGCCGTACTCGCCCCAAAACACTGCGTTTCCTGCAGCGCCTGTGCAAGGAGCGTCCCCTCGGCGCCCTGGGCGCGATGATTTGCCTGGTGCTGCTACTGACCGGCCTGTTCGCCGACGTCATTGCCCCCGAAGGGTTCAACGCCATTAATCCCATTGAACGGCTGAAGGCGCCTTCAGCGGAACACTGGCTGGGCACCGACCAGTTGGGGCGTGACGTCTTCGCGCGCATCGTGCACGGCGCCCAACTGTCGGTGATCGTGGCCTTCGCCGCCACCACCTTGTCGATTGTCATCTCCGCGCTGCTGGGGATTCTCAGCGGCTATTTCGGTGGCCGGCTGGACATGGTCATTCAACGCCTGGTGGATGGCTGGATGTGTTTTCCCGATCTGATTCTGCTGATCGTGGCGGTGGCGGTCCTCGGCCCGGGCACCTGGCAGGTGATCCTTATTCTGGGGTTGCTGTTTGGCATTTCCGGCTCGCGCATCATTCGCGGCGCGGTGCTCAGTGCCAAACAGAACGTCTATGTTCACGCCGCGCAATCCATGGGCGCCTCCAGTACCCGTATTCTGCTCAAACATATTCTGCCCAACGTCATGGCACCGCTGATCGTGCTTTATACCACGCGGCTGGCGGCGGTGATTCTGGCCGAATCCGGACTCAGCTTTCTCGGTCTCGGCATCCCGCCGCCGGAGCCGAGCTGGGGCGGCATGCTCAGCCTGGACGGGCGCAGCTATATGTTCCAGGCACCGTGGCTGGCGATCGCGCCCGGCATCGCGCTGACCGTGGCGGTGTTCGGCATCAACATGTTCGGCGATGCCCTGCGCGACCTGCTCGACCCGAGAATGCGCGGTGGTGGCGGCCGTTATCTGGCCCGCGTCAAACGCACCATCGGCAGCTGACCGGCCCCTGGTCCGAGGAAGGGAGAGACCATGTCCACAGAGACTTCAACGGCGACGGCGACGGCCACGGCCACGCCGCGCACCGAGCCCGCCGCCACATTGTTGCGGGTGGAAAATCTGCACACCGTGTTCGAGAAGGACGACAGCGTGGTTCACGCGGTCAACGATGTCAGCTTCGACGTGCGCCGCGGAGAGGTGCTCGCTATTGTTGGCGAAAGCGGCTCCGGCAAAAGCATCACCGCCATGTCGCTGCTGCGTTTGATCCCCAGCCCGCCGGGGCAGATCATCGGCGGCCGGGTGCTGTTTGATGGCCAGGATCTGCTGGATCTGCCCGACGACGCCATTCGTCAGCTCCGTGGCCGCGACATTTCCATGATCTTCCAGGAGCCGATGACCTCGTTGAATCCGAGTCTGCGCATCGGCCGGCAGTTGGCGGAACCACTGCGCGTTCACGGCAGTGTGCCCAAGGACAAGGTTCGTGAGCGATGCATCGAACTGCTGCGCCAGGTGCGTATCGGTGATCCGGAAAAACGCCTCGACGCCTACCCCCATGAGCTATCCGGTGGCATGCGCCAGCGTGTCATGATCGCCATGGGGCTGGCCTGCCTGCCCCGGCTGATCATAGCCGACGAACCCACCACTGCTCTGGACGTCACGGTGCAGGCGCAAATTCTGGAACTGCTGCGCGATATCACCCGCGCCAGTCAGTCGTCGATGATGCTGATCACCCACGACCTCGGCGTGGTGGCCCGCTACGCCGACCGCATCAACGTCATGTACGCCGGCCGCATCGTCGAGCGCGGCACCGCCCACGATATTTTTCATCGGCCGCGACACCCCTACACAGTGGGCCTGATGGAATCCATGCCACGGCTCGACGACGCCATTGGCAATCGTCTGACACCCATCCCCGGCTCGCCGCCGGATCTGTCCGACCCGCCATCCGGGTGCCCGTTCCACCCCCGTTGTCGCTTCGCCCAGCCCCGTTGCAAGCAGGAACGGCCTCCGCTGGAGCGGCTCGATCAAGAACATTGGAAAGCCTGCTGGGTGAATCTCGATGACACACACTGACTCTCATACCGACGTCACCGCCCCCTTGCTCCAGGTCAGCGGCCTGAAAGTACACTTTCCTTTGCGCCCGGGTCTGTTCGGCAAACCCGCCGCCATGGTCAAGGCGGTGGACGGTGTCGATTTCACCGTGCATCGCGGCGAAACCCTGGGCCTGGTGGGCGAATCCGGCTGCGGCAAGTCCACCACCGGTCTGGCGGTACTGCGTATGACCCCGCTCACGGAAGGACGCATTGTCTTTGACGGCGAGGATATCAGCCATCCGGACGCGGCCACCACGAAGCGGCTGCGGCGCAAGATGCAAATGGTGTATCAAGACCCGTTCGGGGCGCTCAACCCCCGTATGCGCGTACTGGATATCATCGGCGAACCGCTGCGCGTGCACCGGCTTACCCGCACCCGGGCGGAATACCGGGAACGGGTCATGGACCTGCTCGACCGGGTCGGCCTGAAAGCGGAAATGGCCGACCGCTATCCCCACGAATTCTCCGGCGGTCAACGGCAACGCATCGGTATCGCCCGGGCACTGGCGGCGGATCCGTCACTGATCATCTGCGACGAGCCGGTGTCCGCCCTGGACGTGTCAATCCAGGCCCAGGTCATCAATCTGCTGGAAGATCTGCAACGGGATCTCGGCCTGACCTATTTATTCGTTGCCCACGACCTGGCGGTGGTGCGTCACCTTTGTCACCGCATCGTGGTCATGTATCTGGGACGAGTGGTGGAAGTGGCGGATCGGGAGCGGTTGTATCAGGCACCACGCCATCCTTATACCCGGGCGCTGCTGGGCGCCATTCCCATCGCCGATCCGGATCCGGTGGTCCAGGCCCGCTTCAACCCTTCGGTCGACGGCGAAGTCCCCAGCCCCATCGATCCGCCTCCGGGCTGCCCGTTCCATCCCCGCTGTCCCCACGCCACCGATCTGTGCCGCCGCGAGGCACCACGGCCGATCGACGTGGAAGACGGCCACAGCGTCGCCTGCCATCTTCACGACCCGTCCCGGGTGGCGGAGATGAATCACTCCGAACCTTCATACCAAGAACAAGCGAGGAACATCGCATGACTCTGCGCACCCTTCGAACCACTCTGGTTCTGGCCACGCTCGGCGCCGCCGGTGCTATCCAGGCCGCCGAGGAAGCAACACCCCAGCTCGGCGGCACCGTGAATATCTCCACCATGTACCGCACTCTGGATGCCACTACCTGGGATTTGCAGAACTGGACCTGGAAAGGCAACCACGACAATCTGCAACTGGAATCCCTGCTGCGCGGCGATCTGCAATACGGCCCACGTGGCAAGAACGAAAATTCTTTCGTCGAGCAGGCTTATATTCCCTACAACCAGTTGGAAGGCAGCCTGGCGGAAAGCTGGGAGGTGAAGGAAGACCCCATGCGGGTGATCTTCCACCTGCGCAAGGGGGTCCAGTGGCAGGAAGTGCCCGGCGTGATGAAAAAGCGGGAACTGGTGGCCAACGACGTCATCACCTCGTTCCAAAGCCGCGGCAACAGCCCCCGCGCCATTCCCACCTTCTGGGATTTCATCGAGCGCTGGGAAGCGCCGGACGATCACACCGTGATCGCCTATTTCAACCAGTTCCACGGCAACTGGCCGTACCGGATTGCCTGGGGATACTACGACGGCATCTCTCCGCCGGAGTGGCAGAATCTCAGCGAGGACAAACGGGCGGACTGGCGTAACGCCGCCGGCACCGGCCCTTATCGCATCGAAAAGATCGAGACCGGCCGTCAGCAGGTGTACGCGAAGAACGACGACTACTGGGATTCGGTGACCCTCAACGGCAAGGAATATCCGCTGCCGCTGAACGACAAAGTGGTCTATCACATCATCAAGGATGAGGCGAGCGCGGTGGCGGCGCTCAGTTCCGGCCGCATCGATATCATGGAGGCGATCCGCTGGCAGTTGGTGGATCAATTGAAGAAAACCGCGCCGGAGCTGCAGTTCCGCAAAAACCTTTCCACCAATGGCACTTACATCGCCCTGCGCACCGATCAAAAACCCTTCAACGATGTACGCGTGCGCCGCGCCCTGAACATCGCGGTGGACCAGAAGGCAATTCTCTCCTCGCTGCTCAACGGTGAAGGGGAATTGCTCAACTATCCCTTCGCCCAGCGCTGGACCGAGTTCTACACTCCGCTGGACCAGCTCTCCGCCGAAGCCCGGGAACTGTTCGAATACGACCCGGAGAAAGCGAAAAAGCTGCTGGCCGAAGCCGGTTATCCAAAAGGCTTCAGCTTCGATCTCCAGGTCTGCTCCTGCAGCCCCTACCACATGGATGTGGCGCCCATGCTGCAGGCTTACTATCAGCAGGTCGGTGTGAAAGTGAACATCAAGACCATGGAGTACGGTGCCTTCCGCTCCAACATGCGCGGCAAGACCCAGGCCGGCGGCTATCTGATGAACAACGGCTCCGGCAACCCGATCCAGGTACTGCGCAAGAGCTTCCGCACCGATCAGACCTGGAACGCGTCCTGGTACAGCAACGAGGAGTTTGACCGGAAGATCGACGCCGCCATCAAGGAACCGGACACCGAGAAACGCAATGCGATGCTGAAAGAGTTGAATGATTTCATCATCGAGGAAGCCGTGCCGCACGTGTGGCTGCCGACGGAAATGGGCTACTCCGCCTGGTGGCCGTGGGTGAAGAACTACTACGGTGAGCAGCGTATCGGCGCGGTCAAACCCAACGCCATCTACTCACGCATCTGGATCGATCAGGAAATGAAGGAAAGCATGGGCAAAGCGCGCTGATCACGGCACCGCTTCCCGCAACACGGCCCCCAGGGCCGTTTCCCCCCAGGGCCGTTTCCCCCGCGCCCGGCTCATGCCGGGCGTGTCGTACCCAGTACAGCGGCCGCACCAAACGCTGATGCGGCCCCGGCACCGGACACAGCCGACCATCGGCCAGCGCCGCGCTCACACTGGCCTCACTGACATAACCGACACCGGCCCCGGCCATCAGCGCCTGGCGCACCGCCTCGCCGGCCCCCAGTTCCAGTATCCGTTGCGGTTCCGGAAAGTCCGTCCCCAGACTGCGTTCAATCACCGTCCGTGTGCCCGAACCAGGCTCGCGCATCACCCAGGGCCAATGGGCGGGATCCGGCTTCAATGCCTCCACCACCGATGGGGCCGCCACCCGCAATAGCACATCGTCACGCCAATGCCGCACCCGCAGCAGGGCGTGGGACACCGGCCCCTCCACCAGCGCCAGATCCACTTTCAGTTCCAGCAGCAATGCCACCGCCTGGCGGGTATTGACCACATCCATCCGGACCCGTGCCCGCGGATGGCGCTGCCTGAATGTGGATAACAATGGCGGCAGATAGTAATTGCCCAAAGTGTGGGTGGCGGCCAGCGTCACCTCCAACGGGGGTGACTGGAACAGCCTCTCGCAACGGGAGAGCTGTGTCAGCAAGGCGCGGGCTTCCGGAATCAACGCCCGCCCCCGGTCATTCAGAACCAGCCCGCGACCAACACGATCGAACAGCCGTGCGTCCAGCCGCTGCTCCAACTGCGCCAGGCCCTGACTCACCGCCGGTTGGGTCAGCGCCACCCGTTCCGCCGCCGCCGCCACTGAACCGGTTTCCGCCACCGCCAGGAACAACCGCCATTGTTTTAGTGTCGTTTCATTCATAAATTTATTTTAGTTATAAGTTTATAATTATCAAATATTATTATTTATGGCGCTTCGGCATAGTGGCTTGACCTTGCCAAAGGATCAAAGGAACCACCGATGCGCACGCTCTCTCTCGCTCTGCCCCGCCCGCACTGGCCCATGGCGCTGCTGGTCCTGGCCTGCGCCCTGGCCGGGATCGGCCTGGCCCACAGCCGGCTGGCTCAACACTGGGGGCTGGGCGCGCTGGCTCTGGCCATGCTGCTCGGCCTGGTGGTGGCGCAACCGCTGCCGGCACCACTGCGCGAGGCCGGCGGATCCGCCCTGGCGCTGTTCAAGGGGCCGATTCTGAAAATCGCCATCGTCCTGTACGGACTGCGTATTCCCCTGGACGCGGTGGGCGAACTGGGCCTCGGCGTAATCGCCCTGAACGCGGGACAAATCGCCTTGAGTCTGATACTCGGCGGCTGGCTGGGGCAGCGCTGGCTGGGCATGAGCCGCGCCGCCGCGCTCTCCATCGGTGCCGGCAATGGTATCTGCGGTGCCGCCGCGGTGCTCGCCGCCGAGCCGGTACTGGGGACCCGCGACCGGGATACCGCCATGGCGGTGGCGGCGGTGGTGGTGTTCGGCACGCTCAACATGCTGCTGTTACCACTGCTGTATCACCATCTACCAACGCTGTTTCCGGACCAGAATCATTTCGCCGTGCTGGTGGGGGCCAGCGTCCAGGAGGTGGCCCAGGTGATCGTCGCCGCCCAGGCCATGTCGCCGGCGCTGGTGGACAGCGCCCTGCTGGTAAAAATGGTGCGGGTGATGATGCTGGCGCCGGTATTGCTGGTACTCGGCATGGGCGCGCGCCGCGCCACCAGCGCTGGCGCCGGTAACAGTATCGGAAACAGTGGTATCAAGACACGCCCGGTTCTCCCCGCTTTCGCGTTCTGGTTCGTCGGTGCCCTGGTGGTCAACGGCCTGGGCTGGGTGCCGGATTCCTTGGCCTCTCCCCTGGCCGGCCTGGACGACATTCTGCTGGCGCTGGCGATGGCGGCACTGGGCTTGAGCACCCATTTCGATTTGCTGCGCCGCGCCGGATGGCGCCCTCTGGCCCTGGGCGCGATTCTCTGGCTCGCCACCCTGGCGCTGGTCTTCGCCGCTCTGTTCAGCGGGGCTCTTTGAATGTCTTTTTTAAGGAAACCTTGTTGCCCTCCATCAGGGACAGCGGAACCGTGTTACGCCTTTGCGGAAACGCCGTGAAGCAGGGTTCCGCAAAGGCGTAACACGGTTCCGCTTCGAAGTGACCGGCAAAGCACGGGAGTTCTTCTGGCCTTGGAGGCATAAATGGTGGCTACAAAGCCGCTGTGGGAGCTTGCCTGCAAGCGAATCTTTTTGGCCCCGAGAGTCAGTTCGCTTGCAGGCAAGCTCCCACAGCGGGTCTGTATGGAGCCTCCCGGTTCCAACGGGGCTGGCTTATACTCCGGGCAAAATAACAAGGCCGGCCTCCGCACCCGGCGCAAGCGAGACCATTGAGCCGGTGGCACCCTGATCCTCTCCCTCCCCAATACCCCCCCCTTTGGGGGGTATCGGCCCCCTCCGGGGCCATTGATAATGATCCTGTTCGTGACCGACCACCCTCAACTTAAAAGAATCAGGGATATGAACAGGTACAAGGATCCGTCTTTCCACTCCGCTTTTCTTTTCTTATTTGCCGCACTCGTTTTGAGTGGATGTGGCGATGACGAATCCGGCGGCGATGCCAACACCGCGGCGGCAACGCTGCCCGCCTATGACCGCATTCCCGATTGCGACGGCATGGCCGCTCTCCTCGGGGACCTGGTCAGCGGCCTGACGCCCGCCGACGACGAAGGCGAGCCGGGTCGTTATCGGGAAGACGGCCGCTACGGCGTCAACTGCACCTGGCTGACACCCCGGGTGGAGAGCGACAACGCTTTCGAAATGGTCAAGGGCGGCAGCTTGTCGATCGGTATCACGGTGGACCCGCGGGACAGCTCCGACGAGAAAACCCTGCGCGACCTTGGCATGGTGTATGACGATGCCCGCGTCGAAGCGCTTGGCGGTTATGTCGTCGACATGGGCGGCAAACTCGATCCCGCCGCCCAGTTGGGCATGGTCGGTCCACAAGTGGTGGTTGGCCACGTCAACATTTCCTTCGCCGCCGGCGGACTGTACTTGCAAAAGGTGGAAGAACTGAGGAACGTCACCAATGATCGCGTCATCGAGGCCGCGGTCACGCTGCATCGTTCACTGCGATAAGCCCGATCAGGACTCATCGACCCGTTTCACTTCAAGGAGAGGAAACCATGCTGAAATCCATTCTGACCCGTCTGTTGGCGGCCTCCATCACCATCACCGCTTTCGGTTCACTGCATGCGCAGTCCCCCGAAGCCGCCCCCAACATGGTCCAGATGGGGCATCAGTTGGCCACTTTCAGCGGCAGCATGCACTCCGCGGCCGAAGTATGCGGCGATTATACCAAGGACCAACTGGCCGACATGAAAGCTAAGCAGAAACAGCAGATGTCGCAAATGGGTCTCACCGCCGAGGAATTCGACACCGCCTTTGACGCTGGCAAGAAAAAAACCGATGAGCGTTGGGACACCATGTCCAAGGCCGAGCAAGAATCCGCCTGTGAGGAACTGCAGCAACAGATGAGTCAGGCCTTCAAGGGCATGATCAAGTAGTCCGGCTCACGGGATCGGCGGGATCTGCTACACTGCCCCCACCACGGTCACCGCCATTCCCGTCATGCGTTTTGTAGCTTTTTTTTCACTCGCCCTGCCGCTGTGGGCTTCATCGGCCACGGCGGCGGACGCGGCCCGGGACGAAACCCGCGACGCCCTGCTGCGAGAGCGGCAGGAACTGAGTGAGCGGGCGGAGGCCCTGGCCGACCAGCAGACCACCACACAACGGCTGTTGGAACAGCAGCAGGCTTATCTGGACGCCCTGGAAAAGGAAATCCAGTCATTGAAAGCTGCTCCAGAATCAGATCAAAAAAACTGATCAATCCGTTTCAGCCAGTCCGCTCCCTCCCCTGGTAACACAACGCTATCTTGGGCTCTCCCATCCTCAATAGGAGAGTCCGATGAAGCGCGTTCTGGTTCTTTACTACTCCATGTACGGCCATATCGAAAGCCTGGCCCGGGCCGTGGCCGAAGGCGCCGCCAAAGTCGACGGCGTGGAAGTGGAGATCAAACGAGTGGCCGAGACCATGGATCCGGAGGCGTTCCAGAACGCCGGTGGCAAAACCGACCAGGCCTACCCCGTGGCCAGCCCGGCGGAACTCAAGGACTACGATGCCATCATCATCGGCACCCCCACCCGCTTCGGTAACATGAGTGGCCAGATGCGCACTTTCTGGGACCAGACCGGCGGCCTGTGGGCCCAGGGTGCCCTGGCCGGCAAAGTCGCCAGTGTGTTCACCTCCACCGGCACCGCCGGCGGCAAGGAAACCACCATCATCAGCACCTGGCTGACCCTGGCCCACCACGGCTTCATCATCGTGCCACTGGGCTATGCCGATCCCGGTCAGGAACAAATGGACATCAGTGAAGTGCATGGCGCCTCTCCTTACGGAGCCGGCACCATCGCCGGTCCCGATGGCAGCCGCCAGCCCAGCACCAAGGAACTCAATCTGGCCCGCTACCAGGGTGAACAGGTAGCCCGCCTGACCGCGAAACTGTGACATCCAATTCAGCCTGACACTTCTCTCGTCTTGCTCTGATCCCCCCTTGGGCCGCCTTCCCCTTCCTTAATTGGCGGCCTTTTTTCCTCTTCCTGCCCGGGTAAACGGCGACCTCTGGCACAGAAGGGGCTACGAAGCTACTGTGGGAGCTTGCCTGCAAGCGAACTGGCCCGTGTGTCAGGAATTCGCTTGCAGGCAAGCTCCCACAGCGGCTTCGTAGCCACCTCCGAATTTATGTCTTCAACGCCAGAAGAACACGTTATGGTAGGGACTCCACCGAGCAAGGAATCACCATGGCCGACACCATCGCTATTTCCGAGTCCAACCGGCAACCCACGCTGGCCGTTCTGATCGACGCGGACAACACGCCACCGGCCATCGTCGAGGGTCTGTTCGAGGAGATCGCCAAGTACGGCACCGCCACCATCAAGCGCATCTACGGTGACTGGACCCAGCCCAACCTTGGTGGCTGGAAGAAAGTACTGCTGGATCATTCGATTCAGCCGGTGCAGCAGTTCGCCTACACCACCGGCAAGAACGCCACCGACAGTTCGCTGATCATTGATGCCATGGATCTGCTCTACACCCGGGAACTGGATGGGTTCTGCCTGGTTTCCAGCGACAGCGACTTCACCCGGCTGGCGGCCCGATTACGGGAAGCCGGCCTCACCGTGTATGGCTTCGGTGAACAAAAGACCCCCAAACCGCTGGTGGCCGCTTGCGATAAATTCATCTACACCGAGATTTTGCGCGCGGACGACGATGGCGCCGCCAGCAAGGGCGGCAAAGCCGGCAAGGACAAAACCAGCGGCAACACGCCGCCTCTGAAGTTCATCGCCCGGGTCATCGACGATGTCTCGGGAGAAGACGACTGGGCCCACCTGGGGGTGCTTGGACAGAACCTGAGCCAGCGCCGCCCGGAGTTCGACACGCGGCTCTACGGCTTTCGCAAACTGAGCGAGCTGCTGAATGCCCAGACCGGCCACTTCGAGCTGAAGAAAGGGGAAAACGGCGGACTGTGGGTTAAGAACAAGAACGGGTGATCGCCTGTGGGAGCTTGTCCGGGCGGCGGGCCGCTGCAAGCGAATGGGCTCTCGGCGAAAAGATTCGCTTGCAGGGCAAGCTCCCACAGCGGCTCCGTAGTCCGTTTTCGGGACGGCAATGGCCTTCTCACACAAGAGGGGTGCAATTCGCCTTATCGAACCAGCCAGAGACTCAATTCCGGCACATAGGTAATCAGCAGCAGCGCGATGATCAGCACCAGCATGAACGGCAGCGTGGCCCGGAACAGTTCGGTGATCGACTTGCGGAACCGGTAGCTGGCGATGAACAGATTCATCCCCACCGGCGGTGTGATGTAGCCGATCTGCATATTGGCGACAAAGATAATGCCCAGATGTACCGGATCGATGCCGTAGCGTAGCGCCACCGGCAGAATCAACGGCACCATGATCACCAGAGCGGCAAAAATATCCAGCAAGGCGCCGAGCAACAGCAGCAGGATGTTGAGCAGAATCAAAAACGCCAGCTTGCTCTGTACGTGAGTCTGGATGAAGGTGAACAAATGCTCCGGCACGCCGGCATACACCAGGTAATCGGCAAAGGCCTGGGCCACCGCCAGAATCAGCAGGATTCCCCCCACCATGACCATGGCTTCGCGGGTCAGCCCCGGCAGACGGCGCAACGGAATCTCCCGGTACAGCACCACTTCCGCCAGCAGCACATAAAGCGCGGTGACCGCCGCCGCCTCGCTCACCACCAGGAAGCCGGAGAAAATACCGCCGAGCACCACCAGCGGCAGCGGCAATTCCCAGCGCGCATCCCACAACGCCTGCCCCAGCTCCCGCGCGTTGAACGGTTGCCGCGGCAACGGATCGCTGCGATTGACATACACGCAGTAGCCGTACAGCAACACCACCATCAGCAACGCCGGTCCCACCCCGGCCAGGTACAGATCGACGATTTCCACCGGTGGCATGGTCAGTTGCTGCGATAACTGCTGCGCGATGATGCCGTAGATCAGCAGCGGCACCGACGGCACCAGCAGCAACCCCAGGCTGCCGGACGAGGTCACCAGCCCGAGGCTGAAACGCTGCGGATAACCGGCCTTGACCAGCGCCGGCAGCAACAGCGCGCCCAGCGCCACGATGGTGACACCGGAGCCACCGGTAAGGGCAGTGAAAAAGGCGCAGGCCACCAGCGCCACGAAGGCCATGCCACCGGGCATCCAACCGAACGCGGCCTGGCTGAGACGGACCAGGCGATCGGCGGTACGCGATTCGCTGAGCAGAAAACCGGCGAAAGTGAACAGCGGCAGCGCCATCAGCACCACCGAATCGGACAGCTGGTAAATATCGATGTGGAGCACCGACAGCGGCGTCTCCTGGGTGAAGAAGCCGATGGCGGCCGCGGCCAGCAGAATGGCGAACAACGGCGCCCCCATCAGCGCCAGCACGATCAACAGAACAATGGCGGCGATAATCATCCCAGCGGCTCCCGCATGCAGGGCCGGCGACCGCCCAACCCGAGCACGAACAGCACCAGGTAACGCAACGCCATGACGCTGAAGCCGAACGGAATGATCACCTGCGGCACCCAGCTCGGGATGCCGGCGAAGGCGATCTCACCGTACTGGTACTCCTCGATCACGAAACCAATGCTGTACCAGGCCACCAGGGTACAGATGGCGGCGGTGAACAGATCCACCGTGCCGGTGATCCAGGGTTGGAAGGATTTGGGCAACCACTGTCCCAGCAGATCGATGCGGATGTGCTCGTCCCGGCGGGAGGCGATCATGGCACCGAGCAGACCGATCCACAGCACCGCGTTACGCAGCAGCGGCTCCACCCAGATCAGACTGACACCGGCCAGGTTGCGCAGCCCGATTTGCACCACCGCCAACAGCACCATGCCCAGCAGGATGGCCACGATCAGACCATCTTCCAGGCGGTGCAACCAGGACAGCAGGCGCCGCATCAACGGGCCCGGTAGTCGTCGAGCAGCCGATGCAGCCGGTCCAGCATGCCGCTGCTCAGCTCGCCGTCGCTGACCAGCGACTGGGTGGCTTTATCAGCGGCGGATTTCCACTCGGTGCGCTGTTCGTCGCTGGGGGTGACCGTTTCCAGCCCTTGCTGTTGCACCGCCTTGAACGCTTCGCGGTTCTGCTCGCGGCCTTCCTGATCCAATTGAGTGAAGGTGTTGCCCAGGACTTCGCGCATGATCTTCTGATCCCCCTCGGAAAGACGATCGAAATAGCGCTTGTCGATGGCCAGCAGGCCGTAGGTGTAGAGCAGCGGCAGGTCGGTGATGTACTTCACCCGCGCGTACCATTGCAGAGTGAGCGCCGCCACTGGGGGCGCGGCGAAGCTGTCGATGGCGCCGGTCTGCAACGAGGTCAACACCGAACCGATATTCAGCACGATCGGAGACAATCCCAGCGTCTTGGCCGCCTTGGCGGAGGCCGAATCACTGGCCGGCAACCACAATTTGCGCGCCTGCAGATCCGCCAGACTGACCACCGGCTGTGTCGACATGATGTAGGCAAAGCCGCCGTCCACCAGTCCGAAACTGATCCAGCCGTTATCTTCCAGCCCCTTGAGGATGACCGGATCCAGCTCTTCGCGAACCGCGTCCACTTCGCCGTAATCATTGAACGTGAGCGGCACATTGAGAATCTGGCCATCCGGATAGGCGTCGGCAAAGGCGCCACCCTGGGCCATCTGGCCGTGCAACTGACCGATACGAATCTTGCGCTGTACCGCCCTGTCGTCCCCCATCACACCGCCGGGATAAATCTTCAGGGCCACTCGCCCCTCGGTGCGCTCCTCGATGGTGGCGCCGGCTTTTTTCAGCGCCCGAACCACACTGGTGCCATCCGGATACAGGGTGGAAATCTTGAAGGTGGTGGCCAGGGCCAGCACCGGAAACAGGGCCATGACGGCCACCACGAATCGCAACATCATCCTCTCCAGCTTCGATGGGGCCGGGCGCTCCATCGCTCACATATACGGCTCAAAAATGCCGCTCAGAAATACGCGTCGGCGCTGTCCAGCAGACGTTGTGCCTGTTGCTGTGCGTAGACGTTCTGCAAGGTCAGTCCGGGCTGCTCCGGATCCGCTTCCAGCACTTTTTGAAGCTGGGCATCATGCAGCTCACGATCAAACACCAGACGGGCATAGTGCTCGGCATACAGCACCCGCGCCAGCAGGTTGCGCCCTTGGGACAACGCCACCGCCTGCTCGAAATGCGCCTTGGCCTGCTCCGGCTGACCGCCCAGGGAAGCCGGCAGCAGACTGTTGAGCACTCCCAGGTACATGTGCGCCTGACCGTTCTGGTAGCCTTCATCCAATGCCACCACCCGCTCCATCAGCGCACGCACCCGGGCCAGTTCGGCCACCGCGTTCCAATCATCGGAATGGGTCTGGATGTAGCCGGCCCAGGCGCTGCCCAGAGTAAACAGCAAGGGCAGATCATCGTCGCCGGCCTCCGCCAGCAACGCCTCGAATTCCGGCACCGGCATCTCGCGCAACTCGCAGTAATCGCTCTGGTGGCTGCAAGCGGCGCGCATGGCGTAATCCAGGGCCTTCTCGTTGAGTGTCGCGGCGCGCTCGGGATCCTCCACGAACAAACCGGCATAGGCGCCATACAAATCGGCGCCGGCACGCAACAGACTGGTGCGCTCCGGCCAGGTCAGGATCAGGCCATCCACCATCAGCAGATAGCTGGGCAGTCCCTCACCCACCAGCACCAGATCGTTGTTGTCCTCGATGCCCTTGGCCAGATTGTCGCCGATCCGATTCACCGCGCAGCCCTGCAGAATCAGCACCAGAGCCACCGAACAGACTGCTCGCCATTGTTTCACGCTGTTGTTGCCTCCTATTCCGGGACTCTTTATAGCAGCGGCCACCGACCAAACTCAAACGACCGTTGGAAACCGGCCATAACGCTCTGCCTCACGCCGGCCGCTGACGGCGCCAGAGCCCCACCGCGGTGCCAATCGCCATGCCGCTGAGCAATCCGGCCAGATGCGCTGAGTTGGCGACGATGCCGGAGAGCCCCACATAACAGATCACCAGCCACACCAGCATCAACACCACCACTTCCCTGCGCAGTTGGTAACCGGCCCCCGGATTGACCTTGCCGTACAGCCACAGATACCCGAGCAGGCCATACACCACACCGGACAGACCACCGAAATTGGGGCCGGTGTCGTAAAACTGAGCAAGGTTGCTGATGGCGGCGGTGGCCAGGGTGATCCACAGCAGTTGAAAACTGGACTGGAACCGTTCAATCACCCGGCCCAGATCGCACCACCACAACAGATTGAACAGGATATGCAGAAGCGACATGTGCAGCAGCATCGGGGTGACCACCCGCCACGGCTGCACGGCCAGTCCGTCCAGGGAAGGCGGAAACATCAGCGCCGCGTAAAGCCGGTCTCCCAGTAAAAAGGGTGACAGATACACCAGAACACAGAGCACCAGCCCGCTCTTGGTCACCAGCCCCAGGCTGCGAAACCAGCCACCGCTGAACAGCGCCTGCCGCGGCACGTCGGCGGGCGCGTTGCTGTGCCAGGCGTCTTCCTGCCAGCGCCGGTCATCCGGGCTGGCCAGGAATGCCTGGCACAGCTCGCGGGCCTCCTCAAAGCGGTCCGCCGCCACGGACAGCACCTGGCCATCCTGTTCCTGCCGCAGCTCCGCGCGGATACCGCGTTGCCCCAGCATATGCACCAACCGCGCGGCGAGCGCGGCGTTGTTCACGCGAACCAGTTCAATCATGGAATCTCCTGCTGCCAGCGCCGCCGGGCCCGCGGGTCATCGGCGAGCCGCTCCACCTGCTCCCAGAAGCAGTGCCAGTGCCCGCCACAGCCTAACAGAAGGGCCTGGAAAGCGGGCACCAAACCGTAATAATCCCCCACCCCGTTGAGCTGGGCATTATTGAGCGGGCCCTGGAAGAAGCCCTGATAGGCGTCCAGGGCGGACAATTGGCGGCGCTCGGACTGATAGCGCTGACGCAACTGGCCAATCAGCCGGTCCTTGCGTTCGGTCATGGTCCGCGCCGGCACATCAGTGGCGTACAACCGGGTCAGGGCCGCGCGGGTGTCGGCCACCATGGCCAGGAAGGCGGCACGGGCACGGTCCACATCACGCCAGCGCTCCAGGTCCACGGCCAGATCATGGCCGGCAAGGAACCGGGTAGTGCCTTCACGGGCCACCATGGTGGCCAGGGACTCGTTGAAGCGGGTATCGCCCTTCACATACAACCGTCGGTGTACCAGCTCATGCAGCAGCAGGTCCACCATGTCGGCGCGGGAACGATTCATCATCGGTGTGGTGAGCGGGTCGTTGAACCAACCCAGAGTGGAGTACGCGGCGGCGCCGCCCACGTAGGTGTCGAAACCCTGCTCGTCGAGATCACGCGCCGCGCGCAAGGCGGCCTCCCGATCAAAATAACCGCGATAGCTGACACAGCCGGCAAACGGGTAACACCAGGTTTCCGGCGTCAAGGAGAACGCCGGCGCGGCCATCAGGTTCCATACTACCGCCCGGCTTTCCAGGGCCACGTATTGGCGATAGACACCGCGCGCGGGCAATCCCATGCGGTCGGCGGCGAAGTCCAGCACCTCCTCCGCCAGCCGCAGATTATCCCGCACCCGTTGCGGTGTGGCCGGATCGGCCAGAGCATCGGACAGCGGCTGCCGTTTCGACATCAGAGACCAATGCCCTTTTATTGCCTGGCCGTAATAGCCCAGTTGGCAGCCGGAGAGCACCGCCACCACAATGACAGCAGCCAACAGCCAGATCCGTTTACGCCTCATGCGCGGGACATGAACTTCCGTTCCAGGGTATTGACCTTCACCCGCTCCCCTTCCTGAATGTACTCCGGCACCTGAATCACCAGACCGGTTTCCAGGGTGGCGGGTTTGGTGCGGGCACTGGCGGAGGCGGCTTTCATCGCCGGCGCCGTTTCCTGAATGGTCAGCTCCACCGCCTGCGGCAGCTCCAGGCCGATCACCGAATCACCGACCCGCAAGGCCAGCAACCCGCCGGTGTCCTCGGTAACGAACGCCAGCTCGTCCTCGATGTCCTCGGATCGCAGCGGGTATTGGGTGAAATCCTCCTCGTCCATGAAGATATGCTCGGCGCCGTCCACATAGGAGAAACGCACCGGGCGGCGCTGCAGATCCACGGTGGGCACGTCGTCGTCCCCCTTGAACCGCTCCTCGAACTTGGAGCCGCCGCCGACAGCCGTGGCCCGAACCCGGTAGAGGGTGGCGGCACCGCGGGCGGAAGGGGATTGCACTTCGATCTGGCGAATCACGTAGAGGCCGCCGTTATGCTCGATCACATCGGATTTCTTCAGGTCGCTGGCGCGGGTCACAAAACAATCCTCACTGAATGGTCGCCGGCTATTCTAGCCCAGAGGGCAAGTGCGGTCCCATAGTTAGCTGGCACGCTGACTTGGAGAGATAAATTCGCACTGTATTCGCTGCTGCCCAGGCAGCTTTCCACCGACCTGACCACGAAGCCTGTGGGAGATTCTATGGTGCCCTGCAAGCGAATGTGTCAATGCCAGAGGGCCTGAATTCGCCAGCAAGCTGGCTCCCACAGTTTCTGCTACGAAGCCGCTGTGGGAAGCTTGCTTGCAAGCGAATGTCCCAGCGCCGGAAGGGCCAGAATTCGCCAGCAAGCTGGTCTCCCACAGCCTTTCTACAGGGCCGCTGTGGGAGCTTGCCTGCAAGCGAATGGGCTTCCGGACGCCGAGATTCGCTTGCAGGCAAGCTCCCACAACGGCATCCAGGTTTCCGCGAGGATTACAACTGCCCGGAAATCCACTCCCGGGCGCGTTCGCTCAGGCGCTTGGGGTTGTCGTCCGCCGGCAAGGGTGTGCCGAAGGTCAGATCGACGATGACCCGTGGACGGCCCAGCAGCCGCCACAGATGATGGTGGAACTCGTCGTTACCGACGAACGCCAGAGTCGGATCAAAGTCGCCGTTATGGTCCCGGTAACGCAGCGCCACCGGCTGCACCGGCGCCTGATCAGCGGCGGCCAGCAACTGCGGGAAAAACCGCCGCACAGCCCGGCCATCCGTGGTAGTGCCCTCGGGGAAGACCAACACCGAACGGCCGCCCACCAGGCGCTCGCGGATTTCCTCGACCTTGCGGCTGACTTCTCCGCTGCCGCGACGGATGAACAAGGTCCCCACATTGCGGGCCAGCCAGCCGATCACCGGCCACTCGGCCACTTCCGCCTTGGACAACATATCGCACGGCCGCAGCGCACCGATCACGGGAATGTCCAGCCAGGAAACGTGGTTGCTGATCAACAGCATGGCGCCACCGGCCGGGGCGCCGGTCACCCGCAGCCGCACGCCCAACAGGGACAGCAGCCGCAAATACCAACGCTGCTTGGCCATCACCATGGCCGGATGAGACTGCGGATAGCGGGCACGCAGCCACAACGCCTCCAGCACCCCCGCCAGAATATGCAGGATCACCAGAGGCAAACGCCAGGCGCGGCGCCATGCCGCCGCCAAACCGGTGCCATGGCGGTCGGCGGCGGCGGACGTCTCCATCCGTTCCATTACACCGCCTGTGCCGGTTGCAGGAAATGCTGGACGTAGCGGCTGGGCAGATCGTCCACCGCCAGCAGAATGAAGTAATCCAGACAGTTGAAATCCGGATCCCAGCACGGTTCGCCGCAGACCTTGGCGCCCATGCGCAGGTAGGCCTTGAGCAGTGGCGGCATGCGCTTGCCGTTCTCCAGCGGATCGCCGGGCAGACTTTCCAGACGGTACCGCGGTGACACCCGGTATTGCGCCGGTGCTCTGTGATTCTCGCGAATATGCTGGTCTATGGCGGCCACGTTATAACCCTCGCCCAGAGCGATACTGGCACAGCCGATCAGGTAACGGGTGTTCTGCTCGATCATGTAACGGGCCAGCCGTGCCCACAGCACGGTGATCACGGCGCCGCCGCGATGGCGCGGGTCGATGCAGGTGCGGCCAATCTCCGCCACCTGGCCATCCAGATGCCGCACCAGGGGCATGTGAAACTCACCCGTGGAGTAAAAGCCGCCGGTGCGCGCCACCCGATCACCAGGCAGCACCCGGGTATAACCCACCAGTTCCCCGGTCTGGTTATCGCGCACCACCAAATGCAGACAATGGCGGTCGAAGCGATCCCGGTCCAGGCCGAACGGAGCATGGAAGCTGGCGCCATACTCCTCGGAGAAAATCCGGTAGCGCATGCGCTGCACTTTCAGGATCTCGCGTCGAGACCGGGTAAAGTAGGCGCTGAAACGGCTGTTGTTGGTATTCGCCTCTTCCCGCTCACGGGCAGGCTGGCGGAAAACCACCCGCCATTGCGGCTTAAGGGCTTTCAATTTTCCAGCGGCTTGCGCAAGCATAACGGGCTCCATGGCTCTTTTTCCGGCAGTCTGGAAGCCGGCCATGTCGACGCCGTGACAGCCTTGTGACAGTTCCGCGACAGAACCTCCGCACCAATTACCCGCTCTCCGGCCATCAACAGGTGCCGCCACGGCAACGCGCCGTCGCCAAAAAAGAAATTATCCGGTCGCCACAATCCGTGTTTCATGGCCAGACCGGCGCCGCGCGCGGCGCTCTCTTTCGGTATCAAGCGGGGAAACCAACATGTTCTTAACCACCGCCAGAGCGCTGCTTGCCATATCCACCCTTTTTTGTGCTCTGCCCTCCATGGCGGACGGCCGTCTGCCCATTTCCTTCGTTCTCGACTGGAAACTTCAGGGCGTGCACTCGTGGTACTACCTGGCCGAGGACCGAGGCTACTTTGATCGGGAAAACATCGAACTGAACATCGATCAGGGCGATGGCTCCGCCGCCACCGTCACCAAGATCATGGCGGGAACCTATCAGGCCGGTTTCGGTGACGTTAACGCGATTATCCAGAACGCGGCCCGGCGCCCGGAACGCACACCGGTGATGGTCTACATGGTTTATAACCGGGCGCCCTTCGCCATAATGACGCTGGCTGACGGCCCCATTCACAGGCTCGAGGACCTGCAAGGTGCCCGCCTGGGATCACCGGCCGGCGGCGCGGCAATGCGCATGTTCGACACCCTGGCCCGTCTCAATAACCTGGACGCCGACAGCGTCGAGTGGGTCAACATGGCTCCCAACCTCCAGGAACAGATGTTGCTCCGCGGCGAAGTGGATGCCTCCGCGGTATTCTCGGTGACCAGCTATGTAAACCTGCTGGCTCAGGGCAAGGACCCGGAGCAGGACGTGCGCTGGTTTCATTACGCCGACCACGGCGTGGCCCTGTACGGTAACGGTGTAATGGTCTCACCCGAACTGATTGAGCAGCATCCGCAGACCGTGCGCGGGCTGGTAAGGGCAATCAACCACGGTATTCGCGATGCCATCGCCGATCCGGACGCGGCCATCGAGGCCTTGGCCAAACGGGAGCCACTGATCAACAAGACCCTGGAAAAACAGCGCCTTCTTTACACCCTGAAAACCGTGATGCTGACGCCGGAGGTCAGTGACAATGGTCTGGGCCAAACGGACCCCGAGCGTCTGGCCCGATCTATCGAGCAGGTTGCCGACGTATTCGAGCTACCCGCCAGACCCAGCGCCAGTCGCGTTTTTACCGATGAATTCCTGCCCCCCAGGGCGCAACGTCAGGCCGCACAATGAACACGCCCGCTCCTTGGCATTGCGAATGGCTGCTGCCAGCACCGGGACAGCGCCCGGCCCAGCGGGGCGCCCGCTTGCAATGGAACTGCACCAACTTGACCTCGTGGCGGAATCTGGCCGCCGATGACCCCGTTCCCCCTCGGGGACTGGTACTGCCGGCACTGGCCAATGCCCATGACCATGCCCGCGGCTTTCGCAACGCCAGCCTTGGCGCCTTCGGCGAACCCCTGGAAAGCTGGTTGCCATTTCTTGGCTGGATGCCGCCAATGCCGCCTTATCTGTGCGCGGCCACTTCCCTTGCCCGGTCCGCACGCCACGGTGTGGTCAACGTCCTGGTCCATTACACCCGCGTGCAAGGCGGCCTGCCTTACCTGGAAGAGGCTCGGGAGGTGGGCCGTGCCGCCCGCGATGTTGGCGTGCATATCGGCTTCGCCGTGGCACTAAGGGATCGTCAGTCTCTCGCCTATGCTCCGGACCACACCGTGCTGGAGCGGCTGTCCCCCGCGATTCGCGACGCTATCCGTCGCCAACTCGCCAGCCCGGCGCTGCCCGTGGCCGAGCAATTGGCACTGGTCGAGGAAGTGGCTGCCGCCTGCGCCGACTACCCAATGACGGTGCAGTATGGTCCTACCGGCGTGCAGTGGTGCTCCAACGCTTTGCTGGAAGGCGTGGCGCAGGCGTCCTCCGATCAACAAAGACCAGTGCACATGCACTTGCTGGAAACCAGGCGGCAAAGACAATGGGCCGATCACGCCTTCCCCGGCGGCATCGTCCACCATCTGGACCAACTGGGACTGCTCACTCCCCAGCTGACCCTGGCGCACTGCACCTGGTGCCGGCCGGACGAACTGGCCCTGCTGGCGGAACGGGGGGTCACCATCGCCGTCAACACCAGCTCAAATCTGCTGTTGGGCTCCGGTATCGCGCCGTTTGAGGAAATGCAGCGTCAGGGCTGCCGGGTGGCCATGGGGCTGGACGGTCTGGCACTGGATGAAGACGACGACGCTTGGCGCGAATTACGTCTGACCTGGGCCCTGCATCGGGGGCGTGAATTCCGGCCGGCGCTGGACGCCGCCACCCTTTGGCGATTCGCTGCCGTCAACGGCCGGCGTGCGGTCACCGGCAAACTGGATAGCGGCGGCGTGATCGACGACGGCGCTCCGGCGGACCTGATCATGCTGGACTGGGACGCTCTCAACGACGACGGACTCTGGCCCGACCACGACCCCTGGCCGCTAATACTGGCGCGGGCCAATGGCCGCCATATCAACAAGGTGGTGGCCTCGGGGCGGCTGATCGTCGACCAAGGCCGGTTGCTAACCGTGGACGAAACCGCGCTCACCGGCGAATTGCATCGACGCGCGCGGCATGCCATTGACCGCGACAGTGCCGAAATACAGGCATGGCGCCGGACTCTCGCCACATTCAGCCGCGAGCTGGAAGCCTTCTATTACCATCAAGGGCATTGCTGTGGCTGAGATGGTCAGGCCAACAGTGCCGCCGGCTCGGCCAGGTGCCGTTTCAGATGTTCAGCGAAACTGTACGCGGCCACCGGCAAGCGGCGGCCGCGCAGCTGCGCCAGCAGCAGTTTGCCGCGGGGGAAGCCATGATCTTCAATTTCCCGAGCCACCAGCTCACCGCCGTCGGTGAGTGCGCCCACCGAAATCTGGAATGAAACTGCTTGTTCGCGATGCAGAAAGCCGCGCAGAAACTCAAAGGAATTACTTTGCACGGCCGGCGCGAAACGCACCGAACTGCGGGCCAGAAAGCGGTCCAGCATTTCTCGCCCGGCGGTGCCCCTTCCCGCCAGAGCCAATGGCCAGCCAACACAATCCCGGAGCCGTAGTGACGGCTTCTCCACCAACGGATGGGTATGGTGCATCCACGCCACCAGCTTCTGCTCGTAGGAACCAAGCACCTGCAGATCCGGCTCCGGCTGCAGGTTGAAGACCAGCGCCAGGTCGCTGTCAAAGTCACGCAGTACGTCCAGCGCGTGTAGATGATCGGCGACGTTCACTTCGAATTCCACCGCCGGGTGCGCTTCACGAAACGCCTGCACCGCATGGGGCAGAAACACCGGCGCCAGCGCCTGGCTGCACACCAGCCGCACCAGGCCACGCCGCAGTCCGGACAGATCCTCGATATTGGACCGCACGCGCTCCAGCTCCGCCGTGCGATCACGGATATAGGCAACGAACAGCTCCCCGGCGGCGGTGAGGCGCATTCCCCGCGGCAGCCGTTCGAAGATCGGCGCCCCCAATTCGTCCTCCAGGTCCTGAATCCGGCGAATCACCGCCGAGGGGGCCACATGCAAGCGCTCCGCGGCCTGCCGCACCGACCCCGCCCGTGCCACCTCATCCACGTAACGAAGAAACCGAAGGTGATTCATAGCTCTGCCCGTCTGTTGTGATGGTCGATCACGCAAGCAGGTTTAGTGCCATATACCGTTGCCAAAATCGCAACAGTTAAACGCCAAAAAAGCAGTAAAAGAGAACAGCGGATGGCACGTGGCGTGCTTGGTTACTGGCGTTGAATACAACGTGAAGAGCGATGCCGGACATGACCCAGCCCCCGATCACCAAGATGCGCCCCCTTAGCCAACAATGGCATGACACCGAACAAGGCGTCAGCCTGATCCGATCTCCCCTGCCGGCCCGCCCCATTACGATGCAAGCGCAGCCGGAATGCATCGAATTGGACCTCAACCGTACCCAGTTGGTGGTGGTCGACATGCAGAACGATTTCTGCCACCCGCAAGGCTGGTTCGGTATCCAGGGAGTCGATATTTCACCGATGCGCTCACCGCTGACCACCCTGATCCCGCTGGTGGACGGCTGGCGTGCACTGGGCTACCCGGTGCTGTGGCTGAATTGGGGAATTCGTCCGGACTGCGCCAATCTCAGCCCCACACAGTTGCACAAGGGACGGCGCCTGCCCGGCGGTATTGGTTACGGCGACGCCCTACCCGGCCAGGACAGCCGCGCCGTGGTGGCTGGCGATTGGGGCGCGCGCAACGTCGATGAACTGCCGCCGCGGGAAGGCGACCTGTTGATTCACAAACATCGCCTGAGCGGATTCTGGGACAGTGAGCTGGATTCGGTGCTGCGTCAGCGTGGCATCACCACCTTGCTGTTCGCCGGCATCAACACCGACCGCTGCGTGTTCAGCACGCTGCAGGACGCCGCCTTTCTAGGTTACGACTGCGTGCTGCTCGAAGACGCGTGCGGCACGCCCTCTCCGCAGTACGTCAGCGACGCCATTTATTTTCTTGTTCGCCAGTTACACGGCTTCGTCGGCCGCGCCACGCATCTGCTCGACGCCTGCGCACCGTGACACCGGTTTTCATTCCATAACCGCCAACGTTAAGGATTTGCCATGACATCGTTTACCCGTCTGCTTCGCTACGGCCTTATGGCCGGCCTAATGGTCAGCGCCGCCCTGGCCGGCGCTGATACCCGTTTGAAGATGGTGCTCAACTGGAAATACGAAGGCTCCCAGGCCTGGTTCTTCCTGGCCAAGGAAAAAGGTTACTTCAAGGAGGAAGGTATCGATGTGGTGCTCGACCAGGGCGAAGGCTCCGCCGCGTCCATCGGCAAGGTCGCCAGCGGCGCCTATGACGTCGGCTTCGGCGACACCAACGCCATCATCGAGGCCGCCTCCACCCATCCGGAGCACGCCCCGGTGGCGGTCTACATGATCTACAACACGCCGCCCTTTGTGATCGCGGTAAAAAGCGACAGTGACATCAAAACGCCGGACGACCTGTCTGGCAAAACCCTGGCCGGCCCAGCCAACGACGGCGCGCTGAAACTGTTCCCGGCGCTGGCCCGCCAGGTCGGCCTGGACACCGATTCGGTGAACATTCTCAACGTGGCGCCGAACCTGCGCGAACAAACGCTGCTGCGTGACCGGGCCGACGGCATCTTTGGTTACCTCAATACGATCCGCTTCTCCGCCAAACTGGTGGGCATGAACCCGGACCAGGACCTGCGCTTCATCCGCTACAGCGACCATGGTCTGGATCTGTATTCCAACGCGGTGTTCTTCTCCCAGGACATCATCAACGAAAAACCGGAAGTCGTGCACGGCTTCGTGCGGGCGCTGAACAAAGCAATCAAGGAAGTGATCGCCGATCCGGACGCCGGCGTCGGCTACGTGCTGAAGCAGGAACCACTGCTGAACAGGGAAGTGGAGAAAGCCCGCCTTCTGGCCACTCTGCAATGGGAAATGAACCACCCGGAAATCGGGAAAATCGGCCTGGGCGCGGTGGATCAAGCCCGTCTCAAACGCAGCATCGATATCGACGTGCAAGCGAAAAACCTGCCACGCGTCCCCACCGTGGAACAAATCTTCGACAGCCGTTTCCTGCCTGCCGAGGAAGATCGTATTCATCAATTGAAATGAGGACGGCATGAAGCTCAATCTGCAAGGAAAAAACGTCATCATCACCGGCCCGGCCAAGGGCATGGGCCGGACCGTCACTCTGGCGTTCGCCGCCGAAGGGGCCAATCTGGCGCTTACCGGTCGGGACATCGCGGCGATTGAACCGGTCGCCGAGGAAGCCCGCGCTCTGGGCGTGATCGCCACGGTACTGCGCTGTGACCTGAGCATCGGTGCGCAAGTGAACACGATGGTCGCTGAAGCGGAAAAAACGCTCGGCCCCATCGACGCCCTGATCAATGTCGCCGGCGGCTCTGGCCCAATCGGCAAGACCGGCTGGGAGACCACCCAGGAAGAATTCGACGACATCGTCCGGATCAATATGACCGGCTGCTTCAACACCATGCGCGCGGTGCTGCCCGGCATGATCGCCAACGGCGGCGGCAAGATCGTCAACGTCGGCGGCACCTTCGGTATGCACGGCCGCGCCGGGCGTATGGCCTATTCCGCCTCGAAATGGGGACTGCGCGGCATTACCAAAAGCTTCGCCATCGAAGCCGGCCCGCACAACATCAACGTCAACTGCGTGGCGCCGGGCATGGTCGACGGCCCCCGCTTCCGTGACAAAGTCTGCGCCAACATGGCCGCCGCCCAGGGCATTTCGCTGGAACAGGCGATGCAGCGTCACGCCGAGGATTATGCCCTGCGGCGTGTCACCACCGACCAAGACGTGGCGCACGCCTGCCTGTTCCTGGCCAGCGAGGTGTCACGCCAGATCACCGGTGTGGACCTGCCGGTGGATGGCGGCTGGGCCGCCTTATAAGGAGAAGAGTATGAAAACGGTAGATACGGTTATTCGCGGCGGCACCGTGGTGTCGTCCCAGCGGATAGTGAAAGCCTCCGTGGCCATCGATAATGGTCTGATCGTCGCTGTCGGCGATGATGAGGTTATGCCCGACGCGCGGGAAACGGTGTCCGCCGAAGGGCTCTATGTTTTGCCCGGTGCCATCGATAGCCATGTCCACTTCCGCGATCCAGGCTATCCGCACAAGGAAACCTGGAAAACCGGCTCGGCGGCGGCCGCTTGCGGCGGCGTCACCACGGTATTCGACATGCCTAACACCAACCCGCCCACCGGCACGTTGGAAGCCCTGGCGATGAAACTGAAGGCGGCGGAAAGTTCCTACGTGGACTTCGGCATCCACGCGCTGTTCGACGACAGCACAGTGGCAACCCTCATCGACCTGCTCGACGGCGGCGCCACCAGTTTCAAGGCGTTCGTCGGCAATACCTTCGGCAATCTGCCCGCCCCCAGTGACGGCGCTCTGCTGGAAGGCTTTGAAACACTGGCACCGCTGGGCATCCGCACCACCGTGCACGCGGAAAATTCCTCGATCATGGCACGGCGCCAGAAACATCTGCGCGAAGCCGGCCGTACCGATCCTCTGGCGCATCTGGCGGCGCGGCCGGCGGTTGCTGAAATCGAGGCCATCGGCCGCATCATCACTCTGGCGGAGTGGACTGGCGCGCGGGTCCACATCGCCCACCACAGTGCCGCTGATTCCCTTTATCTGTTGCGTGAAGCGAAACGGCGCGGCGTCGATGTTACCGCCGAAACCTGTCCCCAGTATCTGTTGCTCAATACCGTCAACATGCTCGACCTGGGCGGTCTGCTGCGGGTCAATCCACCAGTACGCGAGCCACGCCACAACGAGCCATTATGGCGGGCCTTGCTCGACGGCGTGATCGACATGATCGCCACCGACCACGCTCCCCATGCGCCGGAGGAGAAAACCCGCGACGATATCTGGGAATGCGACTGCGGCTTTCCCGGCGTGGAAACGCAAATGCCGTTGATGCTCACCGAAATCAATGGCGGCCGCGCGGCGATAACCGACTATGTGCGCTGGAGTGCCGAAGCCCCAGCCCGGGCCTGGGGCTTGCAGGGTGTCAAAGGAGTGATCGCCCCCGGCGCCCATGCCGATATCGTCCTGGTGGACATGGGCCGCAGCGAAAATCTCTCCCAGTACCGCTTGCAGTCAATCGGCAAGATCTCCCCCTGGCACGACCGGCAAGTCAAAGGCTGCCCACTGCACACCATGGTGCGCGGTCGTTTCGTGGTGCGTGACGGTGAGCTTCTGGAACACACCGCGGGTTGGGGCCAATCGATAAAACCGGTGCAACGAATGCCGCCTGCGCGGGTCGCTCACCCGGATACCACCACCCGTGCCATCACTGAGCCGGGCGCGGCGGAGCGGGAAGCCAGAGCTACTGCCGGGGAAGCATCATGCAAGATACACCGCTGATCGAACTGTCCCAGGTTACCGTTCGCTACGGCGATCCGGATAGCGGCACCCTGGCCTTGACACAGACCAGCCTGCGCATCGACCGCGGCGACTTTGTCGCCCTGGTCGGCCCCAGCGGCTGTGGCAAATCCACCATTCTGAAACTGGTGGCGGGATTGCTCACCGCCAGTTCCGGTGGCGTGCTGCTGAACGGCCGTGAAGCCAACTGCAAAGGCATCGGCATCGGTCTGGCGTTTCAGAATCCGACCATGATGCCCTGGCTTACGATCCGCGAGAACATCATGATCCCGTTGAAAATCGTCGAGCCATACCGCGGCCAGTATGCGCGCAAGAAGAAAGGCGAATTCGCGGAGAAAGCCGATGCCATGCTGGCCCGGGTCGGGCTGGCCGGCTTCGGTGACAAACGGCCCTGGGAGCTGTCCGGCGGCATGTTACAGCGGGCCTCGCTATGCCGGGCACTGATCCACGAGCCGCAATTATTATTGCTCGACGAGCCCTTTGGGGCCCTCGATTCATTCACCCGGGAGGAACTCTGGGACATTCTCCAGCAGTTGTGGATGGACACCGGCTCCACTGTCCTGCTGGTTACCCACGATCTGCGCGAGGCGGCGTATCTGGCCAACCGGGTTTGTGTCATGTCATCCCGGCCCGGGCGCATTCTGGAAGATTGTCCGGTGCCATTTCCTCGTCCACGCAGTGAGGAGACCACTTATCAGCCGGAGTGCGTCAGTCTGATTCACAGTCTGCGCAAACAGATCGCCGATGCCCGCGCCGGCGAACCCACCCAGGAGAACGCATGATGAAACCGCTGAAGACTCAACAACGCCAGCGCCTACTGTCGGCCATGGTACTGATCGGTTTTTTTCTGCTCTGGGAACTGGCCTGCCTGGCGTTCCAGGTTTCCGATCTGGTGCTACCTCGGCCGACACAAATCTTCCTTGTCCTGTTTGAAAAAATGCCGCTGCTCTGGCCACATACGGTGCAAACGCTCTATACCACTCTGTTGGGTTTTGCCCTGGGAGTGATCAGCGGTGTCCTGCTCGGCGTCATGGTCGGCTCCTCGCGGCTGGCCTACAATGTGGCATATCCGTTACTGGTGGGATTCTCCAGTATTCCCAAGGTAGCCGTGGTGCCGATTTTCGTGGTGTGGTTCGGTGCCGGCACGGTCCCGGCGGTGCTCACGTCGATGATCATCAGTATCTTCCCGGTGGTGGTCAACGTGGCCACCGGCCTGGCCAGCACCGAGCCGGAATTCGAGGATGTGCTCAAGGTACTCGGCGCCAGCAAAAGAGATGTTCTCTGGAATGTCAGTCTGCCGCGGGCACTGCCCTACTTGTTCGCTTCCCTGAAAGTCGCCATCACTCTGGCTTTCGTCGGCACCGTTCTGTCCGAGTCGGTGGCCGCCAACAAAGGCATCGGTAACGTCATGATGATCGCCAGCGGCAACTTCGACGTTGCCCTGGTGTTTGCCGGGTTGATCATTCTTGCGGTAATGGGCGTGTTGCTGTACGCGCTTTCCGCTTACATCGAGCACCGCGTTACCGGCTGGGCCCATCGCAAAACCGAGAGCATGACATGAACCAGAACACTCAGGCATTACAACGCATTGCCGTATTCTGCGGCTCCAATTTCGGCACCCACGATGACTACCGGGAACAGGCGGCGGCCCTCGGCGCACTGCTGGCGGAGCAGGGTATTACCCTGGTTTACGGCGGCACCAGCAAAGGGCTGATGGGAGTGGTGGCAGACGCCGCCCTCGCCGCCGGCGGCGAGGTGCTTGGTGTCATTAATCGCCGATTATTCGAACGCGGCCATCTCCATCCCCGGCTCTCAGGCCATGAGGTAGTGGACAATATGCGCCAGCGCAAAGCGCGCATGGCGGAACTGGCCGACGCCTTCATCGCTCTGCCCGGCGGTCTGGGGACCCTGGAGGAATTGCTGGAAGCGGCAACGCTGAGCCAGCTGCGCGATCACGTCAACCGCCCCAGCAAGGCCTGTGGCGCGCTGAATATTCGCGGCTTCTATTCGCCATTGCAGGCGTTACTGAGCCATGCCGCGGCCGAAGGGTTCATGCCGGCCGCCCACCTGGATCTCATCACCGTGGCGGATACGCCGGCAGAGTTACTGGCCGAGTTGGAGCAGTGGGTTCCGCCGGACGTCAACAAATGGATCGGCCAGCCCGGCTCCTGATCCGGGGCCGTCGGAGGGCACGCCGGTCGCGCCCTCCCGGGTTCCGCGCTGTCGCCAGTGACGACCGCATTTTTCTGACCATCACGCTTTCTCGAAAACAATATCCTGCGCCCCTTCCCACAGTACTTTCTCCCCCAGCGCGCGCAAATTCTCCTTGCCCTGGACAATGCTGAGGAAATGATTTCCGGCCAATTGGCCCATTTGGCTGGAGAAGCAGCAACTGCCATAGGCCATAATGATCTCGGTTTCGCTGTAGCCGCCGGGGTAGAACAGAATGTCACCTACCGAGGGATGGCTGGTGTGGTTCTCGAATGTCACGCCCAACTTCCAGTCACCGAGCGGAATCCAACAGCCCTCACCGCTCCAACGCACATGAATGAGGCGCTGACGGTAAGGCAGCAGCGCCTCGAACGCCGCCACGGTGTTCGGCGCATCGGCCTGGGTTTCGGCGACAAACGTAAAGCCACCGGCGGTGATACGAATCAAAGACATAGAATGTTATCCATAAGCAATGAGCAATATTGCCGGCTTAACGATACCCAAAAGCGCCGGCTTTTACCGGTCCGGAAAGGTGGTTTAAAACCACGACAACGTTGCCGGACAGGCAACGGTTAATTCCGGCTCGTTCATCCACCATAGGACCCTGCCATGAACGCTGAAGCGATAAACCTGTCCTTGCCCGACGGCCATCCGATGCGGGCACGCTGGATCGTTCCCGCCGAGAACAACGGTCTGGGGGCGGGCGTTATCGTGATCCACGATATTTTCGGTTATACCCCGGATGTGCAGCGTATCGCCGAGCGGCTGTCACGGGCCGGCTACCCGGTGCTGGCGCCGGACCTCTACGACCGGGCCGGCGGCAAAGCCTCCTGCGTGGTGAGAACGCTGCGCGATCATGAACGGGGACGGGGCTTCGCCTTCGAACAACTGGAAACCTGCCGCCAATGGTTGTTGCAGCAAAGCGACACCGAGGTCACCAAGGTAGGTGTAATGGGTTTTTGCATGGGCGGCCGTTTTGCCCTGTTGTTCGCGGCGCGGGCGCCGATACAAGTGGTGGCGCCGTTTTATGGCGGTGTGCCGAAACAGGCCGAATCACTCCGTGGTATCTGCCCGGTCGTCGGCGGCTGGGGGCGCAAGGATCTGATTTACGGGAATCATGGCGACCGTCTGGCGGGCCATCTGACCCGACTGGATGTTCCCCACGACATACGCACCTACGATCATGCCGGCCATTCTTATATGAACGACCACCAGACGTTTACTTTCAAGCGGCTGGGCTGGTATTCACCGCTGCGTTCCCGGCATGATCCCGACGCCGCCGAGGACAGCTGGCGCCGGGTGTTGTCGTTTTTCGGGAAGACATTGCGGGAGGCGGAACCCGCCATTCATGGCTAAAGCGGAACATCGCCCGGTCTGGGACATAACCACTCAGCCAGTGTTGCGCAGGCCGGCGGCGATGCCGGCGATGGTCACCATCAAGGCGCTTTCCAGCACTTTGTCGGAATCGCGGTCACGCAGACGGGCCATCAGTTCCGCCTGCAACAAGTGCAGCGGATCGGTGTAGGGATCTCGCACGCGGATCGACCAACGCATGACCGGGTTGTTATCGAGCAGATCACCACGGCCGGTCAGACGGCCCAGGGCCTCCACGGTACCGGCCAGACGCTGGCGCAGGGAATCGCCCAGCCGCATCAGGTCGGCGTCATCGGTGAGCCGCTCCTCGTACCAGGCGGCCACCCGCGAATCCGCTTTCGCCAGCACCATTTCCAACATGTCCACCACGCCCTGGAAAAACGGCCAGTGGCTGGCCATTTCCCGTATCCGGTCGATGTCGGACTGATCTTCCAGGGCGGCTTCCAGGGCGGCACCGGTGCCCAGCCAGGCCGGCAGCATCAGACGGATCTGTGTCCATGCGAACACCCAGGGAATAGCGCGCAGGGATTCAATACCGCCGTCGCTTTTACGCCGCGCCGGGCGGCTGCCCAGGGCCAGACGACTGAGCTCGGTTTCCGGCGTCACCGTGCGCAGATAACGCACCAGCGCCGGATCATCGCGCACCACCTGACGGTAGCCTTCCACCGATACCCGGGTGAGCTTCTCCATTTGCTCACGCCATTGTGGCTGCGGCTCGCGAGGCGGCAACAGCGTCGCTTCCAGGGTCGCGGCGACATACTGCTCCAGATTGAACGCGGCCACCGACGGGCGGCCATATTTGAAGCGAATCACTTCACCCTGCTCGGTGACGCGGATGCGCCCGGCCACCGAACCGGACGGCTGGGACAGCAGCGCCATGCGCGTGGGCGAGCCGCCACGGGAAATGGAACCGCCACGGCCATGGAATAATGTCAGCGGCATGCCGTGCTCGCGGAACAGTGCGGTGAGTTTTTCCTGAGCGCGGAACTGGGCCCAGGCGGCACCGAGGAAACCGGCGTCCTTGGCGGAATCGGAATAGCCAATCATCACTTCCTGGCCACCCTTGACCCGCTCCCGATAAAACGGAATCGACAACAGCGCGGACATGGTCTCCCCGGCGTTATCCAGATCGTCCAGGGTCTCGAATAACGGCACCACGCGCATCGGCCGGGTCACTCCGGCGATCTTCTGCAGCAGCATCACCGCCAGCACATCCGAGGGCGCGCGCGCCATGGAGATGACATAGGCGCCCAACCCTTCCGGTCCTTGTTCAGCGATCACCTTGCAAGTGTCCAGCACCTCACGTACCTGCGGGTCACACAACTCGCTCCGGTAAAACAACTCATCCACCAATGGTCGGCGATTCTCCAGCTCGGTCAGCAGAAAACGTTGCCGCTCAGCTTCATCCCATTCCAGATAGGAGCCCAGTTCCAGGTAGCGGGTGATGGCATCGATGGTGTCGGCGTGCCGGCCAGACTCCTGACGCACGTCCAGACACAATAACGTGATGCCAAAGCAACTCAGGCGGCGCAGGGTGTCCTTGAGCTGGCCGTTGGCGATGGACTCAAGCCCGACGGCGCGCAGGGAACGGTCCAGCAAGCGTAATTCGTCACGCAACTGGGCCCCGTTGAGAAAGCCCTCGCCATCCGGCACCGGCCGTTCTTCCACCAGCGCTTCCATGCGGCGCCGTGTGACCTTGAGACGGTCACGCACATCACGCAGCACTACGCGGTAGGGTTCATGGCTGGGCCCGGTGCGAGCCAGCAGTTCGTCGCTGGCCCGATGCATGGACAGGTCCGCCAGCAAATTTTCCACATCACGCAAATACAGGTCCGCCGCCATCCAGCGCGCCAGCAACAATACCTCGCGGGTGACCAAGGCGGTGACGTTGGGATTGCCATCACGATCGCCGCCCATCCAGGAAGCCAGACGGACCGGCACCCAGTCCGCTGGCGGTGATGGCAGACCAGCCCGTTGCAATTCCTCATCGAGCTGTCGCATGAAGTCCGGCACTGCCCGCCACAGGCTTTGTTCGATGGTGGCGAAACCCCATTTGGCTTCGTCCACCGGCGTCGGTCTCTCGCGACGAATTTCGTCGGTGCTCCAGGCGGAAATAATCAGCTCACGCAAACGCTGTTCCAGCCGCTGCCGCTCTTCCCCGGTGAGATCCGGGCGATCCGATTCGGTGAGCAGGTCCGCCATCTGGTCGTACTTGCGAATCAACGTGCGCCGAGTCACCTCGGTGGGATGAGCGGTGAGCACCAGTTCCACTGACAGGTCCGTCAGGGTGTCGCGCACGGTTTGCGCCGACACCTGCCTGGCGGACAACCGCTCCAGCACATTGCGCAAACCCTGATCGCTGTCCGGGTCGCCGGGATAGCGCTGATGCTGACGGTGCAGACGCTCGCGATGATGTTGCTCGGCGATGTTGGCCAGGTTCAGGAACTGGCTGAACGCCCGTGCCACTTCCAGCAGGGCATCATCCTCCAGGGGATCGAGCAGAGCCCGCAGACGCGCCACCGACATTTCATCGTTGGAGCGGGTCTCCACCGCCGCCAGACGGATCCTCTCCACCGTTTCATACAGGTTCTCTCCCACCTGCTCACGCAACGTGTGGCCAAGCAATTCCCCCAGCCAACGAACATCTTCGCGCAACGGCGCGTGCTGATCCTGTTCCATCAATACGTCTCTCCGTTAATAGAGATCCTTCATGCTACCGGGAACGGGGGAACAGGCAATAGAACTATGGTCCGTGGCAACAATGGTCCGTGGCAAGAAAGGCCCCGCAAAATACCTTTTTACAACATTACGCCCATTGCAAGTCTTTATTCCCCGGGCCAGCTACCGCAACATAGGCGCATCTGGTTATCCACGGAACCTCAATGAACTCGACCAACCGCGTGTCCTCCGAACAGGGCGCCATCATTCTGCAGTACCTGGCCCGGGCCCTGTTCGCCGTGCTGGCGGTGATTTACTTCCATCACACCCCCCAGTTCTTCGTCACGGTGCCGGAAAGCACCCCTTGGCTGATCGCCGGGGCTTATTTGGGGCTGCAGTTACTGCTGCTGATCAGCCGTGCCGATTACGCGGTCATTCTCGCCTCGACCCTGGACATGGTGGTGCTCGGCGTGGTGATGCTGCTGGACGGCGGAGAACCACCGCCGACCATGGCACTGCTGTTCCTGGCGGTGCTCAGTAACGGCCTGCTGTACGGTCTGAAGCGTTTCCTGGTGATGCTGCTGGCCGCCGAAGTGGTCTTGGCCATCGTGTTGCCGATCCGCATGGCTTATCTGCCGGAAGGCGCCACGCAACCGGCCTCCGCCAGCCTGTTCCTGCTCGCCGCGCTGACCGTGTGCATGATCTATTTCGGGCTGATGATCTGGCGCAATCAGGTGCTGGGCCGGTCCGCCCTGGAAGCGGCCTGGAACGATCCGCAAACCGGTTTCATCAGCCGCGCCGCCCTGGTCAGCACCGCCGGTTGGATGATTCCCCTGCACGATCGCCTGTCCTCGCCGCTGACGGTAGTGTTACTGCAACACGACGACCTCAATGGCCTGGCGGACGTCATCATCCAAAGGCTGCGCCGCAGCGACGTGGTGGCCCGCAACGATGAACATCAGCTGGCTCTGCTGTTGCCCTGCACCGGCGGCGCGGAAGCCAGCCAGGTGATCGAACATCTGCGCCAGCGGGTGCCGGATCTGCGCGCCGCCGTGCTGACCCTGAACAGCTCCAACCTGGCTTTGGAACAGGTGCTGCATCATTTGCAGCAGGCCCTGCCCCGCAGCCGGGATGATGACACTCACTGGCTGGTGTACGCGCCGCCGCTGGATTAAAAAGACTCAGGAACCCCGGGAAGGGAGGCCCGGCCAACCCCATGTCGACAACAGGGGAAACGTCATGGTCCACCGCCTTACCCTTTTCATGCTTGCCCTGTCCGCACCTGTTCTGGCGGATGATTTCCAGACCTATATCGTCGGCGGCGAGGACGCTACCGGCGACTGGCCCTGGGCGGCGCTGGTGGAAATCGACTTCGGTGGAGGTAGCAGAGGTTACTGTTCCGGTTCCTTACTCAGTCCCGATCAGGTGCTGACCGCCGCGCATTGTTTCTTCGATGAAAACGGCCAACAAATCAACACCAGCGCGATCACCGTGCATATCGGCAGCGGTCTCAACGGCACCAATCCAACTCGCGCAGCCGGCGCCCATTATCTTCATCCTGACTACAACAACACCACCAATCCCCTCGGCAACGATATTGCCCTGATTCACTTGAGCACGGCCATCGACGTCTCGACTCTGCCCAGCCTGGTGGACGACGCCCATTTCGAAGAACTGCTTGCTCGTGATGCCACTGGTCGCGATGAAGCGCTCACCGCCATCGGCTGGGGCGCGACCACTACCGATCCGAACAACCAGACAGTCTCCCCTACTCTGCAGCAGGTGGCTCTGGACCATGTGCCGTTTTCCACCTGCAATCAAAGTTGGAACGGCTTCCTGACGCCGGTTCAAAGCAGCGTCATCTGCGCCGCCGAGCTGAACCCGCAAGACAACGAAACCGAGAACACCTGTCTGGGCGACTCCGGCGGCCCGCTGATTCTGGGCGACGATCCGGCGCCTTATATCGTCGGTCTGACCAGCTTCGGCTCCGCCGATAATTGCCAGGCCGGCCGCCCCACCGTGTTCAACCGGGTGCTGAACATGGTGGACTTCGTGGAAGAGAACGCCCCCCTGGTGGACGTAACGATCGAGAGTGGGCGCGAACGCTACTATGGCTCTCTGGGTGGGCAGACCACGGTCCCTGCCACGGTCATCAACGGCAGCCTGCAAAACAGCGCCCGCAACGTGATGATCCGGGCTGACGCCGATACCGGCATCGACGCTTCTTTGCAGTGGAGCGACTGTGACAACAACGGCGGCCCATTGGCGGGCGATGACCAGTGCACCCTGTCGTCGCTGACCGCCGGCAGCGACAGCAGCGGCCAGGTGCAAGTCAGCCACAACGGCGTCACCGAAGCCGACGCCACCCTGGCCCTGTCGGTGAGCAGCGACGAGGATGAATACCGGATCAAGAACAATCAGGCCCCGGTCACGGTGGTCTTCTCCAACCGGCCGGACCTCACCGTGAGCGCCGAGCAGACATCCGCTGATCTGGACAGCAATGGCCAGGGCATCGCCACCATCGCGGTGCGGGTCAGCAATCTCTCCACGGTGAACGCCGCCAGCGATGCCACCGTGGAGCTGACCCTGCCCGCCGGCACCACCGCCAGCGGTGACGATACCGTCCAGTGCGATACGTTGTGTTGGATAGGGCCCATGGCCAGCGGTGCCAGTGTCGATTTCACCCTGACTCTCACCAGCGGAACGCCGCAGACCGGCACGCTGACACTGGCCGCGGCCGACCAGAATGGCGGGGACTTTCCCCGGGATAATAACCAGCACGAGCTAACCGTGGCCTATTCCGGCGTCAAGGCCGCCAGCGACAGTGGCGGCGGCGGTTCGGGGGGTGGCGGGTCATTCGGAGTCGGGTGGCTGTTCGCACTGGCGGGGCTGGCGCTGCGTGCTCAGCCGCCGCGCCGGAACAACCGCTCCAGGTAAGCCAGCAGGAAGTCCGCGTCGGACAACGGCGCCCGGTAAGCCAGGTGGCCGTCCGGGCGCATCAGCCACAAACGGCTGCCATTACCGAAGTGTTCGGCGAAATCACCATCCTTGTCGTGCCACAGATGAGCCCGCCCCGGCGCCATGTCCGGCGCGGCCCCTTCCGGCGGCTCATTGAGGATCAGGGTGATGCGCAGCTCATTGAGGTATTCGTCCGGCACCCTGGAAAGCAGCGCATGCAGGATAACCCGGGTGGGATGATCCGGGGCCTCGCCCAGTTGCAACAACAGGTGATGGACCGGCTGGCGCAGCAGGCCGTGCAAATGTCGGGGCCCGCCATCGTGCAGCGACACCAGGGCAACATCCGGCACCCGGTCGCCGGGCAGCGGCCCCTGATGCCGCCATCCCAGATCCGCGTCCGGACCGGCATCCACCAGCGGCGAGGCGCGATAGTGGATGTCCAGTTGGCTGGCCCGACGCATTACCTTGTTTTCCGCGGGCGCGCGCTGGCCGGTCAGCTTCAATAACGAATCCCGGGCGCCACGCAGAAATGGCCGCCGTAACGTCGAGGTCCGGGACAACAGATTCACTTCACGCAGCATCTCCACCGCCACCGGCCGGCGCTCCTGCTGGTAGCTGTCGAGCAAGGCGCCACCACCGTAACCACGCAGGAACAGCACCAGTTTCCAGGCCAGATTCACGGCGTCGGCAATCCCGGTGTTCATACCCTGGGCGCCCATCGGACTCTGGATATGGCAGGCGTCGCCGGCGAGGAAAATACGATTGCGTCGATAATGGCTGACCAACCGGCGGTGCACCGAAAAGCGCGTCAACCAAATCGGTTCCGGTAGTTCAGGCACCGGTTCCAGCACCTGGGAGAGGCGTTCGCTCAACAGCGCCAAATCCCGTTCCGCGTCCGCCGGCCCCGGTTCCGCATCCTCTTCCAGCACGGTGATCAAACGCCAGCCGGACGGCAGCGGAATCGCCATCAGGGCACCGCCGGGGAGCAGGAAGCCGTGGCTCTGATCCTCCGGCAGATCCAGTTCCACATCCAGGTCCGCCAGCAGAAAGGTCTCCTCGTAATCCATGCCTTCGAAGGGCAGACCGAGCAATTCCCGCACCCGGGAATGCGCGCCGTCCGCCCCCACCAGGATCTCCGCTCCCACTTCGGTGACTTGTTCTCCAATACGGACCCGGGCCCGCACCCCGGCGCCATCCTGTGAGCAGTCGAGCAGTTCGGCGTCGCGCCACAGTTCCCCACCAAGGCTGCGGTAACGTTCCTCCAGCACCGCTTCCACCTGTGACTGCGGGCAACTGAGCAGGGCCGGCTCCGGCGTGTCCAGGGAGGTGAAATCCAGATGCAGCAGAGGCCCCTTCTCGCCATGGAGATTCACTGCCCGAATTGGACGGCTGCGTCCACGCAAGGTTTGCAGCACCCCCATGGCATCGAGGAATTCCAGGGTGCGGGCGTGCAGACCCAGCGCCCTGGACCAGGGCCGGCGTTGCGGCAGGCGGTCAATGATGCGGCAGGGAATACCGCCGCGCAGCAAATTGACGCCCAGGGCCAGGCCGGTGGGGCCGGCGCCGACGATCAGTACTTTGGCTTGACGTGATCCCGTGATCATGAATGCGATGCTACAATCGGTGTATGAAAAGCCGTCATGCGCGGCCGGCTCCCCGGAACAGGTGCGACGGCGGCCCCGCCGTCGAGGATGCCCGTGCAACCCGCCACCGGCACCGCGACGAAATGTATCACATCCAGGGCCGCCCGCGCGTCGCGGTCCGCCCATTCCTGCCCCCGGAAGCGCCATGAGCCGCAAAATCATCCACGTGGATTGCGACTGCTTCTACGCCGCGGTGGAAGTCCGCGACGAGCCGCGCCTGCGCGGCCGGCCGGTGGCGGTGGGCGGCGATCCTCAGCGTCGGGGTGTTATCGCCACATGCAATTATCCGGCCCGGGACTTCGGCGTGCGCTCGGCGATGTCCTCCGCCCAGGCTCTGCGTTTGTGTCCGGAGCTGGTCATACTGCGCCCTGACTTCGATAAATACCGCCGGGTCTCCACGCAGATTCAGGACATTTTTCGAACCTTTACTCCGATTATCGAGCCGCTGTCCCTGGACGAAGCCTTTCTGGACGTGAGCGAGAGCCCGCTGCACAGCAACAGCGCCACGCGTATCGCCGAGGCCATCCGCCAGCGGGTACGCGACAACGTCGGCATCACCGTGTCCGCCGGCGTGGCGCCGAACAAGTTTCTCGCCAAGGTGGCCAGCGATTGGCGCAAACCGGACGGCCTGTTCGTGATCGCGCCGGATCAGGTCTCCGCGTTCGTGGCCGCGTTGCCGGTCACCCGCATCTTCGGCGTCGGCCGGGTCACCGCGGAGAAAATGGCGCTGCAGGGCATCCGCACCTGCGCCGATCTGCAGCCATTGAGCCGGCTGGAACTGGCTCAACAGTTTGGCAGCTTCGGCGAGCGTCTGTACCACCTGTGCCGGGGCGAGGATGACCGGCCGGTGCAGACCAGCCGGCGGCGCAAATCGGTCAGCGTGGAGGAGACCTACCACCAGGACCTGACTCATTTCAGCGACTGGCTGCGGGAACTGGAGGCACTGATGCCCCGTCTGGAGCAGCGCCTGGACCGTCTCGACAGCCACTATCTGGTCCAGGGCCTGACGGTGAAAGTGCGTTACAACGACTTCCGCATCGTCAGCGCCGACCAGAGCGAAACCACCCTGGACAAAGCCGTGTTCGAGCACTTGCTGCGGCAACTGTGGGAGAGACATTCGGCCCCGGTGCGCCTGCTCGGCATCGGCGCCCGTCTGCGCGACCTGAAGTCTCCACAACAACCGGACCTGTTCCCGGAGGAGCGGGAACGGGCGCTGCGGGAAAAGCGGCAGTGAAACACCACGGCAGAACCGCCGTGGGAGCTTGATTCCCCCATCACCAGCCCTCAGATTAGAGGTCTGAACCCCTGGAGCAAGGAACCGCCCTGAATGACCGTCATTAACGCGCCCACCGCCACGCGGCCGGCCACAGTGTCCACTATCGTCGCCCCGGAAGGCAGCCTGGAAGTGCTCAGCCAGCAGGAGGTGGAACGTCTGCGCGATACCTCGTCACGAGGGCTGCATGATCTGCTGCGCCGCTGCGCTCTGGCGGTGCTCAACGCCGGCACTCCCACCGACGACAGCCGCCAGGTGCTGGAAACCTACGCGGATTTCGATATCCAGGTGATGCAGGAAGACCGCGGTCTGATGCTCAAGCTGGACAACGCGCCAGCCGGTGCTTTCGTCGACGGTCGCATGATCCGCGGTATCCGGGAGCATCTCTCGGCGGTACTGCGTGACATTGTCTATGTGGCCAATGAGATTCACACCGGCGGCCGCTTTGATCTGAACAGCACCGACGGCATCAGCAATGCGGTGTTTCATATTCTGCGCAACGCCGGAATACTGCACGCTGGCGAAACCCCCAATCTGGTGGTGTGCTGGGGCGGCCATTCGATCTCCCGGGAAGAGTACGACTACAGCAAGAGCGTGGGGTATCAATTGGGGCTGCGCCATCTGGACATCTGCACCGGTTGCGGCCCTGGCGCCATGAAAGGCCCGATGAAGGGTGCCCATGTGGCCCACGCCAAACAGCGCCGTCGTAATGGCCGCTATCTGGGGATTTCCGAGCCCGGCATCATCGCCGCCGAAGCGCCCAACCCCATCGTCAATGAACTGGTGATCATGCCGGACATCGAGAAACGTCTGGAGGCGTTCGTGCGGGTCGCCCACGCCATCATCGTTTTCCCCGGCGGTGTCGGCACCACCGAGGAGATTCTTTATCTGCTCGGTGTCCTGCTGCATCCGGCCAACCAGCATCTTCCGGTTCCCGTGATCTTCACCGGGCCGGCGGACAGCGCCGATTACTTCCACAAGGTGGATCAGTTCATCCGCTACGCCCTGGGCGAACAAGCGGCCGGCCGCTATCGCATCATCATCGACGACCCGGAAGCGGTGGCGCTGGCGGTGCGCGAGGGCGTGCGGGAACTGACCCAGTTTCGCCGTGAAAACGACGATGCCTTTTACTTCAATTGGCGACTCACCGTGCCGCTGGAATTCCAGCAACCGTTCGAGCCCAGCCACGAAGCCATGGCGGAGTTGCGCTTGAGCACCTCTCTGCCGGTGCACGAGCTGGCCGCCAACCTGCGCCGGGCGTTCTCCGGCATCGTGGCGGGGAATGTGAAGGAAGCGGGCATTCGTGCCATCGAGGAACGCGGCCCCTATGAGCTGCACGCGGAGGCGGGCCTGATGACCCATCTCGATACCTTGTTGAAGGCGTTCGTCGAGCAACAGCGCATGAAACTGCCCGGCAGCCACTATCAACCCTGCTACCGGCTGGGCTCATGAAACCGAGCACCCTTGCCGCACTGCTGAGTTTTGTCATCCCCGGCGCCGGTCAGCTCTATAACGGCCATATCTGGCGAGCGCTGTTCTGGCTGATCGTGACGCCAGGGCTATGGATCGGCAGCGGCGGCCTGTTCGGCTGGGTATGCCATCTGATCGCCGCCTGGACCGCCTGGCACAAGGCGCAGGAACACGCTGACACGCTGACACGCTGACAAAAACACTGCCAGACCAACCTCTCCTGTCAATGCTTTTCCGGATCAAGAGTGCGGCCAGCCAGGCCGCCTCCTTCTGCGTGCAAGCGTGCAGGCGTGCCGCGTGCTTGCTGCGCTCCTTTACCGAGGCTGCATGCGGATGCCGCCATCCAGACGGATGGTTTCGCCGTTGAGAAAGCGGTTCTCCGCCATATGGCAAACCATGGCGGCGTATTCTTCCGGGTGGCCCAGGCGTTTCGGGAACTGGGTCATTTCGATCAGCGGCATTTTCACCTTGTCCGGCGCGGCGTTCATCAGCGGCGTATTGAAAATACCCGGCGCGATGGTGTTGCAGCGGATGCCCAGGGACGCCAGATCACGGGCGATGGGCAGGGTCATGCCGACCACCGCGCCCTTGGTGGCGGAGTAAGCCACCTGCCCCACCTGGCCATCAAAGGCGGCCACGGATGCAGTGTTGACGATCAGCCCCCGTTCGTTGTCCTCACCCGGCTCGTTTTCCGCCATCACCGCGGCAGCCAGGCGGGTCACATTGAAGGTGCCGATCAGGTTGATCTGTACCACGGTGTTGAACACACCCAGGTCGTGAGGCTTGTTGTCCCGCCCCACGGTTTTCATGGCGGAGCCGACACCGGCGCAGTTGACGCAGAGATGAATCGCGCCGAAGGCATCCCGGGTGGCATCGATGGCCGCCTGTACCGAGGCTTCATCGGTGACATCGGTCTGCGTGAAGGCCACGGACGCACCGATAGCGGCGGCGGCTTCTTCTCCCCGCTGGGCGTCACGATCCAGAATCATCACCTTGGCGCCACGCGCGGCCAGCGCTTCCACCGTGGCCCGGCCCAGGCCGGACGCGCCACCGGTCACCACCGCCACTTTGTTTTTGATATCCATACATCCTCCTCGATTTCAGAAACAGGGAGTATACCCAGCTCGGGACAGGGCCGCAGTCTTGCGTCCGCGGGTCAACATACGCATTCTTGTACGGGTCGGTTCATTTCACCCGCTCGCCATACGAGGGCAGCGCTTATGAGCTATCCCCAAGCCAGGCTCCGGGAGGACGACCTGGCCTCAACGTTGTTGGCCAATCGTGCTTTCAGCGAAGCGCTGTGCGCGCCTTTGACGCCGGAGGATATGGGTCTGCAGGCCTGTCCGGAAGTCAGCCCGCCGCGCTGGCACCTGGCACACACCACCTGGTTTTTCGAGACATTCATTCTCAAGCCCCATGTTCCCGGTTACCGCCCTCTTGACCCCCGGTTCGAATACCTTTTCAACAGTTATTACAACGGTGTCGGCGAACAATATCCGCGACCTCAGCGGCACTTGCTGTCGCGCCCGGACACCGCCACCGTGCTGGCCTGGCGCCGGCATGTGGACGAGGCTCTGGCGGACTTGCTGAGCCGCTCGGTCACCCCGGAACTGGTTGCCCTGGTGAGGCTGGGTATCGAGCACGAGCAACAACATCAGGAGTTGCTGCTCACCGATCTCAAGTTCAATTTCTCTCACAATCCGCTGTACCCTCAATATCAGCCCCGCGAGGATCAGGCAGGCAGCGCGCCCGCGTTAAGTTGGCTGGAGTATTCCGGTGGGCTGGTGACAATCGGTGCTGGCGACACCTCTTCGCCCCCGGGATCGTTTTATTTCGACAACGAAACCCCGCGCCACCGGCAATGGCTGGAACCGTTCGCTCTCGCCAGCCGTCCGGCCACCTGCGGCGAATACCTGGCGTTCATCGAGGACGGCGGCTACCAGCGGCCGGAGCTGTGGCTCTCCGACGGCTGGGCCTGGCGCAGCCAGCAGCAGGTAACGGCGCCGCTGTATTGGTTTCTGAACGACGGGCTGGCCGAACACTACACCCTGGCCGGCCGGCGCCCTTTGAATCTGGCGGAACCGGTTACCCATCTGAATTACTACGAGGCGGACGCCTTCGCCCGCTGGTGCGGCAAGCGGCTCCCCACGGAAGTGGAATGGGAACACGCGGCGGCGTCCCGGCCAGTGACTGGCGGTTTCGTGGAAAACCGCGGCTATCACCCCGCCATCGCCACTCCCGGAGAGGGACCACGGCAGCTGTTCGGCGACGTCTGGGAGTGGACCGCCAGCGCCTATCTGCCCTACCCCGGCTTTCAACCGGCGTCCGGGGCGGTGGGCGAGTACAACGGCAAATTCATGTGCAATCAGATGGTCCTGCGTGGCGGTTCCTGTGCCAGCAGTCGCGATCATTTGCGTGCCAGTTACCGTAACTTTTTCTATCCTCATTTGCGCTGGCAGTTCAGCGGCGTGCGGCTGGCCCAAAGCATGGAGGCGTGCGATGCAACCCCGGCAACTGCTCCCTAATCTGACCTTTCTGGATTTGTATCCGCCGACGGCGGACGCCGCCCGTGAGGTATTGTCCTCGCTCAACGCGGCGACCCCGCATCTGGACCCGAAATATTTCTACGACGAGCAGGGCTCCGCCCTGTTCGACGCCATCACCCGAACGCCGGAGTATTACCCCACCCGCACCGAGACCCGTCTGCTGCGCGAGCACGCCCGGGCCATGGCGCGTACCCTGGATACCGAACTGACGATCGTGGAGCCGGGCGCCGGGGGCTGCGAGAAGGCGCGTATCCTGCTGGATCAGTGGCAGCCGCGCGGTTACATGCCGCTGGAGATCTCCCGTGAGTGCCTGCTCGATGCCACCCGGCAGTTGGCGCCCCAGTACCCGCAAGTCCAGTTCCAGGCGGTTTGCGCCGACTATTCCCAGGCCCTTACCGTGCCCACCGGCCATCAGGAGTTGCCCCGGCTGGTGTTCTTCCCCGGTTCCACCATCGGCAATTTCGAACCCGTGGCCCGCCGTGCCTTTCTCACCGACTTGCGACAGCTGGCCGGCGATAACGGCTTCCTGTTGATCGGCGCCGACCTGCATAAGAGCCCGGAACGGCTGCATCAAGCCTACAATGACAGCGCCGGCCATACCGCCGCGTTCAATCTCAACATCCTCGCCCATCTCAACCGCCGTCTGGACTGCGGCTTCGATCTCGACGCTTTCGAACATCAGGCCTTCTACAACGAACAACAACAGCGCGTGGAAATGCATCTGCAGTGCCATCGGGACCAGCATGTGCAAATCGCCGGCGAATCCCTGATCCTGAGCGCCGGTACCCGGGTTCATACCGAGAACTCCTACAAGTTCTCCGTGGAGGACTTCAGCCGCGAGCTGGTCACCGCCGGCTTCCAGCCGCTGTCCTGCTGGCTCGACGACGAGGCCCTGTTCAGTGTGCATCTGGCCCGCGCCGCATGAGCTCAACGGCTTTTCCGGCGCTTCGGCCGGGCAGGGCTTAAAGATTATGAACGGGCTCCACAGTGGCGCGCCAAGCTGGCTATACTGGGGTCATGACTTTTCTGGAATGCACCCATGCTTGAGTTGATCAGCGCCGCCCGGCGGCGCCGCCGGCCACCGACCCATGAACTGTTCGATGTGGTCAGCCAGGATTTCCGTGTCGGCTTGCTGGACATCGACATCAACCTGCATCTGAACAACGGCAAATACGTCAAGATCATGGATCGCTGCCGCCTGGAACACGGTGTGGTCACCGGTCTGCTCGATCGCATGATCAAGGCGCGCACCCATACCATCGTCGCCAACACCGAGATCGCCTATATTCGCGAACTGCGGCCTTACCAGCGCTTCCAGGTGCACACCCGCATTCTCGGTTGGGACGACAAGTACACCTACTACGACCAGCGTTTCGAATCGCAGCGCAAATTGCACACCCACGCCCTGCTGCGCCTCGCGCACCTGTATGGCGGCAAGCCCATCAGCCCCCAGGCGTTCCAGGAAATGACCGGCCTGAACCGGCGCTCACCGGTGCTGCCGGATTATGTTCAGGACTGGAAAAACCTGCTGCAAAGCAAGCGCCGCCTGACCGAACAGGACGACGGCCCGCTGGCGCTCGGCTCCCGTTAAAGGCACCGCCCGGAATTCGTAAAAGGCGCCCTTTGCCTCTGCCCCGACCGCGGCGGATTGAGTACACTGGGGCCATGAGTACTTCCCGCATCCGTACCCCCTGTATTGGCGTTTGTTCCACCGTCTTCGGCGACACCGTATGCCGCGGCTGCCGCCGCTTCAGTCATGAGGTGGTGGACTGGAACGCCTACAGCGAGGACGAAAAACGTATCGTCTGGCGCCGTCTGGACCAGTTGCTCACACTGGTGGTGCGCAACTACTTCCAGGTATTGGATGGCGAGCGGCTGGCGGCGCAACTGGACTATCAGAATCTGCGCTATCAGCGGCAAATGTCACCGGAAGGCTGGGTCCCGGAGCTGCTCAAGGCCGCCGGTCGGCAGCCGCTCCGATATGAGGATTACGGGCTGCAACCGTTGCCCAGCGCCGATGGCCTCACGCCACGGGAGCTTTACGACGTGATCAGCCGTGAATGTCACGCCCTCAACCAGGCCCATTATGACCGCTCCTTCGCCCGCCCGGTGCGGAGCACCGGCGATCTGATCCTGCGCGCCGCTCAGGAGAAGGGCCTGGTGAGCAACAGCGACTGAGTCCTGGCGGTCCAATCAGACCAGGCCACGCAAACCTTCCCACGCCACTGCCGCGGCCAGCAGGATCAGGGCCGCGCCGGCACCCCGTTCCACCCAGGCCAACCGGCACCCGAACACCTTCATCCAGCGTGGTTGAGCCGCCAGCCACGCCACCAGCAAGTCCCAACCGAGCACCACCGCCACCATCCACAGCCCATACCCCATTTGTATCGCCAGGGCGCTGCCGCTGGCCGCCAGCAGCGAAAACAAACTGGCATAGAACAGGGCGTTCTTGGGGTTGAGGATGGCCGAGGCAAAGCCCATTGCAAAGCCGTGCAGGCGGCCGCCGATATCGGCCACGGGCTGCGCCTCCACCGACAGACTCAAGGGCGCGGCGGAGCGAATAAGACGGACGCCGAGGTAAAACAGGTAGCCGGCCCCGGCCCACAGCACCGCCATGAACAAAGGGCTCCCCGGCCTTAGCACCGCAAAACCGGCCAGCGCCAACGTGATGAACACACCGTTGGCCAGGGCCACTCCCAGACACACACCGGCGGCACCGCGCCAGCCCTCCACCAGGGCGCTCCGCAGAATCAAGAAGAAATCCGGACCGGGACTGAGCAGCGCCAGGAAATGGGCGCCGGCCACCATAAGAAACTGCTCCAAAGCATTGCCTCCCGACAGACAGGGAGGGGCATGCTAGCGGCGCGGGAATGGATGGGATTGTAGAAAATTGCGAGGAGAGCCGGCGGTCAGCCATCCACGGCTACCCGCCGGTATTGCCCCGGTGTCGCCGCCACCCGTTCCTTGAACGCCCGCTGAAAATGGCTCTGGTCGGTAAACCCCAATGTCTGTGCCACATCCGCTGGCGCCAGCCCGGCCCGCAACAAGGCCCGGGCACGGTCTATGCGCTGGTCCAGCCCATAGGCGTGGGGCGTCAGGCCCAGATGGCGGCGGAAGCGGCGGATCAGTTGATAGCGGCTGAGGCCGTTGGCAGCGGCCAGATCGTCCAGCGGAATCGTCTGGTCGGCGTCACGCAATGCCCGGCGTGCGGCCTCAAGCGCTCCGGGTTCGCCGGTTTGCCCCCCTTCCAGAGGTTCGCCGCGCCACCATTGAGCGCGCAGGAAGCCGGTCAGGTGACGCTCCTTGACCATCGGCGAGGCCGCCGAGAACAGACATCGATTCAGCTTGCAGAAAGCGGCGTAGGCCACCGGGTCCCGGCTCACTTCCACCCGTCGCGATGGCGTTTCCCCCAGCACCTGCCCAAGCCAGCGCGGATCCAGATAGAGCATCTGGTAACTCCAGTCTCCGCCGGTCGCCGGATTGCAGGCGTGCACCTGTTCATCGGGAATACTGATCAGGGTGCCGGGCAACAGAGCGCGGCCGACGCCGAGGCTGGTGAAGCGGCTGCGACCGCCATCCACCACCCCAATGGACCAGGTGCGATGGCTGTGGGCGCGATAACAGGCACGACTGCGACAGGCCCGGCGGCTCTCCACGAACGGCAGCGCTGGGTCACGCCAGAATTGAGCAGGGGGCATGGGGACTCCGTTCTCGGCTCGGAGCCCCAGTTTACCAATATTTCGCGGAATGGCCCGTACTTGGGCGCGGGGATGGATAGCAGGCCCCTAGTACGGTTTTGCTTGCCGCGCAATGCCTTGGTCGGTGCGCCGCCGACGCTTCCGGCAAAATAGCTCGGGCTCCATAGGGCGCTCTTCATGTAGGCTGGTTTCATCAGATCAGGAGGGCATCAGCTTAAGCCTCCAGCTGGAGACACCCTTCATGCTGTTCACCAAATAAGATACCGACACATTGTATAATCGGGACCATGAAGCAAACCAAGACCCTAAAGGTTCGAGTGAAGGACAAGCACGCCACCCGGCTCAATCGTATGGCGCGTAGCGTGAATTTCGTCTGGAACTACCTTAACGAGCTGAGTTCTCGGTCGATCCGTGAGCGCGGGGTCTTTCTGTCTGCCTACGATATGGATCGCTACACCAAGGGGGCCAGCAAGGACCTCAACCTGCATTCGCAGACGCTCCAAGAGGTCTCCCGAGAGTATGCGACACGCCGCCAACAGTTCAAGAAACAACGGCTTGCCTGGCGAAAGTCCCGAGGTACCCGCCGTTCTCTCGGCTGGGTTCCTTTCAAGACCGGGGCAGCCAAATGGAAAAACGGGCAAGTCTTCTACAATGGCAGCTACTTCAAGGTTTGGGACAGCTATGGGTTGAGCCAGCACAGGTTCCGCTCCGGCAGCTTCAACGAGGATACCCGAGGCCGCTGGTACTTCAATGTAGTGGTCGAAGTAGAGGTTCAGCCTTCGACTGGACAGGGTGCCGTCGGCATCGACTTGGGACTGAAGGACGTGGCCACTTGTAGCGACGGTGAGAAGCTGGAGAACGGTCAGTTCTACCGCGACTTGGAAGCCAGGCTGGCCACAGCTCAGCGCGCCCGCAACAAGCGTCGGGTGAAGGCCATCCACGCCAAAATCAAGAATCGGCGCAAGGATGTACTGCACAAGTTCTCCCGTCGGCTGGTTGATCAGCATGGCGAAATCTATGTGGGCGACGTAAGCCCACTGAAACTCGCGAAGACCCGTATGGCCAAGTCAGTACTGGACGCTGGCTGGGGCCAACTAAAGACGATGCTGGAATACAAGTGCGATCACGCAGGCATCGTCTTCCAGGAGGTTCGCGAGGCGTACCCCAGCCGCACCTGCTCGTCCTGTGGCTCGCTCAGCGGGCCACAAGGCGTAAGCGGGCTGCGAGTAAGAGACTGGGAGTGCGTGGAGTGTGGTGCGCTCCACGACCGGGACGTGAATGCCGCCCGGAATATCCTCAGTCTCGCGGCGGGACATCGCCGTCCAGAAGTGGAAATCTCCGCCCTTTAGGGCGGAGAGGATGTCAAGCTATTTGATTGCCACCGGGTTCACCGGCGCGCCGGTGCCGCCTTCCATCTTCAGCGGCGCCGCCACCAGCAGGAAGTCGTACTTGCCATCCTCGGCACTGTCCGCCGCCAGATCATCAAGCCACCAGATTTCCGAAAGCACCACGCCCAGATCGCGGATGAAAGCGCCGTGCAACGGAATGATCACCGTTTCCCCATCAATCTGCTGGGACACTTTCTCGATGGCCAGGTTATCCGAGGCGATCATCGGAATTTCCATCTCATCCACCCAGCTCACCAGTTCCTTGCTGTAGCACAGACCCGGCTCGGTGTAGGCCTCCCACTTGGCATCCGGTTCCTCCTCCCAGAACCGGGCGATGGAGCCGGTGCGAATGACCAGGATGTCACGCTTGTTGACCTTCACCTTCTGCGCTTCGGCGGTGTCCTTGAGGTCTTCCAAGTCGATGCAGCTACTCGGCGCCAGCCGATACGGGGCGTCCTTGTTCTTGTGTCGGCCCACATCCAGCAAGACGGCGCGGCCGACAATGCCTTTGTTGCCCAATTGCGCCACATCCGCGTGAGCGTGGCCATGTACCGTGGTCTGATCGCTCTTGCCGCCGTAAACCTGCTCGCCATACCAGGCGTGGGCGAGACTGTCCACGTGAGTGGTGCCCTGCAGGTAAATGAAGGCGGCGTCATCGGAGTACTTGATGCCACCGGGCAACGGCTCCGCCTTGCCGGCGCTGTAGGCCGCCGCGTCGTTGGCCATGAAGTGTTGGGTGGCGATGCGTCCGGGGAACACCGGACCGCTGCCGGATGTCATCGGAATCTGCAGGGTGAAGACACGCCCTTCGCTGACGGCTTTGAGTCCGGTGAGCACCGATTCGTCGGCAAGGTAATTCAGCGCGCCGACCTGGTCGTCGTCGCCCCATTTACTCCAGTTGCTGGGGGCATCCTTTTGCAATCTCTCCATGGCGGTTTCCGCCAGCAGCGGCGCGGCCGAAGCCAACAGACAGCCGGCCAGCAAACAGCGCCATCCCGAACCAAGACCTGACATTGTTGTTTTCATACGTCTCTCCCGATTTGCTGTGTTATTTGGATTTATCTAAACACAACCGTTGGCACCACTGCATCCACGCGCGTTTTCAAGCACCGCGCGGAGGCTTCAACGGGAGAGGGTCGGGAGGGGAATCAGTCCTGGCACTGGCGGCAATGGCCGTGGATTTCCACCGGCTGCACGCCGACGACGAAATCCTGATGGGCCAGACTGTTGTTCAGTGCCTGCTTGAAGCGGCCGTCCATCGGCGCCTCACGCACCGCGCCGCAACGGTCGCAGACCAGAAACAGGGTGCCGTCATGGCCGTGCTCACAGGCCAGGTGACCGCAGGCGAGGTAGCGGTTGGTGGACGCCAGGCGGTGGGCCAGTCCGGCGGTCACCAGAAAGTCCAGCGCCCGATAAATGGTGGGGGGCTTGGCGCCGGGATGATGCCGGTTTTGCAGCGCATCCAGCAGATCATAGGCGCTGCGCGGCCCGTCCTGTTCCAGCAGCAACGCCATCACCTGACGCCGCTGCGGCGTCAGGCGCAGGCCTTGTTCGGCGCAGCGCTGCTCGGCGATACGCAATTGCTTTTCCACGGTTTCCGTCATGCGGGCTCCAGAGAGCGGAATGCGAACCGCTTATTCTACATCAACCCCCACCGCTTTTACCCCACTGGCGGCTCACCCCAGTCGGGGAACGGGTCCTCCAGGGTGCGCCAATGGTCTTGCCCGGCCAGCAGCTCATCATCATCCAGCAGGCAGGCGTCAAGCGCGCGGCGGGCCTGCTCGGGGCTCAGATCCTGGCCGATGAACACCAGTTCCTGACGCATATCGCCGAACGGCTCTTCCCAACTGGCGAGGATATTATCACGGTACTCTGGATCCTCCGGCCAATGGCTTCGCGGCACCGCCTTCCAGAACAACCCGGCGGGACCGTGGTGGGCGATACCGCCGGCCTGGCTCCAGCTACCGGCCCACTGAGGGCGCGAGGCGAGCCAGAAGAAGCCCTTGGAACGCAGCAGTTTGCCCTGTTCCCAGTCACGATGGAGAAACTCGAAAAAACGCTTGGGGTGAAACGGCCGACGTGCCTTGTAGGTGAAGCTGGCAATGCCGTACTCCTCGGTTTCCGGCGTGTGCTCGCCGCGCATCTCCTTGAGCCAGCCCGGCGCCTGACTGGCGCGCTCGAAATCGAAGCGGCCGGTCTCCAGCACCCGGTCCAGATCGACCTGGCCCTGACGAATCGGCACGATCTCCGCCTCCGGATTCAGCGCCCGCAGGGAAGCGACCACCTGCTTGAGTTCGTCCTCGTCGATCAGATCAGTCTTGCTGACCAGCAGCACATCACAGAATTCGATCTGATCCGCCAGCAAATCCGCCACATTGCGTTGATCCTCCTCTCCCAGGCTTTCCCCCACCTGTTGCAGCGAGCGGGCTTCGCGGTAGTCACGCAGGAAATTGGCGCCGTCCACCACCGTTACCAGGGTGTCCAGCCGCGCCACCGTGGACAGGCTGGCGCCGCTTTCGTCCTCGAAAGTAAAGGTCTCCGCCACCGGCAACGGCTCGGAAATACCGGTGGATTCGATGACCAGGTAATCAAAACGCCCTTCCCCGGCCAGCCGCTGCACTTCCACCAGCAGGTCCTCGCGCAGGGTGCAGCAAATACAGCCATTACTCATCTCCACCAGCTTTTCCTCGGCGCGGTTGAGGCTGACCTGCTGATTCACCAGGGCGGCGTCGATATTGATCTCGCTCATATCATTGACGATCACCGCCACCCGGCGGTTCTGTCGGTTATTGAGGATATGGTTGAGTACCGTGGTCTTGCCGGCACCGAGAAAACCGGACAGCACGGTGACGGGCAAACGTTGGGCTGGCTCCATGGCGGGCTCCTTGGGCTGAAAGCAGAACAATGGAGCGTATTTTTACATGTTATAACGTAACAATAAAGAAATGGCGACGGCGTGTGAGCCACAGATGCCCCACAATTTTTGATGGTGCTGGCGCATGGCTTCTGAAGCCCGGACAAGCTCCCACAGCGGCTTCGTAGCCCTCTCTGAATTCGTGTTCCCAGCACCTGCCGATAGGGCATTGAGAAATTCACAAACCAAAGCACCAGACTCTGCTGACATTATGGGACAGCGGCGGTCCGTGGACCGCCCCCACAAAAGCAACCCACTCCTCCTGTGGGAGCGCGCTATCAACCGCGATATCTACTCTTCCCAGACCGCATCCACCTGATCCCGGGACAGCGGCGTTTCCGCCAGCAAGGCCGCCAGCCAGGCGCCGTCGCCAGCCTCCGGTTTGAGCGGATCCCGCGGCAGCAGCTTATGGCTCAACACCAGTTTGGCCAGCGCCAGGCGGCGCAGGTCATCGCCGATTTGCGCTGCTTCCCAGGCCAGGAACACCGCCGAGGTGAAGTTATACAGAGCGCTGGCGATGCGGCGCGCGTCCGCTTCCAGGGTGTTGTCGCCAGCCACTTGATTGGCGGCGGCCGTTACCTGTTGCAGAACCGCCTCGAAGCGCTGGCGTTCGACAGCGGAAAGAGCACTTTCCGACAACAGTTGTTGAAGATGCTCGCTCAGCACCGGCAAAGTCTGTTCCCGCCGGATCGCGCGGAACACATCCAGCGCGACGATGTTGCTGGTGCCTTCCCAGATCGATCCCAGGTGCGCATCGCGTAATACCCGGGCATCGGACCATTCTTCGATATAGCCGCAACCGCCACGCACTTCCATGCCATCCGCGGCGACCTTGCGGGCATCCCGGGTGGTGCGGAACTTGATCAACGGCGTGAGGATACGCAGCAGTTTGGCCGCCACCGCATCACCCTGATCCGCGCGGCGCAGACACTCGGCGGTATGGAACACCATGCTGCGGCCCTGCTCGGCGGTGACCATCATCTTCACCAGTTGCCGCTTCAGCAGCGGCAGGTCAATCAGCTTGCGCCCGAACGCCACCCGGTTGCGGGCAATGAACAGGGCTTCATTGACGGAACGGCGCATCATGCCGGCGGAACGCACGCCATTGGACAGCCGTGACATGTTGATCATGTCCGTCATCTGCTTGAAGCCGTTACCCGGCTCCCCCACCACGTAGGCTTCCGCCCCTTCCAGCACGATTTCACCGCTGGCCATGGAGCGGGTGCCCAGTTTGTCCTTGAGGCGGATGAGGCGATAGCGGTTGAGGCTGCCGTCGGACAACCGGCGAGGCAACAGGAACAAAGTCAGCCCCTTGGTGCCACCGTCACCACCGGAGGGACGGGCCAGCACCATGGCCAGATCCGCGTCGGCGTTGGAGCAGAACCACTTATCACCGTACAAACGCCAGACACCGTCCTCGAAGCGAGCCTCGGTGGTAATCGCGCCGACGTCGGAGCCGGCGTCCTGCTCGGTCATGAACATGGCGCCCTGGAACAGAGAATCCTCGTCCTGGGAGGTTAGATCGTCGATGAACCGGTTGATCAGCACCTCGTCACCGAACTTGCGCAGGGTACGTGTCAGCGCGTCGGTCATGCTCAACGGACAGCACAGACCGAACTCCGCCTGCACGAACAGATAAGTGAGCCCATATTTGACCAACGGCGGCATCACTTCCGGCCAGCCCAGAACATTGCCGCGATGGGACATGGCGGCCAGGCCGAAGCGGGAAAAAGCGTAGTACTCCAGCCGCTGATAGGAGGGATGCTTCTCCACCACCTGAGCGTCGCTGCCGTCCCGATTACGGAATCGCAGCGTCGGAGGATTGCGGTCCGCCTCCCGCGCCAGCCTTTCCAGCTCGTCCCCGGTCAGGGCACCCAGTTCCTGAAACACCGGCTCCAGGTGATCACGCAGTTCCGCGGGCAGATACACCGACAATAAACGGGCGAAATCCGGGTCCTGTTGGTAAGCGTTGTTCCCCTGGCTGTCCGGAATATTGCGATAAATCGCCTTGGCCATGGCAAACCTCTCTTATTCATAGTATTTATCGCATGATATAAAGGGGTTTTTCCGACCTCCAATCCGATTTTTCTATTCATCAATAGCATTTTCAGTATCTTTAATGGGAGCCGGAGCATGGCCCTGACCTTCCGCCAATTACGCTACTTCCTGGTGCTCGCCGAGGACCTGCATTTCGGACGCGCCGCCAAACGTCTGCATATCTCCCAGCCACCGTTGAGCGCCAGCCTGCGTCAGTTGGAAGAGGAACTGGGGGTAAAGCTGCTGGAACGCAGCAGTAAGCACGTGGCCCTGACGCCGGCCGGCGAGGTATTTCAGCGCGAAGCCCGGCGGCTGCTGGAAAATCTGGAAGCCTCACAGAACCTGGTGCAGCGGATCGCTTCCAGCGCCTCCGGCGTGGTGCGGATGGGATTCACCCCGGCGATGATCTTTCGCCACCTGCCGGCGATGCTGAGGCAACTGGAAGACGCCCACCCCGGCATCGAGGTTCAGTTGATCGAACGTAACTCGGCGGAACAGTTGGCGGCGCTGCAGGCCAGGCAACTGGATCTGGCCTTCATCCATGCCATGCCGCTGCCGGACGGCATCGCCTCGCTGCCCATTACCGAGGACCCTTTCCTGGCCTGTCTGCCTCCGCACCATCCGCTGGCTTCACGGCGCTCGCTGACATTGCGGGATCTGGCCGGCGAGCCGCTGATCATGTTCAGCCGCAATCTGGCACCACACTATTATGATCGCATCATTTCCCAGTTCCACCTGGCTGGCCTGGAGCCGCAGATCCGCCATCAGGTGACGCACTGGCTCACCATCATGGCGCTGGTGGCCCACGGCATGGGCGTCTCGCTGGTGCCCAAGGCGCTGACTGGAGCGCGCTTCCGCCAGGAGGTGTTCCTGCCAATCGACGATGCCCCGGCCCATCACCAGTCGCTGTGCATCTGGCCGCGGGATCAGCCCAATCCGAGCCGGGATCTGGTCATCGAGGTGATCACGCAATGCGTGGAAGCGACAGCGCCGCCAATGGGGCACTGATCCCGGCTATTCGCGAGCAAGCTCGCTTCCCACAGAGGGCTACGAAGTCGTTGTGGGAGGAGCTTGCTCGCGAATGACGAATGGTGCGTTGCGACTCAGGCCGGATCGCGGAATGGCCTCACCACCACCATGACGATCACCATGCACACCAGCGAGCAGGCGAACATGGCGGCGATCACCGACGGCAGGGTTTCCGGCAGCAGTGTGGACAAGGCACTCAACGCTCCGGCGATACCGAATTGAGCGGCGCCCAACAGCGACGTGGCAGTGCCACCGTGACGGTCGAAGTACTCCATGAAGCAAGCCTGATTGTTCGGCACCACCCCACCCTGGGCCCCCACGGTGAGCATCATCGCCGGCAGGAACAGCCACACCGGGGCCTCAGCGGCGGTCATGATCGCCAGCAACAGGCAGCCGACAAATTGCAGCAGCAAAAAACCGCACAGTATCTGGCGGGAAGAGAACCGGTTCAGCAATACCCGGTTGGTGAGGTTGGCGACCAGCATCATCACGATGTTGGCGCCAAACATCAGCGCGAATACGCTCTCCGAGTGACCGAAGTGTTCCTGATAAATAAAGGACGCATGGGTGATGAACAGCATCATTACCGAAAACGCAAACGCCTGCAGAAACAGGAAAGGCAACGCCGGAGTGATGGCGAACACCGCCTTGTAACGCTGCCAGAGAGACTCCGCCGGCGCCGCACCACCGCCATTGCGTGGACTCTTCCGCAGCACGAAAAAGTAAGTCAGTGGCGCCAGGCATACCGCGTACACCGCCAGAAACTGAAAGATGGTATGCCAGCTTCCCACCGCCAGAATGGCGCTGCCAATGCTTGGCGCTACCCCCGGTGCCACCACCATGATCAAACCGATCATACTGAACAGTTTGGCGGCATCCGCGCCATGTACCCGGTCCCGCACCAACGCCGGCACCAGCACCGCGACGCAGCCGCCGCCAAACGCCTGCAGCGCCCGCCAGCCGAGCAGCGCGGAGACTGATTCCGAACTGCTGACACCAAGGCAGGCGACCATGAAAATCGCCAAGCCCAGATACATCACCCGCGCCCGCCCGATGGCATCGGACAACGGCCCGCCCACCAATTGCCCTACCGCCAGGCCGAACACGTAAATCGACAGGCTGCGGGCGATCTCGCTGATCTCCACCCCCAACGCTTCGGCCATGCGGGGAAACGCCGGCAGATACGCGTCCACCGATAAAGGCCCCAGCGCCATGGCCAGTGCCAATACGACAGGCAAGGTAACCGGATAAGGACGGGACATAGGAGACCTGATGTTGAGGTGTGAACGGGGACAACAAGTAGTTGACGAAGTCAAATAATAAGAACAAGCAGTGCCAATTTCAACCTCGGCTGTCTGATCGCCCGGCTCAATGAGCCGAGGAACTGGAGAACAGATTCATTACCACCACACCGCTAATGATCAGCGCCATGCCCAACATCGCCGGTGCATCCAGCTTTTGCCCATAGATCAGCCAGGACAGCAAAGCCACCAACACCACGCCCAGACCAGACCATATGGCGTAGGCCACGCCCACCGGAATCACTCGCAACGTCAGCGACAGGAAGTAGAACGCCAACCCGTACCCCAACACCACCACCAGCGACGGCCACAGCCGGGTGAAGCCTTCACTGGCTTTCAACGCCGACGTCGCCGCCACCTCGGAGACAATGGCAATCAACAGGAACAGTCCGTTTTTCATGCGCGCCTCCCATGCCGGGCGTCACTCCAGAAGGAAGCATGATACCCGTCCAGGATGACGTTCGGCACGTTCGGTTACGCTAATTACACCCTGATCAGGTTACCGTTTTCCGTCATCGCGCAGGTGCAGAGCGAATCCGCTGTCACCGGCGCCCTCCAATCCGGGCCGCAATTCGCATTCGGGGATGGTGTAATCACCGGCATTCTGCCGCCGGTATGCCATCGGTGCGGTGGTTTCCAGATTGCGCAGCCGTTCCCGCAGCCGCTGTGCCGCGGTCTCAAAGTCCCGCTCAACGAACCGGTCCGCCTGATACACCACGAACGGCGGCAGCACCTGATAACCGGGATAGAACAGGATGCCGTGATGGATCGGGAACAGCAGATCCTCTATCGGGCCGTTGATGCCGCGAGCCGAGTAATGCTCCCGCCAACCACCGGCGGTCACCATCAGCATGGCTTTCTTTCCCGCCAGGCTGCCCTCGCCATAGCGGTCTCCCCAGCGATGATCACTATGCTCCCCCACTCCATAGGCGAAACCATAGGCGAACACGCGATCCACCCAACCCTTCAAAATCGCCGGCATGGAAAACCACCACAGCGGGAACTGCAGAATCAAGGTATCCGCCCATCGCAGTTTCTCAATTTCCATCGCCACATCCGCGCTCAAACCATCAGCAACGAACGCGTCCTTGGAGGCACCGGGCACTTTCAGCCGCGACCGCGCCGGCAACGCCGGGAAATCAGCGCGATCCACCTGGGACTTCCAGCCCTGGGCATGAAGATCCGAGACTCGCACCTCATGCCCCTGCGCTTCCAATTCGCTCACCGCCACATCACGCAGGGCGCCATTCAGCGAACGGGGCTCCGGATGGGCAAACACCAATAATACCTTCATGGATCTTCTCCATTGATTGCTCGGAGAAAGGACCATAGCCAGGAAGGCGTTAATCCGGTATACCAATGCAATACATAACATTTAGCCGAAAAATGGATAAATCAAACATCAGCCTGGAACGCCTGCGCAGCTTCGTCCGCGTCGTCGAAAGGGGTGGTCTGTCGGCGGTGGCACGGGAACTGGGCGTCGGACAGTCCACCGTGACCCGTCACCTGCGGGAGTTGGAGGAGGCGTTGGGGGTGCCGCTGCTCAGCCGCACCACTCGCCGTGTTACCGTCACCGAGGAGGGCCGCCGTTATTACGCCCGATGCGTACAGATTCTGCGCCTGCTGGATCAGGCGGCGGCGGAAGCCCGCAGTGCCCGTGGCGCCGAAGCCGGCACCATCCGCTTGTCCTGCTCCGCCGCGTTTGGCGTGCGGCAAGCCAGCCGGCTGGTATTCGCCTTCCAGGATCGTTACCCGGACATCGACGTCGATTTCAATCTCACCGATGAGCGCATTGACCTGGTCCGCGAAGGCGTGGACCTGGCCCTGCGGCTGGGCCCACTCAATGACAGCAACCTCAAGCTGCGCCCGCTGGGTCGCTCCCAACGCCTGCTGGTGGCCTCACCGGAATATCTGGCCCTCCACGGTACACCCACCTCCATCGAGGCCCTGTCCCGGCATCAGGGCGTGCGCATGATCAATGTGGCGGGCAGCGATACCCTGACCCTGCAAGGACCGGATGGCCGCCAACATGCCGTGCCGTTCGGCGGACGTCTGCGCGTCGATCACGGCCTGGCTGCCCGTGAAGCCTTCGCCGCCGGCCGCGGACTCGGCCCCGTCCATCACTGGCTGGTGGATGACCTGCTGGCCTCGGGCCGCCTTGTGCGGATTCTGCCGGACTATACGTTGCCGCCAGTACCGATCAATCTGCTGATCGTGCCGGAACGCGCCGGCATCGCCCGGGTACGCTTGTTGATCGATTTTCTGGTTGAGAAGATGAAAGACATTCCCGGGATGGAGCGGGCATGAAAAACACGCCCTTGTTATGATCGCGACGGATGCCCGCAACCACCCCATTCCCTGACCGGCCGCTCCCGGCCATCCGGAGAGAGCACCACCGATAGAATCAAGGAAGCCGCATGCACTCGCTTTTCGTGGAAGAAACCTGGATCAACGCCTCCCAGGGGCGCCTTTTCGTGAAACGCTGGACACCGAAAAACATCGCCGCTCCGACGCCGATAGTTCTGTTCCATGATTCACTGGGCTGTGTCGCACTATGGCGCGACTTCCCGCAACAGCTTGCCAGTGTCACCGGACGGGAGGTGATCGCCTATGACCGGCTTGGCTTCGGCCAATCGGATCCTCACCCCGGCACATTGGAGCCCGACTTCGTACGGCGGGAAGCGCAGGACACCTTCCCCGAACTTTGCCAGGCACTGCAATTGCAGAATACGGTGGTCTTCGGACACAGCGTCGGTGGCGGCATGGCCACGTTCTGCGCCAATGTTTTTGCCGACCGCTGCCAGGCTTTGATCACGGAATCCGCCCAGACCTTCGTCGAGGACGTCACCCTGGCCGGCATTCGTGACGCTGACCGCGGCTTCGCCGAAAAAGAACAAATGGATCGTCTGCGCAAATATCACGGCGACAAAGCGGAATGGGTACTCAGCGCCTGGGTCGACACCTGGCTTTCCCAGCCTTTCCAGGACTGGACGCTCAATGACGCCCTGCCCCAGGTGCGTTGTCCGGTGCTCGCCATCCATGGTGACCAGGATGAGTACGGCTCGCTGATTCACCCTGAACGCATCACCTCCCTGTGCGCCGGACCGGCGACGAAGAAGATCGTGCCGGACTGTGGCCATGTACCACACAAGGAAAAACCGGAGGAAGTGTTAGGCGCAATCAAGTCGTTTTTCCGGCAGAACCTGGACGGATAGCCCTGCAAAAAATCCTTCCGACACGGAGATACGGAATCTTTGCGGAGTATTGTTTTTTTATGTATCCCAAAACGGGAACGTCACATTAGCGACAACAAGGCCTCTTAGGGTTTGCCTTTCGTGCTGCAACGGTTCTGGCATTAAAGGTACTTACCGTGGACTCCCTTTTTACTCGCCGCGCTATCGTCCGGGCCATTCTGTTGGGGATGGCATCGTCGACCCTCACCGCCTGCGGTGGCGGGGGCTCCGGCTCCAGCCCGCCGTCCACCCCATCTACCCCCTCCCCAAACCAACCGGACGATCCGGAGACACCGGAGGAGCCCGAATGCCCTCCCGAGGAAACCGCCGGCGCGCAACCGCCGCGAGGGCTTCACGCCAGTTGGACCGATCATCCTCACACCACCCGCACCCTGACCTGGTTCACCGACGGCACCACGGATCCCGGCACCCGGGTTCAGTACGGTCCCGTCATCGGGGATTCGGATTCATGTTCACCCACCAACGAGGCCTTTCCTTTTGAGGTCGCCGGTACGGTTCATGAGACTTACGGTGTGGATGCCCTCACTCACGTAGCCACGCTGACCGGCCTGCAAGCGGGACAGGCGGTACGTTATCGGGTCGGCTCAGACAACGGCGGCTGGAGTCCAACGCGGGTGTTAGCGCCCACTCGCACCGATGGCCTTCGTCTTTGCCACTTCGGCGATCACGGATTGCGGGACGCCAGCCGGCGTGTTCTGAGCAACGTGGAGACCCTGGCGCCGGATTTCTTCATCGTCGCCGGCGATCTCTCCTACGCCAACGGCGACCAGCCGGTATGGGACCGCTATTTCGACATGCTCGAGCCCCTCGCTGCCCGGGTGCCGGTAATGACCTGCCCCGGCAACCACGAAAACAAGGATGGTGGGGGCCAGGGCTATCGCACCCGCGTCAGCCAGCCGGGTAAAGGCATTTATTACGGTTTCGACTACAACCGCGTGCATTTCTTTTTCAGCACTGGCGGCTCACTGCTGACCGATTTATCCACCACCACCGAGCTTCTGGTGGAACTGGCGGCAATGGAAAAAGACCTGGCCGAAGCCTGGCGGCGGCGACGTGACGGCGAAATCGACTTCATCGTTTTTGTCCAGCACTACACGCTGTGGACCAACTGCGAAGGCCGCGACCCCGCCAACTTCGCGCTGGTGGCGGTGGAAGAACAAATTCTGCTGCGCTACGACGTGGACCTGGTCCTGGTGGGCCATGACCATGTTTTCGAGCGCTCGCATCCGATGGGCTACGGCAAGCAATCCGATACCGGCTACGTGCAGGTCACCCAGGGAGGCGGCGGGCAGAGCCTCTACGACCTGATCGAGGATCCCGCCAACTGGGCCGCTGTTTCCAGGGTATGTCACGGCTTCACCGTCGTGGATGTGGAAGACCGGCGGATCCACGCACGCAGCTACGCGGTCAGCGATGAAGACGGCGACCTGTACCCCGAGGGCGAGGAAATACTGCTCGATGAATTCACCCTCGCCCCCCGAGTCGCGGCACCGACAGGCATCACTCCGTTCTCGACCCGGGAGCAACGGCCGGCACGCTCACTGGCTGAACTGGATGTGGATCTGAATGCCATGCTCAAGCACACCCTGCAACGCAACCTGACCCACGACATGAACGAAATGCACTAGCCCTGCCACACCATCCGTGATTCAGAATCTGTAGACGAACCCGAGCAGCCCGATGGCATGCGTGTCGTCCTCGACCAGAGGACTGTCCGCTGCTTCACCAAGCAGACGCGTTACCCCGACGGCCCCCCAGGCGCTGACTTTCTCCGTCATCCGATAGCTGGCGCTGATACGGAGCGAGGCATCCTTGAAGCCGTCCTCCGGTTGATACGGGGCCAATCCCGACGCCGCCGATTCGGTGGCATCAATGCCGAAATAACTGATCATGTATTTCTCATTGGCCCAGGTCGCGCCCAGGCTCGGGGTCACCACCAACCGTTCCGTGGCGTGAATGGGATAAGCCAGAGCGGCATTGACCAGCAACCCTCGCTCCACTTCGGTAATGGCCCGAGTGGCGGCCAGGGTAGCCACCGCGCCCCAAAGTCTCGTCGAGACAAAGAGCCGTGCCCCCAGAGCACTGTCTGCCTCGTCGATACCCCTGGGCACATCGTCATCCTGGTAACCTCTCATCCAGTTAGCGCTGACACCCGCCGTGAATCCGTCAGTGTCGATGGCGGTGATGCCAATGCCCTCGCCGCTTCTGGCGAAGAAGCGACCGTAGCGTGCGTCAATAAGGGGAACGGGCTCGGCCTCATACTCATCGGAGCCCTGGTATCGGGGTAGCGCCGCGACCCCCAGGCCCAGAGCCAAGTGACGGGAGCGGGATTGCCCTGAGTCCGCCGTGCCAAGCTCCCATTCCTCCGGCGGCCCCGCTTCCAGATCCGAATCCGCCGTCGCCGACGCCGAGATACCGAGCATCACCATACCCAGCGAGCATCTCAAACCCGCCTCACCCAGGCGTCTCAACCCATGACCATTTGTCATTTTCATGCCTCGTCAATTAAGATGCGTTGACGCATCCTATTGATTGACTTCCCGGCAAGTCAAGATACATTCATGCATCTTAATAAAGGATTCATATGATGAAAGGACGCCGGCGCGGCGCGGATCTCGAGGCCGCGCTGCTGGAAGCAGCCTGGACGGAACTGACCGAACGCGGATATGGCGGTTTAACCATGGAGGGCGTGGCCAATCGAGCCGGCACCAGCCGACCGGTACTGGCCCGACGCTGGAACGACAAAGCGGAACTGGCCATCGCGGCGATCCGGCAGCAGATGGCGAAGCACCCCATGGCCGTGGCGGATCATGGTGATCTGCGCACGGAGCTGCTGGAATACCTGGAATTGGCCTCCACCCGCGCCAAGGGGATCGCCGCCGTCTTCACGTTGTTTTCCAGCGAGTATTTTCAGGACACGTCCTCCACGCCACAGGACCTGCGCACAGCCCTGTTGGCGGGCGGCAAGGAAACGCTCAGAGCTCTTCTGGACAGAGCGGTGGAGCGTGGTGAGATTCTGGAGCAAAACCTTGCCCCTCCGGTGGATACTCTGCTGGGCGTGCTGTTTCGTCACCACGTCCTGATGACCTTCTCGCCGCCGCCGGAGGCGTTACGGACAGCGTGGGTGGACAGGATTTTTCTGCCGTTGGTGAAAAACCACAAAGAGAGTCGTAACAGCGACGAATGATAAACCCGTCGAAAATCCGGCGGATATCACTCGAAACCGAAAGGAATAAAACAGGGGATAGTGGTGCGCCAGGAGGGACTTGAACCCCCACACCTCTCGGCACCAGAACCTAAATCTGGCGTGTCTACCAATTCCACCACTGGCGCGGGCGGGCACATTGTAGCAGCCGGCCGGGCAAAAGCCAGCCGGCTGTATGGGTCGATAAGCGATCAGCGCTCCAATTGATCCAGGCGGTTGTTGACCTGGATGCGGTAGGCGTCGAAGGCCTGGATGGCGGCCTCGATCTCCTTGAGGCGCTCGTCGCTTTGGCCGCTGGTGCGGGTCTGCAGGCGACTGATGGCGGTTTGCTGGTTCTTGCTCTGCTGTTCCAGTTGTTTCAGTGAATCCACCAGTACATCCACCTGGGTTTGCAACTGGCCGACCTGAGTACGCAGTTGGGCGTTGCTGTCGTTGACCGATTTCACCGCGCTGTCCAGTTGCTTGTGTACCGCGTCCGCCTGGCCGCCGGCCTTGCGGATGGCGTCATCGTAACCGGTCACGGTTTTCTTCAGTTCCGCCAGGCTGGCCTGGGCGGACTGGACACTCTGGGCCTGCTTTTTGATCGCGGCGTCGTTGGCGGCAATGGCGTCCTTATTGCCTTTGTTGCTCAGATCCCACAGTTTGCGGATTTCGGAGCCGTGTTCCTTCACCGTCTTGTTCAGGTCGCCGACGTTGGCCTGCAGTTTGCTGTAGGACTCGGTGGCGGATTCGCCGGTCTCGGACAGCTTGGATTGCAGATTGCCGAGTTGCTCGGACGACTCACTGATACGCGTCTCCATCTGCGCTTGCAGTCGGGAGATTTCGGTGTAGAAGTAGCCCGCGACCACCGCCAGCAGTACCGCCAGCACCAGCGTGGCGGCGATCCAGCCGCCGCTGCCGCCACCGCCCTTGGGGCGCGCCGGTGGCTCGCGTCGGCCACCGCCCCCTCCCCCGCCGCCGCTACGACGAGCCGGTTCCTTGGCTGGCGGCCGGTGGTGATTGGAATGGGGCGGATCATCCAGGGAAAGATCGTCGATATCACCCAGCTTGACGTCACGCTCTTGGGTCATAGGGCATCCTGAAGTGGTACCAGTAAAGTGAACGGGAATCTGTCAGACAGGCGGAAACGGCCGCCGTTCAAGGCATCCATATTACCGTGTCGGGGGAATCTTGTCCGGCATCGCGTCACGGCCGGTGGGAGAGGAGATACCGTCCGCCGCCACGACGTGACCGAAAGGCCTCGTCTGGCGGCGCGGTAAGCCTTGAGCGGCGCGTTACGGCGCCGCCGGCAGGGCCGAATCAGCCGGCGAAGTTTTTCGCGGCGAAGTCCCAGTTGATCAGGCTCCAGATGGTTTCCAGATACTTGGGACGGGCGTTGCGGTAATCGATGTAGTAAGCATGCTCCCACACGTCCACGGTCAGCAACGGAGTCTGGCCCTTGCCGTGGGCGATCGGGGTGTCGGCGTCGTCGGTGTTGACGATTTCCAGGCTGCCGTCGCTGTTTTTCACCAGCCAGGTCCAGCCGGAGCCGAAGTTGCCGACCGCTTTGGCGTTGAACTCTTCCTTGAACTTGTCGAAGGAACCAAAGGCTTTGTTGATCGCATCGGCCAGATCACCGGTGGGTGCGCCACCGCCGTTGGGGCTCAGGCTGTTCCAATAGAAGGTATGGTTCCATACCTGCGCCGCCTGGTTGAACAATCCCCCTTTGGCGGACTGGATGATCTCCTCCAGGGACTTGTTCTCGTCGTCCGTGCCTTTGGTCAACTCGTTGAGCTTGGTGACGTAGGCGTTGTGGTGCTTGCCGTGATGATATTCGAGGGTTTCCTGGGAGATGTGCGGTTCCAGGGCGTTCTTCTCGTACGGAAGCGGCGGAAGTTCAAAAGCCATAGTCATTTCCCCTGACTGTTATCTGACGTGTTGCCATTGAAGCGGATGATCGCAGCCACCCGCAGGCGGAAGTTGCGCTCCCACCCGTGGCCCGGAGCATCATAGCAAGCGGCTTTTCGGGGAACCACATAGACCGGCACTATCGTGTCGATTGGCTGCGGCTGTGTCATCCGCATCAGTGTCTCTGACATCTGGGGACGATTCGGCCCATCTCAAGTACAATAATGCCGGTTTTTACATCCCGGCCGCCCTCCATGGACCGGTGGACGGCTCTCATGATCGAGGAAAGACCATGTCTGAAGATTCCGTTGTCATCGTTAACGGCGCCCGTACTCCCATGGGCGGTTTCCAAGGCAGCCTGGCGCCGGTGACCGCGCCGACCCTGGGCGCCACCACCATCCGCGAGGCGGTGGCCCGCGCCGGCCTCAAGGTCACCGATATTGAAGACGTCGTGATGGGCTGTGTGCTGCCGGCTGGTCTCAAGCAGGGCCCGGCGCGCCAGGCCATGCGCCAGGCCGGTCTGCCGGACAGTACCGGCGCCACCACCGTCAACAAACTGTGCGGGTCCGGCATGCGCGCCACCATGTTCGGTCACGACATGATCAAGGCGGGCAGCCATGACATCGTCGTCACCGGCGGCATGGAATCCATGACCAACGCCCCCTACGTGCTGGACAAGGCCCGCGCCGGCCTGCGCATGGGCCATGGCCAAGTCTATGACCATATGTTCCTGGACGGTCTGGAAGACGCCGAGACCGGCCGTCTGATGGGCTCTTTTGCACAGGAAGTGGCGGACCAGCGTGGCATCACCCGCGAGCAGATGGACGCTTTCGCCATCGAATCGCTGAAACGCGCCCAAACCGCCATCCAGCAGGGCTGGTTCAAGGAAGAGATCGTGCCGGTCACCGTGACCACCCGTAAGGGCGAAACCGTGGTGGATACCGACGAGCAGCCGGGCAACGCCAATATCGACAAGATCCCGAATCTGAAACCGGCGTTCAAGAAGGACGGCACCGTCACCGCCGCCAACGCCAGTTCCATTTCCGACGGCGCTTCCGCGCTGGTGCTGGCACGGGAATCCGTCGCCGCCGAGCGCGGCCTGCGACCGCTGGCGCGCATTCTCGGCCATGCCACCAACAGCCGTCACCCCAGCGAGTTCACCGTGGCCCCCATCGGCGCCACCGAGAAACTGCTGAAAAAGGTGGGCTGGAGCGTGGCGGACGTGGATCTGTTCGAGATCAACGAAGCCTTCGCCATGGTGGCGATGCTGCCGATGATCGATCTGGGCATCCCCCACGACAAACTGAACATCCACGGCGGCGCCTGCGCCCTGGGCCACCCGATCGGTTCCACCGGCTCGCGCATCATCCTGACGCTGATTCATGCACTCAAACGCACCGGCGGCAAACGCGGCGTGGCCAGCCTGTGTATCGGCGGCGGCGAAGCCACCGCGGTGGCCGTCGAGCTGCTGTAAAAAACGCCGAGTCAGGCAGCTCCCCACAGACCGGGCCACGGAGCCGCTGTGGGAGCTTGCCTGCAAGCGAATCTTTTGGGGTCGGTGCATAATTCGCTTGCAGGCAAGCTCCCACAGCGGCTTCGTAGCGCCCTTGATGAGAAGGTGATCAGCGTGCAGACGTGCCAGCGGTAATATCCCGTTGCAACTCCGTCCGAGGGTATCCATTACACAGGCGCTATCCTGGGCCCTAGAATCGACCGATTAGTCATAGTCTAGGGAGTACCATGTCCGCCCTGCCCGTCATTACCGCCGTGGGCGGCATCAACGCCGCCGGCCGCACCTCCATGCACCACGGCTTCCGCCGCATGGTGTTCGAAGCGCTGGATGCCCACCGACAACAACAGACCCTGGACAGTCTGTCCGCGCTCACCGGCCTGACCGACCGCCAGCAACTGCTGAACGCCACTTTGATCCGTGAATTGCCGGAAGCGGTGCGTATCACCATGGCGAGCAACGGCCATAGCGATGCGCCGGTGACTCTGGAGATGCGCAATCTGGATCTGCCCCATCCCTTGCCGGAAGGCTGGCAGGTCACCGAGCTGAACCGGCATCGCAGCCGGGTCACCGTGCCCGCCGGGGCCGAACTGCGCGCACCGGCGGCCATCGCCCGGCGGGTCAGCGCCGCCGGCCAGTTGCCGAGCGGTTTCGATCCCGCCACTCTGTACGCCTCACGCAATCATCCCCGTGCCCTGCAGATGGCCATTTACGGTGTCAGTGACGCCTTTGGCATGCTCGGTATCCCGTGGGATCAGTTGCGTGGCCGGCTGGCACCGGACGAGGTCGCGGTGTTCGCCTCCAATGCCATGGCGCAACTCGACGACCATGGTCTCGGCGGCATGATGCGCGCCCCGTCACTGGGCCAGCGCACCACCTCCAAACAATGTCCACTGGGCCTCGGCGAGATGACCGCCGATTTCATCAACGCCTATGTGCTGCGCAGCCCCGGTGGTACCGGTGGCATGCTCGGCGCCTGTGCCACTTTCCTCTACAACCTGGAAAGAGCCGTGCACGCGATCCGCAACGGCCGCGCCCGGCTGGTGGTGGTGGGCACCAGCGAAGCCCCACTGGTGCCGGAAGTGCTGGAAGGCTACCGTGCCATGGGCGCCCTGGCCGAGGATGAAGCCCTGGCGGCCCTGGACGGCGCCAAACAGGCTGACCTGCGCCGTGCCTGCCGGCCGTTCTCGGACAACTGCGGTTTCACCATGGCGGAGTCCGCCCAGTTCGCGGTGGTGATGGACGACAGTCTGGCGCTGGAGTTGGGCGCGGACATTCTGGGGTCGGTACCGGACGTCTTCGTCCACGCCGATGGCGCCAAGAAATCCATTTCCTCGCCGGGCATCGGTAATTACCTGACCCTCGGCCGCGCCGCTTCCCTGGTACGTCAGTTACTGGGCGAGGACACCCTGCGCAACAACAGTGTGGTGCACGCCCATGGCACCGGCACGCCGCAGAACAGGGTCACCGAATCCCACGTCCTCAACGAAGTGGCCAAGGCCTTCGATATCCGCGACTGGCCGGTGGCCGCGATCAAAGCCTATGTGGGCCATTCCCTGGGCAGCGCTGGCGGTGATCAACTGGCTTCCGCGGCGGGGACTTTCCAGGATGGATTACTGCCGGGAATCGCCACGGTGGATCATTTCGCCGCCGATCTGCATGACAGCAATCTGTCGTTCTCCCGCGAGCACCGGGAGCTGCGGCCCTCGGCGGCGCTGCTCAACTCGAAAGGGTTCGGCGGCAACAACGCCACCGCGGTGATGCTGTCCCCGGACGCCACCCTGGACCTGCTGCGCCGCCGCCATGGCCAGAGCACGCTGGACAGTTGGCGGGACCGGGTGGCCGACACCCGCGAAGCCGCCGCCGACTACGAACGACGTGCCCTGGCCGGCGAAACCGCGCCGGATTACTACTTCAACGACGGCGTCCTCAGTGGCGACGATCTGAGCATCACCGACCAGTCCATTCGTCTGCCCGGCTGGGATCAGGCACTGACCTTCCGCGACGATCCGGGCTTCGACGACTACCGCTAAGCCGACAGCAAATCGCTCCCGCCCGCCGGACCTTCCGGCGGGTGCAATTCTAAAGTTTGGTAAAATCTGCGGAACCCGGCCCACAAAATGGGCGAGGGCCTGCTTCGCTGCGTTACCGTGGGGTGCACGGATGTTCCCTCACAATAAGCAGAGAAGGAGTTCTCCATGGCCGCCTCACGTTCCCGCGATGTCCTGCTCTTCCTGATCGGCGCCGTCGTCGCCCTGTTCGGTGTTGCCTTCGCCATCGAGGGCGGTTGGCTGGTGTCGGTGGGTGGCACCTGGTATTACCTGCTGGCCGGCCTCGCCATGATCGTTTCCGGTTTGTTGCTGATCACCGGGCGCCGGGCCGGCGTCGGCATTTACGTTCTGGTGTTCATTGGCACCCTGCTGTGGACGCTGTGGGAAGCCGGCGGCAACTATTGGGGCTGGATTCCGCGCATGGACGTGGTGATCGGGCTCGGTGTGGCGGTGGCGGTGGCCGCTCCCAGATTGCGTAACGGCTTTGCCCCTGGTGCCTCTTATTCTGTCGCGGGGGCGCTGGTGGTGCTGATGGTGGTCGGCCTCGGGCTGGCGTTCCTACCGTTCGGCGCGGCCAATCCCAACCCGGTCCCCGGACCGGACAGCGCCCGACTGGCCACCACGGTGGGTGACGCGCAACCGGCGGACAACCCGCACCCCGGCGACTGGCCCGCCTACGGCGGTGGCCATAGCGCGCAACGCTACTCATCGCTGGATCAGATCACCGCCGACAACGTCGCCAGCCTGGAAAGGGCCTGGGTCTACCGTACCGGCGATCTGCTGGACCGCCGCTGGGGCGCGGAGACCACGCCGCTCAAAGTTGGCGACGACGTGTTTCTGTGTACCTCCCGCAACATCATTATTTCGCTGAACGCCGCCGATGGCGGGGAAAACTGGCGCTATGACCCCGAAGTATCCGAGGACGCCATTCCCTATACCGCCGCCTGCCGCGGGGTGACCTACTATCAGGTACCGGAAGAGCGTCTGGCGACACTGCCTGGCAGCAGCGGAGACGGCAACGGCCCGGCCTGCGCCCGCCGTATTTTTTCCGGCACCCTGGACGGTCGCATCGTCGCCGTGGACGCCGCCACCGGCGAACCCTGTCAGGACTTCGGCGACGGCGGCCAGGTGGATATCAAGAAAAACATGGGCGACACCCCGCCCGGCTATGTCTCGATCAATTCAGCGCCGGTGATCGTACGGGATGTGGTGATCACCGGGCATCAGGTATTGGATGGCCAGAAACGGGATGCGCCGTCCGGCGTGATCAAGGGGTTCGACGCCCTCACCGGCGAATTGAAATGGGCCTGGGACGCCGGCCGGCCAGAGCAAAGCGAGCCACTCAGCGGCGACCGGATCTACACCCGTGGCTCGCCGAATATGTGGACCACCGCGGTGGGCGACAACGCTCTGGGTATGGTGTACCTGCCGATGGCCAACTCCGCCGCCGATTACTGGAGCACACCGCGCAGCGAAGCGGAAAACAAATGGGCGGCGTCGCTGGTGGCGCTGGACGCCAGCACCGGCAAACCGGTCTGGCACTTTCAGGTCGCACACAAGGACGTCTGGGATTACGACCTGGGTTCACAACCCTCGTTGCTGGATTTCCCCACCAGCAAGGGACCGGTGCCGGCGATTCTGCTGCCGACCAAGCAAGGCGAGTTCTATGTGTTCGACCGGCGCACCGGCGAAGCGCTCACCGGCATCGAGGAAAGACCGGTGCCCCAGGGCGGCGCCGAACCGGAGCAACGCAGCGCGACTCAGCCTTTCTCCACCTGGCACAGCCTGAAACAGCCCGACCTCACCGTGCATGACATGTGGGGCATGACGCCGTTCGACCAGATGTATTGCCGGGTGCAGTTCCACAAAGCCGACTACCGGGGCATGTACACGCCACCCAACGCGGACCGGCCATGGATCGAGTTCACCGGCTACAACGGCGGCTCCGACTGGGGCAGCGTGGCGCTGGACCCGTCCCGTGGCGTGATGATCGCCAACTACAACATCACCCCCAACTACAATCGGCTGGTGCCGCGGGAACTGGCCAATCAATACGGCTGGCTGCCGCGCGGCGAGGGTGACGCCAAGGATCATGGCGACGCCGAGGGCGCCGGCGACCCGCAAGCGGGCACACCCTATGCCATTGACGTGAACGCGGGCTGGCGTGTGCCGTGGACCGGACTGTTGTGCAAACAGCCGCCCTACGGCGGTATCCGCGCCATCGACGTGACCACTGGCGAAACCTTGTGGGACCGCCCGTTCGGCACCGCCCGCGCCAACGGGCCCTGGGGCATTCGCAGCGGTTTGCCGTTCACCATCGGTACGCCCAACAACGGGGGTCCGGTGGTCACCGCCGGCGGTCTGATCTTCATTGCCGCCGCCACCGACGATCTGATCCGTGCCATCGACATCACCACTGGTGAAACCATCTGGCAGGATGCCCTGCCTGCCGGCGGCCAGGCCACGCCTTTGGTGTACGAAGCGGACGGGCGTCAATACCTGATGATCGTCGCCACCGGCCACCATTTCATGGAAACACCGAGTGGCGACTACGTCATCACCTACGCCCTGCCGGAAGCCGACTGACCCCGGGATCGGGAGCCCCCGCCCTGGGGGCTCTCCCGTGCGGATCTACAATCCCGCCCCAAACGCCGGGGATGCCCATCCCTGACGGGAGCCGCCGGCATCGCCAGTGAGCGGCGCGCCACCGGTGATCACCTGCTCCGCGGTGCCGTACTGCAACCAGGTTTCGGTGGGCACCTGCTCCACTCCCGGCTGGCTGTAGTCACACACCCCATCCGGGAAAATTTCCGCCACCTGCGCGGCGAAGGCTTCCGGATCGGGAATCCCGGACAGCAGTCCGGACGGATAGTCCGCCGGGTCCACCGGTTTCAGCTGGCATTTATTGACCAGGGTGGTGATGTCGTCACCGGCCACGGTGCGCGGCGTGCCGAAGCGGGTCTGCACCACGGTTTGCTGCAAGGCCACCACGATATCTGTAATCGGCGACAACAGATCACCGACGATACCCGGCAGCCCCAGCGCGCTCAGATCCAGACCGCACACCTGGGCGGTGACCGCATCCACCACCACGCCCAGTTCCGGCGGCGGCGGTGGCAGCAGGGACAAATCCAGCCCTGGAATCAACGGATCCGGATACAACAGATTGCCGGTGAACGGCACGATCGGGCCATCGGCGCCCAACAGCGACGACACCGACAGACAACGGTCACGTGCTTGAATCGGCTTGCGCGCCAGCACCTTTTCCTCGACAGCCCCCGGCTCGGGATCGGCCTCGATATCGGATAACCAGCGGTCCATTACCAGCAACGCCTCGGTGGTGTAGACAGTGTCGCCGGCCAGCGGGAAGGCGCCGAACCAGATCACGTGATTGTCGGCATGCCCCTGGGTACGTTTCAGCCGCTCGCGCATCTGCCAGGAATGGTAAGCGTCGTGAGCCAGCCCCGGATCCGGACCGCGCAGGTCGATGATCGGCACATTGGCAAGATGCTCGGCGGTGTTGATGGCGCCGGTTCGGTAGGCATTACGCAGCGCTTCCGGGTCGGCGACGGTACGCTCCGGTCGATGACGAATGTCCACGTCGAAGCCGCCGATCTCCCGATTCACGGTGAGAAACTGCTGTGGCGTGATGGTACCGTCGCGCAGCGCTTCCAGACCGTATTGCACCCCCACGTTATCCAGTGGAATACCGGCGAATCCCCGGCCGAGCGCCTGTTCGTTGGCACTCCACACCGACGGCGGCCGAGTACCGAACTGATTCACCATATAGTCGATCAGGCCGCAGCGCAGCCCGTCCGGCCGATCTTCCGGATGGTACACCGGCACGCCGTCCGCCAGCCCCGGACACTGATCCTGGGTGGGGTACGCCGAGGGGAAGAACGCCAGATCGGAGACCACCGGGTTGATCGGCAAATGCCCGTAGAAGGCCGACCACTGCAGCGCCGGAATCGTCCCCGAGGTCAGCAGCGAGGTGATCACCGATAGCAGGTCCGTGGGGTTTTCCGGCAGCTGATTGCCAAAATAGCGACTGAGCAGATTGTAATCGGCGAACTGGCTGGCGGTGGTCCACACGTCCGGGTAGGAGCACTGCACGATCAGGCCCTGATAAATACCCGGATAGGCATTGGCGATATGTTGCTGGGCGATGGCGCCGCCAGAGCAGCCCGTGCCGATGGTGTAACGCAGCGGTCCGTACTGCTCGACGATGCGCTCCTTGGCCATCATCAGCGATTCGGCGGCGGTGACCAGATTGACGTTGTGCCCGAGGTTGGCCTGAGCCGTGGACAGAGTGATGAAGCCGCGCCCCAGCGCCACGGAAATGCTGTCACCCAACAGCATCTCCGCCCCTTCCGGCGCGGTACCGGCAATGTCGCCATTGGGCGGTTCGCCGGGGCCATAACTGACGCCCACATTGCCACCGTGATGGATCAGCAGCTTGCCATTCCATTGCGGTTGCGGTGCCAGCGCACTCCAGGGTTGATCCGGCTGGTACAGCGCCATGATCTGGTAGCGGTCACGGTTGATCACGCCGGTTTCCACGCGAACGATGAACGGCACCTCCACGCCCTGGTCGGTGGTGACACTGGCGATCTGGTCCGCCGCCGGCGGGTTATCCAGGTCATAGTCCTGGAAAGCACCGGGCAGGCCCGGGTTCATCGGATCGAAGCCGGTGATCAGCGCTTGCAGGCGGTCCGCCGGCACATATTTGAAGCGGTATTCCGCCGGCTGGTTGCAAAAGGCATCCTCGGCGGCGGCATGGGTACAGGTCCAGGGCTGGATTTGCGGACCAGAGAACACCGGCCCGCTGATCGGGTGGTTGACCAGGGTGCGTTGCAACAGCGAGCCGTCCGCCAGCGTCACGGTGACGGTGTTCCCGCCTTCCGCCAGGCCGGAAATCAAACCGCTCAGGGTATCGCCGGTGCGATGGAGGCCGGCGCCGGCATCCTGCTCGCCCACGGCGACGCGGGCGCCTTCCAGCAAGGTGGGGTCATCCACCACGATATTGATCAGGGCGTCACCGCCACTGATCAGATCGGCACGGTTGGACAACACCTGAATCTCGCCGTCCGCCCACACCGTTTCCCCCGGTTCATCCGGACCACCGGGATTGGGGGAAGGCGAAGGATCACCGGAAGACGAAGAGCCCGAACCGCCACACGCGGCCAGGAGCAAACACAGACCATAAAGTCCGATCAAAGACAGCCGTTTCATTATTATTCTCCGTTTTCAATCCCGGCCGATGCCGGGTTTTCCCCGATTGTTATCCCAACGGAGGAGAAAACACTGTTGGTTGGCGGTTATCGGAGCGTTAACCAAACCGTCATTTTTTTCACAACATGTACCAAGGTGCCATTATCCCTTGCACTGTCGAATAACGCCGTCCGCCTTGACCAACCGCCGCGCCCCCGTGAATATCAGCGGTTGGCCCCGGTCTGGCTGCTCTCTGCTTGTGACAGGACACACTATGAAGCCATGGAAAAAAGCACTGCTCACGGTGCTGGTACTACTCATCGCGATAGCCATCTGGCAACGCTACAAGCCCCTACCGGAGGGCGTTGGCGAAGCCGGGCCGCCGCGTTCCGCCCATCAGGTGGCGCTGCTGGTGGACGACACCTGGAGCGATGAGCAGAGTGACCGCCATTTCGATCAGGCCATTTTCGACGAGTATTTTCGCCTGATCGGCCAGGCCAGGAAGCTGGTGGTGGTGGATATGTTCCTGTTCAACACCTTCGCCGGCGACAGCGGCAGCGCCCATCGGCCGCTCAGCGAACAGCTCACCGCAGCGCTGCTGGCTCGTCATGCAGCGGTGCCCGGGCTGCGCATGCTGGTCATCACCGATCCCTTCAACACTCTCTACGGCGGTGTCAGGGCGCCGCAGCTGGAGCGTTTGCGTCAGGCCGGCATTCCGGTGGTCTTCACCGCCTTGCCCCGTCTGCGCGATTCCAACCCGAGTTGGTCGGCGCTCTGGCGGGTGTGTTGTCAGTGGTTCGGCAATAGCGCTGGCACCGGTTGGCTGCCCAATCCCACCGGCGGCGACGAGGTCACGTTGAGAACCTATCTGAGCCTGCTCAACTTCAAGGCCAATCACCGCAAGACCCTGGTGGTGGACGAAGGCGACGACTGGACCGCGCTGGTCACCTCGGCCAACGCCCACGACGCCAGCAGCGCGCACTCCAACATTGCCCTGCGCTTCAGCGGCCCGGCGGCGCTCGATGTCCTGCACTCGGAACTGGCGGTGGCACGCTGGTCCGGCGCCGCGGTGGGCGAGGACTGGCCGGCGGCCCCGCCCTCCGAAACCGGCGGCGACGCCCTGCCCCATTTGCGCCTGCTCACTGAGGGCGCCATCCGCGATGCCCTGCTGGCCACCGTGAACGAAGCGCGCCAGGGCGAACAGTTGGATGTCGGTGTGTTTTATCTTTCCCACCGCCCGCTGGTGAAAGCCCTGGCCGAGGCGCAACGGCGAGGTGTCCGGGTGCGCCTGCTGCTGGACCCGAACAAGGATGCCTTCGGCCGCGAGAAAAATGGCGTGCCCAACCGGCAGGTGGCCTGGGAGCTGCACGACGCCGGCGTCGCGGTGCGCTGGTGCGCCACCACCGGAGAACAATGCCATACCAAGATGCTGCTGCGCTTTCCGGCGGCGGACAGCGACCGCCCGGCGCGGCTGATCCTCGGGTCCGCCAACTACACCCGGCGCAACCTGGATAATTTGAATCTGGAAACCAGCGTGGAATGGGTGGCCGGAGCCGAAGATGAGGTCATCAGCCGTGCCCGGGCCACATTCGAGAGACGTTGGAGTAACCCGGGCGACAGGTTGTTCAGCCTGCCCTATGAGGCCTACGAGGACACGTCGTATTGGCGTATGGCGCTGTACCGGATCATGGAGTTCACCGGCTGGTTTCAGAGCTGACGAAGCCGCTGTGGGAGCTTGCCTGCAAGCGAATTCTCGAATTCAGGGCCCGAGTCCATTCGCTTGCAGGCAAGCTCCCACAGCGGCTTCGTCAGCTCTGAATTCTTGTCTTGAAGGCCACATCGGCAATCCGTATTTCTTTATTGAACGCCCGACGCCTGACTTCCGGCTTTTACCACCTTCACCGCCACCGTACCATTAATACCCCAGGTCAGCGCCAGCAGCAGCGACAAGGCCAGGGTCGCTCCGGATTCCGGCAACAGGGAGGTGCGGGGCACCTGGCACAGGAACAGCACCGACTCCAACACCGCCAACAGCAACGGCGCGGCGATGGCCGCGGGCCGATGCAGTTCCACATGCAGATAGTCCAGCAAGGTCCGGCCGGCGGAGAGCGCCAGCCATATGATGATCAAACCGCCGGTGAGCACCGCCATCATGGGCACGTCTCCTGATCAGGTTGTGGTTTCAACACTGCTTACCCCTTCTCCCATTTCGCCACCGGCGCCTGGTAATCGGCGAACGCCGCCACCAGCGCCCTGGGATCCGCGTCCACGGTAAGCATTTCCCGATAAGCGGGCTTCATGAAACCCTGGTCCACCATGTGTTCCAGAAAACCGATCAAGCCGTCGTAATAGCCGATCACGTTGAAAAAACCACAGGGCTTGTGATGGTAGCCCAACTGCGCCCAGGTCCATACCTCGAAGATCTCTTCCAGGGTACCGGCACCACCGGGCATGGCGATGAAACCATCCGCCAGCTCCGCCATCATCGCCTTGCGCTGGTGCATGTCTTCCACCACGTGCAATTCGGTAACCCCGGTGTGCTGAATCTCCCGATCCTTGAGCGCCTGGGGAATCACCCCGATAACCTCGCCGCCGGCCTCCAGGACCGCATCGGCGATCACGCCCATCAGTCCAACCCGACCGCCGCCGTAGACCAGGCCATGGCCCTGCGCCACCAGCGCCCGGGCCAGCGCCCGCGCCTGTTGTTCATAGATGGGATCGACACCGGAACTGGAACCGCAAAACACCGCAATGTTCATTACTACTCCGTCTGCTGAGGCTTCCATTCATTAATCAGGAAATCCTGAAAAGGTACCAGAATGAGCGGCAATGATCGCAGGAAAATGAAATACGGCGGCGTCCGTCGAATCAGAACGGCGCTTGCAGCATAGCCCCGGTTTCCGCACGGGCCCGCTCATATTCAGCAGCGGTTCGGGCCACCAGCGCCGCCACCGACGGCACTTCGCTGACGCCGGATACCGAATGCCCGGCACTCCATACGTCCACCCAGCGTTTCGGCCCGGAATGTCCGGAACCGCCGCCGTATAAAGCCGCGGCGCGCTGCTCGGTCATATCCGTGGGCAGATCATCCGGATCAAGACCGGCGGCGATCACCGACGGCCTAAGCGTATTGGTCTCCAGACCGGTGAAGGCACGGCTGAGCATGATGTCATCCAGCCGGGAATCGACCAGCATTTGTTTGTAGCCGTCCGCCGCCAGGCTTTCCCGGGTGGCGATGAATTTGGTGCCCATATAGCCCAGATCACAGCCCAGGGCCTGGGCCGCCCACAGCGCCTGGCCGTCGCTGATGCCTCCGGCCATCACGATGGGGCCATCGAACAAGGTCCGCACCGCTCGCGCGAAAGCGAAGCCATTGGCCCAGCCGGTCTGGCCGCCGGCACCGGCGGTAAGCAGAATCAGGCCGTCGGCGCCGGCGGCGATGGCCTTCTCCGCGTGGCGGACATTGGCCACATCGGCGAACACCAGACAGCCGATGTCGTGCAGCGGCGCGATCACCGGCTCCGGCGCGCCGACGCTGGTGATCACCATTTCCACCTTGTGTTTCAGCAGGCAGGCCAACTCTTCCTTCAGGCTCCGCCGTCGCATGATCAGGTTGGGACAGAACGGCGCGTCTTCAGGCGTCAGCGCGGCGCTGATTTCACTCAACCAGCGGTCGTACTCTTCCACCGTGCGGCAGTTGGCGGTGGGAAACGAACCGATCACCCCCTGGCGGCAAGCGGCGATCACCAGCTCCGGCCCGGAGACCCGGAACATGGGCGCGGCGATCAGCGGCAAACGCAGCCGGCGCGCAAGAGAAGGCGGTAATCTCATGGCCTTGTTTCGCATCACGCTGCTCATCCTATCTGTCGGCTCTGGCCGGCCCAGTAACGGGCCCGCAGTGCTTTCTTGTCGATTTTGCCCAGGCTGGTCAGTGGCAGGGCATCGACGAATTCGAGCTTTTTCGGTGCGTGGGCGGCGCCTTTCAAATCCTTGACCTGCTGGATCAGGGTCCGCGCCGGTACCTGCTCTCCCGGGTGGCAAACCACGACGGCGGTGACCGCTTCGCCCCAGCGCGGATCCGGCACGCCGATCACCGCCGCCATGGCCACCGCCGGATGAGCGCTGAGCACATCCTCCACCGCGCGGGTGTAGACGTTGAAACCACCGGTCACGATCATGTCCTTCTTGCGGTCCACGATATACAGCCGGCCCTGTTCATCCGCCCTCGCCACATCACCGGTATGCAGCCAGCCGAATTGCATCGCTTCCTCGGTCTGCTCCGGCTGGTTCCAGTACCCTTCCATCATCGACGGACCGCGCACGCAGATTTCCCCCGCCTCGCCAAACGGCACGGCATGGCCCTCGTCGTCCAGCAGAGCGATACGATTGGAGGAAACGGGGAAGCCGCAGGACGCCAGCCACTGCGGATGGGCGGGGTCATGGTCTTCCTTTGGCAGATAGGTGATCGGATAACATTCGGTCTGGCCAAACAGTTGCGCGAACACCGGCCCGATCCGGTCCATGCCTTCGGCCAGCCGGGTCGGTGACATGGGTGAGGCGCCATACAGCAACAGCTCCAGAGACGAAAGATCAGTATTCGCCAAGCGGGCATCGTCCAGCAGGCTGTAGAGCATGGTCGGCACCATCAAGGTGAAATTGATCCGCCGCCGCTCGATCGCCGCCAACACTTCGCCGGTATCGAAGCCATGCATTAAATGCACACAGCCGCCCCGCATCAGCGTCGGCAGCACCTTGGTGCCGGACACATGGCTGACTGGTGCCACCGCCAGATAATAGGGCCGGCGCGGCAGCTCGAAATCCGCCAGGATCGCCACGGCGGAAGCCACCAGCGCCTGATGGCGACGGAAAGCGCCCTTGGAGCGCCCGGTGGTGCCGCCGGTGTAGTTCAGGGTGGCGATGTCACTGGCGTGGGCCAGATCACGAGCCGTCGCCGTACCGGCCTGCTCCACGGCCCGACTCAGGTCGACGCCGTACTCCGCCGCCGTCAGGGTAAAAGTGGTCATCCCCGGCCGGGCCGACAACGCCGCGCCGACGTCACCGAACGCTTCAGCGTCCGCCACCAGGAAAGCGGCATCACAGTCCTCCAGTTGGAACTGGTGATCGGATAACGCCCCCTTGGGATGCAACGCGGTGGTGGCCGCACCACATAGCTGCGCCGCGACCCCTGCGCACCAGCCATCGGCCCGGTTGGCGCTGAGCACGGCGACCCGGTCGCCACGCTGCAGGCCGTGGCTCAGAAAGACTTTCTGCAGGCGGCCGATCAGATCGGCGGCACCGCGATAGCTGAGTTCCCCGCCTTCCCAGGTGAAGGCGGTGCGGTCCGGATAACGTGCCAGCGTACGCAGGACGAGCGTGCCCAGCGTCAGACCAACATCGTGAGCGTCTTGCATCTCGGCTCTCCGTTCTTCATGCCCCAAAGCCGGGGGCGGGTGTTGTTGTTCTGATATCGCGGGCGCGTGCCCACGCTTTTATGAGGGTTTCAGCATCATCCGCCCGGGGAGCGGGCCGGGACAATCGCGGATCACGCCAGATCCATTGACGAAAAGGGTCATCGGGCAGGAGCACGAGACATGAATTCAGAGGTAGCTACAAGGCTGCTGTGGGAGCTTCGTGGCACGGTCTGTGGAAAATTCTGTCAAACAAAAAAAGGCGGGCCCGAGGGGCCCGCCTTTTCCAGACTTACCTGAGTAAGATCGAGACTTAGATGTTCTCGAACTGACCCATGGTGTTGTCTTTACCACCGGCTTTCAGCGCGGCTTCACCGGAGAAGTACTCTTTGTGGTCATCACCGATGTTGGAACCGGCCATGTCCTGGTGCTTCACGGTGGCAACGCCTTCGCGGATCTCGCGGCGCTGTACGCCAGCCACATAGGCCAGCATGCCTTCGTCGCCGAAGTAACCCTTGGCCAGCTGATCGGTGGACAGAGCAGCGGTGTGGTAGGTCGGCAGCGTGATCAGGTGGTGGAAGATACCCGCTTCGCGAGAAGCATCGCGCTGGAAGTTCCGGGTCCACTGGTCGGCCAGTTGAGCCAGCTCGGTGCCGTCGTAGTCGGCGCTCATCAGGCGATCGCGGTCGTAAGCGGACACGTCCTTGCCTTCCTTCTCCCAAGCGTCGAACACTTGCTGACGGAAGTTCAAGGTCCAGTTGAAGGACGGGCTGTTGTTGTAAACCAGCTTGGCGTCCGGCACCACTTCACGGATACGGTTAACCATTTCCGCGATCTGGCCAACGTGCGGCTTCTCGGTTTCGATCCACAGCAGATCGGCGCCGTTCTGCAGGCTGGTGATACAGTCCAGAACCACGCGGTCAATGCCGGAACCGGCTTTGAACTGGAACAGGCCGGAAGCCAGACGCTTCGGCTTGAGCAGCTTGCCGTTGGACTTGATCACCACGTCGCCGTTGTTGATGTCGGCGGCGCTTTCAATGATGTCGCCATCCAGGAAGGCGTTGTACTGGTCGCCCAGGTCGCCCGGCTCGTTGGTCACGGCGATCTGCTTGGTCAGGCCGGCGCCCAGGGAGTCGGTACGGGCAACAATCACGCCGTCGTCAACGCCCAGCTCGAGGAAGGCGTAACGCACAGCGTTGATTTTGGCCAGGAAGTCGGCGTGGGGAACGGTCACTTTACCGTCCTGGTGACCACACTGCTTCTCGTCGGAAACCTGGTTCTCGATCTGGATACAGCAAGCACCGGCTTCGATCAGTTGCTTGGCCATCAGGTAGGTGGCTTCCGGGTTACCGAAGCCAGCATCGATGTCGGCGATGATCGGCACAACGTGGGTTTCGAAGTTGTCGATCTGGCTGATGATCTCGGCCTGTTTAGCCTCATCACCAGCAGCTTTGGCGTCGTCCAGGGCACGGAACAGATGGTTCAGTTCCCAGGCGTCGGCCTGCTTGAGGAAGGTGTACAGTTCGCGGATCAGGTCGGCCACCACGGTCTTCTCGTGCATGGACTGATCCGGCAGCGGACCGAACTCGGAACGCAGGGCCGCGACCATCCAGCCGGACAGATACAGGTACCGGCCTTTGGTGCTGCCAAAGTGCTTCTTGATGGAAATCAGCTTCTGCTGACCAATGAAACCGTGCCAGCAACCCAGGGACTGGGTGTACTTGGAGGTGTCCGCATCGTAGGCCGCCATGTCTTCGCGCATGATCTTGGCGTTGTACTTGGCGATGTCCAGATGCGTTTTGAAGCGGTTTTGCAGGCGCATGCGAACAGCGGATTCCGGGTTGATGTCGTGCCAGGTGTTATTGGCACCAACCACGGAGCTCAGTGCTTCGATCTCTTTGAGGTACTGTGACATGGTCAATCCTTGTCGATAGAAGAATGAACACCGAAGCCGCCGGTCATGCAGGGAAAAGGGCCCCTACCCGACGCCGGCTACCGATGGCGCGCATTCTAGGGGGCCCTCACCCATAAAAACAATCAATATGGGTTATACCCAATATTTCTCTGGTGAATGATGGTGACAAGGCCCGGAATCGCCCGGAAACGCCGCACTGGCGGGGACCGGCGCGACCGAGCGGTCAGCTTTTCCAGGAGCCGGGCCGGGGATTCCCAGCCCTCCACAGCGCTCAGGACCGGAACGAACGGCGTCGCCAAAGCAGCAGCGCGCCCGCCAGCAGCAGACCCGGTCCCCAGCTCCCGCCACCGGAACCGCCTCCGGAAGCCGGCGGTTCCGGCTCGGGCTCGACCGGCTCGTCCTCGTCCACCGGTGTTTTCTCCAGGGTAAAGGCGTCGACCACGGCCCCGTCCACATCGTAGGCCCGGTAGCGCAGTTCCCCGCCGTCGATATCGATGACCTGATAAGTGGCCAGGTCCGCGATCATTACCGCCGGCTCCACCCCATACTTCTCCTGGAAGCCGCCCACTTCATAGAACTTGGTGCCGGAATTGGCCACCAGATACACCGTGCCCTCACCTTCGGGGGCTACCTTGCCGTCCTTCATCGGCTGGGTGCGCAGATAGGCATGGGTGTGGCCCTGCAGCATCAGATCCACGCCGTGACGATCCAATACCGGCAGGAAGGCCTCGCGCAACTCCGGCTCGTCCTGAGTGGGACGGGAGCCATAGATAGGCTGGTGGATGGCGACGAACTTCCAGGTGGTGTCCGCCTGCGCCAGTTGTTGATCCAGCCAGGCCGCTTGTTTGGCCAACTCGTCCTCGTCCTTGAGACTGCCATCGACGATGGCGAAGAAGGCGTCGCCATAACGAAAGCTGTAGAGCCGCTCCTCCATATCTTCCGGGCCGTTCTCCGGCAGCATGAACTGGTCCAGATAGAGGCTCGGTTCCTGGCCATTGTATTCATGGTTGCCCAGCACCGGCACCAGCGGCTGCTCCGAATACACCCCTTCGCTGGCGTGGAAGAACGCGTCCCAGTCGTCCCGCTCCGGCCCGCGATTGACCATGTCGCCGGTCATCACGATAAAACGGGCATTGGGCGTGTATTCATAGGCCCGGCGCACCAGCGGCTCCCATTCCTCGAAGCCGTGCTGCACGTCGCCCATATAGATGAAGGAAAAAGCCTCCGGGTCGGCCGGATCGGTGGTGAACTGCTGCGGTGCGCTCCAGCCGCCGTCCTCGCCGTTACCCACGGCATAGACATAGCTGGTGGCCGGTTTCAGATCACGCAGGGGAACGATATGCCGGTTCACCACCGGATCATTGCCCGGCTCCGGGCGCAGCTCAAGCAAGCCACCGGGGTAATCGTCCAGCGTGTCGTACTCGGCCAGGATGTCCTCCCGCGGCGAGTCAATCACCACCGGCCCCTCGGATGAGGCGGACAGATACTCATCGCCGGCGTCGAAGCCGGTAAAATGGCTTTTCTCCTGGAACACGACTTTGCCGGCGCTTTCCGTGCGGTCCGTGCGCCACTGCACCACCGCGGAGGTAGCCGGGTCATCGCCCAGTGTCAGAACCACCTGATCCGGCCTCGCAGTGGATGGGTACGGCGTGATATTGGCGAAGTGGATCAACTGGCCATCGTTGCGGCGAGTGCGCAGTAACTGCACGGACTGCTGTCCCACCAGTTGGTCCGGCAACTCGATAAAGTAGCGGCTCTCTTCGTCGGCCCAGGCCGGGCGCTCCAGAGCCACGGTATCCAGGCCAAAGGACGGATGGTAGAGATCGCTGATCACCAGTTCGTTATCCGCGTTCACCGGCGCCACCGCGATGGCGTAGGACTCGATACTGCCGTTGGAATCACCGTCGATGATACCGTTTACCCCCAGCCCCACCTCGCCGGCGGCAAACTCCGCCTGCCACACTTCCCACTCGGTCTCATGGCGAATGCGTGCCTTCAGATCGGTTTTCTCGAATCCCAGGTCCGCCAACCAGAACTGCGCCACCGGCCACGGATCCCGTATCACCGAAACCACCACCGGTACGTTCACGGTAAAGCGAACGAAGTCGGTGCCGAGGATATGGCGCTCCTCGGCGGAGAGGTTGGCGAGCACCTGATCCGGAGTCATCGACTGCAACGCCTCGGTGCTGAACTGCTCAAGAAATCGCTGCTGAATATCGAATACGGTATCCCGAACCGTGGGGTTCGGAGCGGACTGCGCCAACACCAGTGACGGTATCGACAACAGCAGAATCAGAAACACCCGGACCAGACGGCCGGGATGAGAAGAGAAAAACATGACTGTGCTCCCCGATGTTATTGATGCTATGGAAGCGCCCCCCAAAAGGTCCCGGCCACCCTCACGGGTGTGGTTTTCGCGACGGTTCATGGGATAGCCGCCAGAACGGCGGAGATGAAGACAAAGGCGCTGGGGGAGGAGCCTAGGTCCCCGTTGTTGCAAAGCGGGGACCGGCAGGTTTCAGTCCGTTTAAAATTTGTACGGCAACGGTGTCCGGGAGATCAAATCTCCCGGGTCTCGAGGAAACGGATTTCCGGGTGCCGTTCCTCGGTGAGTTGCAGATTGACCCGCGTCGGAGCCAGGTAGGTCAGATGACCGGCGCCGTCGCGGGCCAGGTTGTCGTAGGCTTTGCGCTCGAAAGACGCCAGTTCGCGTTCGCTGTCCGCCTCCATCCAGCGGGCGGTGGTGACGTTGACCGGCTCGTAACGGCATTCCACGCCGTACTCGGCCTTCAGGCGAGCCGCCACCACGTCAAACTGCAGCGTCCCCACCGCGCCCAGCACCACGTCATTATTACGCAGCGGGAAGAACACCTGGGTGGCCCCCTCCTCCGCAAGCTGGGTGAGGCCCTTATGGAGCTGCTTGCTCTTCAGCGGATCATTCAGCACCACCCGGCGGAACAACTCCGGCGCGAAGTGCGGAATACCGGTGAAGCGCAGATCCTCGCCCTCGGTGAAAGTGTCACCGATCTGGATGGTACCGTGGTTGTGCAGGCCGATGATGTCGCCAGCGAAGGCTTCTTCCACGTTGTCCCGCTCCCCGGCCAGGAACGTCAGCGCATCGGAGATACGCACTTCCTTGCCGGTACGGCACTGCTTGAGCTTGATGCCCTTCTGATACTTGCCGGAACAGATGCGCATGAAGGCGATCCGGTCGCGGTGACGCGGATCCATATTGGCCTGGATTTTGAAGACGAAGCCGGTCATCTTCGGTTCTTCCGCTCCCACCCGGCGTTCCACCGCTTCCCGCGACTGCGGCGGCGGCGCCCATTTCACCAGGCCATCGAGCATGTGATCGACGCCGAAATTGCCCAGGGCGGTACCGAAGAACACCGGGGTCAGCCGGCCGTCCAGGAACCGCTCCAGATCAAAATCGTGGCTGGCGCCGCGCACCAGTTCCAGCATGTCGCGCAGTTCCTGGGCGTAGTCCGCCCCCACCGCCTGATCCAGTTCCGGATTAGTCAGGCCCTTGATCTCGCGCACGTCCTGGATGGTATGGCCCTGGCCGGTCTTATACAGCACGGTGGTATCGCGCAGCAGGTTGTAGACGCCCTTGAAGCTCTTGCCCATGCCGATCGGCCAGGTCACCGGGGCGCACTCGATATTGAGAACGTCCTCGATCTCGTCCAGCACCTCGATGGGATCACGCACGTCGCGGTCCAGCTTGTTGATGAAAGTGAGGATCGGTGTGTCGCGCAGCCGGCACACCTCCATCAGCTTGACGGTTCGCTCCTCCACGCCCTTGGCGGCGTCGATCACCATCAAGGCGGAATCCACCGCGGTCAGGGTGCGATAGGTGTCCTCGGAGAAATCAGCGTGCCCCGGCGTATCAAGCAGATTGACCATGGCATCCTGATAGGGGAACTGCATCACCGAGGTGGTCACGGAAATCCCCCGCTCCTTCTCCATCTCCATCCAGTCGGAGGTGGCATGGCGGCCGGATTTCTTCCCCTTCACCGTGCCCGCCAGCTGGATCTGGTTTCCGTACAGCAGCAGCTTCTCGGTAATGGTGGTCTTACCGGCGTCCGGGTGCGAGATGATGGCAAAAGTGCGTCTTTGCCTTATTTTATCGAGGAAAGAAAGGTTCGACATTTTCTCAAATTCAGAATTTGTACACGTCTTTGTACCCATGGCGACGACTAACCAAACGTCCCTTCACCAAGCACATCATGGAGACGCAAAGGGTACGCCAACATTGGCTGAATGTCTGTTGGAGCTCGCCGGAATTTTCAATTACTGTCCATATGAACAGCAACCGCATACTCATCGCCAACGGCAAGCCTCTCGGCCCAACACTCCTGTATACCCAACTGGGCCGGCTTCGGCCTCTCCGCAAATCGGCCTACTGCCGATACACGGCGGGTGCGAGGCCGCGCATTGCTATGCTACCCTCGACAGCCAGGACGGTTAAGGATTGATCAACACGGAGGTAGGCATGTCGCGCCCGATCATTGTGCTCGGTGACAAGACCGACCATGGAGGCACCGTTATCGGCGCCTCAATCACAACGGACATCGAAGGGAAAGGCATCGCTCGGGTCGGTGACCCGGTCATTTGTCCCAAATGCAATAAACTAACCCACATCATCAGTGGCGACCCGACGAACAGGGAAGACGGCAAAGAAATCGCTAGGCATGGGGATAAGACCTCTTGCGGCGCCATGCTGATTTCCAGTCAGGCCACTACCGGCATCGATCCTGGCGCTGGCGCTCGAGGCAGTGACCTGGGCGGTGTGGCCGCCGGCCTGGCAACGCTGGTCGGTCAATCCAACGCCATCATCACTGCGTCTACCACGGCTGCCTCCGCAGCCGCCTCTATTCTCTCCGGACAGACACAATCTTCATCGCCGACAGGTCAGTCCTACCCTCTCGTTGAAGAGGGGGAGGAAGAGGAAGAAATTGGCGAGTCGGAAATGGGTCCTAACGGGCCGAAGAATCATCACCTTGCACTGATTATTCGCGCGCTGGAAATGGAGGTTGAGAAGCAGAAAGGCATACTCGGTGCTGGTGAGCTGGCAGAAAATGCGGATGGCCTTTTGAGCCTTGTAGAGCTAGCCCGACCCACCTCCATTCTAAAGGTCCTAAAAGCCTCTATGCTAGACGGCATAGAACGGGCTCTGAGAAAAGGCACGGACGCCTTGCGTGATGCCAGCGTACAGGGGGTGCGGGCGGACCTTGAAAGATCAAAAATGCACTTGCGCCGATATATCAGTCGCCTTGAAGCGCAAATTGAAGAATTGCGCGCAAGGCAGCAAGCGCGCGACAACGGCACGGAGAAGTTCACCGAATTTCAAGCCGCTCAGGAGCGGGAAGCCTTGGAGCGGTATTTAGATGATGCCTTCGACAGATATTACTCTGAGATTAAAAATGATGTGGTGACGGCAAAAGACAATGCGGATGACATGAGGGATGAGTGCGACATAAGTCTGAAGGAGCTTACAGACTACGAAAATAGTTATCTTGGTTATCAAGAGAGCTTTGATAAAGAAAAGTATGATGCTTTGCAGGGGAGATTCGAGGACTGTCAAAATAAGCGGCGAATATTGGAAGGGCGTTTGGTCGAGTCGGAGAAAGCGTTCAAATCAATACAGTCGGACAAGACGGCTTTTCGCAATAAAAGCATTGAAGAAAAGGCAGAAATGGTTGACAAACTCAAGAATGTGGTTGTCAGAAAAAAACTTGACGCCATGGATTCTGAGAATCCATTTAAAGCGAGAAATTGAGAGGAACCTAATGAGAGCATTTTTCACACTCTGTCTGTCTTTGTTCTTTTTGGGGCCCGCCTTTTCGGACATGCCAGCTCCAAGGGAGTTTGAGTTATCTGATGAGTGCTTTGGCGGAGAAATTGTTAGTCATCCCATAACGATTAAGGGAGAAGGTGTCGCTAAGGTTTCAGCGAATAAAGAATGTTGGGATTCAAACCCTGATAGTGCTAACAGGCACAAAGAAGCCCCAGGCGGGGTGGATTTTCTTCTTTGCCTCCCTGATTTAGGTGTTTGCCAGGAAGAGAATGATAAACACGATGTGGCTTATATGACCTTTCTTATTCCACCGGATGAGTTTGTTACTAAGCTGGCCTCTTTATATGAAGAAAAATATTTCCTGGTGAATTCGAGTGGCGGCGTCAATCTTTATACAGATAGTGATAAAAGGCGGGAAATTTACGTTTCCAAAGCTGGCAGCATCTTCAACGTTCGATGCTTTAAATCTGAGCATGGAAGTTGTGAAATGATGGGGCTTGCCGATGGCGGAATACAATATTTTCTAAACTTCCATTATCAGGAACAGAATATTGACTGGCGCAGCCTACACAAGAATATTGTTGGCTTCATTGAAAATACAGCAAGGTTTGAGTAATGACATTAGAAGAAGCCCCTCACTATTTTTGTAGCGATATAGGATTGTACTCTTTGGCATTCCCCTCCCCTAAAAAAGAAGGGAATGATGATTGGAAGATTGCGATACTACCGAATCAAGCGCCCTACCATCTTCGGACCTTAATTTCTCCCGTTCATGCGCACCTTGAAAAGATGGCATTTAATCAAAAGGGGTATCCATATAGGGCAGTTCCTACAAACATTTTGAAACTAGAGAGCTTTATACAAGAGCAAGGGGATCGTTTAAATTTCGCGGTTGGCTACGGTTTTGCAGCGGTGGGGGATCGATTATTGGCAGACCCTGAAACAGGAGTGCCGATGACTTTAATGGTGTACAAATCATTTCCCATGAACGGCATACCCCTAGAAAGCACCTTTTTTCAATTCGGTGATGAATTTCAAGGCGTACTTGAAAACATATGGAAACATGCAGGCGTCCCGGATTATGGACGCAGCATTGAGAAATGGGCTCAAGAAGATAGCCATTCTCTGAAAAAAGCGGCCAAGAAAGTATTAAGAAGCATCCGGAATTCTGTAGATGCGGACGAAGAAACAGTTGCAAGCCACTATGCTCTGTATGATCCAGTAACGCATCAATGGCGCTTTGCTGATCTGGACCTCCTGCGACAACACGGTACCGCCTGATACCGAGCCCTCTCGATTTATCCGAAACTACCTCCTGCGATTCCGTTGATTGTGCTGATGCCAGTTGGCATAGGTGTCGTAATCAGAACCATCCCGACTACCTCTGCCACCTGTTAAGCCACTTAATATGCAGAAAAGAAACCCAAGTACTCCGAACAGGCTGATAAAAGCTTTCCCACCTTCCAATAGTGCGGGCCAGATGCCGTGCCATGATCCATCCCAGGCCTGCAGGGTTGCCCCGGCGCTAACAGCTATCCCCGCAACGGACAGAACAATCAGCAGTCGCATAAAACCTCCTTGTTTAAAGTTTATCCATTTGGCTGAGTGTAGCAGACCGCTATGAGCGGACAGTCGTCAGGTTTCCCAGGATGTGACGAGCCGGAACACCAGCTACTCCTCCATTGCTCCACCGTTCAGCGGCCCCTCCTGGGCCAGTTGCAGGTAGAGCCACGGCCACCGGTCGCCGGATTCGTCGGCGACCGGCTCGCCCTCGACCGTTACCGCTAGGTCCTCGGCAGGCTCCGGATCCTCCAGGCCTGGAACCCGCGTACGGTAAGTCTTCGATCACGTAAGCGTATTGCAAAGCGCGCCAGTTGCTGGCCTGCCACCGCCCAGGTCTTTGTACAGATAGGACATTACGTCAGCCTCTGCGTCGGCGCGCATTGTAGCGCTGACGGACCGCTTCGTGTAGGAAGCCGCGTTACCGCGGGCGAGAATCAAGCCAGGCGGCCGCGCAAACGGCTCACCGCCTGGCTGTGCAATTGACAAACCCGGGATTCGGTGACGCCCAGCACGGCGCCGATTTCCTTGAGGTTGAGGTCTTCCTGGTAATACAGCCCGATGAGCAGTTTTTCCCGGTCCGGCAATGCCTCGATGGCGGCGATCAGGCGGTCGCGCTGCTGCCCGTCCACCAGGGCGCTGAACGGGTCCGGCGGGCCATTGCCGCCGGCATCCGGTTCGCCCTGTTCGGCGACGATGTCCTCGAACGGCAGCAGCAGGCCGCTATTGGTGTCGCTGAGCAACTGCCGGTACTCCTCCAGGCTCATGCCCATCTCGGCGGCCACTTCCCGTTCCTGGGGGGCACGGCCGAGACGTTGCTCGAGCCGGTGCACGCACCGGTCCAGTTCGCGCGCATGGCGGCGCACGCTGCGCGGCAACCAGTCACGTGAACGCAATTCATCGATCATGGCACCGCGAATGCGCTGGCTGGCAAAGGTGGAGAAACTGGCGCCGGCGTTGGGATCATAGCGGCGCAGAGCATCCAGCAGGCCGACGGTACCGGCCTGGATCAGATCGTCCAGTTCAATGCTGGCAGGCAGCTTGACCTGCAACGCCAGCGCCTGGCGCCGCACCGCTGGCAAGTGCTCCTCCAGCAGCGCCTGTTGGTCGATTTTCCCTTGAGCGGTGTACATGCCCTGTCCTCAACAGCGCCCCATCGGCGTCCGCACTGATCACCCCGAATCGCGGGAGTCCATCCATTATTCGCTTCCATGGCGACGGCCATGCCCGGAAAAGACGGCATTGTTGGGGGTTATTCCGGCGACTGGCGGAGACTGGGAGCTGGCTGACACGCAACACGCAACACGCAACACGCTTGCACGCTAACACCCCGATTCGCGGCCAAGGTCGCTCCCACAAAGAGCGCCGCGAAGCAGCTGTGGGAAGCTGGCTTGCCAGCGAATACAGCGCGAATTCATGTCTCCAAGGCTGATAATCAGGCTTTCAGGCTTAGCGTGCTGGCGTGCTGGCGTGCTGGCGTGCT
>NZ_ARXS01000029.1 GCF_025532145.1 Alloalcanivorax balearicus MACL04 | reverse complement strand
TGGAGTCCGGAACGCGGCGGTTCACTCGAAAAGGGTCTGCACGGAGGCCTTCCGGGATCGCTGGCACAGAAGGGTGGGAGCTTGCCTGCAAGCGATTGGACTTCCGGGTCCCTGGATTCGCTTGCAGGCAAGCTCCCACAGCGGCTTCGTGGTGGCCTCTTATGACCGCCGTCCATGGCGGTCATCCTGCGGGTCGTCGTTGAAGCTTATTCCGCCGCCGGGGTGTAGTGGCGGGTGGAGTAGGCTTCCAGGGCTGGTTTGCTGACGGTGCCGACTTCCATCATGTAGTCGACAAAGGACTGCGCGTAATCGAGGAAAGTGTCCACGGCGCGTCCGTCTTCGCTGACCGTACCGAAGGTGAGGTAGCCATCCTGGCCGCTGGCGGTGAAGCTGTTGCTCACCACGGTCAACTCGGTGGTATCGTCCAGCGGCTGCCACTCGCCTTCGTTGCGCAGACGGTATTCTATGTCATAGAGGCGCTCGCCTTCCGCCCGGTTCATGTCCACGTACCAGCGCAGTCCGGAGGCATAGGGATAGGCACCGGAAGAGTCGCTGTGAGCATAATCCACTGCTTCATTGAGCACCTGGTGGATTTCCGCGCCGGTCATATCCAGGTTGGTGAGAGTGTTGCCGAATGGCAGCAAGGTGTAGGCATCACCGATGGTGATGGGACCCGCAGGGATGTCGATGCGCACGCCGCCGGCATTCTGGATGGAGACGTCGGCCTCCTTGCTCATGAACAGAAAGGCGTTGGCCACCACATTGGGAATATCACCGCCACGATCCGGGTCCTCGCTGGGGCAAGGGTCGCCATACTCCTGACCGGGGATCCGGGCCAGGCACAGGTCTTCGGTGGCGGTGCCGATCTCGATATTCTGGAACTCGTCCAGTTGCTCGGTAAAACCGGCGAGCAGCGTTTGGGCATTGAGGTCGGGGCTGGTCAGACTGAGTTGAGCGTCGGCGTCAACGGCGGTCAGGATTTGTTGCCGTTCCGTGCCTTCGGGCTCATAGGATTCGTCATCGGCGGTTTTGCGGGTGATCGAGTCTCCCAGCAGCAAGTGCGGCACGCCCGCGCAGGCGGTGACGTTGCCGTCGGCATCCCATTCCACGTTCAGCTCTCCCACCACTTGGGAGTACTGCCAGGCCTGGGCGACACAGGCCTGATCGCCATCGGCGTTGGTCACAATGGTGGGGTAATCACCGGATGCGGCCAGGCCGTAATCAGCGAAATCTCCGAGCAGGGTGTGCGAGTCGCCACCGATGATCACGTCGACGCCGGACAGATTGGCGGCCATTTCCAGGTCGTTCTGGTATTGGTAGTGGGTCAGCAGGACGATTTTATTGACGCCCTGACCAGCCAGCTCGTCGATCATGGCCTGGGCGGTTTCCTGCTCGTCCAGGAACTCCGTGGTATCCAGCGGGCTGGAGCTGTTCCGGGTTTTGCCGGCGATGTCGATGCCGATGATACCGACCTGTTGCCCGTCCACTTCGTGGATCACGTAAGGCTTGATGTAGTCGTCCCCGGCGTTGGGCGCCAGCGGAGTGCCTACCTGCGGTTTGACGTTGGCGGCCAGAACCGGAGTGTCGCAGCTGCCATCGGCCAGGTAGTCGAGAAACTTCTTGAGGCCAGCGTCACCGCGGTCGAATTCGTGATTACCCAGAGCGAAGGCGTCGAAACACACCTGGTTCATCAGCTCGGCATCGGCCTGACCTTCGAAGCTGGAGTAGTACAGAGTACCGGTGATGGCGTCCCCCGCATGCAGCTTGAGGACATTGCCCAGGGCGGCTTCGCGTTCGGCGATTTTGGCCACTACGCGGGGAAAACCGCCCGACTCAAAGGTGGTTTCCGCGTCGGCGATATCCAGCGTCAGGCTCGACGCCTCCAGATTGGAGTGATGGTCGTTGATATGAAGGATGGTCAGAGACAGCGGCTCCCCACCGCCGCTGTTATCGTTATCGCTGCTGTCGCCACCGCAGCCCGCCAGGGCCAGTGCGGATACCAGCGGCAACAGGGCCAGAGACGTTTTCAGGCTCACCATCGGGCTCCTTTATTGATCGGTTCGGAGCCGCCAGCCTGACAGTCGAATATGTCAGTCTGGTGATGGTGGGGAGGGCGAGGATCAGTCCTCGCCCGGTTCCTCGAACGGCATGGAGACGGTGGCGGCACCGGCGTCCACGTAGGTGATCTCGCCGGTGATACCGGAAGCCAGATCGGAACACAGGAAGGCGGCGGTATTACCCACTTCCTCGATGGTGACGTTGCGGCGCAGCGGTGCCTTGGCGGCGTTGTATTCCAGCATGGTGCGGAATTTCTTGATGCCGGAGGCGGCCAGGGTGCGGATCGGACCGGCGGAAACGCCGTTCACGCGAATACCTTCCGGGCCCAGGCTGGAAGCCAGATAGCGCACCGAGGCTTCCAGGCTGGCCTTGGCCAGGCCCATGACGTTGTAGTTTGGCACCGTTTGGCGAGAAGCGTGATAGGACAGTGTCAGCAGGGCGCCGTTGCGGCCTTGCATCAACGGCCGTGCAGCTTGGGCCAGCGCCACGAAGCTGTAGGCGGAAATATCGTGGGCGATGCGGAAGCCTTCCCGGGTGGCGACCTCTGCGAAGTTACCATCCAGTTCGTTGGCGGGAGCGAAACCCACCGCGTGCACCACGCCGTCCAGGCCGTCCCACTGTTGTCCCAGATCGGCGAATACCTGGGTGATTTCCTCATCGGAGGTCACGTCGCAGGGGAAGCACAGGCTTTCGTTGCCGCCGTAGGCTTCGGCGGCTTTCAGTACCCGCTTTTTCAGCTTGTCGTTCTGGTAGGTGAAGGCCAGTTCGGCGCCTTCCCGGTGCATGGCTTCGGCGATACCGGTGGCGATGGAACGATCACTGGCGATGCCGACGATAAGGAAGCGTTTGCCCGCGAGAAAACCCATGGTCTGTCCTCGAATATTGGTGTTGAAAAAAACAAGATAAAGCGCCGTTGGCCCAAGTATAGAGAAAACCGGCCGGGGATAAACGGTGGGGGCCTTTCAATGTGCAACGGCGTGTTTCTTCTCGGTACTGAAAGCCGCGTCGATCAGGGTGCGCGTATAGTCGTGAGCAGGCCGCTGAAAGACGGTCTCGGTGTCACCGTGCTCGACCACCTGGCCCTGGCGCATCACCAGTAATCGATGGCTGAGGGCACGCACCACCTTGAGGTCATGGCTGATGAAAAGGTAGCTGAGCCCGTGCCGGCGTTGCAGATCGCGCAGCAGATCCAGCACCTGGGCCTGCACGCTGCGGTCCAGGGCGGAAGTGGGCTCGTCCAGGATCAGCAGATCCGGTTTCATGATCAGGGCCCGGGCAATGGCGATGCGCTGGCGTTGACCGCCGGAGAACTCATGGGGGTAGCGCTCCAGGGCATCGGGGTCCAGACCCACTTCCCGTAGCAATTGCCGCACCCGCTTCCGGCGCTGGTCGCGGCTCAGATCCGGTTGATGCACGCGAAGTCCTTCCTCCACCGCTCGCAGTACCGTCAGACGTGGATTCAGACTGCCGAACGGGTCCTGGAACACCACCTGCATATGGCGTCTCCAGGGGCGCAGGGCGCCGCCACTCAGGCGGGTGAGATCCTGATCCAGCAACATGACGCGCCCCTGACAGGCGACCAGCCGCAGCAGGGCCAGCGCCAGGGTCGATTTGCCGGAGCCGGATTCGCCCACCACGCCCAGGGTTTCACCACGGCGCAACTGAAAAGAAATGCGGTCCACCGCCCGGGTCTCCTCCCGTGGGCCGAACCAACCGCGGCGGCTGCCTTTGAAGCTCACCTCAAGATCATCCGCCCGGAGCAAGGCTGGAGCATCATCCGCCACCGGTACCGCGGTTCCGCTGGGCTCGGCGTCGATCAGATGACGGGTGTACTGCGCTTGTGGCTGACTCAACACCTGGTCCGACGGGCCGCTTTCCACCACCTTGCCCTGGTGCATCACCGCCACGTCCTCGGCGAACCGGCCCACCAGTCCGAGATCATGGCTGATCAGCAGAATGCCCAGATTACGCTCGTGCTGCAGGCGTTTGAGCAAGTCCATGATGGTTTCCTGGACGGTCACGTCCAGGGCGGTGGTGGGCTCGTCGGCGATCAGTAACTCCGGATCATTGGCCAGCGCCATGGCGATCATCACACGTTGACGCTGCCCGCCGCTGAGCTGGTGGGGATAGCGTGACAGCATGGCTTCGCTGGCGGGCAGCTCCACCTGGCTCAGCAGCGACAGACTGCGCTGGCGCGCGGCGGCACCGCTGAGCCCCTGGTGAATGCGCAGCGTTTCACCGATCTGTTTTTCCACCGTGTGCAAGGGATTCAGCGCGGTCAGCGGTTCCTGGAATATCGTGCCGATACGGCCGCCGCGCAGCCGCCGCCGTTCCGTCGCCGACCAGGCCAGCAGATTCTCGTCATCCAGGCGCAGGGCCGTGGCCTCGCGGGTAGCGCTGGCGGGAAGCAGATCGAGGATGGACATGGCGGTCAGTGATTTGCCGGAACCGGATTCACCCACCAGCGCCAGCATGCGGCCCCGTTCCAGTTTAAGGCTGACCTGATCCACCACCGGCACGGCGTCGCCAAAACGGACCGTGAGTTGCTCCAGCTCCAGCAGACTCATGACAGGAATTTCCTCGGGTCGAAGGCATCGCGCACGGCTTCGCCGATGAACACCAGCAGAGACAGCATCAACGCCAGGGTGACGAAGGCGCTGAGTCCCAGCCACGGGGCCTGCAGGTTGGCTTTGCCCTGGCCCAGCAACTCACCCAGTGACGGTGACCCCGGGGGCAGGCCGAAGCCGATGAAATCCAGGGAGGTGAGGGTGATCACCGCGGCGTTGAGCACGAACGGCAGATAGGTCAGGGTGGCGACCATGGCGTTGGGCAGCATGTGCCGGAACATGATCACCGGGGTGCGCACACCGATGGCCTGGGCGGCGCGCACGTATTCCATGTTGCGGCAACGCAGGAACTCGGCGCGCACCAGATCCACCAATGTCATCCACGAGAACAGCAGCATGATCACCAGCAGGCTCCAGAAACTGGGCACCACGAAACTGGAGAGAATGATGATCAGATACAGAATCGGCATGCTCGACCAGATTTCGATGAAGCGCTGCCCGGCCAGATCGGTCCAGCCACCGTAATAGCCCTGGATCGCGCCGACCATGATACCGATGGCGCTGGCGCTCAGGGTCAGCATCAAACCGAACAACACCGAGGTGCGGAAACCGTAGATCAGGCGCGCCAGAACGTCCCGGCCCTGATCATCGGTGCCGAGCCAGTTCTCCGCCGAAGGCGGCGCCGGTGCCGGCACGGTGAGTTCGTAATTGATGGTGGTGTAGTGGTAGCGGATTGCCGGCCACAGCATCCAGCCTTTTTCCTCGATCAACTCCCGCACCACCGGATCCCGGTAATTGGCTTCGGTCTCGAAGAAACCGCCAAAGGTGGTTTCCGGATAAGTGTGCAGCACAGGGGTATAGAAAGCGCCGTCATAACGAATCAACAAAGGCTTGTCGTTGGCGATCCATTCCGCGCCGAGACTGAGCACAAACAGCACCAGGAACACCAACAGGGACCAGAAGCCGCGACGGTTGCCCCGAAACGCCCGCCATTGCCGCCGCCAAAGAGGCGCGCTTGCCGTCGCCATCATCAGTGGGCCCTCCGCTCGAAATCGATACGCGGGTCCACCCACATGTAGGTCAGGTCGGAGACCAGTTTCAGCAGCATGCCCAGCAGGGTGAAGATGAACAGGGTGCCGAACACCACCGGATAGTCCCGGTTGATCACCGATTCGAAGCCAAGCAGCCCGAGACCGTCCAGGGAGAAGATATACTCGATCAACAACACGCCGGTGAAAAACACACTGACGAAAGCGGCCGGGAAACCGGCGATGATGATCAGCATGGCATTGCGGAAAACATGGCGGTAGAGCACCTGCTTTTCACTCAGCCCCTTGGCCCGGGCGGTCTGCACATACTGCTTGCCGATCTCGTCGAGGAACGAGTTCTTGGTCAGCATGGTGAGGGTGGCGAAATTGCCGATGACGATGGCGAGGGTGGGCAGGGCGATGTGGTGCAGGTAGTCGATGATCTTGCCGAACCAGGACAACTGCTCGAAATTGTCCGAAGTCAGGCCGCGCAGCGGGAACCACTCAAAATAGGAACCGCCGGCGAACAGCACCACCAGCAGTATGGCGAACAGAAAACTGGGAATGGCGTAACCGATGGCGATGGCGGTGCTGCTCCAGACATCGAATCGGGAGCCATCCTTCACCGCTTTGCGAATGCCCAGCGGAATCGACACCAGATAGGCGATGAGCGTGCTCCACAGCCCCAATGATACCGATACGGGAATCCGTTCGATGATCAGATCCGACACCGGACGATCACGATAATAGGACTCGCCGAAGTCGAATCTCAGGTAATTGCGCAGCATGATCCAGAAGCGTTCCAGGGCCGGTTTGTCGAAGCCGTAGAACTGCTCGATACGGGCCACCAGCTCCGGTGACAGCCCGGTGGAGCCACGATAACCGGAATGCCCGCCACCGCCGATGGTATCGGCCGTGGTGCCGGCGAAGCCGCCGCCGGGGCCCGCGCCACCACCCTGACCCTGGAGTTCGGCGAGCACGCGCTCCACCGGGCCGCCGGGGGCTGCCTGCACCACCAGGAAGTTCAGCAACAGAATGCCGAACAGGGTGGGGACGATCAGCAGTAGTCGTTTAAGAATATAGCGTGGCATTTATTTCGCCGTGGTATCCCACCAAAGATCCAGGGCCCCGTCGACGCCAAGGTACGGCGGCAAATCAGGATGGGCCAGCCGGGAGCGGTAGGCGAAGCGGTGGTAATCCATCCCCCAATTGGGGATGACATAGAATCCCCACTGCAGGGCGCGATCCAGCGCCCGGCTACTGGTCACCAGGGCCTCACGGTCCTTGGCGGAAATCAGGGTTTTCACCAGGCTGTCGATGGCCGGATCCTTGATGCCGGCGTAATTGCGGCTGCTGGGGCGGTCCGCCGCCTTGCTGGACCAGAAATCCCGCTGTTCATTGCCGGGGGAGGAGGACTGGCCCCAGCCGCCGACGATCATGTCGAAATTGAAATTTCGCACCCGCTGCAGGTACTGGGACTCATCCACGCGAATCACATCGGCGCTGATACCCAGGGCCTTGAGGTTGCGGGAGAAGGGCAGGACCACACGTTCGAAGGCCGGGCTGTAAAGCAGAAACTCGAATTTCACCGGCTTCCCTTCGGGATTGAACAACTGACCGTTACGCACCTCGTAGCCGGCCTTCTTGAGCAGGGTCTGGGCGGTGCGCAGATTCTCCCGCGGACGGCCGGTGCCGTCGGAGACCGGCGGCTGATACTCCTCGGTAAAGACCCGCTCCGGCAGCTCATCGCGTAACGGTTCCAACAGTTTCAGCTCCGCTTCGGAGGGCAGGCCGGTGGCGGCCATTTCCGAGTTCTGGAAATAGCTGCGAGTGCGCTTGTACTGGTTATAGAACAGCTGCTTGTTGGACCATTCGAAGTCCAGCGCATAGGCCATCGCCTCGCGTAACGCCGGGTCCTGGAACAGCGGGCGGCGTGTATTGAAGATAAAGCCCTGCATGCCCGAAGGGTTCTGGTGATGGATTTCTTCCTTGACCAGCTTGCCGCTGTTGAAATCCCGTCCGGTGTAGGCGGTGGCCCAGAGTTTGGAGTTCATCTCGAAGCGGAAGTCGTAATCGCCTTTCTTGAAGGCCTCCAGCGCCACGGTCTGATCCAGATAATACTCAAAGATCACCCGGCCGAAGTTGTACTGGCCCTGGATAACAGGCAGGTCCCAGGCCCAGTAGTCATCGCGGCGCTGGTACACCACCTGTTTGCCGGGCTTGAAGCTGGCGATGCGATAAGGACCGGAACCCATCGGCACGGTGAGATCCGCCTGAGTGAAGTCCTTGTCTTTCCAGAAGTGTTTGGGCAATACCGGAAGCTGGCCGACGATCATCACCAGTTCCCGGTTGTCTCCGGGTTTGAAGGTGAACTTCACCTTGCGCTCGGAGAGCGCCTCCACTTTTTCCACATCGGCATAGTAGTAGGCGTAAAGCGGCTGACCATGTTCGGTCAGCTGATTGAAGCTCCATACCACGTCCTCGGCGGTGACCGGATGACCGTCAGCGAAGCGGGCTTCATCACGCAGGGTAAAAGTGATCCAGCTGCGATCGTCCGGCCATTCCATACGTTCGGCGAGCAGGCCGTATTCGGTGAACGGTTCGTCCAGGCTGCGCACGGTCAGGCTGTCGTAAATAAAGCTGGGGCCGAGACCGCCGACGCCGGCGGCGGCGCTGCCCTTGGGCAGGTAGGGCATGAAGCTGTCGAAGCCGCCGATCACATGGAGCTTGATCTGACCGCCCTTGGGGGCGTCGGCGTTGACGTAGTCGAAGTGACGGAAGGAGGGACCATACTTGGGAGCGTCGTACATGGTGATGGCATGGCCGCTGTGCACTTCGGCGAAGGCCGGCAGGGCCAGCAGCAAACCCAACAGAATGGTGACGGCTCTCATCGTTATTATCTACTCCTGATCGTCATCGAATCCCACATTAGAGCCTGTCGAAGGCCTGGGTGCCAGCTTTCAGCGCCTTCGACAGGGTATATGACCATGAGCGGCGCGCGGCGTTCCGGCAGCCCGCACGGTTCGATCAGGGGGCGTCGCGAATGTCCACGAACAGCGTGACACGATCACCGGGACGCAGGTAGCGGCGCTTGCTCAGGGTATTATTCCAACCGCGAATGTCGTTCACGGACACATTAAAGCGATTGGCGATGGTGTACAACGAATCACCGTGGCGTACCGAGTAGCGGACCTGGCGGACCATTTCGGAACGTTGCCCCTGACCGCCGCCTTCGTTGCCGCTCCACACTTTCAGGGTCTGCCCGACCCGCAGTGGATCCTTGGGATCGAGATCGTTCCATTGGGCCAGGTCACGTACCGACACCTGGTAACGCCGGGCCAGGTCCCACAGGGTATCGCCATTACCGACCCGGTGCGCCAGCCGTTGGCCCCGCGTGTTGGCGCCGTCTCCGGTCGGAGAGGCGCCGCCGCGTGTGGATTGAGGAATCAGCAGGGTCTTGCCGGCGATGATGGTGTTGCCCTTGAGGTGATTGATTTCGCGCAGTACCTGCACCTTGGTGCGGTGGCGGCGGGCAATGCTTTGCAGATTATCGCCGCGGGCGATGGTGTAACGCTGCCAGCGCATCCGTTGGCCGGCGGACAAGTTGGCCAGACCGGCTTTGAACCGTTCCGCCTTGTCCGCCGGTATCAGCAGACGGTGCGGGCCGGCGGGGGCCGTGGCCCAGCGATTGAAGCCGGGATTAAGCAGATACAGCTCTTCCATCGGTACTTCGGCGAGTCTGGCGGCCTGGGTCAGGTCCAGCTGTCCACCGGTGTTGACGCTGATGAAGTAGGGCACGTCGGTGATCGGGTGCAGAGCCACGCCGTATTGCTTCGGGTTTCTGACGATATCCGCCACCGCCAGCAGCTTGGGCACATAGGCGGTGGTTTCCGTGGGCAGATCCAGGCTCCAGAAGTCAGTGGGCTTGCCCGCCGCTTCGTTGCGTTTCTGGGCCCGGAGAATGGTGCCGGCACCGGCGTTGTAGGAAGCCAGTGCCAGCAGCCAGTCCCCGTCGAAACGGTCGGCGAGCTGCTGCAGATAAGTCAGGGCGGCGCGGGTGGACGCGATGATGTCGCGGCGGCCGTCGTACCACCAGTCCTGACGCAAGCCGAAATGCTGGCCGGTGGAGGGAATGAACTGCCAGGGTCCGGCGGCGCGGCCGTGGGAATAGGCGAAGGGGTCGAAGGCGCTTTCCACCACCGGCAGCAGAGCCAGCTCGGTGGGCATGTGTCGCGCCTCGGCTTCGTCGACGATGAACTTCAGGTAGCGCTCCGCGCGGGTGGTGACCCGAGTGAAGTAGACCGGGTGGCGGGTGTAGAACACTCGCTGCTCTTCCACTCGGGAATTGTCCACCCGGGGCAGGCCGTATCCTTCACGCAGCCGCGCCCAGAGATCCTGGTCTTGTTTCACCGGTTCGGCGACAGGGATGGGCTCGGGTTCCGCCATGCCGTTGGCAAGGTCGGGTGTGCCCGCCTCTGGTTCCGGTCTCGGTTCCGGTTCTGGCTCCGGTGCCGCCGGTGGCATGGGCGGCAGTTCATCCACGGATGGTGTCAGTGAGCAGCCCCCGCCAAACAACAACACCCCCAAGGCAAAAACGCCTAGAAGTCTATGCATGTCAATTATATGGCTATTGAAATTCCGGTGAATTCTAGGGACCGGGAAAGGTTACGGCAAGGTTAAATGTGCCCAGCGTTAGCCACTGTCCTTCCAGCGCCGCAGGGCGGCGAAGCTGTCCACCGGGGTGTCCAGCGGCGCGTCGAAGTGGCGCTCACAGGAGTGACGTAGCGCGGGTTCGGTGGCGCGCAGGAAGGGGTTGGTGCGGCGCTCCACGGCGATAGTCGAGGGCAGGGTAATGCGCCCGGCGTCGCGCAGCGCCTTGACGTCGTTCAGACGCGTCCGCACATCCGGGTCCTCTGGCGTCACCTTGGCGGCGAAGGTGAGATTGGCCAGGGTATATTCGTGGGCGCAAAAGACCTGGGTGCCTTCGGGCAGTGCCGCCAGTCGCGACAATGAATGGTGCATCTGTTCCGGAGTGCCTTCGAACAGGCGTCCGCAACCCCCGGCGAAGAGAGTGTCGCCACAGAACAACCAGCCCGGCTGGCGGGCATGGTAGGCGATGTGCCCCAGGGTGTGGCCGGGCACGTCCAGCACTTCCAGCTCCAGATCCAGATCGGCCAACTTCACCCGGTCGCCGTCATTGAGAGGGTGAGTGAGGCCGGGAATGGTTTCCCGGGCCGGGCCGTATACCGGGATATCCCGGTGTGCCAGCAAGGCATTGACGCCGCCGACGTGATCGGGATGGTGATGGGTGATCAGAATGCCGGTTAGAATCAGGCCCTGCTGGCGCAGCCAGGCTTCCACCGGGGCGGCGTCGCCGGGATCGACCACCACGCAGTGATTGTCACGGCGCAGGGCCCAAATGTAATTATCCTGGAAGGCGGGAATCGCCGTAGGGGTCTGAAGCATGTCGTGCTACCCTTGTTTGGAACTGATATTTGGCACTGAACGTCAGCGTTAAGCCTACCACGGAGTCGAGCCTACCAGGGAGAGTGTCACGGATGCAGTTACCCCCCTTGCCCCGCGGCCCTTACCGGCGTCATCCCCAGGATATGCCGCATCGCTTTGATCGCTGGCTGGACAGCGACGCCGGCCGCGCCCTGCTCCACGAGGAGCGCGAGTTGCTCGCCGACTGGCTACCCAGGTTGGTGGGGCAGCGGGCGGTGTCGGTGGGTTCCTGCGCCTGCCGGGATATGCTGGAAGGCATTCGTATTCCCTGGTGCTGCAACGTCACGCCGCCGGAGCTGGGCCGAGGGCAGGTACAAGCCCAGGCCAAGGCCCTGCCCATCGCCAAGAACAGCGTGGATGTATTGTTACTGCATCACGGTCTCGAGTTTCAGGACGAGCCGCATCAGGTGCTGCGGGAGGCCGCTGGCTGCGTGGCGCCGGGAGGCATGATCGCGGTGGTGTCGTTTCAACCGGTGAGTCTGCTGGGGCTGGCGCGCTGGTTCCGGCCCGGCGCCAGCCGCCGACCCGGCTGGGTGGGGCGTTACTTCACCCCCTATCGAGTGAGTGACTGGTTGCAGGTGCTGGGGTTTGAAGTGGAAGGCCTGGCCAGCGGCTTCCACAATCTGCCGCTTGGTGAGCGTGGCCGCCGCCGGTTGGCGTGGCTGGAATGGCTGGGGCGGCGCCTGTGGTGGCGACACGGTGCCTGCTATCTGTTGGTGGCGCGCAAGCGGGCCGCCATGGTGCGGCCGCTGGCACCGTCGTTCCGGCGTGGCGAACCATCACGTCCAACGGTAATTTCCGTGCCCGTGGCCCGCTGGCAACGCAATGTGGAATGAATAAAGAATGAATATCGAAGATAAAAGTGGACAGGAGTGGAGTGGTTCTTGAAGACAGTGGAAATTTTCACCGACGGTGCTTGCCGGGGTAATCCTGGGCCGGGCGGCTGGGGGGCGTTACTGCGCCATGGCGAGCACGAGAAGGAATTGTTCGGCGGCGAGCCGTTGACCACCAATAACCGTATGGAGTTGATGGCGGCCATCGTTGCTCTGGAAACATTGAAGTCACCCTGCCGGGTGGTACTGACTACCGATTCCCAGTATGTGCGTCAGGGTATCACCGAATGGATGGCCAACTGGAAGCGTCGCGGCTGGCGCACCGCTTCCCGCCAACCGGTGAAGAACGCCGACCTATGGCAACGCCTGGATCAGGCCGCGGCCCCCCACGAAGTGGAATGGCGCTGGGTGCGGGGCCACAGCGGGCACGTGGAGAACGAACGGGCCGACCGCCTGGCCAATCGTGGAATTGATCAGATGAGTGTGGACGGATGAGACAGATCGTATTGGATACGGAAACCACCGGCCTGGAACCCGCCGCCGGCCACCGTATTATCGAGATCGGTTGTGTGGAGGTGATGAACCGCCGCATTACCGGTAACAACCTGCACCTGTACATCAACCCGGAACGGGAGATCGACCAGGGGGCGATGGAGGTGCACGGCATCACTCTGGAATTCCTCGCCGACAAGCCGGTATTCGCGCAGGTCGCCGAGGAATTCGTCAATTTCATCGACGGCGCCGAGCTGGTGATCCACAACGCGCCTTTCGATGTCGGTTTTATCAATCACGAGTTGAAGCTGCTGGGCGCCAGGTGGGGCACGGTGGAGCAGCGCTGCAGGGTGCTGGATACCCTGCGGCTGGCGCGGGAAATGCACCCCGGGCAGAAGAACAGCCTGGACGCGTTGTGCCGCCGTTACGACGTGGACAACGGCCACCGGGAATTGCACGGCGCTCTGCTTGACTCCGAGATTCTCGCCGACGTTTATCTGGCCATGACCGGTGGCCAGACCAACCTTTCCCTGGGCGGACAGGATGGTGGCAGTGGCGGCCAGCGGCAGGCGGAGGCGATTCGCCGGTTGAGCGCGGATCGCCCTTCGCTGCGGGTGGTGTCGGCCGGTGGCGATGATCTTCAGCGCCATTTGGACAAGCTGCGCTCCATGGCGGAGCAGAACGGCCAGCCCACCTTGTGGGAGACCGAGGAAAGCTGACGAGCGCTGGTGCCCCACAATTCGCTGCCAAGGCAGCTTCCCACAGCGGCTCCGAGCCCCTCTGTGGGAAGCTGCCTTGGCAGCGAACAGACTCTTAAAACACCGCCATCAGCTTTTCCACCTTAAAGCGGCTCTCCCGATATTCTTCTTCGATGGTGGAATCGATCACGATGCCGCCGCCGCCGTGGCAGTACAGAGCGTTGCCTTGGGTGTAGAGGGTGCGGATCAGAATGTTGCTGTCCAGCCGACCCCGATCGTCCTGCCAGAACAATGTGCCGCAATAGGGGCCGCGCGGTACCGATTCCAGTTCCTGAATGATTTCCATCGCCCGTTTTTTCGGCGCGCCGGTGATGCTGCCTCCGGGAAAGGCACTGATCAGCGCGGCCAGGGGCGTCATGTCCGGGCGCAGGCGGCCGTGCACGGTGGACACCAGATGCTGCACGTTGCTGAAGCGGCGCAGTTCGAATAGCGGGTCCACCGTTATCGAGCCCGGCTCGCAAACCGCCCCCAGATCGTTGCGTAACAGGTCCACGATCATCAGGTTCTCGGCGCGATCCTTGGGATTGGCCAGCAGGGCTTCCCCTAGGCGCCGATCCTCTTCCTCGCCATCGCCGCGCGGCCGCGAGCCTTTGATCGGCTCGGTGACCACGTCGCGGCCGTCCACCCGCAGGAAGCGCTCCGGCGATACGCCGAACACCGCCTCGTCCCGATCGCGGAAAAAACAGGCATGAGGCGCGGGGTGTGCGTGCACCAGCCGTTGGAAGGCGATCAGCGGGTCGCCTTCGAAGCGGGCATCGAAACGTTGACTGTAATTTACCTGATAGCAATCTCCGGCTACGAGATAGCAACTGATCCTTTGCAGTGCATAGGCATACTTATCAGCAGTTTGCTGTGCCTGGAACGGCCGGGTCAGACGGAAGGTGCCTGGCTGCTCGTGGAATGGCCGCGGCATGGACCGGTAAAGATGCACCACCGCCGGTGTATCGCTGTCGCCAATGCCATGCAGGGCCAGGCCTGCCGCATAGGGCAGCAGGCCGCAGGCGAACCGGTAACCCTGGGCCAGGGCGTCGGTGACCCGCTCCGGCAGAGCCCTCAGGGCGTCCCGGTCCTGTGCGTATAGGGTGTGATCGGGCGGCCCGAGGGCCAGCAAACGGCCATTTTGATGAAAGACGACGTGAACGCTATCAAGCATGAGGTGTCGGGAAAGGCTCGCGGGCGGCGAAAACAGGCCGGCTAGTGTAGCGCTACCGGCGCCGGGCGGCGAGCCGTGGCGAAGGAATAAACGCGCATGAAAAAACTGTTGTTGATATCCGCTTGTCTGGCCTTGGCGGCCTGCGGTGGTGGGGGCAAAAGCTATTCCCAGCATGATGTGGGGGTCTGTCCCTCCACGGCGCGATGTTTGCTGGAACCCGGCGGAGAGCATCGGGTGACGCTGGAGGGCACCGTGGCGACCAATCTGTCCTACGAGTGCGGCAGCTCTCTCTATTATGTGTTGGATACCGCCACCGAGCAGTTACCGGCCAACCAGGCCCTGTGTCCGTCGGACGCTGAAAGCATTGCTTTCTTTCTGGGGGACCGCCGTTACAAGGGGCGCTGGGTTACTCTCGGTGAAGCTTATTTGCCGCAACGGCTGACAACCCGCGATTATCGTTTCACCCTGGCCGATATGGTGGAAGCACCACGCCGGATCGGCGCCGGTGACTATCGGGTGCGTAACCGGGCGGCGTTGTTGATGGCGCTGGACAGCGATCTGGCCACTTCCCGGCTCGAGTTGCCCGAGGTAGTCAACGAACTGGTCAGCGAGAATTTCGACGCCCTGGTGCCGGCCCTGGAATTTGATTATCCGGACTACGCCGCTTTCCGTGCCGCCTGGCAGCCGTTGCTGGATGCGGTGTCCGCGGAAGCTACGGTTGCCGGTTTTCCAGCGGATCCGTCCACGGTGACCGCGCGGATCAGTACCGCCAATACGGCGACGCGCGCAGGTGAATATGTTCTGGAGACCTGCCAGGACGGAGCCGCGCCCTGTGATCAGCTCAAGGCGTTCGATACCAATCAGAACGCGTTGCGAATGGAAACCCTGGTCCTACCGGATGGCCGCGTGCTGGGCCTGGGGCAGTTGCAAAAAGGGGATCCGGAAAACGGCGGCAGCGAGGATCTGGTGACTTGGGAGGGGGTTCCCACGCTGGCGGCGGGACTGACCGTCCAACAGGGGAATATCGTCGGCCTGCTGAACAGTGCCGCCGCCACCGATGCCACCCTGAGCGGGCGTTTGCTGGGGCATCGCGCGCTCTATATCAATCAGCGCGTGGAGGGTGGTTTCGTCACCGATTTCGCGCTGGATCTGCCGGGCAGTCCGTCCCCGCCCAGTGGTGGTGAAACCGGGCGGGTTCAGGGGAGTGTGCTTGGCGCCGGCAACATTGGCCTGAGTATCCGCGCCACACAGACCGGGCCGGTGATGATGGACGGCGCCAGTGAGGCCGCCGGCTATTACTCGGTGACCCTGAAACGGGCCTGTACCGGCAGCTCGGAGCAGTGCGCGGATTTTATTCCCACCAAGGAACTGGGCAGCAACGGCAACTATCCGGCGTGCCTGCATGACAGCGATGGCAATTGCCAGCCGTTGGAACCAAACCAGGCCCGTGAGCGTAACCGGGCGGATGAAAACCAGATTGAAACCTTCGTGGTGCGTATTTCCGCCGATGGCACCGCTTACGCCGCCAAGTCCTGTGAGGATGAACTGGTTCCCGCCGGGCTGGTCACCGCCGCCACCCAGAACCGTGCGACACTGGCGTTGCTGTTGGCGCCGGGGGCCGCCAACAAGGCCGGTACGCCTCATTTTGGCACCCGCATTGATGGCACCCTGGATCTGACCAACGGCAACCGCCCGTTGTACCGCACGGACCGCTACAGTGAACGGCTGCGCGGTACCTGGCGTGATCTCTACCGCCCGGCCCAACTGCGGGCCGCCGGAAGCAATGACCTGGAGCGCCGGGACTCCGAAAGCCGCGGCTCGGTGGAATGGCGCTATCAGGGCAGCGGTTGCGCCCTCTGAGCCCAACTTGGCATCATTGTCGACAATAATCATTGAAAGATCGGAGGGTGACGGGTAAAGTCGCCACCTGATCCTTCAATTGTCGACAATGGATGCCATGACCCACACCCTCGACGATAACGTAAGAACCCTGGCGGATCGGGTGTTTGCCCGTCTCCAGGACGATATCGTGCGCGGTGTGATCGCCCCCGGCACCAAAGTCAGCGAAACCGATCTCGCCAGCCGCTACGGCGTCAGCCGTGGCCCTTTGCGCGAAGCCCTGCGCCGTCTGGAATCCCGCAAGCTGCTTGAAAGAGTGGTTCATGTGGGCACCCGCGTGACCTCCCTCAGTTTCGACGATCTGATCGAAATCTACTACGTGCGCGAAGCGCTCGAAGGCATGGCCGCGCGCCTTGCCGCCGAGAACATGAGTGATGAGGAAGTGCGCGGTCTGACCGCCTTGCTCGGTCAGCATGAACAGCAGCAGGACCTGCGTGAGGACACCGCGTACTTCCAGCGCGAGGGCGATCTGGATTTCCATTACCGCATTATCCAGGGCAGCCACAACGCCACGCTGATCCAGATGCTGGTGGGCGGGCTGTATCACCTGGTGCGGATGTACCGTTATCAGTTCAGTACCGTGTCCAACCGGCCGCAGAAGGCCCTCAACGAGCATCGCCGTATCGTCGAGGCGATCGAAGCTCGGGACGCGGACCTGGCGGAGCTGTTGATGCGCCGCCATATCAGCCGGGCAAGAGAAAATATCGAACAGCAGGCGAAGCGGAAAGAGCCGGACGCCGTCTGAGCGTGCCGCGCCGCGAGCCGGGTGGAACCGACACAGGAGATGACAATGAGCCAGCCGAACAGCGCCGGCGCCCGTTTTCGACGGGCACTGGCCGAAGAAAAGCCCCTGCAGATCATGGGCACCATCAATGCCTACTGCGCCATGATGGCGGAACAGGTGGGGTATCGGGCGATCTACTTGTCCGGCGGCGGCGTGGCCAACGCCTCCTATGGGCTGCCGGATCTGGGCATTACCTCCATGAACGACGTGCTGGAGGATGTCCGCAGGATTTCCGCGGCCAGCGAGGTGCCGCTGCTGGTGGATATCGACACCGGCTGGGGTGGAGCCTTCAATATTGGCCGTACCGTCAAGGAAATGATTCGTGCCGGCGCCGGCGCCGTGCACCTGGAAGATCAGGTGGCGCAAAAACGCTGCGGTCACCGCCCCAACAAGGAAATCGTCTCCCAGGAGGAGATGGTGGATCGCATCAAGGCCGCCGCCGACGCTCGCACCGACGATGATTTCTTTATCATCGCCCGTACCGACGCGTTCCAGAAAGAAGGTCTGGACGCCGCGGTGGAACGCGCCCGCGCCTGCCTGGAAGCCGGCGCCGACGGTATCTTCGCCGAAGCGGTGCACACTCTGGATGACTACCGGGCCTTCGCCGATGGCATCGGTGGCGCCCCGTTGCTGGCCAATATCACGGAATTCGGTGCCACGCCGCTGTTCACCCGCGAAGAGCTGGCCGACGCCGGCGCCAGCATGATTCTGTATCCGCTGTCGGCGTTCCGCGCCATGAACCAGGCGGCTCTGAAGGTGTATCGCGAAATCCGCGAGAAGGGCACTCAGCAAGAAGTGGTCGACACCATGCAGACACGTATGGAACTGTACGATTTCCTCGGCTATCACGACTACGAGCGCAAGCTGGACGAGTTGTTCGCCAAGGGCAAGGGCTGATGACAACGCCTCTCCCGGCAGAGGAGAGCGCAGACGTAAACACCGGAATTGAAGCAGGAGAATGATAATGGCAGAAGGCAAGAAACTGGCAGGCGCCGGCCTGCGAGGCCAGGTAGCAGGTAAAACCGCTCTGTCCACCGTGGGCAAATCCGGATCCGGGCTGACTTACCGGGGCTACGACGTGAAGGACCTGGCGGAACACTGCCAGTTCGAGGAAGTGGCTTATCTGATTCTCAAGGGCGAACTGCCCACCCAGGCGCAACTGGACGAATACAAGGCCAAACTGAAAACGCTGCGCGGTCTGCCCCAGGCTCTCAAGGAAGTGCTCGAGCGCATTCCCAAGGACGCCCATCCGATGGATGTGATGCGCACCGGCTGTTCCATGCTCGGTAACCTTGAGCAGGAAGACACCTCGGTTCTGGGCGTGTTCCCGAACCAGGAAGACTGTGTCGACCGCATGCTCGCCTGTTTCCCGTCTATCATCTGTTACTGGTACCGATTCAGCCACGACGGCGTTCGTGTGGAAGAAAACACCGATGATGATTCCATCGGCGCCCATTTCCTGCACATGCTGCGTGATGAAGCGCCCAGCGAGCTGCATGAGCGGGTCATGAACGTCTCTCTGATCCTGTACGCGGAGCACGAGTTCAACGCCTCCACCTTCACCGCCCGGGTTTGCGCCTCCACCCTGAGTGACATCCACAGCTGTGTCACCGGTGCCATCGGCAGCCTGCGCGGCCCGCTGCATGGCGGCGCCAACGAAGCGGCCATGGACATGATCGAGAAGTTCAAGGACGCCGACGATGCCGAGCAGGGCATGATGGGCATGCTCGAGCGCAAGGAAAAAATCATGGGCTTCGGTCACGCTATCTACAGCGAGTCCGACCCGCGCAACGCCATCATCAAGGGCTGGTCCGAGAAGCTGGCCGCCGATGTGGGCGATACCGTGCTTTACCCGGTTTCCGTACGTTGCGAGGAAGTCATGTGGCGGGAGAAGAAACTGTTCTGTAATGCCGACTTCTTCCACGCTTCCGCGTACCACTTCATGGGAATCCCGACCAAGCTGTTCACTCCGATTTTCGTGATGAGCCGCCTGACCGGTTGGGCCGGCCATGTCTTCGAGCAACGCGCGGACAACCGTATTATCCGCCCGAGCGCCGAGTACACCGGTCCGGAGATTCGCAAGGTAACCCCGATCGCGCAACGCTGATCCGGGAAGGGAGCGGTGCGCCGCTCCCTCGACCCAGCCCGCCAACCCGACTCGATTGATGCCTAGCCATGAACACTGATTACCGCAAACCGCTGCCCGGTACCGATCTCGACTACTTCGACACCCGTGCCGCGGTCGACACCATCCAGCCCGGCGCTTACGACAAGCTGCCCTATACCTCCCGCATCCTGGCCGAGCAGCTGGTTCGCCGCTGCGCACCGGAATCGCTCACCGATTCCCTGAAGCAGTTGATCGAACGCCAGCGCACCCTGGACTTTCCCTGGTACCCGGCTCGTGTGGTGTGCCACGACATTCTCGGCCAGACCGCACTGGTGGACCTGGCCGGTCTGCGTGACGCCATCGCCGAAAAAGGCGGGGACCCGTCCAAGGTGAACCCGGTGGTGCCGACCCAGCTGATCGTGGATCACTCCCTGGCGGTGGAACATCCGGGGTTCGAGAAAGACGCGTTCGAGAAAAACCGGGAGGTGGAAGAGCGCCGTAACGCGGATCGTTTCCACTTCATCAACTGGACCAAGACCGCGTTCGATAACGTGGATGTGATTCCGCCGGGTAACGGCATCATGCACCAGATCAATCTGGAGAAAATGTCCCCGGTGGTGCAGGTCGGTTCTGATGGCAGCGGACGGAGCGTGGCTTATCCGGATACCTGCGTGGGTACCGACAGTCACACGCCGATGGTCGACGCCCTGGGCGTGATCTCCGTGGGTGTGGGCGGTCTGGAAGCCGAAAACGTGATGCTGGGCAATCCGTCCATGATGCGCTTGCCCGATATTGTCGGCGTGGAACTGACCGGCAAGCTGAAGCCGGGCATCACCGGTACCGACCTGGTGCTGGCGCTGACCGAATTCCTGCGCCACGAGCGGGTGGTCGGTGCCTATCTGGAATTCTATGGTGAAGGCGCGGACAGCCTGTCCGTGGGCGACCGTGCCACCATCGCCAACATGACCCCGGAATACGGTGCCACCGCCGGCATGTTCTTCATCGACGATCAGACCATCGAGTATCTGAAGCTGACCGGCCGCGAAGACGAGCAAGTGGCTCTGGTGGAGACGTTCGCCAAGGAAACCGGGCTGTGGGCGGACAGCCTGAAGAGCGTCGAATACGAACGCGTTCTGAAGTTCGATCTGTCCCAGGTTGAGCGTAATCTGGCCGGCCCGTCCAATCCGCATGCGCTGCTGCCGGTGTCCCAGTTGCACGATCGCGGCATCGCCAAGGAATGGGAAGAGGAAGAAGGGCTGATGCCCGATGGCGCGGTGATCATCGCGGCCATCACCAGCTGTACCAATACGTCCAATCCGCGCAACATCATCGGCGCCGGTCTGCTGGCCCGCAACGCCAACAAGCTGGGCCTGGTGCGCAAGCCGTGGGTGAAGAGCTCCCTGGCGCCGGGCTCCAAGACAGTGAAGATGTACCTGGAAGAATCCGGTCTGCTGCCCGAGCTGCAGAACCTGGGCTTCGACGTGGTGGCGTTCGCCTGTACCACCTGCAACGGCATGTCCGGTGCTCTGGATCCCGAGATCCAGAAAGAAGTGATCGAGCGTGATCTGTACGCCACCGCGGTGCTTTCCGGAAACCGTAACTTCGACGGCCGGATTCATCCCTACGCCAAGCAGGCGTTCCTGGCCTCGCCGCCGCTGGTGGTGGCCTACGCCATCGCCGGCACCATCCGTTTCGACATCGAGAAGGATGCGCTGGGCAAGGATCAGGATGGTAACCCGATCTATCTGAAGGACATCTGGCCCTCCGATGAAGAGATCGATGCCATTGTGAAGTCGGCGGTGAAACCCGAGCAGTTTCGCAAGACCTACATCCCGATGTTCGAGAAGAAGGGCGACGGCGCCCGTGCCGCCAGCCCATTGTACGACTGGCGTCCGCAATCCACCTACATTCGCCGCCCTCCCTATTGGGAAGGCAACATGGCGGGCCAACGTCAGATGAAGGGTATGCGTCCGCTGGCGATCCTGCCGGACAACATCACCACCGATCACCTGTCGCCTTCCAACGCCATCCTGCTGGACAGCGCCGCTGGCGCCTACCTGCACAAGATGGGCCTGCCGGAAGAGGACTTCAATTCGTACGCGACGCACCGTGGCGACCACCTGACCGCCCAGCGCGCGACACTGGCGAACCCGAAACTGTTCAACGAGATGTGCCGCGATGACAACGGTGAGGTGATCCAGGGCTCGCTGGCACGGGTGGAACCGGAAGGCCGGCAGATGCGCATGTGGGAAGCCATCGAAACCTACATGGAGCGCAAGCAGCCGCTGATCATCGTCGCCGGCGCGGATTACGGGCAGGGCTCGTCCCGTGACTGGGCCGCCAAAGGGGTGGCGCTGGCCGGTGTGGAGGTGATCGCCGCTGAAGGTTTCGAGCGGATTCACCGCACCAACCTGATCGGTATGGGTGTGATGCCTTTGCAGTTCGAGGAAGGTACCACCCGCAACACGCTCAAGTTGGATGGCACCGAAATCTATGACGTGGAAGGTGATCTGGCGCCGCGTGCGACCCTGACACTGGTGATTACCCGCAAGAATGGCGACGTGGACCGCGTGCCGATGATCTGCCGGTTGGATACGGCGGAGGAAGTGTCGGTGTACGCCAACGGCGGCATCCTGCAGAAATTCGCCAAGGAGTTCATGGCGGAAGCAGGCTGAGAGAGACACTGGCACGCTCGTGGACAGAAAGCGACACACCCAACCCGGCTCCGGGTTGGGTGTGTCGCACGCCATCCTTACTCATAAAGTGAGAAAATCATGCAACATCCACCGCAAATAAAAATTCCCGCCACCTACATGCGCGGTGGCACCAGCAAGGGCGTTTTCTTCAATTTGAAGGATCTGCCGGAAGCGGCGCGGGTTCCCGGTGAGGCCCGGGACAAGCTGTTGCTGCGGGTGATCGGCAGCCCCGATCCTTACGGCAAGCACACTGACGGTATGGGCGGCGCAACGTCCAGCACCAGCAAAACGGTGATCCTGTCGAAAAGCGAAAAACCGGACCACGATGTGGATTATCTGTTCGGTCAGGTTTCCATTGATCAACCCTTTATCGACTGGAGCGGCAACTGCGGCAATCTCACCGCGGCGGTCGGTTCCTTCGCCATCAGCAATGGGCTGGTGGATCCGGCTCGTATTCCGGAAAACGGAACGGTAGTAGTACGGATCTGGCAGGCGAACATTGAAAAGACCATTATCGCCCATGTGCCGGTTACCAACGGCGCGGTACAGGAGACGGGTGATTTTGAACTGGACGGCGTCACGTTCCCGGCGGCGGAAGTGCGCATTGAGTTCATGGATCCGGCGGATGGCGATGGCGCCATGTTTCCTACCGGTAATCGAGTGGATGAGCTGGACATTCCCGGTATCGGTACGTTGAAAGCGACATTGATCAACGCCGGCATTCCCACCATTTTCGTCAACGCGGCGGACATTGGTTACACCGGCACCGAACTGCAGGGTGACATCAATGAGGACGCCGAAGCGCTGGCGCGTTTTGAAACCATTCGTGCCCACGGTGCCGTGCGCATGGGTCTGATCAAGGACGTCAGCGAAGCGGCCGCGCGCCAGCACACGCCCAAGGTGGCTTTTGTCGCGCCGCCGGCCGGTTACACCTCTTCCAGTGGCAAAGTGGTGAGTGCCGATGATGTGGATCTGCTGGTACGGGCTCTGTCCATGGGCAAACTGCATCACGCCATGATGGGGACGGCGGCGGTAGCCATCGGCACTGCGGCGGCGATTCCCGGCACTCTGGTGAACCTGGCCGCCGGTGGCGGTGAGCGCAACGCGGTGCGTTTCGGGCACCCCTCCGGCACCCTGCGGGTCGGTGCCGAAGCCGCCGAGGTCAACGGCGAATGGACCGCCACCAAGGCCATCATGAGTCGCAGTGCGCGAGTACTGATGGAAGGCTGGGTGCGGGTACCCGGCTAATCCGTACCCGATTCATGGGTCCTGGAGTACCACCATTCGCTGCCAAGGCAGCTCCCACAGCAGTATCCCTACGGAGCCGCTGTGGGAAGCTGCCTCGGTAGCGAATGGGCGCGAATTGACCCACTTCGCCGCATCCCGCACTGTTGATTTATCGGATAGCCCATCGCCATTCCGCCCTTGAATAATGGAAAAGGAGTGCCCCGATGAACAGCAATGTGGACCAAAATCTGCGCCCGGACTATGACCCGGAAATCCAGACAATTGTCGATTACGTCCTCAATTACCGCATCAAGTCCCCGGAAGCCTGGGATACCGCCCGCAATTGTCTGATGGATACGCTCGGCTGCGGGCTGCTGGCACTGCGTTTCCCGGAATGCAGCAAACATCTGGGCCCGCTGGTGGAGGGAACGGTGGTGCCCCATGGCGCCCGGGTGCCGGGCACCTCGTTCCGGCTGGACCCGGTAAAAGCCGCCTGGGACATCGGCTGCATCGTCCGCTGGCTGGACTACAACGACACCTGGCTGGCGGCGGAATGGGGGCATCCGTCGGACAATCTCGGTGGCATCCTCGCCGTGGCGGATCATCTTTCACAAAAGAACCTGGCCAATGGCAAGTCGGCGCTGACCATGAAGACGGTGCTGGAGGGCATGATCATGGCCCATGAGATTCAGGGTGTGCTGGCACTGGAAAACTCGTTCAACCGGGTCGGCCTGGATCATGTGGTACTGGTCAAGGTCGCCACCACGGCGGTAGTAGCGAAGATGATGGGCGCGGATCGTGAGCAGCTGTTGTCCGCGGTTTCCCACGCCTGGGTCGACGGCCAGTCCCTGCGTACCTATCGGCATGCGCCCAACGCTGGCTCACGCAAATCCTGGGCCGCCGGTGACGCCACCAGCAGGGCGGTGCGACTGGCGGATATCGCGCTGCGTGGGGAGATGGGTATCCCCGGCGCGCTCACCGCGCCACAGTGGGGTTTTTACGATGTGCTGTTTTCCAAAACCAACAAGGATCAGAAGCTGAAACCGGAAGGCGAGCGCCGATTCCGCTTTCAGCGGGAGTACGGATCCTATGTGATGGAAAATATTCTGTTCAAGATCAGCTTTCCGGCGGAATTCCACAGCCAGACCGCCTGCGAAGCCGCCGTGACCTTGCACCCGCAGGTAAAGGATCGCCTGGACCAGATCGACCGGATCGTCATTACCACCCACGACTCGGCGATCCGCATTATTTCCAAGGAGGGGCCGCTGGCCAATCCGGCGGACCGGGATCACTGCATCCAGTATATGACGGCGGTGCCTTTGATCTTCGGCGACCTGGTGGCGGAAAATTATGAGGACGATTTCCACGCTGCTCATCCGCTGATCGACGAACTTCGTGACAAAATGCAGATCGAGGAAGACGAACGCTACACGAAGGATTATTATGACCCGCAGAAACGATCCATCGCCAACGCCATTCAGGTGTTTTTCAAGGATGGTTCCTGCACCGACAAAGTCGCCGTGGAATACCCCATCGGCCACCGTCGCCGTCGCGCGGAAGGCATTCCGCTGCTTGAAACCAAGTTCAAGCGTAATCTGGAAACCCGGTTTCCGGCCGGGCGGGTCAGGGCGGTATTCGAGCTGTGCAAGGATCAGGCGACTCTGGAAAGGACTCCGGTGAACGACTTCATGGACTTGCTGGTGATCTGACTCGGTCCCCGTACCGTACCACCGGTAAGCCGCCCAAGACTGGCGGCAACCCCGCCAACCCCAGCGACGCCGAGGCGTCGCACCCAGGCCCGGCCACAAGCTGGGCCTTTTTTATGGTGGCCAATCCCAGGTAAGGCGTCGAAAGTGGTGAAGAGGGCGGTCTTAAGCGACATGGAAATGGTTGTTGTGTTGATGCTGGTGATGGCGGTAATCGCCATCGCCACGGTTGGAGTTGGCTATGCACGGTGGCGCGGAAAGAGGCAGAAGGTGCATAAAGGGCGGATGCCATCAGGTGGGATCCCTTGGCAGGCGGTGAAAAAGTTCGCGCTTGTGGTGCTCTGTATTGCCGTTCTTTTTGCCGGGTCGTTCGCCTATATGGAGCATTTTGGCGGTAAGGGGCGGCGGGCGGCCATGTCGGCCTGTGTAGCACTGGCGACCACCCAGGGACTGGATATCGAATGGCGCTCGAATGAACGGATGCAGGCGGTGGGGCGTGTCTGGTCTTTCCGGTATTTTGATGGGCGCGCGAACGCCGGTGGGTATAGTGAGGATTATGAGTGCCGCGCGTACCACAATCGCGGGGAGGGGTGGACGGCGGAGATCTCCCGAGAATAGCGTCTCCGCCAGGATAAAGAACAATCGGTGCGCTCGGTCGGCGTATTCAGCCGGCGTACACCGGCATTGCCAGCGTCGCCTGCAGCACCCGGCCCACCGGACCGTGCTCATCGAACAAGGTGGTTTCCACCAGGCCGTTGCCGGTGTCCTCCATGCGGGAGACGGCGTCGAGTCCCAGCCAGTCGCCCCGTGGATCGCGATGCAGGTAAAGGCTGATATCGGCATTGATAGAGCCGATGTCCGAGGCCACCTTCAATTGCCCCACACCATTGCCGAAATCCGACAGAGTGGCGGCCTGCACCACGGTGGAGCAGGGCATGTCGTCAATGACCGGGATCGGCAGCCGCATCCAGGCCCGTCCCCGTCCACGCCCTTCGACGCCATCGATCAGTGCCACCTCCACGGTGCTGTGCAGGCCGGGCAGCGTCAGACGCGGCTTTTCCTGGTCCCGCTCCGCCACCGCGATCAGTGACGCCACCGGCCGGTTGTCCCTGGCGGGCAGGGTATGATCGCCGAAGCGGGCATCGACGGGAACGGTCACCGGTGTGCGTTCCAGATACAGCCCGGTGGCACGGGCGGTCACCACGCCGTCCGCCATCAGTGTGCCTTGCAGCACCCGCAGGCGGCGCCCGGCACGTACGGTTTCCACCGTGGCCAGCAGCGGTTGGCTGGGTACCGGACGCAACAGATCCAGGGTGAAGCGGGCCAGGCGCAGGTCGGCGCCGTCCATGGCGTCCTCCATCACCGCCGCGAGCAGGCCGGAGGGGGAGCCGCCATGCAGAAAATCAGGACTCCAGGGGCCCAGCGCCGCCTGGTTCGGGTGATAAAGGTCGCTATCGCGACGAAACAGTCCACGTGTCATGTTGTTATCCTTTTCTTTGCAACCGGTTACTGCAGCCGCCGGGTCAGGCCTTTCATGGCCAGGATGCGGGTGCTGATCTCCTCGATGGACAGCTCGGTGGCGTCCAGGTGGGGAATATTGAATTTGTTGTATAAGGCCTGCAGGGCGCGGACCTCCATCTCACATTGGCGTGGCGACGCGTAACGGCTGCCTGCCTTGCGTTCGCTGCGGATGGCGCTGAGCCGGTCGGGATTGATGGTCAGCCCGAACAGTTTGTCCTTGTGCGGCACCAGACTGTCCGGCAGACGCAGGTCGTCAAAATCGTCCTCGGTGAGCGGATAGTTGGCGGCGAACAGACCGAATTGCAGCGCCAGATACAGGCAGGTGGGGGTCTTGCCGGAGCGCGACACGCCGATCAGGATGACGTCGGCCTGATCGTAGTGGCGGGTGCGGGCACCGTCGTCGTTGTCGAGGGCGAAGTGCACCGCGTTGATGCGAATCCGGTAGGCCTGCTGATCACGGATGGCATGGCTCTGGCCCACCTGGTGGCTGGAACGCACCCCCAACTCGTCCTCCAGCGGCTGCAGGAAGGCGGTGAACAGGTCCAGCACGCGCCCCTTGCAGGTATGCAGGATCTCACGATGGTCGTCGTGGACCAGAGTGGAGAACACCACGGGCGCGGCGTCATCGCGCTCGGCGGCCTGGTTGATCCGCGTTACCGCTTCGCGGGCGAGGTCATTGGACTGGACATAGGGGATGGTGGTCTGGCTGAATTCGACACTGCCGAATTGGCTTAGAAGACTGTGACCCAGTGTCTCGGCGGTGATCCCGGTGCCGTCGGAGACATAGAATGCGGATCTTTTCATGCAGTGAGGCTCCTCGTGGGGCGCAAATGCGGGCCTGCGGCGGTCGGTTGGCCGTAACGCCGGCCCGGCCATAAACGAAAGTCGTAACAGTTTACCCAATCCATGCGGGCAAACCGCCTTGGTTTTGAGTAGAATGGCGGCTCGGTTCAATCCGGTAAAGGAACTCCTGGTTAATTTTTCTCCACGGTTCCGGGCGCCTCCGGCCTGGACCGGGATGTATTAAACAGTGGGTTTCCACAGTATCGGCCAGCAATATCTAAGGAGACGACCTTGGCGGAGTACGTAGTCTGGTTTAAGGATCTGGGCAAGGGAGACGTGGAACGCGTCGGTGGTAAAAACGCTTCCCTCGGCGAGATGATCAGCAACCTGGCGGCGGCCGGTGTGTCCGTTCCCGGCGGTTTCGCGACCACCGCGGAAGCCTTCCGCGAGTTTCTGGAACACAACGACCTGACCACCAAGATCAATGACGCGCTCAGCAGCCTGGACGTGAACGACGTGGTAGCGCTGGCGGCGACCGGTGAGAAAATCCGTAAATGGGTGGTGGACGCGCCGTTCCAGCCCGCCCTGGAAGCCGCCATTCGCGACGCCTACGAACAGATGTGTGAAGGCAACGGTGATCTGCCGGTGGCGGTGCGCTCTTCCGCCACCGCGGAAGATCTGCCCGATGCCTCCTTTGCCGGTCAACAGGAGACCTTCCTCAATATCCGCGGCCTGGACAGTGTCATGGTGGCGGTCAAGGAAGTGTTCGCGTCCCTGTTCAACGACCGCGCCATCAGCTACCGGGTGCATCAGGGCTTCGACCACAAACTGGTGGCCCTGTCCGCGGGCATCCAGCGCATGGTGCGCTCCGAGACCGGCGCCGCCGGCGTGATGTTCACCCTGGACACCGAATCCGGCTTCCGTGACGTGGTCTTCATCACCGCGTCCTATGGCCTGGGCGAAATGGTCGTGCAAGGCGCGGTGAACCCGGACGAGTTCTACGTTCACAAGAAAACCCTGCTCAACAAGCGCCCCAGCATCCTGCGCCGCAACCTTGGCAGCAAGATGCAGAAGATGGTCTACGGCAGCGAAGCGGTGGCCGGCAAGTCCGTGCAGACCGTGGACGTAAGCGCCGAGGACCGCATGCGCTTCTGTCTCACCGATGCCCAGGTGGCGGATCTGTCCCGTCAGGCCATCGAGATCGAAAAGCACTACGGCATGCCCATGGACATCGAATGGGCGCTGGACGGCGATGATCAGAAACTGTACATCGTGCAGGCCCGTCCGGAGACCGTGAAGAGCCGTTCCGACGCTTCCGTCATGGAGCGCTACCTGCTCAAGCAGACCGGCAAGGTGCTGGTGGAAGGCCGCGCCATTGGCCAGCGTATCGGTGCCGGTCCGGTGCGGATCGTTTCCAACATCAAGGAAATGGAAAAAGTGCAGCCCGGTGACGTTTTGGTCACCGACATGACCGACCCGGATTGGGAACCGGTGATGAAACGGGCCGCCGCCATTGTTACCAACCGGGGTGGCCGGACCTGTCACGCCGCGATCATCGCCCGCGAGCTGGGTGTGCCGGCCATCGTCGGCTGTGGTGACGCCACCGAGCAGCTCACGGACGGCCAGAAAGTGACCGTGTCCTGCGCCGAGGGTGATACCGGCAACATCTATGAAGGCATGCTGGATTTCGACGTTCAGCGTAACTCCATCGAGTCCATGCCGAAGCTGCCGTTCAAGATCATGATGAACGTGGGCAACCCGGACCGTGCCTTCGACTTCGCCGCGCTGCCAAACCAGGGCGTGGGTCTGGCCCGTCTCGAGTTCATCATCAATCGCATGATCGGTGTGCACCCGAAGGCCCTGTTAAACTATGACACCCTGCCGCGGGACGTGCAGCAGGCCGCCGACAAGCGCATCGCCGGTTATACCGATCCGGTGAATTTCTACGTGGAAAAACTGGTGGAGGGGATTTCCACCCTGGCCGCCGCTTTCCACCCGGAGAAAGCCATCGTGCGTCTGTCGGACTTCAAGTCCAACGAATACGCCAATCTGATCGGCGGCAAGCTCTATGAGCCCGAGGAAGAGAACCCGATGCTGGGCTTCCGTGGCGCCAGCCGTTACATCAGCGAAAACTTCCGCGACTGCTTCGAGCTGGAATGCCGCGCGCTGAAGAAAGTACGCGATGAGATGGGCTTCACCAATGTGGAAATCATGGTGCCCTTCGTGCGTACGCCGGGCGAAGCCGAGCAGGTCATCGATCTGCTGGCCAAGAACGGTCTGAAGCGGGGTGAGAACGGTCTGCGCATCATCATGATGTGTGAGCTGCCGACCAACGCGCTGCTGGCGAATGACTTCCTGAAGTTCTTTGACGGCTTCTCCATCGGCTCCAACGACCTGACCCAGCTGACCCTGGGTCTGGACCGTGACTCCGGTATCGTCAGCCACCTGTTCGATGAGCGCGATCCGGCGGTGAAGGCGCTGTTGAAGATGGCTATCGACGCCTGCAATGCCCAGGGCAAGTACGTGGGTATTTGCGGCCAAGGCCCGTCCGATCACCCGGATCTGGCCAAGTGGCTGATGGAGCAGGGCATTTCCTCCGTGTCGCTGAACCCGGATTCGGTATTGGATACCTGGTTCTATTTGGCGGAGAAACACGGCCACTGATCGGTCCGTGTTGAACGAAAAAGCCGTGTCCCGAGAGGGGCACGGCTTTTTTTGTGGTTCATCGCGGTTTAGAGGGAAACGGCCTGACCCTCCATCAGGGACAGCAGAGCCGTGTTACGCCTTTGCGGGAACGTCGTGAAGCAGGTTCCGCAAAGGCGTAACACGGCTCCGCTTCGAGGTGCCAGACGGCCGTTTCTGGAAAGGTCCATCGTCGTTGGAGTCCGGAACGCGGCGGTTCACTCGAAACGGGTCTGAACGGAGGCCTCGCAGACTCAAGCAACGTCGATCGCTGGCACAGAAGGAGCTACGAAGACGCTGTGGGAGCTTGCCTGCAAGCGAATCTTAGCCGAAAGCCCATTCGCTTGCAGGCAAGCTCCCACAGTGGACTCCGAATTTATGTCTCCAAGGCCCGCACACTCCGCTGTCCGATCGGGATGAGCCTGGTATTGCCTACACCGGCCTCCGTGCTATCGTTCCCGAAAAAGAGGGAACAGCATGTTTCACCGCATCATTCGCACTCTGGAGCTGTACGACGGGCTGCGCCTGCCGGTGCGGGTGGCCGGGGTGGAGCTGTTGCTGGTGCACGATGACGGGCGTACCTGGCTGATTCAGCGCCGCTGCCCCCATGGCGAATTTCCGTTGGAGCGGGCCACGGTTCATCGCGGCGTGCTCCGTTGCCCGGGGCATGGTCTGGAATTCTCTCTGGACAGCGGCCGCTGCCCGAATCAGAGCTACCATCTGCGCCGCTACCGTATCGATTACGAGGGACCCTGGCTGGGAGTGTGGGTGGCCGACGGCGACTGATTCCGTGAATCAGCGGATCGCCAGGGCGTCGTCGTCCTGATCGGAGCGGGCGGCCAGTTGCACCTGGTAGCGCAGTCTCAACTCTTTCACTTTCCGCACATAGGCCTGAGTTTCAGGAAAGGGCGGGATGCCGTCGTAGCGCCGAACATTGCCTTCTCCGGCGTTGTAGGCCGCCAGCACCCGATCCAGATCGTCGAAGCGGCCCTGCAGATAGGCAAGGAAGCGGGTGCCACCGTCGATGTTCTCGTCGGCATCGAAGGGGTTCAGCACCTGAAGATGGCGGGAAGTTTCCGGCATCAATTGCATCAGCCCCTGGGCGCCGACCCGGGATACCGCCAGGCGATTAAACAAGGATTCGGCATGGATGACCGCTTTGACCAGCGCCGCCTCCACGTTATGGGCGCGGGCGGCGCGAGCGATGACGTCGTCATAGCGGTCGCGCTGGGACGCGGTGAGCCCGCGGGGCACGTAATTCCAGCCCTTGCGGACGGACAACAGGGTATACTCCGGACCAACCCGGTCACGGGGTTGATCGGTGAACAGAATGCTGCCGTCGGCGGCCCGGTATTTGTAGATGTCCCGAGCCCAGGATGGTGATCCGACCATCAGGATCAGAAGCAACCCGAATACCCCAAAGCGTGTCATATCTCGTTATTCAATCCGTGCTGTTATTGTTGAACGGTATTGTTTATCGGCCCACGTCCACGTCGACCGTTCCCCCAAGGGTTCCTTTGATACCACAGCGGACGGGCATGGGGTAGAGGGCAACCATCGGCCTCTGAACCAGGTCTCACCTTTCCCGGAGGTGCGCCTGCCAGTACTCTTTATGGATAGTCTTTACAGATAGTCTTTACAGAGCGGCCCGTCCCTCAATCGTCAAGGAGGAAGTATGTTGTCTCCACAGCTGCAGTCCTGGCTGGATACCTTCATTACCTGGCTGGAGCTGGGGTTGTTGCTGGCTCTGGTGATCGCGCTGCTGACCGCTCTGGTGCTGTGGTTTCAGGATCGCTACCTGCAAACCGCCCATTCGATCCGCCGTAACTACCCGCTAATCGGCCGTTTCCGCTATTTCTTTGAGCACCTGGGGGAATTCTTCCGCCAGTACTTCTTCGCCATGGACCGGGAAGAACTGCCGTTCAATCGCGCCCAGCGCAGTTGGGTGTATCGGGCGGCGAAGAACCTGAGCAACACCGTGGCATTCGGCTCCACCAAGCAGAATGGCGCCGGGCGGGTGGTGTTTCTCAATACGCCGTTTCCGACCCTGGAGAAGGACGCGGCGGAGACCATGCCGGTGATGATCGGTCCACACGCCCGCCAGCCTTACGTGGCCCGCAGTTTCTACAATATTTCCGGAATGAGCTTCGGTGCCTTGTCCAAACCGGCGGTCAGAGCCTTGTCCCACGGCGCCTCACTGGCCGGGTGCTGGCTGAATACCGGGGAAGGGGGGCTGGCGCCCTGGCACCTGGAAGGTCACTGCGACGTGATTTTCCAGATTGGCACCGCCCGCTATGGTGTGCGCAATGCCGACGGCGGCCTGGACGATGCCAGGCTGGAGCAGGTGGCGCAGCGGCCGGAAGTGAAAATGATCGAGATCAAACTCAGCCAGGGCGCCAAGCCGGGCAAGGGCGGCATTCTGCCGGGACCCAAGGTGACCGAGGAAATCGCCTCGATTCGCGGTATCCCGGTGGGGCAGCCGTCGATCAGTCCCAACGGCCAGCCGGATGTGGGCAGCGCCGCTGATCTTCTCGACATGATCCATCGCGTCCGTGACGTTACCGGCAAACCCACGGGTATCAAAGCGGTGATCGGTTCCTGGCAGTGGCTGGAGGACCTGTTCATGGAGATCCACGAACGCGGCCTGGAAAGCGCTCCGGACTTCATCACCATCGACAGCGGTGACGGCGGCACAGGCGCGGCGCCGATGTCGCTGATGGACGATGTCGGGCTGAACCTGTCGGAATCGCTGCCGCTGGTGGTGGATTTGCTCGACGGCTTCGCCCTGCGGGAGCGGATCCGGGTGATCGCGTCCGGTAAGCTGATCACACCGAACATGGTGGCCTGGGCCATCGCCATGGGCGCGGATTTCTGCGTCTCGGCGCGCGGCTATATGTTCGCTTTGGGGTGCATCCAGGCCATGCAGTGCAATCGCAATACCTGTCCCACCGGCGTCACCACGCACGACCCCCGTTTGCAGCGCGGACTGGTGCCGGCGGAAAAGGCTCAGCGGGTGGCCTACTTCCATGCCAACCTGGTCAAGGAGGTGGAAACCATCGCCCACTCCTGCGGTGTCGGTGAGCCGCGGGAATTGCGCCGCCATCATATTCGTCTGGTCAATTCCAACGGCGATTCGATCCCCATGGAAGAACTGTGGCCGCCGATTGAACGCGGTCTCTACCTGACCGAGGGACGGCCCAGTCTGCATGCGCCCTTTGCCCGTTTCCGCGTGGGTGCCTGAAGACCGTGAACAGGCTCTAAGGGTGTATCGCCGTCCGCTATCGGCGTCATTGTCTGCGCCGGCTTGTGATTCCCGGGACAGACGCCAGAATAACAGCATCCCCGGGGGCCGAAGCCGGCGCCCTGATCCAGCACGAATTTAAGGAGCAGCTTGTGTCCGCTGAATTTGACTTGGTAGTGATCGGAGCGGGATCCGGCGGTGTGCGTGCCGCGCGCATGGCCGCCAGCCATGGCGCCAAAGTGGCGATCATCGAGGAGCGCTTTTTCGGTGGCACCTGCGTCAATGTGGGCTGTGTGCCGAAGAAGCTGTTTGCTTATGGCGCCGGGTTCCCTGGTGAATTCGAGTTGGCCGCCAGTTATGGCTACAGCGTGGGTGACTGGTCCTTCGACTGGGCCACCTTGCGGGACAACAAAACCCGCGAAATCGAACGTTTGAACGGCATTTACCGCAAGCTGCTGGACGGCGCCGGCGTGCAGATCTTCGAAGGCCATGGCCGGGTCGAGAGCAGCGGCACGGTCAGCGTGAACGGCGAGACCTTGCTGCAGGCCCGCCATATTCTCATCGCCACCGGCGGCAAGCCGTTCGTGCCGGACTTTCCCGGCCGTGACCATGTGCGCATCTCCGACGATCTGTTTTACCTGGAGCAGTTGCCGAAACGGGTGGCGGTGGTGGGCGGTGGCTACATCGCCAGCGAGTTCGCTTCCATTCTTAACGGTCTGGGCGTGGCGGTGACGCAACTGTATCGCCGCGATCTGTTCCTGCGCGGCTTCGACAAGGATGTGCGGGAGTTCGTTGCCGAAGGCATGCGTCACGCCGGCGTGGACTTGCGCTTCAACACCGACGTGAGCGCCATTGAGGAGCAGGGTGAAGAGAAGGTACTTCGCCTAACCGACGACTCCGAACTACGCGTGGACGAAGTGTTCTACGCCACCGGCCGGGTGCCCAGGCTGGATGGGCTGTTCGCCGACGGAGTGGCGGTGCAAACCAACGGGCGCGGCGCTATCGAGGTGAATGACCGCTTCGAGACCAGCGTCGCCAATGTATACGCCCTGGGCGATGTGATCGACCGGCTGCAGTTGACGCCGGTGGCCCTGGCCGAAGGCATGTGGCTGGCGGCCTTCCTGTTCGGTGAACAAAAGCCGGAAGGACCGGTGGTCTACAGTGACGTGCCCACGGCGGTGTTCTGTCACCCCAATATCGGTACGGTGGGGCTGACCGAGGAGCAGGCTCTGGCCCGTTATGGCACCGTGCGAGTGTACCGCAGCCAGTTCCGGCCGCTGCGCTACACCCTCAGCGATATCCAGGAACGCACGCTGATGAAACTGATCGTCGATGACAGCAGCGATAAGGTGGTGGGTCTGCACATGGCCGGTGAGGAGGCGGCGGAAATCACTCAGGGCTTCGCCGTCGCCATTCGAATGGGCGCCACCAAGGCGGACTTCGACGCCACTGTCGGCATCCACCCCACCTCCGCCGAGGAGTTGGTGACCTTGCGTCAGGGCGACACTGTTAGCGCCGGCGAGAGGGCGTCATCCGCAGTCTGATCAGCGTCGGGAGATCGCCGGTCCGTGGACCAGTGGTGTCCCGCAACTCGCTGGCACGCGTACACGCAGCACGCCGGCACGCTAAACCCCTGGCCCGCTTGCGTGGTCTTGTAGCCATGAATTCGTACTGTATTCGCGAGCAAGCTCGCTTCCCACAGGGGGGCTACGAGTCGATGTGGGAAGCGAGCTTGCTTGCGAATGAGGCGAGCAAGCGTGTTGCGTGTAAGCGTGCCAGCGACCGCGATGCCCAGCCTTAAAGCCGCTCCAGCGTTACCGGCAAGCCGTCGGCGGGCACCGGCAGGCTGCGGGTGTCGAGTGGCATTTCGTAGCCCTCCGGCACCCGCCAGCGGAAGCGCAGCAGCATTTGATGCAATACGGATTTGACCTGCATCTCGGCGAAATGCAGACCGATGCATTTGTGCGCGCCGCCACCGAAAGGCACCCAGGCATAGGGATGTACCCGGTCTTCGCGGCGGGCATCGCTGAAGCGCTCCGGGTCGAACCGTTCCGGATCCGGCCAGTACTCCTCCATGGAATGGGTGAAAAACGGCGCGATATTGATGAAGGTGCCGGCGGGTATATAGAAGCCGTCGTACTCCACGTCCTTGACCGTGCGCCGGGGCATGCTGGGCACTGGCGCGCACAGCCGCAGCGCCTCCTTCATGGCCAGGCCGATACCGGGGAGTTTGTCCAGATCCTCGTGTTCCACCCAGGGCTTGCCCAGAGCCAGGGACTCCTCCCGTAGCCGCTCCTGCCATTGCGGCTCCCGGGCCAGATGATAGAGCAGGGTGCACAGCGTGATGGTGGTGGTGTCGTGGGCTGCCATCATCAGAAAGATCATATGGCTGACCACATCCTCGTCGTTGAACTCATGGCCATCCTCGGTGCGAGCCTGGCACAGCATGCTGAACAAGTCGCTATCCGGAGCGGCGCGCTTGGCGCCGATATCGTCCATGAACAGCCGCTCCAGAACCCGTCTCCCCCGCAGTCCTTTTGACCAGCCGAGTCCCGGGACCGGGAAACGAATCAGGGAAGTCCCGGCGCGTACGGTGTCGATAAAGGCGCGGTTGATCCGGTCTGTCTGATCGCCCAGTTCCCGGCCCATGAACACGTCGGTGGCCAGGTCCAGGGTCAGTTGCTTGAGGGCCGGAAGCAGCTTGATGGGGCCCTCCGACCAATGCGACAGACCCTCTTCGGTGCGCGGCGCCATCCGCCGCAGGTAACCACGCAGGGCCTCGCGTTGGAATGCCTGTTGCATGATACGGCGATGCCAGCGGTGCTCCTCGAAATCCAGCAACATGATGCCACGATGGAAGAACGGACCGATGAAGTAAGACCAGCCCTGATGGTTGGAAAACAGGTCGCCGCGATTCATCAACACGAACTGATTGGCATCGGGGCCGAGCATCTGCACCATCTTCAAACCAAACAGGTGGGTCCAGGACACCGGCCCGAAACGGTCATAACGCTGTCGTAGCGTGGTGACCGGGTCGCGCATCATCGCCAGGGTGTTGCCGATCAGCGGCAGCCCGGTATCGCCGGGGACTGGTTTCAGCGCGCTGCCGGCGGGAACCGGCGCCAGCGGGGTCATGGTGGCCATGGAGTTCTCCGTTGTCGTTGTGGTATCGGCGTATATATGGTGTTTACCTGTATGCTGGGCAGGCTTCGAACGGAAGGCAATAGCGGGTATATGTCTTTCTGCCGGATATTTACCCGGTGCTGGGTAAAGAACGATCATGTGGCGGGCAGGTCCCGTATTCTCCCGGCCACGGCACGCCATCAACGGCTTATGCACGCGGTTATCCACAGAAACTGTGGACATCCCGCACGCCTGTGGGGCAGGTCTCCACGGCCGCTGCTCCACGCTGGCCGGCTGTGTAACATGAGAGCTTGGGTTATGGAGGTATTTTGATGCGAACAGTGGTGTTCAACCGCAAAGGCGGTGTCGGCAAATCCAGTATCACCGTCAACCTGGCCGCCATTGCCGCCAGTGAAGGCCGCAAGACTCTGGTGGTGGATCTCGATCCGCAATGTAACGCCAGCCAGTATCTGCTTGGCATGGAGGCCTATCGGGGTGAAGACGGGCCGGCCCCCAACATCGGCTCGTTCTTTGCTCAGACACTGTCGTTCAAGATCAAGGAAAAAGCGCCAAGGGAATATCTGCACACCACCCGTTTTGAAAATCTGTATGTATTGCCCGCCAATGGTGAGCTGGGCGAAGTGGAACACCTGCTGGAATCCAAGCATAAAATCTACAAACTGCGCGGTTTGTTAAAGACTCTTTCGCGCGAGTTCGATGCCATCTATGTGGACACCCCGCCGGCGTTCAATTTTTATACGCTTTCGGCACTGATCGCCTGTGACCGGGTATTGATTCCATTCGATTGTGATGCCTTCTCGCGCAAGGCGCTGTACTCGTTGCTGGAAAATATCCAGGAAACTCGGGAGGACCATAACGAGGATCTTTCCGTGGACGGCATCGTCGTCAACCAGTACCAGCCCCGCGCCCGCCTGCCCCAGGAACTGGTGGCGCAGCTGCAGGAGGAGGGGCTGCCGATTCTCAACAGCCGGTTGTCCGCCAGTGTCGCCATGCGGGAATCTCACGACAAGGCATTGCCGCTGGTGCACTGGAATCCGCGTCATAAACTCACCGATGAATACCGGGCGCTGTACCGGGAGCTCTATGGCTGAATCCACCTGGCGCCGCGCCCGGCAACGGGCCGGCCGTGTACTCAAGTCCCCGCTGGCCAGCCAGCGCCTGGCCGCCGCCAGTGCCGCCAAGGCCTGGGCCAACCGTGACCGTCTGGGCGAGGCCTGGGAAAAACTGCAACTGGCCGGGGGCATGCTGCGGGACTGGTCCCTGCGACGTTACCCGGCCGCGCCCTGGGCCACGCTGGTCACGGTGGCGGCGGTGTTGATCTACTTCCTGATGCCGCTGGACGCGGTGCCGGACATGATTCTCGGTGTCGGGTTGCTGGATGATCTGGTGGTGCTCAATCGCGCCTGGCGTTGGATCGGTTCGGATCTGGAGAAGTACCGGCTGTGGCGGGACGGTCAGGACCCGGAAGGTAGGTCAGCCTATCGCAGCTCGTGAGCCACTACCGGCCGGTGCTGGGAACATGAATTCAGAGAGGTCTACGAAGCCGCTGTGGGAGCTTGCCTGCAAGCGAATCCAGGAGACCCGGGAGTCCGCAAGCTCCCACAGCGGCTTCGTAGCCGGGGGTGATTCGAAGCGAGCGGTGATTCCAGCGCTTTTCACCCCCGTGCGGCCAGCCAGTCGGCGATGATGCGCCAGGTATGGGCCGGGGCCTTGCTGCCGGCAAAGACGCCGGCATGACCACCCGGCGCTTCCTCAAAGCGCTTTTCGCTACTGCCCACTACCTTGAGAATGTCCCGCGCCGCGCGCAGCGTGACGATGCGATCACTGGTGCCGCCGATGGCCAGCAGATCCTGGGTGACATTGGCGAAGTCCACCTCATGGTCGGCCAGTTTGATACGACCGTCGGCCAGACTGTTGGCCAGAATCAGTTTCTCGATCACCTCTCTGACCACCGCGCCGGGGTAATCCACCATGTCGTTGAACCACTGCCCCATGGTCATGTATTCGGTGAGATAGTCGCGGTCGGCGGAGTTGCGCCATAAATCCACGTAGGACTGCACCAGCCCTGGCGGATTGGTGAGCTTGAAACCCCAGGACAGCAGGTTGGCGGGAATGTGGAACAGTTTGCTGTCCAGCGGCTCCAGGCGCACCTGGAACCAGTCATGCACCTGCATGGCGGGGATCGCCGCGAGACTGAAGACGGTACCGAACGGGCCGCTTTTGTGGAAGTTCACCGGGCTGGCGATGGTGGCCAGGCTGTGCACCGGCGCTCCCGGATGGCCGCCCAGGTACATCAGATTGAGCAGGCCGCCCATGCAGTAGCCGAGCAGATTGATATCCTCGGCGCCGGTATGGTCGCGCACCGCTTCCACCGCCGCCGGCAGCCAGTGATTAACGTAGGTGTTCAGGTCCAGCTCGCGGTCCGCCTTGGAGGGCTGGCCCCAGTCGATCAGATAGACGTCGTGGCCGCGCGCCATCAGATAACGCACCATGGAGCGATTCGGCATCAGATCGAAGGTCCAGCAGTGGATTCCCAGTGCCGGCACCAGCAGCAGCGGCCGCCGGTGCTTGCTCCGCTCCACCGGGATCATCTCGCCGCCGACCGGAATGCGCGCCATCGGTGGCAGGCTGTAGTGACGAACCGACATGATGCCGTCCTGATAAATGCGATCCCAGGGCGTTTTATCGGTTTGGATGAAGCGACGCGGGTGGCGCCGGCGTTCCATCGCCAGACCCAGGGCGCGGGCGCCGTTCTTCAGGGAGAAACGAGGTGACATGCAGGGCTCCAGACTGCCGGATCCAGTGGTGAAGGTCGCCACCGGCATTTGCCATTGGCGCTTTTCAGCGCTAAAACAAGGCGTTAAGCTTGCCGCGCCTTGACCATGGGAGCATTGGCCGCCGTGACAGATTCAGCCGTACCTTACACCCGAATGGACGTTTGCAAACGTTCCCTGGAAACCGTGCGCCACTCGCGCATGCTGGGCCTGGAAGTGCTCAGCGCGGAAGAGGAGGGCGTGCGATTGCGTCTGCCCTGGCGCGAGGATCTGGTGGGCAATCCGGACACCGGCGTGCTGCACGGCGGCGCTGTCTTCGCCCTGATGGACCATGCCGGCGGCATGGCCAACAGCTGCCGTCTGTACCCGGCGGTGGAGATCACCCCGACCATCGATTTGCGTATTGATCACCTGCACGCGCCGACGCCGGGCAAGGCGGTGATTTGCGACGCCACCTGCTATCGCCTCAGTGCCCATGTCACCTTTGTGCGCATGACCGCCTGGGAGGAGGGGGACGAGCAGGGCGAGCCGGTGGCCACCGGTCAGGCCACCTATACACGTATGAAACTGGACAGAAGCGGGCGGGTGGCATCCTGATGAGCGACACATTGAAAGCATTGGTTCAGGCCTGCCGGGCCGGTGAAGCGGATTACCAGGATCTGATCGATCGGGTGCCTTACGCCCGTTTCCTCGGCATCCAGGTCCTGGCCCAGGGCGAGGAACTGACGTTCATTCTGCCCCGTAACGAAAACAACCTGGGCAACCCGACCCTGCCGGCATTGCACGGCGGTGCCGTGGCCGGGTTCATGGAACAGGCGGCGATCATCTTCATCTTGCTGCAGATGGGCGAGCCGCGGGTACCGAAGACCATCGACTTCACCATCGACTATCTGCGGGCGGGGCTTTATCAGGACACTTTCGCTGAATGCCGGGTCACCCGTCTCGGCCGGCGCATCGCCAATGTGCACATCAGTGCCTGGCAAAAGAACCGGGAAGAGCCGATTACCATTGCCCGGGCCCACTTTCTTCTTTCCGATGAAAATGCTTGAAGATTCTTCCCTATCTCTTTGATAAAAAAGGGTAAAAGGTAATAAATTAAAGTCATTTCTAGTTGTGATTTGGCGACATTTCCGGCGGCAGATTGTCATTGCCTGACATTGCCGCCGGTGTCCGGCCCGACTAGCTTGGTGAGAGCGCCCCAGCTGAGTAAAGCCACAAGGAGCCTCATCATGCGCATCAAGGAAATGGCATCCCCGCCGTCGGACATCACTTACTACCAAAGCTGGGATGGTCCCGGCAGTGACGATCTGGAGGAGCGGCTCACGCCCGCCCACGTTCAGGATGTGGTGGAAATCTTCCAGACCCCGCTCACCGGTCACTACAACTGGGACTACAGCAGTGCCGATGGTCGTATCCGCAAGCTCTACCGGCTCGGCAAGGAGCTCAACTGGAACGCGGACATGGACGTGGACTGGTCACGGAATTTTCCAAAATCGGAAGTACCGCTGGATCAGAAACTGAACCCGTTTTACGACTGGGAACCGTTCGCCACGCTGCCGGACGAGGAAAAACTGCGCTTTGGCTGGCACAACCTGGCCTGGATGCTGGCTCAGTTCGTGCACGGAGAGCAGGGTGCTTTGCTGGTGGCCTCGCAACTGGCCAGTTGCGCACCGACCTACGACGCCAAGCTCTATGCCGCCAGCCAGACCTTCGATGAAGCCCGGCATGTGGAGGTGTTCACCCGCTACCTTCAGGAAAAGATCGGCATTTTCTACCCGGTCAACAAACACCTGAAATCCCTGCTCGACAAGATTCTGTCCGACCCGCGCTGGGATCTGAAATTCATCGGCATGCAGATCATCATCGAAGGGCTTGCCCTGGCTGCCTTCAACACCCTCAAGCTCACCGCCCAGGACCCGCTGCTGCGGCAGATCATTCAGCTGGTGGTGCGCGACGAGGCCCGCCACGTCACCTTCGGTGTCAACTACCTGGAAGACTTCGTGCAGACCCTCACCGAGCAGGAGAAGGAAGAACGGGCCCAGTTCGCCTACGAAGCCTGCGTGGTGATGCGTGAGCGGCTGATCGCGGTGGAGGTGTTCGAGGAGTTCGGTTGGGATGTGGAGCAGGCGCGAGAGAAGGCGCTGGCATCGGCGCTGATGGCACAGTTCCGCAATCTGCTGTTTACCCGCATCATCCCCAACCTCAAGCGTATTGGTCTGCTGACCGAGTCGGTAAGGCCCAAATTCGAGGCTCTGGGTATTCTTCAGTTCGAGAATCTGGTGGACGACGGTGAAGTGGACTGGGCGGAGCTGTCCCGGCCGCTTTACGACGAAGTTTCCTGAGATCGGCGCGGATTCGCTGGCGGCTCGGCTTCCCGTGGAAGAGGCCACGGAAAGCTGGCTTGCCAGCGAATCGCCACCTGATTCGTCACCCCCGGTTACCAAAGGAGCAATTCGGCTGACGCAAAGGGTGCTAACATAGCCGTTTTTCGGAGGACCCCATGCCCGCCGCGTCGCCTGCCGCCCGTTCCCCGGCATTCGTGCAAACCCTGCTGCTCGCCGCCGTCGGTGTCACCGCGCTAGGCCAGACCCTGGTGTTTACCTTGCTGCCGTCACTGGGCCGTTCCACCGGGCTGGCGGAAATCCAGGTGGGACTGATCATCAGTTGTTCCTCCCTGGCCTTTGCTCTGGCCAGTCCGATCTGGGGGTACCTGAGCGAGCTGTACGGACGCCGGCCGGTGCTGATCATCGGGCTGACCGGCTACGCGGTTGGCACTGTGTTTTTCGCCGTGGTGTTCCATCTCGGGCTGAATGGCTGGCTCACCGGCGGCGCCCTGGTTGCTTGTCTGGTGGTGGCGCGGATGAGTCAGGCGGTGATCATGGCCGCCACACCGCCCGCGGCGGCGGCTTACACCGCGGATATCACCGCCCCGGAAGCGCGTACCCGCGGCATGGGTCGAATCGGCGCGGCCAACAATCTGGGCACGGTGCTGGGGCCGGGTATTGGCGGCCTGCTGGCCGCGCTGACGCTGATTCTGCCTCTCTACCTGGTCGCCGGCGTGGTGGCCTGCATGGCTCTGCTGATTTTTCTGTTGCTGCCGCCTTCCCCTTATCGCACCCAGGCGCCGGATACGCGCGTGCGCAGCGTCATGGCCACCGGGCTGCGGGCTTACACCGACCCCCGTTTTCGTGATCTGTTGATTACCGGCGTGGTCCTGTTCATGAGCTTCGCACTGGTGCAGCAAACGCTGGGTTTTCTGTTTCAAGATGCGCTGCACATGTCTCCCTCCGCCGCCGCCGGGGCCTTGGGCACAGCGATGATGGCGGCGGCGGTGACCTCGCTCACCGGGCAAATTCTGGTGGTGCAGTGGTTGCGCGCCCCGGCGCTGGCCTTGCTGGGCATGGCGGTACCGTTGATCGGTGCCGGCGCTCTGCTGTTGTGGCTGTTCGACCAGCGCCTGGCGCTGACCGCGGCGGTGATGCTGGTGGGGCTGGGGATCGGTTTCGGCATGCCGGCGATCATGGCGCTGGCCAGCCTGCGCGTGGACAGTTCGGAGCAAGGCCGGGTGGCGGGGCTCGCCAGCGCCTGTCCTTCTCTCGGATTCATCATCGGCCCCTTGACCGGTACCGCGCTGTACAGCGTTGATCACCGTTTTCCGTACATCATGGTGGCGGTGTTGATGGTGCCGCTGGCGGTATTGGTGTGGCGATTGCGGCGGCGGACGGAGACCACGCTGAAGACGGACGTGTCCGGGGAAGAGTGATCTTAGCGATAAGGTGTTGGGGGGACTCCGGCTGCGCGATGGCGCAACCGGAGCAGGGGACGGGCTTGCTGCTTACTTGGTGTACGGCAGCAGAGTCAGTTCAACCCGACGGTTCTGTTCGCGGCCCTGGGCGGTGCCGTTATTGGCGATCGGCTGGGTCTCACCGAAGCCCACCACGTCCAGGCGCACGGTTTCAACGCCATAGCTGCTCAGCACATTGGCCACGGATTGGGCACGTTGCTGTGACAGCAGCAGATTGTAGCGCTCGCCGCCAGTGCTGTCGGTGTGACCGGCCACCTGAATCATGGTGGACTTGTACTCCTTGAGCACTTCAGTGACGGATTCCAGCACCGGACGGAAGTTACTCTTCACGTCGGACTGGTCGGTGTCGAAGGTAACGTTGCCCGGCATGTTCAGAATGATGTTGTCACCGCTACGGGTCACCGACACGCCGGTGGCCTGCAACTTGTCCCGCAGTTTCTTCTCCTGAACGTCCATGTAGTAGCCCACGCCGCCACCGGCCACGGCGCCGATGCCCGCGCCTGCCAGAGCCCGTTCTTTGCGCTCCTTGGCATTGTCCGAAGTGGCGATACCGATCAGAGCCCCGGCTACCGCGCCGATGGCACCGCCGGTGGCCGCCTTGCTGGTTTGTTTTTCGCCGGTGTAGGGGTTCACGGTGCTACACCCGGCCAGAGTGATCGCGGCGGCAAGCATGGAACAACCGAGGATGCGTTTCATTGTGTCTCCTTATTATCTCGAAATCTGGATCAGCCTGATCCAAGGTACCGTAATCGTGGGACTGTACCATAGTGTTCCGGTAAAAAGCGGTAAAGCGTAGTGGTTCCGGAATGAGTAATGGAGCCGGCCGCGGCCGCTTTTGGCGTGGCCGGCCGGTGCAACGGTGACAGCGACCGATTACCATCGGGAGCAGACCAGAACAAGGAATCCACTATGCGTCGATGGAATGGGTGGGGGGATGAAGCCACGGAGTTTCCGTTGCGTGCCTCCGCCGTGCGCTTCTTGCGTCAACGGATCGGCAAAGGGCGGCCGCTGGCCGATGCCGATCTGGATCAGGTGATCGAGTCGGTACCGCGGAGCCGCCTGCCGGAACACCCGCTGGTGGACCGCTCCCCGGAAATCCGGGTCCGCCATGCTCGCGGGCAAAGCCTGGGGGACTGGCTGGCGATGCGTTCGGGGCAGTTCGGGGTGTTTCCCGATGGGGTCGCCCGGCCCGGCGACAGTGACCAGGTTCGGCAGGTGCTGGACTGGGCCCTGGCGCAGGGCGCGGCGGTGATTCCCTATGGCGGCGGCACCTCGGTGGCCGGCCACATCAACCCGCCGGTGGACGACCGTCCGGTGCTGACCCTGAGCCTGGGCGCCATGGACCGGCTGTTGCGGCTGGAACCGGAGAATCGCCTGGCGCGTTTCGGTGCCGGCACGCCGGGACCGGCACTGGAAGCGCAATTGCGTGAGCACGGTTTTCGCCTTGGCCACTATCCTCAGTCCTGGGAATTGTCCACGGTGGGCGGCTGGGTAGCGAGCCGTTCCAGTGGCCAGCAGTCCCTGTTGTATGGCCGCATCGAGCAGCTGTTCGCCGGCGCCCGTATCGAAACCCCTTCCGGCAGCTGGCGTTTGCCGACTATCCCGGCGTCTTCCGCCGGCCCGGATGCCCGCGAATGGGTGCTGGGCAGCGAAGGGCGATTGGGTGTCATCACCGAGGTGGATGTGCGTATCAGTCCATTGCCGGAATTCGAGCAGTTTTACGTGGGCTTCGTGCCGGACTGGGAGCAGGCCCGGGAGTTGGCGCGCCGCCTTGCCCAGGACCGGCCATCGCTGTCCATGGCGCGTTTCTCCAACGCCGAGGAGACCCGCACCCAACTGCGCCTGGCGGCGTCACCTCTGGCGCTCTCCGCGCTCAACCGCTACCTGTCATTGCGGGGCTGCGGCAAGGGACGATGCATGGTGACCTTCGGCGCCAGCGGTGATGCCGCGTTCTGCCGCGCCGCGGTGAAACGCGCTTCAGCTTTGGTGCGAGCACACGGCGGGGTGATGATTGGCAAGAGTCTGGGCAAAAAATGGGAACACGCCCGCTTCCGCTCCCCTTATTTGCGCCACGGTCTGTGGGAACATGGTTACGCGGTGGACACGCTGGAAACCTGCGTGGAATGGTCCCGGGTCGACGACACCGTGAGCGCCATGGAAAACGCCATTCACGCCCACGCCGGAGAAGGCGAGAAGGCTCTGGTATTCACCCATCTGTCCCATCTCTATCCGCAGGGCTCCAGTATCTACACTACCTATGTGTTCCGCTGCTCGCCGGACTATGAGCAAACACGGCGGCGCTGGTGGGCGATGAAGGAGGCGGCCAGCGACGCGCTGGTGGCGTGCGGTGGCACCATCAGCCATCAACACGGAGTGGGGCGCGATCACCGTGGCTGGTTGAGCGAGGAAAAAGGCACTCGGGGGCTGGCGGCATTGCGCGCGCTGACCGCTCATTTCGATCCCACCGGACAGCTCAACCCCGGCTGTCTGGTGGCGGAGGAGGACCGGCCATGACACTGGGACCACGACCGACGCTGGCGTCCCTGAGCGAACAGAACTGGGATCTGATTGTCATTGGCGGCGGCATCACCGGCGCCGGCGTACTGCTGGAAGCCGCCCGCCTGGGCTACCGGACCCTGCTGCTGGAGCAGGCCGACTTCGCCTGGGGTACTTCGAGCCGATCCTCGAAAATGGTCCACGGCGGGTTGCGTTACATCGCCCAGGGGCAGGTGCGGCTGACCCGGGACGCGTTACGGGAGCGGGAACGCCTGCTGCGTGAACTGCCCGGCCTGGTGGAAAGGGCCACCTATCTGTTCCCGTTGCGCAAGGGACGTTTCCCCGGACGCTGGCCAATGACCGCGCTGTTGGGGCTTTATGATTTTCTCGCCGGTATCCGTGACCGCGCCTATCTGAGCACCGAGGAACTGTTGAAGCGGGTGCCGGGGCTGGACGACCAGGGACTCGGTGGCGCGCTCAGCTATACCGACGCGCTCACCGACGATTGCCGTCTGGTGCTGCGGACCTTGCTGGAAGCGGCCCGTTACCAGGGGCGGGCGATGAATTACGCGCGCGTTACCGGCGTCTCCCGTGGCGATGGTGACGCCGCCACGGCGCCGCTGCGGGTGGCGGTGCGGGATCTGACCGATGACGCCACGGCGACACTCACCGCCCACGCCGTGATCAATGCCACCGGCGCCTGGGCCGGGCAACTTGGTGGCGACGCGGAGCGGATCCGGCCGCTGCGGGGCAGCCATTTGTTCTTTTCCGCCGAGCGCCTGCCGGTGCGGGACTGCCTCACCGTGCTGCATCCGCGCGATCAACGCCCGGTGTTCATTTTTCCCTGGGAAGGGGTGGTGTGTGTTGGCACCACCGATCTGGACCACCCGGAGGATCTGAACCGGGAGCCGCGCGCCTCGGAACAGGAAATGGACTATCTGCTGGAGTTGCTCAACCAGCAGTTTCCGCGTGCCGGACTCGGCGCCGGGGACGTGCTGTCGTCCATGGCGGGAGTGCGCCCGGTGATCCGCTCCAGCCGTGCCGGCAAGCCTTCCAGCGAGAAGCGGGACCACGCGGTCTGGGAGCACGATAGCGTGATCTCGGTGAGCGGCGGCAAGCTCACCACGTTCCGGCTGAGTGCCCTGGATGCGCTGCTGGCGGCCGGTTTGCTGGATCGCACCGGTTGGCGCCGCGCCCGGCGCAGTAATGTGCCTTTGTATGCGCCGATTCCGGAGGCACCGGCTCAAGTGGATGAGTTCCTGCACGGCAATCAGGACGACGACGCCTTGCTGTCCTGGTGCCTGGAGCATGAAGCCGTGGTGCATCTGGATGATCTGCTGTTACGCCGTACCCGCCTGGGGCTGCTGCGGCGCGACGGCGGTTTGTCGCTGCATGACCGCCTGCAAGGTCTGGCCGCCGACAAACTGGGCTGGGACGCGGCGCGCTGGCAACAGGAGTGGCAACGCTACCGGCGCCTGCGTGATGAGTATTACGGCGTCCCGGGCAGGTTGGCGGAGGCGTCGTGAGCGCGCCGCTGCTGCTGGCTCTCGACCAGGGCACGCAGAGCGCCCGGGCGCTGCTGTTCGATACCCGTGGTGAGCTGGTGGCGAGGGCGCGGCAGCCGGTGGAGCCGTATTGGTCAGGGCCGCCGGGCGAGGCGGAACAGGACGCGGAGCATTTTTGGTGGGGCCTCGGAGAGGCCTGCCAGGCGCTGTGGTGTGCCCACCCGCAACTGAAGGAACGGGTCCAGGCGGTGGCGCTGACCACGCAACGGGCCTCGGTGGTGTGCCTGGACCGGGATTATCGGCCGTTACGGCCGGCGGTGATCTGGCTGGACCGGCGCCGTGCCGCCAACCCTCCAGCACTGCCCTGGTATTGGCGCTGGGGCGTCAATCTGTTGGGGCAGGGCGGCACGCTGCGCCAGTTTCGCGGCAAGGCCGAGTGCAACTGGCTGGCCGAACGCGAGCCGGAACTGTGGCGCCGCACCGAGCATTTCGTGCTGCTGTCGGGGTTTCTGACCTGGAAGCTGTGCGGGGTCTTGAAAGACTGTACCGCCAGCCAGGTCGGCTACCTGCCTTTCGATTACCGGCGCCGGCAATGGGCCCGCCCCGGCGACCTCAAATGGCATGCTCTGCGGGTGCGGCGTGAGCAGTTGCCGGAACTGGTGCCGCCAGGACAACCACTGGGCCGGATCAGCATCGAGGCTGAAGCCCACACCGGTATTCCCGCCGGTCTCCCGCTGATTGCCTGTGGCGCCGACAAAGCCTGCGAGGTGCTCGGCTCCGGAGCGCTCAGCCCTGATATCGGCCATGTCAGTTACGGCACCACCGCGACGTTCAATACCAGCAATCGCCGTTACGTGGAACCGTACCCGTTCGTTCCCGCTTACGGCGCTGCGGCACCGGATTACTACACGTCGGAAATCATTGTGCAGCGCGGATACTGGCTGGTGGAATGGTTCAAGCGCGAGTTCGCCGCGGAAGAAGTGCAGCGTGCCGAGCGCCAGGGTGTGGCGGCGGAGGCCTTGTTCGACGAGTTGCTGGACCAGTCACCGCCGGGGGCACTGGGGCTGATGCTGCAGCCGTTCTGGAATCCCGGCGTGCGTTTCCCGGGGCCGGAAGCCAAGGGCGCCATTCTTGGATTCGGCGACGCCCATGACCGCGCCCACCTGTACCGGGCCATCGTCGAAGGGGTCGCCTACGCGCTCAAGGAGGGGCAGGAGCGCTTGCAGAAACGCAATCGTACTCCGGTCCGTGAGTTGCGCGTTTCCGGCGGCGGCTCGCAAAGCGACCGTATTTTGCAGATCACCGCCGATATCTTTGATTTACCGGTGGTGCGCCCCCATACCTTTGAGACTTCCGGGCTCGGCGCGGCCATCAATGCCGCCGTGGGGTCCGGGCTGTATCCGGATCACGAGCGGGCGGTGGCGGCGATGACCCACCCGGGACCGCGCTTCGAGCCCCGCGCCGGCCATCGTGATACCTACCAGCAGCTGTATCATCGGGTCTATCGGCGTATCTATCCCCGCCTATCGGGGTTGTACCGGGAGATCCGGGCCATCACCGGCTATCCGGCGGACCTGTGAGCGGTCCGCGGCTGTTAACCGTCTGGTCAATGAAGGGAGAGTACTATGCGCGTGACGGATCTGGCACGCCGTGCGGACACCACCACGGAAACCGTGCGCCACTACACCGATCTGGGATTACTGGCGCCGCGCCGTAATCCGCACAATGGCTACCGGGAGTATGGCGCCGAGGATTTGCGCCGGCTGCGCTTTGCCCTCAAGGCCCGCAGTCTCGGCTTCACGCTCAGTGATGTGTCGGAGTTGATGTCCGCCAGTGGCGCCGGGCAGACGCCTTGCCCGCGGGTCCGTGATTTGATCGAAACCCGGCTCGGTGAGGTGGAAGAGCGCATCCAGGAATTGCAGGCGCTGAGTCAGCGTATGCGCCAGGCGATGGCGGTCTGGGAAGACACGCCGGATCGGCATTTAGCCGACGGCCGGGTGTGCGGGTTGATCGACTCCTTCGAGCGGATTGGCGAGGCGACGGCGCCTGTCGCCTGTGACCATCGCGAGAATATGACGTCCGCCCCCATCAGGGGTTAGCCGCTGTGGGAGCTTGCCTGCAAGCGAATGGGGTTCGCTAAAGCGTTTGCAACATTCGCTTGCAGGCAAGCTCCCACAGAAAACCTCGGCTCGCAATGCTCTTTTCGCTGTCAACTGTCCACTATCAACTGTCAACTGCCTTTACCCCGGCAGGGCGGAGCCATTGCCGTTGTCACCGTTGCTTTTTTCCTTCGCCGCTTCCTTGGCGTCGTCCTCGCGGATCAGACCGAACAGAGACCAACCGGATTTCGGTTCAGGGCGGTTGTTGGCGCTGAAAACATGGATGCGATCACGGGTATCCACCGCGAACAGCGGCCACACCTGCCTATCTTCCACCTGCAGGTAGGCGGCGTAATCGAATTCGTCGGTGAGTCGCGTTTTGCGTACTTCGGCACCCTGACTGATCAGGCTGGCGAGCCGGGCGTAGGTGAGATCCTCGTCGAATAAAGTGCCGCCGCGATGCTGGGAAGCAATCTCGTGTTTCTCTTCCTTATCGCCGGACCAGGGCAGGCTGTAGACGTTGCGCTCGCCGAATTCCAAGCGATAGCGCATGGTCGCCACCGCGTTCATTTCCCGCCGCGGGCTCATCGCCAACAGCTTGCCGTAGCCCACCAGATCCAGGTACTGGTCGGCGTGGCTGGAAACCGCGTTGCCGTAGTAAGTGGCCAGGCCGGCCATCCGCGCCGCGCGGATATTCTCCCAGCTGGAATCGGTAACCATGGCCGGGAAGCCGTTCTGATTGAGCGCCTTGCCGATGGCTCGAGCCACCGGATTGGCACCGATGATGAGGAAGCCGCGTGGCGCCGGTTCCGCCACTTTCAGCAGGCGCGCCAGCGGTCGCGCGGTCAGGCTCTGCAGCGCCACCGTGCCAATGATCACCGAGAAGGTCAGCGGCACCAGCAACTCGGCGCCTTCCACGCCGTTGCTTTCCAGGCGCTCCGCGAACAGGGCGGAAACCGCCGCGGCGACGATGCCGCGCGGCGCGATCCAGGCGAGCAGCGCTTTCTCCCGCCAGTTGAGTTTGCTGCCGAGAGTGGACACCCAGACCGACAACGGCCGGGCCACCAGTTGCACCACCAGCAACACCACCAGGGTAGCGCTGCCCAGTTGCGCCAGCTGGGCCATGTCCAGGCGGGCGGCGAGGACGATGAACAGCACCGAAATCAGCATCACCGACAGGTTCTCCTTGAAGTGGAGAATATCGTCGGTGCGCACGCCCTTGAGGTTGGCCAGCACGATACCGGTGGCGGTGACCGCCACCAGCCCGGATTCCTCGCCAAGCCAGTTGGCCAGCACGAATTCGCCCACCACCACGGACAGCACCAGGAAGCTGCGCAGGTATTCCGGGACCAGATGACGCTTGAGCAGGAAGGCCAGCATGAACGCCACCACGGAACCGATCACGACGCCCAGCACCATGGATTGGGCGAACAACCACAGACCGTGCAGCAAAGCACCCTGGCCAGTGGCCGCCACCAGCTCATAGGCCAGTACCACCAGAACGGCGCCAAGAGGATCGATGACGATGCCCTCCCAACGCAGTAACCGCGACACACTGCTGACCGGGCGCACGCTGCGCAGCAGCGGGACGATAACGGTGGGACCGGTGACCACCACCAAGGCACCGAACAGCAACGCCATATCCAGTGGCAGCTCGAGAAAGTACCAGGTGGCGACGGTGACCACCGCCCAGGTGACCAGGGCCCCCCAGGTCACCAGCCGGCGCACGGTGCGCTCCAGACCGCGTATTTCATCGAACTTGAGAGTGAGCGCGCCTTCAAACAGGATGATCGACACCGCCAGGGACACGCTGGGCAGTAACAGATCCCCGAACATGGCTTTGGGATCGATCAGCCCGAGGCCGCCACCCAGCAGCAGACCGGACAACAGTAGCGGCAGAATCGCCGGCAGCTTGAGGCGCCAGGCGCCCCATTGGCATAGAAAGGCCACCACCACGATCAGGGCAAGCTGGATCGGAAGAGTCAGTTCCATGGACATCCTTTTACTGGCTTGGGGGTGCCCGGTGGCCCGGGGCATTTGCGCAAGTGTAGGGCCTGACCGGTCGTATCGGAACCGTCCACGACCACTGATTCTTCAATGGTTGGTGATTCCTCCATGACGGATCGGATGGATTCCGCCGCGAAGCTGGGGAAATGGTGCCGCCGGTGTTAATCTTGTGACCGCCCGGCCACGCTGGCCGGCGTCGCGCACCCCGCTTGTGCCCTTGGCGAACCCCGTGAGACCCGACGGGTGAGGGACGCCGTTCGCCAAAAAACGGAGCCTGTATGTCTGCGATTTCCCCCACGCGCCTGGCGATCATGCTGGGCAGTCTGGTGGCCCTCGGGCCGCTGGCCATCGACACCTATCTGCCGGCATTGCCGACCATGGCCGATGATTTCGGCGTGGCGGTGCACGCGGTGGAGCTGTCGGTGAGCTTCTATGTGATCGGGGTGGCGCTGGGACAATGGCTGGGCGGTCCGTTGTCCGATCACTTCGGGCGCAAGCCGGTGGCCTACGTGGGGCTGTTGGTGTTCTTTCTCGCCAGTCTCGCCATCGCCGTCACCGAGAGCGTACAAACGCTCTATCTGCTGCGAGTGGTGCAGGCCGTTGGTGGTGGCGCCACGGTGGTGATCTGCGCCGCTTCGGTGCGGGACCATTTTACCGGCCCGGACGCTGGCAGGGTGCTGACCACCATCGGATTGGTGATGCTGATGGCGCCGTTGCTGGCGCCGGCCATCGGCGCCGCTTTATTGAAGCTGTTGGGCTGGCAGAGCATCTTCTTGTTCCTGGCGGTTTATGCGGTGGTGGCGGTGCTGGTATTGCGGTTCGCGCTGCCCACGGTGGTGCCGAAGGTGGATCCGGAGCCGTTGCGCCATCGCATGTTCGCCGCCTACGGTCGGGTGTTGCGGCAACGGGCGGCGATGGGGTTCATCCTTGCCAACAGTCTGGGGTTCTCCGCCATGTTCATCTTCATCACCGACGCGGCGTTCCTCTACATTGATTATTTCGGTATCGACGAAACCCGTTTCCCAATCTATTTCGGATGCAACATTCTCACCATGCTCAGCCTTAACCGGCTCAATGTATTGCTGCTGCGCCGCTATCGCGGTGCCGACATTCTCGGTGTGGCGCTGGTGATTCAGACGTTGTCGGCACTGGCCTTATTGGTGCTGACGCTGGCCGGAACCCTGTCGCTGTGGAACACGGTGCCGCTGATCATGATGGTGGCGGGAATGGGCGCGCTGATTATCCCCAACGCCATCGCCAGCTTCCTCGCCTATTTCGACAGCGATTCCGGTGCTGCCACCGGCCTCAACGGCTGCCTGCAGTTTTTACTGGCGGGGTTGATCGGCACCGGATTGGGCATGATCCATGACGGTACCCCGCTGCCGATGACCGGACTGATGGCGGCGACGGCGCTGGCGGCATTGGGATGCTATTGGGGCCTGGCGCGGCGGAGCTGAGAATCGCCGGACGCCAGGCATTTACTACAAGGCCGCTGTGGGAGCTTGCCTGCAAGCGAATGGGCTCTCGGCCAAAAGATTCGCTTGCAGAGCAAGCTCCCACAGCGGCTTCGTAGTACGGTCGATGTTTTAACCGCTCAACCGCGCCAGCGGCGGGCCGGTGCGGTGGGGCAGAATCCGCTGTACCGCCAGCCACGGCAGCACCACCGCCCAGGGCAGCAGCATCCACGGAGACAGCGGCAGGTCACCGTCGAACATACGCTGGCCCAGGGGCCACAGCGCCAGAAAGTGCAGCACCAGTGCGAACACGGCGGCACCGCCCATCAACCAGAGCTGTTCAATCGTCGCCACCCGCCGCAGCAGCGAGCGGCTGCCGCCGAGCACGCGCAACAGAGCGTCGTCCTTCCGCCGTTGACCGCTGCCGGCGAGCCAGGCCGCGGCCATGACCAGGACGCTGCTGGCCAGCAGTAACGCGGCGAGGGCCAAAGCTGCGCGGCTGGCTTGGGCGATCAGAACCTGTGCCTGCCCCAATAGCGCGTTCACGTCCAGCAAGGTGATTTGCGGAAAAGCGCGGATCAGATCGGGCAGGGCGCCGCTGTTGGCCTCGTCCAGATAGAAGCTGGTCAGCCAGTAGCGATCCTCGCCGTCCAGCGTCCCGGGGCTGAACATGAAGTAGAAATTAGGTTGAAAACTTTCCCAGTCCACCTCCCGCAGACCAACGATGGTGGCGCTCAGTTCGCCGGAGACACCGGTGAAGCGCAGTTGGTCACCCACCTGCAGCCCCAGGGACGCGGCCAGTTCCGATTCCACCGAGACCTCGCCGGGCTGTTCCGGGTCGAGCCAGCGCCCGGAGGCGATCTGGTTGCTGGCGGGCAGGGTGTCGCCTTCGGTCAGCGACAGATCCCGGTTCAGGGCCCGCTCACCTTGCTCCTGGTCATCGCTTTCCTTGGTCACCGCCTCGCGGACCGGCTGCCCGTTGACCTCCACCAGCCGGCCGCGTACCACCGGATACAGCTGCGGTGTTTCCGCGTCATGGCGATCCAGCCATTGCCGGAACGCGGGCAGATCCGGCTCGAACAGATTCAGTACGAAATAGTTGGGGGCCTTTTCCGGCAGCGTGGCGCGCCATTGGCTCAGTAGTTGCTGACCCACGTGACTGGACATGGACATGATCGCCAGCGCCAGCACCAGCGCCGACAGCATCGGCAGGGTGGTCAGCGGACGTCGGGACAGTCGCCGCAGGGCCAGCCTGGGCGCCAGTGGCCAGCGGTCGCCGAGGCGGTCGGCAAGGCGCAGCGGCCCCCACAGCAACAGGGGCAGGCCCACTGCCACCGCCACCATCAGCCCGAGCAACTGGAGCAACTCCATCAGTGAGCCGGACAGCACCATGGCCACCAGTACCGGTGCCGCCAACGCGCCAACCAGGTTGAGGCCGGTGCGGGCCACCGGCGCGGACGGTTCCGGCTGCAGGATCTGACGAGGCGGCAGATCCGCCAGCCGCCATAGACGGGGCAGGGCGAACCCGGCCCAGATCACCAGCGGCGCCAGCGCCAGCAGCAGCCAGCTGCCCGGGCCCGGTCTCCAGGCCAGGGTATCGCCGAGCCACTGTTGCAGAGCCAGAAACGCCGCTACCGCCAGCGCCAGCCCGGCCAGCATGGCCGGCAACAGCGCGGTCAGCTCGCGCGACAGGATCCAACGCAGCACCGTGGCCCGGGAGGCGCCGAAGGTCTTCATCACCGCGCTGCGCCGGGCCTGCTCAAGGCTGCGCACACCGGCGGCCAGATAGACCGCGCCGCCGCACAACAGCACCACCATCATCACCGCCAATTGCCCCCAAAGGGTTAACTGGCGCAGTGGCCCCATGGAGCGTAATCCGGCGTTGTCGCGGGTTTCCAGTTCCTGGTTGGCGGCCAGTGTCGGAGTCAGCTGTTCGATCAGAGGCGCCATCATCTCGCCCGGCGCGCGCAGGTGCAGCTTGTAACGGGCCCGGGTGCCGGGGCCGATGATGCCGGTACCCGGTACGTCGGCCAGGTTCATCAGCACGCGCGGATTCATGCTGTAGAAACCGGCGCCCTGATCCGGCTCCTGTTCCAGCACAGCGGTGATCCGCAATGGCAGGTCACCGATGGTGACGGTATCGCCGACCTGTTGCTCCAGGCGATCGAGGGCGGTACCGGCCAGCCAGACCTCACCGGGCGCGGGACCGTGATCCACCCGTCGCGGGTCGGCGAAACGTTGCCCGGCCACCGCCACCAAACCGTACAGAGGGTAGCCTTGGTCCACCGCCTTGACGCTGGCCAGCACGAAGGTGTCGTCACGCACCAACACGCTGCTGAAGGTCAGAGTGTTGGCACTGGCAAGATCGCTGACCATGCCCTTTTGCTGATCGCTGGGTGGCGCGCTGCCCTCGAGCACCAGATCGCCGCCAATGGCCTCGGCGGTGCGGGTGGCGAAGCGATGCTCCAGCTCGCCGCGCAACAGCACCACGGTGGCGATGGCGAGGGTGGCCACCAACAGCGCCAGCGCCTGGATCCGGAACGCCGGGGAGCGCCAGGGGCGCAGTAGCCGCTCAGTCACCGAGACGCCCCTCCACCAGTTGCCGATGGCGCGCGCAATGGGAGGCCAGTTCCGGATCATGGGTGACCAGCACCAGGGCGGTGCCGTGATCGCGATTCAGACTGAACAGTAACTCGGCGATCTGCTCCCCGTTGGCGCGATCCAGACTGCCGGTGGGTTCATCGGCGAACAGCACCCGCGGCGCCATGGCGAAGGCCCGGGCCAGAGCCACCCTCTGTTGCTCACCGCCGGACAACTGCGCGGGAAAATGATGCTGCCGGGGCTCCAGGCCGACCCGTTGCAACCAGAGGCGCGCTTTATCGCGGGCCTCGCGGTCGCCGGCGATTTCCAGTGGCAGCATGACGTTTTCCACCGCACTGAGGTCGGCGACCAGATGAAAGGACTGAAACACGAAGCTGCAATACTGACCGCGCAGGGCCGCCCGGGTATCCTCGTCCTGGTCGCTGAAAGGCTGTCCGGCCAGCGTTACGTTGCCGCCGGAAGGTACATCCAGGCCGGCCAGCAGAGAGAGCAGGGTGGATTTACCGGAACCGGAAGGCCCGGTGATGGCCAAACTGTCACCGGCGGCGATCTCCAGATCGATACCGTGCAGCAAGGTCAGATCGCCTTCCGGAGCGACCACCGTTTTGGTTAACCGTTGAGCCACGAGTACAGGGGAAGAAGCCATGTCGAGGTGCCTGTTGGTCATACTGTTGTTCCTCGCGCCTTTACTGGGCCGCGCGCAGGGCATCGTGGTGCTGGGTGACAGCATCAGCGCCGGCTACGGTCTGCAAGAAACGGAGGGTTGGGTGCACCTTCTCGGACAACGACTGGCAAGTCAATGTTCCGCGATGCCGGTGATCAATGCGTCGGTGAGCGGTGAGACCAGTGATGGTGGTGTCAGCCGCCTGCCGGCCTTGTTGGAGCGGCATCAGCCGGATGTTCTGGTGCTGGAACTGGGCGGTAACGATGGCCTTCGTGGCCTGCCGCCGAGTCGTCTGGCCGGCAATCTGGAAAAAATGGTGTCCCTCGGCCAACAGGCCGGGGCCCGGGTGGTGCTGCTCGGAATGCGCATTCCACCCAATTATGGTCGTGCCTATACCGAACGTTTCGAGGCAGTGTTCAAACAGGTGGCGGAGAACAATGAGTTACCCTGGGTGCCGTTTTTTCTCGACGGCGTGGTGGAAGCCGGCCGGATCCAAAGCGACGGCATTCACCCCACCGCCGAAGCCCAGCCCACCCTGCTGGATAACGCCTGGCCGGTTTTGCGGCAAGTATTACCGAAGGACTGCCAGCAATGATGAATTTTGAAGTGCCTTACAACGATATCCTGGACTTTTGGTTCGATGGGCTGGATCAGGGGGACTGGCCGCCAGGGGAGTGCGAGCGACGATGGTTCTCCGGCGGCGCCGCTCTGGATGCACGCATTCGCGAGCAATTCAGTGCTCGTTTGCAAGCGGCACTGGACCGGGAACTGGTGGCCTGGGAGCGCCATCCCCGCTCCCGGCTGGCCCTGATTCTGTTACTGGACCAGTTCAGTCGCAACGTCCATCGCGGTGAGGCGGCGGCCTTCGCCGGTGACCATCAGGCGATCACGCTGACGTTGGAAGGTATCTCCACCGGTATGGAAACCGGCCTTCCCTGGGCCGGGCAGGTGTTCTTCTATATGCCGCTGATGCACGCCGAGGACCTGGCACTGCAAAACCAGGGCATCGCCTGCTTCCGCTCCCTGCTGGAGCGGGTGCCGGAACACTTGAAAAGCAAAATTGAAAATAACCTCAAGTTCGCCGAGGAACACCGCGACGTCGTCGCCCGCTTCGGCCGCTTCCCCCACCGCAACGAAGCGCTGGGCAGGGAGAACACGGAAGAGGAGACGGTGTTTTTGGAGAATGCGAAGCGGTATGGACAGTGAAAAGCAGGGAACAGTGAAGAGTGAACAGTTAATAGCTGCGCGAAATACGTAACCTTGCTCTCCAACCATAGGGGCCGCGGTCAAAAGCTGGCAAGCCCCTCCGCGTTCAAAAGCAAATAAACAACAAGCCTGTCAACTAGGATCAGGAGTGGCGAATTCGCAAATGGCCTTTGCAGAATCGCATTTTTTTCGCTGGACTGGCCCCATTTAAGTAGACACGGATT
>NZ_ARXS01000028.1 GCF_025532145.1 Alloalcanivorax balearicus MACL04 | reverse complement strand
AGGAATGGAAAGACATGCACCACCAGGCTGGTTTGCAGGAAGGGTTGCAGCAGGGCCTTGAACAAGGCTCCGTCAACGAAGCCCGTAATATCCTGCGACGCCAACTGGTACGCCGCTTCGGCTCTCTTTCCGAACGTATTGAAGCCAAGTTGAACGGCGCCAGCCGAGAGCAACTGGAAGACTGGATCGACCGGCCCTACGAGGTGGAAGAGCTGGAGGACGTCTTTCGCTGATCAGGTTGGGGACCGGGAAAGGAAGCCTTCCTACACTACCCATCACTTCCGGCTGACAGGTCTTTCCGCCAGGGCTGACAGACCGGGACTTTTCTTCCCTCCATACTAGCTTCGGAAAACGGCAACTGGATTGCCTGCATGGAGGGCTCAAAACCCGCTTTCCCAGGGGGCACTCCTTTACTGTCAAAATGACCTTGGCCAAAATAGAGCGATTCGACTATATTGACCGAATCGAACGATTTTATGGAAGCGATCATGGATACCCTTTCCGCTAATGAGGCCAAGACTCACTTTGGCGATATGCTGCTACGGGCACAGCGCGCACCGGTTCAGATCAGCAAGAACGGCAAGCCCGTGGCGGTGGTCATTTCCGTTGATGAATATGAAGGGCTCGAAGTAGCGAAATTACAGCTGTTGCAAGCCAGGGCCGCTCAGGCAAAAGCGGATATCACTGCCGGCAACCTGGTTGACGGGGATGCGTTCTTCGATGAGCTGGAATCAGGTCAACACGACTGATGGCGGCACCGTATCGCCTGACCCTGGAGGCCCGGAAGGACTTGATCCAGATTCGCCGTTTCACTCTGCGGCAGTGGGGCCCCAAGCAATCCCGTAAGTATCTTTCGGATCTTCGGCAAACCCTGCGGTTGTTATGTGAAACGCCGTCCCTCGGCAAACCCAGGCCCGAACTCGGGGCCGGCGTATTCAGCTTCCCCCATGTCAGTCATGTGATTTATTACATCGTGTACAGAAGCCGTTTGGTGATATTCGGTGTGCTGCACAAACGCATGGTCCCTCTCAACCATCTGGCCGACCGTCCTCTTTGAGCGAAGACGCCTTTTCGGTGTAGCCTCGATTCGCTTGCTGGCAAGCCTCCCACAGCGGCTTCGCGGCCTCCTAAGGGAGCCTTCCTACACTACCCGTCACTTTCGGCTGACAGTTCTTTCCGCCAGGGCTGACAGACCGGGACTTTTCTTCCCGCCATACTGATTCTGCTATCCAGACAGATAATTCATTTGAGTGATTCGTTTTCAATCACTATGATTGAGCTTGATTCACATCTATCCCAGGAGCCCATCATGGCCCGGACAGAAACCAAGGTATTGACGGCCCATATCCCCCTTCCTCTGGCCGAGAGAGTCGACCAGATGGCCCAGCGGCTGGAGCGCTCCCGTGGTTGGATCATGAAACAGGCGTTGGCGGCCTGGCTTGATCAGGAAGACGAGCGCGAGCGGCTCACCCGCGAAGCTCTGGCCGACGTGGACGCCGGTCGCGTCATCGATCATCAGGCCGTGCAGGCTTGGGCGGACAGCCTTGGCACCGATGAGCCCCTGCCAGTACCGCGCTGATGGAACTCAAGTGGACCAGCAAGGCACTTTCCGATCTGGCTCGCTTATACGAATTTCTGGCGTCCGCGAACAAGCGGGCAGCCGCGCGAGCTGTGCAGGCGTTGACTGAAGCACCCACCATTCTGCTAACCGACCCACGCCTCGGCGAGCGGCTTTTTGATTTCGAGCCCCATGAAGTCAGACGATTGCTGGTCGGGGATTACGAGATGCGCTACGAGATTCAGGAATCCGTTATATACATGCTACGACTCTGGCACACCCGGGAAGGCCGCTGAACTCCTGGTTGCCCGGATGCAGAAAGCGCGGCTCATACGAGCCGGGATTCGCTTGCGAGCAAGCTTCCCACAGCGGCTTCGCGGCCTCCAAAGGGAGCCTTCCTACACTACCCGTCACTTTAGGCTGACGGTTCTTTCCGTCAGGGCTGACAGACTGATCACGGTGTGCGCGTCATATTACTCCCCTGCTGATTTGGGGAGGATTCATGGGGGAGCACGACACCGCTTATAAATTTCTGTTTTCGCATCGCGCTCTGATGCGGGATTTGCTGTTGGGGTTCATGGAGGGTGATTGGGTCCGGGAGCTGGATCTGGATTCACTGGAAAAGGTCAGTGATGGCTACGCTACCGGCGATCTGCATAGCCGCCACAATGATGCGCTCTGGCGGGTACGTTGGAAACGCGAATGGATTTATCTCTATCTGATGCTGGAGTTTCAGTCCACGGTGGAGCGCTTCATGCCGGTGCGTATCCTCACTTACATTGGTCTGCTGTATCAGGACCTGATCCGGCGTAAGGAATTGAGCCAGGACCGCCGGTTACCACCGGTACTGCCCATAGTGCTGTACAACGGAAAGGGACGCTGGCGCGCTCCGGTGGCCCTGGACAATTTGATTCAGCCCCCTCCCCACGCCGTGCTCCCTTATTTGCCCCGGCTACAGTTTCTACTTTTGGATGAGGGCGCTCTGCTTCACGAGGGCGCCCTGCCTGGGCAGCGTAATCTGGTCGCCGCTATATTCCGGCTGGAGCAAAGCCAGGCCCCGGAAGACCTGTCTCGGGCCTTCTCCCATTTGCTAGAATGGCTCAAGGGGCCTGAGCAGAGTGAACTCAGACAAGCTATTCTGGAATGGCTACATCGTCGGGGCCCCAGTCTGGCTCCGGAAATCAGCTGGCGGGAAGTTCGAAATTTACAGGAGGCGAACACCATGCTGGAAGAGCGCATACAAGAGTGGAAAGCCCAATTCCGCCGGGAGGGGCTCACCAAAGGCCGAGAGGAAGGTCGGGAAATAGGTCTGGAGGAAGGCCGAGAGGAAGGCCGAGAGGAAGGCCGGGAGGAAGGTTCCACCGCCGAGGCCCGAAATATTCTGCGGCGTCAGTTGGTACGCCGTTTCGGTACAGTCCCTGAACACATCGATGTCAAACTGAACGGCGCCAGCCGGGAGCAGTTGGAGGACTGGATCGACCGGCCTTACGAGGTGGAAGAGCTGGAAGACGTCTTTCGCTGATCAGGTTGGGGGGCCGGGTGCGGTATCGCGGCTCACGAGCCAGGATTCGCTTGCGAGCAAGTTTGCCACAGCGACTTCCCAGCTCCGCGGGCACCAGAAATGCCAGACTCCCTTTGCTCCTACGGCTTGTCCGTTTGCTGTAGCGCCGCGTCGAAGTAGATCACCTTGTTGTTCGGTGCCCCTTTCATGGCATCTTTGAGTTCCTGCAGCACCGCCCATTCATCCACATCATCCACGTCATCCACCGTGAGGCTCTCGGTTACCTTTTTCACCAAGGCCGGATCGTCGTAACCCCAGGCCACCGGGCGAGGTTGGAAAATGCTCCAGTAGCCGTTCCCCGGCATTCCAAACATCGATACACAGGGCACTTTCTCATCAATGGCGATGGTGTGATGGGGCAGCTGCTTGACGGGCAGCTTCAGACAACCCCACACCAGATCCACATCCTCCTGGCCACGCATATCAGCCAGGGCCAGCAAGGTCAGTGGCTGGGTCTCGATCACGATGGCGGGGATCAGCAGGCCGTTTTCATAAGCGATGTCTTTCAGGTCGTCCGGCTTGGGAAAGCGGCGCAGAGCGAAGAGCAGCAGTAACGTTACCACCAACAGGACCAGCCACCAGGTGATATTGCCATTCTTATAGGAGGCGAAACTGCCGACAGCGGAGAGCACGGTAAGGGCGATCACCACGAAAAACAGGGGGCTGAACTTGCTCGGGTATTCGTCATAGGTCTTCATATGAACGGGATCCGGCGGCATGTTCATGGCCCGTGTGGCAAACGTATCATTCCAGGACTCACCGGCCTGTCCGACCCGGCTGTCATCATTCATTCCGCTCTCCTTGCACAAGGGATGATTCGAACGGGAAAACCTTAGCACACCCCTCTACCGTCCCACACCTTGAAAGCGGCATGCCTATGAACCTCGTGATCCGTAGGAGCCAGCCTGCTGGCGAATGCGGCCTGTGGTGCTGGGACATTCGCTTGCAGCGGCCCGCCGCCCGGACAAAGCTCCCACCGCGGCTTCGTAGAGTGATCTGCAGGAGCTAGCCGCCCTCGGGGGTTTTCGCGGTCAGGGCCGCCATGCCTCGAATATCGCTCTTGCCGGTCCGGTACTCGATCAGAAACTCCTTGCTTCCCCGCCTGACGATGATCTCGCCGATGCCGCTATCCACCACGGAGCGGCGGGCCAGCAGGTCGTCTTCCTTGGTACCGAGCGGATAGCCATTGGCGGAAAAGATAACGTCGCCTTTTTGGAAGCCGAACTTCTTGACCAGGTCACCCTCTTCGTCGATCACCCGGTAGCCATTGGCCGTCTCCGGGCTCACCGGCTCCACCCCCAGGGTCTCCATGGCCTTTTCCCGGTCACTCAGCAGCTTTTCCACTTCTGAATCGCCGTCTTTCTTGTCGTCCGGCGCGGGCTCCGCCGAGGCCACGATCCCTGGCATCGCCTCCCAGGCCAGTAGAGGCAGCTTCTCCAGGCGCCCTCCCCGCTTGAGCAGCACATGATCGACCCGTAATGCATTCAGTGTGGCGCCACGGACCAGCTCATCGCCCACGTGATACAGCCCCGCTTCGCCACCTTCCGGCTGGATGATCGCCCAGCCGTGCTCGTCCACCCGGTTATGGAAAACGCCGAGCAAGGTGAGTTTCATCCGCGTCTCTGGTGCATCGGAATGCGCTTCGGCCGTGCCGCTCTCGGACAGGTACTCGCCGAACAGATTCCAGCCCGCGATCCCCGCCTTTGTCAGCGCCAGATCGTGCGCGGACGCGGTTACAGGGAGACCATCCGCCGACATCCGTTCCGGCGGTTTAGGGCCGTGGATCAGCAACCCCGCGGTCCACACCACCAGGTACACCAGCACGCCAAGCAGCGCCAGCGATACCAAGTAGCGTGCGGCCCGGCCCAGCACGGCGATCAGAGTAGGACGATTCATTGTCATAGGACCTCGTGATCAGCACGCCGGCGGCTATTCTTCACTGTCGTCGCCGGGTGGGCTGTCACCGTCCTGACTTGGCCTCTTCCTGGGCCTCCCCCGGGGCCGGCCATACACGCGCTCACCGTACTTTTCCGCCACTTCACGAATAAAGCGGTCCGAACCGGTGACCAGCCCGCGAGTAACGGCGTTGACGATGAAGTCCACTTCCTTCGGGTTGTTGCCCATGCGCAGGTATTCCCGGTAAGCAAAGCGACGCTCGTCCCGGTTCGTTCCCAGACGCAGATACTCTTCCGGATCGTCCAGCCAGCTGGTCTGAGTCTTCTCGCAACGCATGCGCAGGCTGCTGTGGGCGTATTGATTGATCTTCTGCACCAGCCCCCGTGTCACCGGCAACAGCTCGATCATTCTCATGATGGTCAGCACCCACTGGCTGGGTTGTACCGGCGTGGACAGGAAGCGGCTTTCCCAGGGCGACTCTTCCCCATGGATCTTCTTGAAGAACAGCGCGGTGCGGCAGGACAAGCCTTTCATGAAGCGGGATACTTCCGTGGCCCGCCCGGTGGGGGTGATCAACAAATGGACTTCGCCGGGCAGCAGGCACCAGGCGTGGATCTCGACTTCATACTCCCTGCGCAACTCCAACAGCTGCCGCTCGCAGTAGTTGAAGTCCACCGTGGTACGAAAGATCGGGCTGCCGTCTCGGGTTTTATGCACTACATAGTGAGGGACACCTTGCAGCAAAACGCGTTCCTTGCTGCTCATAGCGCTTCTCCTTGTTATTGATTTCGCTGAGCTTCCCCGGCCCAGACTGCGCCGGGCTTACATAACATTACTTCCTGGTACGGTTATGAAACTAAAACCCTAACGCTTTTAGAGCTCTTTAGGAACCCTTTAATATTTACAGTCGTGCACTTTTAATAAGACAATGATTTTGTATTTCCTGTCCCCTTTTTAAGCACCCCATTTAAAGCCTTTTCCGGGATTAGCAAACGCTCACTTGATTACAAATCGGTGTATATTGAAACCGCCTTTGTATACCCTATTTTGCGCGCCTTTCAGGTCTTGCGAGGCGGTTTTTTGCGTCCATACACAGGAACCAAATAAATCGCAATAAGCGCGTCTTCGCTTAGTCCTGTTGGTCAGCAGGAAAATGCCGCTAAGCGTCCATCTGTTCTCTTTTTGTGAGAGGTAAACCGGAGCGCCTTACAAGATCGCCCGAGCCCCCCTGAATAGCGGTAACGAAATTTTAGGGACGCTCCCTGGCGCGGAAAGAAGGGAAATCGGTACGAGCGGATGACGTAGTAACAATACCCGTTTGGCAATGACCTCAAAGGGCCGATATGGAAAAGCATAACCATCTGTAACATTCTCGAGATCAGCACATCCAATGTTCGGGTCCTGTTACACCGTGCTCGTACGCGCCTGTTTCAGATGGTGGATCATTTTCAGGAGATCGGTGAATGTTGAAATACACGGAAGTAGCCAACTGACTCGTATGTGTCCTCGTCATCAATCACATCATGTACCGCACCGAGATGCCAGCAGCCACGGGAAGATAACCATGAGCACTATTTTCACGCGAACCGACCAGATCCATGACGGCCCCAATCAAACCCGAAGACCGGATTTCCCGGCCCCACTTTTGCTGTGCTTGTTCCTGGTCATGTTGCCGGCCATGGCCCTGTCCGGCGGCCAGCGGGAAGGATCGACATCCGCTCAGCCGGATGGTGTTCAGCAGGCCCTGGAAGGCAATCACCGCAGCGTCGCCAACCGGGCCCGCGACGACGCAAGAAAGCCGGGCGAGACTTTGACTTTTTGGGGCTTTCAGCCGGATATGACGGTAGTGGAAGTCTGGCCCGGCGGTGGTTGGTATACCGAGATTCTGGCCCCCAGCTTGCGCGATCGGGGCAAACTGATCGCCGCCAACTTTCCCGATGATGCCAAACCGGACTGGCGTGCGGCGATGGCCCGGGAATACCGAGAAAAGCTGGCCGCCCATCCACAAGTGTATGACCAGGTGAAGATTGTCCCTTTCGACCCTCCCGCTCATCCCGATCTCGCCCCCTCGGGTTCGGCGGACATGGTCATCCTGTCCCGTCACTTTCATAACTTCATCCTCGGCGGCATTGTCGACGAGGTTCTAAGCGCCTCGCGGCGGGCCCTGCGCCCCGGTGGTGTTCTCGCCATTGTTCAGCATCGTGCTAAGCCGGATGCGACACCGGAAGCGGAGCAGCGTACCGGTTATGTTCGCGAGCAATGGCTGGTCAAAAAAGTGGAATCGGCCGGGTTCATTCTGAAGGCATCCAGCCCCCTCAATCACAATCCCCGTGACAGCCGCGAGCATGAGGACGAGGTCTGGTCGCTGCCGCCATCCCTGCGTACCTGCAAACAGCTGGCTGACCCGTCAAAACAGATAGCGTGCCGGAAGAAATACACCGCCATCGGTGAAAGCGACCGGATGACACTGCGTTTTATCCGTCAGTGAATCGTTACTCATTAGCGCAAGGAGCGTTTCGATGGGGTCAACCGTCCGCACCTCAAGTTGATCCCGGACATCCGCCGATTCCGCGGCGCTTTCCACACTGGAAAGCATGTCGTCGACAGCATGCCTGAAAGCCGCACTGACAAGCGCATCCCTTGAGGAAAAATGCCGATAGAAGCCACCGTGAGTCAGACCCGCGGCCCGCGTCTACCCTGCCCGCCAACAAAGCAATTGGCTGTTTCTGCTGCCTTCCATGGCGATACGGCCAGTGCGGTAAATTGATCGCTCCCATACCCGCTGATACATTCAAATGCGTATCGTCACGGTGCCCCCGAGCGTCCGGTATGACCTGTTTTTCAAAGCCCTCGTGGACGCGTTTCCACACACTCCTAGCGAAGCCAGCCTCTCGACAGCGAAAACAGACCCGATTTTCTTTCGGATCACGGAGCCCCCAATGAAAAGAACCACGTTGTACTTGCTTACCCCCCTGCTCATCGCCCTCTCCCTGCCCACCCTGGCGGAGCCAATCAAGCGCAAAGTGTGCGTGTTCGACATCGTCGGTAACGCCGGGCCGATCATGAACAGCGCCCGCGACTGGAAGACCACCGCGTTGTCCTGGGGCCTGGATGTGGAACTGCTACCCTACACCAGTGAGCTGATCGCCACCGAGGATCTGAAGGCCGGTGTCTGTGATGCCGCTCTGGTGACCGGGATCCGCGCCCGCGGATTCAATAAGTTCGCCGGCACCATCGACGCCATCGGCGCGGTGCCCAGCATGGATCACTTGCGCATCATCTCCCAGGTTCTGGCCAGCCCGAAGATGGCGGACAAGCTGGAAGGCGGCAACTACTCCGTCGCCGGTTTCGCTCCGGCGGGCCCCGCTTATATCTTCGTCAATGATCGCAAGATCAATACGCTGGATAAGGCCGCCGGCAAGAAAGTGGCGGTGCTGGAATACGATGAAACCCAGGCCGGCCTGGTGTCGCAGGTGGGCGCCACACCAGTGGATTCCGATGTCACCAATTTCTCCACTAAATTCAATAACGGCTCGGTGGATGTGATCTTCGCGCCCCTGGCGGTCTATCAGGCCCTGGAATTGTATAAAGGACTCTCCCCCGATGGCGGCATCATCGACTACCCGCTGGTGCAACTGACCCTGCAGGTTGTCGCCAAGACCGATCGTTTTCCCAAAGAGATGTTCCAGAAATCACGTAGCTATTTTTATGAAAACTTCGACCGCTTCCGGCAGCAGGTGGAACAGGAATCAAAGGCGGTGGATTCAAAATGGTGGGTGAAGATCCCCGATGAGGACAAAGCGGAGTACGAATTGATGATGCAGGAAGCTCGCGATCAGCTCCGCGATCAAGGCTATTACGATCCGGACATGCTGACCATCATGCGCAAGATCCGCTGCAAGCTGGACGCCTCCCGGGCCGAGTGCACCTGAGGTTGTCGGCTGAAGCATTAATTCTCTTCTGTAGGAGCCTGCCTTGCAGGCGAATCACCCTGGCGGTGGAAGAAAAAGCATTCGCCAGCAGGGCTGGCTCCTACAGTAGTTGGAAATCGGGGCAACTGCTCTATTCCACCGGATTGACGCATTCCCCCCGGTTGGGGTCCAGCTTGCAGCGCACCTTGCGTTCCAGAGTCAACATATCCGCGCTGTAATACCCCTTCCCGCGCAGGGTCAAACGGGCATCCTGCATCATCATCTCGTACTCGCGTTTATCCTGATCCGGAATGTCAATCCACCAGTGATCCGGCACCTTGGCCTGCTCTTGCGCCAGGCGCGCCATAATCCGGTCGTAACCGTTGAAGAATTCCTCGCGCACCAGTTGCGCCACTTCATTGGGGAATTTATCGGCACGTCCGATCAGTTGCATGGTGATCTGCGCCAACGGGTAATTGATAATGCCGCCATTGGGGCGCATACCCTTGTACAGCTCCAGCACTTCATAGGCCACGATCGGCGCCGCCAGCACATCCACCACACCATTGTTGAATTTGTTCGGCGCGGAAACGATGTCGGAATTCACCGGCGTGGCACCGATCTGCGCCACCATTTCCGCTTGAACCGGATCGTAATCCAGTACTGCCACCCGTTTGCCAGCGGCATTGGCCAGGGTGTTGATGGCACGGTCGTTGACGAAGATATAAGCCGGCCCGGCCGGGGCAATACCCAGCACCACATAGCTGTTGGCCACCATCCGCGGCGCCACTTTCGGGCTGGCCATGGCGCGCAACAACAGCTTCATGTGATCGTCGGAAGGCAGTGCGCCGATGGCATCGATGGTGCCGGTGTATTGATTGAACAAACGGGCGCGCAGGCCACTGATCAGGGCGGCGTCGCAAATCCCCGCTTTCAGGTCCTCCACCACCACGCTTTCGCTGGTGTAAGGCACCATTTCCAGATCCACGCCGTACTTAAGAACCCGGATTCGCTGATCCTCGGCAGCCTTGAAGATGGGGCCGGCGCGGCCGGCGATGTCCCAGATGCAGATACGCCGCTTAACCGGTTCTCCCGGCGTATAGCCGGCCACTTTTTGCATTGCTTGAATACGCTCATCCAGGGAGCGGTTCTGGTCAAAGGCGATGGCGCGCAGCTTGTCCGCCAGTTCCGGGGTCAACGTTACTCCGGGGGCGAAGCGTTTGAGCTCGGCCTGCTGCGCCGGGGTCAGATCCAGCGCCTTGTCGGCACCGGCCGGGAGTGAAACGGATAAAACCAGAGAAAAACAAAGCAGCCGTAAAATACGCATGAAACCTCCGGTCAGCGAGTCCGATACCTGGGCTTTGCATTATGGGCAAGCCGCCTGGCGAACGCCTGACCAAAGCGACATGGCGCGGGGCCTTAATGCCAAGCGGAAGCGTAGCTTGCCTGCAAATTCGCCAGCAGGCTGGCTCCCACAGTTTGTGCTACGAAGCCGCTGTGGGAGCTTGCCGGGTGGCGCTCCGCTTGCAAGCGAATGGCCCAACACCGGAAGCCGCATTCGCCAGCAAGCTGGCTCCCACAGTTTGCGCTACGAAGCCGCTGTGGGAGCTTGCCTGCAAGCGAATGTACCAACACCGGAGCCCGGGATTAGCCAGGCAGGGCTGGCTCCTGTAAATGTGATCACCGCCGAGTCGGACCCTATGGACCGGCACATTCAGTACTAAAGTAGTAGTGATCCGACTCCCTCGGCAGTGCTCAAATGAATCGGCCGATCACGGCCAATCTCTGACACGAATAACAATCGAGGAGCTCGCTATGTGGACCAAACCCAGCTATGTGGACATGCGCATCGGCTTTGAAGTCACCATGTACATTTCCAATCGCTGATGCCGGTTCCCGCGGGCCCACCTTAGTGGGATCCGCGGGTTCCGGGTCTCACGCCCATGCATATCCGAATTCTCGGCTCGGCGGCCGGCGGCGGCTTTCCCCAATGGAATTGCCAGTGCGCCAATTGCGCCGGGCTGCGCCAGGGCACCATCGACGCGGTGCCCCGCACCCAGTCCTCCATCGCGCTGTCCGACGACGGCGAGCACTGGATTCTGTGTAATACCTCGCCGGACATTCGCGCCCAATTGGAAAGCACGCCGGAACTGCGCCGGACGGACGGCAAACGCGGTACCGCCATCGGCGCCATCGTGCTGATGGACAGCCAGATCGATCACACCACCGGCCTGCTGATGTTACGCGAGGGCTGCCCCCATGAGGTCTGGTGTACCGAGATGGTCCATCAGGATCTGTGCTCTGGCTTTCCACTGTTCCGCATTCTGGATCACTGGAACGGCGGACTACGCTGGAACCCGATTCCGTTGGCCGGTGAGTTCCGCATCCCGTGCTGTCCGGGTCTGAGCCTCACGCCGATCCCGCTGCGCAGCGCGGCACCGCCCTATTCCCCGCACCGTAATGATCCCCATCCCGGCGACAACATCGGTCTGCTGGTGGAGGACGCCGACGGCAAGCGCCTGTTCTACGCACCCGGGCTTGGCCAGGTGGACGCCGACTTGCACGCCCTGATGGCCAGTGCCGATTGCCTGTTGGTGGACGGCACTTTCTGGCGCGAAGACGAAATGCGCCACGCCGGCGTCGGCACCAAACCGGCCAGCGAAATGGGCCATCTGCCGCAGAGCGGCCCGGGCGGTATGCTGGAGCTGCTGGCCAGTCTGCCGGAACCCCAACGCCGGATACTCATCCATATCAATAACACCAATCCGATCCTCGATCACGGCTCCGAGGAGCGCGCCCGGGTGGAACGCCAGGGGGTCGAGGTGGCCTGCGATGGAATGGCGATCCGATTATGAGCGAGCTGGCTTCCGCCCTGCCCCTGAGCCGCGCCGAGTTCGAACAGGCGCTGCGCGACAAGGGCCGTTATTACCACATCCACCATCCTTATCACGTGGCCATGTATGAGGGCCGCGCCAGCCGCCGGCAAATCCAGGGCTGGGTGGCGAACCGCTATTACTATCAGGTGAATATTCCGGTGAAGGACGCCGCCATCCTCGCCAACTGCCGGGACCGGGATGTCCGCCGCGAATGGGTGCAGCGTATTCATGACCACGATGGCGCCGCCGGCGGCGAAGGCGGCATCGAAGCCTGGATCCGCCTGGGCGAGGCGGTGGGCCTGAGCGCCGGAGAAATACGCTCCCAGGAACATGTGCTGCCCGGGGTGCGCTTCGCGGTGGACGCCTACGTGCAGTTCGCCCGCGCCGCCAGTTGGCAGGAGGCGGCCTGTTCGTCCCTGACCGAACTGTTCGCGCCGCGGATTCACCAGTCGCGGCTGGACAGCTGGCCCCGGCATTATCCGTGGATCGGCGAGGATGGATATCACTACTTCCGCAACCGCATGGGCGAGGCACGGCGGGACGTGGAACATGGTCTGCGCATTACGCTGGATCATTTCACTACCCACGAGGCCCAGCAGCGGGCGTTGGATATTCTGCAGTTCAAGCTGGATATTCTGTGGACCATGCTCGACGCCATGAGCATGGCCTACGAACTGGAACGGCCGCCCTACCATACCGTCACCGATAAAGGCGTCTGGCACCGGGGGTTGCAGCAATGAGCGCACCACATCACGACGCCATTCCGCTGTTGCGCCGGGGCTTCCGTCTGCAATGGGAACCGGCGCAGCAGGCCCATGTGCTGCTGTATCCGGAAGGCATGGTGAAACTGAATGACAGTGCCGCCCAGATCCTCACTCTGGTGAACGGCGAGCGCAGCGTCGCGGACATTGTCGCCACTCTGCATCAGCGCTTCCCGGAGGTACCGGATCTGGAAGCGGACGTGCTGGATTTTCTCGAGGCCGCCCATGGCAACCACTGGCTCACCGAACGCTGAGATCCGCCCGGGACCGCCGTTATGGCTGTTGGCGGAGTTGACCTACCGCTGCCCGCTGCAATGCCCCTATTGCTCCAACCCGGTGGATTTTGCCGACCAGGGCCAGGAGCTGGACACCGGGCAATGGCTGGACGTGTTCGCCCAGGCACGGGCCATGGGCGCGGCCCAGTTGGGCTTGTCCGGCGGCGAACCGCTGACCCGGCCGGATCTGATCGAGCTGGTTTCCGGCGCCCGCGAACTGGGTTATTACAGTAACCTGATCACCTCCGGCATGGGGCTGAACCGGGACAAGGTCCGCGCCCTGGCGGACGCCGGCCTGGACCACATTCAGATCAGCTTCCAGGACGCCGAAGCGGCCGGCAATCAGTTGATGGCGGGCTCCCGCAAAGCGTTCCAGCATAAGTTGGAAATGGCCCGAGCGGTGAAGGCGCACGATTTTCCCATGGTGCTCAATATCGTCATTCACCGGCACAACATCGACCGCATCGGCGACATCATTCAGCTGTGCCTGGACCTGGAGGCCGACTATGTGGAACTGGCCACCTGCCAGTATTACGGCTGGGCCCACTTGAACCGGCAAGGCCTGATGCCCTCGCGGGCGCAGTTGCAACAGGCGGAACACGTGGTGGCGGACTATCGGCGCCGCCTGGAAGACGCCGCCAATCCCTGCCAGTTGATCTTCGTGGTACCGGACTACTATGAAGAGCGCCCGAAACCCTGCATGAACGGCTGGGGCAGTATGTTCCTGACCATCACCCCGGACGGCACCGCGCTGCCCTGCCACAGTGCCCGGCAATTGCCGATCGACTTCCCCAACGTCAGGGACCACACCATTGAGACCATCTGGCATCATTCTCCGGGTTTCAATCATTTCCGCGGCGACGCCTGGATGCCCGAACCCTGCCGCTCCTGCGACGAGAAGCACGAGGACTTCGGCGGCTGCCGCTGCCAGGCCTACATGCTCACCGGCGATGCCGCCAACGCTGATCCGGTGTGCGCCAAGTCGCCGCATCACCACACCATCGTGGCGGCGCGGGAACAGGCCGGCACGCCTCTGGATCAGGTGCCGCCACTGACCTACCGCAATGAACGCAATGCCCGGCTCATCTACCGGGGCTGATCCGACCCCGCCATCGCCACTAAGCGCCCGCCAGGCGGTGGCGGCCACGGTGGAGTTCGGCGAATTGCACAGCAACGCGCAACGGGTGATCTGGACCCGTAGCGATCCCCGCGACGGCCGCGGGCCGCCGCACCCTGACGCAGGACGGGTTCAGCGTGCGCTCGCGGGTCTACGAGTATGGAGGCAGTGCTCTGTGTCTGGGCCAGGACGGCCTGGCCTTCGTCAACGAATCCGACCAGCAGCTTTATTGGCAGGGGTTTTCCGAACGGCAATGTCATCCGCTCACCGATCACCCGGATCGCCGTTACGGCGGACTGGCCTACGACCGTCAACGCGACCGGATCATCGCCGTGGAAGAGCGGCCGGAGAACCAGCAAACACGGCACCGGCTGGTGGCGGTGGGGCGCGACGGCACCCTGCGGGTGCTGAGCGAGGGTGCCGATTTCTATGCGTCACCCGCCATCAGTGACGACGGCCAACAGTTGGCCTGGGTGGAATGGGATCGCCCCCATCAGCCCTGGACGGCCAGCCGCCTGCGCCACGTGAAACTGACTGACCACGGCTTGCCCGGCACGACCCTGCCCGGCCTCGACAAACCGGAGCATTCGGCGCAACAACCCCGCTTCGACCGGCAAGGGCGTTTGCTCTGCCTGTTCGACGGCAGCGGACACTGGCGCCCATGGCGATTCGAGCACGGACAGTGGCAATGTCTGCCCGGCAGGGAAGCGGATCACACCCCCAGCCCCTGGCTGCTCGGTTCCCGCCATTACGATACCCTGCCGGACGGCAGCCCGGTGGTGGCCTGGTGGTGGGATGGCCGGGGCCATTTGAGCGTTGCGGGAGACACCGTCCCGCCGGCGGCGATGCCTTCGGACTATCAGCATTTTCTTGCCATCAGCGCCGGCCCCCTGGGCATGTTCTGTCTCGCCGCCGGGCCACACCGGGGCACCACGTTATTGCATCTGCACGCAGAGGAAGACGGCGATGTCTCCATACTCGATGCCGCGCCCCTGCCCATGGAGGCGGCCACGGTATCGGAACCGCAAACGCTGATGTTCGCCAGCGCCGGCGACACCCGCTGCCAGGGCTTTTATTACCCGCCCTGCCCCGGCGACAGTACGCCGCCGCCGTTGTTGGTGACGGTTCATGGTGGCCCGACTTCGGCCAGTTTTCCGCTGTTCAATCCGGCGATACAGTTCTGGACTCAGCGCGGCTTCGCCGTGCTGGACCTGAATTACCGTGGCAGCGTCGGCTTCGGCCGTGAGTATCGTCAGTCCCTGGCCGGACAGTGGGGCGTCAGCGATGTGGACGATGTGCTGTACGCGGTGGAGGCACTGATAAGGGAACGGCGGGCGGATCCGCGCCGGCTGTTTTTGCGGGGACAAAGCGCCGGCGGCTTCACCGTGCTCAACACTCTGGCGCGCGCGCCGATGACATTCCGCGCCGCCGCCAGCTTGTACGGCGTCAGCGATCCGCTGCGGTTGCGCCGGCAAACACACAAGTTCGAAGCGGACTACATCGACTGGTTGATCGGAGATCCCGAGCGGGACGCGGGCCGTTATCAGGCTCGCTCACCGCTGGCCAACGCCACGCGCCTGCGCACTCCAACCCTGTTTTTCCAGGGCCTGCGCGACGCCGTCGTGCTACCCGAACAAACCGAAGCCATGGTGGCGGCGTTGCACGCCAACGGCGTACCGGTGGAATGCGTGCGCTTCGCCGATGAACAACATGGCTTTCGCTCGCCACGCAACCGGGCACTGGTACTGGAGCGGGAACTGGCCTTCTACCGGCGCCATGACCCCGTCGGCCGGGAGTCAGGCCAATGACCGCATTCACAGTCCACGACCCGCGACGGTTGCCACGCTCTGATGCCCGGGCACGCCTTTATCAGCACGAAAGTGGCCCGCGCACTCTGTTATTGCCAGCACCGGGCTCACGGGTGACGGCGTTGCTGCAAGTCGGCGTGGGCAGTCACGATGAACCCGAAACCCGCCCCGGACTGGCGCATCTGCTCGAACATGTCCTGTTCACCGGCAGTGAGCGCTATCCCGATGACCATCACTTCGCCCGCCGCATCCAGGGCTGGAATGGCCGCTACAACGCCAGCACCCAGGACGACACCATGGCGTTCTTTTTCACCGTGGATGCGGAAGGGCTGGCACCCTGCCTGGCCCATCTGATCGACATGCTGAGGCGGCCTTTGCTGACAGCGGAATCAGTGACACGGGAACGACAGATCCTGGACGCCGAGTTCCGAACCCGGCTGGCGGATCCACGGCTGCATCGTCAGACGCTGTTGGCGCGGCTGGCGCGGCCATCGCATCCGCTGGCCCGCTTCACCGCCGGCAACGCCCACAGCCTGAGCGCCCCCCTGGCCTCCCTGACCGGGGAGGTCCGGGCCTTTCACGCTTGCTGGTTCCGCGCCGACAACATGACTCTGGTTCTGCAAGGCGCGCTACCGGACAACGTGGATAGCGTGCTGGCGGAAACGCTCTCGCTGCTACCCAGCGGCCCGATCCCGACCCGGCCCCCCCTTGCCACGGCTTTCCCCAGCGACATCCGGCAACAAGACTGGCTCTGGCAGGCCCCGCAGTCCGATACCAGTTGCACACTGCTGTTTCCCTTGCCCGAGGACGAACGGGTCTGGCCCTGGTTGCGCCACTGGTTGCGGGAACCCGGCCGTCACGGCGCACTGGGCGGCCTGCGCGCCACCGGCATGGCGTCAACGATCACCGTGACCGGGCAGCGCCGCCGGCGGAACCAGGGGCTGAACCAAGGGTTGAACCAAGGAGAGTGCCTGATTGAGCTGGACGCCCCCGGGCGCGGCCAGGAGGCCGCCGCCATGCTGGAGCGTTGGCTGTCACGGATGGCGGCTTACGTCCCCTCCCGATGGCCGACAACGGCGCGGCTGGCTACCCCGGACCCGGAAGGTTTTCCCGCACCACCGGACGCCGAGCTGGCGCGCCTGTGCTATCTGGCACGCCGCGTTGCCGGAGAGCCGGAAGCGGACGCCGATACCCTGCTTGCGCCCCCAGCCCCGCCCGATGACCACACCTGGCATAACGCTCTGCGGGGGCTGAGCGACACCGGCGCCATGGTCATCGACCACGACAACGGCCGGGACTTCACTCGCTTCACGCCCTGGACCGGCACGCCCTACCGCGCCATTCCACGGCAACGGCCGGCGGCAATCGATCTGTTCCAGACATCGCTGGCACTACCGGCAGCGGCCACCGCGGCCCCGCCTTCCTTGAAGACGCTCATCCATGTCCCGGTTGAAACCGTGGACACTCTCAGGCTCGGTTGGCGCTGGCCCGGTGATCAGGCAACCGCGGTGGAACGGCTGAGCCTGAGTTGGCGCCTGTTGCTGGAGCACGCCTCTTTCACCAGCCCCAGAGCACGTGTCCATCAAAGCGGCGCCAAGCTGATACTGGACCTTGCCGCCGATGACACCGCTATCCGGACAACACTGACAACCCTGTTCGCGCCGATGGAAGCCGGCTGGGAACGTCTGACGGAGCACCGCCATCGAATCTGGCTCCGACAACAGGACGCGGCAGCGCCAGCGCACCGCCTGCTTCAGGTCTTGCGGGATCGCCTTGCTGGCGTAACGCGGGAAAACCAGGGGCCTCTTTCCTCTCCCGCGTCGTGGTACTGCGCTTACCCACAAACCTGGCCGGAGACACAGCTGGCCACGGGGCTGTCCCCCATAACCGCCCGCTTTTTTCCCGATGCCGCCACGGACACCACCAGCGCCACGGCGATTCTCACCGGGGAACAGGCGGTTCCCTGCGCCTACCCCGATCACGCTCGTCTGCTTTATCTGCCGGCTCCGCATCGCCACGCACTGGATCGTCTGTGCTGGCGATTACTGCAACGCCATCTGGCCGCCCCCTTTTATCAGCAATTGCGACTGCGGCAACAGCTGGGCTATTGGGTGGACTGCCGTTATCAGGAGGAAGCGGACGGCCGCTGCGGCCTGCTTCTGCTGGTGCAGTCACCGGATCACGGACAGAGGGTACTGCAGGCGGCCCTGGCCGGCTTTCTTGAAGACGCCGGCACGCTTTTGGCGGCGATGCCCCTGGACGACTGGCAAGGCACGATACGATCACTGCGGGCGGAAGTGGACCGGGAACACAGCGCCTCCGGGTACACTTTTGAACAACGCTGGAATCAGGCGTTTTATCAGCGCCCCGGAGAAGTCGACGCGGAGCTTCCTCTGCTGGACCGTCTGACAGCAAAGAACTGGCGGGACGAGGTACTGGAACGGTGCGCCATGGCCCGGCCATTTACCCTCTATTCCACCGCCGGGTGATTTGCGCCAACACGAATACCGGTCTACGAAGCCACTGTGGGAAGCTTGCTTGCAAGCGAATTGTGTTTCGGGGAAAGATTCGCTTGCAGGCAAGCTCCCACAGCGGCCCTGTAGCGACCTCTGACTAAATTCCGGGCATGGGCTGAAACCCGGGCAGCGCCTTGATCCGTTCCATCCAGGCGTTCACATGCTGATAGGGACGCGGATCCACGCCACCTTCCCAAGCCACCGCCAGATAGGGAAACACCGCGCATTCGGCGATGGTGGGCCGGCCAGCGGCGAGCCATTGATGCGTCGCCAAATGATCATCCAGCAACCTTAAAATCCGTTCACTGCGTTCCAGCGCCAGCGCCTTGTCCAGGGCGTAACCGAACTTATCGACCAGACGCGCGGCGTTGGGACCGTGCTGAATTTCATTGGCGGCTACCGACAGCCATTGCATCACCTCTCCCTGAAGGTGCGCCTCCCCCGGCCACCACGCCTCGCCACCATAGCGCCCGGCCAGATACACCAATATCGCCTGGGAATCCCGCAACACCAGTTTGCCGTCCTCAAGGATCGGTAATTCTCCCCAGGGATTCAGCACGGCAAGACGTTCCCCTTTATGTTCGCCGGCGAGAAAATCCACCGCTTCGATCTCCAGTGGCAGCCCCGCCAGCGCGGCAAACAAACGCACCTTATAGCAATTGCCCGAAGGCTCCAGGTCATACAGTTTCATCATTGCTCTCCTACTCAAGAGTCGGTCCTGTTCAAGAATCAGTCCTGTTCGGGAATCAGTTGATTGAATTCAAGAACATTGCCGTCGGGATCACGAATAAACAGCGCCACCCGACGCGGACCGATCCGTTTGGGGCCTTCGGTAATCACGATACTTTCCTGCTCCAGCCAGGATTGCAGCGCGGCCAGATCCTCCACCAGGAACGCCGGGTGCGTCATACCGGGCAGTTTCACCGGTTCATCCAGCAACACATTGCGACCGCCTGGCCGATGGGCGCCATTGAAAATCAGGTTGATCCGCACCCCGGCCTCGGTGACCATTTCATTGGCTTCGGCGCCGGGAAAGTGGTGGGTTTGCCGGAATCCCAGGCGTTCATAGAAACGCAGCGACCGGCGCCGGTCGGTTACCCGGATGCCCACGTGGTCATAGCCGGTCGCCGTCACCGGACAGTCTTGCAACGTCGTCGGATCGTCCACCTGCATAGCCCAAAACCTCCACTTTCGGCCTATTGATTGGCCACCGATGCTGACCTAGTTTGGATAGGTGAAAAATGGCCCCGAACGCAGAACACTATTACGCGCGGCGCACAAGTCAGCTCGGCCCAGGAGCCCGGAGGGCAAAGCATGGATAAATTGAAAGCGATGGCCACCTTCGTGCGTATCGTCGACAGCGGCAGTCTCAGCGCGGCGGCGGACGCCCAAGGACAATCCCCGGCTTCGGTGGTGCGCAGCCTGGCGGCGTTGGAGCGTTCCCTTAACGTCCGCCTCCTCAATCGCACCACCCGCCAACTGTCCCTCACCGAGGAAGGCCGGGATTATCTGGCGCGCTGCCGGCGCATTCTGGCCGAAGTGAGCGAGGCGGAAAGCGCATTGCAGGAGCGCCAGAAGGGGCCTTCCGGCACCGTGGGAATCACCGCTCCGGAAACCTTTGGCCGCTATCATGTGGCGCCGCTGGTGAACCGCTTTCTCAGCGATCACCCCGCCATGCGTATTAATCTTGTGCTGGACGACAAGGTGGTGAACCTGGTCGAAGCGGGCCTGGATCTGGCGATACGAATCGGGCACCCACGGGATTCGTCACTGGTCGTCCGTCCCCTTGGGCATATGTCGACGGTGGTGTGCGCCAGTCCGGACTATCTGGAAAACCAGGGTGAACCATTGACGCCGCAAGAACTGGAACATCGCCCCTGTGTGCTGTTCGCACCGCAGGGGCCGCTTTGGGGCTTTCACGACAAGACGGTACGGATTGATCCCACCCTGGTCACCAACCAGATCGAAAGCGCCCGGCAAGCCTGCATCGCCGGCCTCGGCTTCGGGCGTTTCTATCACTATCAGGTACGAGATGCCCTGGCGGACGGCACTTTGGTAAGAGTATTGGAAGCCTTCGAGCCGGATCCCAGCCCCGTGCTGTTGACCTACCCGCACTCGCAACTGCTGTCACGCCGGGTACGCTATGTGATCGACTGGCTGGCGCCGCGCATCCCCCCCCGGCTGGCGGCGTGATCATTCACCCCAGACACGACGAACCCGCTGTAGGAGCTTTTTCCGGGCGGCGGGCCACTGCAAGCGAATATCCCGCGTCGGGTGCTAATTCGCCAGCAGGCTAGCTCCCACAGACCATGCTACGAAGCCCCTGTGGGAGCTTGCCTGCAAGCGAATTCTTTAGACGTGGTGCAATTCGCTTGCAGCGGCCCGCCGCCCGGAAAAAGCTCCTACAGACTCAACTACGAAGCGGCTGTGGGACGCTCACGCCCAGCCATGAAGCCGGGCCAGATCCGCTTCGCGGCGCCGCCGGGCGCGGTACTGCTGTACCGCCAGCCAGACGTGAACCGGCAACAGCACGGCGCACAGCAGTATCCAGAATGAGAGCAGCAGCGAACGCCAGGGCCAGTCCAGTTGGCGGGTGACATCCACCACCAGTATCGGCGCGCCCGAATCGTCCTCGCCGCGATGGACCACCATCCCCTTCGCCGAGAATGGCGCCGCACTGCCCGGCGTGGTCAGTTCGACGAAACGCCGCCACAACTGAATATCGGTCATTGATGCCGGCGTCAGCCCGGGGTCGCCGATCATGTGCACCAGCACACCACCTTTTTCGCTCTCATGGATCTCGCGGCCAAGATCCGGTACCGCCTGTTCCGCTCGTTCCTGCCCCACCGCGCGCAAACGGCGCTTCACCAGGCTAAGCTGAGAGCGCCCTATTACCGCTTGCAGCGGTTTCTCACCGTCATAGCCGACCACCTCTTCGCGCAACGTTTCCCAATCCGTGGGCCGTTCCGGCAAGGCGACACGGAGGTGTTCAACGAGGGTATCGCGAAGATAAGCGCAGGCTTGCTGTTGCCGCGATCCGCAAGCGCTGTCCACCAGTTCAATCAATTCCCTGGAATTGCTGACCACCAACGGCGCCTGACCCGGATCCCGGCCGTACAGCTTCACCATCATTTCCACATAGGGATCCCGGCGCGTTTTCACCACCTCGTCGGCGAACAGCGCGTCGGTGAGCTCATCGACCTCCACCCGGGGCAGCGCGGAGGTATCGCCCCCCCAGCGGATCCAGTCACAGTGCACTCTGGGGTACTGCCAATCCCCCATCGATGCGCGTACCTGGCACCGTCCCGATCCGGACAGGTCCACCATGGTGCCGGGACCCGGCGGCGCCGCCAGCAGATCCGACGCCTCCCGTACCTCCACATAACTCGCTCCGGACACCGCATTCCAGGTCAGCATCAGATCGGCCCAAGGCCCCCGTGACAACATCAGCGCCGCCACCAGCGCCACACCCGCCACCAGCGCCATGGTAAAGTGGCGCCCCCAGTAGGCCAGCGGAAAGCGTCGGATTTCCTCGTCCAGGGACAGTTGGCGGTTATAGCTGACCACCGAGTAATCGTCCACGCGCAGGTCCATCTCCAGGCGTTGGCCGTCCTCATAGCTCACATGGGGGCGCCAGTGTTCCGGCAGGCTGAAGACCAGCTTGTCGCCCAGGGAGGCGGCCACGGTCACACGGCTGTTGGCTTCGTCGAACAACAGTGGCGTCAGATTCAGGGTACCGGTAACCGTATTCACCTTCTGCGGCGGACCGGGGCGCCAGCGGCGCCAGAACAGCCACAACGCCCAGACCGTCAACAGCACAGCGGCGCCACTCCACAGGGACACTGCCAACACGCCGGTCCGGGCCGTGGCGATCCCCAGGCCGATGAACGCCAAAGTAAGCAACAGCCCCGGCAAGAGCCCCACGCCGCGGCCGCGACGGGCTTCGATCTCCGCCACGGTCTCGTCCCGCTGGGCGTAAATGTCCACCCGGCGTTTACGCGCGGCTTCCTCTTCGTCCTTTTCCTTGTTCCGATCCGGATCGTCATCGCGGTCTTCGTCGTTGCCGACGAACACATCCTGTAAAGCGCCGCGAGCACCGTCCCGCCATTGTTGATCCGCGGTGTTGCGGCGCTGATCCCGCTCCACCGCGCTGAGCAAATCGAACTCCTGATTCAACCCGACCACCACCGCCATCTTGCCGGCGAACACCACTTCGGCGCGGTTATGCTCGGCCAGGAACAGGTCGGCGTCATAAGGCAGGAACACCTCCACGCCATCAATGATGTCATGCCAGGTACTGGTTCCGTTGGATTCGAGACCATGACGGGAATAGGCGCCTTCCAGCAGGAATACTTCATCGCTTTCCAGTGCCAGCGGACGCTTCGGTTTGGCCGGATCGTAGACCGGCGGCAAGGCCTGCCGCTCCGTTTCGCTCAACCGGCGAATCGCGCCGCCCTGCTCGCGCACTTCGGCCAACGCCTTGGCACTCCGGCGGCGACGGGATGAATAGCCGATCAGGCTGCTGACAGTGAGCCCCAGCACCACCAGAATGAACAGCAGTTTGAGCAGTCCCAATAACTCCAAGGTCTTATCCTCCTTGATAAAAGTGGCGCTTATGCTACCGCATCCACGCCGGTACGAAAAATCGCCGCCCGGCGCTTTCCCCACGAGCCAACGACATTTCCTCCACACCGGCGACGCTAGGGTGAATCTCCTGGCCCCACCGGCCGATCGGAGGAGAACATGTTCCCATCGTCTACATTTGCCCCCCGCCCTGGCTGGCGGGACGCGCGAGCCATCCGTCTGATTCTGGTATTGGCCCTCCCACCCACCGTATTCGCTTCCCCCACGCCTTCCGACAAAGAGCCCCACGGTAAATCGGACTGGCGCCTTATCCTTGGCGCCGGCGCGCTTTACCGTCCCGATTACCCGGGCTCCGACGACCTCGAGACACGCGCGGTACCGCTGATCTTCGCCGAGTACGGGGAGCGCTTGTATCTGCGTGGCACCACCGCCGGTGCGCGATTATGGGGCAATGGCGTGTGGGGACTGGATGCGGTGGCCCGTTATCATTCCGGCCGCGACAGCGACGACAATTCGATCCTTGAGGGCCTGGAGGATATCGATGCCGGCGTCGACGGAGGGCTTGCCCTGAATGTCGGGCGAGGCCCCTGGAAAGCGCAACTGGCCGTCTATCAGGACCTCTCCAGCAGCCACGACGGCCTGCAAATTGATCTGGAAGCGGGCCGAACTTTCACCCTCAATCCGCGTCTACAACTGGAACTGGAGGCCAGCGCCACTTGGGCCGACGCCGATTTCACCGACACCTATTTCGGAGTCACACCGGATCAGGCGATGACAACCGGGCTGCCTGCGCATGAAGCCGAAGCTGGCATGAAAGATGTAGGACTGAGCCTGGGACTGAACTATTCCCCGAGCCGGCATTGGCTGGTGCGCGCACAGGTGGGCGTGGCGCGCTTGCTCGGCGACGCCGCCGAAAGTCCTCTGGTGGAGGACCACGGTTCCGCCACCCAGCCACGGGCGGCTCTGTTCATTGGCTACCGCTTTTAAGGCTTCACGGGAGGGGCACCATGATCCAGTTGGCGGGCTGTAACCACCTGCAAGTTTTGATCATCGAGGACAACAGTGCCCTGGCGGGCAACCTGTTCGATTACCTGGAAGCCCGTGGTCATTATCCGGATGCGGCACCAGACGGTCTGTCCGGACTGCATCTGGCCACCCACAACCACTACGATGTCATCGTCCTGGATTGGATGTTGCCACGCCTGAGCGGGCTCGATTTCCTGAAACGCCTGCGCGACGAAGCCGGCCTCGCCACGCCGGTGCTGATGCTCACGGCCAAGGACCAACTGCCGGACAAAATCGCCGGCTTCGAGGCCGGCGCCGACGACTATCTGATCAAACCTTTCGCTCTGGCGGAACTGGAAATCCGCCTGCGCGTCCTGGTCAGCCGGGGCTGGGATGCCGGCTCCGCCGACCTCTGCGTGGGTGACTTGCGGTTTGACCCTCAGACACTGGAAATCAAACGCGGCGGTCGCATGCTTTCCCTGCCGCCGGCCGGTCGGCGGCTGCTGGAAGTTTTGATGCGGGCATCCCCCAAAGTCGTGCCCCGGGAAAAACTGGAGTCCACTCTCTGGGGCGACGGCCCGCCGGATCAGGATATTCTGCGCTCGCACATGTACCACCTGCGCAAGGTGGTGGATCGTCCATTCAGCAGAAAGCTGATTCACACGGCGCCCCGGGTGGGTTACCGGTTGTGCCAGCTAGACCATGAATAGCTGCCGGCATACCAGTCTTCGCCGGCGGATCAACAGCAGCTTCCTGCTGGTGATCATCCTTTTGACCGCCGTCATCGCCTTCCATAGCTACCTGTCCCAGTCCCTGCTGGAAAGCCAGTACTGGCGCATTATTCTGGAATCCACCCTGGCGGATCTGGACGCCGACAAACCTCTGAAAACCAGGAAGTTGCCGCAGGTCGGCCCTTTGCGTGGCTGGTACGTTCCCGCCAGGCAAGGGGAAGAATCCGTCCCTCCGCCCTTTCGTGATTTGCCCCTGGGATTCCAGAGCCGACAAATTGAGTGGCAAGGGCGTACCTATGTGGCTCTGGTCCACCCCAATGACACCGAGCGAGTGGTGCTGGCGCTGGATATCACGGAACTGGAAACACAACAAAATCAGGGTGCCCTGCTCGGCGCGGTGATCGCCGCCATCAGCCTGATGTTGGCGATTCTGCTGGTACGCTCACTGGCCCGACGCCTCTCCGCGCCGGTCAAGGACATCGCCAAACGCATGGCGTCCCTGGATCCACGAGAGGCCGGCGCCCGTCTGCCGGTCGACTACAAGGAGATCGAGATTCATCACATCGCCGTGGCGGCCAACGGCTACCTCGATCGCGTCGACAGTTTCATTGAACGGGAGCGGCAATTGATCGACCAGGCCAGTCACGAATTCCGTACCCCCATCGCCGTGATCGCCAGTGCGGTGGATGTGCTCGATACCCTGCCAGAGTTGCCGTCCACCGCCCGCCGTCCGCTTCACCGCATCCGCGAAACCGTGGACAATCTGCATGAGATCATGGCGGCTCTGTTGTTCCTGTCACGGGAGCAACCTGCGGATAACGGCACCCGGGAGTGGTGCGACCTGCGTGAACTTCTGCCCGCGCTGGTCCGCGATCATCAACATCTGGTATCGAACAAGCCGGTGGCTTTCGAGCTCGCCTCCCTGCCCGCCATCGTCTTGAACGCGCCCGCCGCCATGCTTCGTATCGCTGTTAGCAACCTGCTCCGCAATGCCGCCGAGAACACTCACCAAGGGTTCATCGGAATCGATGTCAATACCGAGGAAGGCGTGCTTCTGCGGGTCACCGATACCGGCGTGGGCTTCGACCCGGAACAGGTTGCCCGGGACTACACCCAGAGTCTGCGCGCCCAGCCCGCCCCGGGAACAGGCCCGGGGCTCGGCTTATTTCTGAGCCAGCGGATCTGCGAACATTTTGGTTGGAGACTGAGTTTCGATTCGATGCCGGGAGGAGGCACCCGGGCCACTCTCGATCTGAGTAACAGTGTCGCTACACCCCAGCTGTAGGAGCCAGCCCTGCTGGCGAATCGTTCCATCATCCGGGCAACCCATTTGCCGGCAGGGCTGGCTCCTACAGTAGCACTGCAGCCCACCCTGAGTTCATAGCGATTAGCGCTCAAGAGAGGAACAGAGGCGGGGATTATCAGACTTCAACAGGCATGAACCTGACGAAGATGATCTCCCTGCTTTTGATATCCAGCTTGATATTAACGGTGATGTTCGGGATAAGGCCATCGTAGGTCAAAAAGTGGCCACCGAAGAACTCCCCGCTATAGCCCGGCTCTCCCAGCAGCGACACAATGTCACTCCCCGTCATATCCATTCTTAAGCCCAGCGGCAAATTACTGGTAAAAGGCCCGATATCGTCCTCGTACTTCGGATTCTGTGCGGTGACATCCTCCAGAAACAGCAGACCGTCACTACGTGGCTTGCCATAAGTTTCGGCATAGGAAGAGGTGAACTGCAAAACGACCGTACCGTTGTCGGCCAACAGCTCCGCGGAGGGCAGATCCTCGGCCGTCAGCCTTTGTTCGACCCCTGATCCGATCAGGAAATCATCGAGTTCCGGATAGCTCGAGGCATGCCCTATAAAATCAATAGCCCTTTTGATATTCACACTCATAAAAATCGGACCACGCAGGATTAAAAGTCAACCGGCCAAGGGGTATGAATAATCAGGTCCAGTAGCAAATTCAACTTTCTTCCTCGAATTCAGCCATGACCATTTCCAAGTTGATGTGCTTTATCAAAACCGAACTTATCGATTATTCGGATGTTCAAAGCACTCCCATTCGTTGCCGTCGAAGCGAAGCAGCTTTTTCGGCGAAAGAGCCCAAAGAACACCATCCCTGGCTTCAATATCGGAGACGTCTCTCAGGTTCAGTTGGTCACTGATATCCAGACGCTCCGGGTTCAGGTTCCGCATGGAATAAATACCGTCGTCAGCGGAAAGATAAACCGCACCCTCATAGGACGTTATGGATAAAAAGTCCCACTCCGAGGTCTTGCGAGCAATGACTTTGAATCCCTCCCGCGCGTTACCTCGCAAGATCGTCCCCGCACTCCCTGCGATCCATAGTTCCGAAGGCGATACGACATGAATACAATTCAGATGAGAGCCGGTAACGCGATCCAGCCGGCTCCACTCCCTGCCATCGTAGTGAGCTATAAAGCCATCGCTGCCGACGACATAAAGGTCATCCTCATCCGGACCGTTGACGTCGTAAAGCGCAATCTCATTATCCATCGCATCGATCATGCTCTGGATCATTCGCTGTCGCTCTTCTTCCGTTGTCCCCGAAGAGGGCTGAACGGAAGTGGGAGCCTGCAGCAAACCGGCATCACAATGCTCCCAACCCGCATCCATCCTCCTGTAGACCTGGCCACCATGGCCGCAAACGTACAGGTGTTTTCCCAGCTTGCGAATTCTGTTCACCGGACCATGATTCGGGCCGCCTTCCTTATCGCCCGCATCGTCTATCACTTCAACGATGGTGCCATCCCGGCTGTAGCATTCGACCTCGCCGTCTATGTTGAGCGCATAGGCTTTTCGCGTTTCGTTGACCATCGGCTCCGGGAAACACGTTGAGACCACCTCCCAGTTCGGCAGCTCATGATAGAACCATTTCTCTTCCGTCTGATCCTGGTAAATAAACATCACGGAATAAGGCGCATCTTCCGACTCGGTCCAAACGTCCGGGGAAGAAGCGATGTAGTACATATCCCGATTTATTGCGCAGCCATTTACGAATGTAATCGGTGAGCCTTTAGTGTCTGACATAGTATTGCCTTTTCTAGAATTCCCCGGGGCCTTCACTACCCAAGTCGCCAAACGACAGTTCACGCGTCAGCTTGCCACTCTTATTAGCCCTGACTTTGAAGTCCGGCCCCATTCCTTTCGCCTGATGGTAAGCGCGTAACTGAGCCGCAAGGCTGGATGTCTTGCAACCAGTAACCGAAGCAGCAGCTTTAGCTCCCGCCATCTCTAAAGCAAGCAGGCTGGCCGTTCCCGGAGGGGAACCAAGTGCGCCGATTCCAGGCTCATACTTTTGATCGTATAGTCGGTGCACTCGGGTATGCTGGCTTCTCGTCAGGCAGATCACAAGGCCCTCCGACTCGGATAAGCCACCGGGAATCTGACGTCTTCCCGGGCCCTTACGACCTCCGAGTCTGAACGCCCGATCAGGAACGACATGATGCCCGATCTTCTTTTCTGCTTTACAGGTGTCGGGCCGGTAAGGCCTGAGAACACATTTCCCCCGCCCCTTGGTTTTACCGCCATCGCCTTTCCCATCTTTACCACCACCGCTAGCCGGCGCATCGTCGGCTTTCTTGGCGGTCTGCTCAGCGGCCTCCTCCGCCACTTCCTTACCCGCCTTGGCCGTTCCCTCCAGTGCCTGAGCTCCTTTACGCACGCCCTTGGCGGCGGTGGCGCCCCAGCCGGCGAAGGGAATCATGGCGGCGGCGGACAGGGCGGCACCGGCATAATCGCCGCGCGCCAGACTGACCAGGGCATTGATACCGTCGGCCACCTCTCCGACCACGGGAATCAAGCCCACGCCATCCAGGGCTAACTGGGTGCCGTCCAGAATACCTTCACCGTTCCGGGACCAGAACCCTTCTTCCTCCCCGGTTTCCGGCTCCACCGGAGGATTGGCCTCACTGGCCGGCCCCGGGGTGGCGCCGGTTTCGCCGACCACTCGCCCTATGGTGTTGCCACCGCCGTGGCTCTGAATGGAGCGATTCTGCCGGCCAATGGGCGCTTCCTCTTCTTCCTCGTCCGGCGGTTCGAACTCCGGCAGATCCAGTTCCGGGTGCGCCTCCCGATAGGCCGCATAGTCATCATAGCTGAGCAGCTCCCGGGACAACGGCGTTTCAATGGTTTCATCCGCCGGGAACACTTCCATGAGAACCCCTTCGGTTCTGGGGTTCACATGCAGCCAATCTCCGTTCGGCAGTTCCCGCCCCGCGTAGATTGTTATCGGATCCAAAACGATTACGTCATCCATCTCCGGCATCCTTTCCCATAGCCGCTCCGGTCCCGGTGCTTATCGGCCCCGCACCTTGACGATGATGACGTCCGCGACCCGCCAGCGACCGTCTTTGTCCAAGGCAATCGGCGCATGGAAAAAACGCATCAGCGGCGCCCGCGGCATCTGTTGCCGTTCGAACACCGGCCTCCCGGAAATCTCCGTGAGGCGCCAGCCACCTATCCTGGCCACACCGTCTTCGCTAATCATGGGCGCGGAATGATCACGCAGCTCGCCGATAAGGAAGCCGTAGTCCTGCTCCGGCTTTTTTTCGGACAGGACTTCAATCAGGTTCGCTTTGAGCGCTTCCAGATCCGCCATGGTGAGCGGGTGGGCGCCATCGGCGGTATTCACTTCAATACTGGTCATGGTGGTATCCATCGGCGGGAGCTGCCCGCTGTTATTTCCGTTGTTGTTTCCAACGCAGGCCTGAGTCAGGGCGGTCAGGCACAAGAGACCCAATAAAAACGAGCAACGCTCCATGGCCCTGAGCATATTCATTCCTCCTCAGGCGGGGTGTCGCCTTCACCCGGGCACTTCCACACCGAGCGGGGTACTTTTCTTTTACGGGCCGTCTCCTCCTGTCCCGCTATGCGGTCTCCTTTCTCTGGTGCCCGCGTCGTGCCATCGCTCAATTGCACATCACCGGAAGCGTTCACTCCCACCGGAAAAGCCGCGTTTGGATCCGCCGGAATAGGATAAGTCTCTTGTACGAATCGCTCGATGTCATCACTGTTAGGCACGAGCGCGCCATCCGCGTTGGTGGTCCGGAACTCGAACCCGTCGATGTTCGGGGCTGGCATCCCTCGTTCAATGGCCCACGCCTCGGTTCTGTAGTAGGCATCTTCCTCCATCGCCTGCCAGCTCATGGACGGGTCCTGATGTTTATGTATCAACTCGTGATAGGCGGTGGTCGCGGCGGCCTGCGCGGACCCGGTCGCCAGCATCAATAGAGAATCGCCCCCCCAGGAGCCGCCGCCAGGAAAGCGGTCAACAATCCATTCGCTACCGTCGTAGATAAGGTCGTCATAGTAGATATCATCGGCAATGTAGACATCGGTCTTGGCCAGATCGTCCACCACGTCCTTATCCTTGGGACACAGCACCTTCAATAGCTCGGCAATGGTCCAGTTGCCACCATGGCTGCCGTTCATCCAGAATTCGTCGTCATGGCGAACGATCGGTTTGCCTTGCACAAAGACACTGCTGCTGCGCCCCTTGGGCCAGCTCGCCGCCCCCACCGTACCACTCTTCACCCCCTTGGCACTGCCGGCGGCATCGCCCAGGGTTTTCGATACCAGGCTGGCGTCGAACAGCACCAATTCATGGCCGTTGGCACGCACCGTGGCCGCGGTCTTGCCGCTCTGTGCCAGCTCGGCGGTGACCGGGTACGGCACCGGCGGCGTGCTGCTGCCCATGGGCGTCTTGCAGACATCCGGGGCCAGGCTCACCACCTTCCAGCCACCTTGCTTGCGGGCGATGTAATCATCCGCCATCCGTGGTTTCCTCCACCTCGATCCCGGCCTTCACCAGCGGCGCTTCCGGATCGGTCTCAAACCGGGCTTCGATCACGCGTACCGGCGTCCCCTGGGGAATCGAAATCCGGTGGGTCACATGCAGTTCCATGGTTTCGGTATCGACGATCAGGGTGTCGGTCAGCAGCGGCATCGGCACCATGGCGCCATTCTCCATGCGCAACAAAACAAAGGGCTTGTGTTGCGGCAGCTCGGTTCGCAAATAGCCGCGCGGCGTTTGCGACGGGTCGGTCAGATGCCACAGTTCGATGCGCGTCCCCGGCAGCGGATACTCGATCTGCTGATCCGCTGGCGCGCCATTCCAATAGGCGAAATCGAAATCCTCCGGCAAACCGGGCCAACGCCGTTTCAACCACTCATCGTCGTAACTCCCGGCATGAGCCAGTCTTGGCGCCCAGGCACGACCGACGATACCAAACCCCGCCGGCGTGGCGCCGTACCCGGCGGCCAGACTCGCCATTGCCCTGGCGTCCTGTTCACCTTCCGGATGACGGCCCTGAACCAGCTCACTGCATGGCTGTTGTGGATCTTCAATTCGCGGCGCCGGCAGCCGGGTCAGCGATTGACCGGCCTTGTTCGCCAGGCGGCGATGACGGCGCTCGATCCAGCCACACCCCAAGGGGTTGCTGAAACAGACTTCATTGAGCCAGTGAGAAGGCGCGGATGGATTGCCGGCACGGTCGGGATTGGCGACTTCACTACGCCCGCCAAAGGCATATTCCCAGCGCAACGGCACCGTCCGGGCGCGGGCCGGGCGGGACAACCACCAGCGGCCCCAGCGGCGTTTGAAATGACGCTCCCCGGTGACTTGGAGCACCTTGTCCATCAGCACGCGGGTGGTGGGCGCCTGCAATCGAGTCCGCTCCGCCTGCTGAAGCTCAAGCTTCCACTGATCCCGCTGTTTTTCCGACAACGGCATACGGGGATTGAGCGGCCGCGGCGGTGGTGTCTGTATATTCGCGGGAGCCACCGGCAGACTCAACTTGAAGCGCACCCGCCATGATCGGGACGGCTTGCCCCCGGGAGCATGAGCCTGCCCTCTGAGCAAGACATCGCACTTGGGTTTGTACGGCGCCAGGTCGCTTTCCTCGAAAGCACTGGAGTGCCCCGGCTCCCCGTAGTAACGGTCTTCCATACACAAAGGCAGCGGCTCATCGTCCATCACCCGGGCATGGAACACGCCGGCTTCGTTGTCATCGGGAACAAGACGGTAGCCCACCTTCATCGCGATGATGCGATGCTCGGCGCCGGCCGGATCCAGACCACCGTAGCAAAGCGCATCGAAAGGCGTGAGGTTGCGGAATTCCATCGGTCAGTTGATATCCACGTCCTTGCCGATGATGTGAACCGGCCCGCTGGCGCCAAACTCAAACTGCACGCCGTTGATGCGCACGGTGCCATCGGACTTCATCACCAGCGAGGATTTGCCAACGGTGATGGACAGCTCATCCCGCGCATTGATGGTGAAACGCTTGCCCACCAGAACCGATTTATTGATGCCCACCTGCTCCGACTGGGACAGCCCCACCGTGGTGTTCATGGCCGCGCCCACGGAAACCTGATAAGCCCCGCCGATGGTCAGCGCCTTGGCCAGGGCCACGGTTTCCGCCTTGGCCTGTTTGATCAGTTCGGTCTGATTACCGCCGATCACCACATTCTCATTGTCGCCCACGTCCTCGGTGCGATTGGCGCCAATGGAAATGGTCTCGTTCTGGTCCACCCGTTCGGTGCGGTTGTTGTGCACGGTGATGGTTTCATCACGATCCACGGTTTCGGTGCGGTCGCGCTTGATGTGGCTGGTTTCATCGCGGTCGATGGTTTTGCTGCGATCCTGACCGACCCAGTGGGTCTCGTCGTTCTCGACTTCAATATCCTGATTCTTTTCCGCGTGGATCCAGAGCTGCTCCTCGCCCTTCTTGTCCTCGAAGCGGATGGCATTGGCGTTGTCATAGCCGCCGCCCTGGCTGGAACGGGTCAGAATCCCGGTCTGGGTTTTGTTGGCGGGCAGATCCCAGGGCGGCATATTGGCCTGGTTATAGACCCGGCCGGTGATGATCGGCTTGTCCGGGTCACCGTCCAGAAACTGGACCAGAACTTCCTGACCAATGCGCGGCACCGCCATGAAACCGAAGCGCTCGCCGGCCCAGTTCGATGCCACCCTGACCCAACAGGAACTGGCCTCGTTATTCTGGCCTTCGCGGTCGAAGTGAAACTGCAGCCGCACCCGCCCATACTCGTCGCAATAAATTTCCTCGCCGCTGGGGCCCACCACGGTGGCGGTCATCAGCCCGTACAGCTTGGGCTGCTGACTGTTGAAGCCGCGCCCGGGCCGCCAGGGCACTTTCTTGCGCAGACACTGGAAGCGGTTTTCGTATTGGGAAACCGACTCCTTGCCGAGGTAGTTGTTGCGCGCCTGATGATGCGTCTCCACCACCAGGAACTGGTGGTCGCTTTCCTCTTCCACATCATGGTCGAAATGATCCACCAGTCCGAACCAGCGGCCCGGCTGCAACCGGCTGCAATCGCCCTCGCCCTGGAACACCTTGGCGTGGGCCTCGATTTCCTCCATGCGGCGACGGCTCTGCATTTCTCCGCTTTCCCGGGCCTTGAAACCATAGGCCCCGGCGTATTCGTAAACCTCCAGGTCCGGCACCATGCCCTGATCATTGACGGTGGCGGCGCTGGCCATCTGCGGTTGCGGATTCTTGAAGTTGAAACTGGCGGCGCTGTAAGCGGTGGACGCCAGACGGCGATGGGCGAACCACTCACTGATGGCGTCGCTGACCCGGCTGCCTCCTTCCTTGTGATAGCGCACCCGCTGCGAGCCATCGACGGGGTCCGAGGTGGCGGAGTCATCACTGAGCACCAGGGTGTGGCCGTCGGCCCGATGCTCGTACCAGTAATACCAGCCTCGCTCCTCCCAGCGTCGATGCAGATAGTTGTAGTCGGATTCATCCCACTGCATGGCGAAGGTGAGCGTGGCATCGTCCTCCGGCTTGATAAAATGAGTACGATAGTCCCGCAATGGATAATCCGCGAAGACCTCCGCGGTCTGATCCGCCACGGTCTGGTTCTGGAACAGGTAATTATCCTTACGCAACTTCAGGAAACTGAGCCACGGCCCCAGCTGCATTTCATAGGTAGCGTAGCCGCCGTCGGTGCCGCGTCGGGCAAACTCGAAAACATAACCGTTGAAATAACGAAGCGAACCGTCCTTGCGCACCAGTTCCAGGGTCACCATGCGGCCAATGAAACTTTTGGCATGCAGATGGGCATCATCGGATATCAGCGTCACCGTGTAGCTGAAATCCCGGCACAGGCCTTCCGTCGCATCCAGTTGCTCCGGCAGCAGTACCGCATCCGGCCCATCGTTATGGGGAAACTTCAGTCGCAGCAAGCGATTGTGCTGCTCGTTGATCAAGGAACGAAAAGCTTGCACAAGCATGCTCATGGCGCCGCTCTACGGTGTTGGGAAAGAGGGGAATCAGAAGAAGTGCGCGGAAAGATCACAGATGGAACGCTCCCTGTTGATGATGTCATTCCCATATCCGTAATAGGAATATCTCAGCTCGTCTTTTTCTTTTATACCACCAAGTTTGTCAACCAAATAACCACAACGAACAGGCCTTTATAAAGGGGTTATAACTGACCATAAAGCGTCATGATCCCACCCGTTGAAGACAGCTCGATGACAGTAAGGAAAGTGAATCGTATCAAAGCGCTAACGCCGGTTCTTCGGCGCTGAATGAGGAAGTTTGCCGGTACGGCATAAAACATTTTCATAATCCCGACAGACGTCAAGCGACCATTCTTCGTCGCACAAGCGAAATTCGCCGTCCTGTTTTTGTGATGGCGATCACGTTCACCAAAGCGGGTTCCCACGGACCAGACCACGAAGCCGCTGCTGGAAGCTTGCCTGCAGCGAATACCCCACATCAGAGGCCGCATTCGCCAGCAGGCTGGCTCCCACAGTTTGCCCTACGAAGCCGCTGTGGGAAGCTTGCCTGCAAGCGAACACCCCACATCAGAGGCCACATTCGCCAGCAGGCTGGCTCCCACAGTTTGCCCTACGAAGCCGCTGTGGGAGCTTGCTTGCAAGCAAGCTTCCCACGGCGGGTATACCGGGCCCTCAACGCCGCCCGCGGCGCTCGGCCCGCTCCACTCGTTGCGCCTGCTGGCGCGCTTCATCGAGCACTTCGCGCACGTAGCTGATGTGATTCTGCGCCACCGCGCGGGCGTCCTCCGCGCGCTGTTCAAGGATGGCGTCGAGAAGCTGACGGTGCTGGGCCAGCAACATGTCGCGGGTTTCGTCCCGCTGTTCGTACATGCCGCCGATGTTGGTGACCACATTGTGCTTGAGCAGCTCGAACAGACCGCGAATGGTATGCAGCAGCACGGCGTTGTGGCTGGCTTCGGCAATGGCCAGATGGAAGGCGGCATCGGCGGCGCCTTCCTCGGCGCGAGCCACCTTGGCGTCGCTATAGCAGCGATGCAGGGTCTCGAACGCATCGCGCAGACGCTGGCGATCCAGTTCCGTGGCCCGCTGCGCGGCGTAATAGGCGCAGGCCCCTTCCAGGGTGTGACGAAATTCCAGCAGATCCTGCTGGGCGGCGCTGTGCTTTTCCAGCAGATGCAGCAACGGATCACTGAAAGTGGAACCCAACTGCTGGGCCACGAAAGTGCCGCCGCCCTGGCGGCTGGTCAGCAGGCCCCGCACCACCAGCTGCTGAATCGCTTCACGCAGGGAGGGCCGCGACACACCGAACTGCTCCGCCAGGGCGCGTTCCGCCGGCAAACGCTCTCCGGCCTTGAAACTGCCCTCCAGAATCATCGTTTCCAACTTCTCCACGATCTCATCGGAAAGTCGCCGATGACGGACTTGTCCCGTATTCATACTCACCTCGAGAATTGGCCTTACCAATTAAATTATCCTGCGATTATCCAAATCTTCACGCCAGCCGGCCCCCCGATCACCCGGAACCCTCTGAAAAACGCCCCGTCATCCCGGGCTTGACCCGGGATCTCCCTCCGCAGGGCACATAGCTTCGTAGAAGGAGATGCCGGATCAAGTCCGGCATGACGTTTTCAGAGGCTCCCTGGACAAAGGTCGTACCGATCCCTGGCTTGACGCACCAAGGATCAGCTTTTAGGCTAGTTTTTCAATTTGGATAATTGGTAAGACCAATTTACACAAACCCTTTCGACGATGCAAACAACAATACCAAGGAGACTTTCGCGCCATGCAACCTGGCCTGCTTGCTCTTTTCGCCTTCTCTCCCATCGTTCTTGCCGCACTACTGCTGATTGGCCTGCGCTGGCCTGCCCGTCGCGCCATGCCGGTGGTGTACCTGTTCTCCGCCATGGTGGCCCTGTTGGTCTGGGACATGAGTTTCAACCGCCTGCTCGCCTCCACGCTTCAAGGGCTGGTGATCACTCTGGGGTTGTTGTGGATCATCTTCGGTGCGCTGCTGCTGCTCAACACACTCAAGCATTCCGGCGCCATTGCCGTGATTCATAAGGGCTTCACCACACTCAGCCCGGACCGTCGCATTCAGGCCATCGTCATCGCCTGGTTGTTCGGCAGTTTCATCGAGGGCGCCTCCGGATTCGGCACCACCGCCGCCATCGCCGCGCCCTTGCTGGTGGCGATCGGTTTCCCGGCCCTGGCGGCGGTACTGATGGGCATGCTGGTGCAAAGCACCCCGGTTTCCTTCGGCGCCGTCGGCACGCCCATTGTGGTCGGCGTCACCAGCGGTCTGGACAGCGCCGCCCTGAGCCTCGAGCTGACCGAGCGCGGTTCCAGCTGGGAGCAGTTTCTGCAGCAGATCACCAGTAGCGTGGCCATCACCCACGCCCTGGTGGGTACCATCATGCCGATGATCATGGTGTTGATGCTGACCCGCTTTTTCGGCAAGGACAAAAGCTGGAAAGCCGGCTTCGAAGTGCTGCCGTTCGCGTTGTTCGCCGGCCTTGCCTTCACTCTGCCCTATCTGGCCACCGGCCTGCTGCTCGGCCCGGAGTTCCCGTCCCTGCTCGGCGGCCTGATCGGCCTGGCCATCGTCACCACCGCCATTCGTTTGAACTTCCTGGTCCCCAAACAGCAGTGGGATTTCGCCGACCGCGAGCACTGGCCACGGCAGTGGCTGGGCAGCCTGGAAATCAAGGTGGCGGATTTGACCGGCCGCCCCATGGGCACCCTGCGCGCCTGGCTGCCCTACGTGCTGGTCGGGGTATTGCTGGTGATCAGCCGGGTGTTCCCGGAAATCGGCGCGGCGTTGAAGAGCGTGGCCATCGGCTGCAGCGACCTGCTCGGGGAAACCGGCATCAGCGCCAACGTCCAGCCGCTGTATCTGCCCGGCGGCATCCTGGTCACGGTGGTGGCCATCACCTTTTTCCTGCACCGCATGAAACCCGCCGCCCTGGGCGCGGCGGTGAAGGAATCCTCCGGCGTTCTGCTCAGCGCCGGGTTCGTGTTGTTGTTCACCGTGCCGATGGTGCGGATTCTGATCAACTCCGGCGTCAATGCCTCGGATCTGCCTAGCATGCCGATTGCCATGGCCCGCTACGTAGCGGATAGCGTCGGCGGCATTTACCCCCTGTTCGCGCCCGCCGTGGGCGCGCTGGGGGCTTTTTTGGCCGGTTCCAACACGGTCAGCAACATGATGTTCAGCCAGTTTCAGTATGGCGTTGCCCACAGCCTGGGGCTGTCCGGTGCCATGATGGTGGCGGCCCAGGCGGTCGGCGCCGCCGCCGGTAACATGGTGGCGATCCACAATGTGGTGGCCGCCTCCGCCACCGTCGGCCTGCTCGGTCAGGAAGGGGCGACTTTGCGCAAAACCATCTGGCCGACGTTTTATTATGTGATGATGACAGGACTGATCGCCCTGGTGGCGCTCTACCTCCTCGGTGTCACCGACCCGCTGGTTCAATGAAGGAATCACCGCCATGAACGCTCCCCGCACCTTCGTTCCCCAGGCCACCCGCACTGCCGAGCCGGACGCGGCGCCCCGGACTTATCCCGAGCACAAACCCGAGCGGATTTATCTGTTCGGTACCTGCGTGGTGGATCTGTTTTTCCCGGAGGCCGGCATGGATGCCATACGGTTACTGGAACGGGAGGGGATTCAGGTGGTTTTTCCCCAGGCGCAAAGCTGCTGCGGCCAGCCGGCCTACACCAGCGGCTACACCGATCAGGCGCGCGAAGTGGCGCGCGCGCAGCTGGCGCTGTTCGACCAGGACTGGCCGGTGGTGGTGCCTTCCGGTTCCTGTGCCGGCATGTTCCGCCATCATTACCAGGAGCTGTTCGCCGGCGAGCCCGATACCCTGGCACGGGCCAGGGCCGTGGCGGAACGCACCTATGAACTGGCGGAGTTCCTGCTGCATGTTTGCCGGGTTGAGTTGCACGATCAGGGCCCGCCCACCGAGGTGGCCCTGCACACCTCCTGCAGCGCCCGCCGGGAAATGCACACTCACCATCACGGCCGCGCTCTGCTCGATCAGTTGTCCGGGGTACGCCGAGTGGACCATGATCATGAAAGCGAGTGCTGCGGTTTCGGCGGCACTTTCTGTGTGCGCATGCCGGATATTTCCGGCGCCATGGTGGCGGACAAGACCCGTTCCCTGCGCGACAGCGGCGCCACCCGCGTGGTGAGCGCGGACGCCGGCTGCCTGATGAACATCAACGGCGCCCTGAAAAAACAGCGGGCGCCCCTGCAAGGTCAGCATCTGGCCAGCTTTCTTTGGCAACGCACCGGAGGCCAGCCATGAGCCAGCCCGCGCGCATCCCGCTACGGGATGAATTCAACAGCCGCGCCCGTGATGCGCTGGGGGACGCCCAACTCAGACGCAATTTTCGCGGTGCCATGGACTCGCTGATGGAGAAGCGCGCCGCCGCCTTCAGCGACGCCGACGAGCGCGAACGGTTGCGCACCCTGGGCAATCACATCCGCGCCCGCGCGCTGTCCCGGCTGCCGGATCTGTTGGAGCAACTGGAAAGCAATCTCACCGCCAACGGCATCCAGGTGCACTGGGCGGAAACCACCGAGCAGGCCAATCGCATCGTCCTCGACATCGCCGAGCGCCGCCAGGCCAGGCAGGTGATCAAGGGCAAGTCCATGGTCAGCGAGGAGATGGACATGAACCATGTCCTCGCTGACCACGGTATCGAGTGTCTGGAATCGGACATGGGCGAGTACATCATTCAGCTCGACCACGAGAAGCCCTCGCACATCATCATGCCGGCGATCCACAAGAACGCCGATCAGGTGGCCCGGCTGTTCGAACGGGAACTGGGCGAACCCTACACCCGCGACGTCAACGAATTGATTCAGACTGGCCGCCGGATACTGCGGCAAAAATTCTTTGACGCCGACATCGGTGTCTCCGGCGTCAATTTCGCGGTGGCCGAAACCGGCACCCTGGTGCTGGTGGAAAATGAAGGCAACGGCCGCATGAGCACCACCGTGCCCAAGGTGCACATCGCCGTCACCGGCATCGAAAAAGTGGTGGCGCATCTGCGTGATGTAGTGCCGCTGCTCTCGTTGCTGACCCGCTCCGCCCTGGGGCAGCCGATCACCACCTACATCAACATGATCTCCCGTCCGCGCCAGGCCGGCGAGCGCGACGGGCCGGAAGAAGTGCATCTGGTGCTGCTCGACAACGGTCGCAGCCAGGCCTTCGCCGACGGTGAACTGCGGCAGACCCTGAACTGCATCCGCTGCGGCGCCTGCATGAATCACTGCCCGGTGTACACCCGCGTCGGCGGCCACACCTATGGCGAGGTCTACCCCGGCCCCATCGGCGCCATCATCACCCCGCACCTGGTCGGCCTGGACAAAGTGCCGGACCATCCCAGCGCGTCTTCCCTCTGCGGCGCCTGCGGCGAAGTCTGCCCGGTGCGGATTCCGATTCCATCGCTGTTGCGGCGCTTGCGCGAAGAGAACGTGTCCCGTCCGGACCCCGGGCACGCGGTGATGCGCGGCCAGGGCAGCAAATACTCGGCACTGGAGAGTACCGTCTGGAAGCTCTGGCGCACGCTGTACACGCGCCCGCTGCTGTACCGGCTGTTCCGCTTCTTCGCCACCCGCTTGCGCGCGCTGACACCCTCGCGTCTGGGCCCCTGGACCGAGCACCGCGGCGCCCCCAAACCCGCCGCCCGTTCCCTGCACGAACTGGCCCGCAAACATCTGGAGCAGTCCCGATGAGCGCCAAAGCCCGCATTCTCGACAAACTCCGGCACAGCCTGGCCGGCACCGAAGCACTGCCGGACGATTTCGACGAGACGCTGGTCACCGAACCCTGGCGCTATCCGCCGGAGCAGCGCATGGCCCGCTTGCGGGAATTGATGGAAGCAGTGCGCACGGAAATTCACCTCACCGACCAGACCCGATGGCCAGCCCTGCTCGCCGATCTGCTCGCGAAAAAGCAACTGACCCGCCTGCTGATCGCGCCGCGGACCGACCACGGCCGGCAGCTGAGCGAGCACTGGCAGCACCGTTCCGATGCGCCGGCGTTACACGCCTACGACCGGCCCGTGGAAGAGTGGAAACACGAGCTGTTCCATGACACCCCGGCCAGTCTCACCGGCACGGTAGGCGCCATCGCCGCCACCGGCAGTCTGATTCTGTGCCCGGACCGCCACGAACCGCGCTTGATGAGTCTGGTGCCCCCGGTGCATTTCGCGCTACTGCGCGCCAGCACCATCCATGACAATCTCTATGAAGCCCAGCGCGCCTTGAACTGGCGCGCCGGCATGCCCACCAACGCGCTGTTGATTTCCGGCCCGTCCAAGACCGCCGACATCGAGCAGGTACTGGCCTACGGCGCCCACGGCCCCAAGGACCTGGTGGTACTGATTCTGGAGGACGCATGACCGCTGCCGACCATGGCCCGCTGCCCGCCCCTTTTCTACGGGCGGTGGAAACCCTGATTCCCGCCTCACGGCGTTTCGACGATCCGTTGTCCACTCTGGCGTTCGGCACCGACGCCAGCTTTTACCGTCTGATACCGAAACTGGTGGTCCGGGTGGAAACGGAAGCGGAAGTGGTGGCGCTGCTGAAACTGGCCGGCGAGCATGCCGTGCCAGTGACATTCCGCGCCGCCGGCACCAGTTTGTCCGGCCAGGCCATCAGTGATTCCGTGCTGATCGTGCTGGGCGACCAGTGGAACGGCCGGGATATTCGCAACGACGGCGCACAGATCCGCCTGCAACCCGGCGTCATCGGCGCCCAGGCCAACGCCTGGCTGGCGCCGCTGGGCCGCAAGATCGGCCCGGATCCGGCGTCCATCAACGCCGCCAAGATCGGCGGCATCGTCGCCAACAATTCCAGCGGCATGTGCTGCGGCACCGCCCAGAACACCTACCACACCCTGGCCGGCATGCGCCTGGTGCTGGCCGACGGCACCGTGCTCGACACCGAGGACGCGGACAGCGTCAGGCGCTTCCGGCAAAGTCACGCCACCCTGCTCGAACAATTGGCGGCACTGGGCCGGGAGACCCGCGCCGACAACGCCTTGAGCAGCCGCATCCGTCACAAATACCGTCTCAAGAACACCACCGGCCTGTCCCTGAACGCGCTGGTGGATTACGACGATCCGCTGGATATTCTCACCCATCTGATGGTGGGCTCCGAAGGGATTCTTGGCTTCATCAGCGCGGTCACCTACGACACCGTGCCGGAGTACCCGCACCGGGCCAGCGCCCTGATCGTGTTCCCCGACGTGGACACTTGCTGCCGGGCGGTGCCGGTGCTGAAGCAACAACCGGTGTCGGCGGTGGAATTGCTCGACCGCCGCAGTCTGCGCTCGGTACAGGACCAGCCGGGCATGCCCGGCTGGGTGCCGGGCCTGTCCGATGGCGCCTGCGCCTTGCTGATCGAATCCCGCGCCGCCGCCGAAACCCTGCTGCTGGAACAGTTACAAGGTATTCGTCAGGCCCTCGCCGCCTTCGCGGTGGAGAAGCAGGTGGATTTCAGCACCGATGCGGCGGTGAACGAGCAACTCTGGGCCATCCGCAAAGGCACCTTTCCGGCGGTGGGCGCGGTGCGGCCCACCGGCACCACGGTGATCATCGAGGACGTGACCTTCCCGGTGGAACAACTCGCCGACGGCGTGCGCGGTCTGCTCGCCCTGTTCGACAAACACCGCTACGACGAAGCGATCATCTTTGGCCACGCCCTGGAAGGCAATCTGCATTTCGTGTTCACCCAGGGCTTCGACGACCCGGCCCAGGTACAACGCTATGAGGCCTTCATGGGCGACGTGGCCAAACTGGTGGCGGAAGACTTCGGCGGCGCGCTCAAGGCCGAGCACGGTACCGGCCGCAACATGGCGCCCTTCGTGGAACTGGAATGGGGCCGCGACGCCTATCAGCTGATGTGGAAAATCAAACGGCTGCTCGACCCCGCCGGTATCCTCAACCCGGATGTGGTGTTGTCCGAGGACCCGCGCATTCACCTGAAACATCTCAAGCCGCTGCCCGCCGCCAACGAGATCGTCGACAAGTGCATCGAGTGCGGCTTCTGCGAACCGGTGTGCCCTTCCCGCGGCCTGACCCTGACACCGCGCCAGCGCATCGTGGTATGGCGGGACATTCAGGCCAAACGCCGCGACGGAGCCGGCGCCACCGCGCTCTGGAACGACTATCTGTATCGCGGCATCGATTCCTGCGCGGCCACCGGCCTGTGCGCCCAGCGCTGCCCGGTGGGCATCAACACCGGCGATCTGGTGCGTGAATTGAGAGCCGGACAGGCCCGGCACACCGGCACCGCCGACCGGCTGGCCGATCATTTCAGCGGCGCGCTCGGCGCCACCCGGATCACTTTGCGCGGCGCCACCACCGCGCAAAAACTGCTCGGCGGAGAACGGCTGCAAACGCTTGCCAATGGCCTGCGGCGGCTGTCCGGCGACCGCATCCCGATGTGGACGCCGGCCATGCCGCAAGCCACCTCCCTGCCCCGCCATCACCATCTTTCCGCCGGGCAGCGTCCGCGCGTGGTCTATCTGGCCGCCTGTGTCTCCCGCGCCATGGGGCCGTCGCTGAACGACCGGGAGCAGGTGCCGCTGATCGACAAAACCCGGGCGCTGCTGGAAAAAGCAGGCTTCGAGGTGGTGTTCCCGGAAGATCTGGACAGCCTGTGCTGCGGCCAGCCTTTCGCTTCCAAAGGCTATCCGGAACAGGGGGACCGTAAACGGGATCAATTGGCGGCGGCGCTGCTGAAAGCCAGCCGCGATGGCGAGGATCCGATTTATTGCGACACCAGCCCCTGTACCTTGCGGCTGGTCCAAGGCGGCCTGGATCCGAGATTGAAGCTGTACGACCCGGTTAAGTTCATCCGCGAGCAGCTGTATTCCCGGCTCACGTTTTCACCACTGGACACGTCGGTGGCGGTGCACGTCACCTGCAGCACGCAGCATCTTGGGGAAAGCGCGGGGCTGATCGACATAGCGCGTCGCTGTGCCCGGGAAGTGGTGGTACCGGAAGGGATTCACTGCTGCGGCTTCGCCGGGGACAAAGGCTTCACCACCCCGGAACTCAACGCCCACGCCCTGCGCGATCTGCGCGACACCGTGCGGCATTGTGACGAGGGCATCTCCACCAGCCGCACCTGCGAGATCGGTCTCAGCCATCATGGCGGCATTGATTATCACGGGCTGGTGTATCTGGTGGACCGGGCGACCACGGCGCGGCCCTGAATTCCGCGGGCGATTCGCTGCCAAGGCAGCTTCCCACAGAAAAGACTACGAAGCCGCTGTGGGAAGCTTGCTTGCAAGCGAATAACCCCACAAAACCAATTCGCCAGCAGGCTAGCTCCCACAGAACGCACGGCTCCCTACAACCGCCCATCCACGTCATAACACTGCCCCGCCACCAGGTTCTGGGCCAGCATGAAGCGGTCCTGGGCGTTGGTGGCCCGCAGTTCGGCCACACTCAGGGATTGCAGCATCCAGGTGTTCCAGACACTGACGAACTGGGTGTCGATATCCACATCGCCCCGGGGCATGGTGGCGTTGAGCGCGCGCACCGACAGGCTGTCGCCCTCCCATTGCATCTCATAACCTTCATTGGGATAAGCCACTTCGAGACAGGAAAGGAATTCCTTCATGGAGCGTTCCGAGGGCTGCCCGATGGCATAGGCCAGGGGCTGGTCCGGCACTTCTCTGAGCACTTGCAGGATATGCGCATCCGCCATCCGCTCGCGCAGCTGCGCCATGGCATCCTCGGCGGCGGAGTCGTTGCGGGCCTCGGCCTCTTCCCGCGCCTGAGCAATGGCACGGCGCACCTGCTCGCGGCGGCGCTCCCGCCGTTCACGTTCCAGCCGCGCCTGAATGGTGGCATCCCAGGCCTCGGACACCAATCGATCCAGTTCCTGGTCCTGTTCGCGGACGTCCAGCACCCGGCGCACCCGGGCGCCGCAGCGGGCGATCAACTGTGCTCGCTGGTCATTGGGCAGCCAGCGGTCCCCCCGCCAGGCCGCGGCCAGCTCGTCACAGGCCGAGTCCGCAACCCCCAATCGGTTCTGGGTGACATAGTCCAGGCCGGCCACCGTGGCCGGCGCCGGCGCCAGACCGAGCCAGCCGCCGGCGGTTTGCCGCAGACCGGCGCAGCCACCCAGCAGCAGGGCGCACAACGCCAATGCCCCCCATCGAGACAACGCAAGAGTATTCATAGTGGTCTGTCTGACGCGTTCCGCCCCGAGAGGTTCCCCCCGGGGCGGAAGCGAGGCAGGATTACGCCGACTTCTTGGCGGCGATCTTCTCTTTCCAGATCACCGGGCCGGTCTTGTGTACCGATTCGCCGTTGGAATCCACCGCCACGGTCACCGGCATGTCTTCCACCTCGAATTCGTAGATCGCTTCCATGCCCAGGTCCTCGAAAGCCGCCACGCGGGACTTGCGGATCGCCTTGGACACCAGATAAGCGGCGCCGCCCACGGCCATCAGGTAAACCGCCTTGTTGTCCTTGATCGCTTCGATGGCGGTGTCGCCACGCTCGGCCTTGCCAACCATGCCGATCAGGCCGGTTTCCTCGAGCATGGTGCGAGTGAACTTGTCCATGCGGGTGGCGGTGGTCGGACCGGCCGGGCCCACCACTTCGTCGCCCACCGGGTCCACCGGGCCGACGTAGTAGATGAAGCGGTTGGTGAAGTCCACCGGCAGCTTCTCGCCCTTGGAGATCATGTCCACCATGCGCTTGTGGGCGGCGTCACGGCCGGTAAGCAGCTTGCCGGACAACAGCAGCGTGTCGCCGGGCTGCCAGGTCCGCACTTCTTCCGGGGTCACGGTGTCCAGGTTGACGCGCTTGGCGCCTTCGTCGTTGCCCCAGGCAATGTCCGGCCACTCTTCCAGATCCGGCGCCTTGAGATCCGCCGGGCCGCTGCCGTCGAGAATAAAGTGGGCATGGCGGGTAGCGGCGCAGTTGGGAATGATCGCCACCGGCTTGTTGGCCGCGTGGGTCGGATAATCCGCCACCTTCACGTCCAACACCGTGGTCAGACCACCCAGGCCCTGGGCGCCGATGCCCAGCGCGTTGACCTTCTCGAACAGCTCCAGGCGCAGTTCCTCGGCCCGGGTTTGCGGGCCACGGGCCTGCAACTCGTGAATGTCGATGGGATCCATCAGGGATTCCTTGGCGATCAGCATGGCCTTCTCGGCGGTACCGCCGATGCCAATGCCGAGCATGCCCGGCGGGCACCAGCCGGCGCCCATCTTCGGCACCTGCTCCAGCACCCAGTCGACGACGGAGTCGGACGGGTTGAGCATGGCGAACTTGGACTTCGCCTCGGAACCGCCGCCCTTGGCGGCCACGTCGATCTCCAGGGTGTCGCCGGGCACGATGGAATAGTTGATCACCGCCGGGGTGTTGTCCTTGGTGTTGGCGCGCTTGCCATCCGGATCGGCCAGCACCGAGGCGCGCAGCACGTTGTCCGGGTGGTTGTAGGCCCGGCGCACACCTTCGTTGATCATGTCGTCCAGAGACATGCTCTCTTCCCCGGAGGACGCTTCGAAGGTGACGTTCATGCCGACCTTGGCGAACACGGTGACGATACCGGTGTCCTGGCAGATCGGGCGGTGCCCCATGGCGGACATGCGCGAGTTCACCAGAATCTGCGCCATGGCGTCCTTGGCCGCCTTACTCTCTTCCTTCTCGTAGGCTTCCTTTACCGCGCGGATGAAGTCCACCGGGTGGTAATAGGAGATGTACTGCAGGGCATCGGCCACGCTTTGGATCAGATCGTCCTGGCGAATCACCGTCATTGGGGGCACTCCTGGCTGGAACGAGGGGCGCGCATTATAGCCCATGGCCGGGCGTGTCTCCACGGCACGAGGCCATGACGCTTGAGGTGGCTACACGGTCGCTGTGGGAGCCAGCCTGCTGGCGAATGGGGCACAGCGCCAAAAAGATTCGCCAGCAGGGCTCGCTTCTACAGACCGGGCTACAAAGCCGCTGTGGGAAGCTGCCTTGGCAGCGAATGGGGTTCGGCCGTCAAACAAGATACGGCCAAAAAAGCGCCACTTTGGCCTTGAATTTGGCCGTATCTCTCTCATAATGGCCGTATAAATACTTATACGGCCAAATCCGATGTCCCAATATATCCGCAATCACACCAAGGCAGACCAGATACTGGATGTCCTTTGGAAGCTGTCGGCGCCGGCCAGCCTGCCGGAGATTCTTGAACACTTGCCCGAAGGGTTCGCCGAGCGTTCAACACGGCGCTGGCTGAGCCAACTGGTCGAACAAGGGCTTGTTGTCAAAAGCGGACAAAAGCGCGGCACTCGATACCGTCTGGCCGAAAGCACGGCAGCGGAAATCCGTGAGCCAGAGCCTCCTGTGTTCTTCTCTTTCAGTGACGGTGCCCGTCAGACACTTGAACGGGTGCGGCGGCCACTGCTCGATCGCCGTCCGGTGAGCTATAACGGCGACTGGCTGGAAGAATACAAACCCAACCACAGCCGCTACTTCAGCCAGGCCGACATCGACATTCTGACCGACAAGGGGCGGCGTACCGACACTCCCGAGCCCGCTGGCACCTATGCGCGGCGCATCTATAACCGGCTGTTGATTGACCTGTCCTACCATTCATCCCGGCTGGAGGGAAACACCTACTCGCTGATCGAGACACAACGCCTGCTTCTGGAAGGTACCGGCGCCACCGGAAAGCTCGATGAGGAAGCCGTGATGATCCTCAATCATAAAGAAGCGATCCGTTACCTGGTGGAGCGAGCCGGCCATATGGAGCCCAGCTACGAGGAGATCTGCACGTTACATTACCTTCTGTCCGATGGGCTGGTGCCCCCTCCCCATTCCGGCAAGATCAGGGATCATGGCGTGCGAGTCGGCGCGTCCAGTTATATCCCCCTGGACAACCCCACCACCCTGGAACGCCGCCTGCGCGGCATCACCGCAAAGGCCATGGCGATCCAGGAACCCTATGAGCAGAGTTTGTTCCTGCTGTTGCACGTGGCTTATCTGCAGGCCTTCACCGACGTCAACAAGCGCACCTCGCGTCTTGCCGCCAACATTCCGCTGATTACCCGCAACCGGGTACCGCTGTCGTTCAATGCCATCGAAAAGGACGACTACGCGTCCGCCATGCTGGCCGTCTATGAACTGAACGATCCCCGCCCCCTGATCGAACTGTACCGCGCCTCCTATCTGCGCGGCTGTCAGGAATACGACGCCACCGCCGAAGCGCTGGGCGTGGACACCATACGGGTACGCTACCGCGCACAACGCCGGGATGTACTACGCCAGATCATTCTGGAACGTCTCTCCGGCGCTGCGCTAACCACCCGTCTCAAGGAAGCCGCCCGGGCTGTCCCCGAAAACGACCGCAACGCCTACTTCGAAGACCTGGAGGAAGATATCCGGGAATTGTCGCCACAGCGCCTTGCCGGCCTCGGTGTCACCCGCGAGGATTATCAACGCTGGCGCGACGTTCAGTAGCCCGTTCCCAAAAGCCGCCGCGAGGCCCCGGGTTCAAAAGGATGTTGCCAGCCTGTGATTTATAAACCACAATCTGTTCTGGAAATCAGACAAACCGATGTATTCAAACGCTGGCGGGCCCGGGAATGGAGAAAAACGTGGATGCATTAACCCCTTACGATCCGGCGGAAGATCTCGGTTCTCCAACCGCGATCGCCACTTTCATGGCGGAAGCCTTCGCCACCGGCGATGCCGGCTACATTGCCCATGCACTGGGCGTGGTAGCCCGCGCCAAAGGCATGACGGAAATCGCCCGGCAAACCGGTCTGTCCCGCGAACAGCTTTACCGCTCCTTCAGCCAGCAAGGCAACCCGACGCTCAAAACCACGCTGGCGGTGATGAGGGCACTGGGTATTGATATGACGGTAAAACCTCGCTGATCACTTCCCTCTCTGTTCGCTGGTAGAGCTAGCTTCAGACCCGACTACAAAGCCGCTGTGGGAAGCTGGCTTGCCAGCGAATAGCCCCCTGATTCGCGAGCGAGCTCGCTTCCCACAGCGGCTCCGTCATCCCGGGCTTGACCCGTACGTCATCCCGGGCTTGACCCGGGATCTCCCTCTGGAGGGCACGTGGCTTCGGAGAAGGAGATGCCGGATCAAGTCCGGCATGACACAAGATCGAGTCCGGCATGACGTTTTTCAGAGGCGGTCTATGGTGGCCGGCCTTTTTCCTGTCCCCTTTTTAAAATACTTTCCCCCGGTCATTAATAATCCCGTCGTCGCTCGTCATTAAAGGACAGAGCGACGCTTCTTTGTCCGAAAAAGACAGGCAAACGGTAGAATAACGACACCACTTTGTTTACTTATCCCTTGTTCTTATCCTATTCACCGCTTCGCTCAGTGCCTTCCAGCCTTCCCAAAAATAACCCTAACTCCTTATTTTAAAACACTTTTTTAACCAAAAAGAAAAATCGTGACCGACCATTCTCAATCGCCGGTTATGGGCGCCGGCCGACCGCTCCTAGGCTCTGGCTGCCAATCGTAAAGACGGCCTCTTTTTTTATAAAGAAAAAAGGAAAACGCGAAAAAAGCGCAAAAAAGAAAAAGAGCAATAACGACCACAATAATCTTTGGAGGATTTCCTGAAATGATCTCCCATTCTCGACTGAAGCCCCACTTCGGGCCACGGCGCCTGGGGGCCGCGGCGCTGTTGCTTGCCCCGGCGATCGCTTGCGCGAACATGGGTAACATCGCCACCACCTACGGTGTCCTGCCCAGTGACGTCGCCACCGTCCAGGCCCTCTCCATGTTCAACACCCAGGTCTCCACCACCTACTACAACCCGGCCTTTCTCGCCCGCGACACCCGTGGCGAAATGACCGCCGGACTCATGCACGCCGATCCCAACCTCAAGGCCGACAGCCAGCAGCACGGCAAGTACAAGGTCCAGGACGATCCCACCCAGCAAATCCTGCTCGGATTACGTACCGATCTCTCCGGCATCACCGAACTCGGACAGTCCGTGGTCCTCGGCCTCTTGCTCGGCTCCGAGAAGTACTCCCAGGAACTGATGGCCTTCACCTCGCAAACCGCCCCCTACGGCCAGTACTTCAATCACGGCCGTGAGCCGCTGTTCCTGTCCCTCGGCATCGGCACCAACATCTGGCGCGGCCTCGCCATCGGCTTCGCCACCCGCGTCACCCTGCACTCCGACGCCAAGCTGGTCGCCCACACCGACCTCTCCGGCAACACCCAGTACGAGACCCTCGACGTCACCGCCAAACCGGTACTGCGGCCCATCCTCAGCATGAGCCTGGACTGGAAGGAGACCTTCTGCCCCGACGCCGACTGCTGGTACAACGGCGTGGAGACCGCCTTCGCCTTCCGCGGCTACTCCTACGCGCGCGTCAGCGTCGACGCCAACACCATCATTCCCGGCACCATCCCCGAGCCCGGTCTGTTTATTAACCTGAGCACCATCGACTCCTACCAGCCCAACACCTATGTGTTCGGCAGTCAGGTCAAAAAAGGTAAATGGCGCACCGGCGTGGCCCACGAGTTCCAGGAATGGTCCAAGCTGGAAGACAAACTCACCGCCGGCCACGACGACATCAAGGACGTGGGGGATCTGCAGTTCCGTGACACCTTTATTCCCCGCATTGGCGTGGAGTACGAGTTCGAGCCCGGTATCGGCTTCTCCGGGGGGATCGCCTATCAGGAGTCGCCGCTGGAAACCGGCGTCAACAAAGAGATCAACTATCTGGACGCCCGCCGCACCATCTTCGGCCTGGGCTTCCACGCCACCGCCCAGCGCGTCTACGGCTTCGCCCACCCGGTGCGCTTCGACCTGGCCTACCAGTACCACGCCATCGGCGAGCGGGACTTCCGTTTGATCTCCGACCAGACCGGCAAAAATGACCGCGTCAAGACCGACGGTCACGTCAATGTCTTCGCCGCCTCCATCAGCATGCAGTTTTAAGGGGGGAGAACCTTATGATTCGCGGAACCTTTAACCGGACCCTCTACGGGACCTTGTTCATAACCGCCTGCGCCACCGTCCTCACCGCCTGTGGCGGCAGTGACGGCTCCAGCATGCCCGGCAATGACGCCAACGACGCCCAGCGGCAAAGCCTGCTCTACGCCTATCCGGACGACGGCCAAAGTGAAGTGGCAATCCCCGCTCCGGTGGTATTGCGCTTCACTAGCGACATCGAGCTGGCCGCCGCTGAAAACAATATCAAACTGCGCCTTGGGGGCGCCGATGGGGACATCGTCCCCGTCACCTACAGCAAAGTGGAAGCCGATGGCCGCAGTATCCTGCTGACACCCACGGAGAAACTGCAACCGCTCACCGAGTACACCGTGACCCTGCGTGGCGTGCAACTGAGCGTGGGCAAGGCACCGAACCAGGATATCCACTTCACCACCCGCGCGCTGCAACGGGGCCCGAAATCCCTGGTGGTGGCCGACGACGACTTCACCCTCACCCGCGCCATCCCCAGCGGTGACGTCGAAGAACCGGTGATGGACTTTTCTACTTTCCGTTTCCAGTTCACTCAGCCCATCGACCCCACCAGCGCCCGCTACGGCCTCAACCCGGGCGACGGGACCACGCCGGCGGACACCGTGGCCCTGGTGAACGGCAGCGGTGAGCTGGTGGAAGCCCGCCTGCTCACCGAAGGGCCCTACATGACCCTGGACCCCGCGCCCGAGCACCTCACCCCGGGAGAGACCTACACCCTCACCCTGGGCGACGGCCTGGCCAGCACCTTCGGCAATACATTTGGTGGCCACGAACTCACCGTCACCCCGCAAGACTCATCACCGCGTGGCGAGCCGGCCATCCTGGTACAGCGCATCACCGACTCGGAAAACCGCACCCGCACCTCCCCGCTCACCGGCAAACCGGTGAACGAAGTGCCGGTGAACGCCACCCTGCTCGGCCAGGACAACGTCACCCAGGCCAGCGGCGACGTGCGCGCGGAGCTGGGCGACGTCACCGTCTATACGGATGTCACCCCGGTGCGCATCCCCGCTGATACCATCCTCAGCGGCACCAGCCTGGACGTGCTGATCGGCGGCGAAGTGCCCGCCGGCTTTGAATCCGGCGAAGTGAAAATGCACTTCCTCAGCGACGCCACCGGCTACCTGGTGCCCAACCCCTACGACACCCACAACCGCGCCGACGCCCTGCGCATCGTGCGGCTGTTCATGGATGTGGCCATCACCACCGATGAAGCCCGCGCCAACGGCGGCTTCACTCAGGACATGCTGCACATCGAACTGATCGGCGTGGGCGAAGTGGACCCGCAGGAAGGCGTGCTGAAAATCGACGCGGTCAGCGTGGTGGAGCCGGACGTGCTCGGCCAGGAATTCGCCCACGGCATGCTCAGCTTCCAGCTGGAGTCCTATAAGGATCAGCTCAATGCCCCCGCGCCGGTGCCGGACACCACGCCGTTGGAGTTTCAGAGCTGGACCTTGGGCGTGGATGGGCAGACCGGTTTGGACAAGACCGCCATGTTCAAACCCACCGACCCCATCGTATTGAATTTCACCCGCCCGCTGGACCGCCAATCCGTAACCGGCAAAGTGCACCTCTATAAGAATGAAGGTGGTGTACAAACCGAAGTGGACAGCAAGGTCACCGTGGACGGCGCGGCAATCGTGATCAAACCGGTTGATCCGCTGGAGCATCCCACCGAGACCGGGCCTTCTCTGTCCTACCAGGTCAGTCTTGATCCGGGGATTATGGATTTGCGGGGGGAGCCTTGGGTTGGGAGTTTTGATGAGGTTTTTTCATTGAGAACTCGAGCCCAGAAAAGGGACTTATATAGAAAACGGAGCGGCACCCCCGATGATCCCTGGCAGGTTCTCGCGGAAGATATAGACAAACCTCTAGACAGAAAGTCCCCATTTCTATTGGCGGTCTATCCAGGCTTTCCTTGTGCGATGGAGACCGCTGACCAGGATCTAGCAGCAGGTATCAGTGGACGTTGTAAAGGTGGTATTCAGCCCCATTCCGGCCCCGGAGATCTGGAGCCACTGCCTTTTGACGACTTTATTCCAGTATCTGATATGCCTGCAAATCGTCCAATTATCGTAGTATTTAGTAAGACGATAGACGCTGCCAGCATTGAAATTGGACGCACTTTTAAGGTGTTTGAGATTGATACGGAGGATCAGATCATAACGGATGTTGAGGGGACTCTCTCCCTAACCGAGGACATCTTGCGTTTCACCCCTTCAACTCCTTGGAAGAAGGGCGTGCTCTACCGTTATGAAGTGGCCTCCAATGGCGATATAGATACCCCTTCAGAAAATGAAGCCGAGAATAATCCAGGGGCTCTGTGTGATATAAGTACCATGGTGTGTTCCGAAGAGGGTCTGCCACTGCAAACCCAGTTGCTGGCGGAAATATCTATTCATGATGTGCCTGACTCTTTTAATCCAAATCTAGGTATTCGATATCTCCCGCACTTCATTTGGGAAGAAAAGTCACCATCCCTGACAGGCGGCGGCCCTGACTTAGTACAATATTTCCGAGGCACCCCAGGAAGTCAGTCAGTACTTCAGCTACTACGTCTAGCGGATTCAATGGACGCCAATGCTAATCTCGTCAACGATAGCTCCCCGGAAGTTATGGGCCCTCCCCCAATCTACACCTTTCCCAGCACTGGGTTGAGAATTGTGGCGGGCAGTAGCAGTTACAATCAACTACGACTGCCTAGCTATACCGTGAATGAAACCGACCTTATCATTTGGCAGCCAGACCCTACCACCGCAGATTTGGTAGACCGGAATGGCGTGCCTATGGACCCGAACGGCGTTAAGCCACCACCGAATAGTGCTAAAATTCTGAGTCGAGACATGGGGGACCGTAGCCTTGAAGAAGTGGCTGAAAAAGGCTATTCGATTAACGGAGCAGCAGGCCCCGGAGTCAATCCCGCCGACATCGCCGCTATGTCCGGCCTATTAGTTGGCTGCGGTTATGCGGCCTATGAGCCCTATGCAGATCAGACAGGCTGTGATGTAGCCGGGGAGCTTGAGTTCTTCCCCGGCTTTGAACAAAAACGCACATGCTACCAAGGCGTTCCTGCCGAGTGTCCCAGGGATAAGTTCACTTATTTAAACGGGGCCCTGTTCGCCGAAGTATCAAATGACCCTGTAGCTAATGGTGTCAAAGTGTTAATCCATCCTGGGCACATGGTCACAACATCCTTCCGCACCTTTATGAAAGGGCCACTCAGAGGGGCTCGAGGTGAAAATGTGGCGAATACAGGCTATCAGCTAATGCGGATGCGGTACGTAGATGGCGCTCCAATCGAAGCCTTGATTGAAGAAGGCCTCGACGGCCCAGAGTTAAATGCATCAGTGCCTCTCTATATGGACGCTCCCTATCTGGTCACTGATATAGTGGAAAGAAAGAGGCTACTATCAACTGCACACCATAACCTATACAGTTATCCTGTAGAGATGTCTTTAAGCGGGCCTATATCCTTTTTGGATGATGGTCGAATGATAGCGGAGCAATGGAACCTGAGTGACCTAGTGATAGAACAAAGGGTAAACGCTCCAGCGCTGTCGGCAGATTTAATTGTCCCGGCGGGAGGAACCCACATCCGCTATATCTCTGAATCAATCAAGTAACTAAATTTTTTATAAAAGTTTAGCAAACAAAATACCTTATGTACTTGTCAGGGCAAATCAGAAGGGGGGCATTAAAGCCCCCCTTCTTCAAAACGCCATCGTAGGTATCCTATTTCTTAGACGGCGACTCGAAATCAGTTCTGACGCTGTAGGATTCTCTCCATCGACATAGATGACGTCAGCCATAACCGCGCGCGGTACCGACTCATCAAAACCACCTTCAGATGTGAAACTCGGAAAACCAATAGAATAAAAAAGGCAAAACTCCACCATCGCTCGCGCTGCCGATTACCATCACTGCCGTATGATTCCTCACAGATTACGTAGCCTCGCCATCCATATGGTTTAAGGCAAGCCCTCACGCCTTTCCCATCCACAAAAATGCCCCCACATAGTGGGGGCATAATATGACTGTATGTCTTTATTTTTTTATACAGTTCTTAATGGCTTATAACACCAGAGAACATCCGAGATTTTGCAAACCATTCGCCTGAAACGCAGCGGTCGGCGGTCCCGAAAACATCCCATTTACCGGTACCACGGTGGGCACGGTCACCGTTGAACCGGCGTCGCAAGCCACCCCCATTGTTGATGTTGCAGGCCCCACTCCTGTCAATGTACCTCCAGCAAGAGGAAGACCGGAGACATGAATCACTGAAGGGTTACCCGTAGCGACAAAATCCGTATTGATCGTCCCTCCAGCAATGATCCCTGCAGTGGTGCCAAACCAAGGGAAATTCCCGACGAAGATATCGGTACACGTCGCATCCCCCTCCACAGGGCCGGCGGCGACAATTTCAACGTCCCCATCACAATTGACTTTCGCAGCCAACGTTAGCCAGCAGCTGGTAGCCCCCACACCGGAGGTCAGCTGGGTTTCCCCTTTAAACGTACACATCGCATACGGCGGTGACATAGCACTCGCACTACCTGCTGCTGCCAGAGCCACTGCGCCAGCCAAAGCCAGCATACTCGTTTTCAAGATTTTGGTACTCATGGCTAGTTCCTCCATTTATTGGTTAGCCGTGTTTCATTTCTTTTATCCAATCTGGACAGGTCGACTGCCTCCCTGGCCTGTCCCCTTCAGCCAACGGCGGGATGCCGCTGACTGCCCCCGAGGGTTGTTCACCCTTCGGCACGAACCAGATAAATAGATTCACAACAGCAAAACAATAGATTACCTGTCCCCTTAAGCACTTTTTCTTTTTTCAAAAACACAAACCCAGCAACCATGCGGCTTACAGAAAATGTACCTGGAACCTTTTTTGGATAAGAGACGGTGTCGCTCACGAAAAAACGATGCTTTTTTTGAGAGAAAAATTCAGAAAATAAAAAGGGGACAATAATAAAAGGGGGAAAAGGAAACACTTCTGGGGAAACGTCTACCGAAACCAGAGAGAAAGGTGGCTGTCTGTGTTGGGAAGAGGAATCGGAGGTAGGATCGCGTTGTCTGGTCGGTTGATGGGGTGCGTCGATTCGCTGCCTAGGCAGCTTCCCACAGGAGCTACGAAGCCGCTGTGGGAGCTAGCCTTGCTGGCGAAGGGTTCTCTTGGGGAGGAGAAAAGAATTCGCCTGCAGGCAGGCTCCTACAGGGGGTGTGAATACAGGGTGGTGCTAGTCGAAAACCGCCGCCACTGTCTCCACTTCGTAAACGCGGTCGATCCAATCTTCCAGCTGTTCCCGGCTGGCGCTGTTCAGCCTGGTTTCGATCTCCGCCGGCACTTCGCCGAAGCGGCGCCGTAGCTGGCGCAGCAGGATGTTTCGGGCTTCGGTGGTGGAGCCTTCCTGGCGACCTTCCTGACGACCTTTTTGCAGCCCTTGCCTTCGGCCTTTCTTCATGCCGGCCTCGAGGCCTTCACGCCAAAACTGAGCCTTCCATTCCCGTACTCTGTCCTCAAGCATACTGTGTGCCTCCCTTAAATTATGGACCGCTTGCCAGGGCACCTGGGAGTCCAGGCTTGGCCCACGGCGACGTAACCATTCCAGAATACCTTGCTCCAGGTATTGTTGCTCTGGATCCTTCAACCAGTCCACCAAACGCGCAATGACGCGCAGCATGTCTCTTGATGTTGCCCCGTTTTCAAGCGCGAACACCGCGGCAACCAGGTTTCTTTCTCTCAGATTACCCTTGTCTGCATAAAGCCCCTGGTCAACCAGGAAAAAACGCTGCCTGGGCAGATAGGGGTGCAATGCTTCCGGTGACTCCTGGATCAGATCATTAAGATCCGTGGCGGCACGCCAGCGCCGTCGACCGCTGTACAACACAATGGGCAGAACCGCGGGCAGGCGCCCATCCACTTCCAGTTCCCCTCGCCGAATCAGATCCTGATACAACAGTCCAAGGTATGTCTGAATCCGGACGGGCATGTAACGGTCTTCCTTGGATTGAAATTCCAGCATCAGATAGATATACAGCCACTCCCGCTTCCAGCGCACCCGCCATAAGGCGTCGTTATGCCGGGCACGCAAGTCGTCGCTGACATAGCCATCACTGACTTTCTCAAGAGAGACAAAATCAAGCTCCCGCACCCAGCTCCCCTCCATGAATCCCAGCAATAGGTCCCGCACCATCTCTGCGTGTGCGAATAAAAACTTGTAGCTGGTATCGTGATCTGTCATATCCCCTCCCCTGGCAGGACAATACTATGACAGTGAGAAACAGGCGCGGTCTGTCAGCCGAAACGGAAAGGCCTGTCAGTGGGAAAGGACAGTGAGTGTAAGAAAGGTTCGCGTCATTCGAATCAGGTCTTTCCTGGCGTACCGATTCGCTGCCTAGGCAGCTTCCCACAGGGGGGACTACGAAGCCGCTGTGGGAGCTAGCCTTGCTGGCGAAGGTTTGGGGAAGAGAGAAGAATTCGCCTGCAGGCAGGCTCCCACAGGGGTATGAATACAGGGTGGTGCTAGTCGAAACCCGCCGCTACCGTCTCTACCTCATAAACGCGCTCGATCCAGTCTTCCAGCTGCTCTCGGCTGGCGCCGTTCAGCCTGGTTTCGATCTCCGCCGGCACTTCACCGAAGCGGCGCCGTAACTGGCGCAGCAGGATGTTTCGGGCTTCGGTGGTGGAGCCTTCTTCACGTCCGGCCAGCAACCCCTCGCGACGAAACTGGGCTTTCCACACCCGCACTCTGTCTTCCAACATGCTATGAGCCTCCCTTAAAGTGTGAATTTCCTGCCAGGGCACCTGCGAGTCCAGGCGTGGGCCCCGCCGACGCAACCATTCCAAAACACCTTGCTGCAGGTGGGCTTGCCCTGCTCCTTCCAGCCAGTTTACGAGACACAAGGAAGCCCGCAACATGTCCCGCCAAGTCTCGCTGGTTTCTATCGCGAATACCGCGGCGACCAGATTTCTTTCACGCAATGCCCCCTCGCCTACCTGTATTCCCAGATCCAATAGCAAGAACTTTTGCCGGACCTGATAGGGCTTCAGTGCCTCAGGAACCTGCTGGATCAAATCACTCAGATCGGTGGAAGCACGCCAGGGCTTCCGGCCGTTGTACAACACGATGGGTAGTACCGGGGGCAAGCGCCCCGTTTCCTCCAGGGCCTCACTGCGAAGCAAATCCTGATACAACAGCCCGGTGTACGTCAGGATCCGCAACGGCATGTAGTGATCCACCTTGGACTGAAACTCCAGCATCAAATAGAGGTATACCCATTCCCGCTTCCAACGTATCCGCCAAAGAGCATCATTATGCCGGGCACGTAGATCGTCGCTAACATAGCCATCGCTTACCTTCTCCAGGGAGGCCAGATCCAGGTTCCTCACCCAGCCGCTTTCCATGAACCCCAGCAATAAATCGCGCACCATTTCGGCGTGCGCGAACAAAAACTTGTAACTGGTATCGTGATCCGTCATATCCCTCTCCCAAAAACAGAGAAGAGTATGACCACGGACGGCGGGCAGGTCTGTCAGTCAAAGCGGAAAAGGACGTCAGCTTTTGGCCAAAGCATTGTAAGTATCGACGTCATTCCTGACTTGTTCCGCAGTGGGCCACCATCCCCGAAAAAGTAGACTATGATATAGCAGGAAAAACAGAGCAACCCATTGAAGCGAATAAAGAAAATTATAAAAGAGAATGCCGCTCTTATTTGTAAGCCTGTTTTATAAAGGACCATTCGTATCAGGTCCTGCCCGGCGTGTTGATTCGCTGCCTAGGCAGCTTCTCACAGGGAGGGAGTGGGCTACGAAGCCGCTGTGGGAGCCAGCCTTGCTGGCGAAGGTTTTCTTGGGGAGGAGAAAAGAATTCGCCTGCAGGCAGGCTCCTACAGGGGGTGTGAATGCAGGGTGGTCCTAGTCGAACACCGCCTCCATGGTCTCTACTTCATAAACGCGGTCGATCCAGTCTTCCAGCTGCTCCCGGTTGACGCCGTTCAGTCTGGTTTCGATCTCCGCCGGCACGTCGCCGAAGCG
>NZ_ARXS01000027.1 GCF_025532145.1 Alloalcanivorax balearicus MACL04 | reverse complement strand
GGCGTGCTGGCGTGCTGGCGTGCTGGCGTGCAAGCGTGTTGCGTGTAAGCGTGCTGGCGAACTGTGGGACAGCATTGGCCCTCTCCATACCGGAAAGGACCACGATGGGGTTGAGATCAATAATTGACCAGAACCTGAATGTCGGTGACCGTCACCGCGCGGCGTTCACCGTCGGGCAGTTGGAAACGGAACGACAGCGGCGACCAAGCCGGTCCCTGGAGCGCTTCGCTGATGCCCCGATTGCCGGACAAACGCAGGCAGCGTTCGCCCTGGCATAACCAGGCCCGCAACGAACGCCCTGGTGGCGTGCTGTAGCGCCAGCGTACTTTCTGGATGTAATTGCCCCGCGAAGCGGCGTCGCCGGGTGGCAGCAGTTCCTCGCTGTGATAGACCCGTCCCGGCACCGCCACCCGCACCGGAGGCGCCTCGGCACTCCAGCTGCCCGGCGCCGCCGGTGCCAGCCAGGGCCACAGCAGGCTCATCCACAGCAGCCCGCGCAGCACTGTCATGGCGCCAGCACCACCAGATCGGTGTCGAGAAAACGCCAGGCCGCCTGTTGCAGGTTGTCCAGCAGGCCGCGCCGTTGCAGCCGGGGCGGGTGCAGCGCCAGCAAGCGCCGCGGTCCTTGCTGACGCCGCACCGATTCCAGACAACTCAGCGCCCGGCGCAAACCGGCGCCGTCCGGCTCCACCCACAGCGCCCAACGGGGTTCGCGCCGGGCACTGGCCGGCACCGGCAAAGCTGGAGACAGCGGCACGATGCGCCAGTCCTGTGCCACACCGACCCAACGCCAGCCGCGGTCCGCCCAGTACTCCAGCACCGCCCGGGCCCGCCGTCCGGCCTGGGCGGGCAGCGGATCGCCCACCACCACCAGGGTCGGCGCGACACTTTGGCCGCGCGTGGCGGCCCAGGCCCGCAGTCCGGCGGCTTGATCCACACCGGGCACGGCGGTCATGACGCCCTCATCAGACGCAGAGCGTCGTGGGTGCGGATCACATGCAGCAGCGCCGTCAGCAGCCGTTCCGGGGTGCGCCGGCGGCGTGGCCCGAGCAGGCCCAGGACCCGGCCGCGAGTGGCCACCGCCCAGTCGCTCTGCTCCTCGTCGAGACGGCAGGCCAGGGCCGCCAGTCCGGCGGCGGCGGAACGATAAGACGCGTAGCGGGAAGAGGAAGGTGAAGAATCGCCCGGTGACAAGGCGGCGCCCGCCGGCAGCTCCCGCATGGCCCGCTGGCTGAGCCCGGCCACCGCCTGCCCCCGCCACAACGCCAGCAAATGCGGTCGCGCCCGCGACAGGTCCCAATCAATGGGCAGCAAGGCATAACGCCAGCCACGCACCCGATCCGTGTCAGGATCCCGCGCTTGCAGGAACCAGGCACGCACCAGGCCGCTGTAACGACGGCCGGAAGCCGCCGCCACCGGCAAGGCGCGCAGGCTGACCCGCAACGTGCGCCCTTTCTGCCGCAACAATGCCTCCCCCAGTTCCGGTGCCTGTTCGCGCAGCGCCCACAATGGCTGGATGTCTCCCCGATAACGCACCCGCGCCTGTGCCTGTACCCTCGCCATCCAGTCTATCGCCTGACGATCCAGCCACCGCCAGACGGTGGCTTGCGGCACACCGGAGAGCACCGGCATCAGTGACGGGTAATGGCGGCGGCACCATTGCAAACAGCGAATGCGGGAAGCCTCCTCCGGCGGCCACAGCGGCCAGGCCTCGCCCTCCTTGCCCAGCACCAGGGCAGCCTCATCCCGCGCCGCCGGCCAGAACAGCCAGCCGGTCTCGTCGCCCCGCGGCAGCGGCGGCTGCCTCTGCCATTGCCCCGCCAGTGCCCGTTCCAGCCAGGAGAAGCCGGGCACGTCGCGACGCAGGTCGGCGAGGGTATTCACCAGGGTGCCGGTCTGGGCCAGTGGATTAAACGGCAGCGCGCCGCCGGTCCGGCAATCGCCCTGATTCAAGGCTTGCCGGACCAGTTCGACACCGTCCAGAGGAGCCAGATCTTCCGGCACCCGTTGGCCATCACATTGGAACCAGGGCCGCAGTCCCTGACCGATCACCACGTCCAGCAACGGCGCCAGACGGGCCGCTTCATCACTCTTGGTGATGATGACATCGTCCAGCGTCATCCCGGCTTGCCGCGCGGCACGGCGATAGTGAGTGCTGACCTCGTCCAGGGTCTCCGCCTGACTGGCCGCGTTCAGCAACAGCACGGCCCGGGTGCTGCGCGCGCCGCCCACCAGAGGCGCGAACCCTTCCGCCAGACGTTCATCGCGCTGTCCCAGCCCCACCGTGTCGATGATCACCAGACGCTTGTCGTTCAAGACTCCCGCCAACGAGGCCAGCGTGCGCCCCGGTGACAGCAGATGCAGATCCACGCCGAGCAGTTCCGCGTAGACACGCAATTGGTCCCGGGCCGCCACCCGGTAGCCATCGGCGCTGACCAGAGCCACCTGATCCGCCCCCCAGCGCATGGCGTAGTGCGACGCCAGCTTGCCGGCGGTGGTGGTTTTGCCCACGCCGGTGGGCCCCACCAACGCCAGGACACCGCCTTCGGCCAATTTGTCCCAGGGCCGCGCCTGGGCATTGAGGCGGTGCGCCAGTTGTTGTTCCACCCAGGCCCGGGCGGCATCGCCCTCACCGGCTTCCTCCGGCAGCCCCGCCAGCACATCGCTGATCAGGGCGGCACTGAAACCAGCGCCACGGAGCGTCGCCGCCAACGGCGAATTATTGGCGCCCTCACCACGCTCCCGACGCCGCAACAGTGCCCGCAGCGTTTCCACTTCCTTCAGCAATAACCGGCTGACATCGGCGTCACCTTCCGCCATCGGCAAGGCCTCGCCGGAAGGCGGGGACCCGGGGGCATCTTCCCCCTCGCGCAGGGCGACCAGCTCCACGCCACCGGGCACCGGGCGGTTGGCCACGATCAGGGCATCGTCGCCCAGGGCCTCGCGGACCCGGCGCATGGCCTCGCGCTGCGTCGGTGCGACAAAACGATGGACACTCATGGCCCTCTTCCTTCATCGGTGTTCATGGCTGCATTCCGATCAGTTCGGTGACGCGCAAGGTACGGTCATCGGGGATTTCCGCCTGGGACAGCACCACAAGGTGACGCAGGCGGCGGCGCAGGAAACGGGCCAGCAGGCCACGCAAGGCCGGCACCACCACCAGCACCGGCGGCAAGCCAGCATTCTCCTGCCGCTCCAGGGCGGCGCCGGCCTGCTTCATCAGCGTATCCGCCAGACCGGGCTCCAGCGCACCACCGCCGTTGAGCGCTTGTTCGAGCACCTGTTCGAGACCGGCGTCGAGGCCAATCACCGTCAGCTCACCGGTGGCGGGGAACCACCGATCGGTAATCGCCCGGCCCAGGGCCACGCGTACCCGGGCGGTCAGTTCTTCCGCATCGGTCTGAGCATTGCCCGGCTCGGCCAGGGCATCGAGGATGGTGCCCAGATCGCGGATCGGCACGTCCTCGTCCAGCAGGTTTTGCAGAATGCGTTGCAGCGTGGTCAGCGACACGGCCTTGGGCACCACCTCTTCCACCAGCGCCTTCTGCTCTTCGCCCAGTTTGTCCAGCAACTGCTGAACTTCCTTGCGCCCCAGCATTTCCGCGCCGTAACGGTGCAACAGATGATTGAAGTGAGTGGCCACCACGGTGCCGGCGTCCACCACCGTGTAGCCGTACACCTGGGCCCGTTCCCGCTGGGATTCGTCGATCCATACCGCCGGCAGGCCGAAGGCCGGGTCGTGGGTGGCGCGTCCTTCCAGGGTGCCGGATACCTGACCGGGATCGATGGCCAGCCACTGGCCGGGGAAAGCCTGGCCGCGTCCCACTTCCGCCCCCTTGAGGGTGATCACATAGCTGTTGGCATCCAACTCCAGGTTGTCGCGGATGTGCACCACCGGCGGCAAAAAGCCCACCTCCTGAGCGAACTTCTTGCGCACGCTCTTGATGCGGCCGAGCAACTCACCGTGTTGCCGATGATCCACCAGCGGGATCAGACGGTGCCCCACTTCCAGACCAAGGGTATCGATCAGCCGCACATCGTCCCAGGTAGCCTCCGGCGCTTCCGGCTCCGGCGCCGCCGCGGCCTCGATGTGTTGTTCCGCCAGGTTGCGGTCGCGCCGCCGGATCAGATACCAGGCAAGCCCCCCCAGCGCCAGAGTGAACAACAGGAACACCAAGTTCGGCATCCCCGGCACCAGCCCCAGCAGCCCCATCACGCCGGCGGCCAGGAACATTACCTTGGGATTGACCAGCAACTGGTCGATGATCTGCTCGCCGATATCCTGATCGGTGTTAACCCGCGACACGGTGACACCGGCGGCGGTGGAGATCACCAGCGCCGGAATCTGTGCCACCAGGCCGTCACCGATGGTCAGCAGCGCATAGGTGCGGCCCGCTTCGGCGAAGCTCATGTCGTGCTGCAGCATGCCGATCAACAAACCGCCGAGCACGTTCACCACCATGATCACCAGCCCGGCCACGGCGTCGCCGCGAACGAACTTGCTGGCACCGTCCATGGAACCGTAAAAATCCGCTTCCTTGGCCACATCGGCACGGCGGCGGCGGGCTTCCTCCTCACCGATCAGACCGGCGTTGAGGTCGGCATCGATGGCCATTTGTTTGCCAGGCATGGCGTCGAGGGTGAAGCGCGCGCCCACCTCGGCGATGCGCCCGGCGCCTTTGGTGATCACCACGAAGTTGATCACCACCAGGATCAGAAACACCACCAGGCCAACGGCGAAGTTGCCGCCCACCAGAAACTGACCGAACGCCTCGATCACCTTACCGGCGGCGTCGCCACCCTCGTGTCCATCCATCAACACCACCCGGGTGGAGGCCACGTTCAGCGACAACCGCATCAGGGTGGTGAACAGCAGCACCGATGGAAAGGCGGAGAAGTCCAGGGAGTTGAGGGTGAACATGCTGACCAGCAGCACCATCACCGCCAGGGCGATATTGAAGGTAAAGAACAGATCCAGCGCGAACGGCGGCAGCGGCAGGATCAGCATGGACATGACCAGCAGGATCAATACCGGACCGGCCATGATCTTCATCGGCACGTTCTTCACCGATAAACGGCCTCCCGTTCCCAGCAGCGATCCGATCATGACACGCTCCCTTGATCGGCGGCGGGCACCGCCAGCTCATCCGGCACCGGCAAATCCCGTGGTGGCTCCGGAGACGCTTCACCACTGCCGCGGGCACTCTTGAGACGGAACGCCCAGACCAACACCTCCGCCACGGCGGTGTACAAAGCGGCGGGGATTTCCTGGTCCAGATCCACGTGACGATACAGGGCACGCGCCAACGGCGGCGCTTCCAGCAACGGCACCCGGTGTTCCTCGCCCAAAGCGCGAATGCGCGCCGCTACCTGATCCGCCCCTTTGGCCACCACCCGCGGCGCGGACATGAGGCCTTCCTGGTAACGCAGGGCCACGGCGAAATGGCTGGGGTTGGTGACGATCACGTCCGCCTCGGGCACCTTGCTCATCATGCGCTGGCGCGCCACGCTCTGCTGCTGCGAACGGATACGCGCCTTGAGTTGCGGATCCCCCTCGCTTTCCTTGTGTTCGCGTTTGATCTCTTCCTTGCTCATACGCAGCTTCTTGGCGTGACTCCAGAGCTGGTAAGGCACATCGATCAGCACGGCCACCAGCAGCGTCAGCACCATCAAACCACTGGCGGAAGCGGCCAGCGTCAGCGCATTGGTCATCGCCAGACGTAACGGCTGCTCCATCAACGCCATGAATTCTCCTTTGTGGCGTAACAGGAAAAACACCGCCACGCCTCCCACCAATATCGATTTGGCCAACGCCTTGGCCAGCTCCGCCAGCGCCTGGCTGGAAAACATGCGTTTCAGGCCCGCGATCGGATTGAGTTTGGAGAATTTCGGTTGCAGCGCCTTGGCGCTCATGGACCAGCCGCCAGTGAGCATCGGCGCCACCAACGCCACTACCAGCAGCGTCAGGAACAGCGGTACCAGCGCCACCAGGGTTCGCACCCCCAGATCCGCCGCGTGGCCGAGCATCGGGCCGGTATCCAGCGCCTGGCGACGCTCAAACAGGAAGGACTGCTCCATCACCAGCCCGAGCTGGCCGAACAACGGGCCGGACATGACCCACAGGCCCCCGACCCCGGCGAACAACAACAGAAAGGTAGCCAGCTCCCGCGAACGCGGCACCTGGCCTTCTTCCCGCGCCTGTTCCAATCGTCGGGGAGTGGCCGGTTCGGTCTTTTCCTGGTCCTGGGTATCGTCCGCCATGGCACCGTCAAGGAGGGCTGGGTATTCGGCCCATCATTGTCGGCAAAGCGGCGGCACGGCTAACGGTGGATTAGAGGCAGGGAATGGGGGTTATTCGAAAGAATCGCGAGCAAGCCCGCTTCCCACAGAGAGCGCTACGGAGCCTCTGTGGGAGCTTGCAGGCGAGCTCCCACAGAGGGCAAAGCCAGAAAGCAGATTCCTCAGAACCCCAGCTCATCCAGCAGGGAATCCACCTGATCCTGGCTGCTGACCACGTCTTCCTTGGCGGCGTCGATCTGCGGCCCATTGATCAGGGATTCGTCGCGGCGACGCTGCATGTCATCACGCTCCCGGCCTTCCGGAACGTTATCCAGCAGCACTTGCAGCAACTGCCGCTCCACCTCCTGGATCACTTCCATCATCTTCTTGATCACCTGGCCGGTGAGATCCTGGAAGTCCTGAGCCATCATGATTTCCAACAGTTCCTTGTTGGTGGCCTGAGCCAGGTCCGGCACCTCGCCGAAAAACGCTCGCGTGTCGTTGACCAGGTCGCGGGCCTGGTCCAGTTCCTTGGGTTCCTGGAACCAGGTTTGCCAGCGCTGATCCAGATCACCGGCACGGGCGGCCATCTGATTCTGCAGTGGCTGTGCGCGATCAATGGCGTTCAGCGCCCTGTCGGCCGCCTGCTCGGTCATGGTGGCCACGTAGTTCAAGCGGGCCCGGGCATCGGGAATCGCCTCCGCCGCCTTGACCACTTCCTTATCCAGACCCAGTTCGCGCATGCTGTCGCGCAACATGCGGGTAAGCTGGCCAATACGCTGGACCAGATCGTCGGATCCGGCTGCCCCTTCGCTGATATGCCCGGCCTCGTTGCTCATGCTGCTTTCTCCTGCCTCGGGAGGTCTGGCATCCTGCCGGCCCTGGCCGGCGGTGTGCCACCACCATTCCCGGATGCTGCTTGTAACGGGTTATGCGCCAAGTTTCTCGAAGATCTTGTTGAGCTTTTCTTCCAGCGTGACGGCGGTAAAGGGTTTGACGATGTAACCGTTGGCTCCGGCCTGGGCCGCGGCGATGATGTTTTCCTTCTTCGCCTCCGCGGTCACCATCAACACCGGCAAGTGGTTCAGATCGCCGTCGGCGCGAATCTGCTTGAGCATTTCCAGACCGTCCAGGTTGGGCATGTTCCAATCCGACACCACGAACTGAAAGCCACCTCCACGCAACTTGGTCAGGGCTTCCTGACCATCCTCCGCTTCATCCACATTGCCGAATCCCAGCTCCTTGAGCAGGCTGCGGATGATGCGGCGCATGGTGGGAAAATCATCCACCACCAGAATACTCATGTTCTTGTCCACGATTGTGCTCTCCGCTACTTGATTCCGGTCAGAACTCTTCCCAGTCATCCTCGGTGGTCACCGCTTCGCGGCGCGGCACCACCTTTTTCATTTTTTCTTCCGCCGTTACCGACTTTTCCGCCTTGGTACTGCTGTCGTCGTCACCCTCGATCTCCCCAGAGGTTTTCGGGCCATCACCCGGCTCCGGTTTGCGCCAAAGTGACAAGGAGGCCGGCTGTTCCGGCCGCAGACGGAAGATGGCCACCGCTTTTTCCAAACGCCGGGCCTGTTCTTCCAGTGACGCGGCGGCGGCGGTGGCTTCCTGCACCAGCGACGCGTTTTGCTGGGTCACTTCATCCATTTGCGTTACCGCCTGGCTGACCTGCTCGATACCCCCACTCTGTTCCTGTGAGGCGGAAGAGATCTCATCCATGATGTCAGTGACCCGCTTCACCGCGGCCACCACTTCCCGCATGGTCTCCCCGGCCTCCTCCACCAGACGGGAGCCTTCATCCACCTGGGACACGGAGCTCTCGATCAACTCCTTGATTTGCCGGGCGGCATCGGCACTGTTGCCCGCCAGGTTGCGCACTTCACCGGCCACCACCGCGAAACCACGCCCCTGTTCACCGGCGCGCGCCGCCTCCACCGAGGCGTTCAGCGCGAGGATGTTGGTCTGGAAGGCAATGGAGTCGATCATGCTGGTGATTTCCGCCACCTTGCGGGAGCTGTCGGAAATACCGCGCATGGTACCGATCACCCGTTCCATCACGGTACCGCCACGACCGGCGGTGCCGGAGGCGTCGTTGGCCAGGCCGCTGGCCTGCCGGGCGTTATCGGCATTCTGCTTCACCGTGGCGGTGAGCTGTTCCATGCTGGTGGCGGTCTCTTCCAGGGAAGCAGCCTGCTGTTCGGTACGGGAAGACAGATCCGCGTTGCCGCTGGCGATCTCGGAGGCGCCAACATAAATGGCGTTGCCGCTTTCACGCACCTCGGTGACGATCTTACCGAGACTGTGCTGCATCTCCGCCATGGCGCTGAACAGCTTGCCGATTTCATTGTTGCCTGGCACTTTGATGTCCTCGGACAGATCGGCGCGGGCGATCCGTTGCAGATTCTCCACCGCCCAGCTCAGCGGTTTCACCACCACACCGCGCAACATCAGATACACCAGCACCATGATGATACCGGTGAGCACCAGCATGCCGATGCCGATGTAAGAGAACAAGGTGGTCTGCTGGTGGTAATGGCCCATGACCTCCTGGCCGCGCTCGTCCGCATAGCGGGTGAAATCGGTGAGACTGTCATTGAGACTGTCATTGGGTGTCAGCAATTCCTGGCGCAGATTACGGTAGGTACGCAAATCGGCTTTTTGCAGATAGTCGTATTGCAGTTTCACCAACCGCAGCACTTCCTGGAAAGCACTGCCCAGCTCATCGGCGCGAGCCGCCCCCATCTCCGTTTTCGGGCTATCGAGAAAATTCTGAAACCGGTGCTCGGCGCGCTCCAGGAAACCACTGACCCGCTGAATCTGGTTGTCCGCCACCAGCCGCATGCCGTTATCCAGATAGTCCGCGGCCAGATCCATTTCAATACGGGCCTGGTTCAACAAGGTTGTGGCCCGGGCCACTTGATTCAGTTGCTGCACGTTGACCTGATTGAGGGTGGAGATCGACGAATCCACCATCTGGTTGGTCAGGATGCGAATGGCGGCGAGACCGCTGATCAAAAGCGCACAGCAAATCAGAGCCCCGGCCACCGCCGTATTGATATTGATATTTCGCACGAATTTCATCATAGCCGGCCTTTCCTTTTTTCAAGGTTGTTCTGTCTATACCCGCTGAGCCCGCCCGGAAGCGGCCGCCAGTGCCATCAGACGCGGCGCCACCTGGTCCAGTGGCAGCACTTCGATCGCCGCGTCCAGAGCGATGGCTTCACGAGGCATCCCGAACACCAGGGAGGTGTCCTGATCCTGGGCCAGGGTGTGGGCACCGGCTTCACGCATGGCAAGCAGTCCCCCGGCACCGTCCTTGCCCATACCGGTGAGCAAGACGCCAATGGCGTTGCGGCCGGCGTGCTGCGCCGCGGAGCGGAACAGCACATCCACGGAGGGCCGGTGACGATTCACCGGCGGCCCCTGATCAAGGTGAATCACATAGTTCGCCCCGCTACGGGCCAACAGCATGTGCGCGTCCCCCGGCGCGATGTACACGTGACCGGGCAGCACCCGCTCTCCGTGTTCCCCCTCCTTTACCGTCACCGTGCAGAGCCGGTTGAGCCGTTCGGCAAACGATCGGGTGAACCCACCGGGCATATGTTGCGCGATCAGAATCGCCGGACTGTTTGGCGGCAGCGGTGACAGCACTTCCCGAATCGCTTCGGTTCCGCCCGTGGAAGCCCCCAGAATCACCAGTTTTTCGCTGGAAATGATCGGTGCCTTCAACTTCGGCGGCGATACCCGGGCCTCATTGACGCGGCGAGGTCGGGAGCGGGCCGTGGCGCGAATTTTTTCCGCGATCAGTTCGCTGTAATCGAGCATGCCCGAGCGAATCCCCAATGACGGCTTCTCGATGAAATCCACCGCGCCCAGCTCCAACGCACGCAAGGTGATTTCCGATCCGGCTTGAGTCAACGACGACACCATCAGCACCGGCATCGGCCGCAGACGCATCAGGCGCTCCAGAAAGTCGAGTCCGTCCATGCGTGGCATTTCCACATCCAGCGTCAACACATCCGGGTTATGCCGCTTGATCAGGTCCCTCGCCACAATGGGATCCGGCGCCACCGCCACCACTTCCATATCGGGATGGTGGTTGATGATTTCGCGCATCAAATCACGAATCAGCGCGGAATCGTCAACGCACAGCACGCGAATTTTTTCCATAGCCCAAACCCGCCCCTGTTACGGTGAAAACAATGCAATGGCGTTGGTTCAACAGTCCTACTGGTTAGCTTATCGGCCGTGACGCGCCAAGCTTGAGGCCGGATTGGCGAAGCAGCGCCACCGCCACGTTCATGCCAGCGAGTACACCGTCTGACCGCGGGAGCGAAAGCGATCGCTCAGGTAGGAAACGTTTTCCGAGTGGCCGGCGAACAACAGCCCGTCAGGTTTGAGCCGGTCGGCCAGCCGTCCCAAGACCCGGGTCTGGGTTTCACGATCGAAATAGATCATCACGTTACGGCAGAAGATGGCATCGAAACGGTGCTCGGAGGGCCAGTCCCGGGCGACAAGGTTCATCACCTGAAAACGCACCTTCGCCACCAGGGCGGGTTTGACCCGGGCATAGCCGGCCCGGGCGCCACTGCCTTTCTGAAAAAAACGCCGCATGCGCTGGTCATCCAGGCGCGCCACCTGCTCCAGCGGATAGACGGCACGCCGGGCCCGGTCCAGGGCCTCGGTGTCGATATCGGTGGCCAGCACCTCCACGTTGGCGTGCTCACCCAGGGTTTCCAGTAACGTCATGACGATGGAATAAGGCTCTTCGCCAGTAGACGCCGCGGCACTCCATACCCGGACCGGATCACGACGGCCACGGACATGCTCGGCCAGAACCGGAAAGTGGTGCGATTCACGAAAAAAAGAGGTCAGGTTGGTGGTGAGCGCGTTGACGAACGCCTGCCATTCGACACCCTGCCCACTGGCTTCCAGGCCGGCCAGATAATCGGCGAAACGGGTCAGGCCCCGGGCACGCACCAGGCGACCGACACGGCTGTAAACCATGTCCTTCTTGTGTTCCGCCAAAACAATGCCGGCGCGCTGGTAAATCAGCGTACGAATGGTTTGAAAATCGTTGGCGGAAAAATGCAGATCGCGCTCTGAAAACAGAGACGAAGCGGCCATCTCTTGAGTCGGATTCAAATCAGCTCCCCGCATCCATCACCAGCGGAGGCCTGTCTCGAAGGGAGCGGCCCGCCTCTTCCCGGTCGGCGCCGCGCAAACGAAACACCGCCACGGAATGCCCAAGCGTATCGACCTCGGCCCGCAGCGCGCCGGCGGCATCGGCGGAGCCCTGAATACGCCGCGCATTGTGCCGCATGGTCTCGTCCATCCGTGTCACCGCCTGGTTGATCTGGGCAATACCGGCGCTCTGTTCTTCGGACGCACAGGTGATCTCCCCCATAATGTCGTTGACCCGGGTCACCGACGCCACCACTTCCCGGATGGTGCTCTCCGCCCGGTGTACCAGGTCGGCTCCGCCCTGAATCTCCCGGCCCGAGTTGGCGATCAGGTCGCGAATCTCTTTCGCCGCGGCGGCGGACCGTCCGGCCAGGTTACGGACTTCACTGGCCACCACCGCGAAGCCGCGCCCTTGCTCCCCGGCCCGGGCCGCCTCCACCGAGGCATTGAGCGCCAGAATATTGGTCTGAAAGGCGATGGCGTCGATACTGTCGATGATCACCGTCATCTTGCTGGAACTGGCGGTAATCCGCTCCATGGTGCTGACCACCTCGCGCATCACCTCGCCGCTGTGCGCCACCTGGCCGGCCGCCTGCGATACCAGACCGCTGACTTGCCGGGCATTGTCCGCGTTTTGCCGCACCGCGCTGGTGATCTGTTCCATGCTGGACGCGGTTTGCTGCAGGGAAGCGGCCTGCTGCTCGGTATGAGAGGACAAATCCCGATTGGCCTCGGCGATACCGCGGGCAGCCGGCGTCACCGCCGCGATCCCCTCATTGACGTTGCCGACGATGCTGCCAAGGCAGCGTTGCATTACTGTCAAAGCCATGGCCAGCCGCCCCGTTTCGCCCACGGTACGATTCGGCGGCCGTGCCGCCAGGTTGCCGGCGGCGATCTGGAAAGTGAACTTCACCGCCTCATGCAGGGGCTTCAACAAGGCACCGGCGGTCATCACGCCAAGCAACACCAGCATCGGCACACCGGCGGCCAACAGTAAACCATGCGCGAGGATCAACCGACCGCGCACGGGATCGTCCGACTGCAAATGGCTTGCGCCGTAGAGCCCCGCCGCGCTGCTGATCGCCAACAACACCACGGCCAGTAACACCAATCCCGCAAGGCGCAAGGCGCCACCGCGCCGATCCAATCGCCGCCACCAGCCGAGCGGTCCCCGCCGCAGAACCTCACCCCGTTCCAGCGAGAGATGCTGCCCCTTACCCTGACGCATGGCGGCATAATCGTGCTCCGCCCGGGCCACGCTGTCGGCGTCCGGTTTCAGTCGCACCGACACATACCCTTTGATTTCACCCTCTTCCATGATCGGTGTGACGTGGGCCTTGACCCAATAGTGGTCGCCGTTCTTGCGGCGATTCTTGATCACACCGACCCAGGTGCCGCCCTGCTTGAGCGTGTTCCAGAGGTTTTCAAACGCCAGTGGCGGCATATCCGGGTGGCGAACCAGATTATGAGGCGCGCCCAGTAACTCCTCCCGGCTGAAGCCACTGACCTCGATAAAGGCGGGATTGGCATAGGTAATCTTGCCACGCAGATCCGTGCGGGAAATCAGAAAGTGATCATCGCGCAGAGGGTATTCCCGTTGAGTGACGGGCTGGTTATCACGCATGCACCACCTCAGCCTCGACAGCGACGGCAAAGCCACCATCGGCGGAGTCGTCTCTCGCCTGGGCCAGCTTGAACAGCGCCACCGCTTGCCGCAGCCGCGCGGCTTCCCCTTCCAGCTCACTGGCCGCCGAGGCCGCCTCCTCCACCAAAGCCGCGTTGCGTTGGGTAACCTGATCCATTTGTGTGATGGCCTGATTCACCTGGCCGATGCCCTTGCTCTGCTCCTGCGAGGCGGAAGCAATCTCATCCATGATGTCGGTTACCCGCCGCACCGCTTCGACGATGTCGGTCATGGTACTGCCCGCCTGATCCACCAGCCGGGTACCGGCTTCGATGCGCTCCACCGACGTTTCGATCAATGCACGGATCTTTTTCGAAGCCTCGCCACTGCGCCCGGCCAGAGCACGGACTTCTCCCGCCACCACCGCGAAACCACGGCCCTGCTCGCCGGCCCGGGCCGCTTCCACCGAAGCGTTCAACGCCAGAATGTTGGTCTGGAAGGCGATGGAATCGATCACCTCGATGATCTCGGTCACCTGGCGCGCACTGCCGCTGATCTCAGCCATGGTGCCCACCACCTCGCCCACCACCTCGCCGCCCCGCTGTGCGGTTTGTGAAGCGCTGGCGGCCAATTGGCTGGCCTGACGGGCATTGTCGGCGTTCTGCTCCACCGTCGAGGTGAGCTGCTCCATACTGGCGGCGGTCTGTTCCAGCGACGCCGCCTGATGTTCCGTGCGCGAGGACAAATCGTTGTTGCCCTGGGCGATTTCACCGGCGCCCTGATAGATCCCCTGGCTGCTGTCGCGCACAATAGCCACGGTTCGGGACAGGCTTTGCTGCATATCCGACAAGGCCGCGTACAGCTGACCAATTTCGTTATTGCCACGCGCCTCGATCCGCTCCGACAAATCGCCTTTGGCCATCCGTTCGAAGTGCCCCACTACCTGGCGCAATGGCCGGATAACATTCACGGTCACGCCCCACAGCACGATCACCACCAGCACCACGGATGCCGCGATCACCACGCCTATCCCCCAGCGCATGGTGGCGGCGTAGGTGTCGAAAGCGGCCAGCGCCTGGCTGCCGACGTCACCGGATTGCGCCGCCAGCCGGATCATCGCGTCATGGCTCTGATTTAGAATGTACACACTCTGCGCGCTCAGGATCAGGATCAACAACGAGAACGCCGCCAAAACCAGCCCCCAACTTACTTTGACCGTCATGTTATCCAGTACTTTCACGATGGTTATCTCACTCAGCCGTTATTCACCAACGCGCTCGACGATGGCCAGTTCCTCGCTGGTGAGCAGTCTCTCGATGTCCACCAGTACCAGCATGCGTTCCTCCAGATTGCCGAGCCCATGGATGTAATCCAAAGGCAGGCTGATACCGAATTCCGGCGGCGGTTTGATCTGCTCGGCGGTCAAGGTCATCACGTCCGACACCTGATCCACCACGATACCGACCACACGGGTACCGATATTGATGACGATCACCACGGTCTGCTGGGTATAGTCGGCACTGGCCAGGCGGAATTTCAGGCGCAAATCGACAATCGGCACGATCACGCCCCGCAGGTTGGCCACCCCCTTGATGAAATCCGGCGCATTGGCGATGCGGGTGACGTTCTCGTAACCCCGAATCTCCTGGACCTTGAGAATGTCGATGGCGTACTCCTCGTCACCCAGGGAGAACACCAGGAATTCACGGCTGCTGATCTCGGCGGCTTTCTTGACGGGATTGACGGAAACCAGGTTGCTCATGATGCGGAAACCTCCTTGGAGGAAAAGACAGTGGAGTTTCGAGCGACCGCGTCACTCGCTTTCTTGCTTTGGCTGAGACGGTGCAGATCGGGGATATCCAGAATCAGCGCGACGCTGCCATCACCGAGAATGGTGGCGGCGGACACTCCGGGAACCTTGCGGTAATTGGTTTCCAGATTCTTGACCACCACTTGCTGCTGGCCCACCAGTTCGTCCACCAGCAGGGCATAGCGGCGCCCTTCGCCCTGTACGATGACAACGATGGCCGAGGTCGGGTCGGTCACCGCGCCGGACACTTCCATGGCGTGGTGCAAGGCCACCAACGGCAGATAATCCTCACGCACTTTCAGCAGCACATCGCCGCCGGCCATGGTGTAGAGGTCATCGGCACGCGGCTGCAGCGATTCGATCACCGCGCTGACCGGGAGAATGAAGGTCTCCTCACCGACCCGCACCGACATGCCGTCCAGAATGGCCAGGGTCAATGGCAATACGATGCGGGTGCGGGTGCCCTGGCCGGCTTCGGAGAGCACATCCACGTGGCCACCCATGGCCTGGATGTTGCGTTTGACCACATCCATTCCGACCCCACGGCCGGAGACGTCACTGACGGCTTCGGCCGTGGAGAAGCCCGGCGCGAAGATCAGCTGCCAGACTTCCTCGTCACTCATGTTGTCGGACACCGGCAGTCCATTACTGCGCGCCTTGGCAAGAATCCGCTCGCGGTCCAGGCCGGCACCGTCATCGCTCACTTCAATCAGAATATTGCCGCCTTGGTGCTGCGCGGAAAGCGTGAGACGACCGGTGCCCGGCTTGCCGGCGGCGGCACGAAGCTCCGGCGTTTCCAGGCCATGATCCAGGCTGTTGCGCACCAGGTGCGTGAGAGGGTCGATGATGCGTTCGGTGAGACTCTTGTCCAGCTCGGTGGATTTGCCCTCGGTAATCAGCTCCACATCCTTGCCCAGCTTGCCGGCCAGATCGCGTACCAGACGCGGAAAACGGCTGAACACATAGTCCATCGGCACCATCCGCACGGACATCACCGCTTCCTGAAGATCCCGGGCGGTACGCTGCAACAGACTGAGGCCGGAGGCGAAGCCGCCATCGCCGGTGAATTCGGAATCCTCCACCACCTGATTGAGCATCGACTGGGTAATGATCAGTTCGCCCACCAGGTTGATGATGTGATCGACCTTGGCCACCGGAACCCGGATGGAGGAATTGGCGCCGCTGTCCCGGCTGTCGACGGCCGGTCGCGCGGCGCTTTTCGTTTCGGCTTTGGGAGGCGGCTCCGGCGCTTTCACCGGCACCGGCAGCTGTTCCGGGGAGATACCGCGAATGTCCAGCTGCTCCGGCTCGACGATGAAACACATCACCGCCTCGATGTCATCGGCGCTGGCGGTGGACTGCATCAACACTTCGTAGCGGTCGTCTTCACCTCGCGTTTCCAGCACATCGCCAAGCTGGCCCAACTCCTCGATGAGCAGCTTTCGGTCGCTTTCCGACACACCCAGCAGAGCGACACTTAGGGATTGTCCGGCCCCGCCACTGGCCGGCGGCGGCGTGGCAGCGGGGGCGACCTCGCTCGCCGGTTCACCAATCTCCTCCAGCGCCAGCTTGCGCAGCACCTCACAGATACGAGCCATCGCCTCCGCGTCCGGCTCCACGCCTTGGCGGTAGGCGTCCAGTTGGTCGTGTAGCATGTCTTTCGCTTCCAGAAAGGTATCGACGATGTCACGACGCAGCGTGAGTTCGCCGCGACGGGTGTAATCGAGCAGGTTCTCCAGTAAATGGGTGGTGCGTTGCAGTGCCTCGAACCCGAAGGTACCGGCGCCGCCCTTGATGGAGTGGGCCGCCCGGAAGATGGCGTTGAGTTGCTCCATGTCCGGATTGTCGACATCCAGCGCCAGCAAATGGGCTTCCATGTCCCCCAACAATTCCTCCGCTTCCTCAAAGAAGGTGCTGTAAAAATCGCTGATATCCATGGTTACTCCTGTAGCGGGGCGCGGCTGGCGGGCTCGCCTTCGGCGCGGATACGGCGTGCCGCCTGCTCGTTCAACACCAGCAACGTAATACGGCGGTTCACCGGATCACCGGGGTGGCTGCCGGCCATCGGCACGCGGTCGCCGAGACCGGCCACGCGCAACAGTTTGTCCGGCGCCAGCCCGCCGGTAATCAGTTCCCGGCGACTGGCATTGGCACGGTCGGCGGACAACTCCCAGTTGCTGTAGCCGCGTTCACCGTTGGCGTAGGGCACGCTGTCGGTATGGCCGGTAATGCTGAGCGGGTTGGGCAGGTCATTAAGCAGCGGCGCCAGCGTGCGTAACAGCTCGCGCATATAAGGCGCCACCTGGTCACTGCCAAGATGGAACATGGGACGGGGATCGGTATCCAGAAGTTGAATGCGCAGCCCTTCCGGGGTGACGTCGAAACGCATCTGCTGACGCAGCTCGCGCAGGCTGTCATCAGCACTGATAGTGCTCTCGATGCGGCGCTGCAGTTCCAGGAACTGACGCTGCATTTCCGCCGGCCGGGTCTGATCACGCAAATCGATGCGCGCCTGTTCGCCCTTGGCGTGAGCAGGGTCATCGCCGCCACCGGGAATCGCACTGGTACTGGCGGTGCTACGGTCGCCGCCGGTCATCGCCACGTTCAGCGGCGTGCGAAAATACTCGGCCAGCCCCTGCAATTGCTGCGGTGTGGCGGTGGAGATCATCCACAACACCAGAAACAACGCCATCAATGCCGTCATGAAGTCGGCCAGCGCGATCTTCCAGCTGCCACCGTGGTGCGCCTCGGCATGACGCGAGCGGCGGCGAACGACGATGCGACGAACGGCTTCGCTCATGCTTCACCCACACCCACGCCCTTGTCATCGCGCGGGGCGCCACGCACATGATCTTCCAACTCACTGAAGCTGGGCCGCTCGCTGGTGTGCAGGGCTTTGCGACCGAATTCCACCGCCAGTTGCGGGGCGTAGCCATTCAGATTGGCGAGCAGAGTGACGCGAATGCATTGCAACATTTTCACGCCCTCGCGCACCTGCCGGTCGATACGGCTGGCTAGCGGATTGACGAAACCATAGGCCAGCAGGATGCCCAGAAATGTACCCACCAGGGCCTGGGCGATCATATATCCCATGGCGTCCACGCCGGCGTCGGCGGCCCCCAACGCCTTCACCACCCCGAGCACGGCGGCGACGATACCGAAAGCCGGCAAGGCGTCCCCGACCTTGGACAGGGCATCGGCGGGAATATGCGCTTCGTCCTCGAAGGCCTCGATTTCATGCGCCATCAGCTCATCGAGCTCGTGCGGGTCCATGCTGCCGCTGATCATCAGCCGCAGGTAATCGGTGATGAACCCCATGATCATCGGATCTTCCCGCAGCTCCGGATAGTCGGCGAACAGATCACTGTCCTGCGGGTTCTCGATGTCCCGTTCAATGCCCAACACCCCTTCACGGCGCATCTTCGACAGCAGCTTGTACAGCAGCGACATCAACGACATGTAGGTTTCCTTGCCGTAACGGGTGGTACGCTTAAGCTGAGACGAGGAGCGCAGCGTGGCCTTGATCGCTTTGCCATTGTTGGCGGCGATGAAGGACCCCACGGCGGCACCGCAGATCATCATGATTTCACTGGGTTGATAGAGCGGACCGAGATGACCGCCGGCCAGAAAAAAGCCGCCGAACACGGAGAACGCCACGATGATGAAACCAATGGGGATCAGCACAACCGGATTCCTTACGCCGCTGGATCAGTTCACCGCTTCCCTGGGGGCGCGGTTTACGAACACTCTCATTTCTGTATCGGCAGGAATGGGTGGGGCTTTAGGGGAATGTGCGTGGGTGTGGCGGGTTATTCGCTTGCCAGCCGGGCGGCCTCCTAGGCGTAGGAGGCCGACATGGCGTCATCATCCAGCAGCGGTTCCGTCCGCCGGGACCGCTTGCGGGTCTTGCCCGCGCGCGATGGCGGCTGACAAATACCGCAGACGAAATTTTGTGTCGGGGTATGAGCATGAGTGACGAAGTGCCCCCCGCAACAGGTACAGGCGGATAACTCGAACATCTGGCTTTCGAAGAAGCGCACCAGGGTCCAGGCCCGGGTCAGCCCCAGTACCGGCTCGGCGCCATCCAATGCCATTTGCTCCAGGTACAGCCGGTAGGCCTTGACGAACCCCTCCATGCGCCCGCATCGCTGATGCACGGTGAGGTGGCGAAAAAAGCCATAGAACAACGACGAGTGAATGTTCGGCAGCCAGGTAATGAACCAGTCCGTGGAAAACGGCAACATACCCTTCGGCGGTGACATGCCCCGCACTTCCTTATACAGACGGATCAGCCGGCCACGGCTGAGCTCGGTCTCGGATTCCAGCACTTGCAGCCGGGCGCCCAGTTCAATCAGTTCGATGGCGAGCTGCACCTGCTGCATCTCGCCAACCAGACTCTTTTCACTCATGTCTCACCCTTGCCGCGCGGCCACGGCATCGCCGGTGGCGGTCATCAACAGGGCGGCATGGGTCTGCTCCAGTCCCTGCTCCCGCTTGTGATTGGTCAGCGCTTGCAACTGGCCGGCATCGTCCAACCCGAGACGAAACAGAAACTGGTTGGTACGTGCCAGACGGCTGAGTTGACGCGCGGAGAGAGACAACAACACCTCCGCCATGGGCTCGTCGATTTTCAAACGAAACAAAGCGGTGGCGTAATCTTCCTGCAGCAGGCGTTGCGCCAGCAGCAGATAGGTCAGATTCAGATCCTGAATTTCATTCAGTACGTTATCGACGTTCATTGTTGCGCTTGCTCCTTCGGTACCCATACCGAGAGAGTCCCTGACCCGCTTTGGCCGAGGACTCCCGATCCCCCGATCCATCAGTCTTACCCGCCGGCGTCGTTTCGATGGCGGCGGGAGCCTGCTCGTCAGCACCGGTGATAGCGTTGTCCCGGCGGGCTCCTGGGTCGTGACGTTCGGTCACGACTAAGCTTTTAGCGTGACGAGCATCACACTAAAGTACCAAATTAGTGACGCATTTCACATACCACTTTTGAATTATTTCAAACTTTCGGTTTCTTGCGGGATAGAGAGGGGAGAAAGCAGGAAACGGCAGCGAATCGGCTGACTTTATCTCTGTTCGCCTGGCGGGCCCTGTTCCAGTTGTTGTACCCAGACCAGCAACTCCGCCACCACCTGGTACAGGGCTTCGGGAATCCGCTGGTCCAGATTGACGGTCATCAACAAGGCCACCAGTTCCGGCGCGGCATGGACGAAGACGCCATGGCGGCGGGCTTCTTCCACCAGCCGCTCGGCCACGTCGCCGTAGCCCTTTGCCATTACCCTCGGAGCACCGTCACCTTCCCGATAGGCCAGAGCCACCGCCCGGCGGCGCGAAGTATCGCCCTCCTCACTCATTGGCGTTTTGCTCCGGATCACGATTCACCACCTTGATCGTTGCCTGCAACCCCAGAGCCTCGAGGCGATCCCGCAGCACCGGCTGCCCTTCACGCAGGCGCGCCAGGGTTTCCTCCCGCAGCGCCGCCAGCTCGAGATTCAAATGGCCGCCGTGCAACCGCAGCTGTACCCGAATTTCACCCAGCGCTTCGGTGCGCACTTCCAATTGCGACAGCCAAGCCCCCTCCTCCTCACCGGAACGGCCCGGGTTTTCAGCGTCGCCGTCGGGCCGGGATTCCCGTGGCGGGGCCTGGATCAGCAGCGCGGCGAACAATCCCGACCAGAGGTCACCCTCCCAACGCAATACCGGTGTTGCCAGCAACTCCAGTTGATGGCGCACCACGGGCTGCACACTCTCCTCCACGCCAGTGGGGCCGCGGTTTCCGCCCGCCACGGCCGCCCGTGACTCCCCTTCCGCCTCCCGGCCTCCGGCATTCACCATGCCCTCTTGCCCCTTGACCGATGGAGGAGCTGGCGCCGTGGCGGACTCGGAGGTGACAGAGGCGGCCATGGTGGCAAGGCGCATCTGTGGCTCCGGCCGTAACGCCGCCAGTGGACGCTCACCGCGAAACCATTCGCCGAGGTGGGATTCGTAGAACAGGCCGCTGTGCTCCACGCTGCCCCGTAAGGCCGCCGCCAACGGAGCGGAGGACAGCGGCGGCCCGGGCAATAACGGCTCCGCCGGCCGCACGGCGGAAGGCGGCGCGGGATAGCGGATCAGCAGATCGGCGATGGCGCGGGCGGCGCCGCTGAAATGGGTTCTGGCGGATACCGGCGCGGTGTCCGGTGCCGATGCGGGCAACGGTGCCCGCTCCCCGGCTTTGGCCGCATCCCGGGCGCCAGTCCCTTCCACCCCCGGTGACTTCCGCGTCGGTGATTCCGGCGCTAACGGCAGACGCTCGTCGCGCCCCAGCGCCTCCACCGCCTGCCCCGGCATCAGGGGCGTGACCGGCTGATTGAGCGGCGTTGGCGCCGGCCCATCCATCCGTCGCCCGAGCACCTGATGCAGCAAGGTATCAAGCAACGGCGTGATGGTGCTCACGGCGTCCCTTTAAGCAACGGGTCGCGATGAAAGCGCGCGCGGCCGTCCACCACCTGGGCGGATTGAGACTGATAGGTGCGATGCAGGTCCTGGCGGCGGCGACTGGTGCCAAGCAGTTGGTCAAGTTCATCGCGGCGCGCCATCAGGCAACGACGCACTTCCAGATCCTGTTCGAGAATCCGCTCCAGCAACGCCGCTTTACGCTCCTGCTCCTCCACATTGAAGGACAAATCCCGCTCGATACGGGACAGACGGTCCACCTCCAGGACATAGCGGGATTGCTCATCCACCAGCGCATCCCAGTCCTTCTGTCGCACACAGGCCAGCATCCGGGTGGACCGGGCAAGCAGGGTCTCATAGCTCACCAACACCCCTTCGGGGGTCGGCACGGTGTCCGTGTTCTGGTTACTCATACCCCCTCCGCGGAATGTCGTGGATCAATTTCACGCCAGGCGGATCCGATATTCTCCAGCAGTTCCGCCGCCTGCCGCAGACGCTCATCGTCATTATGCAGGTTGGCGGCCAGCAGCAGCCGCGCCACATAGTCATACAACGCCGCCAGACGCTCGGCCAGCTCGCCACCACGGTCCTGGTCAAGCGCGGCCTTCAGACCATTGTTGACGATGTCCAGTGCCTTGGAGATCGCCACGCCTTTTTCCGCGGCGCGGCCGTCCTGCAAATGCAGGCGGGCGGTGCGGATGGCGCTTTGTGCCCCATCGAAGAGCAAGGTAATCAATTGATGTGGACTGGCTGACATCACGCCGCTCTCCACTCCCACTCTGGCATAGGCGCCGGCTCCGCGTGCAAAGGCGGAATGACCACCGGTATTGTTCATGATCTGCGCTCCCAACCTGGCATGGAAAGCCGAAGCGGCACGGACGGACGAGCCGCTACCGTTTCGCCCCACGTCATCGCTTCGTCAGCCTCCCGGGTCCTGTTTACGGCTTCAATTTTTACTGCTTCAACTGTGCATTGAGCATGTCGAACTGCTGGGTCAAATAGCTGCTGGTGGCGTTCATCTGCGCCACCATACTGTCCAGTTTCTGGAACTGCGTACGATAACGCTCGACGGTGGCGGCAATGCTCTGCTCCATACGATCATAGCGTTTCGACAGACTGTCGATGCTGGTCTGAAAGCCCTCGGTGACGCGGTCGATCATGCCGTCATCCTCCAGCATGTCTTCCAGCGCGGAGTCCAGCTTGCCGATCATGCCGTCGTCCTCATCACGGCCAACGAAGAAACGGGACACCCCTTCCAGATTATTGCTGATGGCTTCGTCGAGATCGTCATCATCGACCTTCAGGGTTCCATCCCGTTGCAAGGAGACCCCCAGGTCCGCCAGCACCCGGTATTCGCCCTCATCCACGCCGGCGCTCAACACCCCGCGCAATTCGGACTCAATACGGCGCACCGTGGAATTCCCTATCAGCTCGCCACTTTCTCCGGTTTCACTGTTGAAACTGGTCAGGCTTCCGATACTCTCCTTGAGGTTATTGAAGGCGGAGACGAAATCGTTGACCGCCTTTTTGATCGCATCCGTGTCCCGGGTGATATCCAGGCTGGATTCGCCTTCTTCCACCAGATTCAAAGTCACGCCCTGGATGGCGTCTTCCACCTTGTTGCTCTGACTCTGCATGGCAATGCCGTTGATGGTGAATTCGGCATTGCGGGCGGTCACCTCGGAGGCGCCATCCAGAGACAGCGCGGAACCCAACCCGCCGGAGAAGCTGACGCCGCTGATCGCCTCTTCCGTTCCGGTCTTCGTCGACGTCATCACCAGCCGGTAGGGCGTGCCGCTGCCATCGTTGACGATGGAGGCCTGCACGCCTTTGTTCTGGTCGTTGATGGCATCACGCAGATCCTTGAGGGAACTCTTGTCCTCACTCAAGGTGACCTCGAGGGATTCACCGTTGGCCAGATCGATGGAGACCGATCCCGCCCCCAGATCGGTGTCCTTATCGGCCACCCCCTGGGTGGCGATACTGTAGGCGCGGGCACGCTGGGTCACATTGATATCGAAGCTGCCCAGTGCCACATCCGTACCGGTGGTGAAGGTGACCGATTCACCGGTCTGGCTAGTGGCCACGCTTCGGAAGCTGTCTTCTTCCCCCAGCGTTTCCGCGGCGTCCCGGAATTTGTCCAGCGCGCTCTCCAGGGTACCAAAGGCGGAGATTTTGGCATTGTAGCTGGCCGCCTGATTAGTGATCGGGGTCAGCTTTTGCCGTTCGGCGGCTTCCAGCTGATCCAACAATCCATTCAGGTCCAAACCGGACCCGATACCTAAAGATGCGATGCTGGCCATGGTGCTTCCTTCTCCTAGTAGGAAAGTGAAACGGAAGGTGAAAAAGGGAGCAGGTGCCCTCCAGGGCGTGAGGCCTCCCGAATCCTCACCGCTTACCTCAGCTATCGGCGCCACCGCAGCGGACTTTAGCGTCTTTGGCAAAAAGTGAAGCGCCGATTAGAAGGGTGGATGGGCGGCTTCTTCGGGTTCTGAGCTGCTTTTTTTTGCCTGCTCCCTAAAGCTCGCCGGTGAACCGCCGAAAGACTGAGTAACGGCCCGCGCCGTTGCGGCGCTCCCGCCGGGAGCCGCCGGTGTAGCAAAACCGATTTGGTCACCAGCAAAAGGACACTGATATGTCAGTCATCAACACCAACATTACCGCCCTGATCGGCCAGCAGAACCTGGGCCGTTCCCAGAGCGCTCTGCAAACCTCCATGGAGCGGCTGTCTTCCGGCCTGCGTATCAACAGCGCCAAGGACGATGCCGCCGGCCAGGCCATCGCCAACCGCATGAGCTCCCAGATCACCGGCCTTTCCCAGGCTCAGCGTAACGCCAACGACGGTATCTCCGTGGCACAAACCGCGGAAGGCGCCCTGAACCAGGTCAACGACAACCTGCAGCGTATTCGTGAGCTGACCGTTCAGGCCCAGAACGGCACCAACTCTCAATCCGACCTGAACTCCATCCAGGATGAGATCAACCAACGCTTGTCGGAAGTCGATCGCATCTCCAAGGAAACTGATTTCAACGGCGTCAAAGTACTGGCCAATGACCAGAACCTGACGATTCAGGTCGGCGCCAACGACGGCGAAGCCATCACCCTGAACCTGAAAGAGATCACCTCCAAGACGCTGAATCTGGACAGCTTCGACGTTACCAAACGCGCAGTTCAGTCCGCCAATTTCGGCGCTACAGTAAACGATACAGACACAATTTCCGCCAAATTTGCTGTGGCGGATCTGACTGCCCCTACCGCCGCTGGCGGCGGCGCAATGACCACGGATACCGACAGCATCTACGCCCTTAAAGATGGCAGCGGTTACGCCGCTCTGGCCAGCGACGGTAACTACTACGCACTCGACACCAGCGATGCGTCAGCATTGACGTTCGACGAATCAACCGCCCTGGACAAAGACACTATCGACACCCAGGCCGGCCCGGTAAGCAGCATTCAAGCCAATGTAACCCTTGATACTGCCACGAACCTTGACACCGCCAGCCTTATCGAAATCAACGACGCCGAAGGCAACGGTACCGGTGAGTATCTGATGGATAACGGCGATGGTACCTACAACATGGCAACCATCGCCGATGATGGTGTAGCCACCTTGGGCGCCGCCGTGAACGTCGACCCGCTGGCCTCCCTGGACACCGCTCTGAGCACCGTGGATTCCCTGCGTTCAGAGCTGGGTGCCATGCAGAACCGTTTCGAGTCCGCCATCACCAATCTCGGCACCACCACCACCAACCTGTCCGCCGCCCGTTCCCGTATCGAGGACGCCGACTACGCGGTGGAAGTGTCCAACATGACCCGTGCGCAGATTCTGCAGCAAGCCGGTACTTCCGTGCTGGCGCAGGCCAACCAGGTACCGCAGTCCGTGCTGTCCCTGCTGGGTTAATGTTTATCGGCGCCCGGCGCTTCGCCGGGCACTGCTTTTGCGCTCACCTTCGCATCAGGCCCCCGTTTTTTGGGGGCTTTTTTTGTGGCCGCCGCCCTACACCGGGCAGCTCTTCCCACAGAGGGAACTACGAAGCCGCTGTGGGAGCTTGCCTGCAAGCGAAAGGGGGCTTGTCTGCCCCAAAGATTCGCTTGCAGGCAAGCTCCCACAATGGTGTGAAAGCGGCCTCTTCTACCCTCTGCTCACCATCTCCGCCACCTCGGCGATGATCCGGTCCCTAGCCTCGGCTTCCGCCTTGGGCATCTCGCAATACACCGTCACCAGTATCGCCCCCCGCTGCGGCGACCAGGCCACACCAATATCATTACTGTAGCCCAGTTCATCGCCACTGGTACCGGTCTTGTCAGCCACCAGCCAGTTAGCCGGAAAGCCGGCACGCAGCCGCCGGTCACCGGTTTTGTTGGCGATCATCCACGCCGCCAGTTGCGCGCGGCCCTGGGCGGAAAGCACCTCGCCGAACAGCAGCCGGTGCAGTGTTCCCAGCATCGCCGCCGGAGAAGTGGTATCGCTTTCCTTATTGGCGCCGCCATAGCCGTTCAGTTCCGGCTCCAGCCGGTCCAACCGCGTTACCGAATCGCCGTTTTCACGCAGAAATTCCGTCAGCGCCCCTGGTCCGCCAAAGCCTTTGATCAGCAGATTGGCGGCGCCGTTATCGCTCCAGGCCACCGCCGCTTCACACAGCTCCGCCACGGTCATGCCTCCCTCTCCGGTTCGCTTCTCGGTAACCGGTGACCAGCCCACCAGATCCTTGCGGGACACCAACACCCGCCGGTCCAGGCTCTCCTTGTCACGATCCACTCGCGCCAGCACCAACGCCGCCGCCAGCGCCTTGAAGGTACTGCACATCAGAAAGCGCTCATCCACGCGGTGGCCGGCACGATAGCCAGTAGCAAGATTCCATACCGCCACCCCGATACGGCCACCATGCCGCCGCTCCCACTCCTGGCAGCGGTGGCCCAGCGCATCGCTCACCTTACCGTGATCGGAGGCCTTCGCCGCCAACCCCACGGCCGGCAGCGCCAGCATGGAGCCCAGCAAGAAACCTCTCCGTGACAGTCCCGCGCTCATGTCCCGTTCTCCTTGTCGTTACCGCGCCTTCGGCCCTTTCCGTCCGGTCGCGATGGCTACTATGGGAAGCCGCCGGCGCGTTGACAAACGATCAATTCTCCACTCAGATATGAGAAAATCTTGGCCTCAGGATCCGATCACGCCCATGGATGTCCCGCAACTGCCCCTGAACGCCCTGCGTGCCTTCGAGGCTTCCGCCAGGCTGTGCAACTTCACCCGCGCCGGACAGGAACTGAACGTCACCCAAACCGCCATCAGCCATCAGGTCAAGGCACTGGAAGACCAACTTGGCGTTACCCTTTTTACCCGGCTCCCCCGGGGGCTGGCGCTCACCGACGAAGGTCACGCCCTGCTGCCGGTGCTGACCGACGTCTTTGGCCGCATCAGCGGCGCCGTCACCCGTTTGCAGGAAGGGCGCTTTCAGGAAGTGGTCACCCTCGGCGTGGTGGGCACCTTCGCCATCGGCTGGCTGCTGCCGCGCCTGTCCGACTTCCGCGATCGCCACCCGTCCATAGACTTGCGTTTGAAGACCAATAACAACGTGGCGGATATCGTTGCCGACGGGCTGGATTATTTCATTCGTTTCGGCGACGGCGCCTGGCACGGCACCGACGCTTTGCCACTGCTGGACGCACCGCTGTCGCCGGTCTGCGCCCCGGCCCTGGCGGATCAACTGAAGCAACCGGCGGACTTGCACGGCGTGCCGCTGCTGCGTTCCTTTCGCCGCGATGAATGGGAGCGTTGGTTCCAGGCCGCCGGCGTGGTGCCACCGACACCCCGGGGCGGCATGTTTGATTCCTCCGCCCTGCTGCTGGAAGCCGCCGCCGGTGGCGAAGGCGTGGCCCTGTTACCGGTGACGATGTTCCAGGAGGCGCTCGGACAAGGCCGGGTGAAGCAACCCTTCGAGCTGGCCGTGGATACCGGCCGCTACTGGCTGACCAAACTGAAATCGCGGGAAGAAACGACGGCCATGTTGCAGCTTCGCGCCTGGCTGGAACAGTCTTTGCGGGGATGCGGCGGTGCGGCGTTGGCGAGATGATCTCGCGCGCCATTCGCCAGCAGGCTGGCTCCCACAGATCATGCCACGAAGCCGCTGTGGGAGCTTGTCCGGGCGGCGGGCCGCTGCAAGCGATCTTGGGGCCTGAAAACCCATTCGCTTCCAAGGCAGCTTCCCACAGCGGCTTCGTAGTCTGATTTGCGGGAAACAGACATGCCAGCGGCGCCCCCTTTTCCTCTAAAGTTTTTTCATAGCACGCCGATAATTTCGTCAAACGCTACCCGTGAAAACCAATAAGGATCATTGCCATGAGTGCTCCGGTGGACCCGCTGGCCTCGTCTTTGCCGTCGCAGTTTTCTTTTCAATCCGCCCGGCAAAGGGTGGAGCGAGTGCTGGCCCAGTTACCCCTGACCGACTCGCAAACCCGCCAGCCCGAACCGGACCACGACAGCCTGGTGGAACCGGTGCAACGGATCAACGAAGTACTGCGCCCCTACGGCGTGCAGTTCGATCTCAGCGATGATTCCGGGCGGACCATCATTCTGGTGGTGGACCGGGAAAGCGGTCAGGTGATCCGGCAGATCCCCCCGGAGGAAGCGCTCAATGCCTATCAACGCATGGAAGAAATGAAAGGACGGCTGTTGCGGCTGGAGGTGTAGCGTGGGAGCGGGCTTGCCAACGGACGGCTTTGGCCTCGATGCACTTCCTCACACCTGCATGTTCATGATTTCTTTATAGGCGGACACCAGCCGGTTGCGCGTCTGCACGCCCATTTCAAACGCCACGCTGGCCTTCTGCGAATCCACCATTACCTGCGGCAACGACACGCTCGGGTCTCCGGCCTGGAAGGCCCGCGCCTGTTCACCAGCGGCCTGTTGCAGACCATTGATCCGTTCCAGCGACGCGCGCAGCTCTCCAGAAAAACCGCCACGTCCGTCGATGGATCCGGAACGGGACACACCGCCGGCGTCGGCGGCCAGCTGTCGCATCTGGCTCAGTACGGATTGAATCTCCGGCGTACTCATTGTCACTTTCTCCGGTTTTCCTGATGGCACCCAGACTAGCAAGGGGCGGCGGATGGCCATGCCGGTAATTGACGACAAAAAGACAGGCTTTTCTCGCCTTTGCGTGGCGGCGCTCTACGCATAATGGCAAAGCCCAAGGCTCCATGAGCCCGTTCCGGCAAGAGACCATACGTTAGGCAAGGGTGATCATGTATCGCGTTTTTCTGCATCGACAGCGTCCCCGGCGCGGCCCCGCGCACCGCTTTGCAGCGGGAACCCTGCCGTCATGAGCGGGGCGTCCACCGGTAATGCCAACGCGGCGGCCAGCCAGGCCAGTCCGCTGACGCCCTGGCTGGCCAGACTGCGCGCCAATCCGCTGATTCCATTGCTGGTGGCGGGCGCGGCGGTGGTGGCGATCGTCGCCGCGCTATTGATGTGGGCGAGCGCGCCGACTTATCGCGTGCTGTTCAGCAACCTCACCGAAGCCGACGGCGGAAGGATCATCGCCGCCCTCGAGCAGCAAGGCGTGCAATACCGTTTCAGCGAAGGCGGCCAGGCCCTGCTGGTGCCGGGCGACCAGGTGCACAAGCTGCGTTTGCAACTGGCGGAACAAGGGCTGCCGGAAGGCGGCAACGTGGGCCTGGACATCATGGAAAAGCAGGCGTTCGGTGTCAGCCAGTTCGCCGAACAGGTGAATTTCCAACGTGGTCTGGAAGGCGAGCTGGCCCGCTCCATCGAAGCGCTGGGTCCGGTGGAACGGGCCCGGGTGCATCTGGCGCTGGCCAAGCCTTCCGTATTCATTCGCGACCGCCAGCCCGCCAAAGGCTCGGTGGTACTGACATTGCAACCCGGCCGCGCGCTCGGCGACGCCCAGGTCAATGCCATGGTCCATCTGGTGGCCAGCAGCGTACCGGAGTTGGCACCGGAAGACGTCACCGTGGTGGACCAAAGCGGCCGCCTGCTGTCCCGGGAGACCGGCCCCGGCCATGACCTGGACGGCACCCGCCTGCGCTATACCGAGGAGGTGGAGCGCGCCTATCAACAACGCATCGAAAAAATCCTGGAGCCGATTCTTGGCCGTGGCAATGTCCGCGCCCAGGTCACCGCGCAGATCGATTTCAGCCGCCGCGAGGAAACCGAGGAACGCTACGGCCCGAACCAGGACGGCAATTCAGCGGCCATCCGCAGCAAGCGTATCAATGCCGTTTATGAAGACCCGGACGGCGGCGCCAGTGGCATCCCCGGCGCGCTCAGCAACACACCGCCGGGGGAAGCCGCCTCGCCGATCAACAACAATGCCGACGGCAACGACGATGAAGAAGACGCCCCACCCCAGCGTGTCCGCCAGGACGATCTGATCAATTACGAGCTGGATCGCAACGTCACCCACACTCAGCATCACCAGGGCAGCATTCAACGCCTCTCCGTGGCCGTGGTGCTCAACTACCGGGAAAAGACCGGCGAGGACGGCACCGTTCAACTGGCACCGCTGAGTGACGAGGAACTCAACCGCATCACCGACCTGACCCGGCACGCCATGGGATTCTCGGCGGAGCGCGGCGACGGCCTGGAAGTGGTCAACAGCCCGTTCGCCGATTTGTCCGAGCCGTTCGAGGAGAGGCCCTGGTGGCAATCACCACAATGGGTGGATCTGGCGCTGGGCCTGGGCCGCTATCTGCTGGTGGCGCTGGCCGCCCTGCTGCTCTATCGGCTGATCCTGCGTCCGCTGATACAGCGCTATACCGCCACCCCGGCCGCTCCCCCACAGCCGGCGGCGGGGGGCAATGTCTCCGCCGTGGTCGGCGACGACGAGGACGATGATCCGGATCCGGAAGAAGCCGTGGCCCGGCGCCGGCGCCAGCGGCGCAAGACCCTGATGTACGAAAGCAATTTGCAGGACCTGCAGGACCTGGCCCGGGACGATCCGGCCATGGTAGCCATGATTCTGCGTAGTTGGATGAACCGTAATGAGCCGACCTGACAGCAGCGCGCGTACCGCCAACGGGGCCCGTCGCGCCGCCATCCTTTTGCTGGCGCTGGACGAAGACAGTGCCGCGGAGGTGTTCCGTCACCTGTCTGCCCGTGAGGTGCAGGACATCAGTCAGGAAATGGCCGGCCTGAAGCATATTTCCCATGAGGAAATGCACCAGGTGCTGGAGGATTTCTACGACGAGCAGGAACAGTTCGCCGCCCTCAACCTGCGTTCCACCGATCATATCCGTTCGGTGCTGGTCAAGGCGCTGGGGCAGGAACGGGCCTCCAGTCTGCTCGAGGATATTTTCGAACAGCACGCCGGCAATTCCGGTATCGACGCGCTCAATCTGATGGACGCCAACGTGGTGGCGGAGATGATTCGCGACGAACATCCGCAGATCATCGCCACCATTCTGGTTCATCTGGAGCGGCGCCAGGCCGCCGATGTGCTGGAGCAGTTCGACGAGAAATTGCGCAACGACGTGGTACTGCGCATCGCCACTTTCAGTGGGGTGCAACCGGCGGCGTTGCAGGAGCTCACCGAGGTACTGGGCGGCATGCTCGATGGTCAGAACCTCAAGCGCAGCAAGATGGGCGGGGTGCGCACCGCCGCCGAGATTCTCAACCTGATGAACTCCAGCCAGGAAGAGGCGGTGATCAAAACCGTGCGCGCCCACAACGAGGATCTGGCCCAGCGCATCATCGACGAGATGTTCCTGTTCGAGAATCTGCTGGAGCTGGACGACCGCAGCATCCAGCTGCTGCTCAAGGAAATCGACACCAAGTCGCTGATGCTGGCCCTCAAAGGCGCCGAGGAAGCCCTCATCGAGAAATTCCTGCGCAACATGTCCCAGCGTGCCGCCTCGCTGTTGCGCGAGGACATGGAGGCCAGCGGTCCGATCCGGGTATCGCAGGTGGAGAACGAACAGAAATCCATTCTGCAGGTGGTGCGCCGTCTCGCCGACAACGGCGATATCGTGCTGTCCGGTGGGGACGACCTTTATGTCTGATTCGACCGCGCCGAAGACTTCCTGGCAACGTTGGCGGATGGGCGATCTGGAACGCCCGCGGGCCGAACGTCCGGGAGAAAGGGCCGCCAAACCGCAACGCCCGGCGGATCAGACCTTCGACGCCCGGGCCGAACTGACCGCCTTGCGCCGCCAGGTTCGCGACCAGGCCTATCAGGAGGGACACCAGGCCGGTTTCGAGGCCGGCCAGGAACAGGGTTATACCCAGGGCTTGGAACAGGGCCGTCGCGACGGTGAGCAACAGGCACGGGAACAAGCGGCGGCCAGTCTCGCCCCCCTGGCCGAACTCGCCATCCAGTTTCAAAACGCGGTCCAGACCCTGGATCAACAGATCGCCGACGACCTTGTCGATCTGGCCCTGGCGGTGGGTAAGCAACTGGCCGGCGAGGCGCTTGCGGCCAAGCCGGAGCAAGTGCTGGCCCTGATACGCGAGCTGCTCCATCAGGAACCGCAACTGGGAGCCCATCCACGCCTGTGGTTGCACCCGGATGATCTGGCCCTGGTGGAAGAGCACCTCGCCATGGAATTGACCGCCGCCGGCTGGCAAGCCCGGGTCGACCCGGACCTGCAACGGGGCGGCTGCCGGGTCACCGGCGATGCCGGCGAACGGGATGCCAGCCGCGCCTGCCGCTGGGACATGCTGCTGGCCAAACTGCGGCGCCAGCCGCGCGAGAGCGAAACATGAATGCCGCCGCCCATCACGACCATTGGCGCGAAACCCTGCAGCGGGTCGGTCAGCGTCTGACCAGCACGCCCCCCTACCGGGAAAGCGGCCGCATCGTACGGGCCACCGGTTTGGTGCTGGAAGCGGTGGGCCTGCGTATTCCTCTTGGCAGCGGCTGCCGTATCGAGCTGGCCGGGCGCGGTTTCGCCGAGGCCCAGGTGGTGGGGTTCGCCGGTGAGCGGTTGTATCTGATGCCCCTGGCGGAACTGCACGGTCTGACACCCGGCGCTCGGGTACTGCCGCTCGCCGACGAAGGTGGCACCCGCCGTTTCCCGCTCGGTGAAACCCTGTTGGGACGGGTGGTGGACGGCAACGGCGTGCCTCTGGACGGCGGCGCGGCGCTCGGTGACTGTCCCCATGGCGGTCTCGACAGCGCCCCGCTCAACCCCATGGACCGCGCCCCCATCGACACGCCCATCGATGTCGGCATCCGCGCCATCAACGCCTTGCTCACCATCGGCCGGGGGCAGCGCATGGGGCTGTTCGCCGGTTCCGGCGTGGGCAAATCGGTACTGCTGGGGATGATGTCCCGCTACACCAGCGCCGATGTCATCGTGGTGGGGCTGATCGGCGAACGGGGCCGCGAGGTCAAGGAATTCATCGAGCATATTCTCGGCCCCGAAGGCCGCCGCCGGGCGGTGGTGGTGGCGGCGCCGGCGGATACCTCGCCGTTGCAACGCCTGCAGGGCGCCGCCTATGCCACCCGGCTGGCGGAGGGCTTTCGGGACGCCGGCCATAACGTCTTGCTGATCATGGATTCACTGACCCGCTACGCCATGGCGCAGCGCGAAATCGCCCTGGCCATTGGCGAGCCGCCCGCCACCAAGGGGTATCCGCCATCGGTGTTCGCCAAGTTACCAGGGCTGGTGGAACGGGCCGGTAACGGGGCCCCCGGCAGCGGTTCGATCACGGCGTTTTACACCGTGCTCACCGAGGGCGACGACCAACAGGATCCGATCGCCGACGCCGCCCGTGCCATTCTCGACGGTCACGTGGTGCTGTCGCGCTCCCTGGCCGAAGCCGGCCATTATCCGGCCATCGACATTGAAGCCTCGATCAGCCGGGCCATGACGCAGTTGGTGCCCACCGCCCAGCTACGCCGGGCCCAGCGCTTCAAACAGCTTTTTTCCCTGTATCAGCGCAACCGCGATTTGATCGGCGTCGGCGCTTACAGCCCCGGCCACGATCCGCAGCTGGATCAGGCGGTGCAACTGTATCCGCGCCTGGAAGCGCTGCTGCGCCAGGACATCAACGAATGCGCCGGGCTGCAGGACGCCCACGGCGCCTTGACCCACCTGATCGGAGATCCGCCATGACACCGTCGTCGCCGCTGGACACTTTGATCGAGCAGGCCCGCCAGGCCCGTGATCAGGCCGGGCACAGTCTGGCCGAAGCCCGGCGCGGTCAGCAAAACACCACGGCGCAGTTGTCCACGCTGGAGAATTACCGCAATGAGTACGCCGGCCGGTTACAGGACGCCCTGGCCAAGGGCATGGATACATTGACGCTGAATACCTACCGCCGCTTCCTGGCTTCCCTGGATCAGGCCATCGAACAGGCGCGGCAGGTCTTGCGCGAACAACAACGCGCCGTCGACGCCGGCCAGGACCATTGGCGCCAACGGCAACAGCGGCTGTCCTCGTTCGACACCCTGGCCACGCGGCGGCAACAGCAACAGCAGCACCGGGAGCACCGCCAGGAACGGCGGCAAACCGATGACATCGCCGGCAACCTGCACCAACGCCGGTTACCCGGCACAGCGACCTGAAGAGTCGGAGGAGCCCCATGGACATTCAATCCCTGTTAACCTTGCCCGGCAGTGGCCTGAAGCCCGCCACCAACGCCGCCCCCGCCGAAGGCGCGGACTTCGCCACGGCCTTGCGGTTGCTGAGCCAGAACGCCGCCCTGCCGGCCCAGGCCGGTATCAGGACAAACGCTCCCACCGCCACGGCGCTGGCGCCACTGACCGACGACGCCTTCAGCCAGGCACTGCGCGCGCCCCTGCTCGGTGAGGCAAAAGGTCAGCAGAAAGGCTTGCCGGAGCACGCCGCGGACAGTGATGCCGGAGATAAACCGGAAGCGGTGACGGCACTGCTGGCGCCGGTGGTTCAGACCGCCATCCCGGCGGCGCCCGCCGGCAATAACGCCCAGTCAGGCGCCGAATCACGGGAAGCCCGCATGCCGGCGGTCGCCACTTCCCCCTCTCCGGTCACGGCGGAGTCCCAGGTCATCAAACCGGAAAACCAAGGCCCCGCGCCCTCCTTGCCACAAACCGTGGCCGCGACGGAATCAGCGGACCTGCCCCGGCCGGCGGTGGCACCCTCCGGCGCTGAGCCCCCGATACTGAACACGCCAGGTACCGAGCGTTCCCATTCCGCCACGGCACCGGCGCCAGCCTCGCCGGTTACGAGCAGCGCCGCTATCTCCACCACCGTGGGCCAGCCGGGCTGGGGACAAGAGCTGGGTCTGCAATTGGCGCAATGGCAACAGCGCGGTGAACATCGGGTGGAACTGCATCTGCATCCGGCGGAGCTGGGGCCGCTGTCGGTCTCACTCAAGGTGGATGATCAGGGCGCCCAGGCCCAGTTCTTCTCCGCCCACGGCCAGGTCCGCCAGGCTCTGGAGCAGGCGCTGCCGCAATTGCGCGAAGCGTTGGCGCAGCAAGGCATCAACCTGGGTGAGGCGAGCGTTAGTGATCAGCAACCGGGGCAGCAGCAACCGTCCCATTTCGTGCAACCGGAATCCGGCGCCCCCTCCAACGTCATGCTGGCCGATGCCGAAGACCTCGAACCCGTCGCCTCTCCAGCTCGCACCGTATCGGTAAGTCAGGGAGTGGATTTGTACGCTTGAGATGCCTGACGCATCAGCACACTGACGAAGCCGCCGTGGAAACTTGCCTGCAAGCAAATACCCAACACCGGAAGGACGGGATTCGCCAGCAGGCTGGCTCCCACAGTTTGGACTACGAAGCCGCTGTGGGAGCTTGCCTGCAAGCGAATCTTTTGGGCCCAGGAATCCAATTCGCTTGCAGGCAAGCTCCCACAGCGGCTTCGTAGACCGATCGGTGGGAAGCTGCTTCAGCAACGATTGGTGCACCTCTATCCACCTCTCACGCCTAAAACCCCGAGATAACCCCATTAGCGCGTTCTATTCCGGCCATGGTCACGGCCTCTTCAGCCCCATACTCGGCGGCGTGAGGAGTAGTTGATCAGGCGGATGAGCATGGCCGAAAAAAAAGGTTCACGGAAACTGGTGTGGCTGATCGCCGCGTTGTTGGTGATGACCACCTCTCTGGCGGCGGCCAATGTCTATTTGCTGATGGATAAGAACGGCGGCGACAAGCTCGCGGCGAAAGTGGTGCAGACCGCCCGCTCGCCGATCTATGTCAAAGTCGCCCCTTTCACGGTGAATTTGCGTGACGATCTGTGTGGGCGCCATCTGCTGTACGCGGGAATATCCCTGCAGGTAGGCGACAGCACCACCGAGGATTTCCTCAACGACTTCATGCCTCAGGTGCGCAGCCGGCTACTGCTGCTGACCTCCGGCCAGAAGGCCGAGGAGATGATGACGCCGGAAGGGAAAGAGGCGCTGATCGAAAAGATCCTCGCCCTGTTCGAAGAAGAACTGGTGAGCGGCCAGCCGACCCTGCGAGTGGACGACGTTCTGTTCACCGAGTTCATTGTCCAATGACCCGCCCTCCGATATTCACCGACGCCGCTTGACGATAACGCCATGTCCCAAGACGATCTGCTGTCCCAGGAAGAAATCGACGCCCTGCTGAATGGCCCCGGCGGCGATGACGACAGCGCCAAAGCCAACGAGTCACGGATCAAGCCGTACGACCCGGCCTCGCAGCATCGGGTGATCCGGGAGCGTTTGCACAGCCTGGATATCATCAACGAGCGCTTCGCGCGTCATTTCCGTGTGGCGCTGTTCAACCTGATCCGGCGCAGTGCCGACATCACCGTGGATTCGGTGCGCTATCAGAGTTTCAAGGATTTCGCCCGTAATCTGCCGGTCCCCACCAACCTGAACCTGATAGCCATGAAGCCGCTGCGTGGCACCGCCCTGGTGGTGTTCCCACCGGGACTGGTGTTCATGGTGGTGGACAATCTGTTCGGTGGCGACGGCCGCTTTCTGACCCGATCCGAGGGCCGGGAATTCACCAACACCGAACAGCGAATCATTCGCCGGGTGTTGCGCCTCGCCATCGACGCTTACCAGGAAGCCTGGAGCACGGTCTTCGCCCTGGATGTCCAATACCTGCGTTCGGAGATACAGGCCAAGTTCGCCAACATCACCAACTCCCCCAACGAGATCGTGGTCAATACCACCTTCCATCTGGAAGTGGGCAATCTGGCCAGCGATTTTCAGGTGTGCATCCCCTACTCGATGATCGAGCCGCTGCGCGATGTGCTGACCAATCTGGGGCCCAACGGCCGTGAAGGTGATCAAAGCTGGACCCGGCGGATGGCCGGCGAGTTACGCCAGACCGAAGTGGAGCTGGTGGCGGAGTTCGTTTCCGTGGCCAGCCGCATCGCGGACGTGATGGCATTGAAGCAAGGCGATGTATTGCCCATCGAATTACCGGACAGCGTGCGCGCCCATGTGGACGGTGTTCCGGTCATGGAGTGTGAATACGGCAGCCGTGAAGACCAGCGGGCGTTGCGCGTGGTACGCATGATCGATCACACCGGCCCGCCTTCGACCTCCCCGTTCGTCAAAGCGTCCACGCCGCAACCCAAGGAATCCGAAGATGAGTGATCCCAACAAACCCGATCAGCCGGATCAACCGGAGAAGCCGGACCACGAAGACCTCTGGTCCGAAGCGTTGAACGAACAGAACAGCGGCGGCGAGGATGATCCCTGGGCCGAAGCCCTGGCCGAACAGCAGTCCGCGGCCCCCGGCAACGACCAGGGCAACGGTAGCAACGGTGGCGACGCCACCCGCAATGCAGGCGGTCAGGTATTCAAACCGCTGGAAGGCGAGGCCGGCATCGGCTCCGGCCCCCGTGATCTGGAAATGATCATGGACATTCCGGTCAAGCTGACGGTGGAGCTGGGACGTACCCGCATCACTATAAAACAGTTGCTTGAGCTGGCTCAGGGGTCGGTGATCGAGCTCGATGGTCTGGCCGGCGAGCCGATGGACATTCTTATCAACGGTTACCTGATCGCCCAGGGCGAGGTGGTGGTGGTGGATGATCGCTACGGCATCCGCATCACCGAAATCGTCACCCCGTCCGAGCGGGTGCAGAAGCTGAATCGCTGAACCATGAGCACCGAGACCCTGGCACAACACGGTGAAGGCTGGATCGGACTGGCGATGATCGGTAAGACCGCGTTCGCGCTGCTGCTGATCGTCGCCATTATTCTGTTGTGCGCCTGGCTGCTGCGCCGCCTCAACGGCTTGCCCGGGCAGGGTCAGACATTGAAGGTGGTCGGCAGTCGCGCCCTGGGACCAAAGGAACGCCTGGTGGTGGTGGAAGTGGAAGGTACCTGGCTGGTGCTCGGCGTTGGCGGCGGCGGCATCAATAAGGTTCATGAATTGCCCGCGCCGACGCGGGCCGCATCACCGCACGAGCCATCCGATGATGCGGACGAAGGCACCAGCTTCGCCGCGCGCTTCGCCAGAGCACTCAGCGCTAACGGAAAAAAAACCCTTGGCGGCAACGGCAAAAGCGGCAGGGCCGGATCATGAAGCGCGGCCCGCGCTGGCTGTGGTTGGCGACCCTGTTACTGTCCGCTCTGGCGCTGCCCGGCCTGACCTGGGCTCAGGCCAGCATCCCCGGCCTCACCAGCCAGCCCACCGCCGACGGCGGCCAGCAATGGTCGATCCAGCTACAGACGCTGTTATTGCTCAGCAGCCTGGCGTTCCTGCCCGCTCTGCTGCTGATGATGACCTGCTTCACCCGCATCATTATCGTGTTCAGTCTGCTGCGTACGGCCATGGGCACCCAATCGGCTCCGCCCAACCAGGTGCTGCTCGGGCTGACCCTGTTTCTTACCTTTTTCATTATGTCGCCGGTGTTGAACCGGGTTTACCAGGAAGCCTGGGTTCCCTTATCCAACGATGAAATGGGCTTCGAACAGGCACTCAGTGTGGGCAGTGAGCCGTTCCGGGAATTCATGATGGCACAGACGCGGGAACCGGATCTGGCGTTGTTCGCGCGGCTGGCCAAGGCGGAGAACCTGAATGGACCGGAGGACGTGCCGCTTCGCGTATTGCTGCCCGCGTTCGTGACCAGTGAACTGAAGACCGCGTTCCAGATCGGCTTCACTATTTTTATTCCGTTTCTGATCATCGATCTGGTGGTGGCCAGTGTACTGATGGCGCTGGGTATGATGATGGTGCCGCCGGCCACCATTTCATTGCCCTTCAAACTGATGCTGTTCGTGCTGGTGGACGGTTGGCAATTGCTGATTGGCTCGCTGGCGCAAAGCTTTTTCGTCTGAACGGAGAAACGCCATGACCCCGGAAGCGGTAATGAGCCTGGCCTATCAGGGCATGATGGTAACGCTGATGCTGGCGGCGCCCCTGCTGATCACCGCGTTGGTGATTGGCCTGTTGGTGAGTCTGTTTCAGGCCACCACCCAGATCAACGAAATGACCCTGTCGTTCATTCCAAAAATCCTCGGCGTGTTCGCGGTGGTGGTGCTGGCCGGTCCATGGCTGCTGCATTTGATCATCGACTTTACCCGCGAGCTGTTTCAGAACCTGCCCTTGCTGTTGTCCTGATCCATGATCCAGGTCACCTTCGATCAGCTGCATGCCTGGCTGACCGCCTTCTGGTGGCCCTTTCTGCGTATTCTGGCGTTTTTCAGTGCCGCGCCGTTGCTCGGCCACTCCAGCGTGCCCCGGCAGACGAAGATTGGCCTGGGCCTGCTGATCACCATCGTGATCGTGCCTCATCTGCCGGCGCCACCGGCGATTCCAGTGATGTCCTGGGCCGGCCTCGGCGTGTCGGTGGAGCAGGTATTGGTCGGCGTGGCCATGGGGCTGGTGTTGCGGATCATGTTCGCGGTGGTAATGGCCGCCGGCGATTTTATCGGGCTGCAAATGGGCCTCGCCTTCGCTACTTTCGTGGCACCGGATACCGGCGCCAACACCATGATCGTGTCGCGCTTTCTGTACATGATAACGCTGCTGATGTTTCTGGCGGTGAACGGCCACCTGATGGTGATCGATACGCTGGCGGGCAGCTTTCAGACGCTGCCGGTGGGGCTACCCGGCCTCAATAGCGCTGCCTTCGAATTGCTGGTGCGCTATGGCGGCACCATCTTCGCATCCGGCCTGATGCTGGCACTGCCTCTGGTCTGTGCACTGCTGATCACCAATCTGGCGCTCGGCATCCTGAATCGCTCCGCGCCTCAGTTAACGGTGTTTTCAGTGGGTTTCCCGTTGTCGTTGACCCTGGGGCTGTTTCTTCTGACCGTACTGATGGGGGACCTTGGGCGTTTTCTTCAAGGCTTGTTCGGGGAAGGGTTGGGCGTTTTGCAGCATCTGCTGGAGCGCTTGGTCTCTCCTGTTTGAGAGGTCATTGGAGAGATCAATTGTGGGAAGCTTGCTTGCAAGCGAATCTTTGGGCGGGAAAGTCCATTCGCTTGCAAGCAAGCTTCCCACAGCGGCTTCGTAAGGAGCCTCTGAAAAGCACCTCGTCATCCCGGACTTGACCCGGGATTTCCCTCTGCAGGGCGCATCACTTCGTAGTGGGAGATGCCGGATCGAGTCCGGCATGACGTTTTTCAGCAGCTTCATAGCTCATACCATGGGAAGCTGGCCCCTACATCCGGTCGAACAGGGACATCCCCTTGATGCCCATGAAGCTCTGTTGAGCGGCCTGCAGGCCGACCTGACGAAGCACGTACTCGGAAATCGCCTCCACGTAGTCCAGGTCAACCAGATCGGACATGGTCTGCTCGTAGTTGAGGGTGCGGTTCTCCGCCACCGTATCCACCACGTCCAGCTCGTTGAGGCGGGAGCCCACCGAGGCCCGCACGGTGAGGACGTTGTCCAGGCCGTTGTCCAGTTCGCGCAACGCGTTATTCAGGGTGTTGGTACGCGCGGCTTTCTCCGCGTCGGTGGAGGCCGGATTTTCCAGCACCGCCAGAGCCCGCTCAAAGGTAGCGAACAAATCCGGTTCCATGTCGGCGGCCTTATCCACCGCGATACTATCACCATCCGCCGGAGCGCCTTCCAGCGTCATGGAGAGACCACCAAAACGGATCGGTTCGCCTTCCTGGTAGGGTTGTGGCGCACCGCCGTTGACGCTGTAGGTGATGTTGGTTCCGTCGTCGGCGAACTCGATGGTAAAGGCGCCGCCAAAGTCCGGATCGTCGACATCGACCACGTCCGGCCCGGTGAACGTCAGGGACCCGCTGTTGCCGCCATCAGCACGGGCCAGATAACCAGCGCTGGTATGCACACTCTGGAAGATGTCCTCGCCGTTATCGGACACCGGCATCAGACGGGAGGCATCAATGCGCTGCTGGCGAACCTGGGTATCCCCCACATAATCCACGCCGCCCCCGTTTTTGACGAACGGCGGGCTGTCGTCCTGATAACCGCCGAACAGATAACGGCCATTACCGTCGGTGGCGTTGGCCTGCCCGAGCAGTGTTTCGTAGATCCCGCGCAGCTCACTGGCGGCGGAGTCACGATCGGCGTCGCTGAGCGTGCCGTTCACCGCCTGAAGGATCAGCGTCTTGGCCTGAGTGATTGAATCGCTAACGCTGTTCAGCACACTCTCTTCCTGGGACAGCGCATTGCGCGCACTGACCCTCGCGTCACCATACTGCTCGGTGAGCGCGAGGGATTGCGCCACACGCACAGCCTGGGAGGCGGCCTGTGGATCATCGGAGGGATTGACTACGCGGCGTCCGGAAGCGATCTGCTGGCTGACTTTCATGAAGTCGGCCTGCTGACGATTCATGGAAGTCATGCTTTGTTCGAACATGGTCACCGTACTGATACGCATAACGATGGCTCCTCAACCGGTTAACGCAGGCCCAGGATCGAATCGAGCACGGTACTGCCCACTTCGATCACCTTGGCGTTGGCCTGGAAATACTGCTGAAAACGAATAAGATTGGCGGCCTCCTCGTTGAGGTCCACACCGGATACCGATTGCTGCACGGCGCTGAGCTGCTCTTGCAGACCCTGTTGCGCCGCCAGATTCACCTTGACGATGTTGGTACGGTTACCGACGTCCCCCACCAGCGAGGCGTAAGCCTGGCTGAACGTGGCGTTGCCGCTGACCAGAGACTGGTTCTGCAATTCCTGCAACGCCAGCGCGTTTTCGTTGTTACCGCTGCCGGCGGCGCTACCGGCGGCGATCTCGGCGGTATCGCGAATCAACATTTCCATACCGCCGGCGGCATACCGGGTGGGCTGAACCTCGAAGCGATCATTGACGGCCAGCTGTGCCGGATCGTCGATGGTGACGACGACACCGCCAAAGCTGAGCTGATTATTGGCATCGAGGATGGCATTGACGGTTTCGCCATTGTCCTTGCGGGTAATGGCGAACTCACCGGTGGCGGGATCGACCACCGTCACCGTGTAGTCGCTGGTGGTCAACCCCTCGACATCGCCAAAGGCAACCGACAGCGTGGCCGTACCGGTATTGTCGGCATGGCTGTACAGCCGTGGGGAGCCAATGGCGAACAAATCCTCACCGGCGTCGCCGTTCAGATCCACACCGGCACGATGCTGTTCGTTGAAAGCCTGGGCCAGGGACACCGCCAGCCGACCCAGCTCGTTCTGGGTTTTATCCAGAGTTTCTTCGCGGAAGTTCAACAAGCCGCCCAGGGTACCGCCCTGGATATTCTTGCTCTTCAGCTCCACCAGATTGCCAGCGGAATCGTGGTAGCCCACCACCAGGCGGGAGGGGTCGGTTTTCGATTCCACCGCTTCCAGTTCGAAACTGCGGGTTCCGGCCACCAATGGCTGACCATTGCCAATGCTCAGGTTGTAGGTGCCGCTTTCCTGCACTGACAGCTTTACGTCGATACGTTCGCTCAGTTCCGCCACCAGCTGGTCCCGTTGATTCAGCAAGGCGTTCGGCGCTTCGCCCTGCTTGGCTTTGGCCAGGGCGATCTCCCGGTTCAGATTGGCGATCTGTTCGGCGGTGTTGTTGATCTGAGTGATTTCGTCACTGATCTGTCCGTTGATACCGTTCTGCATATCGTCCAGATACTGTTGGAACGAGCGGAATTGGGCGGACAACGTATCGGCACTGCCGATCACCCCCTGCCGGGAAGAAGGATCGGAAGGCGCTCCGGCCAGATCTTCCAGGGAAGAGAAAAAGTTCTGGATCAGAGGGGCCAGTCCGGCTTCCTGATCCGCCAGCAGATTGTCGATCTGACTGACCTGGGTCTCATAGGCCTGCAAGGCGCTGGCGTTGCTGGTGGACTGATTCAGTTGCTCGGCCACGTACTGATCGAACTGGCGCTGAATGTCATTCACCTGAACGCCATTGCCAACGCCACGCTCGCCCAGCAGAACCAACTCCCGGTTATAGCCGGGCGTGTAGACGTTACTGATGTTGTTGCTGGTGGCGTACAGCGCATTCTGGGCCGCGTTCAAACCACTCAGGCCAATGGAAAACAAGCTCATCGACGGTATCCCTGCGTTATCTAATCAGGTTATCGGCGGCGGCGGGCGCTACTTGAGTCCCGGCGGCGGTTTTATTTGTATTGACGGCCAGAGCATCTGATGTTCGACCTTTTTATATGGCTCGTCATTCGCTGCCAAGGCAGCTTCCCACAGCGGCTCCGTAGTAACCTGCTGTGGGAAGCTGCCTTGGCAGCGAATAGCGCACCCGCACATTGCGGGATTACATTAGTCGATCGTCGTGCTTGCCAGCGAGGTGCCGCTCAATCCCTCCATGACCGCAATCAACTTCTCCGCGTAGGCCGGGTCGGTGGCATAACCGGACGCTTGCAAGGCACGGGCGGCGCCCCGCGCATCCGGGGCCGCCGTCACCGCGGCATAACGCGGATTTTCGGTAAGCAGGCGGCCGTGGTCAGCGAAAGCATCGGCGTACGAATCGTAGACCCGGAACCGGCCCACCTGACGCACTCGCTCACCGTCCACGTACTCGTGCGTAACAATGTCGGTAGTGTTGCCGCGCCACCCCGATCCAGCCTTGATACCGAACAGGTTATGGCTGTCGGCGCCATCGGCGGTATTGATGCGGTAGCGCCCCCAACCGGTTTCCAGCGCCGCCTGTGCCAGCAGCAGTTCCCGAGGCAGACCACTACGTTCACTGGCCTCTTGGGCGGGCCCGGAGAGCCGCTGTAGGAACACTTCCTTGCTCCAGCCTTCCTGCCGCGCCACCGCTCCGGCGAGGGAGTCCGACGTGGTCACCGGCAGTGCCTGCCCCGCCCCCAAGGTACGTGACGGGGCGCCAAAAGCGGCGGCCAGGTCGGTACCACCACCGGTTTGCGGCGACAGTTGACTGATCAGCTGCTCCGCCAGACCGACACCGCGCCCCGCCACATGTTGTGCCAGTTGTTGATCCGCCAGCGACTGATAGAAGCGCGACTGATTGCTGTCGAGCAAATCCGAGCGCGGGATGGCGTCACGCATGCTCTTGACCATCTGCTGCAGGAACAATGCCTCGAACTGTTGCGCCGCGTGCGCCAGTTGTTTCTCCGGGTCCAGTGCCGCTTTTTGCTTGAGCCGTTGCAACCCCTGCAAATCGAGGGCGAACTGGTTGTCGCTTGCGCCAATCGCCATTACAGAATCTCCAGCTCCGCGCGCAGCGCACCGGCTGATTTCAGCGCTTGCAGGATTGACATCAGATCCTGGGGCGTGGCGCCCAGCGCATTCAGCGCGTCCACCACTTCCATCAGATCCGCGCCTTCCACAACTTGCAGAGCACCGCTTTCCTGTTCGATACGGATATCACTGTCCGGCACCACCACGGTTTCGCCTTCACCGAAGGGAGCGGGCTGACTGACACCAAAACGGGTATCGATGGTGACGGAGAGATTGCCGTGGGCCACCGCCGCCGGACGCAGAGTCACGCGTCCGTTCAGCACCACCGAGCCGGTACGGGCGTTAATCACCACCTTGGCCGGAGCGTCCGAGGGATTCAGAGGAATGCGCTCCACCCGCGCCATGAACGCCACGCGGCGATTATCGTCACGGGGACCGACCAGACGAATCACTCCCCCGTTGACGGCACTGGCCACCGGCGAGCCGAATTCCTCGTTGATCGCCTGCACCGCCCGCCAGGTGGTATCGAAATCGGCGTCATGGAACTGCAGTTCCAGCACGCCGTTGTCACCACCGAGCTGCAACGGCACCTCCCGTTCCACCATGGCGCCGCCACTGATGCGACCACCGGCCTGCTGATTGATCTGAGTACTGCTGCCACCGGCCTCGGCACCGACGCCACCGACCAGCAGATTGCCCTGGGCCAGGGCATAGGTTTGCCCATCCACACCTTTCAGGGGAGTCATCAACAGGGTGCCCCCCCGCAGGCTGCGCGCATTGCCCACCGAAGACACCACCACGTCGATGCGTTGCCCGGGACGGGCGAAGGGCGGCAGGTCGGCGGTCACCATCACCGCCGCCACATTACGCAACTGCATATTGGTCCCCGCCGGCACGGTAATACCCAGTTGCGAAAACATGTTGGTCAGCCCTTGCGTGGTGAACGGCGTCTGCATGGTCTGGTCGCCGCTGCCATCCAGCCCCACCACCAGGCCGTACCCCACCAGGGTGTTGTCACGCACGCCGGCGAAGCTGGCCAGTTCCCGCAGAGTTTCCGCGCCGGCAGACAGTGGCCATGACAACAGCAAGAATAACCATGCCGCCAACCATTTGGGGCGGTGCGATCGGGAACGAGGGAAGGCAAACAGTTTCATGGTTGGCGCCGTCATCAGAACGGGGAGATATTCAAGAAGAACCGCTGCAGCCACCCCATGTGCTGAGCTTCATTGATGTAGCCGTCGCCGACATATTCGATGCGCGCGTCGGCGACCCGGGTGGACAGTACCGAGTTGTCGCCGCGAATCACCTGGGGATCCACCACGCCAGCGAAACGGATGAATTCCGTTCCCTGATTGATGGCGATCTGCTTTTCCCCCCGCACGCGCAGATTACCGTTGCTCAGTACCTCCAAAACGGTAACGGTGAGCGTGCCGGTGAAACTGTTGTTGGCCCGGGAACCGCCGCCCGCTTCGAAGGTGTTTTCACCGGTCAGGTCGAAGCCATAGTCGGCCAGATCCTCCAACCCCTTGGGCAGCACCTGCGGCGTGAACGTGCTGTTGCCGGTACGATTGGCGTTACTGCTGGAAACCTTGCTGGCACTGACTTCTTCGTCGAACACGATGGTCAGCACGTCACCGGCCATGCGCGGCCGGTTGTCCTCGAACAACGGGTGATAGCCACGCCTGGCCTGAAAAATGGATCCGTTGGCCCGCGGCGCCGGCGGCTGGGCGATCTCTACCCGCTCCTGTTCACCCACCACGGAAGGACGTGGCAGTTGCGCGCAGCCCGCCAACAGAAACAGGCCCAGGGCCAGCCCCCACAGGCGCGAATCAGAGCTGAGTGAGCCGGGCAAGCATTTCATCGGAGGTTTGCACTGCCTTGCTGTTGATCTCATAGGCCCGCTGGGTCTGGATCATGTTGACCATTTCCTCCACCACATTGACGTTGGAGGTTTCCACATAGGATTGGTAAATCCGGCCGGCGCCGTTCATGCCCGGCATGCTCTCGGTACGCATACCGGAAGCGGCGGTCTCCAGATAGAGATTCTCGCCGATACTTTCCAGGCCCGCGGCATTGACGAAGGTGGAAAGGGTCAGTTGCCCCACTTCCCGGGCATCGGTGGAACCGGGCTCGGTGATCGAAATAATGCCGTCCTGACCGATGGTGACGCTGAGCGCGTTATCGGGAATCAGGATCGCCGGCTCCAGCGGATAGCCACTGGAGGTCACCATCTGGCCATTCTCATCCAGCTGGAAACTGCCATCACGGGTATAGGCGATGGTGCCATCCGGCATCAGCACCTGGAAAAACCCCTTGCCGTTGATCGCCAGATCCCGCGAGTTACCGGTCTGTTCCAGCCCTCCCTGGGTATGCAGGCGCTCGGTGGCCACTGGTCGCACCCCGGTACCAATTTGCAGGCCGGAAGGCAGGCGATTCTGCACATCATTCTGCCCACCGGGCTGGCGCAGGTTCTGATACAACAGATCCTCGAACACGGCACGGGTTTTCTTGAAGCCGTTGGTGCTGACGTTGGCCAGATTGTTGGCGATCACGTCCATCTTCACCTGCTGCGACTCGAGACCGGTCTTGGCGGTCCACAAAGAGCGAATCATGATGATGTCCTCTTTCGGTTATCTCGTTATCGGGCGGCACTCGCGGGCCGGCCTCAATTCATCGACAGCAGAGCATTGGCGCGCTGCGCGTTCTGGTCGGTATGCTCAATCACCTGGAGCTGCATTTCGTAGCGGCGGGCGGTGTTGATCATCGACACCATGGCTTCCATGGTGCTGACGTTACTGCCTTCCAGAGCACCGGATTGCAGGCGCCCCAGTTCATCACGCGGCAGTACACCGTTCCCGGCGCGGAACAAGCCGTCATCGCCACGCTCCAGGTTCCCGGCGACATCGTTGACCAGTTTCAGACGCCCAACCTCGGCGATGGCGTCCGGCTGTTCCCCGGCGCCAATGGCGCTGACGGTACCGTCGGCGCCAATCGACAGGCTGGCGCCGAGCGGTACCACGATCGGGCCGCCATCACCGATCACCGGCCGCCCGCCACTGGTCAGCAAGCCTTCGCCATTGACCTGCAGATCACCACGGCGGGTGTAAGCCTCGGCACCGTCGGCGCCCTGCACCGCCAACCAGTTACCTTCCTGCAGAGCCACATCCAGATCGCGGCCGGTGGCGTTGATCGGGCCGATACTGAAATCGGTACCCGGCGTGGTCGCCATCATCGACACCCGTGTCGGCAGCGTGCCGTCACCGCGCACTGGCACCGCCCGCAGCGCGTGAATCTGCTCGCGAAAGCCGGAGGTGGTGGCATTGGCCAGGTTGTTACTGACCACCGCCTGCTGATCCTGGCTTTGCTTGGCCGCCACCATGGCGGTATAGAGGATGCGATCCATGTCTCAAGCCTCGGCGATTAACGCAGGTTCACCGCATTCTGCAGAACCTCATCCTGCACTTTGATGGTCTGGGTATTGGCCTGGTAGTTACGCTGGGCGATGATCAGATCCACCAGTTCAGAAGTCAGGTCCACGTTGGACACTTCCAGTGCCTGGGACTCCACATTGCCGAACATACCGGTGCCGGCCAGGCCAAGTAGAGGCTGCCCGGAAGTACCGGTTTCCACCCAGGCGTTATCGCCGGCCGGTTGCAGACCTTCCGGGTTGCGGAAGTTGGCCAGCGCCAGAGTGCCGAGCACCTGGGACTGCTCATTGGCGTAATTACCAATGATGTTGCCGTCGTCATCCACGGTGACCCCCACCAGGCTGCCGGCGGTGTAACCGTTCTGGTCCAGCGAACCCAGGTCGAATTCCTGACCGAACTGCGTGGTGCCATCGAAGTTGATGCCAAAAGTCACGTCATCGGCGCCGTTGTTCATGGCAAAGGAATAGTCCGGAAAAGTACTGTTGGCTTGGTCCAGGGTGCCGTTGCTGTTGAAACGCAACTGACCGGAGTTGGCCGCATCCACGGTGCCGTCCACGGCACTGTGAACCGCCCATTCATTCTCACCGGTTTTGACGAAATACAGCGTCATGGTGTGCTGTACGCCGAGGGAGTCATACACCGTGGCGGTGTTGGCATAGGAATAGGTATCGTCATCCGCCGGATCGAAAGCGTCGGTGATGATGTCGCTCTCCGCGTCCAGATTGAAGGTGGCATCCACGCCGGTGGTGGCGCTGGCGCTCATGCCGCCGGACGGCACCTGCAGCACCTGTGGCTGGCCGCCGGTGCCCACGCCGGCGGGGAAGCCGGTAAGCCGGGCGCCCTGGGCGTTCTCCAGGTAGCCTTCCTTGGTCAGGGTCAGCTGGCCGTTACGGGAATAGACAATCTGCTCCCCTTGCAGGAAACGGAAAAAGCCGGCGCCGTTGATACCCAGGTCCAGATTACGGCCGGTGCTTTCCAGAGTGCCGTTGGAGAAGTCCTGTAACACGCCCGAAACACGCACGCCCTGCCCCACCTTGGCGCCGGTGTAAACATCGGCGAACTGCACGGAAGAACCTTTGAACCCCACCGTCTGCGAGTTGGCGATATTGTTACCGACCACGTCCAGTTGACTAGCGGCCGCGTTAAGGCCGCTCAATGCCTGAGAAAAACCCATCTTTCAGCTCCTGTTCAGAGAATCTGCCGGACTTCGTCCAGCGTCACCGGATCGGAAATGCCGCCAAGATCCAGACGCGGCAGACCATCGGTTCCCATCTTCACCCCGTTGACCAGGGCATAGTTCAAGGTGGTGACGTCCATCGGCGTGTCATTGCTGGTGGCGGTCACGGAAACCTTATAAGCGCCTTCCGGTGCCAGGGTTTCGTCTTCCAGCTTGCCGTCCCAGACAAAGGATTCGACACCGGCGTCCAGGGCGCCCAGCTCAAAGCGGCGCACCACCTGCCCGGAACCATCGGTGATGGTGACCACCACGTTGTCGGCCGCTTTATCCAGCTCCACGCCAAACGGCGTGGTGGCGCCCTCTTCACCCACCAGCACCCGATCACCGGCCACCAGCACACCCCGACCGATCAGGGCGGTGGCCTGCAGTGCCTTGCCGGCGTCGATCTGATCGTTGATTTCTCCGAGCCGGGCATTGAGTTCCTGGATGCCACTGACGGTATTGATCTGCGCCAGCTGCGAGGTCAGCTCCGCGTTTTCCATCGGATTCATCGGATCCTGATTCTTCAACTGCGTCACCAGCAGGGTCATGAAACTGTCCTGCAATTCGCCGGCGGCGCCGCGGCTGTCGCCACTGCTGGTGCTGTTCATACTGTTCAGCACGGAGTTACTAATGTTCTGGGTGGCGGCCGCCATCAGCTTTCTCCCACGGTCAGAGTTTTCAGCATCAACTGCTTGCTGGTGTTGAGGACTTCCACATTGGCCTCATAGGAACGGGACGCGGCGATCATGTTGACCATCTCATGAACCGGTTCCACGTTGGGCATGGCCACGTACCCCTGCTCATCCGCCAGCGGGTGATGAGGCCGATACTCGCGACGCAGAGGCGCCGGATCTTCCACTACTTCCCGTACCGAAACACCGGCACTGCCTTCCCCGTTTTGGCGACTTTCGAAAATCACCTGGCGCGCCCGATAGGCTTCGCCTTCGGGGCCGGCGACGCTGTCGGCATTGGCCAGATTGCTGGCGGTGACGTTCATGCGCTGGGCCTGGGCCACCATCGCCGAGCCGGAAATTTCAAAGATGGAAAACATCACGGTTTCCTTTTATTCCGATTGCAGGTTTATTCCGACTGCATGGCGCCCTTAAGGCCCTGAATACGACTGTTGATCATGGTGAGCGCGGCCTGGTAACGGACCGAGTTATCGGCGAACTGCACCCGTTCCACATCCATGTTCACGGTATTACCGTCCAGGCTCGGCTGATCCGGTACCCGGTAGAGCAAGTCCCGGTCGCTGGAGGACGCAATCCGTGCTGGAAAATGCCGCTCGGACGTGGTGGTCAAATGCAAAGCCCGCTCCTGCGCATCCCCGGCCACGGCCCGCGCCAGCTCGTCGGAGAAGTTGAAGTCACGCGCTTTGAAATGCGGGGTGTCGGCGTTGGCGATGTTGCCAGCCAATACCCCCTGACGTTCGTGACGAAGTTGCAGTGCCTGCTGATAGAAGTTCAAGGCACCAGCCAGTTTATCGATCATGGCTAAACTCCTTTTGGATACAGACAGACTAAAACGGGCCCTGAGTCTGCAAACGGATAAACAGCCATGCATTTGATGGCCATTTCGTTTATTCGCCATCGGCGGGGTTTCGTACACTATGGGCAAGGGCCGAATCAGAGATGACAAAACATGAAGGCATGGCCATGGACAATCAGCGCATTGATGCTGTTGATTCCCTCGCTGGCGGCGGCGACCACCGCGATGGAGGAACAGGCCAGGGCCTTTCTGTTACGGGAAGCCGCCGGGCTGGGGGATCACATCGAGGTGACAATGCAATCGCCGAGCGCGTCGTTACCATCCTGTGACGACGCCACACCGTTTCTACCCGGCCATCAGCGCCCCCTGCTCGGACCGGTGACCGTCGGCGTGCGCTGTGATGGCCAGGTCCGCTATCTGCAGGCCCGGGTCGGTGCCCGGGGGCGCTACTGGGTGGCGGCGGACACTCTGGAAGCCGGCACTCTTCTGGAAAAAGACGATCTGCGGGTGCGGGAGGGGGATCTGAGCGCCCTGCCACGCCGGGCGGTCACCCGCCTGGAGGAGCTTGTCGGCAAGGAACTGACCCGCCCGCTGAACGCTGGCACCGTGCTGCAGGACAGCGTTTTGCGCGTACGGCCTCTGGTACGGCGGCGGCAGCCGGTGAAGGTGGAAGCCATGGGGACCGGCTTTCGTATCGAACGCGCGGCCCATGCTCTGGAGGACGGCGCACTGGGTGAACGGATCCGGGTGCGATTGCCGGACCGAAGGGTACTGACCGTGGTGGTCAGTGGGCCAAACCGGACCCGGGTCACATTTTGACGTTCCCGGACTCAAGCGCCCGGCTTTTTGGCCGATGAAGCGTGAGAGGAGACCTTGAACGGGCTCATGAACAGGCTCTATGTGCCTCCGCGAACGCAATGGAGAGACAGCTGTGAAAATTGATCATCCGCACCCCTTCGGCGCCAACCGCCCGGTGCCGGAGAAAGCCGCCGAGCGCAGCGTCGAGCGTTCCGGCAACGAGCCTGCGCAGACCAGCCCGGCGGCGGTAACCCATTTGCATCGGGACCGCAGCGACGGCGACATCGACACCGCGCGGGTGGCGGAAATCCGCCAGGCGATCAGTGAAGGCCGTCTGGAAATCCGGGCCGACCGCATCGCCGACGGCTTGATCGAGCGAGTTCGGGAAGAGCTGGAAACGCGGTCCGACCCTTCATGAGCCTGAACACGCATCTGCAGCGCCAACACGACCACTTGGCCTCGCTGGGACGCTTACTGTCCGAAGAGCGGGCCTTGCTGGTTCGGGGCAGCATCGACGGTCCGGAACTAGGCGCCGTGGCACAGCGCAAAGCCGCTCTGCTGGAAACGCTGGACACTTTCGAAGGGCGGCGCCGGGAAGCCCTGCAGCGGCTCGGCTACGACGACACTCCCCAAGGCGACGAACAGGCGGCCCGCGAAGCGGGCTGTTTGCCGTTGTGGCGGGCGATCCAGGCCCGGGCCCGGGCCGTGGCCGCGGACAACCGGGGCAACGGCGAGTTGATCGAACTGCGCGCGGCCAGCAATCTGCGGCTACTCAACGCCCTGCGCGAAAAGGCCGGCACTCCGTTATACGGCCCCGATGGCCAACCAGGCCCGCGCAGCGGACGGCTGTCCTCGTCCGCGTGATAAAGGTCTCGTTTCCGCTTCTCCCGTATCTGCGAGCAGGAATGACAACGTGGCAATGACTCTCAAACAGGCGGTCGTCGACGACGACGCACTGGACGTCATGCTGGCCTGTCGGCCGGTGTACAGCAAAAATCAGGATCTGGCCGCCTTCCAACTGCTGCTGCAAGGCGGCGGCGACAGCGTCACACTGTCCGACATCGAATCCAGCCATCCGGTGATTCTGGGCACCTATTCCCAGGTTTATCAGGACGGCCGCACCCGCACCGTGCCGACTTTTTTGCGCGTGACCCCGGAAGTGCTGCTGGCCCGGTCGTTATCTCATCTGCCCAAAAAGCAGTATATCCTCGACCTCGACCACGGTTTGGCCGAGCCGGACGTGTTGCTGGAACAAGCCCGGCGCTGGGCCGCCCAGGGTTATCGGCTGGCACTGGACGGATTCGGACCGGCCGACAGCGTGAATCCGGCGCTGCTGGATCTGGTCCATATCATCAAACTGGACGTTCGCCGCTTTGACGACGACACGCTGCGCGCCACGGTGGAAAGGCTCCGGCCCCACGGCGCCGATCTGCTCGCCGATCATCTGGATGATCGCCGTCGTTTCCGTGTTTGCCTGGAGTTGGGCTTCAGTTATTACCAGGGCGATTTCCTGTCCACGGCGGTGCCGGTGAAAGGCCGCAAGATCGCCGGCAATCAGTTGTTGTTACTGCGCCTGCTCGCCGAACTGCACAACCCGGAATCCACGCCGTCGTCGCTGGAGGCCATCGCTATCCAGGACGCCCATCTGACCTGGCGCATTCTGCGCGTGGTCAACTCCGCTGCCCTGGGTTTGCACCGTGAGGTGAGTTCCCTGTCCCAGGCCATCGCCTTGCTGGGCATGGACGAGATGCGGCGCTGGGCCAATCTGCTGCTGGTGCACGGCAGCCAGAACAAGCCCGCGCATCTGGTCCGCAACATGCTGGTGCGCGGACGCATGTGCGAAGTGATGGCGGAGCTTTCCGGCGAAGAGGTCCCGGTGAACCATTTCATCGTTGGCCTGCTGTCGCAACTGGATGTCATCACCGACATCGCCATGCCGGAATTAATGGATCAGGTCCCCCTGAGCCAGGAGGTGAAACGCGCTCTGGTGGCCCGCGAAGGGAAACTCGGGGATCTGCTCAACGAAGTGGAACACTACGAAAACGGCCGCTTCGACCGGCTCACCTGGCTCAACGACACCTCGTTCTACGAAGTCGCCTATCGTCACAGCGTGGCCTGGGCCCGGCAGATTCAACAGGCCCTCGGCAGCTTGTGACACCCGGTCACGGCGGCGCGGTCAATGGGCTCCGCGCCGCCGCCTTGCTAGCATGGGTCTTTCGCCAATAAGGATAATGTCATGACCGTGCCACGCTCCCTGCCCGTATTGTGCCTGCTGACCCTGGCCGCCCTGCTCACCGCCTGCGATAGCGGTCCGGGCGACAATGTGATTCGCGATGCGCTGAACGCGGAACTGGAACAGGCGCATCTCAACGAATTGCTGGAAGTGGAAGACGTGGAACAACTCAGCGCGGTGGAGGACAGCCAGGGGGATTACAGCGTGGAAGTGAATTACCGGTTACGCGCCCGCAAGGGTCTGGCCGACTACGCGGGTGAAATCCGCGGCGATGACGAACGCGAGCCGATGGACCGCTTCGCCATGACCATGGCGCTGGCCGCGGTGCGGGTGGAGTTCGGCCCGTTCGAGGAGGGCGACACCTTCAACCGGGAACGGCGGCTGGTATTCAGTAAAGGCGATCAGGGCTGGCAAATGAAAAGCGCTTTGGGAGCGAAGCCGGATCAGCGATGATTCGGCCGCTGGCACCATCGTAGCCAGCCAGCGCGCCCCCAAGCCTGTCTGAGGTCGCGACAAGGCCGCTGTAGGAGCTTGCCCTGCAAGCGAATCTCTTGGGGCCGAAACCCATTCGCTTGCAAGCAAGCTCCCACAGCGGCTCCGTAGTCCGGTCCGTGGGAAACGGCCGTGCCAGCGTGTTGCGTGTAAGCGTCCTGCGCATCACAGCATCAGGGTCATCAGCACCGCGTCCTCGTAACCCTCTTCGGCCCGGTAGTAGCCGGGCCGGCGACCGCATATCTCGAAATCGAGCTGCTTGTAGAGCTTCCGGGCCCCCCGATTGCCAGCCCGCACCTCCAGATACATCACCGACATGCCCCCATCGACAGCCCGGGCGATGGCCTGCTCCAGCATCCAGCGAGCGATACCGCGCCGTTGCCAGGCCGGCGCCACCGCGATATTGAGCAGATGGGCTTCATCCAGCACCGTGGACAACACCATGAAACCGGTGATTTCCCCATCGTGGGTCGCCACCTTGCAGTGGTAACCACTGGAAAGACAGCTGCGGAAATTGGCCATAGACCAGGGCGTTAACTGACAGGCCTGCTCCACCTCCAGCACCCGCTCCAGATCCGCGCTGGTCATGGTGCGCAGGCGCACGTCATCGGTAATCTCAGCCATGGAAACCCGATTCCACCATTGCCTGCCAACTGCGCTTCTTGTGCCGCGCCGGTTCCGAGAGCATCTCATCCAGACTGCTCACCACCAGGGCGCCCATTTCGCCGAGCTTGAACCCTTGATAGCGTTCCGTGCCGAGCACCTGCTTCGCCAGGGTCTCGTTCAGGCAAAACAGGGCGCGCTGCCCGCCATCCAGCCGCGCCAGACCGGCGACAAACGCCGTCAACGCCTGGGAAGCAGCATTCCGGTCCATGGGTTGATCGTCGGTCAGCGGACAATAAAACCGGCGTGGCCGGGACGGGGCGGCGGCAAACACAGCCAGCAGAGATGTCGCCAGGGCACCGTCGTGACGCCCCAATCCCGGCGCCTTGGCATCGCTTTGTTGAAACAGCAGCCAGGTTTCCCCGGCCAGGTGCGCTTCGAGCGTAAAGACCAACGCCTGATCGGCGGCAACGGGCTGCGGAGCGGTCTGGACCGGCGCGGCGGGTTCCGTTGCGACAGGTCGCGGCGCCGGTGGCGGCGTCCGTTCCAATTCACTGGACAATGACGGCGGCGCTTTCGGCGTCTCCGTTTCCACCGCCACCCGCGGTGCCTCGATGCTCGCTGGCGCCGCCTCCGGAGCCGGTGGCGGCTCAGGCGGCGCCAGCTCCGGAGAAGGCGCCGCGCCGGGCAGTGCCACCCGCGCCACCCAGGGCGTCAGCCCCAGGGCCTTCAGGTAACTTTGCCGCTGCGGTTCGTTCATAGGGCGCTCCGCGCCGGTCCGATGTCAGCCTCTATCATACGTCCGCCGCCTGCGGATGGGCCCGCTGTGACCCGGAGGCGAAATGGTTCAAGGCATTCAGATACGCCTTCGCCGAAGCACTGATGATATCGGTGTCGGCGCCATGGCCGTTGACGATGCGCCCGCCTTTCTCCAACCGCACGGTCACCTCGCCCTGACTGTCGGTGCCAGAGGTGATGGCATTCACCGAATACAAGGACATGGAACAGTTACTCTGAACCAGGGATTCGATGGCCTTGAAGGTGGCATCCACCGGTCCGGCGCCGGCAGCGGTGGCCTCCCGTTCCTCACCATCCACATTAATGACGATACGTGCCTTGGGCGTTTCGCCGGTACAGGAAGTCACTTCCAGCACCACCAGTTGATACCGCTCCTGTTCCGCCGCCTGCCGGGTATCGCTGACCAGCGCCTGCAGGTCCTCGTCGAATACCTCGTGCTTCTTGTCGGCCAGATCCTTGAAGCGCTGGAAGGCTATGTTCAGTGACGCATCGGAGCCCAACGGGATTCCCAGTTCCTCCAGGCGGGCGCGGAAGGCGGCACGACCGGAGTGTTTGCCGAGCACCATGCGGTTGGTGTGCCAGCCCACGTCCTCGGCGGACATGATTTCGTAGGTCTCGCGATGCTTGAGCACGCCGTCCTGGTGAATGCCGGACTCATGGGCAAAGGCGTTGGCGCCGACGATGGCCTTGTTGGGCTGCACCGGGAAGCCGGTGATGGTGGAGACCAGTTTTGACGCCGGCACGATCTCGCGGGCGTTGATGCCGGTGTCCACCGGAAACAGATCCTGGCGGGTGCGCACCGCCATCACGATCTCTTCCAGGGAGGCGTTACCAGCCCGCTCGCCCAGTCCGTTGATGGTGCACTCCACCTGACGGGCGCCGGCCTGCACCGCCGCCAGGGAGTTGGCCACCGCCAGCCCCAGGTCGTTATGACAATGCACCGAGAACACCGCCTTGTCGGCGTTCGGCACCCGCTCCAGCAGGGAGCGGATGGTGTCGGCGAACTGTTCGGGAATGTTATAGCCAACGGTGTCGGGAATGTTGATGGTGCGGGCACCGGCATCAATGGCCGCCTCGACGATGCGGCACAGGAAGTCCAGTTCGGAACGGCCGGCGTCCTCGCAGGAAAACTCCACATCGTCGATGCGGTTACGGGCATGCTTGACCGCCGCCACCGCGTTCTCCACCACCTGGTCCGGGGTCATCCGCAGCTTGTGCTCCATATGGATGGGGCTGGTGGCGAGGAAGGTATGGATACGGCCGGACTCGGCCCCGGCCAGCGCTTCCGCGGCGCGGTCGATGTCCTCCGCCTTGGCCCGCGCCAGCGAGCAGATGGTGGACTCGCGCACGGTATCGGCGATCGCCTTCACCGCCTCGAAATCCCCCTGGCTGGCAATGGCGAAACCGGCTTCGATGACATCCACCCGCATCCGCTCCAGCGCCTTGGCGATGCGCAGTTTTTCGTCCTGGTCCATGGTGGCGCCGGGGCTTTGCTCGCCGTCACGCAAGGTGGTATCGAATATGATCAGGCGCTCTTTGTTCATCGTCGTATCTCGCCGAGTATGGGGGTTCATCGATTCTAGCAAATCAGCCCGGACCGGGGGTATCAAACCAGATGCAGTTCCCGCAACAGTTCCTCGCGGAGCTGCTCCCCGGCCTGCTGCCCGGCGATGCCCTCGGCCACCCGCACCCGCCCGCTCTCGTCCTGAGCGTAGAGGTTCATGTATTCCTGTACCCGGCCATTGGTGGTGGATCTGAGCGCGCTGTCGAGTACCAGTTGATCGGCGTTACGCAGCCGCATGCGGCGCTGTCGCAGCGGAATCCCCAGCCAGCGCCGACGGCTGCGTACTTCATCGCCACGAATCACCACCTGGAGGCTGCGTCCGAGCATATACAGCGTGATAAGGACCAAGCCGTAGCCCACCAACCCGAAAACGCCGGCCATCAAATACAGCATGCCGCCTTCATCGAGGGCCAGCATCAGCAGGAAGGTGCCCACCGCGGCGAAAATGCCGCCGAGCAGCAGCAGCCCCAATTTCAGGCCCAGATTGCGGCCGGCACGGCTGGTCACTGTCAGCCCCAGGCCGGTGCGTTTGATCACGATCTGTTCCCTGGCCGACGCCAGTGCCGCTTCCTCGCGCTCGCGGCGATCCTCCTCCACATGGGACTCCGGCAGAGTAAAGCGGCTGCCAGCGTCGCCCTGCATCACAGGAATGGACCAGTCACGATGCAATTCGCGACCGTCCATCTCTCCTTCCATGGAAACCTGCCAGTACACCGATTGCCGGCCACGCTGATAGGTGGGCGGCAAATCCCCCGGCACATCGAAGCAGAACTGAACGCGGCTGTCGCGCATGCCGGACTCCACATAGCCACCCTGCTCGCTCTGCCACAGCACCGTGGTATCCGTGCGGCGGTCATCGCCACTGCCGCGGGTCTCCTGGTGCACGCAGGAGAGGGAAACGGTGAATTTGACCGAATGCGGCACCGCCCGGCTGATCAGGACCTCACCGCCCACCTGCCCGCCGGCGTAGCCCGGGTTCGGATCCAGGGTCAGCGGTGTCGGCCCGAAGAACTTGTAACGGCGGCGGCCGGCCCAGCCTCCGGCCATCACCAACAGCCCGATCAGGGGGAACAGAAAGATAAACAGCATGGCGTAATCGCCCTGCGGCACGCCCTTGACAGCGGGCCAATAACCCGGCGCCGGCACCAGAGCAAAAATCAAGCCGAACACAATCAGAAACCCGTGTCCGGATTTCTGGCTGCTGCTGTAGACCGGTTCGCCGCCGCCCTCAGGGTTCCCTGAAGCTTTTGCTCTTCGATTGAAGAAAAACAACAAGCCACCGCCCACCAGGGCAAACACACCGCCAAAGGCGAAGCCGAACACCAGCGAACCACTGCGCAGGCCGCGTTCCAGATAAGCTTTTTCCGGCTGGTCCGGGTTCACCCAGGCCAGCACCGGCTGTTGCGCCAGCCGGGCCCGCTCCAGGCGGCGGGCCAGACTCTGCCAGAAATCGTCGAAGTTATCGCTGCCACCGTACAGCGACACCGATTCGCTGGTGTAGGTGCGTCCCTGATACTGGTATTGGTAGCGCGCGCTGACGCTGTAAGTGGTGGAACCGTCCGAAGTGCTGCGATTCAGACGGCTGTCCAACACCTGGGCCGGCACCCGCTCCCAGCTGTCGGTCTGCCAGTAATGCAACAATGGCTTCAATGCTATGAAGTACATCGCGGCCAGGCCCGCCAAAAGAAAGACGGCGGCGAAACCGTTCAGCAGGCAACCCGGCCCTTTGCTACCTTTCCTTGTGTCTGATGCGGCTTCGTTCAAACCCTGTCACTCCCATCATCAAGAAAACACCACTGATCGCCCCATACAGATGGGCGTTCACGTAAACACTGCCACCGATCCAGCCGCGCAGATACTCCACGTCATAGCCGGGCCATTGCTCGACCAGCAGGCGACCAGCCACCACCGCCAGCACCAGCGAGTGCAGCCACGGGTGGCCGCGCCAGCCGAGCAGCAGGCAAAACACCAGCAACGCATGCAATAGCCCGGACAATCCCACGTACCAATCCAGCTCCGGATCGAGAAGATATAATGCGACGCTGGAAAACAGCCCGCAAAACAGCAGCCAGCCCCAGAACCGGTAGCGGTCCAGCAAATCACGGAAGAAGTGGACGATCAGAGCGAGGCCGGCGAGATTCATCACCGTATGCCACAGATTCAAGTGACTGACGTGGGCGCTCCACAACCGCCATCCCTGGCCCGCCGCCAGAGCAGCGCGATCGTACCGCAGCCAGGGACTGACCCATTGGTGGGCCGCTCCCAGCGCCAACACGACGAGCGCGAAGACCGCCACATGGCGCCACAGTTTTTGGTCCCGAACGACCATCTGGTCCTCTCGTGTCGTTGCCTTTACCCTACAGGCTCACCCAAACGGATTTGCCCCATGCCGAAATCATCTCTTCTCACCTTGCCCGCTACCCTGGTTGTCCTGCACACCGCTCTGGCGGCCCCCGTTTTCGCCGACCAGCCTCTGTGCGGGAAGAAGATCGCCGAAGTGGAACGTCAGCAGGCGGAAGCGCGCGCTCACGGCCACGATCACAAGGCCCGGGGACTGCAGCGGGCTCTGGACGCGCTGCGGGACGGCTGCACCGATCAAGGCCTGATCGACGACGCCCGCGGCGACGTCGACGCAGCGCAGCAGGAAGTCGCCGAACGCCAGGCCGACCTGGATGCCGCCATCCGGGAAGGCGACAAGGACGATATCAAAAAGCGGCGGGAAAAGCTCAAAGAGGCGCGGCAGGAATTGGCGGAAGAACAGGCCGACCTGGAGGCACTGCTGCAAGTACGCTGAGTTGGCGGCCAATTTGTTGGTCTTGCGGACATGAACTCGCACGGTATTCGCTGGCAAGCCAGCTTCCCACAGAGGAGGCTACGAAGTCGCTGTGGGAAGCTGGCTTGCCAGCGAATCGGCATAGCAGGTATACGGAAGTGGCAATAAAAAAGGTTCATCGCGCTTTAGCGGGAA
>NZ_ARXS01000026.1 GCF_025532145.1 Alloalcanivorax balearicus MACL04 | reverse complement strand
TCCCTCTAAACCGCGATGAACCAAAAAAAAGGGGGCTTGCGCCCCCCATGTGGACCACCCTTTGCCTGGATTAGCGGGCCGGACGAGGAACCCTGAACCAGGCGGCGTACAGCGCGGGCAGAAACAGTAGTGTCAGAGCGGTGGCGACGATCAGTCCGCCCATGATCGCCACGGCCATCGGGCCGAAGAAATCACTGCGGGACAACGGAATCATCGCCAGCACCGCGGTGAGCGCGGTGAGGGCGATAGGCCGGAAGCGCCGCACCGTGGATTCAATGATGGCTTCGTATTGGCCGCGGCCCTGGGCCAGATCCTGGCCGATCTGGTCCACCAGAATCACCGAGTTGCGCATGATCATGCCGGCCAGCGCGATGGTGCCCAGCATGGCGACGAAGCCGAACGGCTGACCGAAAAACAGCAGGAACAGGGTGACGCCGATCAGCCCCAGGGGCGCGGTCAGGAACACCATAGCCGTCAGTGAGAAGCTGCGCAGTTGCAGCATCAGTAACGTCAACACCACCAGCACGAACAGCGGCATGCCGGCGTTCACCGATTTCTGGCCGCGGGCGGATTCCTCCACGGTGCCGCCCACTTCCAGCAGGTAGCCCGGCGGCAGGGCATCACGGATATCCTGCAACGTGGGCTGGATCTTGTTGACCAGCGTGGCGGGCTGTTCGTCGCCGTAAATGTCGGCGCGGACAGTCACCGTCGGCAAACGATTGCGGTGCCAGATGACGCCTTCCTCGAAGCCGTATTCCAGGGTGGCGATCTGGGACAGCGGCACACTGCGGCCGTCCTCGTTCTGCACCGCCAGACTCGGCAACAGCCCCAGCGCCTCGCGCTCGCGGGCATCACCACGGACTTCCACATCGATCAACTCGTTGTCTTCCCGGTACTGGCTGACCGCCACCCCGGACAGCGAGCTTTGCAGCGCCTGGGACAGATCGGCGGTGTTGACGCCGAGCGCCCGGGCACGGTCCTGGTCGATGTTCAGGCGCACCACCTTGCTGGGTTCTTCCCAGTCCAGATGCACGTTGCTGACCTGCGGTTGCTCGCGTATTCGTTCCGCCACCTGGCGGGCCAGATCACGAACTTCGCCGATGTGTTCCCCGGATACCCGGAACTGGATCGGGTAGCCCACCGGCGGGCCGTTCTCCAGACGCGACACCCGCGAACGCACGGTGGGGAAGTCCGCCGCCAGCGTGTCGATCAGCCAGGAGCGAACTTCTTCCCGCTCCTCAATATTGCGGGTCAGCACAACGAATTGGGCGAAGCTCGCCGCCGGCAGTTGCTGGTCCAGAGGCAGATAGAAGCGGGGGGATCCGGTGCCGACATACGCCACGTAGTTCTCCACCTGGTCGTTTTCCGCCAGCAGGGCTTCGAGCCGCTCCGCCTGAGCCTGACTGGCTTCCAGTGAACTGCCTTCGCTCAGCTTCAGATCCACCATCAGTTCCAGTCGCGCGGAAGGCGGGAAGAACTGTTGCGGCACGAAGCGAAATAGCGCCACCGCGCCAATGAAGATCGCCACCGTCATCACGATCACGGTTTTGCGGTGGTAAACACACCAGCTCACCAGCGCGCGGAAACGGCGGTAAAACGGCTTCTGGTAGGGGTCGTGAACTTCACCGGCGTCATTGCGGCGGGCCAGATTGGGTAGCAGTTTGTCGCCCAGGTAAGGCACGAACACCACAGCGGTAATCCAGGACACCAGCAACGACAACGTCACCACCTGGAAAATGGAGCGGGTGTATTCACCGGTGCCGGACTGAGCCGTGGCGATCGGTAGAAAGCCGGCCGCGGTAATCAGGGTGCCGGTGAGCATGGGGAAGGCGGTACTGGTCCAGGCGAAACTGGCCGCCTTGATCCGGCTCAGGCCCTGTTCCATCTTGATCGCCATCATCTCCACCGCGATGATGGCGTCGTCCACCATCAGCCCCAGCGCCAGCACCAGCGCCCCGAGCGAAATCTTGTGCAGGCCGATGTCGAAGTAATTCATCAGAGCGAAGGTCATCGCCAGGACCAGGGGAATGGACAACGCCACCACCAGACCGGTGCGCAGTCCCAGCGAGAAAAAACTCACCAGCAGCACGATCACCAGGGCCTCCACCAGCACCCGCACAAAGTCGCCGACGCTGGCGCGTACCGCCGCCGGCTGGTCGGAAACCTTATGCAGCGACAGGCCGGCCGGCAGAGTGTCCTGCAGGTGGGCGAATTCCTTTTCCAGATTTTCACCGAGGGCGAGAATGTCGCCGCCTGCCTTCATGGAGACCGCCAGGCCAATGGCGTCCTCCCCCATGAAACGCATGCGCGGTGCTGGCGGGTCGTCGAAGCCACGGTAGACCTTGGCGATGTCCTCCAGGCGCAGGGTGCGGCCCTCGAACCGGATGGGGAAGCGGCGGATCTCCTCCACGCTTTGGAAATTACCGGAGGCGCGCAGGCGCACGCGGTCGGAGGGTGTCTCAAAATAACCGGCGTCGGAAACCGCGTTCTGTTGCTGCAGGGCCTGTTGCACCGCGCCGAGCGGAATACCGAGGGCGGCCAGCTTGGTATTGGACAGCTCTACCCAGATTTTCTCGTCCTGCAGGCCAAGCAGCTCCACTTTGCCCACGTCCTTGACCCGTTGCAGGGCCAGTTGCAGGCGGTCGGCGTAGTCTTTCTTCAGCGCGTAATCGAAGCCGTCACCGGTGAGCGCGTAGATATTGCCATAGGTAGTGCCGAACTCGTCATTGAAGAACGGGCCCTGGATACCCTGGGGCAGGGTGTGGCGGATATCGCCCACCTTCTTGCGCACCTGATACCAGAGATCGGGAATGTCGTCGGAGTGCATGTCGTCCCGCGCCATGAACATGACCTGGGACTGACCGGGGCGGGAAAAGGAGGTGATGCGGTCATAGTCCCCGGTTTCCATCAGCTTCTTTTCGATACGCTCGGTGACCTGACGGGAAACGTCCTCGGCGCTGGCGCCGGGCCACAGCGTGTTCACCACCATGACCTTGAAGGTGAACGGCGGGTCCTCGCTTTGTCCAAGCTGGCTGTAGGAAAGCGCGCCGAGGGCGCCCAGAAGGATCATCGCGTAGAGCACCAGGGCGCGGTTATGCAGCGCCCATTCGGACAAATTGAAACGCATCCTCAGTGTCCCCCGTCGCCGAAGTCCACCTGCCGATTGCGACGATCCACCGGTTTCACGGTCTGGCCTTCGCGAAATAACTGGGCACCAGCGGCGACGATCCAGTCACCGGCTTCCAGGCCGGCCAGCACCGGCACCTCGTCTTCCTGGTAAGGCCCCACGCGGACAGGGGCTTTCACCAGGGTCTGGTCCGCCGGATTCACCTTCCAGACATAAGGGGCGCCTTCCTCGGCGGTGAGGGCGCTGAGCGGGATGCTCATGCGGGTGCCACCTTGTGGGAAGAATACCCGGGCGCTTTGTCCCAGATCGGCGGGCACGTCGTCACTGGTGAAAGCCACCCGCGCCGCGTAGGTGCGCAATTGCGGATCGGCGGACGGGGCGATCTCGCGGACCCGGCCGTCGTAGTGGTCACCGGGCCGCGACCACAATTCCACTTTGACGTCCTGTTTGAGAGAAACCTGATTGACGTGGTTTTCCGGGAGATGGATCAGTACTTCACGATCGCCGTCGGCGGCCAGCGTGAACACGGTCTGACCGGCCGCCACCACCTGCCCGACTTCGACCTGGCGGCTCATGATGACCCCGTTCCGGGGCGCGTGCAGTTCGGCGTAACCGGCCTGGTTGCGGGCTACTTCCAGATCGGCGTGGGCCTGGCGCAGCTGTGCCGCGGCGGCTTCGAGCTGGCTGCTGACCGAATCGTACTGGGACTGGCTGATCACCTTGCGTTCCAGCAGGGTCTGGTAGCGTTTCTGCTCACTGAGCGCCAGATCATGGTCGGCCTTGGCGGCGGCCACCCGGGCCCGGGAAGCATCCAGCTGCAGGCGCACGTCGCGAGGGTCGATACGGGCCAGCGGCTGTCCCTTCTCCACCCGGTCTCCGACCTCCACCAAACGCTCGATCACCTTGCCGCCGACCTGGAACGCCAGATCGGGCTCGTAGCGGGCGCGGACCTCGCCGGCGAAGCTGTCGTGGCCGGCGCGGGTGCTGTCCGGCTGGACCACCAGAGCGGTGCTGATGGTGCGCTCGGTGGTGGCGGCATCACCGCTGCAGCCGCCAAGCGCGCTGGCAAGCAGAGCGCCAAGAAACAGCAGGGGCAGGCCGGAAGCGCCCACGCGGTGAGTGGGTAAGTGCGATGTGGATCGGTTGCGGCGAGTCATGGAACACCTTATCCCTTGTTGGTACCCCCGGGCGGGAAAGAGCGCCTGCGGATAGCAGTAACAACAACGTCGTTATTTTGTCGGTTGAATGGTAAACTCGCCGGTATAGTAAAATTAGTGAACTCGCCAGTCCACCATTTGTTGAGATCATGTCGAACAATCTGACCCGCAGCGGCCCGGGCCGCCCCAAAGACCCCGCCAAACGCGACGCCATCCTGGCCGCCGCCACCACCTTGTTCCTGGAACAGGGTTACTCCGGCACCAGCATGGATGCCATTGCCGCCGCCGCCGGTGTCTCCAAGCTCACGGTTTACAGTCACTTCAAGGACAAGGAGGCGTTGTTCGCCGCCGCGGTGGAGATCAAATGCCAGGGGCAGATGCCCTTGCCGATCTTTCATTTCGACGAGAGCCAGTCGCTGGAACAGGTGTTGCTGCGTATCGCCCGCTCCTTCCATGAACTGGTGACCCAGGACGACGCGGTCAATCTGATGCGGCTGATGGCGGCCCAGGCCGGGCAGGACCAGACCATGGCCCGGTTGTTCTTCGAGGTGGGTCCGCAAAAGACGCTGCTGGATATGGAGCGGCTGCTGGCGGAGCTGGACCGGCGCGGATTATTGCGGGTGACGGCGCCGGATCGCGCCGCCGATCATTTCTTTTCCCTGATCAAGGGCTGCCATGAGATGCAGGTGCTGATCGGTTGCGGCGAACCGATGACGGCGGAGGACGCCGAAGCCCATATCACCGATGTGGTGGCCATGTTCCTGCGCGCTTATGCGCCATAGAGACGCACGGCGAGCAGCACCACCAGCAGTGCCAGCACGGCACTGATGCTCTGCCAGAAACGCACCGGATGGCGCTCCATCAGCGGTGCCCGGATGGGATGCGCCAGACCCGGATTGGGATGGCGCAGGTCATGGATAAATTCCGATAACTCCCGATAACGCTTGTCCGGATGCGGATGCACCGCCTTGCGCAGGGTTCCGTCCACCCAGGCCGGCAGATCACGGTCGTCGCGCAGGGCACTGCGATAGCGGAGCCGGTTCTGCGCGGCCCGGGTCCGGCACTGGGGCACGGTGGTGCCGTAGGGCAAATCCCCGGTCAGCAGTTGATAGGTGATGACACCGAGGGAAAACAAATCAGAGGCGGTATCGCCCGGTTCTCCGAGAAAGTACTCCGGCGCCATGTAAGGCAAGGTGCCTTGCGGCGCTTCCCGGTCCCGGGGCGGGGCCAGCTCCGCCAGCCCGGCCACGCGGGCGGCGCCGAAGTCGATCAGGGTGACGGTGCCGTTGGCGTCGACCATCACGTTCTCCGGGCGCAGGTCCTGGTGCAGCATCTCCCGCCGATGAAAGGCGTACAGCGCGCGAGCGATCTGTTCCACCAGATCCCGAACCGTTTCCAGCGAAGGGTTGGGGTGGTCGCGCATCCACTGAGTCAGGGTTTTCCCGTCCACATAGTCCGTCACCGTGTACAGGTAACGACGTTGCCGTTGCCTTGGCGGCGCCTTGAGAACGTGGGGATGGTCGATGCGATGGGCAATCCATTCCTCCATCATGAACCGTTCCAGAAAGGCGCGATCAGCGGCGCGGTCGATGGCCGGGGTTTTCAGTACCACGGTGGCGCCGCTGTCCAGATCCTCCGCCAGATAGACATGGCTGCGGCTGCTCGCATGCAGCTCCCGCAGAATACGGTAGCCGTCGAATTCCATGCGAACCTGCAGCTCCGGCGGTAGCGGCAGATCGTCAAGGCGGCCGGACAGGGTCGATGGCTCCGCCCGCGGCAACCGGTCGACGCGCAGTACCTGCACGGTCAGGTTATCCTCGCTGCCGCGTTCGTAGGCCAGTGCCGCCAGGGTCTTTGCCGCCTGTTGCGGATCGGTTTGCGAGGCCAGAGTGCTGATCAGGGTGTCGGCATCCAGATACTCGTGGACGCCGTCGGTGGCCAGCACGAACCAGTCCCCTTCCGTTACCGGCATGCTGAGATGATCGATTTCCGCGCGGGCGTTCATGCCCAGCGCCCGGCTCAGGTAACTCTGCTCCTGTGACACCCACAACCGGTGATCTTCGGTGAGCTGTTCCAGGACGCCATTACTCAGCCGATACAGGCGGGCATCACCCAGATGGAAGCAATGGGCGCTGTCCCCCTTGATCACCAGAGCGGTAAAAGTGCATACGTAGCCCCGGTCCAGGTCATAACGGTATTGGCTTTGGCGGGTTTGCGCGTGCAGCCAGGCATTGGTGGCGTTGATCACCCGTTGCGCGGATTGCCGTACCGACCAGGTCTCCGGGGTGCTGAAGTAGTCTTCGAGAAAGCTGCTGACCGCGGTTTCCGAGGCGATGTGACTGACGTTGCTGCTGCCGATGCCATCGGCCAGCGCCAGCACCAGCCCCTTGCTGGTCAGCGGCATTCCCTCGGGAATCAGCGCGCCGTGGAAATCTTGATTGACGGCTTTGCGGCCTTTGTCGGAGTACTGTCCCAGGGATACCTGAAGGGAGGAAGGCATGGTGTTGGGCGCCCCGTCCGTGGCCGGAGCGCGGTCCTTTCGGTTGCTGCTCCCGGGATTACAGGGAACGTTTCGGCGCGGTGCGCACATGGGTGGTATAGAGAGTCAGACCGGTGAAGGCGAGGCCGCCCACCAGGTTGCCCAGCGCTGTGGGAATTTCGTTCCAGATAAAGTAGTCCGCCACTGAGAAATCGCCGCCCATCAGCATGGCGCAGGGGAACAGGAACATGTTCACCACCGAGTGCTCGAAGCCCATGTAGAAGAACAGAAAGATCGGCATCCACATGGCGATCACCTTGCCGGAAACATTGGTGGAAATCATCGCGCCCACCACGCCCATGGACACCATCCAGTTGCACAGCATGCCGCGAATGAAAATGGTGATCCAGCCGGCCAGGCCATACTCGGCATAGCCGAGGGTACGGGATTCACCAATAGCGGCCAGCTTTTCGCCCACGGCGCCAGGGTCGGTGTTGAAACCGTAGGTCAGAATGAACGACATCATGAACGCCACCGTGAGCGCACCCGCGAAGTTGCCCAAGAATACAAAGCCCCAGTTCTTGAGTATGCGGTTGGCGGTCACCCCGGGTCGCCGATCCAGCAAGGCCAGAGGGGTCAGCATGAAAACGCCGGTCAGGAGATCGAACCCCATCAGATACAGCATGCAGAACCCCACCGGGAACAGCAGAGCGCCGATCAGGGGGTTACCGGTTTGCACGGTGATGGTCACCGCCATGGCGGCTGCCAGAGTCAGAATGGCCCCGGCCATGAAGGCGCGGATCAAAGTGTCGCGGGTGGACATGTAGATCTTGGATTCCCCGGCGTCCACCATTTTGGTGACGAATTCGGAAGGCACTAGGTAAGACATGGTCGCACTCTCTGGATCATCAAGGTTTGCGGAAAGCCCTTAAAAGCGTCGTTCTATTGCTAGGGAAGGGAGCAGCAAGAACCGCACCAGGAGAGCAGAGAAATCATTAACTATTTGATATAAAAGGAGTTTATTGTTTTGGTGGTAGTGGCGACCCAGATCCGGTTCGAAAGTATGGCGCCATTGTGGTGCATTGGCCCGGGTCCGTTTTGGTGCTTTACCGGAAGGCGTGTCGTTAATTGTGCGGTATCGGCAATCGGGGTAGGCTGCCGGCTTCCCCCTGCCGGCCTTCACCATGCTTCAACACTTCCTGGAACACTTTGGCTATCCCGCCCTGTTCGTGGGGACCTTTCTGGAAGGCGAGACGATTCTGGTACTGGCGGGGTTCCTGGCGTTCCATGACTATCTGCGTCTGGACCTGGTGATATTCACCGCTTTCGCCGGTGCTTTTTGCGGCGATCAGCTCTGGTTTCTGCTCGGGCGTCACCATGGCCGGCGGTTGTTGCGACGCAAGGCGCGCTGGGAAGCGGCGGGGGAAAAAGCCTTGGGGCTGGTGCGGCGCCACCCGGATCTGTGGGTGCTGGGTTTCCGTTTCGTCTATGGCCTGCGTACGGTGATGCCGGTGGTGATCGGCCTGTCCGGCTATCCGCCGCGCCGGTATTTGCTGTTCAATGCCCTGGGCGCCGCGATCTGGGCAACGGCACTGGGCTTCGCCGCCTTCCATTTCGGCACCCTGCTGGAAGGGCTGCTTGGCCATCTGAAACGCTACGAGTTTTATGTGTTGGGGGGCCTGCTTCTGATCGGTGTGCTGATGTGGCTGTGGCGCCATTTTCGCGCACCTCGCTGACACGCGATTCGCCGCCCTCAGCGGTGGGACATCCATGGTCCACGAACCGCTTTAGTCTTTCTATACCCTGAGCTCAGTACATATCGTTTTCCCCGAGCCCGCGGTCTGGCTACCTTGCGATTCTGGTTTTCCTGACAGAGAAGCGAGCCTGCCCCATGATCACTGTATTCACGGATTCTTCCCCCAACGGCTTCAAGGTCACCATTGCTCTTGAAGAGCTGGGGCTGCCTTATGCGCTGGAACAGGTCAATCTTCATGCTGGCGAGCATCGCCAATCGTCTTTCCTGGCGATGAACCCCCATGGCCGGATTCCCGTCCTGCGTGATGAGCAAACCGGAGTGACGCTTTTTGAGTCCTCGGCGATCCTGTTGTATCTGGCGGAAAAAACCGGGCGCCTGCTGCCGGAGGCGTTGACGGCCCGTTGGGAAGCGATCAAATGGCTGCAGTTTCATTCCGCCAGCATGGGGCCGATACTGGGGCAGCGCGTGCATTTCGAGTTGTTCGCGCCGACCCGGTTGCGCGAGGCTATTGATCGTTACCGGAGCTTGAGCGAGGAAGCCTTCGCCACGCTGGACCGGCATCTGAGTAGCCGGGTCTTTCTGGCTGGCGACAGCTATTCCATCGCCGATATCGCCACCTTCGGCTGGACGCATATCGCCGTGATTTGTGGGTTCGGATTCGAGCACCATCGCCATTTGACACGTTGGCATGATGCCGTGGCGCGGCGGCCGGCGGTAGGGCGTGGCGTGATGCTGCCGGCACCGGCCACCGGGCCGTGACGTTTTTCAATATCAAGAACAGGTTCCAGGGTGATCAGGTATGACGTACAGGGCTGATGTGTTAGCCACGCCGCTGGGGCCGATGATTGCCCTGGTTGATGAGCAAGGTGCTCTGGTGCGTCTGGAGTTCGTTGATGGGCAGCATCATCCGGCCAGTGTGCATTGGCGCGGCCTGTCCTATGTTCAGGATGCGGCGGCTGTCCGTCCTGTGGCGGAGCAACTGGACGCTTATTTCGCTGAGCAATTGACGGATTTCGACGTGCCGCTGGCGCCCCTGGGTAACGCTTTTCTGCAAGAGGTCTGGCGCCATCTGCGGCGAGTGCCCTACGGCACCACCATCTCCTATGGCGAGTTGGCAACGCGGCTGCCCCGGCCTACTTCGGCGCGGGCTATTGGCCGTGCCAATGCGGTCAATCCGATCGCCATTATTGTCCCCTGCCACCGGGTGATCGGTGCCGACGGCAGCCTTACCGGCTACGCCGGAGGGATCGAACGCAAGCAGGCTTTGCTTGAGCTGGAGCGCGCGCTGCCGCAGCGGAGTTTGTTGTGATCAGTCCTCGCCGCACGATGCCTCCTGTGCCAGCCATTCTCTGAAGAGTGTCATGGCCGGCTTTTCCTGTACCGAAGACGGCGACACCAGATAATAGGCGAAATCCGATGGCCAGGGTTGATCCAGAGCCAGTACCAGCCGGCCGGCATCAATTTCCGCCCGGGCATGCACGTCCCGGATCAAAGCGAGACCCTGCCCGGCCTCCGCCGCCCGGATCAGCAGCAGCTCGTCATTGAAGGCGGGCCCCCGGTCGGCATGAGCCGGTTCGTTTATTCCCAGTGCCTTCAGCCACAGTACCCAGTCCGCCCGGTTGCTGTTTTGCAGTAATGGAAAGGCCAGGCAGTCGGCGGGTTCCTGGATCAGTGGTCCCCGGGCTAACAGGGCGGGGCTGGCCACCGGCACCAGCACCGACGCCATCAGGCGCTGGCATGCCAGCCCGGGGTAATCGCCCAGGCCGTGACGGATCGCCACGTCCACCCGGTCGCGCTGAAAGTGGATCAGATCGGATGAGGCCTCCACGCGAACATCGATATCCGGGTGACGCTCGGTGAAGCGGCCGAGACGGGGCACCAGCCAGGAGGCGGCAAAGGACGGCGTGGTGCTCACGGTCAGTGTTTGCCGGGCGTTCCGGGCTTCCAGGCTGCCCAGGCTGCGTTCGATCTGTTCGAAGGCCTGGAGCAGGGCGGGATAAACCTGTTCGCCGGCTTCGGTGAGCTGCATGCCCTGGCGGGTTCGGATAAACAGAGGGGCCCCGATCCGCTCTTCGAGCTGTTTCAGTTGCTGACTGACGGCGCCGGGCGTAACCCCCATCACCCCGGCGGCGCGCTTGACGCTGCCATGGCGTCCGATTTCAGTAAAGGCGCGTAGGGCCAGTAACGGCAGAACTGCACTCATGATTTAGTTTGCCTATGTAGAATGCTTGAGAAAGATTGGATTGCTGTTCTTTAAAAAAAGGGAGTTTCTCTGTTTTGGTGTCATTTTGGAATTTAGTTTTTCTGAATAAAAAACAAAAATCTCCAGGTCCGAAAAGGGCGAGTAGCGGACGGCACCGGGGGGTATGATCGGTTCCATGTGGATTGACGATGATCAGTGTTATCAGGCCCTTCGCACCCGCGATGTTCGTTTCGACGGGCGCTTTTTCGTGGCGGTGTCCTCCACCGGCGTGTACTGCCGGCCGGTGTGTCCGGCGCGTCTGCCGAAGCGGGAGAACTGCCGTTTCTTCGCCAGCGCCGCGGCGGCGGAATCCGAAGGCTACCGTCCTTGTCTGCGCTGCCGGCCGGAACTGGCGCCGGGGGATGCCAGCGTGGACGCGAACCGGCGCCTGGCCAGACAGGCGGCGGAATATCTGGATGCCGGGGCGGGCGATGGGGAATCGCTGACGACTCTGGCGGAACGGCTTGGCGTCACCGATCGCCATTTGCGCCGGGTTTTCCACTCCGAATTCGGTGTGGCGCCGGTGGAATACGCGCAAACCCGGCGCTTATTGCTGGCCCGGCGCCTGTTGCGCGACACCGGCCTGACCATTACCGAGGTGGCGCTGGCCGCCGGTTTCAACAGTTTGCGGCGCTTCAACACCCTGTTCCGGGGGCGTTATGGGCAGCCGCCCTCGGCATGGCGACGGGCCGCGTCGGGGCGTCGCACCAGCGACGGCGAATTGGTCTTTCATTTGAGCTATCGGCCGCCCTTTGATTGGGAGGCGCTGCGCGATTTTCTCGCCGCCCGGGCCATTCCCGGAGTGGAAGGCATGGAGCGGGGACAATACCGGCGTACTGCGTTGATCCGGCGTGGCGACAAAGTTCACCGTGGCTGGCTGACCGTGGCGCCGGGGCCTCGCAACGGACTCACGGTGACGTTGTCCGAGTCTCTGGCACCGGTGGTGCCGGAGGTGTTGGTTCGCTTGCGCCGGCTGTTCGATCTGGACGCCCAGCCGGCGCTGGTGGCGCAACGGTTGGGTTCGCTGGCGGCGGCGCGGCCGGGGCTGCGGGTGCCGGGGGCCTTCGATGGTTTCGAAGCGGCGGTGCGCGCGGTGCTGGGACAACAGATCACGGTCAAGGCGGCGCGAACTCTGGCCGGTCGGGTGGCGGCGTCACTGGGCGAGCCGCTGGACACGCCGTTCGAGGATCTGACCACCACCTTCCCGGAGGCCGCCGTGGTGGCCGCCGCCGAGGCGGAGACGCTGGGATTGCTGGGCATCATTCGCGCCCGGGTGAAGGCGATCCAGGCGCTGGCCGCTGCCTGTGCCGAGGATCCCATGCTGCTGTCGCCGGCGGCGGATGTGGAGCGTACCCTGACCGAGCTCAAGGCTCTGCCCGGCATTGGTGACTGGACCGCCCAATATCTGGCGATGCGGGCGCTGTCCTGGCCGGATGCGTTTCCCGCCGCTGACCTTGGCGTGCTCAAGGCGTTGGGGGAGACTTCGGCGGTGGCGGTGAGGCGGCGGGCGGAGGCTTGGCGCCCCTGGCGCGCTTATGCGGTGATGCATCTTTGGTTCGGTGGCCAGGAGGACAAGACCCCATGATCGAGTATCACGCTTTACCCACATCCCTGGGCGCGTTGTTGCTGGCGGCGGAAGACGACGCGCTGGTGGGCGCCTGGTTCGAAGGGCAGAAATACCATCCTGACCCGCGTCCCTGGCGGCACAATCCGGCGCATCCCCTGCTGTTGACCGCCGCGAATCAGGTGCGCGCCTACTTCAGCGGGGAGCGCCGCGATTTCGATTTGCCGCTGGCGCCACGCGGGACCGAATTTCAGCGCCAGGTCTGGGGCGCCCTGAGGGAAATCCGTTGTGGGAACACCTCCACCTATGGCGAATTGGCGCACCGGCTCGGCCGGCCCCGGGCGGTACGGGCGGTGGGGGCCGCAGTGGGCCGCAACCCCTGCTCGGTGATTATCCCATGTCACCGGGTGCTGGGAGCGAATGGCAGCCTGACCGGCTATGCTGGCGGCATCGATCGCAAGGCCCGGCTGCTGGCACTGGAGGGCGGCGTACCCAACAACGGCTCCCTGTTTGATTGACCACGGCCGCAGGTTGATTCGCGAGCAAGCTCGGCTCCCACAGCGGCTTCGTAGCCCACTTTGTGGGAGCCGAGCTTGCTCGCGAATACAGCGCCCATGGTGGACCCACGAAAGCATCGCGGAGAACCGCTTGGACAGCGACTGAACCTATTTGTCGAAATCCCCGGCCGCGAGACGACTAGCGATGAACAGCGGCTCTGGCCGCCTTTTCACCACCACCTTGAGAGGCCCCGATCATGTCCAAAATGATTTTCGTCAACCTGCCCGTGGCGGATCTGCCCGCGTCCATGGCGTTCTACGCCGCGCTCGGCTTCGAGAACAATCCGCATTTCACCGACGACACCGCCGCGTGCATGGTCTGGAGCGAGTCGATCCACGTCATGCTGCTCACCCATGACAAGTGGCGCTCATTCACCCAGAGGCCGATTCCGCCCGCCACCGCCAGTGAAGTGATGCTGGCGCTCAGCCTTGACAGTCGCGAGGACGTGGACGCCATGAACGACACCGCCGCCGCCCAGGGTGGCACCGCCGATATCAATCCGGTCCAGGATCTGGGGTTCATGTACAACCGCAACCTGGCGGACCCGGACGGCCATGTCTGGGAAGCGTTCTGGATGGACCCGTCGGCGATCCCCGATGAATAACCGGATTCAGTCGGCCAGGCCGGCACAGGTTTGCGGGGGCATCCGCTGGTAACGGCGGCTGCGATGCCCCAGGTAAACGCCCAGGGCCAACACCACCGAGGTGGCGGCGAAAGTAGCCCGAAAGCCGCCGCTCCACTCAATGATCAGTGAGGCGGCGGCCGGGCCGATCAACTGGCCGACGGCGTAGAACAGGGTGACGAAACTCACCGCCACGGCGGCCTGATGGGGCGCCACGGTTTCGGTGGAGGCGGCCAGGATGGAAGTGAACAGGCCGGAGATGCACAGGCCCAGAATCAGGAAGTGGGCGACGAACATGGGTTGTACCGGCCACAGCACCGGCAGGGCGGTGCCCACCAGGGACAGCGTCATCGCCAGCACCAGACTGTTGGAATAGCCCAGCCGGTCCGCCAGGCCGCCCCACAGCGGACCGGTGAACACGGACATGATGCCCATCATCGACACCAGATGACCGGTGGTCAGTGCCGGTACTCCGGACTCCAGAGCATAGCTGTACATGAACGTGGTTTGCACGATGTAGGTAAGGCCCTGCACACCGTACACCAGTCCCACCGTGATCACGTGAGGATTGCGGAACACCGGCAAATCCTTGGCGCGGACCTTGGGGCTGGCGGTGGCGGACCGGTCCAGTGGATTGCGCAGAATCAGCATCGACATGACCAGCACCGCCAGCCCGCCCGCGGCGAACAGCAGCCAGACGTCGCGCCAGCCCTGGTCGGCGCTGCGTTCGGTCATGGCCGGCACGATCAGGCCGACCAGCAGCATGCCCAGCCCCACGCCACTGTTGGCGAAGCCGATCACCGCGCCGCGCCGGTGCGGGAAAGTGTTGGCCAGCAGCGAGATCAAAGGGGTGTAGCCGAAGGCCGTGCCCATGCCCAGTACCAGCATCAACAGCAGGATCGGCACGAAGTCACTGGCGTGGGCGAGGCCGAAAAAGCCGCCGGTCACCAGCATGAGTCCGAGTACCACCGAAGTCTTGCCGCCGAAGCGGGCAGCGAACACACCGGCCACCATCACCAGCAGCAGATAGCCGAGAGCGTTCACCGTGCTCAGGTTCGCCGCCTGGGCATTGCTCAGCCCCAGGCCGTCGCGCATGGCCGGCAGCACCAGGCCATAGCTGAGACGGGCAAACACCAGGATGGCGATGGTGCACAAAGCCCCGTTGATCACCATCAAGGCGAAGGGCGGGCGGCGGTGGAAAAACGGCATGGTGGCCTCGGATTGATCTGATGTTGTTGTTCGTGCTCCCGGTACGAGTACGTGCCCCGGCACGGACCCGATCGGCGACCCGGATCCCTCTCACCGGTCTGGGTGAACGGATCAAGGTGCTTGCCATATTGGCTGCATTTGAGTGTAGCCCAACAAGCGGTGATGGGCATACTGGTTGGTTTGACGATCGATGAATCGATGGGGCGGAAAAGGATTGCTGTCCACGGACCAGCGGTCCTTGGAGACATGAAATCGGAGGTCGCCACGAGGCCGCTGTGGGAAGCTTGCTTGCAAGCGAATGGCCAACCGCCCGGGGGCATTCGCGGCCAAGGCCGCTTCCCACGGCGACTCCGTGGTTCTGTCCGTGGGAAGCTGTCGTTTTCGCTGCGAATGGCGTGCTTATTCCCGGCCCTGGAAGAACCGTAGCACCTTGCGGATTCTGCGACGGTCCGCGCCATTGAGCCGGGAGTGGCCGGTATAGCGCAGATAAAAACGCAGGCGTTGCGTGCGGCTGAGAGTGTGTTTGGCGACTTTGTCCAGGCAGGCGAGATCCTTGATCACGCGGTAGTGCAGGAACGGGCCGAACCAGAAGCGGCCGGCGGGGCAATCGATGAAGAACACCCGGGGCGGGGTGCCGGTAACCAGAATATTGCGCCACTTCATATCGCCGTGGCAGAAGCCCCGGGCATGCATGACACGCAGACCGTCGGCGACCTGATCGGACACCGTGGCCACCCAGGCCCGATCCCGCAGGCAGCCGGCGCCGGAGCGGGCCAGGGTGGCGAGATCGGTACTGTCAGGGATGCCCACGGTGATCAGGGCACCCTGATGAAAGCGCCCCCGACGCCGGCGGAAACCGGCGCCGACCACGTCCGGCACCGGCAGCCCCCAGCGACGGAACAGATCCAGGTTACGCCATTCCCGTTGCACTCGTGGGGTGCCGATCCAGTTGTGCAGGTGACCGCCGCCGTTGCGGTACCGTTTGACGAAGAAGGTCCGCTCGCCACGGTGCAGGCGCACCACGTCTCCCATGGGGCCGTCCGAGACCACTTGCCCCTGGAGTTGAAACACGGCGTCCAGACCGTCGAAAGCGTGCTGGTCCGGGGCGCTTTTGACCCACCATCTCATGGCTATGCCTGTTCCCTTCTATAAAAAGGTCTCGCCCGAAAACAGCGTCTATTGTAACGCCGCATACCGGGAAAATCCGGCGCTGGCGGGGCGGGCTCTCGCGGACACGGCAAAACCCCCTTAAAGCGGGCGCAAATCCGTTACACTACGCCTCTTGGCCCGACCGCTGGCGGGTGGGTATCGATGCGAGGAGAGAATGGCATGACGGGGTTCGCCGAACTGGGGCTGCATGAGCGCCTGCTTAAGGGTATAGAGGCGTGCTCGATGGAGACGCCCACGGAAGTGCAGAGCGAGGCGATTCCGCAGGCGTTGGCCGGACACGATCTGCGTGTCACCGCCCGCACCGGCAGTGGCAAGACCGCCGCCTTCGCGCTGCCGTTGCTGCAGCATCTGTTGCTGGAACCCAAGCCGCTGGCCGGCACCCGTGCTCTGATTCTGTCTCCCACCCGGGAGCTGGCCAGCCAGTTGCAGAAGCAGGTGCAGGCGCTGGCGGGATTCACCTTCATCCAGTCCGAAGTGGTCACCGGCGGCGAGGATTTCAAAGTCCAGGCGGCCCGCATTCGCAAGAATCCGGAGATTCTGGTCGGCACGCCGGGGCGCCTGCTGGAACAGTTGGAGGCGGGGAATCTGGCCCTGGCGGATCTGGCGGTGCTGGTGATCGATGAAGCCGACCGCATGCTCGACCTTGGCTTTGGCGAGGATGTCAGCCGCCTGGCCGCGGCCTGTCCGGAGCAGCACCACACCTGGCTGTTCTCCGCCACCCCGGGGGACGCCAACATGGAGCGCCTGGTGCGCGGTGTGCTGCGTGAGCCCCGAGTCCTGGCGTTGCATACCGTCCGCGAGATTCATCATGGCATTCGCCAGCAGGTGATCACTGCCGACGACGCGGCGCACAAGGAGCGTCTCACCCAATGGCTGTTGGCCCATGAGACCTACGCCAAGGCCATGGTGTTCACCAATACCCGGGTGCAGGCGGATCGCCTCGGCGGGGTGTTGCGCGCCACGGCTCGCAACAAGGTTTATGTGCTGCACGGTGAGAAAGCGCAGAAAGACCGCAAACAGGCCATGGACCGGTTGCGCAACGGCGATGTGGATATCCTGGTGGCCACCGACGTGGCCGCCCGGGGCCTGGATGTCTCCGGTCTGGACCTGGTGATCAACTTCGACATGCCGCGCAGCGGTGACGATTACGTCCATCGCATTGGCCGTACCGGCCGGCTTGGTGGCGAGGGGTTGGCGGTATCGCTGGTGAGTGCCAGCGAGTGGAATCTGATGGCGAGCATCCAGCGTTATCTCGATCAGCAGTTCGAGTTCCGCCTCATCGAGCCCCTCAAGGCCCGCTATCAAGGGCCGAAGAAACGGCGCGCCGATGGCCGTGCGGTGGGCAGCAAAAGCAAAAAGCTGAAACGTAAGGCCGCCGCCAAAAGCGGCACGAAGAAGGTGAAGAAAGCCACCGGAGCCCGCGGTAAGGCAAAACCCGCCGCCCAGGAACTCAAAGGCGGCCACGCCACCCTCAAGCGCAAACCCCGTTCCCAAGACTGATTTGCGGTCCATAGTCTTTTTAAGGTGCTGTCATGAGTGAATCGACCCCGGTGATCCGGTTGAAGAAAAACGAGGAACGCCGGCTCAAGGCCGGGCACGAGTGGATTTACGCCAATGAGATCGACACCCGCGAGCAGCCGTTGAAAACCCTGCCCGCCGGCGGCGCCTGCGTGGTGGAGGATCACCGTGGCAAAGTGCTGGGGCGGGCATTGCTCAGCCCCAACTCCCTGATCGCCGCGCGCCTGTACAGCCGCGATATCCGTCAGGAACCCAGCAAGAGTTTCTTCAAGAAGCGCATTGCCGAAGCTCTGGCGATGCGCGAGACCCTGTTCGCTGAACCCTTCTATCGGCTGATTTACGGCGAGGCCGACGGCCTGCCGGGGCTGGTGGTGGATCGTTTCGGCGATACCCTGGTGCTGCAGTGTGGTACCGCCGGCATGGAAGCGTATCTGCAATTGGTGGTGGAAGCCCTGGACGCGGTGCTGGAGCCGGCTTGCATCGTTGTCAAAAACGACGCCTCCGTGCGCGCTCTGGAGGGTCTGCCCATTTATGTGCGGGCGGAGAAGGGCGAACTGCCGACGGTTTTGTCGCTGCGCGAGAACGGCGTGGACTTTCAGGCGCCGCTGGCGGAAGGGCAGAAAACCGGCTGGTTCTTCGATCACCGTGCCGCCCGGGCGCGCATGGCGCCACTGGCGAAGGGCGCGCGGGTGCTGGATGTCTTTTCCTACTGCGGTGGCTGGGGTGTGCAGGCGGCGGTGGCCGGGGCTGGAGAAGTGACCTGTATAGACAGCTCCTCCACGGCGCTGGATTTCGTGCACGCCAATGCCGAGCGCAACGGTGTGGCGGATAAAATGCGGACCCTGGAAGGCGATGCCACCGCCGCCATGAAGCAACTGGTGAGCGACGGCGAAAAGTTCGATCTGGTGGTGCTGGACCCGCCGGCATTCGTCAAGCGGCGCAAGGATTTCAAGAACGGCCTGGCCGGCTATCACGCCATCAATGAGTTGGCGGTGCGGCTGGTAAAACCCGGTGGTTACTTTGTGTCGGCGTCCTGTTCCATGCTGCTGCCGGCGGAGAAGCTGCTGGATGTGGTACGCGCCAGCGCCCGCCACATCGACCGGCGTCTACAAGTGATTGGCTATGAAGGGCAGGGGGCGGATCACCCGATCCACCCGTCGATACCGGAAACCGCTTATTTGAAGAGCTGGTTCAGCCGGGTGCTGTTCAAGGTCTGAGGCCGGACATACCGACCGGCGCATGAATTTACATGTTGCCACGAAGCCGCTGTGGGAGGCTTGCTTGCAAGCGAATGTCCCAAACGTCGGAGGGCGGAATTCGCCAGCAAGCTGGCTCCCACAGGCCCTGCCACGAAGCCGCTGTGGGAGCTTGCCTGCAAGCGAATGCCCAACGCCGGAGGGCCGTATTCGCCAGCAGGCTGGCTCCCACTGGCGAACATTGGAGTCATAAAGCAATCCGCGCCAGCACCGCCAAGGCCAGTCCCGCCAGAATCAGCGCGGTTCCTCTTTCCAGCCAGTCGTGGTGACGCGCCAGCCAGGCCGGCGCCGGTCCCCGCGCCAGGACCAACGCGAACAGACTGTACCAGGCACCGTCGATGACCACGGCGGTGGTGGCCATCTGGATCCGCGCCGGGGTGCCCATATCCGCCTCGATGAACTGGCTGAATAACGCCAGGAAGAACAGAGCCACCTTGGGGTTCAGCAACGCGATGAGGAAACCGTCGCGGGCGGCACCGCGGGTGGCTTGTACCTCGGCTTCGGGAGCCGGTCCGGCGGCGGCGCGCCAGCTTTTCCAGGCCAGCCACAACAGGAACAGCGCCCCGGCCGCCGAGATCAGGGTTTCCAGCCAGGGGAAGCGGTGCAGCAGCGCCGCCAGTCCCGCCACCGAGGCCGCGGCGTAGACGGCGATGCCACCGGCGTGGGCCAGACCGGCGGTGACCCCGCCGCGCGCACCGCTCAGCACGGTGTGGCGGGTCACCACCGCCAGACTGGCGCCCGGCGTCATCGCGCCGAGCAGACACACCGCCGCGAGAATCAGCCAGGAGTGAAGATCCAACATGCTATCGGCCCCGATGGCAAAGAGGGCATTTCAGTGCGCCGGGGCCTTGCCGTCAATATTGCGCGTAGACCTCGGTACCCTTTTCATCGAACAGCAGCACCTCATAGGGATCCTGGCGATCGCCCATTTCCATACCGGGAGAACCAATCGGCATGGCCGGCACGGTCAGGCCAACGGCCTCGGGCCGCTCTTCCAGCAGGCGTTTTACTTCCTTGGCCGGCACATGGCCCTCGATGGTATAGCCATCGATAAAGGCAGTATGGCAGGAACCCAGTCCCGCCCGCAGCCCGGCTTTTTCCTTGATCGGCTGCAGGTTGTGGGTTTCGTGCACCTTCACATCGAAACCGTTTTCGCGCATGTGTTCCACCCATTTGATGCAACAGCCACAGGTGGGGGATTTGTACACCTCCAGGCTGGCGGCGGAGGCGGCCATGCTGGCCAGGGTAAGGGCGGCGCCCAGCAGTAGTTTTTTCATGGTGCGGTTCCTTTTCTCATAAAACATTAGTCGTTGACGATCAATGTACCCTGGTACATCTGCATCTGGCAGGTAAAACGGTATTCACCTGGCCGCTGCGGGGTCAGCGTTACGGTGGTGGCTTTGCCGGTGTCGAGAAATTCAGAGACGCCGAGCTCATGGAAGATTACTTGCTCCGCGCACGGACTCGGGTCCCGGCGCAGGAAGCGCAGCGTCAGCGGCTGCCCGGCCCGGGCCTGAATCACCGACGGTTCGTAGACACCGTTGTCCACCACAATATCCAGCGGCGCGTCACCGGCGCGCTTGGCCGGGCCACGACCGGATAGCCAGAACCACCAGACGATCAGGGCCATCAGCAACAGCCCGCCGAGATTGATTAGCCAGGTTGTCATTCGCTTGTCTCCGCTTTGTCGCCCACCACCACCAGACGTTCCTTATCCATCATCTGGCCGAGTACATTGACGGTCTCTTCCCGGGCCTGCTCCAGGCGCACGGAATGGAATCCCGCCGCTTCCAGGGCGGCGACCAGATCAGGGCCGTCATACAGGGCAAAACCGTGTTCGAACACCGGAAGTTCCCGCATGCTGGCGCGGCTGCGCAGACCCAGGGCACAGCGCCCGCCGGGGGCGAGCAGCGCATGGATGCGTTCCAGTGCCGGCGCCAGCGGCTGCCAGAAATAAACCACGTTCACCGCCACCACCCGGTCCATGCCGCCGTCCGCCAGGGGCGGGGCTAGCAGATCGCCGAGCAGGAAACGGGCGCGGCCTTTTTCCACCCAGTCATGATTGGCGGCCCGTGCTTCACGGACCATCAGCGGGGACAGGTCCAGGCCGGTGTAATCGAGCCCCGGCCGGTCCCGCAACAAGGCCGCCACATGACCGCCGCCGCCGGGGCCGATTTCCAGTACCCGCTGGCCGGCGCGGCAATCGAGGGCGGCATAAGCCGCCTCGATCACTTCGGCGTTGCGCTGGTCCATGCTGGAGGCCACTTTGAGTCCGTCGTCGTCGTGGGGGCAGCGCAGTTGCGCCGCCAGCTGTTCAGGATTCACCACGGGTCTCCTCGTTGCCGCGGGATGCGCCACGGGGCCGAAACAAACGCAGCCGGTTGGCGTTGGTGACCACCGTCACCGAGCTCAGTGACATGGCGGCGCCGGCGATCACCGGGCTGAGCAGCCAGCCGGTGAAGGGATAAAGAATACCCGCCGCCACCGGTACCCCGAGCGTGTTATAGGCAAAGGCGCCGAACAGATTCTGCTTGATGTTGCGTACGGTGGCCCGGGAAATCGCCATGGCGTCCGCCACGCCGTGCAGCGAACCGCCCATCAGGGTGATGGCGGCGGACTCGATGGCGACATCGGTACCGGTACCGATGGCGAAGCCAACGTCCGCCTGGGCCAGCGCCGGAGCGTCGTTGATACCGTCGCCGACCATGGCCACCTTGCGGCCTTCGCCCTGCAGACGCTTGACCTCGCGGGCCTTGTCCTCGGGCAGCACCTCGGCCAGCACCTTGTCCACTCCCGCCTGGCGGGCAATGGCCTCGGCACTGGTGCGCACGTCCCCGGTGATCATCACCACGGTGAGGCCGAGGTCGTGCAGGCGTTGAATGGCGGCACGGGAATCCTGTTTGATCGGGTCGGCGACGCCGATCACGCCCAGCAGCTGCTGATCCCGCGCCAGGAACAGCGGCGTGGCGCCATCCCGGCCCAGCGCTTCCGCCTGCTCTTGCAGGCCGCCGGCCACGCCTTCCCGGTCCAGCCAGCGGCGGTTGCCGAGCCGGAGCAGGGCGCCGTTCAGGCGGGCGCTGACGCCCTTGCCGTTGTGGGCCTGGAAATCGGTGACCGCTTCGGTTCGCAGGCCGCGTTCTTCGGCGGTGGCGAGGATGGCCCGCGCCAGCGGATGTTCCGATCCTGTTTCCAGGGACGCCGCCAGCGTCAGCAAGGTGGCCTCGCTTTCACCGTCGATGGTGTGTACGCCGGTCACCGCCGGATGGCCCTCGGTGATGGTGCCGGTTTTATCCAGCACAATGGTGTCCAGATCCCCAGCGGTTTGCAGGGCCTCGCCCTGGCGGATCAGGATGCCGGCCTCCGCCGCCTTGCCGACCCCGACCATCACCGACATCGGCGTGGCCAGCCCCAGGGCGCAGGGGCAGGCAATGATCAGCACGGTGGTGGCGGCCACCATCATATGCACGATGCGCGGGTCCGGCCCCAGGTTGTACCAGGCCAGAGCCGAGGCCACCGCGATCAGCAGGATGGTGGGCACGAACACCGCCGAGATACGGTCCGCCAGGCGTCCGATGGGCGGTTTGGCGCCCTGGGCTTTTTTCACCAGGGCGATGATCTGCGCCAGGGCGGTATCCCGTCCCACCCGGGTGGCGCGATAGATCAGAGTGCCGCTGTCGTTGACGGTGCCGGCGGCGACGGTGTCGCCGGGGCCTTTGCTCACCGGCATCGGTTCCCCGGTGAGCATGGACTCGTCCAGGCGGCTTTCGCCTTCTTCCACTTCGCCGTCCACGGCGATTTTCTCGCCGGGACGGACGCGCAGCAGATCGCCGGCCTGTACCGATTCCACCGGTATGTCCCGTTCCTCGCCGTCACGGATCACCCGGGCGGTGCGGGCGCCCAGGTCCAGCAGCCGGCGTACCGCCTCACTGGTCTTGCCACGGGCGCGCATCTCCAGGGCCTGGCCCAGGTTGATCAGGCCGATGATCATGGCGCTGGCCTCGAAATAAACGTGGCGCGCCGCCTCCGGCAGCCAATCCGGGAACAGCACCACCACCATGGAATAGGCCCAGGCCGCGCCGGTGCCCAGCGCGATCAGGGTGTCCATGTTGGCGTTGTGGTGGCGGCCCGCTTTCCAGGCGCCGATGAAGAAATGCCGCCCGGACCAGGCCAGCACGCCGAGGGTGACCAGGCCCACCGCCAGCCAGCCCCACTGACTGGCGGTGCCCGCCGTCACCATCATGGTGCCGCCGGCCAGTCCCCATGCCATCAGCGGGATACCCACCGCCAGACCGATCACGGTATGGCGGATCAACTCGCGGTAATGCGCTTGTTCCTGGTCGTCCCGTTGCTGGTCGGCCAGTTGTTCGTCCTCGATCACGCTGGCGCCATAGCCGGCGGCCTTCACCGCCTCTATCAGGGCCTGGGTGTCCGCGTCGCCGGCCACCCGGGCGGTGCGATCGGCCAGGTTCATACTGGCGTCGCGAACGCCGGTCACCCCGCTCAGTGCGGACTCGATGGTGCGCACACAGGAGGCGCAGGTGGCCCCGGTGATCGCCAGTAAATGCTCCTCGCCGCTACCCGGAGAGATGCCCCCGTGCCCGGCAGCGCCGCCATGGTGGTGGTCGCCGCTGTCTTGCGACGGCGGGCCCGGGGCTTCGATATGACACTCGGGCACGGATTCTTCCGGCGAGGGTGAGGATGAGAGTGCTTCCACCCCGTAGCCGCTTTCCAGCAGCGCCTCGCGCAGGGCGTCGCCGTCGGCGTTACCGCTGACGGTCACTGTTTGTTGCTCCAGATCAACCTCGGCGCCGGAGACTCCGGGTACCGCCAACAGGGCGGTGCGGATCTTACGGGCGCAGCCCTGGCAGGTAGCGCCCTGAATCGGCAGAGTCTGTTCATTCATGGGATAGTCCTCCATGGACAGCACTATCCAAGCTTGGGGTAACCCCAGGGTCAAGAAGGAAACGCTTCGAGCCGACAGCCTTTTTCCTCACAACGGCATAGCACGCCGGATTTAAATCGCAAACTTTTATAAAAGCGTCATAAAACAACGACTGCCCCATGGCGGGGCAGCGGCCCCGGGTGCACCATGGGCGCACTATTTAGGCTGGGTGACGGGCCAACCTGTATCAGGCGGCGCCCGCGTTGTTCGACCGGTTAAAGAGGACCTGAATCATGAAAAAGACGTTGATGTTTTCCGCGCTTGCCGCTGCCACTCTGACTGGCAATGCGCTGGCCCAGAACGCGCCGGTGCGCGATAACGGTTTTTCCTATACCTACGGCCAGCTCGGCTACGATCGTTGGGATTATGACAATGGCCTGGACGTCGACGCACTGACCGCGGAAGGGGCCTTCGCTCTGGATGAGCACGTCTTCCTGCGTGGTGGCGTGAGCTTCTATGATGGTGACTACAACCGCTCCCGTTGGGACGACGACGTGGATGGCCATCGCATGTACATCGGTGCCGGCATGCATACCCCGCTGAACCGGGGTCTGGATCTGGAACTGATGGGTGATGTGATTTACGACGACAACGACTTCGACGATGAGATGGGTTATGCCCTGCGCGCGGGTCTGCGTCACCGCACCCTGGACATGGTGGAGCTGTCTGGTGGTGTGGTTTACGAGGACATCTATGACGACCAGTTCGGTGTCTATGGCCAGGGCCTGCTGAATATCACCCCGGCGGTGGATGTGGGGGCCCGCATCACCCTCGCCGATGATGTGGACACCTTCGGCGTTTTTGGCCGCTATAACTTCTAAGCAGCGCGCTGATCGCTTTCTCACCGAGGGGGCTACACAGCCTCTGTGGGAAGTGGCCTTGGCCGCGAATGGTTTTCCTTGCCGTTGGCGATTCGCTTGCAAGCAAGCTTCCCACAGCCGTTGCGTAGCAAAAACTGTGGGAGCCGGCTTGCTGGCGAATACGGCCCTAGGGCCCGCCCTGATCGTTGTTCAGCCAATTGCTGATCGGCGCCCACTGCCCGCTTTCACTGGCCTGTTGCAAGGCCTTCTTGAACCCCGGCTTTTGTTTTTCCAGTGCCGCCCGCAAGGGGGCGAGATCGTCGCCGTTCAGTTGTGCCAGAGCGGTTTCCGGTAAGGTCTCATGCACTATCGCCAGGCTTTCCCCAGGCACCATCCGGTCCCCTTCCGCTGTCTTGCCTTTCGAATCCGCCGTCCAGCGGCGGGCTTGACGCAATCGCCGATCCAGCAGCCGCAAGCCGCAGCGTAACTCCGCGGCGCTGACACCGTTGGCGTTCTGTAATGGCGTCAGATCGTCCATCAGCAGGGTGCCGGCCACGCGCACATAATCGTGGCGGCGCTGAGTGATCGGGCTGCCGGTATCGAATTCCGAGACCGCCCGGGGCGAGCCGTCACCGTTGTGCAGTAGCAGCCATAGCGGCTGAAATCCCAGGCTCACCTCGCCGGGCGCGGCCATCCGGTGCTGTTCCAGCAAGGTATCGCGGCGGATTGGCAGGGCCTGGTCGTTGACGATGCCGGACTCCGACCAGCTTGGCGTGGCATCCACGTAAGCCGGGTAGAGCGGCCAGTCGTCCACGCGTTCCAGGGAGGCCACCTGGTCCCGGCCGCAGGCGCGGGTGGCCAGCACCAGCCAGAACTGGTTGGTGGTGCGGTACAGCGCCCGCCACTGCTTGATCAACGCAGCCAGGGTCTGGTCGTCGGCGCCGGTAGTGAAGGTCTCCAACGCCTGACGCCAGGCCTCGAGAGCCGGCGCCAAAGCCTGGTCCGCCTGGCTGTCCAGCGTTTCCACCAGAGGGGCGCGCGCCGGCTCCGCCTGCTGTTCCGACGGCTCGTTGCAGCCGGCCAGGAACAGCGCCGTCAGCACCAGCAGAGCCGTTTTCCTCATTGGCTCCGCCGCAGCGAAATGATCGGCCAGTCCCGCTCACGGGCCGCCGCCGCCAGCTTGTCGTCCGGGTCCACGGCCACCGGATGGGCGACCTCGCCCAGCAGGGGCAGGTCATTGTGGGAATCGCTGTAGAACCAGCTGCCGTCCAGGGACTCGTCGTGCTCCTCCAGCCATTGATGCAGGCGCTTGACCTTGCCGCCTTGATAGCAGGGGATCCCGGCCACCCTGCCGGTGTAACCCTGGCCGGCCTTTTCCGCCCGGGTGGCCAGCAGATGCGGCACGCCCAGCCGTTCGGCGATGGGGGTGGTGATGAAATCGTTGGTGGCGGTAATGATCATCAGGGTATGGCCCTGGTCGCGGTGCTTTTGCAGCAACGCTTCGGCCGCCGGCAGCCACAGGCTTTGGATCACGTCTTCCATGTATTGCTCACGCCAGGCGTGGAGCTGCTCCAGGGGACGCCCCACCAGCTCACCGAGCACGAATTCCTGGTAGGCGATGATGTCCAGGGTGCCGTCCAGGTAGTCCTGATAAAAGCGGTCATTGGCGGCCTGGTAGGCGGCGGCGTCCACCAGGGACTGACTTACCAGCCATTCCCCCCACTGATGGTCGGAGTCGCCGGCAATAAGGGTGTTGTCCAGGTCAAAGATGGCCAGAGTCATGCTGGATCCCATGAAAGCAAGAGAGAGAAAGATCGGCGCGTGGAGCATAGCAAAGGCCGATCCGTTCGGCAGCCGATTGATCGAGCCTACCGGGACAAGGTTTAATGAGTGAGTATCGGAGCCGCCATGATGGCCATGGCGCGGCACACTCTGTGTGTGCCCCTCCGGCCCCGGCGGGCCGGATGTCGCTGGCTCCCCCGGGTTTGGAAGACCATGACTGGCATTATTGATGAACAGGGGTACCGGCTGAATGTCGGTATCGTGATCGCGGGGCCCGATGGCCGGGTGTTCTGGGGTCGCCGCGTCGGCAACCGGGATGCCTGGCAGTTTCCCCAGGGCGGCATGATGCCCGGGGAGACGCCGGAGGAAACCCTGTTCCGGGAACTGGAAGAAGAGGTGGGACTGCGCCAGGAGCACGTCAGCATTCTCGCCCACACCGAAGGCTGGCTGACCTACCGCCTGCCGCGCCGCTTCCTGCGGCCTCCACGCAACCGGCCCCGTTGTATCGGCCAGCGGCAAAAATGGTTCCTGCTGCGGCTTAACGCGGAGGAAGGGGCCATCGACCTGACTCTGGGGCCGGAGCCGGAGTTTCAGGACTGGCGTTGGGTAAACTACTGGTACCCGATCCGCAAGGTGGTGCATTTCAAGCGCGCGGTCTATGCGCGGGCCCTGAGAGAGCTGGCCCCCGCCCTACCCAAGAGGAGCAAACATGCTTGATACCCTGCGCCGCATTGTGCAGGAAGTGAATAACGCGCCGGACATCCGCTCGGCCCTGGATCTTATGGCCCAGCGGGTGCGCGATGCCATGGGCACCGAGGTGTGCTCCATTTACTTGCGGGACAACAACCGGGAACGCTACGTTCTGATGGCCTCCGAGGGCCTCAAGCGCGAAGCGGTGGGCCGGGTCAGTCTGGGCCTGTCCGAGGGGCTGGTGGGCCAGGTGGGTCAGCGCGAGGAGCCGATCAACCTGGAAGATGCCTTCGCCCACCCCAAATTCCATTATCTGGCCGAGACCGGCGAGGATCCGTTCCACGCTTTTCTCGGTGTGCCAGTGATGCACCACGGCGAGGTGCTGGGCGTGCTGGTGGTGCAGCAGCGCGATGCCCGCCGCTTCGATCAAAGCGAAGAGGCGTTTCTGGTCACCATATCCGCCCAGCTGTCGGCGGTGATCGCTCATGCTCATGCGTCCGGCATTCTGTTCGAGCAATTGGAAACCCGCGAGCGGCAGGCCAGCATGTACGACGGCCAGCCCGGCTCCTCCGGTGCCGCCATCGGCATCGCCAAACTGCTGTTTCCGGCGGCCGACTTGTCGGCGGTGCCGGACCGGGAAGCGGAGGACATCAGCGCCGAGATCGCCCGCCTGGACGATGCGCTGGTACGAGTGCGCAAGGAAATCCGTGACCTGGCCGAGCGCGCCAAGGCAAGTCTCGGGGCCGAGGAGCAGGCCCTGTTCGACGTCTATTTGCGCATGCTTGACCGCCATGCCCTGCCGGCGGAAGTGGTGGCCAAGATTCGCGAAGGTCACTGGGCTCAGGGCGCGTTGCGCATCGTGGTGGACGCCCATGTGCACAATTTCGAGATGATGGACGACCCCTACCTGCGTGAGCGGGCGGCGGACGTCCGTGATCTGGGGCGCCGGGTGCTGGCGCAGCTGCAAAGCTATAACCGGCGTGAGCAGGAGTTTCCCGACCACTGCATTCTGCTCGGTGAGGACATTTCCGCGCCGATGCTGATGGAGCTGCCGCAGGAGCGCATCGCCGGCATCGTCACCACGCGCGGTTCGCGCAACTCGCATATGGCCATCGTGGCCCGGGCCATGAGCATTCCCACCGTGGTGGGGGTGGCCAACCTGCCGCTGAAGAAACTGGACGGCAAGGAACTGATCGTCGACGGTTTTCGTGGCCGGGTGGTGGCCAACGCCACTCCGGAGCTGAAACATCAGTTCGAGGAGTTGATCGCCGAAGAGCAGAGTCTGCTGGAAGGGCTGGAGAAGCTGCGCGATCTGCCGGCGGAAACCGAGGACGGGGTCAGTGTTCAGTTGCAGGTGAACACCGGTCTGATGACCGACATCAATCGCTCCCTGGAGCGCGGCGCCCAGGGCGTGGGGCTGTACCGCAGCGAAATTCCGTTCATGATCCGTGACCGCTTCCCCTCCGAGGAAGAGCAGCGTGTGTTGTACCGGGAGCAGTTGCAGGCGTTCGCGCCGCTACCGGTGACCATGCGCACACTGGACGTGGGGGGCGACAAGTCACTGAGCTATTTCCCCATTGAGGAGGACAACCCGTTCCTCGGCTGGCGCGGTATCCGGGTCACTCTGGACCACCCGGAAATTTTCATCGTCCAGGTACGGGCCATGCTCAAGGCCGCCGCCGGCCTGAACAATCTGCGTATCATGCTGCCGATGATCACCAATGTGTTCGAGGCCGAGGAGGCCCAGCACCTGATTCATCGCGCCTGGCTGGAGGTGCGCGAAGAGAACGTGGACGTGGAAATGCCGCCGGTGGGCGTGATGATCGAAGTGCCGGCCACCATCTATCAGGCCCGGGCACTGGCCCAGCGGGTGGATTTCCTGTCCGTGGGCACCAACGACCTGACCCAGTATCTGCTGGCGGTGGACCGCAATAACCGCCAGGTGTCGGACCTGTACAATTCGTTCCACCCGTCGGTGCTGCATGCGCTGCTGCACGTGGTGGAGCAGGCCCATGCCGAGGGCAAACCGGTGTCGGTGTGCGGGGAAATGGCCGGCGATCCGGCGTCCGCTCTGCTGCTGATGGCGATGGGTTTCGACGCGCTGTCCATGAACGCCTCCAACCTGTTACGGGTCAAGGCGGCGGTGCGTCAGGTCAACATGGGCTTCCTGCGCCGTCTGCTCAATGAGGTGCTGGCCATGGACAACGGTGAAGTGATCACCGCCTACATGGATCTGCAACTGACCAAGGTCGGCCTGGGCGATCTGATCCGCCACCGTGCCCCCGCGGCGGCGTGAGGGGAAGGCTTGGGAACATGAACCCGGAGATTGCTACAAGCTCCCACAGCGGCTTCGTCGCATAATCTGTGGGAGCCAGCCTGCTGGCGAATCCTTATGATCCATTGCCGCTCAACTGTCCGTGGGCGCCCCGTCCGCCTCGCCATCCGCCCGCCAGCACTGCTCGCGCATCATCGGAGCCCCTTCCCGGGGCAGCAGCACCGCCGAACTGGCGCGGGTGCCGTACTGTTGCGACTGAATGAAGATCGGCGCCACCAGTCGCTCCAGCTCCCGGTCCACGCCGGTATCCGGCAGGTCTTCTTCCGGCGGCTGGTAAGGGTCCACCACCACGCCGAGCAGATCGCGGAGAGACGGGGAATTGCGAGCGTCGCCCTCCAGCACCCGGGCCAGCCGCTGCTTACCCCGTTCCACCTTGGGCCAGGGATCGTCCAGGATGCCGTTGGAAAGACCGTGCAGGCCCGGCTTCACCGGCTGCGCCGCCGGCCCCCGGTTACTCAGGTACCACAGGCTTTCACGGTCGCCCACCAGCAGATTGAAACCGGAGTAACGATGCTCCTCTGCTTCCAGCGAAAGGCAAAACAGTTCCGGGCTCTGATGGCTCTCCAGGAAGGCCTGTGGCAGCAAGCCCCGGGACAGCTCGCCGACGGTGCGTTCGGCCACCGGCTCGCGGTAATTGGTGACTACCGCGAAACGGCCGTCGCGGTGGATGCCCAGCCAGGTGCCGCCGGCCCGCAAATCCAGGCCGCAGAACACATCGCCGCGCCAGCGGGCCGGCTCCGCCGGGCGCTGGTGGAATTCGTCACGATTGGCGGAAACCGCCAGAGGGTAGGCATCGCCGGGCTGCCAGCGGAACAAAACAATACACATGGGCGTCTCTTTCGGGATCGGAAAACGGAATCGGGAAAACAGTCCGCTTAGCTGCTAGCATACCGGCTCGGCGCGTACCTGGCGAAAGCGGTCGGTGGCGCGGCGCTTTATCTGTTTGCCTGACCTGTTTACCAGAGGAATGGGCCCACCATGACCCTGTTTTTGATCTGTGCCCTGATCGGTGTTTTCGCCGGCCTGTTGGGCGGTGCTCTGGGGCTCGGCGGTGGTGTGGTGATCGTGCCGCCGCTGATTTACCTTTATCACGCCATGAGCATCGACCCTCAGGTGGTGGCCCAACTGGCGGTGGGGACCTCGCTTTGCACCATCATCGTCACCTCGATCAGTTCCGTGCACGCACACCACCGGGCCGGCTTCGTACGCTGGCCGGTGGCGTTCCGGCTCGGTGTCGGTATCGTGGTGGGGGCGCTGATCGGCGCGGTCATCGCCGACCGGCTGTCCGGTCCGATGCTGACCCGGTTGTTCGGCGTGTTCGCGGTACTGGTGGCGTTGCAGATGCTGCTCAGCGGCCGCCGCAAGCAGCAGCAGGGCGAGGAACGGGTGCCGGGAAGCGCCGGCCTTGCCGGGGCTGGTGGTGTGATCGGCACCATCTCCAGTCTGTTTGGTATCGGTGGCGGTTCGCTGACCGTCCCGTTTTTGTCCTGGTGCCGGTTGCCGATGCAAAATGCGGTGGCGATCTCCGCCGCCTGTGGGCTGCCCATCGCGCTGGCCGGCACGCTGGGCTTCATGGTCACCGGCTGGGGCAAGCCGGGATTGCCGGAATGGGCGCTGGGTTACGTGTATTTCCCGGCGGCGCTGGCCATCGTCGTCACCAGTTTTCCGATGGCACGGGTGGGCGCGCGGCTCAGTCACCGCCTGCCCTCCGCCACCTTGAAGCGTATTTTCGCCGTGGTGCTGATCGTGATCGGCACTGAACTGATGCTTGGTTAGGGAGCCTTTGATGACCTTCCCGCAAATCGATCCCGTGCTGGTCTCCCTGGGGCCGCTGCAGATTCACTGGTACGGGGTGATGTACATGATCGGCTTCGCCGGCGGCTGGTGGCTGGCGAAGACACGAGCGGACCGGCCCGGCAGCGGCTGGACCCGGCAACAGGTCAGTGACCTGCTGTTCTACGCGGCGCTGGGTGTGATCCTCGGCGGTCGTGTCGGCTATGTTCTGTTCTATGGTTTCGATCGTTTTCTCGACAACCCGCTGTGGTTGTTCCAGATCTGGACCGGAGGCATGAGCTTCCATGGCGGCGCCCTGGGTGTGTTGTTGGCGTTCTGGCTGTTCGCCCGTCGCACCGGCAAACGCTATTTTCAGGTGGCGGATTTCGCCGTGCCGGTGGTGCCCATCGGTCTGGGTGCCGGCCGTTTCGGCAATTTCATCAACGGTGAATTGTGGGGGCGTGCCTCGGATATGCCCTGGGCCATGGTCTTCCCCACCGACCCCATGGGCGTGCCGCGCCATCCTTCCCAGCTCTATGAGTTTTTCCTGGAAGGGGTGGTGTTGTTCCTGGTGCTGTGGATCTACTCCGCCAAACCGCGGCCGGCGGGTTCGGTCACCGGCCTGTTTGGCATTGGCTACGGGCTTTCGCGGATACTGGTGGAATTCTTCCGCGAACCGGATGCGCACATCGGTTACCTGGCCGGTGGCTGGCTGACCATGGGCATGCTGTTGAGCCTTCCCATGGTGCTGATCGGCGCCGCCATGGTGGTCTGGGCGTATCGACATGATCAACGGAGAGCGGCGGTATGAAGCAGTATCTCGATCTGCTGCGCGAAGTGCGCGAGCAGGGCGTTCAGAAAGGGGACCGTACCGGCACCGGTACTATGTCCCTGTTCGGTTACCAGATGCGCTTCGATCTGCGCGACGGCTTCCCGCTGCTGACCACCAAGAAGGTGCATCTCAAGTCCATCATCCATGAGCTGCTGTGGTTCCTGGCCGGTGACACCAACATCGGCTATTTGAAGGACAACGGGGTGTCGATCTGGGATGAATGGGCCACCGAAGAGGGTGACCTGGGGCCGGTGTACGGGGCGCAGTGGCGTTCCTGGGCGACGCCGGACGGCCGTGTCATCGACCAGATCAGTGAGGTGTTGGAAGAGATCCGCCGCAATCCGGACTCCCGGCGGTTGATAGTGAGCGCCTGGAATCCGGCGGTATTGCCGGATCCGGCGGTGTCTCCGGATCAGAACGCGGCGCAAGGCCGGCAGGCGTTGCCGCCTTGCCATTGCCTGTTCCAGTTCTACGTGTCCGACGGCCGGCTCAGTTGCCAGCTTTATCAGCGCAGCGGAGATGTGTTCCTGGGTGTGCCCTTCAACATCGCTTCCTATGCACTGCTGACTCTGATGATGGCCCAGGTCTGTGATCTGCAGCCGGGGGTGTTCGTGCACACTCTGGGCGACGCCCATCTCTACAGCAACCACCTGGAACAGGCGGATACGCAATTGGCGCGGGAGCCCCGCGCTCTGCCCACCATGCATCTCAATCCGCGGGTGCGTGATCTGTTCGCCTTCCGTTATGAGGATTTCACCCTGGAAGGCTATGACCCCCACCCCCTGATCAAGGCGCCGATCGCGGTATGAAGGCAAGCAATGAACAAGGCGTGCGAGTGGCGATGATCGTGGCTATGGCCCGTAATCGGGTGATCGGCCGCGACAACAAGCTGCCCTGGTATCTGCCCAACGATCTCAAGTACTTCAAGCGCACCACTCTGGGCAAACCGGTGGTGATGGGGCGGCTGACCTGGGAATCCCTGGGACGGCCGTTGCCGGGCCGCACCAACATCGTCATCAGCCGGGATCCGCACTACCAGGCCGAGGGCGCCAAGGTGGTGGCGGATCTGGATCAGGCCCTGGCGTTGGCGGAGAACGTGGCGTTCATCGACGGTCAGGATGAAGTGATGATCCTGGGCGGCGCGCAGATCTATGCGCTGGCGCTGCCACGGGCGGACCGGCTCTATATCACCGAAGTGCAGGCGGATGTGGAGGGGGATGCCTGGTTCCCGCAATGGGACCGGTCGCAGTGGGTGGAGCGAGGTCGGGAATCCTTCACGGCGGAAGGGCCGAACCCTTACGATTAGACGGCGGCGGGCAGATACTGAATACCCGGCCATTGCCTGAGCCACCTCCACCAGTTGAGCGCGGCCGGCGGAGTTCATTTCGCTGACTACCGTCAGCAGTTCCCGAGTGGATTTGTCGAAAGCGGCGGCGGGGTCGCTCAAGACACGTCCTTCCAGTTCTTGAAAGAAATCCGCCAGCGTCATTTCCAGGGCATCACAAAGCCGCCCCAGCCGTTGTACCGTGAGCTCCTGCTTGTTGCGCTCGATGCGGGACAAATTGCCCGCGTCGGTGTCCGCCCGGAACGCCACGTCCTCGAGAGTTTCGTTGCGGCTTAGCCGCCGCCTTTTCAAGATGCCGCCGATGTCCGTGTCCATGGAATAAGTGTCGGTAAGCGCTCTTTTGCCCGCCATGACCTATTTGCAAAAATGCAAAAGAGCGTATTTGCGTTTACGCAATAATGGAGCAGACGCTCTTGCCATTGCGCAAGGGAAATCGTGCTCAAGCCAGCCGGCCGCTTTTGGCGATGGTCTCGGTGACTTCCAGAATCAGGCGGCGCCGGGTCGGCGGGACCGTCTTGAGCGTCTTCAGCAACCAGCGGGTTTCCTTGTCGAAAGCCGCGGTGGGATCACTGAGCCGGTTGCCGCCGGCACGCTTCTCCAGCTCCGTGAAGAACTCGGAAAGGCTTATTTCCAGGGCTTCGCACAATTTGATCAGGCGATTGACGGAAAGATCCTGACGGTTGCGCTCGATGCGAGATAAATTGCCCGGATCGGTGCCCGCGCGAAACGCCACCTCTTCCAGAGTTTCTTTGCGGCGTTCACGCCGTTCCTTGAGTAAGGCCCCGATATCCATGACGAAAGTTTCATAGGCTGCTGTCCGGGGCACAATGACATAATTGCAACATCGCAAAGAGCGACATTTGCAATTGAGCAAAGAGAGGTGCGTCACATTTGTTGAATTGCAAGGTGATGACTTGCGGGTCGCTCTAATTTATTTCCATATTGCGTTTATACAAACCAAAATGCTCTGCCTCGTGCTACGGTATCTCCAAGAAGGGCCGTGGAAAAGTCGGTAAATAAAGAGCGAAGTGGGCATTGATGGATATGGATGGGGCTGCTGTTCTTGATTTTTACTATAGACCTTCCAGCAAGAATGATTTTGCAAATTCGCAAACCGGATTTTCCCTCAACGACCCCCGTGACAATGGTGGTTTCGGCCTTTACTGGCCAGGCAAGGAGGCCATGCTTGCCGAGTTGGCCCGGGTGCCCGCTGGTCGCCTGGAACGCCTGCGGCAGCCGCTGACCACCGGAGCGACTCCTCACCGTATCATCGAGGGCGACAACCTGGCGGTGCTCCATCATCTGCAGCCGGAACTGCGCGGCCAGGTGAAAATGATCTACATCGACCCGCCCTATAATACCGGCCGGGGCTTTCTGTATCCGGACAATTATCGCCATTCCGTGGCCACTTATCTGGCCCTGGCCGGTGACACCGGCGAGAACGATGACAGTGGCCGCCTGCATGCCCGCTGGCTGAACATGATGTACCCGCGGCTGCTACTGGCGCGGGAGCTGTTGCGCGATGATGGAGTGCTGTTCGTCAGCATCGACGATCATGAGGTGCACACTCTGCGCCTGATTCTCGACGAGATCTTCGGCCCGGACAATTTCGTCGCCACTTTTCCCTGGCAGTCGCGCACCTCACGGCAAAACGACACCGACCTCAGCGTGCAGCACGAATATATCCTTGCCTATGCCCGGACGCGGCGGCGCCAGCAGCGGCGTCTGACCGCCAGCAATCAGGAAGTATGGGATCGTTTGCCGGGGTTCGCGGTGCGCCCCGGCCCGTTGATCGATGACCGTTACAGCAATCCGGATGACGACCCGCGCGGCCCCTGGAAGCTGGATCCCTTCGACGCGCCTAACCGCCGCCCGGGGCTGACCTACCCGATCACCAATCCGAACACCGGGGAGACATTCTGGCCGCCGGAGGGACGGTGCTGGCGTACCGGCGAGGAACGGTTCAAGGAGCTGAATGGGCAGGGGCGCATCCTGTTCGGACGGCGTGGACGCGGGCGGCCGCAACTGAAAGTGTTCCAGCGCGAGAAAGCGCCTTTTGGCGAGGTGCCGGTGACCTGGCTGGATGGGCATCACTACGGCACCGCCCGCTCAGGTACCCAGGAGCTGCAGGCCTTGTTCGGTGGTCAGGCGCCGTTTTCCTATCCCAAGCCCACCCGTTTGATCCGCTTTCTGCTGGAAATTGCCACCGGGCCCAGGGATCTGGTGCTGGATTTCTTTGCCGGTAGCGGCACCACCGGGCAGGCGGTACTGGAATTGAACCGGGATCAACGCAGCCGGCGCCGCTTTGTCCTGGTGCAGGGCAGCGAACCCACCGGTGATACACGCTGGCCCACCATCGCCGAGCTGACCCGCGAACGGGTGCGGCGGGTGTTGGCGCGGGACGCTTTGGCGAACCAAGGGTTCCGGGCCCTGCGCTGGGTGCCGCGGGGCCGCTGACGGTCAGGGCTGCTGAGTACCGGGATCGTTCAAGAGCCAGAAGCGGAACACCACTACGTTGATCAGGGTGGTGATCAGGGAGGCCAACACGTTGATCACCAGGCCGACCCCGGCGCTTTCGCCAAGCAGGCCGACGAACAGGGTATTGGTCAGGCCGATCAGACCGAACATGATCAGCCCGGTGAGGAGGATGGCGCCCAGCAGCGGCCACTGGCACGGACCGCTATGCTGGAAAGCGCCGCGCAAGGCGGCGATCGGGGACTGCCGGTGCAGCACGACCCGGAACGGGGCGAAGCACAGGCGGGTATAAACCCACAGTGCCGGGAAGAACAGCAGCGTCCAGCCCAGGGTGACGCCGATACCGATCAGGAAGTAGGTCAGCACCAGCGCCGGGTACAGCATCAGCGCGGGCAGGGTGCAAGCGATCACACCTTGGGCGCGGCCTTGGTGTATCGACGCCAGCTGCATGATCAACGCGCCCTCCGCCAGCGGCCGGATCAGCAGCATGACCAGGCCCACGCTCAGATTGATGCCGGTCAGTTGATCCCCATCGAACATCAGAAACGGGCCCATCACCCACTGCGCGGCTTCACCGAGCAGGGCGAAAGGGGCACTGATCAGAAACAGGGCGGCCAAGTGGCGTCGCCAGAAATAAAGGGCTTCCTTGAGGCGCTCGAAGATCATCGGTCTGCATGTCTGGACGGGTCGCGCGTCACCTTACTTGAGGCGCGCGGTCTTGGCTACCGGCCGGGAATAAATCGCGATCACCACCAATACTTGCCCCAGTTCTCCGGGTTGGCCCAGAAACGAGGATTATTCCAGGCGCGTTTGAAATTGTACGAATCCAGGTCGTAGCTATAGAGCAGAAGTTCTCTTTGATCGTGAGCGAAATGACCTTCCTCCCGGCATCCCAGAGCGAGGAAGCCATTGCTGGGCCAGCGCAGTTTTTCCGGTGCCAGGTGCGGTTGGTAGACCGCCACCAGGGAATCGGTGTGCAGGTTGCGCAGCAGGCCGATCAAGGACTCACCGTCACGCTGACTCATGTATTCCAGCTGATCGGCGACGATCGCCATGTCTACCCGGTCGATGTGATCGAGAGCGTCGAAAGGGTTTTGTTCCTGGATGCGGATCAATTCGCAGTCATGATCGTCGCACCAGTGTTCGGCGACCGGGACCGGGTTAAGGCTGACGGTGAGCAGGCGACGGGGCTGGTGGCTGTCGAGGATGGCAGCCAGTTTTTCTTGCGGCGTACGAATGGCGGAAGCAGCTATCGATGTCATCATGATTTTGAGTGTAACCAGGATCGAACGGCGCGGCGAGATGATGAGGGTCGGATTTCTTGTAAACAAAGGTTGACGGCACTATTGAGGTGTTATGATAATCATTCTCAGTTAAAGGATGAGCGAACAGGAGCCCGCCATGTCGCAATGGAAAAAACCGGTGACCATCGCCACTCGCAGTGGCCGACGCATCGCCGTACAGGAAGACAGCGTCGCCAGCCGTGCCTTGCTCAATGCCGATGGCAAACTCTGGATCGAGCACGGCGGCGAGCGTTACCTGTTACGGCGCACCGCCAACGACCGCTTGATTCTGACCAAATAGCTTGTTCCGACTAACCAGAATGCCGGCCACGCCCGTGGCCCCAACAGTTCTCCCTGACTGTGGAAAGCCAGCCGCCGCCAGCTGCCCACACCCTAATTTCTTCGCGTACCTTGGAGGTAGGATCGTGACGGTAATGGCCATAGGCGGCACTGCCCAGTCGGCGACCCTGCGACATTGTCGCTCCGCCCTGGGTGATCGCGTACTGAGGCTCCAGGAAGAGCCCATGGCGATTCTCAAAGGACTCTATCGGCTTGGCTCCCTGGTGGTAACCACTTTCGCCAGCGGCGGCCGGGTTTCCCAGTCAATACGCTATCCGGCCCTGACCGGCTCCAGTCCCGGGCTGGACTGCCGCGGTGACCAGTGCCGCATGCGCCAGGAGCTGGACGTTCGCCAATGGCGCTCGGTGCTGGCGGTACTGGCGCCGGTGGCGGATCTGCCGGCACGCAGCCTGCTGTTTTTCGACGACTACGGTGAGCCGGTGCAGCAAATGGCGGTGGCGCCGGAAAGCGGCGGCCTGGCCTTCGAAGAACTGGTTTGTGCCATGCTGCATCCGGATCAGCAACAATTGGGCTGTCCGCTCGCTGTTCGTGCGCCGCACCGGCCGACGGGCTCGCTTATGGATTGGGAACGACGCTGGTCGCAAAGCGACGAGGACGCGTTCGAGGAACTACTGCGCCAGGTGGGGGATCGCCGGCAGGTGTTGTATCAGGCGGTACGGGACAAGTTCGCCTGCCCGGTACGCAGCGAAACGGTACCGTCACTATTGTCTCTGGCCGCCGAGCGCGCCACGCCATTGACGGTGTGTACCGGTAACCGTGGCGTCAGGTTGTGCCTGAGCGCGCCCTGGTCTTCGCCACGCTGGCAGCAAGGGCAATGTCATCTGGCCCATAACGGCACCCTGATCAGTCTCGATATGGGACGGGTGGCGTCGGTGTGGCGTCTGCGCCGCCCGGGACCGGGCCGGGTGCTGACCGCCCTGGAAGCGCTCGACTCGGAGGGGCGTTGGTTGTGGACGCTATCCTCCGGTGGGGACGAGGATGCCTGGCTGACCTTGCTCGGTGAAGCCCTGATTCAGGAGGGCCGCCCCGGCGCTTTGTTCGCCTGAGGCGGCGCCCCGAGGTCATTACGAAGCCGCTGTAGGAGCTTGCCTGCAAGCGAATTTTTTGGGGGAGCCCATTCGCTTGCAGGCAAGCTCCTACAGCGGCTTCGTGGTTCTTTCTGTGGAAAACTGTTGGCAGCAAGCGCCCCCGATTCACTATTCCTTATTAACTGTTCACTGCTTTTTCCGCCTCTTCCAAGGCTTCCATGGCTTCCAGCAGCGCCATTTCCTGTTCTTCCTTCTCGTTGCGCAGTTGCCCCTGACGGGCGAGCAGATCGGCCAGTTCCTGCTTGCGTGCACTGTCGGTGTACAGGCCCTCATCGCCCAGCAGCATTTCCACCTCGGCCAGTTCCCGGCCGGCCAACTCCAGCCGCTGCTCGCATTTCTCCATGGTTTTCTTCAACGGCCGTAGTTGCTCGCGGCGGCGGGCCGCGTCCTGGCGCCGCTGTTTGGCGTCATCGCGTACCGGTGAGCGGGTGTCGTCCGCTTTTGCTTCGGCCTGCTCATCGCGGCGGGCCTGTTGCAGCCAGCGGGCATAGTCATCCAGGTCGCCGTCGAAGGGGCGCACGCCGCCGTCCGCCACCAGCAGAAATTCGTCGACGGTGGTTTCCAGCAGATGGCGGTCGTGGGAAACCAGTACCACGGCGCCGGCGAAGTCCTGCAGCGCCATGGTCAGCGCTTCGCGCATGTCCAGATCCAGGTGGTTGGCCGGTTCGTCGAGTAACAACAGTGACGGTTTTTGCTGCACGATCAGTGACAGCGCCAGGCGCGCCTTTTCGCCGCCGGAAAAACGGCCGATCGGGGCGAACACCTCGTCGCCATGAAAGCCGAAGCCGCCCAGCTCATTGCGAATCTGCTGTTCGCTCCATTGCGGATACTCGCGGTTGAGCAACTGGTAAGGCGTGTCCCTGGCGTCGAGCCGGTCCACCTGTTGTTGGTGGAAATAACCGATTACCAGATCCGGGCCGTGCAGCAGATGGCCGCCGATGGCCGGCAATTCTCCCACCAGGGTGCGGATCAGGGTGGACTTGCCGGCGCCATTCTGGCCGAGCAGGCCGAGCCGGGATTCCGGGCGCAGATTCAGGGTGACATTGGTGAGCACCGGCTGACCGTCGTAACCGCAGCCGACCCCTTCCAGGTCGATCATCGGATCCGGCAGCCGCTTGGGCGTGTGGAACGAGAAACGGAACGCGGAATCCACATGGGCCGGGGCAATACGCTCCAGCTTCTCCAGCGCCTTTACCCGGCTCTGCGCCTGTTTGGCCTTGGAGGCTTTGGCCTTGAAGCGATCCACGAACTTCTGCAAATGAGCGATCTGGGTCTGCTGCTTCTCGTACAGCTTTTGCTGTTGCGAGAGCTGTTCCGCCCGTTGCCGTTCGAAGTCCGAATAGGTGCCGGTATAGCGTTTGAGCCGCCCCTGGTCGATGTGCAGGATCTCGCCCACGGTGGCGTCGAGAAAAGCGCGGTCGTGGGAAATCACCATCAAGGCGCCGGGCTGTTGCACCAGCCATTGCTGCAACCAGAGAATGGCGTCCAGATCCAAGTGGTTGGTGGGCTCGTCGAGCAGCACAAGCTCGGCATTGGCGAGCAGCACCTGGGCCAGATTCAGACGCATGCGCCAACCGCCGGAAAAGGCGCTGACCGGCTGTTGCTGTTGCGCTTCACTGAAGCCCAGACCGGCCAGCAGGGTAGCGGCGCGCGCCGGCTGCTCCCAGGCACGCAGGGTGTCCAGACGGGCATGGGCGTGGGCCATGGCATCGCTGTCGTCGTTGTCCTGGGCGCGGGCCAGTTCCCGCTCGGCGGCGCGCAGCTCCTGGTGGCCGTCCAGAACATAGTCGATGGCCGGCTGGGGCAGGGCCGGGACTTCCTGGGCCATCATTGCCAGACGCCAGTCGGTGGGGCGGGATAACTGCCCGGCGTCGGTGTCCAGCTCGCCGCTGATCAACTTGAACAGGGAGCTCTTGCCGCTGCCGTTTTTGCCCACCAAACCGACTCTCTGACCCTGATGCAGAGTGAAGTTGGCGTCTTCCAGCAGCAGGCTGGTGCCACGGCGCAGGTTGATGTGTTCCAGGGACAACATGGTATAAGGACTCAGCGACAATTGAGTGGAAACCGGCGCAGTGTAGGGTATGGCCGCGCGCAACTGAAGGACTGCCGATGACCGAGGACACGCTTTGGACTTTCGCGCTGCGTTTGTGGCGACGAGCGGATGTGGAGCGCCAGTGCCTGCGCCTGCAGGATGAGTATCAGGTACCGGTGGCGGCGGTGCTGGCGGCACTGTGGCTGAGCCGCCGCCCCAGCCCGGCGGACGCGGCTCTGGGCCGGCGCTTGCTGGCGCGGGCGGAGATCATGGAAAAGGATTATCTGCGACCGCTGCGCGAGGTTCGTCGCCGGGCCGCCGCCGAGAGCTGGGCGCGGGAACTGAAACGGCAGATCCAGGAGGCGGAACTGGAGGCGGAGCGCCTGCTATTGAATCAACTGGCGGATATGACTCAGGGGGCGCCGCCCACGGATCAGCCGGTATCGGCGTTGTCCTGGTTGTTGATGGTGGCGCCGGAAGCCGGCGTTTGCCAGGGCCTGCAGGCTACCCTGGAAGCGTTGTGCGAGGCGGCGGAGTTGGCGCGGTGACGCCGCTGGTATATCTGGCGGCGGCACTGGCGGAGATCGCCGGGTGCTTCTCATTCTGGGCCTGGTGGCGGCTGGATCGCTCGGTGCTCTGGCTGGTACCGGGGATGCTCAGTCTGGCGGCGTTTGCCTGGTTGCTGAGTTTGGTGGATGCCGACTACGCCGGGCGTGCCTACGCCGCCTATGGCGGTGTCTATATCGCGACGTCGCTGTTGTGGCTGTGGGTGGTGGAGCAACGCGCGCCGGATCGTTGGGATCTGATCGGCGCGGCGGTTTGTCTGGCCGGGGCGGGCATTATTCTGCTTGGCCCGCGGACCGCCTGAGGCTGGAAGCTTGACGCCTGAAAGCCCCGGGCCTCGCGGATACGAATTCAGAGGTCACTACAAGGCCGCTGTGGGAGCTTGCCTGCAAGCGAATCTTTTTGGGGGAGAGCCCATTCGCTTGCAAGGCAAGCTCCCACAGCGGCTTCGTAGTCAGGTCTGTGCTGCTCGTCAGCTGTCGGACAGCAGCCCTTCGGGCACCGGGATTTCCATATCCAGCAGCACCTGGGCATAGGTCTTGGCCTGCGCGTCCAGGTGCAGGGAGGCGACGCCACCGCCGTCCAGAGCGTGGCGCAACAGAAAGTTCATGGCGTGGCTGCCGGGCAGATCGAAGCATTCCACCTTGCCTTTGAGGGTATGGGAGAAGCACTCGGCGACCGCTTCTTCGGTGAGCGCGGCGCGCAGTGCCGGCAGATATTCCGGCCGCCGGGCGATGACACCGATATTGGCGTGGTCGCCTTTATCGCCGCTGCGTGCCACGGCCAGTCGGTACAGGGGTACCTTGACCGCGCTATCTTCCAGTGTCGGCGCTGGATCGGATTGGCTGGCCACTGGCCGGCCACCGCCGCGCTCCGCCGCCTGCGCCAGCGGTACCGGTTCCCCGTCCAAGGCCACTTGCACCGGCACCCGCTCCTTGTCGATCAGGAACGAGAACAGCCGCACGATCGGCGTGGGGCGCGGCCGCCCGGGGCTGAGGCCGGTGATGCCCGGCGCCATGGACAGGCCGGCGCCGACGAATTCCTTGGAGAACAGTTCCACCCCTTCCCGGCGTGGATGGTGCACGCCCAGACGCAGTACCACTTCCCGCACTTGCCGGGCACTGTCGCTGGCGTGATCGCCGTAGCTGCTTTCCGCGCCAACCAGTTGCATCGCGGTTTTGCTGAAGTCGCCCAATTCCGACTGATCCAGCAGACGGCGGACTTTTTTCAGCACCGCTTCACCTTGCCGGCGGGCCTTGGTGGCGGCGTCGCGTCCGGCGATAACAAAGGTGCCGACGCAACCGAAGCCGTCGGCGTAGGTGGCACTGACCTTGTAGGTATCGGTGGGGGCATGGCCCCGGGCGCCCTCGATGCGGACCCGGTCCGGTCCGTCCTGTTCCAGGGTCACCTGGCGGAAATCAGCGATCACGTCCGGCAGCACATAGGCGCCCGGATCGCCGATCTCATAGAGCATCTGTTCGCCGGCGGTGAACGGGGTGACGGTGCCGCCGGTATCACGGGGTTTGGTCAGTACGAAAGCGCCGTTGGCGGAGACCTCGGCGATGGGGAAGCCGGTGTCGTCCCAGCCGTCCACGGTATCCGGCCAGTCGCTGTAGTTGCCGCCGGTGGCCTGGGCGCCGCACTCGATCACGTGGCCCACCAGGGCGCCGGCGGCGAGCCGGTCATACTCGTCCGGCCGCCAGCCGAATTCGTGGATCAGCGGGCCCACCGCCAGGGCACTGTCCACGCAACGGCCGGTGAGCACGATGTCGGCGCCGGCATCGAGGGCGGCGGCGATCGGGAAAGCGCCCAGATAGGCGTTCATGCTCATCAGTTTGGCGGGTAACGGGGCGCCGGTGTCCAGTTCGGCGGGGGCAAGAGCACGTACCGGTTCGAGCTGAGGGAGCAGGTTGTCGCCTTCCACGGTGCCGATGCGCAAAGGCAGGCCGGCGTCGGCCGCCACTTTCTCCAAAGCCTGACGGCAGGCGGTCAGATTCACGCCGCCGGCGTTGGCGATCACCTTGATGCCCTGGCGATGGATCTCCGGCAGCAAGGGCGCCATCACCCGTTCAATGAAATCGGTGGCGTAGCCCAGGGCGGGGTCGCGGGCCTGTGCCTTGGCCAGAATCGACATGGTGATTTCCGCCAGATAGTCGAAGATCAGATAGTCCACCTGTCCCTGGCGAATCAACTGCACGGGGCCAATGGCGGTATCGCCCCAGTAGCCGGAAGCGCCGCCGATGCGGATCGTTTTGCTCATAGTCTTTCACTCATTACTACAGTCCCATTTGCCGCACGGCCAGGTCGCGCATGATTTCCTCGGCGCCACCGCCGATGGCGTTGACGCGGACCTCCCGGTAGATTCTTTCCGACTTGCAACCGCGCAGATAACCGGCGCCGCCGAGGGTTTGTACCGCTTCGCGGGCGCAGTATTCCATGGTCTGGGTCGCCTGGTTTTTCAGCAGACAGACGTCCGCCACCGGGTTCTGACCGTTCTGCACCCGCCAGGTCAGTTGTTCCAGATAGGCCTGGGTGGCGTTGATGCGCATGCACATGTCCGCCACTTTATGGCGGATCACCTGATGTTCCATCAGGGTTTTGCCGAAGGTGCTGCGCTGCTGGCCGTACTCGATCATCTCCTCCAGGCAGACCCGCGCGTAGGCGGTACAGGCGGCGGCCATGAACAGCCGCTCGCTATTGAAATTCTGCATGATCAGTTTGGAACCCTGGTTCTCCTCGCCCAGCAGGTTTTCCACCGGCACCCGGCAATTGTCGAAATACAAGGTGGCGGTGTCGGAGCACCACCAGCCCATTTTTTTCTCCAACTGAGTGCGGGTAAATCCGGGTGTGTCGCGCTCGATGGCGAGCAGGGAAATGCCCTTGTGGCCGGGCTCGCCGGTGCGCACCGCCACGGTATAAATGTCGGCGCGCATCCCTGAGGTAATAAAGGTTTTGCTGCCGTTGACGACATAATGGTCGCCGTCACGTCGGGCGGTGGTGGTCAGCGCCGCCACGTCCGAGCCGCCGCCCGGCTCGGTAATCGCCAGGGCGCTGATCTTGTCGCCGCGAATCACCGCCGGGACCCATTTGTCTTTTAACGCCGGGAGGCCGGCGCGGATGATCGGCGGCAGACCGATGTGATGACTCATCAGGCTGGCATGCAGGCCGCCGACGCCGGCGCGGGCCAGTTCCTGGGCATTGATCAGCATGTAGAACAAATCCAGATCCAGACCGCCGTACTGCTCCGGATAACCGGCCGCGAACAGGCCGACCTCGGCGGCTTTGCGGTACAGCTCGCGGGGAAAGGTGCCTTCCTCATCCCATTGCGCCGCGTGGGGTTCCAGTTCCTTACCGACGAAGGCGCGCAGGGTGTCGCGATAAGCTTCATGCTCCTCGGTATAGAACGGACTGCTGACTGTGTTCATTACTTACTCCAGGCTTGGGACGGCGAGACGGCGTCGGGGATCAGGCGCCGGTGAACCGGTCGCGCAGGGTGCGTTTAAGTATTTTTCCAGTGGCGTTGCGGGGCAGTTCGTCCACCAGAGCCAGGTGTTTGGGAATCTTGAAACGGCCCAGTTTGCCGTCGCAGAAGTCACGCAGGGATTCCAGTGTCGGCGTCTGGCCGTCTCTGGGCACCACCACCGCCATGGGCACTTCACCCCATTTGTCGTCGGGGACGCCGATCACCGCCACTTCCAACACCTGCTCGTGTTTGTAGAGCACTTGTTCCACTTCGGTGGGGTAGACGTTTTCGCCGCCGGAAATCAGCATGTCCTTCTTGCGGTCGACGATGTAATAAAAACCTTCCTCGTCACGGCGGGCCAGATCACCGGAATGGAACCAGCCGTTGCGACAGGCCTCCTCGGTGGCGTCCGGCCGTCCCCAATAGCCCAGGAACATGGTCGGCCCGCGCAGTATCAGTTCGCCCACCTCGCCGGTTGCCACGTCCTGGTCGTTCTCGTCGACGATGCGCATCTGCACGTACACCAGAGGTTTGCCCACCGAACCGTTTTTGCGCACCGCGTCGGCGCTACCGAGGATGCAGGCGCCGGCGCAGGTTTCGGTCATGCCGAACCCTTCCTGAAAGGCCAATCCTCGTTCTTGGAAGAACTCGATCACCGGTATCGGGCAAGGCGCACCGCCGGAAAGCAGGCTGCGCAAGGATGACAAATCATAATCGTTGATGTTGGGCGACTGACTCAGTGCTTGCCACATGGCTGGCAGGAGGAACAGTTCCGTGATCCTTTCCTTCTGCACCGTGGCCAGAGTGTGTCGCGGATCGAACTGGGCGTGCAGCACCACCTGGGCGCCGATATTCAAGGCCGGCAGGGTATGCACGGCGAGCCCGCCGATATGAAACAACGGAGCGATCGTCAGAATCACACTGTCACGGCTTATTGCCGCGTCGCTGGCAATCGTGTCGGCGGTCAGCCAGGTCGGATTGCCGTGGCTGAGCAGGGCGCCCTTGGGTTTGCCGGTGGTGCCGGAGGTGTACATCATCATCAGCGGATCGTTCTGATTCAGCGGCACCCCGGGTTCGCTGGCGGGCGCGGCGTCGAGCAGGGCGTCATAGCGATGATCTCCCGGTTCTGCTTCGCCTTCGGTGGCGATGCCGTGATGCAGGGCGGTGTTCTGGCGAATCGAACGGAACAGATCCGCCAGGGCCGGCTGATAGAGCAACACGGTGGCGCCAGCGTCGCCGAGGATAAAGCCGATTTCCTCGGCACTGAGACGGTAGTTCAGTGGCAGGGCGATGGCGCCCAGCTTGGCGCAGGCGAAAAAACTCTCGATGAAGTGGTTGCCGTTGAGCATCAGCAGAGCGACTCGGTCGCCCTTGGCGACGCCGAGATCGGTCAGGGCGTTGGCGAGCCGATTGATGCGTTGGTTCAGCTCCGAGTAGGTCAGGCGCAGATCGCCAAACACCAGCGCCATGCGTTGCGGATCCTGGGTGGCGTGATGGGTTATCCAGTCGCCGACCCCACCCAGATAGTGCACATCCTGGTGGGTTGAGAAGAAGGAGGGCTGGCTCACCTTGGTGTCTCCTGAACGAGTGTTGTTATCGGTATGGGGCGGCGCCCGGGAAGACGCCTTGTCGAAGGGAACGCTAGCAACGGCCACGGTGCCGGTCTTGTGTTAACTGGCTGGAGAGTTACAGCCCATAACGGTCGACGTCGACCTTGGATTGCACTTCTCGCCAGTACAGATCGGCGAGGGCCTCGGTGCTATCGATATCGGCGGTGAGTTCCAGCCATTTCTTCACCAGTGGCCGCATCATCTCGATCTTGCCGGCCGCGTCGCGGACCTGGTGTTTTTCTTCATAATACTGAACGATGTTCTTCGCATCCTGGCGAACGAAATCGCGGGAAGCGGCGATCAATGCCTCGCTGGCGTCATGCCGTTTGGCGCCGCGTTTCTCCGCGGTTTTCAGATCCCGTTCGCCATAGTCCCGGTAGAGTACAGCGGCGGTGGCGGACATGACCGTGCCGGCATGCAGGAGCGCTTTGCGCTGGTCGGCATCGAGATCCTGCCAGACGTCGCGGTTAACGTTGGCGGGGCCGGAGCCACCGAATACGCCACCGGGTACCGCCATGGTGATGTCGCTGACCGCGTCCATCAGCCCCAGGCCGCTCAGTTCCGCCGCCGATTGTATGGTGCAGTCCACCACGCCCTGATTCAGAGCCTCGAAAATCTCGTTACCGGGCAGTGACACCGGAGAGGCCTCGAAATGCTTGGCCCAGCGTGCCCATTGCGCGCCGCCGGCACGCAGACGCTTGCCTTTCAGGTCGGCAATGGTAGTGACCGGTGTGGTGCACAGAAGCCCGTATTGAGGGCTGGCGCCACCACCGGTAAAGACCTGGTTTTGATGCTTCAACTCCGCCACGCAGTCGTCGCAGTGCAGCATGATGTACTCGCTCATGGCGCCGGCGTAGGCCAGACCTTCGTTTCCGGTGGGGGCATTCAGCGCCAGCAGCATGGACAGCTCCGCCGCCATGTTGATATTGGGGTATTCGGCCGGGAAGTAGGGTGTCAGCAGGTAGCCCACGTCGGCGATACCCTGCTTGAGCCCGCCGCTCATCTCGGCCAGATTGAGCAGGGAAAGCTCGTAGATTTTTACTTCCAGATCGCCATCGGAATAGTCCGCCACCGCCTTGGCATAGGCCTTGGCGGCATCCACGTTGGCGGAAGCGGAAGGGAAACCCACCGCGAATCGCAGAGATTCAGCCTGGGCCGTTGACGTCAGCGCGGTAACACCGACCAGCGCGGCGCCGGCCAGAAGCGTGGTGAATCGTTTCATCTTATTCTCCTTATCGGTTGGCCGCCCGATGACTTCGGCGCGGCCGTTATCGAGCAACCGGTCTTAGCGTTTGCCCGGCAGAGTACCCATGAATTTGGCGATGATGCCGAGCATGACTTCATCGGCGCCGCCGCCGATGGAAGTCAGGCGGGTATCCCGATACATGCGCGTGATCGGCGTTTCATTCATGAAACCCATGCCGCCGTAGTACTGCAGGCAGCTGTCGGCGACTTCGCGGCACAGCCGGCCGGTCTTCAGTTTCGCCATGGACGCGAGATAAGTAACGTCTTCGCCATTGATCATCTGTTCGACGGCGCGATACACCATGGAACGCAGCGCTTCGATTTCCGTTTGCAATTCCGCCAGACGGAAATGCACCACCTGATTGTCCAGCAGCGACTTGCCGAAGGCCTGGCGGTCGCGGGTGTAGGTGATGACGTCCTGTACCGCGATATCCATGTAGCGTAGATTGCAGGCCGCCCCCCACAATCGCTCTTCCTGGAACTGCTGCATCTGGTAAATGAAACCCATGCCTTCTTCGCCGATACGATAGCGCTGCGGCACACGCACATCCTCGAACCAGATTTCGGCGGTGTCGGAGGCACGCATGCCGAGTTTGTCGAGCTTTCGGGCTATGGTGACGCCTTTGCTTTTCAGTGGCAGCACGATCAGGGACTTGTTCTTGTGCGCCGGGCCGTCACCGGTGTTGGCGAGCAGGCACATGAAGTCCGCCTGGGTGCCGTTGGTGATCCACATCTTGCCGCCATTGATGATGTAATCGTCGCCATCCTTGCGGGCATTGGTGCGGATGGACGCTACGTCGGAACCGGCTCCGGGTTCGGAAACACCGATGCAGGCCACGTATTCGCCGGCGATGGCCGGGACCAGAAATTCTTCACGCAGGGCATCGGAGCCCTGTTTGGCCAGGGCGGGAGTGGCCATGTCGGTTTGCACGCCCACCGCCATCGGAATGGAGCCGCCATTCACCTCACCCATGGCTTCGCAGAAGGCCAGGTTGTAGCTCCAGTCCAAACCCATGCCGCCAAACTGTTCCGGTTTGGCAATGCCAAGAAAGCCTTTTTCTCCCATTTTCTTGAACAACTCATGGGCGGGGAAAATGCCTTCCTTTTCCCATTCATCCACGTAGGGATTGATCTGCGTGGCGACAAACTTTTTCACCGATTCCGACAGCGCCCGGTGCTCGTTAGTGAACAGCATTTTCAAGTTCTCCTGTTGTTTGGATTCTCGGCGCGGCTGCTGATGTGACGACGTCCATGAGGGCGATCGACATGATGGTATGGCCATAAAAAACACAGGAATCAAGCGCGAAAAAAGCGAAAAACGAAAAAAGAGAAATAAAAGGAGGATTAGCCAGTTGGCACAAGCCCATGACTTGGGTAATGACTAAGCTGAAGGTTTGCAGCGTGCTGGTAAGCCCCGAGTGTGCGAGGTTGGAACCCATGTGGATGCGGTGCGGAAGTGCGTGGTCGGGAGGTAATGCAACCTTTCCAACCTGAGACCCGTTGGCCGTTGCAATTGGCCGATCGTTTGGTTTAAGTTCGAACACGCCTTCATGGCTCGGGATTTATATTTTCAGCCGATGGTTTTTGATCTTTTTTGCCAATCGGCTATGTGGGAACAAGGGTAGATCCTTTTTCTTATATTCCTCGCAGGCCTGTGCGGATACGGGCCCTGCGGTGACGTTGTCACCGGAGGAGGCAATGATGACAACAAAGACAAATTCCCGTCGGCGCCGTGGACGGGTCATGCTGCTCGGGCCTGAGCGGGTCTGCTATCTGGGTCTGCTGGGGCGTCCCCGTCTGCGCAGTTTTGGTTCATTGACCGTCTATTGCGGCCTGGACCTGCCATTTCGTTTCAGCATTGACGGCCGCAACTGGCAGGAAACCGCGGTGGCGGTGGTACCCCCTTACCAGCCGCATTGGGTGGAAACCGGTGAACGGTTGCTCGGCTCGGTGATGGTGGAGCCGGAAACCGTGAACATGGGCGCGTTGCCGCCGATGTTGCGCTGTGATCATGGCGGCGACCGCGATGAGCTGCTGCAGACTCTGAGACGTGGCTTCGCCCGTATCCAGGCCCTGGCGGAAGAAGGGACAGATCCTCGCGTGGAAGTGGATCCGCTGTTTCTCGGGCAGACGTTGCCGCGCCGCGAACTGGATCCCCGCGTGGCACGGGTACTGGCGTATCTGAGGGAGGATCCCTCCCGCCATTGTCCGGCGGAAGAAGCGGCGCTGCTCAGTGGTCTGTCGTTTTCCCGTTTCCTTCATCTGTTCAAGGAAGATCTGGGTATTACCTTTCGCAAGTTCCGCGCCTGGAAGCGCGCCCGCAGCCTGCTTTACCACGTTAATCGCCGCGACACTCTCACCGACATCGCGCTGGATGTGGGCTATCCGGATTCCACCCACTTCAGCCATTCCATTCGGCAGTTCTACGGCCTGACGCCCAAGGACATTCTGGTCGGGTCGCGCAAACTGGCGATCCTGTTACAGAGCCGGGTTGGCGCGCCGGACGCCCTGGTCAACGCTGGCCTGTGAAACCCCCTCGCGGAGCCCCGATCATGAGCACCCCCCGTATTCCCGATCAGCTCAACCTGACCGCTCGAGAGCACGCTGACCGAATCGGCTGGATCGATAATGGCCACCCCCACCGTTTTGCCGATACCGAAGCGCTCACGGCCTGTCTGGCTGGTGGCTTGCAGGCTCTGGGCTTGCGTCGCGGCGACCGTATCGGGGTGATCGCACCCAATCGCATGGCCTGGTTGTGGCTGTTTTTCGCCAGTGCCAGGCTGGGGGTGGCGGTGGTGGGATTGTCGGTACGTTATCGGGACGCGGAGTTGCGCCACATGGTGAACGACAGTGCCATGAAGGCGGTGTTTACCGTAGCCGCGCATGACAATTTCGATTTCCTGGCCATGTTCGACCGGCTGGCTCCGGAGACCCCGACGCTGGAGCAGGTGGTGGATCTGGACGGCGAGCGTTTTCAGCAACTGCTGCGGGCAGAGCCGGTACCGGTAGCGCCGGAACTGAACGCGGACGATCTTGCCATGGTGATTTACACCTCGGGCACCACTGGCCGTCCCAAAGGCACGGCGCTGACACACGCCAGCATGCTCGCCTCCGCCGCCGCCCAGGCCGCGCACACCCGGATGATTCCGGAGGACCACACCCAACTGGCCTTGCCGTTCAATCATGTGGGCGGCATTACCTGCGGTATTCTGACCAGCCTGATGGGGGGGGCCACCTGTGAGCTGGTAGCGGATTTCAAAGCGGACCGGGTGCTGGCGATGATGGCTGAGCACCCGCCCACTCTGCTGCAGGGCGTACCCACCATGCTTACCTTGTTGTTGATGGACCCGGCGCTGGAGCACGCGGACCTGTCGCGGGTACGAATGGTGATTACCGGCGGCAGCAACGTCGACGATACTCTGCTGACACGCTTGCAGCAGACAGTGCCGGCCGCCACCTTGATGAATCTGTACGGCCTGTCGGAGTCTTCCGGCGCCATCGTCATGACCCCCTGGGAATGTGATGACGATAGCCTCAAGCGCTGTATCGGCCAGCCACTGGCCGATGCCGGATTACGGGTGGTGGACGAAGCAGGCACCGACCTGCCGGCTGGGGAAGTCGGTGAGCTGTTGTTCCGTGGCGTCGGTGTGGTGCCGGGTTACATTGGCGCCGCCGAGGAAAGCGACACCTTCGATGACGACGGCTGGCTGCATACCGGTGATCTCGGTGAACGTGATAGCAACGGTATGATCACCCTGCGCGGCCGCAAGAAGGACATGTTCATCCAGGGCGGTTTCAACGTTTATCCGGCGGAGGTGGAGAATCACATTGCCCGTCTGGATCAGGTGATGATGGTGGCCGGAATTGGCGTGCCCGACGCGGTGCTCGGCGAAGTGGGCTGCTATTACGTCGTCCCGCGCCCTGGCAGTGATCTGGATGAAGCGGCGGTGCTGGAACATTGCCGCCAGGCTCTGGCCGACTATAAAGTTCCTCGCCGACTGGTATTCCGCGACAGCTTGCCGCTGACACCGGCGGGCAAGATCCAGAAAGCTCTGCTCAGAGAAGCTGTTCCGGGAGAGCGGCACGGTTAGTCCCGGTGCTCAGCCATTCACAAAAGTTCACCTTAATGTCCGACAAAGCGCCCCCGCCAGTGGGCCAGGCTGTTTAAAATACGTCTCTTGTCTGATGCGAATGGATTGCCGGCGGAGCGTAAAGAGTGAATACCCGAGGACGACACATCATCGCCTTGCTGATGTTGCTGCTGACGGCGGTGTCGGTGGCGCAGCCGCGGATACTGGTGCGGGAATGGGATACCCGGGAACGGCTTTATCGAGGTGAGCAGGGGGACATGCCGCTGACGTTGATGCTGAGAGTGCATGAATTCTCGCCCGGCCACCGTGATATCTACTCCCTCAGCGGGGCTTACCGCCGTGGGGATTCGCGCACCTGGGTGCCCCTGGTGGGGTTGCACGACACCGATGGCTGGGTGCTTTATCACTTTGACAGCCCGCTGCCAGGGCGGGAGTTGCTGGATTTCAGCTACGAGGGCAGCCGCTTTTGGGACAGCATCGCCTACTACCGTGCGCTGACCGGCTGGACTGAACGGTTCGAGGTGAATCACGAGGGCGCGGGGATCTGGCGCGAGGAGGACAACAGTGCCCCCTTGCGTCTGTACAACCCGAATTTGTCGGTATATCGCCAGTACTCTTTTCTGCATCTGGAAGACGGTGATCGGGAGAGGGAACTGGACCTGACCGCATTCGATATGCCGACGGCGGGTAATGAGGTGCTGGACTGGCGTGAGGATGAGCAGGGTCTGGTGGTATTGCTGGGTTACCAACACCCATCCCGCCCTTATGCGTTGGGGATGTGTGGCGCCGGTGACGAGAGCGGCCTGGTACGCTTGCGCTTGGACACGCAATGGCGGCTGCTGGACTGGCGTACGCTGGCGCTGGACAGCTGCCTGAAGAATCAGATCTCCGAGCGCAAGGTCACCCGGGACGGCGACTATCGCTATCGGGTGCAGGACAGCGACGGCCGCTGGCGCACCTGGTTGCTGGATCAGGAAACCCTGGATTGGCAGCCGGTGGACGACGACGCTTGAGCATTGGCGCTGGTCTTGGCATGGTGCTCGGGCTTTCCCTGTAAACCGCTGTCCCCGTAACAGCCGTCCTCTTAAATAGGTAGTCCCATGGCCTCCATCGACCTCGATTTCGACCGCGATCATCTCTGGCATCCCTACACCTCCACCTCCCGGCCCTTGCCGGTGTACCCGGTGCGCGCCGCCGAGGGCGTCTACCTGGAGCTGGAAGACGGGCGCCGGCTGGTGGACGGCATGTCGTCCTGGTGGGCGGCGATCCACGGCTATAACCACCCGCGTCTGAATCAGGCCCTGCGTGACCAGACTGAACGCATGGCCCACGTGATGTTCGGCGGCATCACTCACGAGCCGGCGGTGGAACTGGGCAAGCGGCTGGTGGCGTTGACGCCCGCCGAATTGACCAAGGTATTCCTGGCGGACAGCGGTTCGGTGTCGGTGGAAGTGGCGATCAAGATGGCGCTGCAATACTGGATGAGCCAGGGCAAGACCGGCAAACACCGGCTGCTGGCGCTGCGCAACGGCTATCATGGCGACACCTTCGGGGCGATGGCGGTGTGCGATCCGGTCAACGGCATGCACGACCTGTTCAGCGGCATTCTGCCGCGGCATTACTTTGCCGAGGCGCCCTCGGTGCGGTTCGACGGCGTCTGGGACGATGGCGCTCTGGACTCCGTGCGCACGCAACTGGAGCAGCACGCGGACGAGATCGCCGCGCTGATTCTGGAGCCAGTGGTACAGGGGGCCGGCGGTATGCGGCTGTACCACCCGGAATTCCTGAAAGGTTGCCGCCGTCTGTGCGACGAGCATGGCGTGCTGCTGATTTTCGATGAGATCGCCACCGGTTTCGGCCGCAGCGGCAAGTTGTTCGCCCTGGAGCACGCCGATGTGGTGCCGGATATCCTCTGCCTTGGCAAGGCCATTACCGGCGGCTACATGACCCTCGCCGCCACCCTCTGCAATGATCGCGTGGCGGCCGGCATTTGCGACGGTCAGGCCGGAGTCCTGATGCATGGCCCGACTTTCATGGGCAACCCGCTCGCCTGCGCGGTGGCCAACGCCAGCATCGACCTGCTGTTGGAAAGCCCCTGGCAGCAGCGCGTTCAGGCCATCGAAGCGCAGTTACGGACGGAACTGACGCCCTGCCTGGAATCCGACAAAGTGGCGGATGTGCGCGTGCTCGGCGCCATCGGCGTGGTGGAACTCAAGCAGCCTTGCGATGTGGGCCAGGTGCAGAAGCAGCTGGTGGACCTGGGTGTCTGGATCCGTCCGTTCGGCAAACTGCTTTACATCATGCCCCCGTTCATCATCGAGCCGGAGCAACTGAGGCAACTGACTCACGCCATGCGGGTGGTGAGCCAGTGACGAGCTGACGGCGCAGAACGAAGAGACAAAACAGCCCGTTATCAGCCGCTGTGGGAGCTTGCCTGCAAGCGAATGGGATCCCGGCCCTCAAGAAATTCGCTTGCAGGCAAGCTCCCACAGCGGCTAAAGATCATTCGCTTTTGATTTCCGCTGTTACCTGTCAACTATCCACTGTCAACTTTCCTTCCCCCCATAGCTATTTTTCGCAAGACCCGCCGCTTCGCCGCTGCGTAGGCTACCAGAACTGTTTTGACACCAAGGCACCGGTGATCCCCGGTGCCGACAGACTGGGAAGCCCTTTTCATGGCAGTACTCGAAACCCAAGTGTCCTCCGCGGACGCCACTTTCCGCGAAAACCGGGCCGGTATGGAGGCTCTGCTGACGCGTTTGCGCTCGGTGGAGCAACGGACCCGGGACAAGTCCGCCGCCGCCAAGGGGCGCTTTGAAAAACGCGGGCAGTTGCTGCCTCGTGAGCGCGTGGCGCTGGTGCTGGACCCCGGCGCCCCTTTTCTGGAACTGGCTACCCTGGCCGGCTACGGCATGGACAACCCGGATCCGGAGAAAACCATCCCTGGCGGCGGTAATATCGCCGGTATCGGTTATGTCCGCGGCGTGCGCTGCATGATCCTCGCCACCGATTCCGGCATCGACGCCGGTGCCGCCCAGCCCATGGGGCTGGACAAGGTGCTGCGGGTGCAGGAGCTGGCGCTGGAAAACAAACTGCCGTATGTGCAACTGGTGGAAAGCGCCGGAGCCAACCTGCTCAAGTACCGGGTCGAAGAGTTCATCCTGGGCGGCTCCTCGTTTCGTAACCTGGCGCGTCTGTCCGCCGCCGGTCTGCCGGTGGTGACCGTCACGCACGGTTCCTCCACCGCCGGCGGTGCTTACCAGACCGGACTGTCGGACTACATCATCATGGTGCGCGGCCGCTCCAAGGCCTTCCTGGCCGGTCCGCCGTTGCTGAAGGCGGCTACCGGTGAAGAAGCCACCGATGAGGAGCTGGGCGGGGCCGAGATGCACACCACCTTGTCCGGTCTGGGGGACTACCTGGCCGAGGATGATCGCGACGCTCTGCGTCTGGTACGTGACATCATGGGCAAGCTGGACTGGAACCGGGATATCCCGGCGGCGGTCGCCGAACCGGCTCCGCCGCCCCGTTACGACGGCGAGGAACTGCTCGGCATCATGCCCATGGACCACAAAAGACCGGTGGATATGAAGGAAGTGATCGCGCGCATCGTCGACGATTCCGACTTCCTCGAGTTCGGCGCCAACTACGGCCCCGCCACCGTCTGCGGGCAGGCGCGTATCGAAGGCATGGCACTGGGCATCATCACCAATAACGGGCCGATCGATCCCGCCGGGGCGACCAAGGCCACCCATTTCATTCAGGCCTGTTGCCAGTCGCGCACGCCGATCCTGTATCTGAACAACACCACCGGCTTCATCGTCGGCAAGGACTATGAGCAGGCCGGCATCATCAAACATGGCTCCAAGATGATCCAGGCGGTGACCAACGCCACCGTGCCGCAAATTACCCTGTACTGCGGTGCTTCTTTCGGCGCTGGTAATTACGGCATGTGCGGCCGGGGCTTTCATCCGCGTTTCTGTTTCTCCTGGCCCAACGCCAAGACCGCGGTGATGGGCGGGGAGCAGGCCGCCCGCACCATGAGCATCGTCACCGAATCGGCGGCCAAGCGCCGTGGCCAGGAAGTGGACCGTGCCGCCCTGGAGGACCTGGAAGGGCGCATCATCGACACCTTTGAAAAACAGATGGATGTGTTCGCCACCAGCGGACGCTTGCTGGATGACGGTGTCATTGACCCCCGCGATACCCGTGGCGTGATCGCCTACGTGCTGTCCATCTGTCGTGAGGCGGAGCAGCGGCAAACCCAGCCGATGCAATTCTCCGTGGCCCGTCCCTGATCCGAGCGGTAACGATATGAGCAAAGCGACCCCTTTCAGCAAGATACTGATCGCCAACCGTGGCGAAATTGCCCTGCGCGTCCAACGTAGCGCCAGGGAACTGGGCTACCGCACGGTGGCGGTCTATTCCAGCGCCGACCGTGATGCCCGCCACGCCCTGGAGGCGGACCAGGCGGTCTGCATCGGCGAGGCCCTGCCGGCGCAGTCCTATCTGAATATCGACAACATCATCGACGCCGCCAGACGCGCCGGCGCCGACGCGGTGCATCCCGGTTACGGCTTTCTGGCGGAGAATCCGGCGCTGGCGAGGGCTTGCGCCGACGCCGGGCTGGTGTTCATCGGCCCCTCCGCCGAGGCCATCGAGGCCATGGGGCACAAGGCCCGCGCCAAACTGTTGATGGAGCAGGCCGGCGTGCCTTGCGTGCCCGGTTATCAGGGCCAGGACCAAAGTGAACAACGGCTGCACCGGGAAGCGGATGACATCGGCTACCCGGTGATGATCAAAGCCACCGCCGGTGGTGGCGGGCGCGGCATGCGTCTGGTGGAAAGCACGGGCACTTTTCTGGAGGCTTTGGCCAGCGCTCGTTCGGAAGCGCAAAGTGCTTTTGGCGATCCGGAAGTGATTCTGGAGAAAGCCATCGTCGAACCGAGGCATGTGGAAATCCAGGTGGTGGCGGATCGTCACGGCAAGGCGCTGCATTTCGGTGAGCGGGATTGTTCGGTGCAGCGCCGTCATCAGAAGGTGGTGGAGGAAGCGCCATCTCCGGCCGTGGATCAGGCGCTGCGTGAGCAGATGGGCGAGACCGCCGTGCGGGCGGTGCAGGCCATCGGCTATGAAGGCGCCGGTACTCTGGAATTCCTGCTGGATGGCGAGGGCCGCTTCTACTTCATGGAAATGAACACGCGCCTGCAGGTGGAACACCCGGTTACCGAGGCGATCACCGGTATCGATCTGGTGGCCCTGCAATTGCGGGTGGCCGCCGGGGAGCCTCTGGCCCTGGAACAGGACGACATCGGCTTCCGGGGACACGCTATCGAAGTACGTCTCTGCGCGGAAAGTCCGCGCCAGGGCTTCATGCCGCAAAGCGGCACCCTGGTGCGCTGGCGCGCGCCGCGAACCCTGCGGGTGGACAGCGCCTTGCAGGACGGCGCCGAGGTGCCGCCGTTCTATGACTCCATGGTGGCCAAGTTGATCGCCTGGGGCGAGAACCGCGACGAAGCCCGCCGCCGTCTGGCCACGGGGCTGGAAGAACTGGTGGCGCTGGGCGTGGAAACCAACCAGGGCTTTCTGGCGCGCTGCCTGCGCGACCCGGTGTTCGCCGCCGGCGAAGCGACTACCGCTTTCGTGGAACAGCGGCAGGCCGACTTGCTGCACCAGGATGAGGAACACGGGCAGCAACTGCAGGCGCTGGCCGCCGCTTTGTTGTATCTCACCGATCGCGGGGCCGGCAGTGCCAGATCCGGCTTGTCTTCCCGGTTGCCGCTGATCGTGCGCTATCAACTGCGTGACGAAGACGGCGCCGCCACCCTGACCCGCATGCAGGCGGATCGCTTGCAGGTGGTCATCGAGGACGTCACCACGGAATTCGGGTTGCTCGGTTGCACCGCTGACGGGGCGCGGCTGGAATGCGGCGGCGTGGTGGAGACGGTGCCGCTGGAGCGGCGCGGTGACGTGCTGCACTTCCTCCATGGCGGCGAAGGTTATTCGGTCACGGACCGCACCTATGCCGCCGCCGCCCAGGGTGCCGCCGACGGTGGCGACGGCCGGGTGCGGGCGTCCATGAACGGTCGCCTGGTGTCGGTGGCGGTCCGCGAAGGTCAGCGGGTGGAAGCGGGCGAAGCGGTGCTCACGCTGGAAGCGATGAAGATGGAGCACGTGCACCGGGCCGGCGTCGGCGGTGTGGTCTCGGTGATCAGCGCCGCCGAAGGGGATCAGGTGGCCGCCGGCCGGGTGTTGGTGGAAATCGAAGCGGATGCCAGTGAGGAGAGCAAACCGGAATGAGTACGGAACAAGCGGTATTACTGGAAAAACGTGGTCGGGCGCTGTGGATCACGGTGAACCGGCCGGACAAACGCAACGCCATTAATCAGGCGGTGATCGATGGTATCCGTCAGGGCTATGAACAGGCTCAGGCGGATTCTCAGGTGCGTGTGATCGTACTTACCGGCAGCGGCGACAAGGCCTTTTGCGCCGGCGCCGATCTGCGCCCCGGAGAGGGGTTTGTCTTCGATTACGCCAAGCCCAATGCCGACTACGCCGATCTGATGCGTCTCGCCAGCCATTGCACGGTGCCGAGCATTGCCCGGGTGAACGGGGTCTGCATGGCCGGTGGCATGGGCTTGCTGTGCATGACCGACATGGCGGTGGCGGTGGACACGGTGCGCTTCGGATTGCCGGAAGTGAAGGTCGGGGTCTTCCCGATGCAGGTGTTGAGCTTGCTACAACGGCTGGTGCCGCAGCGGGTGCTGCGTGAATGGTGCTTCACTGGTGAACCTTTCACCGCCGACGAAGCGTTGCAGGCGGGGCTGGTCAATCATTTGGCGCCGGCGGCGGAACTGGACGCCAAGGTCGAGTGGTTGATTGACCGCCTGGTGGACAAATCCCCCACCGCTATCCGCCGGGGCAAGTACGCGTTACGTGCCATCGAGGCGATGTCCTTCGATCAGGCCATCGCCTACACCGAAACCCAGATCGCCACCCTCGCACTTACCGAGGATGCCAAGGAGGGCCTGGCCGCGTTCAATGAGAAGCGCGCGCCGGATTGGCCGGGGCGGTAGTTGCCTGGCCTGTTCCCATAAGCACAACAACAGGAGAGCCGCATCATGACAGTGAATCTCGACGAAGAAGCTTTCGGCCGGCATATGGTGGACCGGGTCTGTGTCGGTGACATGAGCACCCGGGCCGCGGATCTGTTTCCGGACAGAGTAGCGCTGGTTTGTGGCGAGCAAAGCCTTACTTACGGTGAACTGGATCGGCGCGCGAATCGTCTGGGCAGTGCCTTGCTGGGCCTGGGTTTGAAGCGTCAGGATGTGGTTGGGGTGATGGCCGGCAACTGCCTGGAAATCCTGATCACTTATCTCGCCTGCGCCAAGGCCGGGTTGATCTGTGCGCCGGCCAATCTGGGACTGCGTCCCTCGGAAATCGCCTATTGCTTCCAGGATGCCGCGGCGAAGGTGCTGATCGTGCAGGATCAGTTGCTGGCGGCGGCAACGGAACTGGTGCCGTCGTTGCCGGAGCTTCAGGGCGTTTATTGGACCGGAGAGCGGGCGCCGGAGAATCTGCCCAAGGATGCGGGCTCGTTCGACGGGTTGCTGGAGCAAGGCGACGATGGCGAGTTGCAAGTGCCGGTGTTTGATCGTGACGCGGTGCAACTGCTGTACACCAGCGGCACCACCGCGTTGCCCAAGGGCGTGCTCACCAGCCATCTGGCGGTGACCATGGCCGGGCTGTCCGGGGCGCTTGCCCATCAAGCCGATCACAATACCAGGGCGCTGGTGGTGCTGCCGCTGTTTCATTGCGCCATGCTCAATTCCATGACCGTGCCGATGTTCACGGTGGGGGCTCGGGTGATTCTGGCGCCGGGGTTCGATACACCGGAAAACATGCTGTCTCTGATCGAAAAGCACCGGGCCAATGTGATCATGTTTCTGCCGATGATGTACGGGCAACTGCTGGACGCCGCGGCGCGCGGCAACCATGACCTTACTTCGGTGACGCGGGCGGTCTATGCCATGGCACCGATGCCGGATGAGCGCCTGCGCGCTCTGCACGATTTGTTTGTCAATGCCGATGTGGTGCTCGGTTCCGGCCAGACCGAATTCACCCCGGCCACCTGCATGCAGCGGCCGGAGCATCAGTGGAGCAAGGCCGCCACCTGGGGCACCGCCACCGCCATGACGCGGGTGGCGATCATGGACGATCACGGCCGCCTGTTGCCCCGTGGCGAGCCGGGGGAAATCGTCTATCGCGGACCACAGACCATGAACGGCTATCTGAACCAGCCGGAAAAGACCCGCGAGAGTTTTCAGCACGGCTGGTTTCACAGCGGCGACATTGCCTGGATGGACGAGGACGGTGCCATCTGGTTCACCGATCGCAAGAAGGACGTGATCAAGACCGGCGGTGAAAACGTGGCCTCCATCGAAGTGGAACGCTGTCTGATGGAGCATGAAACCGTGGCGGAAGCCGCGGTGGTGGGGCTGCCCCATGAACACTGGGGAGAGGCGATCACCGCGGTGGTGATCCTCAAACCCGGCGCGCGGGCGGACGAAGAACGGGTACTGGAACATTGCCGGGAACGGCTGGCGGGCTTCAAGGTCCCCAAGGCTGTGCTGTTCACGGAGGAGTTTGCGCGCACCGGAACCGGCAAAGTGCAGAAGCATATGATTCGCTCCGAGCACGAGGCCTATTACCAGCAGGGTTAAGGATGCCGTGTGGCCGCTTTCCCTCAAATCGGACTACGAAGCCGCTGTGGGAGATTCTATG